>CAWCST010000002.1:0-320456 GCA_963798305.1 uncultured Verrucomicrobiae bacterium
GCTCGTCCGGCGCGACCAAACGGTAGTGTTTTTCGTCACGAACGGTCACCTGTTCATCAGTAAGTTCAAATTCGAACAATGCGATCACGTCATCGCGCATGAATTGCGCGGCAATCGGTCGGCACACGAGTGACGGAAATTTCTCTGCACATAGCGCGATATCTTGTTCGATTTGGACGACTCCCAGTCGATCTCGTCCGCCTTTGGCTTGAACGGGCAACACATAATGCACTCCGTGCCGATCTACTCCGACATAAAGTTCGTCGGTTTCGACGCCACCAAGTCCCACCACCGATGATTTCAAATGACTCTGAAGGGAGTAGCATGTTATTGCGGTGAACAAATCGATGAGACGGTTGTAGCGAAGCTTCGCGAGAAGGGCCTGTTCATCGCTAAGGGCATACATTGCGATCACACCTGGGGTTGCATCGGGAACTTTGATAATGCTTCGGTGCGGATCGGGCGCGACCAACCATTCCCTTCCGAGCACAAACCGGTAGCGGCTTGCGCCGGCCTTTCGTAATACCCACTCCAGACCTTTCGGCGCGGTCTTCTTGATGGATTCCGGAAAAGCTTTTCGGAATCGAAAGGAATAAACTACGTCACCGACATTCTTTGGTCGTGGTAGGCCGAGCTTCTGCGCGGCATCGACAATTTCCTCACGGTCAAAAAGTACTTCTTTCGCGCCCCGCTTGTAGTGTCTCGCGAAAACATGCGCGATAATCTGGGAATATTGAGCTTCGGTAGCCATTGGTCTCAGTCTTGTCCGGGCCAACGCAGAACGAGGACTTCTTCCCGGAGTTGCTCCTTTGTCGCCGTAGCGAGACGCGTTCGAAATAGATCGATCGAGATAACTTCGTAGCCAAACCGTTTCGCGATTGAGGCAAGAATCTGGCCAGTTCGAATCATAACGCGGAGATAAGATGCTTGATCCCCCACGACGTATCCGAGCATTGCACCTTTCTTTAACGCTGGACGAAGATCAGCCAAATGGCGCGCCATGCCGCCGAAGTAAAGTTTAGTTACTGTCGCGTACAGTCGTTCGAAACCGCTTGTTTTGCGCATGGCAATCCGACGCGCCTCAATCTCCTCGGCAAGGCGTGTGATCTCGTCGACGTCGCTGACCCATTGGTGGTCATCGTCTCCTTTGTAAACTCCGCGCGTGTTAGAACGCATCATAGTCCGTTTCAGTTTCCGCAACTCATGTTTGTCATGAATGAAGCCCAACAGCACTGTCTCAAGTCGCGTTGTGCGCGTATAATCCTTCTCGTTTGGGTAAGGCGGCGACGTGAAAACCGCGCTAATGGATTTCGGCTTAAGCAGCGTTTTCAACATTCGCGAATCCGCACGATGTGCTGTGGCGTCTATGCGAGGCAACTTTTGCAGGGTTCGTAGATCGTGCGCGATTTGAAGCACGCGGCCAAGCCACGTCGAGACAACCGGCGCATCTCCCTTTGGCGGGCCGACTCCAACTTCAGGGCCGAAGTGTAAGTTGCTGATCGTGCTAACGAGGGCGCGGGCAAGAGCAAGCCGTAAATGGCTATGATATTCGGGCGCGGATTCAATGGCCTCTAGGAGGACAATCGTTTTGTGCAGTGGAAGCGGACTGATGGAATTACTCAAGAGCAGCTTGTCGGCATCAGCAGGAAGTCTGCGCATGGCCACCAGTGGCGGAGTTTCCTGGACCAAATTCGGCTGCGGATCATCGACTACACCGCTGCGCTCTAGATTATCAATCGCGCGTTCGGCAATTACAGCAGCGATCTTTTCTAGCCGGTCAGGATCAGGAGACCAATCGATCTTCGTTGCCGACGCGAAATGCGACATCGGATGTGCTTCAACCCCAATGCTCGGAAATCCAAGCTTCTTACATTCGACAACGGTTGTGCCTGTTCCGCAGAAGGGATCCAGAAGAAATTCGCTTGAGTCCAGATCGAACCGTTCAATGTACTGGCGAACAAGATGAGGCGGGAACGATAAAACAAAGCGATACCAATCGTGTGCTGCACGATCAGATGTATCCAGTCTGTTTGAATCGCGACGCGAGATCGCCATGCTCGACGAAGACTGGGCGATAGACGGCATTCCGTAAGTTATCAGAGCGATATCATCCGCAAAAGCATTTTGACTGCTGCCCTTGCGAATATTCCGCATCAGGCCTTCGCGTAAACTTCCGAGCCTTTTTTCGTGAACACAAAACGATCTCGGAAAGCCCGCGCGGTCGCCACGGCGACCAATAGTGGAGCTTGGGGTCAGTCCTCACTTTTGACACTTTCCAGGGAGTCGGGCACATCATGTTGCAATAGTGAGGACTGACCCCATTTTCCATTCTTTTTCCACTAGACAACGGGCCAGCTAATCGTCCGTTCCACCTAACGTATAGCTGGAGCCATCCCCGGCGTCGGCCACGCATCCAGGCCCGGCGTCGTCGCGAAGCGCCCGACGACGCAGGCCCCCGATGCCAACTCAGCGCGCCGGCTTTGCAACTCCCCGCGCCGAGGCCGACGGGTTGAGTGCATTCATTTCCGTCCCCGCCTCATTTGTCGGCGGTGTGCCTGTGACGCGAGCTATGAATCCGTGGGCAATGCCGGAAGCATCGACGTAACGACCACAGACAAATCCCTGGTCACTGATTCCGTTAAGCGATGTAAAGGTCGACCCGGGATAATCGAACGTGAAAAATTTGTTTGGTGGGACAAAGAAGAGTCCATGAGTCACGCCTGAGCTATCCGCATATCTGCCCACCACCCAGTTCCTTTCGTTATCTCCAAACAGGATTGTCTCAACGGAGCCCGAAGGATCGATCGGGAAGTGCAGCGCCGCCTTGCCCTCCTTGTAGTAGCCGTGAAGGATCCCTGAGGCGTCTATATAATATCCCACCACCAACTTTTTGCTATTATCGATGTCGTAAGCAAGGGTCGCGACAGCTCCCGGGACGCCAAACGACGTTATGGTTCCGTGAATGCTGACGAACGCCTGCTGGGTCACGTCGTCGGGAGAAAACGTGCCGGTAAAGTCGCCGGGATCGTTTATCCCAAACACATCGGTGCTGAGCGCGCCGGGAATATCGAATTCTGTGAAGGCGCCGCCCGACAGGAAAAACCCGTGATTGTTGCCATCGGCGGTGGCGTAGTCACCGCAGACTGTGCCTGCGTTATTGATGCCTCGTGCTTCGGTAAAACCCACGGTATCGTTAGGGTCGACGATCGGCGCGCTAAAGGTACCATTGCTGTACCGGATAAAACCGCGCGAGACCCCGGTCGAATCGAGGTAAATGCCGACGATGTCGCCTTTGTCGGTAATCTTTTGCGGCTCGGTCGAATTTCCGGTCCCGGGATAATCAAAAGTCGTGATCACTTCGACAGGGTCCGGTGGTTGCTTTGCGAACGTTCCCATCAATGGGAACACGAACAGAACTGCCAGAATGCTGATAACTACGTGTTTTGGTTTCTTCATATTAATACTTCCATGTTGGTTTTAATGGTTGCGCCGTATGATGGCTTTCCCTTGTACAAACGGATTCCGGAGAGCGCGCTGCACGGAATCGTAATTTTTTTCGCGAGCTTGCTTGTTCTCTCCGATTTTGATACAAAGGGCTGACGTGAAGACCCAGGCAGGGAACGGGAATGACCGATGCGATTTCTTTCCTTCGACGCACTGGAGCGTGGTTGTGGCGGCTGGGGAAAGCCAGGCCGAACCCAAGATTGCGCAGGCTGCGCTCGCGCAGCTTTGCCAGGCCAATTGGCCGCCGCTTTACAGTTTCGTGCGCAGCCGCGGGTACGCCATGGAAGATGCGCAAGATCTCACCCAGAGCTTTTTCGCCTACTTTATCGAGCGTAAGATCTACGCGCGCGCCGATCGCACGAAAGGTAAATTCCGATCCTTTCTGTTGTCCTCATTGAAGAATTTCCTGGGGCACGCTTACGACCGTGAGCAAACGTTGAAGCGCGGCGGCTCCCTCGATTTTCTGCCGTTGGACGACGCGCGGGCTAAGGCGGCGGAGTCGCTTTTCCAGACGCATTTCGTTTCAGCGGAGCCGGCTGGAGAAGACCGGGTTTTTGAAAAAACCTGGGCAGAGGCACTGGTCAGGGTGGGACTGGAGCGACTGGAAGCTGAGCAGAAAGCCGAGGGCAGACATAAGGTCTTCGAAGAATTAAGAATCTTCCTTACTAGCAGTCCCACTCCGCTGCCGACTTACGATGACTTGGCTGTTCGTCTCAGTCTCCCGGCCTCCACTCTGCGCAGCCACGTGACCCGATTGCGGGCGCGCTACCGGGAGTTGTTGCGCGCAGAGGTTCGTCGAACGGTGGACACGGAAGCCGAGGTGGATGGAGAGTTGCATTGGATGTTTCGGGTACTGACGGGAGAATAGGGCGCGCCATGAAAGTATTGCCAGAATCCGTCGGTCTCTGCTCGACGTGCGGCCGGCCGATGAACGTGAACAGCGAATGCCTGCCTTGTCTGGTGCAGATAGCGTGTGACGAACCGGCAGCGACAGCGCCTCCGGCTTCGTTGGCCTTCGGCGACTTTGAGGTCGAGCAACACCCGGACGGTTTTTACTGGGAACTCGGTCACGGCGCCATGGGGGTGACCTATCTCGCCATGGACAAGGTGTTGCATCGGAGGGTGGCCCTGAAAGTGATCGAGGTGCCCGCGACCGCGCGCAGCTCACAAGCGATGCGCGAACGCTTTTTGCGTGAAGCCCGCGCCGCAGCCGCCCTGCGGCATCCGAATGTGGCCGCCGTGTTCCAGTTCGGCGCTTCGCCGGATGCCAGTCACTGCTATTACGCGATGGAGGTAGTCGAGGGCGAAACTCTGGAGGCCCGCGTGCGGAGAGATGGTCCGCTCAATGCAAAATCGGCTCTGGAAATTGCGATCCAAATCACCCGGGCATTGATGGCTGCGGCAGCCCACGGTTTGATCCATCGCGACCTGAAACCGGGCAATATCATGTTGACGCGGGGTGACACTGACACGGCGGAGCCCGAAGTGAAAGTCATCGACTTCGGCCTTGCCAAGGCGATCGCGGATGCCGGAGGAGAAACGGACCTAACGCACGGAGAATTTGTCGGCACGCCGAATTTCGCGAGCCCTGAGCAATTTGGAAGCGGTCCGGTCGATGCGCGCTCGGACATTTATTCGCTCGGGGCGACGCTCTGGTTCGCGCTCACCGGACTGGCACCACACTCTGGCAGCACGATCGAAGAGATTCGCGATCGTCAAACCCGCGACGATCTGCCAGTCGAGCAGTTGGTCGCGAGGAAAGTTCCTGAACCAACAATAAAGCTGCTGCGCTGCACGCTTGCCGTCGATCCCGCTCGGCGGCCCGCGTCAGCTCGGGAGTTGATGGAAGCCCTGGAATCCTGCCGCCGCAAGTTGTCTCACGGTATCGGTGTTTACAAGATCGCCGCCTTGATCGCAATGGTGGCGATTGTCGCGGCGGCGTTGTTTGTAATCCCGCTAAACCGTCGAGAAATAACGTCGGCCTCCGCGAGGAACATCGCGCCATCAGCGTCCGCACTGACGCCGTTGCCAGAAAAATCGATTGCCGTCCTTCCTCTGGAAAACCTGAGCCACGATCCGGACAACGTCTATTTTGCCGAAGGGATGCAGGACGAAATTCTGGCCCGCCTGTCCAAGATTGCGGACCTGAAAGTGATCTCACGCACTTCCACCCAGAAATACAAAAGCGCACCGGACAATCTGCGCGAGATCGCGAAACAACTCGGGGTTGGAAATGTTCTGGAGGGCAGCGTGCAAAAGAGCGGTGACTCTGTGCGGGTCAACGTGCAATTGATCAACGCGCGGAACGACGCCCATCTCTGGGGGGACGTTTATGAGCGGAAGCTGACCGATATTTTTGCGGTAGAAAGCGACATTGCCAAGACGATCGCTGACACGCTGCAGGCGAAGCTGACCGGCGCGGAGAAGCAGCTGATAGCAGCCCAGCCGACGACTGACTTGACCGCCTACGAGCTTTATCTCAAAGGCCGTTCGCTCTGGAGCAAACGCGGCGGCGAAAATCTCCGACAGGCGATCGGATTTTATGAGCAGGCGATTGCGCGTGATCCGAAATATGCGCTGGCTTACAGCGGGCTGGCGGAGGCTTACGTTCTCCTGCCAGCCTATACTGGGACGGCACCACAGGATGCTTACCCTACGGCGAAAGCTGCCGCGCTAAAAGCGCTTCAACTGGATGAGAAACTGGCTGAGGCACACACCGCGCTCGGATTGTTGCTGTGCTTCGGCGACCTCGATATGGCTGGTTCAATATCGGAATTTCAACGGGCCATCGCGCTAAACCCCAACTACGCGACCGCCCACCATTGGTATGGAAACGGCCCGCTCCTCGCCCTCGGCCGGTTCGAGGAAGCGATCGCGGAGGGCAAACGCGCCATCGAACTTGATCCACTCTCGCCCATTATTAATGCAGACCTGGGTCAGAATCTATACGATGCGCGTCGATACGATGAGGCGATCGCACAGTTGCGCAAGACGCTGGAGATTGATCCGACGTTTTATTACGCACATTATAATCTGGGCATGGCTCTTCAGCGAAAAGGCGACGTGCCGGCCGCGATTGCTGAATACACAAAGGCGCAGCAGTTGAGCGACGATCTGTTTGTGCAGGTGCTGCTTGCAGCGGCCAAAGCGCAGTCCGGCGATAAAGACGCAGCTATCCAAATGCTGGCTGAACTGGAAGAGCTCGGCCAGCACCGCTACGTGAGCTCATACTGGCGCACTCTACTCTACCTAAGTCTGGGAAATCGCGACGAAGCAATTCGTTCGTTGAAGCAAGCTATCGTTGATCATGAGAGTCTAACCAACACCATGATTAAAGTTGATCCGAAGCTCGATCCTCTCCGCGGCGATCCGCGATTCGAGGCGCTGATGCAAAAGGTGGTTGGTGCGGAATAAGAAATGGGGTCAAATCTAAACATTTGACATTTCATTCAGAAATCGTCGCGCCTCAATTGCAGGGGGCTAGCTGCTTTCGCGTAAACTTCCGAGCCCTTTTTGCGACGCGGTTTTGAACTGATCATTTCTTTCGGAGCTCAAGAATGCGAGCGTCCAGGCCGTATATATATTGACACGCGCAGAAATTCGCCAGAGGGATCGAATCATGAGACGTGTCTTTGGTTTCGTTAATCTCCGCGCGCTTTTTGTTTTCGCTCTAACTGCACTGCCTCCCACGCTCGCAAGATCTCAAGGCTCAGAGCCCCTTGCTCCGCAAGCGCTGATGAGCAAGCTCAAATGGCGATCGGTCGGCCCGTACATCGGCGGACGAGTGGTCACCGTGACCGGCGTCCCCGGAAACAACAACCTCTTTTACGCCGGCGCAGTGGGCGGCGGCGTTTGGAAAAGCGCGGACGAAGGCGTCCAGTGGGAAAACATCACTGATGGCAAGCTGCCCGGGCCGAGTTCGAGTATCGGCGCGGTCGCGGTGGCGCCTTCCGATCCCAAGATTCTTTATGTCGGTACCGGCGAAGCCGATATTCGCAGCGACGTGATTCCCGGTGATGGCGTTTACAAATCCACCGATGCCGGTAATACATGGCAATACGTCGGTCTGCGCGACGCGCACTCGATCAGCGCCATCGTGGTGGATCCAAAAGATCCGAACGTTGTTTACGTTGCTTCGATGGGGCACGTGTTCGCTCCCGATCCGAACCGCGGCATTTTCAAGTCCATCGATGGCGGCAGATCTTGGAAGAGAATTTTGTTCGTGGACAACGATACCGGGGCGATCTGCCTGGTGATGGATCCGAATCATCCGGACCTGATGTACGCCAGCGATGTGGCAAGCTGTCCGCAAGCCCTGGGGACTTACAAGCGGCGGGCCCGGGTAGTGGCATGTACAAGACCACCGACGGAGGCGCGCATTGGAGTAATATCACGCGCAATCCCGGTCTGCCGCAGCAGACAGTTCTGGGACGTGTCGGCTTGTCCATCGCCGCCAGCAAGCCGGACACAGTTTACAGCCATCATTCAGGCAAAGGACGGCGGCGTGTTCCGATCCGATGACGCAGGCGCTACGTGGAAGCGCGTGAACGATGAAATGAAGCTGCGGCAGCGCGCCTTTTATTACATGACGATTTATGCAGACCCCAAAGATCCCGAAACGGTCTACGCACCGGAGGTGGATGCGCTGTGGGTTTCACATGACGGCGCCAAGACATTCACGAAACTGAAAACGCCGCACGGCGATAATCACGTGGTGTGGATCAATCCGGAGGACACTCGGATTTTGCTCGAGGGCAACGACGGCGGCGCGACCGTGTCGACCGATGCCGGCAAGACGTGGAGCACCGAGCACAATCAGCCGACCGGTCAGTTCTACCATGTTAATCTTGACGACCAGTTTCCGTATCACATTTACGGCGCGCAGCAGGACGAAGGCTCGTTCGAAGGGCCGAGCGCCCATGCCGGTGGGACGATTCCACTGGCCGCATGGCACAGCGTGGCCTATGGCGAAAGCACTTACACCGTGCCGCAACCGGGAGATCCCAAAATTACTTACGGCAGCGGTTACTACAGCATCTTCGTGAGGCACGATCAACGCACTGACGAATACCGCAGCGTGAGTCCGTGGCCGCATTATCAGGAAGGCGCATCGTCAGGCGAGCTCAAGAATCGATTTGGGTGGACGCATCCGATTCTTTTTTCGCCGGCGAACCCGAAAGAACTTTTCACTGCCGCCCAATATGTATTCAAGAGCGACGATTACGGCGCGACCTGGAACCAAATCTCGCCCGATCTTACTCGCAACCAGCCGAGCACGGAAGGACCGAGCGGCGGCCCGGTCGATCTCGACCAATCGGGAGCGGAAATTTATCCGTTAGTTTCTGCACTCGCGGTTTCGCCCTCGGGATGGCAATCTCATTTGGGCCGGATCAGACGATGGTCTTGCCCAGGTGACCACAGACGGTGGAAAGAGTTGGCAGAAGATCAGTCCACCCGGCTTGCCCGAGTCCGCCTGGATCAGCTGTATTGAGCCTGATCACACCGACAAACAAACGGCCTATTTGACGGCCCGGCGATACATGTTGGACGATTTCAAGCCCTATATCTTTAAGACCACCGATCTGGGCAAACATTGGACCGCGATCACAGTCGGGCTGCCCGAAGACGAATTTGTCTTCGATATTCGACAGGATCCAAATGAACCCAAGCTGCTGTTCCTCGGCACTCGCAGTACCGTGTATTTCAGCCTGGACGCGGGCGCGCACTGGCAGCCGCTCACACTCAACCTGCCCGTATCGCAGGTGCGCGACATCGCCGTCAACACACGCCAGGGCCAGCTCGTTGCGGCCACTCACGGGCGTTCCTTTTGGGTCCTCGACAATCTCACTTTTCTCGAGCAGTTGACCAAGAACCCCGCCGTGCAATCAAACGCCAGTTTTCTGTTCATTCCTCAGCAGGCGTGGCTGACTCATGATTACGGACTTCCCGATCCCGACAGAAGGCGTCCTCCCGATGCCGGCTATAACCCGCCGTTCGGCGCGACCGTCTTCTTTCATTTGCCCGAGAACTACGATGGCAAGACGCCGGCGACTCTCGAATTCACGGATTCAGAGGGAAGAGTGATTCGCAGCATCCCGCTGCACCTCGCCACAGAGAAAGAGAAACAGGAGAAGGCGAAGGCGGAAACCGCGGCGTTCGCGGATGTCGGACAGACCAGCGAGCATCTTGAAAACGCTGTCACCGACGAACAGAAAACCGAAAAGAGCACCGACCAAAAAATTCGAGAAAAGGAGGCGAAGCTGGCTGCGGCCGAGCCTGGTATGAATCGGCTCCAATGGGACCTGCGTTACCCGTATGCGACCGAGATCGCCGGCTACAATGCTCCCATCGCCGCCGGTGGTCTGGAGGATTCGGTCGAGGGGCCTGTCGTCGTGCCAGGGACATATTCGGCCGTGCTTGATTATGGCGGACAGAAAACGCAACAGAGCTTTACGGTAGCCCTCGACCCGCGGCTCCACGCCACGCAACAGGACCTGGCAGCGCGCCTGGAGTTAGACTTAAAGATTCACGCCGACCTCGATGCGCTGGATAAAGACATCAACCAGGCGCTGGCCGTACGTGACAAGTTACAGAAGGCGGTTTCTGCTCGCGGCGCGACCAACGCGCAGCCAGGCGCGCCCCTAGCCGAACTCACGCGCGACATCGACAACCTTGCGCAAATGGAGATGAAAGCGAGCGAAGGCAGCCTCCTTCACGAAACCAAGCTGCGCGATCATCTTGCCTACCTCGCCGCGGACATCGACGTCTCCTACGACCGGCCAACTGCGGCACAAGAGTCCGTCTTCAGTCGACTCGATCAGCAAACGAAACAAGGCGAGCAAAAGCTAGAAGCCGATGTTGCGGAAGCTGACAAAGTGGCCGCGCAAGGCAGCGCAGCAAAGTGAAATGCAGGATTAGGCACGTTTTTGCAATCTTGCGTGATCCTGACGAGCGTCGTCAGCCCGCGAATCTCACCCTCCGGGTGACCTTTAATGTCATCTACCCGAGCGCTCCCGCTTAATCTCGCGTTCATCGAACATCCTCCTTCGCCAATGCTACGCCGGGACAGGGAATTGCGCGAAGAAAAGTCATGGGTCAGCGTGACCCACAATGATCGTTCATCTGGTCGACGGCACCTACGAGCTCTTCCGTCACTTCTACGGGTTGCGCCGGTTTACCAAAGGCAAAGACCGCCCCTACGGCGCGGTCGTCGGCGTGCTGCAGACCGTTCTCCAGATGGTCGACCCCGTAAAAGGCTCCGCCTCACGTGGTCCTGTTCCCGCAGGAGATTCCGCTTCACGCGGTCAGACTGGCACGTATCTCGGCGTCGCCACCGACCACGTGATCGAGTCGTTTCGCAATCGGCTTTGGCCGGACTACAAGACCGGCGCAGGCATCGAACCCGCGTTGCTCGCGCAATTCCATCCCCTCGAGGAGGCGCTCGCGGCGATGGGCGTTGTCGTCTGGCCGATGATCGAGCTCGAAGCCGATGATGCGCTCGCTTCGGCCGCGCATCTCGCATGCAAAGACAAGAAGGTCGAGAAAGTCGCCATCTGGACGCCCGATAAGGATCTGGCGCAATGCGTGCGGGGTACGCGCGTGGTGCAGATCGACGGCCGGCGCAAAACGATTCGCGATACCGCCGGGATACGCGAAAAGTTCGGCGTCGATCCGCCGCTCATTCCGGACCTGCTCGCGCTCGTGGGCGATGCGGCCGACGGTTACCCCGGCATCGCTGGGATCGGCGCCAGGACCGCCGCCCAGCTCTTGAACCGCTACGGTAAGATCGAAAAGTTTCCGTCGAACATTCTCGGGAAACAGCGCGATCTCGCGTTGCTTTTCAAGAAACTCGCGACCCTGCGCACCGATGCGCCGCTCTTTAAGAAAGTCGACACGCTGCGCTGGCGCGGTGCGACGCCGGCATTCGCGAAGTGGGCAAAGCGGATGGAAGCGCCGCGGCTGCTCGAACGTTGCGAAAAGGCTGCCGAACTAAAACAGTGAAAAGAAATCGGGGGCGTGTCTAAACATTACGCCCCCGCTAGTGCATCAATAATGTTCCCTGAATATAGATTGCCGCAGAGCGGCATGATTCAACATTTGTTCTACAAACTTATTTCTTCCCGGCGAACTTGCCGGTGTCTTTCGCTTTTCCGTTTTCAATTTCCCAAATTCTACCGTCGGGAAATGTTGCTACGACAATTGGGAAACCACTGCTGAGATTTGTGTAAATCAGCGTCTCTAACGGTTTGCTGCTGACTATTTGTACCATATACAGGCCCGCTAAATGAGTACCGCTCGGTAGTCCCTGACCTTCGTGTTGCACTAAAAGGCTTTTTGAAAGCGCGTCGACGCGCTCTGCTTCGGCGCCGTCCGCTGAAACCGTCACCCGAAAATGACCGGCAAGAACAATGTCGCCTTTCTTTTGCGTCGTTGCTAAGGCGTAGACGAGAAAGCCGCCGCTGCCTTTCGAGTCATTGAGGACGACGTAATCATAATGGATCTCGAATAGCTTTCCTTTCAAAGCAGCGACCGCTGTTTGTTTCGCGCGTTTGCGCTCGGGAGTGGTCGCGCCTTTATCGCGCGTTTGGCTGACTTGCGTCAATTCGTTACCGAGTCGCTCGATGGTTTTCAGATCAAATTCGCGAATCTCGCTCGCTGACGCTGTGAACCCGCAAAGCAAGATCGAAAAGATGAGGGGCACTAACCGCACGCTGAAGGATTCCATTAAGATAGCTCGATATTATTGCAGATTTTTCTTCAGAAATTGCCGCCGACACGGCCGCCGCTACAGCAGTACATCTTCGCGTCGATTTGGCGCACGCCTCATAACGGTGCGTGATACGGCCGGTGCTGCTTGTATAGTTCCAAGCGCTTCGCGTAGTCCTGGATCAATGTTTTGTCTTCTTTCGTCAGCCTCTCGGCCAACGTCTCGACGTCCTTCTCATCTTTTTGCCCGTGATGCTTTTGTTTCAACTGGGCCATGTCCCTGACATTTTGATCACGCTCAGAATTTCTTAAATTGATCGCCTGCTGCTCATACCGCACCGCTAAATCGAAGTCGGCCACTTCGGCGTAAGCGGCCGCGAGCGTGTCGATCTGATCGTCATTCGTCCATTTGCTCAAAGCACAGGCTTTTTTGGCATCTTCCAGGGCAGCCCTGCCGTTTCGAAATGAACCGTCAGGACACGTTGCACGAATCCACGCGCGTTGGCTTAAAGTCAGGGCAAGTTCGCGCGGATTTTGGGTTTGAAAGGTCACTTTGGCCAGTGCATCCAGATCTTTGAGACTCGCTGCATAGTTGCGTAAGTGGAGATACACGATAGAGCGTTTCCAGCTCGCCTCGAAAAATGCAGGTTGTAATCGAATCGTCGAATTCAAATCCTGAAGCGCTGCGGGCCACTTTCGTTGTTGCATGAACAAGTTCGCGCGTACGTTGTACGCTTCCCACATGTCCGGCGAACTTCGGATGATCGCGTCTAATTCCTTCAGGGAATCAGCATATTCCCGCGGGTCTTTGCGTTGATTGCTCTGCCGGGCTGCCGGTGAACCGGATGTGACGGCGCGATCGTGTACATCAATCGCGGCGAGCGACACAATGCTGCCGAGCACGATCGACAATATGAGGGGAACTGACCGCACAACGAAAGTTTTACCAAACTGGATGAAGAAACGGAAGTTCGTTTCGGCGAGTCGCCGACGCTGCAACGGACGCGGAAGCGATGACAGGCTTTCAAACCAAGTCGCCGCGGCGACTGCTCCCCAGAGGGTGCGGCCAACACGGCCGCCTCTAGAGCAGAATTTGTTGCTTCATTGGTGGATCGGCCGCTCCAAAGCCTGCCCGCCGTGGCGGGGGCGATGCTAAGTATTTCTCGGTTCCGTCGACATTTGTAACATCGAGCAAGTCGCCTTCGCCGAGCCTACCGCGCACCAAGGGGACTGCTCGATCCACCATTTGCGGCTGACACAGCCGCCTCTACAGTTTCGTGCTTTGAAGCGCCGTTGGTTTTTCATCAGTTTCATTCTTGTTCTGCTCATCGCGGTGCTCGCTGTGCACATCGACTGGACTTGGAAACGAAAACTCTCGCCGCGCGGCGGCCGTTATTTTTTTCATCGCGTCGAGCTGGCGGTGCCGTCGTTCCGTCAGGCCGATGAAAAATGGCGCGACGATCCGCTGGGCGGAGTCGAAGACAATGGCACCCTCGGCGGCGAAGGCTGCGCCGTGGCCGCCGCGGCGATGGTGTTCAAGTTTTATGGGGTCGAGACCGATCCGCAGCAGTTAAACTGGTTTTTAACATCCGTTGGCGGATACACCGAGAAGGCTGGATTTATTGGGATCGCGCGGCGTGGTTCGCGCCAGATCGCGTCCGGCACGCATACGAAGACCTGGCTTCGTATCAGCTCATCGATTCGAACCTCGCCCGACGGAAACCCGGTCATCGTCCGGGTGCGGCTGCGGAGCGGTATCACGCATTTTGTCGTCATCGCCGGCAAAGACGGGTTCGACTACCTTGTGCGCGATCCGGGCGGCGGCTCTGCCAAAGGCCTCTACCCGCTGCGCGAGCTGGGCAGCAACATCGAGGGACTACGATTTTACGAGCCGATGGGGAAAAGTGATTGGTGAAGTGACTGATTGCTGATCTCTGATTTCTGCTTGCCACGCCGTAGCCCCGCTATGCGGGGCGAAGGCGGGACCTCTGTTCTCTACTCGGCTTACTCCTTTTTTGTGTAACCGAAAAAGCCACGCTGGCGGATCAACTCCGCCACTTGGGGCGGCACCATCTCATTCCAGCTTTCGTCGCCGCTGGCGATGCGCTTGAGCACGTCACGCGAAAAGATCGGCAGATATTTCGGGTTGAAATTATCGAGCTGGACGAAGCTGCCCCGGCGCACCAGGTAATCATAGAGCGAGCTGCAACTCGGGGTTCACCTTGAGCGTACCGAATAGTTTGTAGCTCGTCGTCTGGATGACGCTGCAAGGGATAGACATAGACTTTCAAGTCATTCTTAAACAGCCGCCCAAAATTCTCCAGGATGCCGCCGGGCAGTTCCGCATAATATTTTTCGTCAAATAACTCGGACACACTCGGCAGCCCCATGACGACTCCGATTCGCTCTTTCGTCCGCCAGGCGAGATAAGCGGCGAGCCGATAGTATTCGAAGTAGTCGGAAATGAGCACAGTCATGCCACAGGCCGCGAGCAGCTCTGCGCGCGCGAGAAAATCGCGGCGATCCACGTCCTTGCCGCCCGCCAGCAGGTTGCGCATGGTGAGTTCCATCAACGGCAAGATCTGTTTGCCGGCGCACGCGGGATCCTGTTTGAACTTCTCCAGTGCGCAATTCAGCATGTCGAGATTGACGTGCGTGGTCGGCCGGAAACTCCCGCGCTCGACCAGGACGGCCTTGTTATGCAGTTCGTCCGAGGGCTGCAGCACCTCGCGATTCGGGCCAAACATCGCAGCGCCGCTCAGCCCCAGCTGCACCAGCTTCAGCGCCATGATCCGATTGTCGACGTTGCGAAATTCGATCCCGGTGAATTCGAGCAGGTCGATCTCGACCCGACCGGTGGTCAGCTTGTCCAGCAGCGACTCGATTAACTGCTCCGGCACGTGGCTTAAAAAAAATGCGCCGTAGCAAAGATTGACTCCCACGATGCCGAGCGCCTCCTGTTGCAGCGACGCCTCCGCGTCGAGCATCCGCAAGTGCATCACGATCTGGCTCGGCTGATCGTGGACGCGGCTCTGGAATTTGATTCCCATCCAGCCGTGGAATTCATGGCCGCCGCGGTAGCTTCGCGCCACCACTGTATCGGCAAAGGCGAAGAAGGAAGTGTTATCGCCGCGCTCCTTCCCGAGCCGCTCTACGTCGAGATCGAACTCGTGGTCGAGCATTGCCTGCAGCCGCCCGCGCGAGACATAACGCTCCGCGTGTCCATAAATGGCGTCACTCACTTTCATATCGTAAGCCGAGATGCTCTTCGCGATCGTCCCAGCGGCGCCGCCGACGCGGAAAAACCAGCGCACCACCTCCTGCCCGGCGCCGATCTCCGCGAACGTCCCGTACCAGCGCGGATCGAGATTGATCTTCAGCGCCTTCGAATGTGTATCAATCGTTTCCTCTTTCATGTCGCAGCAGATTTAGCCCGTCCAACGAGCCTTGAATGTTCAGATAGTGCATCAATCTCCGCAAAGCAAAACGCGGCGTGATCCGGGCGAGAAACCGGCCCATCTTTCGGCGGTCATAGACCGCCGCTACAGCTTCGTCTGCGTGTTCTTGCCCTACGCGGTCAGCGCGGGTACCCCATCATCGGAGCTCGCCACGGGACGAGTCCGTCCGATTGGCGGACCGGGTTGGGATAATTACTTCTGGGCTAGAAGCGTCCGAGCATCCCGGAGTTCGGGACGATCTTCATCGGCATGTTCGCAAATGGCTAGCAGCTTCGCGTAGTAGCTTTTCGTTTTTTCGATGTTTCCGGAGAGCTTGGCTGACCGGGCAGCACCGGAGAGCGCGTTGTAACGGTTAGGCGCAGTGCGCAGCGTGCCTTCGAATTCCAGCAGCGCCTCGGCCGGCTGTTTCAATTCGAGCAACATCTCGCCAAGTAACTCGCGAGCAGGCAGGATCACTCCCGGAGTAACGGGGTGCTTGTCGGTGGAATCTTCGTGATCGACGGCATGACGCATCTGCTGCAGCGCCTCCTCATGTTTTCCTTCTGCCAGCGTTATCCAGGCAGTTGCGATCTCCCGCTGGATATCAACCTGGTCGGCCCAATATTTTTCATTCAACTGGACGAGGGTATCGCGAAGCGACTCAAGTTGCTGCATTTCTTTCTTCCCGGAGTCGACGTCGCCAACATGCGACGCGCCTAACGCCCGCGCTAAATGTAAATTCGCCTCCGCCCAGGCGTATCGCCCGCCGGGAAAAGTATTCGGCGCGACGATGAGCGTTGCCGCTTCCTTCCATTGGTGGCGTTCCACAGCGTATCGCGACGCCATAGTTCCCGTAGCGTAGAGCGCGTTAAAATATTGGGGATCGTCCTTTACCGGTGGCGGCGCTGCGTCTATCACTTTTTTCGCGGCTCGATCCTGGGCTCCCTGGAGATAGGCATAGACCAGATAATCTTGCGCGTGCAGCACGTTGCCAGGCGCGTTGTATTTCAGAGCTGCCGCTTCGGAAGCAAGATTGGATTCGATCGATTCCTGCCAAAGGCCCAGGCGTGTAAAAATATGCGAAGGCATGTGCAACGCATGCGGTGAGTCCGGCGCGATCTTGGCATAGCTGCGCGCCGCATCGAGAGCGCGAGCAGCGAGCGACGGATAGTCGTAGGCGTGGATGATATAATGAGCTATGCCGGGATGGTCCGGTTGATCGGGAAAAATCTTTTCCAGCATCGCACCGGCCTTTTTCTGATTCGCGTAAGTTTTATCAGTGGGTGACGCGCTGCCTTGCAAGGCGAGCGCATAAAAAATGGCCGCCTCCCGGTCATCGGGATAGCGAGCCTGAAGCTGCTCCATCGCTTTTTCGTATGCCAGCGCGCGAGTGTGGTGGTCCAACTTGTCGGAATCTTTGTAGAAAGTTTCGATGGCAGCGATGTAGTCCCGCTCGCGTTGTGTTTTGGGCGCCGCCGACTTGGCCTTGGCAACGGCTTCCGACCCTTCCTTCAATGCTGCTGCACCAGGCGCTTCCCAGATTGGATGATAAAGCGTCATGGCGATTCCCCAGTAAGCCATGGCACAGCCAGGATCTTTTTGGGCTATAGCCGCAAATTCCTGTTTGGCCCTTTCATACCAAAAGGAATGGAGCATCGCGACCGCGCGATTGAATTGCTGCTGCACCGACGCGTCGCCCGAAACTGGGAAATTTACCTTGCCGAGCTTTTCCGGTTCGCCGGCGGGATGCTCGTGCTGCTCGTGCTGAGCGACGGCGGACATCGTGCACGTCAACCACGCGCACGCGGCAACAAGACACGAGATACGTAGGGACCTCATACCGACCCGTTGGTTCGGGCCGGTGCAAAGATGTAACCTGTCGGTCACGCAAACAAGCAAATGCGCTGAAAAGAATTTCGGATAGCCCGCCACGGCGGGTAAACTCCTTGCGAAGTGACCGGGAGGCCGCTACGGCTTTGCGTTTTCGATCTTGATCTTCTTTTCTGCTCGCTCGATCAAGCTCTTTTCGATAGCCGGCCATTGGTCATAAGCTTTGCCGCTCTTCTTCAGGTCGGCAGCTGTAAATCCTGTGGGCGCCAGATCTTCGCCGTAGATAAACATAAGTTCCTTGCGCTTTTGTTCATCCAGCAGATGGACCAGACGCACATACATCATTCCCGCCGGCATTTTGTATCCTTTTGCGCGGATCATAGCCTTGATGTGCTCAGTGTCGGAGCCGGCTGTAACCTTGTCGTCGCTCGCGCCGGTCCATGTATCGACGTAGAAATCCAGACCGCCAATCGTCGCGTGCCGGGGTGAGTCATATTTATGATGCAAGTCCGGCTTTGACGGAAGATAACCTTCGAACTGGACCCAATAGAGCCGTTGCACATTTTGTTGATTGTCGGCCTCGACAAACGCGTGCAGCTCGCAATCGGCGATGCCGTATAGCACCCATCGGTCTGCCCCAACGTATTGGACCGATTTCGGCAGCTCGATCCGCACCTTCGGATGGTGCTCTGAGATGATCACGTTGTTGTTTTCAACCTTACGCTCCGGAGCGTTGGCTTGGGCGGCGGCCTTAAGACAGGTAACAACAATGAAGAGGAGTAAGATTATGAGTCGTCTAGTGAACATGCCGAGTGATTTCCACGAATTCTTCGATCGCCGCCAGCGCGTTCTCAAAGTTGATCGCGGCGCGTGCGCACGCGGCGGGCAGGCAGAGCGAGGCGGCTACAACATCATTTCTTGGAATTCTTCGGCGGCAGTTCGTCCGCCACGTCGGACAAACTCCTTTCGGACTGGCCTGCACGCGAGTCGCGCAAACCATCATTGCGTTGCGGTCTCCCGATAGGGACGATGTTGCTTATACAATTCCAGATGGTACTGGAAGATTTTGGAATCGTCGGCGGAGATTCCTTTCGTGCCTAAAGCTTCCTGTTCGTAGCGCGCAGCGGAATCGAAATCGCCGGCTTCGGCGTAGGCCGCCGCAAGCGTGTCGATGCTGTCCTCGTCTCTCCACTCCATTAGCTTGCACGCCGTCGTCGCGTCCTTAATTGCCTGCCGGCCATTTCGAAACGACGGGTCCGGACAGGTTGCGCGCAGCCACGCGCGGTCGGCTATTGCCCTGGCAAGACCGTCGATGCGAGGTCTGATAGAAATAACGTGTTCGACTTCCTTGAGACTGGCGGCGTACCGTCCGAGCCTCCCATTCGCGCTGGCACGCAACAAGGCGGCTTCGACAAATGTGCTGTCCCGCCTCAGCGCCTCGGTGCAATCTTGAATGGCTAGTTCGTATTTGTGCTGTCGCATAAACACCTTCGCGCGGGTGTAGAGTGCAGGATACAATTGAGGATCGCTGCGGAGAGCCGCCTCTACATTCCGGTGCGCGTTCTCAACATCGCCATTTTTCAGCTGCCTTTCCGCGTCCTGCCAGAGTTTCATCGCGACCTGATTGCGACCGACGCCGTAGACAACCTCGATTGGTACGTTTCCTTGCGCCTCCCTGGCTGCGGCGACTGCCAGGAGAATGATCAATGCCTTCGAAATCGTGTTCTGCATGAGGGGAACTGCGCGCACGCGGGACTCTTACTATGCTTTGGCATACATTTCCGAGCCTTTTTTGGGAGCAAGATCATTTCAAATTGCAGATTTCAAATTCCAAATTTTCGGAACCGAATCACCCGCAACGGGATGCAAGATCGATAAGCTCGTTTCGGCGAGCCGCCGAAAGTCCGGCGCCGGACTCGCATTACACGCGAGCCGCCCGCCACGGCGGGCAGGCTGTGTGCTCCCCCGGATGAAGACTACGCTTTCGCGTAAACCTCAGCGCCTTTTTCGTTGAACTCCGTTGCCTTCTGTTCGAGTCCTTTTTTAATCGCTGCCTCTTCTGTGATTCCCTGCTCCGCCGCGTACTTCCGCACGTCCTCGGTGATACGCATGGAACAAAAGTGAGGTCCACACATACTGCAGAAGTGCGCGGTCTTGGCGCCTTCTTGGGGCAGCGTCTCGTCGTGGAACTCGCGCGCGGTTTCAGGATCGAGTGAGAGATTGAATTGATCTTCCCAACGAAATTCGAAGCGCGCTTTTGAAATGGCGTTGTCGCGGTATTGCGCGCCGGGATGGCCTTTCGCCAAATCGGCGGCGTGCGCGGCGATCTTGTAGGCGATGACACCGTCTTTAACGTCCTTTTTGTTAGGCAAACCGAGATGCTCTTTCGGCGTGACGTAGCAAAGCATGGCGCACCCATACCAGCCGATCATGGCCGCGCCGATCGCGCTGGTGATGTGATCGTAGCCGGGCGCGATGTCGGTGGTGAGCGGGCCGAGGGTGTAGAACGGCGCTTCGTCGCACCACTCGAGTTGCTTCTCCATGTTCTCTTTAATCATGTGCATGGGAATGTGGCCGGGGCCTTCGTTCATCACTTGCACGTGTTGTTTCCAGGCGCGCTGGGTCAGCTCGCCTTGCGTGTACAACTCAGCAAATTGGGCCTCATCATTTGCGTCAGCAATACTGCCTGGTCTCAGACCATCGCCGATGGAGAAGCTGACGTCGTAGGCGGCCATGATCTCGCAGATCTCGTCCCAATGTGTGTAGAGAAAACTTTCCTGATGATGCGACAGACACCATTTCGCCATGATGCTTCCACCCCGAGAAACTATGCCGGTAGCGCGCCGCGCCGTCATCGGGATGTATCTTAATAGTACCCCAGCGTGGACGGTGAAGTAATCGACCCCCTGCTCCGCCTGTTCGACGAGTGTGTCGCGATAAATTTCCCAGGTCAGTTCTTCCGCTCGTCCGCCGACTTTTTCCAGCGCCTGATAAATCGGCACGGTGCCGATCGGCACCGGCGAATTACGAATAATCCATTCGCGCGTGGCGTGAATGTTTTTACCGGTGGAAAGATCCATCACCGTATCGGCGCCCCATTTCGTCGCCCAGCGCATTTTTTCGACTTCCTCCTCGATCGACGACGCGACGGCGCTGTTGCCGATGTTGGCGTTGATCTTTACCAGGAAATTGCGGCCGATGATCATCGGCTCGGATTCCGGATGATTGATGTTCGCCGGGATGATGGCTCGGCCACGGGCGACCTCAGCCCGCACAAACTCAGGAGTTATCTCGCGTGGGATATTGGCGTCGAATGATTCGCCGGGATGTTGATGGCCTAACGAATCTCGTGAAGCGTGAAGCGTGAAGCGTGAAGCGTTCTGAGGGGCGTTCGGCGAGCCGCCGAACGCAGCACGCGAGCCGCGTGCGCTCCCCAGATTTTCGCGAATCGCGATGTATTCCATCTCGGGCGTAATCACGCCTTGTCGCGCGTACCAGAGCTGCGTCACAGTGCGCCCCGCGCGTGCGTGTAGCGGACTGCGGTCCGAGCCGGACGGGCGGTTTAATTTCGATTCTCGAATCTCAAATCTCGAATCTCGATTTCGCGACGCAGCCGACTTGGCGTGAGCCTCTGAAAGAAAACCGTCGTCACGAAATGTCGCGGCTCTGCCGCTGATTTCTTCCACATCGCCGCGATCGCGAATCCATTTAACGCGAAGCGGCGGCAAGCCGCGGGTGACATTGACATCCACATTCGGATCGCCCCACGGACCGCTCGTGTCGTAAACGCAGACAGGCTCGTTCACTTCAATCTCGTCACTCATCGATTTTGTCGGCGCGAGCGCGATTTCGCGAAACGGCACCCGGAGATCGGGATGCAATTCGCCGTTCACATAAATCTTGCGCGAATTAGGAAGCTGTTTCGAGACAGGATTAACTGAATTTTCCTGATTCTCAGAAACAGAACCGTTGGGATTTTTGGTCGTCATCTAGTCAATCCTGTAAATCCTGTCTGAGTTCATTTCCTGCGTTCCTGCTTTCCTTAGCGATAAACAAAAAAGCCATGCGCGGAAAATCGCATGGCTGAGACCGCCAGTCCGGCTCGGACTCCTCGCTCCCTTCGGCGGCATTACCCGCATCAGGTTCAAGGGGTTCGTTCTCGCGGTCGCGGAACGTCTCAGCCAATAGCGGCTCCCCCGCACTTCGCTTTCAAAATAAGACCCGCGCGCGCGAAGTCAATTGCGGCAGAATTGTAGGGCGTCCGCCGCGGCGGACGTCGGTTTATTGGTTCGGCGTTTCACAGAAACTACAACAATCACAGACAGAAATTGCAGACCGCCGTCACACAGCTCGCGCTACGCTCGCACGCGCTGTGCTCCCGCGACTGTTACGATCTAATCGACTGGATCAAACGACCCCGTCGATCATTGAGCAGCGGGCTTGGCTGCTGCCTCCTGTTTCATGTTGGTGTGAAAGATCGGGTGCCATTCGCCCTTCTTCATTTGCCAGATCGACCCGGCGTTGTAGGTGCCCGAGGCATCTTTGCCGTCCACGGTGGCTTCGACCTGCACCGTGTAGGTCACGAGTGCCGTGTTCGCATCCGTCATGACGAGTTTGAAATCGCTAAGAGCGAACGATTTCATGTCCCACTTCTTCATCGAATCGATCTCTTGTTGCTTGGTCTGGATTCCATCGCTGTAAACGGCCATGAAGTTAGGCGAGAGAAGTTTGTTAAACTCGTCGCTTTTCTTGTCTTTGAAGGCCTGCCAGGCCGCTTTTTCTTTCGTCATCATCGCGTCATTGTCCGGCGCGGCGATGGAAACCGCGATTGTCGCGAACAAGACGGTCATTGTGTAGGCAATATATTTTTTCATAAATCCTTTCGGTTGAATGTATTCCACTCGAGACTAGAGGTCCCACTGACAGGGTCAACACATAAAGACCGATCCCGCCATTGTAACCCGGGGCCAGACGAACGGCGTCCGCCGCGGCGGACGCCCTACCAATCAAAGAGATTGCGGGCAACACGCCTGCCGCTACAGAAGATGTCGCGCTTGCAGATTGGACAAGGGCGGTGCTTTCGAGTTTGATTGTGGATGATTAAGTTCCTGTCCGTTGTCGCAATCAGTTTGTCCGCCGCGCTCGTTCTAGGCGCGGAATCCGAATCGAAGAGCGAGAAAAATCCGCCGCCGCTCGATCCGCAGGACATGGATACGTCCGTCAAACCTGCGGAAGATTTCTTTAGCTACGCCAACGGCGGCTGGATCAAGCGAACCGAGATTCCGCCGGAGTATTCGCGCTGGGGCAGCTTCAATGAACTAATTGAGAAGAACAACGACGCCTTGCACACGATCGCAGACAAGGCGGCCAGTGAGGCTGCAAATCAAAAGAAAGCGGGACCGGACGTGGAAAAGGTGGGCGATTATTACGCCAGCGGGATGGACGAAAAGACGATCGAAGCGATGCGGACAAAACCGCTCGACGACGAACTCAAGCGGATTGACGGGATCAAAGATCGCACAGATTTACAAAAGGAAATCGCGCATCTCCACACGATCGGCGTGGGCGTGCTCTTTCGTTTCACTTCCGGTCAGGACGCGAAGGACAGCAGCAAAGAGATTGGCCAGGCGGTGCAGGGCGGCCTGGGCATGCCCGACCGTGATTATTACACGAAGATGGACGAGGCCTCGAAAAAACTGCGCGACCAGTATGTCGATCACGTCGCGAAGATGCTGACTCTCATCGGGGAGCCAGCCGCAACCGCAGCCGATCACGCGAAAGAAATCCTGGCGTTCGAAACGGCGCTGGCTCAGGCATCGCGCACACGGGTCGAGCTGCGCGATCCGCAGAAAAATTACAACAAAATGAACGCGGGCCAGCTTCGAACGCTGACGCCGGATTGGAATTGGGCCGATTATTTCAAGGAAATCAAGCTCGCCGCCCCGGGCGACATCAACGTGCGTCAGCCCGACTTCTTTAAAGCAGCGGACCTGGCGTTCACGAACACGTCTATCGACGACTGGAAGACGTATTTGCGCTGGCACCTGGTTAACGCCACCGCCGCCGAGCTGTCGAAAGATTTCGTGAACGAGAATTTTAACTTCAACGAGACGGTCCTGCGCGGCACTAAGGAAATTAAACCGCGCTGGAAACGGGTCGTTCTTTCGACCGACGAAGCACTCGGCGAAGCGCTTGGAAAATTGTACGTGGCCGATTATTTCTCGCCCGAAGCCAAAGCGCGCGCCCTGGAATTGGTCAACAACCTAAAGTCAGCATTGGCCGACCGGATCAAAGCACTCGAGTGGATGGACGAACCAACCAAGCAGGAGGCGCTCAAAAAACTCGCGGCTTTCACGGTAAAAATCGGATATCCCCAGAAGTGGCGCGATTATTCATCGCTCCGAATCGATCGTGGACCTTTTCTCCTTAACGCGATCCGCGCCGGAAATTTCGAGGTAAACCGCCAGCTGAAAAAAATCGGCAAACCGGTCGATCGCACAGAATGGGGCATGACGCCGCCGACCGTGAACGCTTACTACAATCCGAATATGAACGAGATTGTTTTTCCGGCCGGTATTTTGCAGCCCCCGTTTTTTTATGCGAACGCGGATGACGCGATCAACTACGGCGGGATCGGCGCCGTGATCGGGCACGAGATGACCCACGGCTTCGACGACCAGGGACGGCAATTCGATGCCACTGGAAATTTGCGGGATTGGTGGACGCCCGAATCGGCAGCGAAATTCAAGGAGCGCTCACAAGCAATTGTCAACCAATACAACGAATATGAGCCGTTGCCAGGGCTGCACGTCAACGGGGAACTGACCCAGGGCGAGAACATCGCCGATCTCGGCGGAGTTAAACTGGCCTACGCTGCGCTGCAAAAAGCGCTCGATAAAAATCCGGAAGCGCGGGAGAAGAAAATCGACGGCCTCACGCCGGAGCAACGTTTCTTTTTGTCGTTTGCGACGATTTGGAAATCGAAACAACGGGATGAAGATTTGAAGTTGCGGCTCAACACCGATCCGCACTCGCCCGCGCGTTATCGGGTGGATGGGCCGCTCTCAAACCTGACCGAGTTTCAAAAGGTGTTCGATATCCCGGACGGTTCGCCAATGGTTCGCTCGGGGGACAAGCGCGTGAACATCTGGTAGCCGGCCGACCTGGAGTAATGGAGTGCTGGAGCAATGGAGTGATGAATCACGGGATGCCGAACCGTTACTCCAATACTCCATCACTCCATTTAATCTTCCTTTGTAATCTTGCCGCCCCACGAAAGGATTTTGGCTTTCGCTCCGGCGGCTTCGGCTTCTTTGATGTCGCCGGCGCGATTATAAAACAACGACAAACTCGTCCACCCGATTTGGTCGTTAGGCCGAAGCTCGGTCGCCTTTCTTCCCGCTTCGACAGCTTCAGTGAAGCGCCCAACTTTCATCAGCGCCATGCCGAGCGCGTGCCAGCCGTCGAAGAAATCCGGGTCCAGCTCGACGGAGCACCGATACTTCTCAATCGCGCTCTCCAGTTCGCCGATTGCCAAATCGCCGTTTGCGTCGTCAAAGATCTCGTCGCGCGTTTGTCCCATCGATAATTGGGGAGGCTGCGCCGCCGAGACGACAGTTAACCTTTCGCAAACTGGACATCGGCGGCGCGCTGGCGGTCGCGTAACCATTCATTGAAAGCGACCTCTCGTTTGGCCCGCAGATATCGCTCTTCGAAGCGCGCTTTGCCTTCTTGATATTTTGCCGGATCAGGCAGCTCGCGTTTCTCCAAAAGGACGATGATTCCGCCGTCCGCCAATGGGAAAAAGTCGCTCACGTCGCCGGGCTGAAGCTCGGCTGCTACGTTTTTGATTGCCGCCATGTCCAGGGATTCGTTCTTCGGTTTCTCGGCAGGCTTTTTTGCGTCGACATCGTCAGCCAGCGTAAACGGCTCGACTTTTTCCGCTTTCAAACCGCCCGCCTGCTCGAGGGCAAATGAGAGCGGTTCCTTTTCCTTTAAATCTTCTCGTAAAGTCTGCGCCGCTTTCGCGCCCTTGCCCACAGCCCACTCGCGCGCTCGCGAATTTTTCAGGGAATCAACAATCTGCGACTTCGCTTCGTCGAGCGTAAGCGGCCGCGCCTCGACAATACCGGCCAGATGCAGAATACAAAATCCATCCGCGACCTGGATTGGATCGCTGTTCGGTTCCTGGGTGGTCAATCGAAATGCGGTCTGATTCAGTTGCGGATCGGCAGTCAATTTCGGATCGGGCTTGCTCGCGACAAATTCGCCCGTGGTCTGGATCGGCAACTGAAACTTCGCTGCAACTTGATTAAAGTCCGCGCCCTTTTCAAGCAGCGCTTGCCCGAAATCATTCGCGCGATCGGCCAGCTTCTGGAGCGCCTCGATCCGGTCTCGTCCGCTTAATTTTTTCTGCTCGTCGGTCAACGAAAGCCTGACGAGCTCGATCTTGCGCTTCTCCTCGGTCTTTAATTCGGCTTTGTGCGCGTCATAATATTTCTTTACGTCGTCATCAGTTAATTTGATTTCCTTGAGAAAATCGGCGACGCGCAGTCGAACCACGCTCACGAAATTCTTCCCGTAAAATTGCTCGTAATCGGATTTGGTTTCCTCTTCCGGAATAGGCACCCCGATTGAGATAAGCTCTTTGATCCGATTTAGGCAAAGCCCGTCGCGCGCCAGCACTTCGACCTGTTCGTCGGTAAAGCCATTCGGCGAAAGCGCCTTTTCGGCGAACTCATCGTACTTGCTGGCGTCGAAACCGGAGGGGCCGCGGAAAGCCGGAAGGTTCCGAACAGCATCAACCACTTCCGATCTGGTAGGTTGAATCCCGAGTTGGGCGGCTTCGTGACGCAAAACGTTCAAGTTAATAATAAATTCGACGGCCTTTTCTCCCGGTTGTGTCGCAGCGCTGGCCAAGTCGCCCACGAAGTCGGACATCCCGAGCGCACCTGCGAGGCCGAGCAAACGCGCATCGCGTTGTGCTTCAATGGTTGAAACACTGCGGCCGTAGATCCGGGCGAATTGATCGGACTTAATCATGCTCGGGTCCGTTTTCACGAAATAGATGCAAAACGGCAGGGCCAGGACCGCAATCACGATCATGAGCCAGTTGCGATGCTTGCGGAGAATGTTGAGCATGGTTTGAAAATAATTGCTGCCTTAGTAGAAACGCAAAACTTACGAGCGCTTGGCCGCTCGCCAAATGCTTTTTCGCTGTAGCCGTCTCGCTCTGCCTGCCGCGCCGAAATACATGAAGGGCGGGGGCCGAGGCGATCCGAGCCGGATTGGCAGTTCACGGCGACAGCCGCCTACGCTAACGCTACGGCGTGCCAGGGAGCGCCGTGGCTACAACGCGCGCGCAGCCTCTCGAATCAGCTGCCAGGCGTCGCCCAGAATGACGAAACTACATCGCTATTCCGCCATCCACGCAAAGCACCTGACCGGTGATGTAACTTGCTTCCGGCGACGCCACAAAAGCCACAGCCGAGGCGACGTCCTCCGGAGTTCCGACACGCCGCAGCGGAATTCGTTCCTGAATCGACTTTTTAATTTCTTCCGATAACCTGCTCGTCAGATCAGTGGCGATGTAGCCGGGGGCGATCGCATTCACGGTGATATCCCTACTCGCCAGCTCGCGCGCAAGCGATTTAGTCAGGCCGAGCAGGCCTGCTTTGCTTGCGGCGTAGTTCGTTTGTCCGGCATTGCCGATCAGGCCGATCACCGAGCTAATGTTGATAATGCGGCCATTGCGCTGTTTGATCATCGACCGTTGCGCCGCCTGCACGAAATTGAATGCGCCTTTCAGGTTTGTGTTCAACACCACGTCCCAATCTTCCGGCGACATGCGCATGCTGAGCATGTCGCGCGTCACGCCGGCGTTGTTCACCAGGATATTGATTCGCCCGAAATCCCTCAGAATTTGTTCGCCGATTTTCTGCACGTCGGCATGATTGGAGACGTCAACCACATATGCTTTCGCCGCGCCTGCGCGTGCGGCGTTAATTTCGGCGGCTGTTGTCGCCGCATTTTTCTCCGTCCGGCTCACGCACGCCACGCGCGCGCCTTCGCGCGCCAGTCGCACCGCGATTGCATGGCCAATTCCCCTCCCCGCTCCGGTAACGATTGCGACCTGATTTTCAAATCTCACCGGCACATGCTGCGACGATCAACCTGCTTATGTCAATGCACGCAGCTGGATCAGGCCAGGCGTGGCGCAAGTTTCCTAACTTGCGTGACCGCCAATAAATCTCAAGAATGGCTGCGAACCATAGTCTCTTCCGCGACGTCTTGCGCGGACACTGAGGTTGCAGCGGCCGTTTCCCGTGGGCGTTGCCCCCAGGAACGCCAGCCTTCAGTCAGTTCGATCCAAGCCCACTTCGCCAATGCTCCGAAAAGCCGCCTGCTGTCGCCACGACTCAGCGTAAAGCTGGGGATCAGGCAACGTCTTCCTCGATTGGTTCTTCCTAGCGCATTCGCACTGCGACGCCGCCGGGCGATCTGCGCGAAACGGCGATTATAAGTCCGTATGAGATGGAATGCCGGACGCGATCTCGGCCGGCTGAAAAGCGGCGTCAGCAGTCCTCGAGGCCCGTGTTTGTAGATGTGCGAGACGGGGCCGAGATAATACAGTCCAAGGTCCAGCCGGAACGCGGTGCTCATCAAATCCCACTCTCCCATATATTCGTATTTATCCTTGTAGAGGGACTCGAACCACGAGCGATAGCTCAGGGCAAAATCGCGGTTGTGACGCGCGATACGTTCGGCCATCGGCTCGCCGCGGCGCTGCGCCGTGATCAGCTCCGCTGCGGCGCTCGCGCTGAATGAAATCCAATCCATGCCCGGGCTGTAAAACGGATCGATGAAACCGGCGGCGTCCCCCACCAGCACCAACCCATCATCTGCAAAGGTCGTGCTGTAATAAGCAAGGTTCTTGCGCCAATGCACGTCGCTTTCTTCGAATTGCGCGTCGGCGAGCATCTCGCGCCCGACCGGATGCTGCATCAGGAAATTCTTTAATCGTTCGCCGAGCCTGCCCTCGTCATGCGGAAATTCCACCAGGCGCTGATCGAAGACGATACCGACGCTGACATCGCCGCCTTTGAGCGGAATCCACCAGCTCCACCAGCCATCGCCGATGACGTGATTTGTCGCGGTATTGCGGATGCCGTAGACCGCCGTGGCCCACTCCGGATATTTTTCCGCCAGTTCACGGCTGTCCCAATCCTTCACACCTTTCCAACGAGACCACGCCGCTGCCGTCGGATGCTCCGCGTTGTGCCGCCACCAACCCTGCTTGCGCGCGAGTACCGCGGCCCTGCCCGAGGCGTCCACAATCCAGCGGGCGCTCACGGTCTCCGTCGTCTCGCCGTGGCGCAACATGAGCGTCTGCACTCCGCCGGGTGACAGCTCGACTTTGGCTACGCTCGCGGGGCGGACAAGTTTCGCTCCAGCCATGCAAGCGCGACGGAGTACCTCCTCATCGAATGCCGCGCGGTCGAGCTGATACGACGGCAAACGGACTTGATAGAGTCCGCCGATCTCGCTCGCTTCGGCGATCGATTTCACGTCGTCGTTTGCGAACCAAAACCGCAGCCCTTGTTTCACAAGATGCGACTCGTTAAGGTATTGGGTAAGGCCCAAAACGCGGCCCATGAAATACGCGCTGATTTCGACCGTCGCCTCTCCGACTCTGCGCGAGAGGTGCGCCGATTTCTCCACAATCAAAAGGCGCAGCCCGGGATTCTGCCGCAGTAACAGCGTGGCCGTGGCCGCACCGGAAAGCGCCCCACCGATCACGACGACATCGTATGCGGAGGCGTTGTCAGAAGCCGTCGATTCCACGGAGGAAGAATATCCGGCGACCGAGCCGGTTGCAATCGCACTCGTGGATTCCAGCAAAAACAAAACCGAATCCAAACGCCGCTCAGCGAACGGCGGGACTGGCCAGCAGTTCACGGTTCATCGGCGCCATCGTGTCGGCGACCCCGGGTTTGCAGTCTAACGACAAAGCGAATCAGCCGCGGCTCAAACGACCTTTGACGACGCCGCTAGGATTTCATGGTCGCAGCGTGCAACGCAGCCTCATCCACTTTTTTCGGGACGAGTGAAAGCCGCGGCGACAACGCGCAAAAGCGCTGGGCTCGGACGAAGAGATAAAACAACCACATCCGCCATTTAATGGCAAAGCTTTCGCCTACGTTACCCGCAAGCATCGCGTTGACGGCGGGGGCGATTTGCAGCGTGTCAGTCGGATTGAGAAAAACTTCCGCGAATTCTTTGCCGCGATACCATGAGCTCACGAAGGTTAGATAGATGTCCATAGCTGTGTTAACGCGCCGCGAGTAACTCTTGAAAAGGCGTCGCTTAAGCGATTCGTCGCGCAAAATTTGGTCGAGTGTATCAGCAGCTTTTTCGGCCGACATAATCGCCAGAAACACGCCGCTGCTAAAAACCGGATCAATGAATCCGGCGGCGTCACCGGCTAGTAGCCAGCGATCACCAAAAAGCTTCGCGTTGCGATAGGAATAATCGCCTGCCGAATAGACAGGCGACACGCGTTCGGCGTTTTTCATTCGCTCGAGCACCATCGGTTGCTCACCGATACATTTCTCCAGTGCCGCCTCAGGCGAAAGTTTCATGGCGCGGAACGTCGTCGTGTCCATCACCACGCCGATGCTCATGCGCGTAGGCGTCAACGGGATCATCCAAAACCAACGATCGAGTCCGCGCACCATGCGAATGAGCGTGCCGTCGATGCCTGGCGCGCGACCGACATTTTCAAAATGCGCGAAGACGGAAAATTTTTGCAGGTGGTCGTACGATTTTTTGAGTTTAAAAAAATTACCGACCATCGTCTGCCGGCCGCTGCAATCGAGCAAATAGCGGGATTCCAGGACCGAAGTCGCACCATCGGCCGTTGCGAGATCCAGCCGCACTCGGTCCTCGCCCAGCGCGATATTCTTCACCGCGGTTTCCTCGCGCACTTCGGCGCCATTTTCGCGCGAGTGGTTGAGTAGTAGTTCATCGAACTCCGAGCGTGTTACTTGATAGGCGCGATCGCGTTTGGCACGCAGGCCGTCTTTGAAGTAAATTTTCACGCCCCGCGATCCGCATGCCGCGACAATTTCGGCGCCATATTTGGGCAAAAAAGCGCGGTCGAGTTTTTCGCGCACGCCAAGACGATCGAATGCTTTCGTGCTGAAAGGCAAAAGCGATTCGCCGATGTGAAAGCGCGGAAACTTGTCGCGCTCAATTACAACGACACGGCGACCGGCGCGAGCGAGCAACGTGGCGGCGGTGCTGCCCGCCGGCCCGCCACCGATGATTGCAACATCGTACATCTCAGCACTCATGCGCCGCTCATCTTACCAAGGTTCGCCGATAAGCAAATTCTTTGCGCCTCATGCTCTGATCAGCGCGGGTCGACATTCATCAGGCGCTCAATCGCGCATTCTGGGTTTGAGCGTTGGGCGTTGTGCGTTGAGCGTTGCCTGACAATGATTCTCCTTTCGCTCGTCACGTGGAACTGTCGCTTGTCACTTCTTTCAAAGGACGTACCGAATGGTGCTCGGCCCCGAATAATTTAATCAGGCTGTTGCTCAGAACAGAATAATGACAATGATGTCGAACAGAGCCTTTTACGCGCGCCGTTGGGCAGAATTACCGGAGCGCGGCACGCCCGCCATGCTCGGGCTGATTATTTGGATCGCGCTGCGCATCGGGCGCCGGGCGATGAGGCTGCTGCTGTATCCGATCACACTTTATTTCCTGATCAGCGGACATGCCGCCCGGCGGGTATCGCGTCAGTACTTGAGGCGGGTGCGAGGCCGTCCGGCCCACTGGTGGCATGTGACCCGCCATTTTCATTGTTTCGCCGCCACCATATTAGATCGGCTGTATCTGCTGAAAGGCGAGTTCCAGCGCTTTAACGTGATGCTGCATCACAAAGAGATCCTGCACCGACAGGTTGAAAGCGGGAAGGGTTGCATCCTTTTGGGCTCTCACTTGGGTAGTTTCGAGGTGCTGCGCGCCCTGGGTGTGACGCAGCAGGATCTTCCGCTCAAGGTGCTGATGGATACTGCGCACAACGAGAACATCACGCGCTTTCTTGATGCGCTTAACCCGGACATCGCCAACACAGTAATCGTTTCGGATCGAGCGGATGCCGCGCTTAGAGTTAAAGAGAGCTTGGACGCGGGTTTTCTGATTGGCGCCTTAGGCGACCGCGTCTCGGGCGATGGCAAAACCACGCAATGCCAGTTCTTAGGGGTGCCGGGCACATTTCCAGCCGGCCCGATCCTACTTGCCGCCGTTATGCATTGCCCTGTTATCCTGTTTTTCGGCCTTTACCGCGGGGGCAACCGTTACGAAATTTACTTCGAGCAATTGGCTGAGGAAGTAATCCTAAATCGCGACCGGCGGGCGGAGGACATCCAGCACTGGGTGCAACGCTACGTCGATCGCCTGGAGCATTACACGCGGCTTGCGCCTTACAATTGGTTCAACTTTTATCCATTTTGGGATTAATGGCCGCTCGGTTGAAAAAATGTAAGAAACCGCTAACCGAATATGACTATAGCCAAAGCGGAAATCCGCACGCTCATCCCGCACGCAGGTCTCATGTGTTTGTTGGATAGCGTACTTAAGTGGGACGACGAATCGATTGTGTGTACGAGTGAAACGCATCGCGATCCGGCCAATCCGCTGCGCCGTGAGGGACGGTTATCAGCGTTACATGCTTTCGAATATGGTGCGCAGGCGGGTGCTGTGCATGGCGGATTGCGAGCGCGATCAGCGGGTGTGGCCGCGCCGCCGTTTTATCTGGCCGCGCTGCGGGATGCGCATTTGCAGGTGATGCACCTGGATGACATCGATTCGCCGCTCGAGGTTCGCGCGCAACGCTTGTTCGGGGACGCCGGCAACGCAATTTACGAATGCCACGTCTCAGCCGGCGATGCTCTTTTGGCCGACGGACGCATTACCGTCATGCTGCGCACGGGATCGCTTTAAACGAATGATGGTCATGGGATCGCGCGGACCAATGAGCTTCGAAATTCGCCGCGCGATTCGCGCCGATCATCCCAGCCTGGCCGGGCATTTCCCAGGCGCGCCTATCGTGCCGGGCGTAGTGATCCTCGATGAAGTCGCCGCTGCTTTGACCAAATGGCGCAAAGATTGTCGGCTTACCGAAATACGTGCGGTCAAGTTTGTCCTGCCCTTAAAGCCGGAGCAGCTGTTTACTATTTGTCTTACCGCGGCGAAGGATGCCGAGGCCGAGGTCGATTTTTGCTGCCGCATCGAAGGCCGCATGATAGTTGAAGGCCGCCTCGCGATCGGTTGGGTGAACCCAGACATGGCGGCCCCAGCATCATCCAAAACGCCTGCCTTTAACCCTCAACCACTCGATCCGCGCCTGGCGCATTGGCTGGAAGCGTATCCGCCGTCGCTGTTCAACGAACGCTTGTATCAAAGCATTGAACTAATGGAGCGCTATAGTATCGATCTGACGATCGATTTACTCGGTCGATTGAATGTTATTGACCAACTCGGCGAGTGGCGATCGGCGAGAGAACTTTGTCAGGCTCTTTCGTTTCAGCCGCGTTTCAGGTACGCTCTGGATTGGCTTTTGAAGCGCCTGCTCGAGACCGGTTGTATCGAGGCGCGAACAGACCGTGACACCCGCTCTTATCGCGTGCGGCATGCGCCGTGGCGACCTGAGCTCGCGCGCCTGCGCGCAATTGGGCTTGATATCGACCGTGCCAATGCGCCGACTTTGGATTTATTAGATCGGGCAGCAAGCCTCTATCCGGCGATCGCGCGCGGCGAGCAAAGCGGTGAGCAAGGCCTGTTCGAAGCGCAAGCGATACCGCTGTGGCTAAACTATTTTCACAATAATAACTCAACTTACGCAGTGAATAACTGGGTGAGCGCAGTTCTCGCCGCCGACCGCTTGACCACTCGACCGAAGCTGCGGATTTTGGAACTCGGCGCTGGCGCCGGCAGCGCTACCGAAATCTTGCTGCGCTGGTTTGATGAACGCGGGCTTCTGCCGCGCATAGAGGGCTACCTCATTACAGAACCCAACGCCTTTTTCCGGCGGCGCGGTCAGCGTGAATTACCAAAGCAGTATCGCGATCTGCCGCTTGAGTGGGGGGCGCTTGACATTAATTTGCGATGGGACAGTCAAGGCGTAGCCGCTGGCGGATTCGATCTGGTATACGGCGTTAACGTCCTGCACGTCGCCAAGGACCTGTTATTTAGCTTAAATCAGGCGCGCGAGGCGCTGGCGGCCGATGGCTGGTTGGTGATCGGCGAGTGCGTGCGCCCGTATGTCAATCAGCCGATCTACCCCGAGCTGATCTTTCAGATCCTGGATAGCTTTACCGACGTGAATACGGATCCCGAAATTCGTCCGAATCCGGGCTTCCTCACCGCGGATCAGTGGCGCCCGGCATTTGTGCACGCCAGTTTTGAGTGCGCCGAAGTCACTCCCGACGTCGATCATATTCGCGAGGTGTATTCGCATTTTTTCACCGGCGCCATTTGCGGAAAGCGCGCTTCCACCAATGATGCTCGAGAACCGCTGTAGGGAAAAGGGGCTATATCTCGGCATCGGCACTACGCAGTAAAGCTGAAATGCAGCTCCAAGTTCGATCATTTGGATGGCGATTCCGGCTAATCGGCCCTGCCTGCAATCTCGCCTGCCGTGAGCTGGATTAATCCCCACATATTACGCAAATGCTGCTCGGTCGTGAGCACATTTCCCAAACCGATCCGCAGTACCGTGCGACCGTGTAATTTCGTTTGGGTGAGATAAGCGCGACCGGAGGCATTGATTCGTTCGACAATCTCGCTGTTCGTCACGTCCATCTTATCTTTGTCTGTCGCGACGAAACGAAAACAAACAACCGGCATCACGACCGGCGCCGCCAACTCGAAACGATTGTCGCCCCTGATCCATTCCGCCAGCAGATTTGCCAGCCGCAAATGCTCGCGAATACGCGCGGCCATTCCGGCGCGGCCGAACGAGCGCCAAATCACCCATGTTTTCAGCGCGCGAAACCGTCTCCCCAATTGAATTCCATAGTCCATGTAATTTTTTCCAGCTTCCATGGTGTCGCCGCGCAAATATTCGGGCACGAGTGTGAAAACGCGCCGCAATCGCTCCAGATCACGGAGGTAAAGAACGCTGAAATCGAGGGGAACAAAAAGCGTCTTATGCGGGTTAATGATAATCGAGTCCGCTTCCCGCCAACCGGCGGTGAGCCATTCGTATTCGGGCAAAAGCGCGAGCCCACCACCGTAAGCGCCGTCGACGTGGAGCCACATTTTGTGCTCGCGGCAAACCTGCGCGATCTCCGGAACCGGATCGACGCTGGCAGTGGAGGTTGTGCCGACTGTTGCGATCGCGGCGAGCGGTTTAAACTTGTCCCGAAGATCACGCGCGATCATTTCCCGCAGCGCGGCCAGATCCATCCGAAATGCGCCATCGCTCGGCACGCGTTGCACATTCTCCTCGCCCAACCCGAGGGCAATCGCCGCTTTCTCGGCCGAACTGTGCGCCTGATCGGAAGCGTAAATGCGAAAGACGGGAAGATTGCGATTCGTTAGGCCAATCTTTCGCGTGGACGGCGCGGCCTCTTCCCGCGCCACCGCGAGCGCGTGCATGATTCCGACGGACGCAGTGTCGTAAACGACGCCGTCAAATTCGCGCGGCAAATACAACCATTGCCGAAGCCAATCGATCACTACGGTCTCCAGCTCGGTCGCGGCGGGCGATGTGCGCCAAGTCATCGCATTGACGTTCAGCGGCGCGGTCGCGATCTCGCCCAGAATCCCCGGCCCGGTTGTCGTCCAGCCGAAATAACCCAGGAACATGGGATGGCCCCAATGCACCATGCCGGGAACAATTAAACGCTCGATGTCTGCAAGAATTTTCTCGAAAGGTTCGCCATCCTCGGGGCCCTGCTTCGGCAGCGCTGCCCTAATGGCGCCGGGGTTCGCATTCGGCGCGACGCGGATTTCGCCGATTTTTTCACGATAATCGGCGACCCAACTGACGAGTTGATGAAGTTGTTCGCGAAAAATCTCCGGCGGCGTGTCCCCGAGCTTGTCGAGCTCGCTTCGCAAATGTTCCGGGGGATCTTTCATGGAGTCGTTCAATGTAGCCGCCGCCCGGTGGGCGGCGCAACGCGTCGGTACAGCTCAAAAAGCAAATCCAAAACTGAAATGAAACGCGCCGACGTCCTCGCCCGGTTGGCGGTCGGGATTATATCCGTAATCGAGACGGATGGGACCGATCGGCAATTTGTAACGCAAGCCCCCGCCGAGTGCGTAACGCATGTCGTCCACGCCTGGTTCTTCGGAGGTTGGCAGCAGATTTCCAGCGTCGTAAAACAGCGCGCCTTGCAATTCGCCGTAAATTGGAAACGTGTACTCGACATTGAAGACGGTGAAGAATTCACCCCCAATCGGATTACCCTTGGGATCGAGCGGCCCGAGGTCGCGCTCGCCGAAACTTCGCACGCTGGTAGCACCGCCGTTAAAGAAACGTTCGTCGATCGGTATCGTTGTCGGTTCATCCGGTCCGGAATGGTTAAGCGAGTGAACAAGGCCGGCCCGCGCTCCAAAGGCGATCGATGATTGCTGAAACCAGCGTTGCAATGGCGGAGCGGTTTGATCCTCGACCACTCCCGGGGTCAATGCTTTCGGTCCGAACGGAAGAAAATACGCGATGCGGCCAGTACCGCGCACCAGTTGAATCTGGCTTCCAAAAGCGGTCGAGTCCACGTCTACAGTCTTATTGACGATAAGACCGCGGGGAGCAACGAGCGGGCTTTCGCGCAAGTCGAGCGTCTGGGTAAAGCCGAGTGAATTTGCGAAGTAAACTGTTCGACCGAGAAATCGGTTAGCGATCGATGTACTGGTGATTTCGACATGGCGAGCCGCGAAAATCAGACCGGCCTCGTATTGCTTTGTGATTTTGCGGGTAAGTTCAACGCGGTCGCCGAGTTCAAATTTTGAATAGCCGTCATAGTCGAAAGTGAACGCCCCCACCCGGTTCTTGAAACTGAATTCGGTGTCGAACAGAAATGGATCTTCGTAGAGTACTTCTCCCTTGTAACCGCGCTGCGAAACTTCCACCGAAGTCGTGAGCGGCCGCCCATAGCCGAAGAGATCGCGATCGCGGTATTGCACGCCGAAGATGGCACCCTCGAACGTGCCGTAGCCGACCGAAAGACCGAATTCTTTGCTCTTGGCCTCCTCCGCTGAGATGTCGAGCCGCAATAAATCTCCGTCGACCGGAACCGGTTTAACTTGCAGGAGGTTGAAGAGGCCTGTCCTCATCAGCGTCCGGAACCTTTCGTCGAGCACGTCCGGGCTGTAGGTCTTTCCGCTCAGGTTCGCGAATCGTTTCGTCACGAAACTTGGACGGAGACGGTCGAGTCCGCTCACCGCCACCTCGCCGCTAAATTGGTAAAGCGGCCCCGGAGTAATCACCACCTCCACTGGGACGCGACCATTGGTTGCCGCGGCCGGGTCGCCAGTTGCCTCAGTTTTCACATTCATAGTAACCGCGCGCTTTGAAATAAGCCTGGAGCCGCCGCGGGATATCTTCGACCCGCGCGTCGGTGTAGGGCTGGTTGAGTAAATCCTGCAACTGTCCGCGCAGCGCCTCCGCGCCATAAATTGTCTGGCCGCTGAAAGACACGTTGCCGAAGAAATATTGGCGGCCTTCATGAATCGGAATTGTCACGTCGACTTGATTGGCTTGGTTCCGATAGGTGTAGCGCGGCGGATCGATAACAGCGTCGAGAAAACCCTCCGCGACATAAAGGCGATGCACGAGATCCACGCCTTCTTTAATGTCAGTCTCCACAAACGGCAGGTTTCTTTGAAATTTGGAATAGCGTTCGCGCGTCGGACCAACGACGAAATCGAACAGTTTCCGCGTCGGCTCAGCGACATTTCCCTGGAAGGTAACGGTCCCGAGCGTCGTCAAAGGACCTTCATTGATCTCGAGCCGCAATCGGTCTCCGCCTTCGACCTTGTAACGCACGCTTACTTTCAGGTAGCCGTGCTTGCGATAGAAAAGTTCCACGAAAAAAGCGAGATCGTCTCCCCGCGCTGGAGTGAGTCCGTACTGTTCGATCGTGGTCAGCTGTTCTTTTACTTGCGAGCGCAGCTCTTTTTCCTTAAACGCCTGCTCTCCACTGAACTCAACGTTGAACGTGTGCTGGGCCCGTTGTTCCTGCTCCTTCGCGACCGCGTGTTCCTCTTTCGCTTTTTCCTCGGGTCGCGGCACATCGAGAGCAGTTTGCGCCGCCGCTTTGGCTGCGACGATTACACTGCACAAGAAAACAAAACGGGAGCAGCGCATCAGTGAAATCGAATTAGATACTTCAACATGCCGCGATAATCGCCACCTACGCCGACATCGCCGAGCACAACAAACTGATCGTTGATCTTAAATCGCGCGACAGCTTGTTGTTGGCCAGTCCGAGGATCAACCGTGCCCACGTCTAAATCCAATCGATCGAAAACTGAGTTGCTCTGCGTCGGCTGACCTTTCTTAAAGACTTTTCGGTAAAGCTGCTGCACGAGCAACATCGCCGCGCGTCCAGCAAGCACGTTGTTATTGCCGCTTAATTCCTCTCGGGTTGTGCCGGTTGCAAGCAAAGAAATGATTTCCTCCTGCGGCAAAGGCGGCTCACTGGTGAAAACGACCTCGGGCGCAAGCGACGTTCCATAAACATAAACGTGGATGGTGTAATCACGGATGATCGACGTCCCATGCAATTCGATTTTCGGATTCAATGAGTCGCTCGGATCGAAATAAAGAAAGCCCGAGGAAACTTCCAAGCGGCTGAACGGAAGCGTGGCTTCAACGTTATTGAGTCGCACCGAGCCTTGCAAGCCGGGGCGCAAACCGGTGCCGGTCAAATGAAGATCGCTGATTGCGCCGCCGTTGGCGAGGTTGCCGCGGAGGAGAATCGGATCTTTGGTTTTGATCGTGACATCGAATTTCCAATCCCGGAACGGGCGTTGGACAATCGAAAACTCGGGCCGCGAGGTCGGCGGCTGCGGCGCGGGCCGGCCCGGCAGACCAATCGGAATGAGATCGATGTTCTTCAGCACCTGACTATTGGTCATCGCTACCGTCCCGGTCACGTTCGCACTGGTGAGCGGTCCGACCACTTTGATGTCCGCATCCGCCCGGGCAGTCATGGCATCGTTGCGCGTAAGAAGCACGCTGTCCGCCTTCAAGTGCAGATCGAGATTGGCGTTCGTCAATTTCGGAAACGTGACGTGCCCACGCAGCGTAAAATGCCCGCCGGAGAGATCGCCGCCAAATTGCTCAATGGTGAGTGTGTCCTGGGCAAAGTTCAGTCGCGCTTTAAAGTCTTTCAACGCCGGAAAAGTCGTGTTCGCGGCGCGGGCCGCATTCACGGTCATATTGCCGGTGCCGGTGAAGAACGGTTGCGCGACTGTTCCAAGAACATCGACATCCAGCGCCATGTCGCCATCCAATTGCTGAACTTCCGGCACAATTTGGCGTACAAAGTTCACCGAGCTGCGCGGCAGGCGAATCTTTGCATTCAACGGCGTGTCGTCCGGTAATTTTCCTTTGCGAGCAATCTTCGGAACGTCGAACGGCAGATTCGCCGTCAGTTCCATCGGTTGAATCTTGGCCTGCTGCAATTTGCCCGAAATAGACAAGCGATCGTTCTGCAACTGCATGCTCAGATCGAAGCTGGCCGGCTCGAGCTTCGGCAACTTTTCGCTGCGCAAATTGCGCATCTGCACATCGAGCCGCGCATTCAAATCTGCAAGCGTCCCTTGCCCATCGAGTTTCACATTCAGTGTGCCCGAGGCCGCAGGTTTCAGGCCCACGTCCTGGAAAAGCTTTTTGATGTCGATGTTTTCCGATTGAAACGTCGCCGTCACCTTTCCGTTAGCCGGAAAAACGGCCGCGCTGGTCCCGAGATTCTTCCAGACTAAAGGAACGGAAATGTAACCTCCGGCGTATTTCGCTTTTCCTTGATCGAGTTGGATCTTTGTGATTTCCAGCCGCTCCCCTTTGGCTTGAACGATCGCTTGAAAATCCATTTTGTCGCTCCGCACAAATATCAGCGGAATGTCCAAGCCATCGGGCGAGTAGGTCACGTCCGCATTCGCCTGCAACGATTGTAAGTCGCCGTAACGGCCTTTATCGAGCGCAAATTTCAGTTTCCCCGAGTTCTTGAATTTCTCGACATCGCCGCTCCCTTCCCATTCGATGACGAGCGAGCCGGCCAGCTCGTTTTGATTTCCGGACACGCGCAGCAGCGGTTGCAGCCGCGACAAGTCCGACACGTTCACCGATAACTTACCGGTGTAACGATGCACACCGCGGAGATCGAAAATTCCGTTGGCGCGGACGAAATCCTGCTCGTTCATGTTCGCGCTCATGTCGTTCAGGTAAACGACATTGTTCGAGATGAGGCACTGCGAGTCGAATTGTTTGAATACGAGGTCGCGGGCCCGAAGATTTGAACCATAGATCGACAATTGGCCGTTGCCGATCCCCTTCTTCCATTCGATCTGGCCGCTGGCCTGCAATGGGCCGCTAATTTTATCGCGCGAATTCGAGACCCAGTAATCGCCGAGCTCATTCGCATTCAGTGCCAGTTCCAACTCGGCTGGTTGCGACCGAGCGCTGCCCAAATCCTCGGGCAAACTGTAACGGCCTTGCAGGATCAACTCATTTGTGTTTCGGCGGACAGTCAGCTGCTTAATTTTCAAGAGATCGTTGGCGCCATTCAAGGAGCCGCCCATGGAATCGAAGACGTAATCTCGAAATCTTATATTAGATACATCGAAGGTTACGTTAGATTGCAAATCGCCAAACCACGGCTTTCCCGCATTCGCCGCCGGCATTATCTTCGTTGCTCTAAGATTGGCGCTAAGTTTCCCAATCGTTCCGTCTGAAAATCCAACTTTCTCGGCGCTCACATTCAGATTTGCTTCCAGTTTTGCATTTACGATATTGATCTTGCCATCCAGTTGGGCCGAGCCGCTTAAGGGTTGAGCGATCCCGGCCGTCATCGTTTTCAAATCAATCGCCTTAGCTCCAATTTCCAAAGTCGCCGGGCTCCGTCCAAATCCCTTGATGTCGTTTGGCAGCTGGGCCGAGCCACGAACATGAAACCGATTCTCGCCTTGTGCGACGTCGGCCGACTGTAAAGTGGCCGTTCCATCGCGCGCCATCACTTCCAACTCGCAACGATCGAACCCGATTTTTTCCTGATGGAAATCGTCGATCCGTGCCCTCGCTGTTCCGTTCCAGGTTCGGGGCGAATCGAGCACGCCTGTTCCATCGAGAGTTAATTGGCGGAGCTCGCCGCGGATGAATCCTTCAGGCAGTGCCAGATATTTATTGAACGCGTCCGCCGGGATTTTTTCAGCGAGAAAATGGATCTTTGTGTTCAGCGACGAACGAGTCTCGCTCAATTCCATCGTCCCGGAGATCGTTCCATCCCTGATTCCACAATCGAGGTTGATCGCCAGGACTTTCGAGCTGATTCGAGATGCATCGAGATTAAGCGAGCGGATCCGTTCCTGATCGTTGAGCGCAAAATCGCGAAGAATGAGATTCCTGCCCGGGTAGGAAGTCTGCCCGGAAAGATTTGACCAGCTCTGCGCTGTTGGCAGTTGCAGTTTGCCGATCCGCAATTTGCCGGCATTGCTCGGATCCAAATTGAGATCGAGATCTTCGAGCACGAAATCGTGAGGGCGATCGCGGACAATGAGAGTTGCGCCGGCGATCCGGAGCCGCTCCGGAAACGCGGCGGGCAGCGCAGGTTTTTCGTGCACCGCCTTCTTCCGTCCAGTTCTTACCGCCGCCTTTGCCGGATTCAAGACCACGCGGGCCGAATGGATTTCCACATTTCGGAAGAATCGCGACACCCCATGGCGCATCAACTCGAACAGGCTGTAATCCGCGCGGACAAGGTCGACGTCGATCGATTCAACATCTGTCGGGCCAATCGGAACAACGTGTAGGTTCCGCACCGTCAAATTTGTGAGCACGCTGCCTTCGAGCCGGAAATCGGCCTTGAGATTTTCCCGGGCGGCATAATGCCGCACTATCGAACGCCCGATCGTCAACAGGACTGGGCGATGAAAAATCAGGAGGAGCGTGCAGAACATGCCCACCGCCACGATTGCGCGACGTCGCCACCCCCAACCTCTTTGCGAGGCCTTATCGTCTTCACCCACGACGGGTTACTCTATTTCCACGAGGGGAAAGAGCAACCGAATGACAAGTAGCGCAAGTTTCCGAACTTGCGTTTATTTCTAGCCGAGAGCTAGAAGCTTGCGCCACTGTAACAAAAAATGAATCCCGATAAACTCTTCGATTATCTTGACGGCAGATTGTCCGAGAAAGAGCGCGCCGAGATCGAACAACAACTGGTTACCGATTCGCAGCTACAACGCGAGCTGACCGTCGCCCGCCAGATTCACAGCAACATGGGCGACTCACGCGAGGTTTTCGCACCGTACGATCCAACATCGACGTCGGCCCGCGGCGCAGTCCTCGGCCGCCGGATTGCGATCACGTTTGCAGCTTTGGTTTTCGCTAACGTGCTTTTCGGGATCTACGCGATCGCGTTTATGAAAAAGAGACAGCATGGCCCTTCTGTTCAAGATCAGAATCGCCAGCAACTGGCACAAGCATTTGAGAATGCTGCTGCTTCCGCCCTGCCAACTCCAATCCTGGATGTGGATGAAATCAAACTCACCGCCCCAGCCCCGGAACAAAATGCGCTCGCAGATAGAGTGATCGCAGCAGCGCAACGATGCGACGGATCGGGAGCGAAAGGCCTGACTGATGAGCATGGGATTTTGCTTTTCACGGAAGTGCCAGCAGCTCGCCTGAAGGATTTCCATGAGCTGCTGCGGAAATTAGGGGCGACCTTGCCAACTTCAAGCGGCCCAAATCAAACGGGCGAAAAATCGATTGTGCAAGTGCGAATCACGGACACGGCGAAGCAGTGAGCTCGATCCGATCGCATTCAAAATGATCGCGATCACATTCGCGCTGCCAGTGGAGAGTGCGAGCATCACGGCCTTGCTCCGGGAAAAGGTGCATGCGCCCTCCACCGGCGGAAAGATCACTTACGGCAAGATCGAGAGTAAGCCGGTCGCGATTTTCCATACCGGGGTTGGCCGGAAAAGTTGCGAGGCAAAGATCGACAGCTTCCTTCGGGCAGTGCAGCCGAAGCTTTTGATCAGCAGTGGTTTTGCCGGCGGCGCAGTCGAGGATTTAGACGCTGGGGATTTAATCCTCGCGGAAAATTTCTCCGACCCCCCCGGGCTGATTGTCAGCGCGCAGCAAATTTTAGCGGACCATGACCCTCGGGTTGTAAAGCTTTTTACATCGGCATCGATCGTCGATTCGATTGTCGAGCGGAATAAAATCGCACAGGAGCACGGCACTGCCGCGGTGGACATGGAAACCGAGATTATCGCGCGAGCGTGCGCCGCATGCGGCGTTCCGTTGCTCTCACTTCGGGTAATCAGCGATAGTTTGAGCGAGCCATTTCCGGTCCCGCCGTTCGTTCTCTTCGATGTCGAGCGCCAACGAACAAGCTACGTCAAATTTTTGATTCATCTTTTTGCGCATCCGGCAGCGATTTCATCTTTGCTGCGCTTTGCGAGGCAGACCGCGCGCGCGCGCGAAGCGTTGACGAACGCGATTGTCGATCTAGCCACGGCTCTATGAGCCGTCCTTCAAGCGCCTCGTAGAGGCGCGCCTACAGCTTTTGCGCCGGCTCGATGTGCACGAGAACGTCCGCAATGCGCGAATCAGTCTGACGAATCGCGTCTTTGACTTGATGTGCGATGTGATGCCCGTCGCGAACGGATATGCCGCCGTCAACCTTCACGTGAAGATCGACATAAAAATCCAAGCCCATTTTCCGGACGAGACATTTGTCAATCTCCAATACGCGCGGAACGGATTCGGCGGCTTTGCGCACTGACTCAATGATTTCGCCGCGCGGCGCGGTGTCGAGAATATCGTGCAGCGCCGGACCGAGCAGCCGCACACCGATTGTTGCAATCACGAGACAAACAAAAATGGCGGCCCAATGATCCGCGTCTCGCCATTTTTCACCGCCGATCAACGTGATCGAAATTCCAACAAAGGCCGCGACGGACGTAATCACATCGGCGCGGTGACGCCACGCGTCGGCTTCGACGGCGATGCTTTCGATGGAGCGACCGAAACGCACCACATAACGAAAGAGCGTTTCTTTCACGATCACGACCATGAGAAGAACGCACAAGGTGAACGGCGCGGGCGCGCGATGCGGCAGAAAAATTGTGCGCGTGCTTTGTGCAGCGAGCACGATCGCGGCCACCAGAACGCCGAGCGCGACAAAGATCGCCGTTAGCGGCTCGGCTTTGCCATGACCGTAGGGATGCGTTTCGTCCGGCGGCCGCGCGGCGAAACGCAGCCCGCCCCAGATGGCGATCGAGCCCGCGACGTCGAGCACGGATTCGATTCCGTCGGCGATGAGCGCATAAGAATTTCCGAAAACACCTGCTGTCGTCTTGATGATCGCGAACGCGACGTTGACGATCATCCCGATGAGCGCGAGCCGCGCGCCGGTTTGCAGATTGCCAGCCGAAGCGTGAGGATGAATTGGGGAAGTCATCGATGAACAAAAGTATAAACACTGTCATTTACGAAACGCACGGAAATCCAGCGGATGTTTTGCGGGTCGAAACCCAGCCATGGCCGAAGCCAGCGGCGGACGAAGCGGTCGTGCAAATGCGAGCGGCCCCGATCAATCCGGCGGATTTGAATGCGATCGAAGGAAAGTATCCGGCGCGGCCGCAACTTCCGGCAATTCCGGGATTCGAGGGTGCGGGAGTAATTGTCGATGTTGGCGCGGACGTGACAACGATCAAAGCCGGTGCGCTCGTCGTTTTACCGCACAATATTGGCACCTGGCGGGAGGCACTGGCTGTAAAAGCCAACGACCTCGTTGCTGTTCCGCCCGAGGTCGAACCGGTGCACGCCGCGATGTTGAAGATTAATCCGATGACCGCCTGGCGTTTGCTGCATGATTATGTCGATCTAAAGAACGGCGACTGGCTGATTCAAAACGCCGCCAACTCTGCGGCCGGGCGCGCCGTGATCCAGATCGCGCACGACCTCGGCTACAAAACTTTCAACGTGGTTCGCCGCGATGAATTGATCGATGAACTGCGAGCCGAAGGCGGCGATGTTGTGCTTGTCGATGGGGAAAATCTTCGCGAAGAAGTAAAAAATGCGACCGGCGGGGCACCGATTCGTTTAGGATTGAACGCGGTCGGTGGCGAGAGCGCGCTGCGCCTTGCGAATACACTCGCCCCGGGATCGACCATCGTGACTTTCGGAGCGATGAGCTTGCAGCCGCTCAAAATCCCGAATGGTTTGCTAATTTTCAAAGACCTTCGTTTTCGCGGGATCTGGATCAATAAATGGTACGACAACGCAACGATGCAGGAGCGAATGGACGCGTTCCGTTCGCTCTTTGAAATGGCCAAGCGTGGGCTGCTGAAAACGAAAGTGGAAAAGGCCTACGCGATCGACGAAGCCAAAGCCGCGGTCGCACACGCGGCACGAGGAAAGCGCAGCGGCAAAATCATCTTCGAATTTTGAATTGGTACGGCGACAGAGCGCCGTGGCTACAACCGCCTAAGCATGTCCAAGATAATCGTTATTGGCGCAGGGATTAACGGAGTTACTTCCGCGATTGAATTAAAAAAACGACGCTATCAAGTGGTGCTGGTCGATCCCGGTCCCCTCCCGCATCCGCTGGCTGCGTCCACTGATATCAGCAAAGCGGTCCGCGCTGCTTACGGCTCTGACGAAGAGTACACCGCGCTAGCCGCGCGTTCGATCGACCTCTGGCGCCAATGGAACCAGGACTTGGGCCTCGAATTGTACCACCAGACCGGCGGGCTGTTCCTTCGGCGGCGGCGAATGCAGCCCGGCGATTTTGAATACGAAAGCTTGAAAATGCTCGAGCGACACGGACAGAAAGTTGAGCGAATCGATTCGGCGAAACTTCGGGAGCGATTCCCCGCGTTTAATGCTGACAATTTTGGCGATGGATTTTTCGATCCCGAAGGCGGTTACGTGGAAAGCGGGCTGGTGGTGGCAACACTCGCCCAACGCGCCAAATCGCTTGGGGTCGAATTCATCGAGGGTCTGAAACTGGTCGCTCTGGATGAAAGCGATAATCGCGTCCAAGGCGTTGTTCTGGCAGATCGACTTCGAATTCGCGGAGAGGCAGTCGTCCTGGCAGTTGGCGCGTGGACGCCGTATTTACTGCCGTTCACGAGAAGATTTTTCCGGGCAACGGGACATCCAGTGTTCCATCTCAAACCTCGCGAGCCCGAACTGTTTTCGTTCGAACGGTTCCCCTTTTTCGGCGCTGATATTTCCACGACGGGCTACTACGGTTTTCCGCTCAACCAAGGCGTGGTGAAAATTGCGAATCACGGACCCGGCCGCGAAATGTCGCCTGAATCGCCCGAGCGTATGGTCACGCCTGCAGAGGAAAAGGATTTGCGCGAATTTTTATCCTGGTCGCTGCCTGCGCTCGCGGACGCGCCGATCGTTTCCACGCGCATCTGTCTCTACTGCGACACCCCCGATGGAGATTTTTGGATTGCGCCCGATCCTGAGCGCCCGGGATTGATCGTTGCTGCCGGCGACTGTGGTCATGGATTCAAGTTTGCGCCTGTGCTAGGTGAAATTATTGCCGACGCGGTCGAAGGCAAAGCCAATCGGCTCCTGCGAAAGTTTCGTTGGCGACCAGAAGTTGAATCAGGAACGAGCAAAGAAGCCGCGCGCTTTGAGGGAAATCTTTAGCGGCGGTTTATGACCGCCGATTCGAAGCAGTTCCGGCTCTGACAGAGTGCCGCTACGGCAAAGATCGAGAGTTATTTGTGTGGCGCGGCCTGTGGCGCCGGCTCCTTTTTGGGCTGGCGTTTGAGCAAAGTAATTTGTTTGATCCGGGCAGAGTCGGACGGGCTCCAGGTCGCAATTTCGGAATCATCCTTGAAAGCGTTGTGCACGATCCGTCGCTCGTAGGAATTCATCGGCTCGAGCTGCAAGGAACGGCCGGTAATACGGACACGCTCGGCCAATTCGCGCACGCGCTGCACGATTCGATCTTCGCGCATGGAGCGATACATTTCGCAATCGACTACGACTTTGGCGGCATCCTTGTCCTTCGCTTGCAACAGCCGATTGAGCAGGAACTGGATCGCTTCGAGCGTTTCACCATCGCGCCCGATCAAGCGCCGGCTTTCTTCGGTATAAATTTGCAGAACCAGATTTCCCGCTTCGTTCTGCGACTCCTCGATTTGGACGACGAACCCAAGATAGCCGAGGATGGTGTCGAGTAATTCCTTCGGAGTCATCATCATTTCCGTTTTGCTGCCGGCGTAACTTTTTCGAGCTTGGGCATCGGTTGTCTCTTGTTCAGATAAAATTGCAAGATGCTGAAAAGATTTTGGGCAGTGTAATACAACGCCAGCGCGGCTGCAAAATTGTAGCAAAAGAACAAAAAGATGAGCGGCGTGAACATCATAACGCGCCGCTGGGTTGCATCGCCGGTTTTCGGCGTCATTTGCATCAGCCAGAGCTGGGTCGCGGCCATGCAGAGCGGAATAATATTGATCGGTGCGCCGAGGACGGGCAAATGCCCAACGGTATCGGGCTGGGAAAGATCGTGGCACCAAAAGAACTGTGCGTTTCGCAATTCAACAGCTTGAGCGAGCATCTGATAAAGGCCGAAAAAGATCGGGATTTGAATCACCATCGGCAAACAACCGCCCACGGGATTGATGCCGTACTGTTTGTAAAGCTTCATCACCTCCTGGTTCATCCGGGTCGGGTCGTCTTTGTATTTTTCGCGCAACTCCTGCATCTTCGGCGTCAGGGCCGCGGTTTGGCGCATGGAACGGTTTGCCTTGCTCTGGAGCGGCCAAAGAACCAGGCGGATGATTGTAGTAAGAGCGAGAATCGCCGCGGCGTAACTGTTCCAGAGCGCACCGTGGAGCAAGTTCATGAAATTGAGGAGGAACTGGCTCACGAGTTTGAACAGTCCGAAATTCATGATCTCGGCCTCGTTATGCTCGAGTTGGGCGAGCCGATGGTAGATTTTCGGTCCGGAATAAATCTCAAATCGGGCGGAGTACGTTTGTCCGCCCTCTAATTGAAAACCGGGCATGTGCATTGCCCCGTCGATTCCGAGGGTCTTTTGCTCAGCTGAAACACTGAAGCTACGGCCCCATACGCCGTTCGCTTTCGCCGTCAGCGGCGCGATCAGTGTCGTGAAAAACTGGTTCGTGACCGCGACCCATTCCGCCGGCGCGGTGTTCTCCTGATAAAAGGGTTGCGGACCCCGTTGGCCGACGCCGAAAAATCCGCTCCCCCCCTGAAACCAACTCACGTTCTTATCCCTGGCCTTCCCGTCGATGCACCAGACCAGCCGCGTGTAGTACGGGTAATCCCTCGCATGAATCGGCGCGGCCGATCCGAGCGCGATGAAATAACCCGGGTTCGTGTAGGGCTTCGCGCCGGAATTCGCAAGATCGACATCCATCTCCACAGCGAAGTTGTCCTTCGCTTCCGGAGTCTTGATGAAGAGAAACTTTTTCCGAATCGTTAAATCTTCCGGCGTTTTGAAGTCGCACAGGACGGCATCCCCGTCGCGTCGCAGGCCATATTTAGAAGAAACGGGCACAGCCGGGTCATCCACAATTGCCCCAATCGGCGCGTGCTCCGCTGAATTCAGGACGACGTTTTCGTTTCCTTCGGCTTTGTGGTTGAGCAAGACGACCTTTTCAATTCCGCCGCCGCGATTCGTGAAATGTAATTCAACATCCGAATTGTTAAGGCTTTCAGTTTTTAGTTCGGACGGCGGAATGGTCGGGGCCGGAACCGGCGTCGCGACGGCAGCAGGAGTAAAGCCCGGAGTGGGCGAAGCGCTAGCTTCGGCAAACGGCGTTGCAGTGGGCGACGCGGTAGCTGTCGCTGTCCGTGGCGGAGCATGACGGGCCAGCCACCATTCCCAGACGAAGAGGCCAACGACGCAAAGTATGACGGCAATCCACGCGGTTCGATCCATAAAATTGGCCGCGGCCGCTATTCACAAGCGAGCGATTCGGTGGCGTCGCGGATACAAATTTGCTTCGGAAGCGGAACCGGATCGTGCCCGCATCCGCCCCAGGGATGGCAACGCGCCAGTCGCTTCAATCCAAGCCAGCTCCCGCGAAGAAAACCGTATGTCTCGACTGCCTCCAAAAAATATCGCGAGCAAGTCGGTTCAAACCGACAACCTGAACCTGGACCGCTGATGGCCGAGACCGCCGGCGAGATCGTCCGCTGATAAATGTAAATGCAAACACGGAAGACTTTGAGCATCAAGGCGCTAAAATAGAAGCGCGCCGTGCCAGACGCAACCATTCATCTTCCAGCTCGCGATAAGTCGCACGCGCAGCGTGAGCTCGGGCAATGGTCACAATCCATACTTGATCGAGAATCTCGTGCTGATGTTTGCGAACGATCTCGCGCAGACGGCGGCGAACCCGGTTGCGCACGACGGCGCTGCCAAGCCGGCGCGACGTTATAAAGCCCGCGCGGAATTCTTTTCCGTTTCCAACTGGAAGCGCGCTGAAAACGAGCAACGCGCCGCGCTGAGAACCACCATTTTGTTTGACGCGTTCGAATTCAGATCGCTGCGTCAAACGGCGGCTTTTCGGAAATGAAAAACGTCTCGCCGGCATCTGGATTGTCGGATGTACAGCAGAAGTCTTTCCCCAAAAAGGATTCGGGGAAAGACCTTGCGAGATTTAACCGACTCCAAACTTAAGGAGAAGGCGATGGATTAACGTTGATGTTTGTCTCCGTCTTCTCCGTCTTCGTCGCCGGGGACGGATTAACGATCGTCGTGTTGGTTTCTGTTTTCTCCGCAGGCGGATTCGTCACCGTAGTTTCCTTTTGTTCACAAGCGGCAAGCAATGCGACGCCCGCGAGCAAGCAAATGTATTTCCTCATATTGGTGGAATCGAATCTGCGAGCGGATTCAGTCGTCTTTACTGCGCGGGCGATGGCGAAGCCGCAGTCGATTCCGCCGGACTGGGGCTAGCCGCAGTCGATTCGGGTGAAGCCGCTGGAGCGGCGTTTTCAGTTTTTTGCTCACAAGCCACGAGCAACGCGGCGCCAGCCAAAATGCAGATATATTTTTTCATAAGTTTAGATCGGAAACGCATAGTCGGTTAAATAGTGAATCGGAGCAAGGCGACTTTTCGGCCTTTCAAAATCGAAACTTAAAACGGCTGCTCGTATTTCATTCCATGCGCCTCGGCCACGGCCTGACAGGTTAATTTGCCATCGCGAGTATTGATCCCACCAACAAGGGCCGGCTGCTTTTTGCATGCCTCCTCCAAGCCGAGGTCGGCCAGCAACTGGACGTAGCGATAAGTAATGTTGGTCAGCGCCTGGGTGGCGGTGCGGGCGTAGGCCGCCGGCATGTTTGCGACACAATAATGAGTGACGCCTTCCTCGAAATAAGTTGGCTCGAGATGAGTGGTTGGCCGCGAAGTTTCCGCGCAACCACCTTGATCGATCGCGATATCCACGAACACGCTGCCTGGTTTCATTTTCTTCAACATCGCGCGAGTAATTAATTTCGGCGCTTTGGCTCCCGGCACCAGGACTGCGCCGATGAGAAGGTCGACATTCGGCATCAGCTCCTGCAAATGCGGTTCACTGGAATACAGCGTATGCGCACTGCCCATCGTGATGTCGAGAAACCGCATCCGCTCCAAATCCACTTCCATAATCGTCACATCGCCGCCGAGGCCGGTTGCCATTCGGGCGGCATTTACGCCGGCGGTTCCGCCGCCGATCACAACCACCCGTCCTGGCAGCACGCCAGGAACACCACCGAGCAATACGCCACTTCCACCATTATGTTTGGCGAGAAAGTACCGCGCCCATCACTACCGACATGCGGCCTGCGATCTCGCTCATCGGCTCGAGCAGCGGCAGACGATGTCCGATTTGGATCGTTTCATAAGCCAGACCGGTCACACCCGATTTCAACAACGCTTCCGTGAGCGCTTTGCTCGCAGCCAGATGCAAGTAGGTGAAAAGAATCTGGCCTTTGCGCAAAAGTGGAAACTCCGCCTCGAGCGGCTCCTTCACTTTTACGATCATATCGGCGCGCGAGAAGATGTCTTTGGCAAGATCGACAATCTCCGCGCCGGCCTTGACGTACTCTTGATCGGGATAACCGGAACCGAGCCCCGCGTTTTTTTCCACGAGCACAGAATGTCCGCGGCGGGTCAATTGTTCCGCCGCGGAGGGAACCAGCGCAACACGCCCTTCCTGTTCTTTAATTTCTTTTGGAACGCCGACGATCATGAAGCAATTGCGCGATTTGACGAATTAGCGATCTAACGATTAAACGCTCAAACGCTGCAACGCTTCAACGATTATTAATTCAACGATGGATCGTCCGGCGCGGCCGCTAACATTTTATACCAGGGCCCAAGGCTGCGCATGATATCAAACCAAAGTCCGGGCAATCGCTCCGGCTTGAGCGCCGAGCGACTTGGCTTTTGAATGATCCACGCGTTTTGCTTCATCTCCGCCTCCAGTTGACCCGCGCCCCAACCGGCGTAACCGACGAACGCACAGATCGACATCGGATCCTCGCTGGCACGCGCACCTGCTTCATCCATGCCAACGTTGTGGTTCAATTTCAATCCGACGTCCTTCTGCCATTCGAAAGTTGCGAACATGAGTTGATTCTTGCCCACCGGTCCGCCGAGAAAAACTGGAACGCCAGCTAAACCCTCCGGCGGTGCCTCCGCCACCAACTCGGCGACATTTTTTTCCAGCGGACGGTTGATAATCACTCCGAGGGCGCCGTCGTCCGGGTCGTGCGCTGAGATAAAGAGCACTGTCCGCCGAAAATTAGGATCGAGCAGGTTGGGATGCGCGACCAGCAACGACCCCGCGAGACTTCGCGGCTTTTCGCCCCCGATGTTGCGCATACAAAACTAGAACGCGCCTCGCGCAGTTGCGCAAGTATTCGCGTTCTCAGACGTCAATCGTGACACCGATCAGAAGACACCCCGGCCGTAAAAAATCGACAAAAGAAACCGACAGTCGCCCTAACCCGCTCTTGCGAATTTGAAATCTGTCCTATAATTTACGCAAAATTTTGTTGCGGCATCGTTTAAGCTCGGTTACTAGCAGCGCAGCTTTCGACGATTGTTCTGGGGGGAACAGCCGCCCTTCACGCCCATCGGGCGTGGGGGGCGGTATTTTTTTAGGGATGATCAAGTCAACGTCCGGGGTCCAATCTAGATCAGGCACCAGCAGCGGCGGTAACCGTCGCCCCGACAAAAGATGAACGGGCCACACGAAAGTAAATGGCGCTCGCTACTCCTGCCTCATTCGACGGCGAATGCGCGATTCTCCTGGCCGGTTGCATTCACGCTCGCAGCTTTAATTGGCGCCGCCGTCATCGTCCTCATTTTTCTTCGCGTCGAAAGCTGGCCGGGCCGCACGATTACGGAAGGCACGGCCGATATCGAGCGGCTCGGAAAAGATTTGCGCTCAGCCTTTGTCGACATTGCGCACTTGCAGCCGCGCATCACTATCAACAATCGGACATTCGCCGGGCAAACAATGCCCACGACCGAGCTCGTGGTCCTGACCAAACAGCTGAAGGTGAAGCGCGAATTTCTCCACACCTGGGTCGGAAGTTCCAAGCGGATTAAGCTAAACGGATTTTTCGACGTCAAATCGGGCTTCGATTTGCGTCAGGATGTTGTTGTCGACGTCCGGCCGGATGAGATCCTCGTTGAATTGCCACACGCGCAGATTCTCGGAGTCGAGCAGAAACGCGTGGATGTGCTCGCATTCGACAATGGACTCTGGAACCGAATCTCGGGCGCGGATCTTCAAAATGAGCTCGCCGCGCTTCCGCAAGTGGCCCGTCAACAGGCAGCTGAAAGCGATTTGCGCGCTCAGGCCGAGCAAGAATTGCAACGCCAATTGAGCAAGCGCGTGCGCGCCGGCCAGCCGTTGCGATTGCTTTTCACCAGCCAAGGAAAGCCGGCTGCCGAAAAGTGATAAGTGACAAGTCCGAGGCCATGGCGTTAGATCAGCCACTCGTCATCTCTGATCGCCGATGCCAAAAAGTCGCCTCCTGCTGCTCTCATTGTCGATCCTCGCGGTCGCGGTTGGGGTAGTTTTTTTCAGCCCGTTTTTCGTCTCGAACGGGCTCCGTTGGTGGGTCCAATGGCAGGCGCGCCGCCAGGGATTGAACGCTGAGCTCGGAAAAATCAACGCTCCATTGCTGCGTCCGGTCGCGATTCAACGAGTGCACGTTACAAACGCGCATGGCGCCCCATTTCATATTGATCTGAGAGCCGAGCGGGCGATTGTCGATCTTCATCTCGCAAGCATTTTCCCCGGTACGCACGGCCCCGTCGTTCACGTATTGTCTTTGGAAGGCGCGCGCGCCGAAGTTCGCCACGATTTTTCAAACGAAGCGGCAAAGCCGGAATTAAACTGGCCGGTTTTGCAGAAACTGCTTCCGGCCACTTTTGACCTCCGCGGCCTTGATTTACGGATCGAGAATGGAGCCACTGTCATCGTCCTCCGCAACGCCGCAGTGTCCGGGAGCGAAATCGAATCAGGCCGTTTCAGTGCCGGCGAGTTGATGATCGCCTCACCGTGGTTTCGTCAAACATTTACGGCTTTGCGCGGCGCGACCAAATGGCAGGAGAACCGGCTCACATTGGGCGGCATCAGCCTGGCGCACGGTCTGGACCTTCAATCGATGACGACCGATTTCTCGCGTCTCGGCAAACAACGCGCCGACCTCCAATTCGATCTCGATGCGTTCGGCGGCAAAATCCGGGCAAGCATTTCAAACGAATGGCAGTCCAATTATTCCAATTGGAACGTCGCCGGCGCGGCCACCGGTATTTCGCTGGCGCAAACGTCCGAAGCGCTCGGATTTACCGATCGACTTGGGGGTTCGCTTCGCGCCTGCAGTTTCACTTTCCGCGGCGATCCGCGCGATGCGATGCACGGGACCGCATCCATTTGGACGGAGCTCAACGGCCTGACCTGGCGTGATCGCGCCGCCGATGTGATCATGCTCGGCGTCGCTCTCTATAACCGGCAGATCGAACTCCAGCAGCTTTACGTCAAGCAGCGCCAGAACCAATTAACGATGAGCGGCGAGGGATCGCTCTCCTCGAAATCGCCGGATTGGCTCAGTCCGGATTTTCGAGGCGACATTTCCGGATCGATCGCGGACCTGGGCGAATTTGCGGGTCTCTTCGGCGCCGCCCCGGGCGATTTTGCAGGAGCAATCGCAATCGATGGAACGTTGAACACACGCGAGCGAAAAATCGGCGGACATCTCACCGCCAGCGGCGCATCGCTCTCGATCTTCAAAACCCAGATCGACAAGTTGACAGCAAAATTAAATCTGAAAGCGAGCGAGCTTGAAATCGAGCAATTGGAATTGGATCGCAAAAAAGATTTCGTCCACGCGCATGGTAAGATCGACATGTCGCACGAACACGATTACTCCGGCGCGATAGAAGCAAGAATCAGTAACGCGGCGGAATATTTTTTGTTCGGACGCCGCGACGTCAATGCCCGGCCCGCGCCGGTCGAGCTCAACGCAACTATCACATCAGGTTTCTGGGACGCGCGCGTCGTTGTAAATTTACCCGGATCGAGCCCGATTAATTGCGCGGCCAAACTCCCACTCAATATTGGCCAGGACTGGAAAACCTTTCTCGCTTCTCCCCTGGATGTGACAGTCGATTTTCCCGCTGTCTTTGTCGCCAATGTTCCGCAATTTTTTCACCCGGAAATTTTCAATGACGGCATTTTGAGCGGAAAGATCTCTGTTTCCGAAACATTGCAACATCCGTGCGTGACCGGCGATGTGCAGCTGTTGAACGCAAAACTGCAGAATGCTCCGCTCGACCTCACTCAAGCCAATGGCCGCCTGACTTTCGCCGAGGACCATGCCACGATTGATTTTCTGAATGCCGCGACCAGGGACGTCGATCTTTCATTTGGCGGCGAAATCGATTTTCACGACGCAAACGACTTGGTCGTGAAAATTTCGAGCGTTGCACCGATTTTCGATCTGACGGCTGGCGCTCCGGATTGCATTCGTCGAATCGAAATCGCGCCAATTGGGATGACGCTTGCGCCTGCGATCGAGCAGTTCGAGTTTCGCGGTAGCTTGTTTGCCGGCGCCTGGAGACTTCTTTTAAAAGAAAGCGGGAGCACGCCTCCCGTGCCCAGCGTCAATCACGCCACCCGGGAGCTTCGCCTCTGTCCTGAAGCGGAAGCCGGCGGCCAAACGTTTGTATTTGGCGCGCAACCGCGAGCAACGGCGCCCGCCGCACGTCCCCGCAAGCACGGGAAGCGGCGCTAAACCGGAATTGGCGGATCGCCTGAGGCGCTGCGCCGCTCCGGCTTCGAAGTCACCAGCCAACGGGCGAGTTTTTCCTGAAGGTCGCGCGTAAGATCGACAGAAAAGTCCGTCCCGGCGTCGACGCGCAACGGAGTTCCGCCGGCGCGGTCGAAAAGCAACTGGACGCGGCGTTGACCGGGCGAACTGGCCAGGATCTCGCGCACTTGGGACAATTCATCGCTGGTGGTGGCGGGAGAAAATTGCAGGAGCACTGCTGGCTGCTCGCTGACGGCGCCGTTTGTTTTCGCCTCGCTCAATCCTTTCACTCTCTGCGCAGTCGCGCGCAGTGAATCGCCGCGGGTATCGACAGTTCCTTGAATTTCGACGACCCGCCCAGGCGCGAGCAGGTCTGAAACCTTCACGTAAACATCGTTCCAAACAACCACTTCAATTGCGCCGGTCAGGTCCTCGAGCCATACCACCGCAAATGGTTTGCCCTCTTTCCGGGTGAATTTCTTTTCGAGTTGCGCGATTGCGCCTCCAATCCTGAATTGCGCGCGATCGTCCAGTTCGCCTAACAACGCAATCGCCTGATAATTCTTAGCCGTGAAAAGATTGATGTATGCATCGAGCGGATGCCCGCTGACGTAAAAACCGAGCAACTCTTTTTCGTAGGACAGCTTTTCGTGGTCGCTCCACGGTGCGATCGACCGTTTTCTGGTCGATGTCGCCGCGTGCGTCGCCTCATCGAACAACGAGACCTGGCCGGCGGCGCGATCGCGATGCGCAGCAGCAGACGAAGCGAGCGCTTCGTCAATGCACGCAAAAAGTTCCGAGCGCTCGCGTCCCAGAAAATCGAACGCGCCGGCCTTGATGAGACTCTCGAGCATTTTGCGATTGGCTACCCGCGTCCCGAGCCGTCCGCAAAAATCTTCGAGCGAAGTGTAATCCCCTTCCCGCTCTCGTTCCTCGATGGATACCTCCATCGCGCTCTCACCGACATTTTTGATTGCAGCAAGTCCGTAACGAATTGCGGTTTGCTGTAGCGACGCTCCATGAGCGTCGGAGTCTTGAGTTCGGCGGTCATAGACCGCCGCTACAGTTGATTCTGGAGTGAATTTCAAGCCGCTCCTATTAATGTCGGGCGGCAGGATCGAGATGCGCATGCGTTTGCATTCGCCTACGAAGACCGAGATTTTCTCCGTGTTGTTAATCTCGTTGCTCAATAGTCCGGCCATAAATTCGATCGGATAATGCGCCTTCAAAAACGCGGTCTGATAACTGATGACGCCGTAGGCGGCGCTGTGGCTCTTGTTGAATCCGTAACCGGCGAACTTTTCGAGCAAATCGAAAATCGCATTCGCCTTTTTCTCCGGGATTTTGTTTGTGCGGGCGCAACCTTCGATGAAATTCTGCCGCTCCTTCGCCATTTTTTCCTTGTCTTTCTTTCCCATCGCACGACGAAGGAGATCGGCTTGGCCTAACGAGTAACCGGCCAGCTTGCTCGCCGCTGCCATTACTTGTTCCTGATAAATCATCACGCCATAGGTGTCGGCGCAGATTTCTTCGAGCAGCGGATGCAAATACTTGATCGGCGCTTTTCCCTTTTTCGCTTTCACGTACTCGGGAATCAGTTCCATCGGTCCGGGCCGATAGAGCGCGATCAACGCGATGATGTCGTCAAGTTTGCGGACATCGAACTGTTTCGACAAGTTGGTCATCCCGCCGGATTCCATTTGAAAAAGCCCAATCGTCTCGCCGCGGTTGTAGATCGCGAACGCGTCCGGGTCATCGAGCCGAATGTTCTTGAGCGAAAAACCCGGTTCGCGTTTGTGAATGAGCGCAAGCGTGTCCTCGATTACGGTCAGCGTTTTCAGGCCGAGGAAATCCATTTTTAGCAGCCCGAGATCGTTCAGCGGACCCATTGAATACTGGCTGATCACGTCGTTGCCCTTCACATCGCGGCAGAGCGGGATGTAATCGGAAAGGTCGCGATCCGCGATCACAACTCCGGCGGCGTGCACACCCGCGTTGCGCGAGAGGCCTTCGAGAATTTTCGCGTGTTCGTACAACTGCTTTGTCTGCGGCTCGGTCGCAACCGCCCTTCTTAGCTCGGAATTTTTTTCGACTGCTGAATCCAGGGTAATGTTCAGCTCGTTCGGGATCATTCTCGCGATGCGATCGGCATCCCGGTAGCTCATTCCCATCACCCGGCCGACGTCGCGCACCACGCTTTTGGCTTTGAGTTTTCCGAAGGTGATAATCTGGGCGACGCGGCGCTCGCCATATTTTTGGCGCACGTACTCGAGCACTTCAGCCCGGCGCGCTTCGCAGAAATCGACATCGATATCCGGCGGCGAAACGCGGTCCGGGTTCAAAAAGCGTTCGAAGATCAATCCAAATTGGAGCGGATCGATATCGGTAATTCCCAGCACGTACGCGACCATCGAGCCGGCCGCCGAACCGCGCCCCGGCCCAACCGGAATTCCGCGTTGTTTGGCGAAGTGAATGAAATCCCAGACGATCAGGATATAACTGACGAACCCGGTTTTCTCGAGCACCTCGAGTTCGTAATCGAGGCGCCGGCGAAGTTGGTTCTCGATCCCGGCCCGCTCACCGTAGCGTTCCTCGAAACCCTGGTAACAGAGTTCGCGCAAATAACCTTCGCGCGTTTTCCCCTCCGGGGCCGGATACTCGGGATATTTCGACTTGCCGAACTCGATAGTGAGGTTACAGCGCTCGCCGATTTCTAACGTGTTTGCGACCGCTTCTGGAAAATCGCGAAATACCTCGCCCATTTCGGCCGGCGACTTGAAATACAGCTCCGGCGCATAACGCATGCGGCTTTCGTCCTGAACCATTTTACCCGTGCCGATGCAAAGCATGACGTCGTGCGCGTCATGATCGTCGCGTCGCAGGAAGTGAACGTCGTTCGCGGCGACGAGGCCAAGGCCGAGATCCCTTGCGATTTGCGGCAACACTCGATTGCATTTTCGCTGTTCTTCCATCCCGTGATCGTGCAATTCCATGAAGAAATTTTCGCGGCCGAGAATGTCGCGATACTCCGCTGCGGCTTGCTTCGCCTTGTCGGTGTTGTTCGCTTGAATCGCAGAATTGATCTCACCCGCCAGACACCCGCTGAGCCCGATCAAACCTGCCGAATGCTGAGCGAGCAGTTCCTTGTCGATTCGTGGCCGGTAATGAAATCCATCGAGATGCGCGGTGGTGATGAGCTTGACCAGGTTGCGATAACCGGTCTCGTTTTGCGCGAGCAAAGTGAAATGATAGGCCGCGTCGCGCATCGAGCTCGACCGGTCCTTGTGGGAACGAGGCGCAACGTAGGCTTCGCAGCCAATAATCGGTTTGACCCCGGCGCGCCGCGCCTCCTGATAAAATTCAATCGCGCCAAAAAGATTGCCGTGATCGGTCACCGCCACCGCCGGCATCCCGAATTCCACCGCTTTTTTCATTAGCTCCTTCATCCGGATCGCTCCGTCGAGGAGTGAATACTCGGTGTGGAGGTGGAGATGAACGAAGGAGTCGCAGGACATGTGCGGTCACTATAAATGCGACACCAACGGCAGCAAGAAAAGCAAACACTCAACTTTCAACGTTCAACGTTGAATTCAGAAAAGACCTCACGCTCATTTACGATCCAACATCTCGGCCAACATATTCGGGACTGAGGATGGTTGGAGAGAAACGCCGCCAAAAAACGATGCTTGCATCGTTGGCGTCTCGTTGTTAAGGAAGCGCGTGCCGCGCTGAGCTCCCGATTGAAAAGCAATGCGCGGCGGCCACGTTACATCGACATGAAAAAACTGGAAGCGATCATCAAGCCGTTCAAGCTCGAGGAGGTCAAGGAAGCACTGGCCGAGCTCGGGATCGAAGGGATGACGGTGACCGAAGTCAAAGGCTTCGGACGCCAGAAAGGGCACACCGAAATTTATCGCGGCAGCGAGTACACGGTCGACTTTTTGCCGAAGGTGAAAGTGGAAGTAGTGCTCGCGGACGACATGGTGGAAAAAGCCGTGGCAGCGGTGGTGGCCGCGGCCAAGACCGGCAAGATCGGTGACGGAAAAGTTTTTGTGCTTCCAGTAGAACACGCGATCCGCATCCGGACGGAAGAGATCGGCGAAAAAGCGGTGTGATGGGAGAAGTTGAGAGCTGATGGTTGATGGACTGTCAGACCTGCCGAGCGCTATCAACATTCCGCCTTCGCACGCTCCCAGGTTAAACATTTCGATGACAAGAATTTTTCTTTCTCTCAGCTCTCAACTATCAACCATCAACCTCTGAATATGTCCAAAGACAAAACCCCATCCGACGTCAGCAAAATAATCAAAGACAACAGTGTGAAATTGATCGACTTCAAGTTCACCGATTTGCTCGGCACCTGGCAGCATTTCACGACCACGCTCACCGAATACAACGAAGACATTTTCACCGACGGCCTGGGCTTCGATGGGTCGAGCATCCGCGGCTGGAGAGTGATCAACGCGTCAGACATGCTTGTGATTCCCGATCCCGCGACTGTGTGGATCGATTCCTTCAACGCCGAGCCAACCCTCAGTTTGATCTGCACAATTGTCGATCCGATCACCCGCGAACCGTACGATCGCGACCCGCGCGGAGTCGCAGAGAAAGCGGAAGCTTATCTTAAGAGCACCGGCATCGCCGATACTGCTTTCTTCGGACCGGAAGCGGAGTTTTTCATTTTTGACGACGTCCGGTTCAATTACACGGCAAACTCGTCATTCCATCAAGTGGACAGCGGGGAAGGCCATTGGAACAGCGCGCGGGAAGAATTTCCAAATCTCGGCTACAAGATTCGTCCGAAGGAAGGATATTTCCCGGTCCCGCCGATGGACAGTCAGCAGGACATCCGGAACGAGATGTGCCTCGAGCTCGAGAAAGCCGGCATCCCAATCGAGCGCCAGCACCACGAAGTGGCCACCGCCGGTCAGGCCGAAATCGATATTCGTTTCGCGCCGCTCAAGCGCATGGGCGACAACCTGCAATATTACAAATACATCCTGCGCAACGTCGCCAAGCGGCACAACAAGACGGTGACGTTCATGCCGAAGCCGCTCTTTGCCGACAACGGCTCGGGCATGCACACGCACATCTCCCTTTGGAAAGACGACAAGCCGCTCTTCGCTGGAAACGGTTACGCCGGCTTGAGCGACATCGCGCTCTTTTTCATCGGCGGAATTTTGAAACATGCGCCTGCCCTCACCTGCGTCACCAATCCGACCACGAACAGCTACAAGCGCCTGGTGCCGGGATTCGAAGCGCCCGTCAACCTCGCTTATTCGGCGCGCAACCGTTCCGCCGCCATTCGGATTCCGACGTATTCGCCGAGTCCGAAAGCGAAACGGATTGAGTTCCGCACCCCGGACGCATCGGCAAACGCCTACATCGCATTCTCCGCGTTGCTCCTCGCCGGTCTCGATGGCATCCAAAACCGGATCAATCCAGGCGATCCGCTCGACAAAAATCTTTACGACCTGCCGCCGGAAGAACTCGCTCAGATCGCGAGCGTGCCCGATTCGCTCCGTGGTGCGATCGAAGCGCTCCAGGCCGACCATTCCTTCCTGTTACGCGGCGACGTCTTCAACGCCGACTTCATCGCCAACTGGATCGACCTGAAACAAAAAGAATACGACGCGCTTCGGTTGCGCCCACACCCTTACGAATTCTCGATGTACTACGACGTGTGAGAATTCTTGAAATCCGACGACCGCACTTGTCACGCCGTAGTCCCGCGACAGCGGGACGAGGGCGGATCCTTATGAGTTCAGCATGTATTACGATGTTTGACAGCAAACGTCACGCTGCCGCATTCGTCGCGCCTTTGGTCAGCTTCCCGAAATTGGGATCCAACGGTAGAACCATGGCTATGATTCGGCTTTTATCGAGTCGTTGCCTCGAAGGCAAACGGATTAGGCCGAATAATTCCGCTTTTAATTACGGAATAATTCGGCCCAATTCTCGTTAGGTCTTATGCTTCGTCGCAGGAGTTTGTTTTTGGTTGCCCTGGCAGCTCTCGCTCAGCAAGCCGTGGTCGTCGCCGAGCCGCAGCCGAAGGCGATGGCTATTTATGCCCCTCAGCCGGAGTATCCATCGCTACCGAACGGCCAGCGACCAGAAGGAAGCGGGATGTTTGTTTTCCACATCGATCCGAAAACCGGCGTCGTCAGATCTGTGTCGGTTGAGAAAAGCACAGGACACGCAATTCTGGACAAAGCAGCTATTGACGCTCTTCGCCGTTGGAGGTTCACACCCGGAAATCCCATTGTGAAGATACCAATGACCTTCACCACGCATCGATTGCCCTATTAGACCTAACCAGTCGATGAAGCCAACGGCCCCTGATCGAGTAATCGCGAGCGTGTTTGCCACCAACCCCGCCCGTGGCTTATCTCTTTCTCGTTAGGTCTATGAAACGTCGTTTCGTTTGTTTCGCCATCGTGCTGTTGTTGCCCGCTACGCAATTGCGCGTTCTCGGTCAATCATACCCGAAGGCAGACGCATACTATGCTCCGCGACCCTTATATCCACCGCTGCCAAAAGGTAAGCGACCCGAAGGCAGCGGCATCTTTACTTTGCAGATCGACCCCAGAAAAGGCGTGGTCACTTCTGTGTCTGTGAAAAAAAGCACAGGGTGGGCTAGTCTCGACAAAGTAGCCATCGATGCTCTCCGTCGGTGGAAATTCAGAACACCTAGCAAGCCAAGCGTGGATGTACCAATAGATTTCACACATTAGACCTAACCAATCGATGAAGCCAACGACCCCTTGGCGATGCAAATTCAGCGAGCTTGCCACGACACCCCGCCGTAGCTTATCTCTTTCTCGTTAGGTCTATGCGAAGCGCCACGCGTTATCTCGTTCTGACGGTAACCGCTGCGGTTACGGCACGCTGCCTTGCCACCTGTGAGGACGCAGATTCCGAGTATTCCCTAATGAACGCGACCAATAGTCGCATCTGGGTAGACATTGACGCGAAGCGCAACCACGATTGGCGGGACATGCCGCTCGATCCTAGCCAGAGCGCCGCGTTCGACGGAGTGCTGACACACGTCAAGGTCCGCTTACGTTCTGGGCAAGTGGTTGAGTATCGCAGCCGCGAGATCAGAGCGATTCGCACGCGAGCACACTCCTCTAAAGGAGATTGGATTGTGGATCGATCCGGATTGAGGTTCGTTCCGTGCGGCGAGCGTCAACAGATATTTAAGAGCGTGCAGAAGCCGCTGGCAGACAGACCTAACCAATCGCTCCAGCCAACCGCTGACCGGCGCGGCATTTTACGTATGGCAGCTAAAACAGTGAACTCCGCAGCGGCGCTCGCTCTCGTCAGCGGCGGCTGAGCTCCGTCTCGTTAGACTTCAGGTGCGCGATGCTTAGAGACGAACGGACCAAGCCAGTTCACGGGGATTACGATCGCCGGTGGATAACTGATGAATATTTCGACCTTATTGTGTGGTACGCACGTGAGGGAGCCGTCTACGGATTCCAGCTCTGCTACGACAAGCCTCGCTGGGAACGCGCGCTTACTTGGATCAATAACCGGGGATTCTCGCACACAGAGATTGACGCCGGGGAGGAAAATCCGATGCGCAACAGAAGCCCTGTTCTCGTGCCAGATGGTTCTTTTCCGGCTGATTTGGTGACACGAGAGTTCGTGCGGCGCAGTGCGGAACTGCCGGCTGACTTACGCGACTTGGTGCTCGAGAAAATTTCTGAGTTTAAGCAACGACGAAAAGTCTAACTAAACGATGCAGCCGACGGCTACCCGGTTTATGATTTCCCCATGATTAAAACACTTCCACTGATTTTCATTCGCGCTCCCGCTAGCCGCGGCTGATCTTGGTCTCGTTAGACCTATGAGATTCGGCTGCCTTTTCGCGCAATCTGTAACCTTCGACTAAGCCTGCATCAGAGTTCTTCCGACCCTTCGCTCCGCCAAAACCCTGATTCCGCTGATACCCGCGCGGACGTATCGCGCGCGCAATATATGTGCAAAGGCAGACGCGGTTCCCAAACCGTGCTGCCCTAGCTGCAGGGAAAAACTAACAGAAAGGAATCAATGAAGAAGTTATTGTTAAGTATCACCTTAGGAGTCGCGGCGCCGTTTGCATGGGGACAGATCTCGGAGAGCACCACCACCACTGAAGGCGGCGGTACGATCACTACGTTCACACCCGGCACTTCGATCGTGCTCAGGGAAACAAGCGGGCCAAGAACTTATCGCTTCGGAAAGACAGTCACCTATGTGACTAAGAGCGGTAAGGTCCTCGATGAGGACGCCGTCAGAACCAGGATCAAAGTCGGCGTGCCGGTCCATGTGCATTATGTGGGCGAAGGCGATAACATGCTCGTCGATTGAGTGATCCTCGATGAAGATTAAGAGTTAAATCTTCGTTTATTGAGCAGCGCGCCTTTTCCATTCTGCCAATCGGTGAAGTGGAAATGCGCGCTTTGCGTACGCCACCGAGTGGCTCATGATCCTATTTCGCTCGCAGTTCTAAATTATTGAGTGACGGCTGAGCACACGGCGCAACGGACCTATGGATGAGTCTAACCAGATTAACCGCAGATTTTCATTCCGAGCAGTTTGGAGCGGGGGTTTGCTTCAACGTCTCTGTCCCATCGCGTTCCTGACGGTCTCTGTTTGGTTTTGCTCATGCGAGGCTAATCTCTTCGGTCCTGAGTCGAGGGAGATTGCTGGAGGCTACCGCTTGAAACGAGCCGACAATCCCAACCAATTCGCTCTGACCATACCGAATGAAAGCGGCGGGCTCATCATAGATGAGATCGGCTGGCATGAACCGCTCATCGTTGCGAGAGCTTCCGGCTCAGAATATTGGGTTGTTATCAATACAGCGCACGCGCAACACGTTCGCGTCAGTGACTTGCAGCGAAAATCAGATCCGATTTATCAATCCATTCAGATAAAATCCGCGGAAATAGCATGGAAAGACCTCAACCGGCACAAGCGACTCTGGTAGTTTAGCTAGGACCGCGCGGCCAACATGCGTTTCAGGACATGGAATTGACCATATCGCTGTTTTCGCCTGACACCGCGGTGACCCTTGCAAGCAAACGTACTTTTACTCTCATTTTTTGGCGGGGTGCGTGGCCTTTGAAAGCGCAGCGGGGTTTCGTCCGCGCGACTTGAGCGATTACCGCGACATGCCAGGCCGCAGTCAAAAAACAGGTGTGCGCACGGATGAACCGGCCCTTGCGGAATATCTGCCGCGCCGCTTTCGACTCGTGGAGTTCAAATGAGGTTTAACCAGGCGATGGAGCTAACACCAGCACTTTGTTGTAAGCTTCTGATTCATGCGCACGCCGATTTTCAAAGTGCTGGGTAGGTCATCTTGGTCTCGCTAGGCCTTTCCCGCCGGATGAAAGCGACAACCGTATTCAGACTGTTGGTGCTTAGCCTTTGTGTTTTTCCGATTGTATTGTAACCAGGGAAAAGTTCGCCGACCGAAGTCAAAGGACGATTACCTTACTTGAAGGCTGTATACGTGTAGCTATTTGTAGTCCAGGAACCGTTGACCTGAGAGCCCAGTGTCACATAGATGGTGCGCCCGTCAGTGGGGATATTATTCACGGTTTTCGAGTGAATCGTCACTATCCCAGAGTTGTAAATATCGGCGCCGTGTAGCGAACTGCCAACGAAAAGGAAATAGGAGGTCGCGCTACCCGCGCTCCACGTGAAAGTCACGCTGGAGGAACCAAAGGTCGATCCCGGCGGCGGGCTCAGCATTACCGCCGGACCGGTAGTGGGCGGAGTAGGCGTAGGAGTTGGTGTTGGTGTCGGTGTCGGAGTGGGAGTCGGGGTTGGCGTTGGAGTGGGAGTCGGGGTCGGAGTGGGCGTGGGAGTTGGTGTCGGTATCGGTGTTGGAGTGGGAGTTGGTGTCGGCGTAGCCGAAGAATTGAAGGCTTTATAAATATAACTATTTGTAGTCCAGGAACCGTTGACCTGAGAGCCCAGTGTCACATAGATGGTGCGCCCGTCAGTGGGGATATTATTCACGGTTTTCGAGTGAATCGTCACTATCCCAGAGTTGTAAATATCGGCGCCGTGTAGCGAACTGCCAACGAAAAGGAAATAGGAGGTCGCGCTACCCGCGCTCCACGTGAAAGTCACGCTGGAGGAACCAAAGGTCGATCCCGGCGGCGGGCTCAGCATTACCGCCGGACCGGTAGTGGGCGGAGTAGGCGTAGGAGTTGGTGTTGGTGTCGGTGTCGGAGTGGAAGTCGGGGTTGGCGTTGGAGTGGGAGTCGGGGTCGGAGTGGGCGTGGGAGTCGGTGTTGGCGTTGGAGTAGGAGTAGGAGTAGGACCGCCGGGAGCGACGCGAACGTAATAAATGTCTTCTTCGAGGTTGAACGTTGCGCAATACGCGACATTGCCTCCGGCATTGTCCGAAACGATCGTAATGTAGTCACCCATCTTGTTCTGATTCGGATAACCGAGGAAAGGATTGAACGAATTGCTCACCGAGACATTGGGCGACCACGTATTTCCCCCGTCCGTGCTGTAAGAATAGAAGAGTTGCGAATCGGTGTTGTTCGTGGCGTTTCGCGTGTCCAGCCAAACGGCATCTATGCGTCCATTCGGCGCGACCGAAACCGTGCCGAACCAGTGCCATTTGTTGTGATTGATAGGGTCGTCGTTGATCCGTTGGGGAGCGCCGAACGTTTGTCCGCCGTCCGTGCTGCGCACGAACATCACATCCGTTCCGGAGTTGAAGCCTGTCGGTTGCACGCTCGCCAGCATGTAAACATCGTTATTAGTGCTGGTGCCCGAACGGTCCACCGCTAAGAAAACCTGCCCGGCCAATCCGCCCGGGTTTATCAAATCGCCGTAATCTATGTCACCGCCGAGATTGACCGGGGTGCTTTGGTCGAAACTTGGGATAACGCCCCCATTCTGGGTATTGGTTGAGCGAATGCACCAAATCTGGCCCGTGTTCAGATTTACGCCGCCGATAAAAAGGTTGCCGGTCGTGTCCACGTCGAGCGTCCCCCATGCCGGAGAGTTGGGAATGTCGATCGGATTCATCCAGGTAGCGCCGCCGTCGATGGACCGGCTGAATTGCCTGCCGCCGTAATTGTTGCCGCTGGTGCTCCAACACTGGTATTGGAATCCGTGACCCACGCTGTTCGTGTTATCAATCGTGAACCACTCCTTGTCGCCTCCCTCCGCGGGGGCAATGTTGGTCCAGGACTGGCCGCCGTTTAGCGAGCGCCACATGTCATCAAAAAATGTCTGGCGAAGACTGAGATAGAAAAAACGCCCCGTGCCCTCGGAATTCAACACCGGGTCGCTACGGAAGACGTTGTTCTCGAGAACGCCGGGGAACGTCCACGACGTGCCGCCATTGGTAGTGTATCCCCAGCCGGCCTGCCGGAAGTTGGACCTAACGCTGTCGAACTGCCTCCAACCGATTGTCATCTTGCTGAGGTTTGTTGGATCTACGCTAATAGACGGCTCGTTCGCGGCATCGCCTGTGATGTTCTGGCCGTTCGAAGCGACGTTAACCTGATAACTCGTGAAGGCATCGTGCTGCGAGACCATCCCCGGCGAGAGCCCGGTTCTCCAAATAAAGCCAGGCGAGTCACCGTATCTTTCATGTTCCTCGCTCGGAAGTGCCTTGTGTTGCGCGGTCTGGCCCGCAACGATCGCACGCACAAGCAGCAAAACCAGACAAGTAGAAAAGGTCGCCTTTGACACCCTAGAACATCTTAAGCTGAACGAGGGCATAGAATAACATGGACGGGGCGTCCTTCAAATTTCTCAACGCAAACCGATTTACCCTGACGACTTTCTGCCTGCTCTCTTGCGTGATGATGCTTAAACGCGCATCGCCAGGATAAACGACGACGCCTCCCACTTGTATGATCAAAACACTTCCACCGCATTTGACGCTCGCTCTCGCCAGCGGTAGCTGATCTTCTTCTCGTTAGGTTAATTTGCACATGATAACTTCAACATTGAAATTCGGAGCACAGCTCGGTTTTATCAGCGGTGGCCGAGCTTGTTCTCGTTAGGCGATGGGGAGCCCCACTCTATGTTGCGGCGTAAAAGATTCACCCGGGTAGAGACCCTAATACTGTGCGTCCTTGCCCTGCTCCTGCTGCCCGCATGCCTCGGAGGGATTTTCCTCGCCGTGGGCGGAGGCCATTGGCGGCTTGCGCTGGCGAGCTTGGCCATTCTTCTTATCGCCGCTCTTTACATTGTCGCCGCCAAGCGCGGCCGGCCGCTGTGAGCTAACGGCTACCGCTTTAAAAAGTCAGTTGTTGGTTGATCCGCCTTCGTAACCCTACGGCGCGACAGGTAGTTGAGAGAAGGGAACGTTGCGCTCCCGCCAGCGGTGGCTGAGCTCTTTCTCGTTAGGCAGACGCGCAGCGCCTGCCTTTGTGATAAGTTGAAAGCTCCTTCGTCGGGATCGACGCCCCGCCGCTCATCCGGTCTGGCTTCGCCATCCTGCCCATCGCTCGAGGTTTCGCTTAACTCCGTTTCGTTGGCATACCGGGTGCTTTCTATAATTTTTAGGAATACAACACCATAATCTCATTCAGATGACACGAGAGTACATACGGTCAGAGATTCAAATCCAGATTGAACGGATTGAAAGGTCGATTCGTGATCTCGATATGAGGAAAATCACTTACCGGGAAGCCGAACAAATTTCCATCGACGCCAATGCGCTAATTGAAAAACTACGGGCTGTGCATATGGACACATTTTCCGTCCCGCTCCCAGGACGCAATCCTCCGCTTGACGCTGTCGTTTGAATCGAAAAATGTGAATTTCGCTAACGCGAAAGCACCTTCAATCGGCTGCCACTTGCGCCTGCTAGAGCCGTAGCTGAGCTTGTTCTCGTTAGGCGAGCGATTGGCCGGCTCAGAACTTTCCAATCTCGCGAAACCATTGGAGCGCACGCTGGACTTCCGCGGGTTTGACTTCATGGCCACCCAGGAACCTCTCGACGCGGACGTGCTGGAAGCCCGCATTCTGAAGCGAGAACTGCACGTGCTCGTGCTTCGCGGGTGGCGCAGTGTGGTCGTCCATACCGCTACTGAGCCAGATGGGCACTGCCAGAAAATCAGGTGAGGGACGATAGGTCCTATAGGCTTCGCTCAATCGATCATCGTTGATTCCGGCGAGGAAAAAACCGCAAATCTTTACCGTTCCACTTTTCGCCAACATCGCGCCGAGAACACCGCTGCATTTTGCGCCGCCTGAGAGTCCAGCAAATGCGACGGGCCACCGCGCTGACTGAGGCCATTCGTTGCGAATGGCCTCAAGCGCGGCTGCGAGAAGGCCAAGCCGCCAGGATATGGAATCCGTGCGCGGCCTGATTGTTGCATCGGAAGCGAGGACGATCCAGCTTTCGGCTGTCGCAGGTTGTTGGTACCATGGTGCGTCCATGGGACTTGTGCGGTTCGCGTCGGCCGTGGATGTAACGATAAGAATGGGCCAAGGCCGCCGAGGGTCGAATCCTTTTGGAAACGTTATGAGCGCCCGGCCGGTGGTGGGTCGCGGGTTGCCGCCGACAGCTGCGTAATCTTGGCAATGTCTGTCGACCGGAAAGCGTATGTCTAACGTTCCTCCTGGCCTAACCGTCTGCCCGGCTAGCGTAGCACCTTCACTAGCGTTGGGCCGCAGGAAACAGAGCAAAAGTAGAGTGCTAACAAAGACGAGGCGAGTAAGGCCATGCATCCGAACGATCGTACGGACGCTACTTCCATTTGTCTAATAGCGCGTTTGCAGGAATGTCGATTCGTAGCAAAACTGCCCTTTTCTCCATAGGCCGGTCATTTCCTCGCCGACTGTTTTTTCTATTGATCCTCCTCGCTCGTGGACATGCAAAAGAGCGGCACCCCTCTTCGCATAACCGAATACGGCAAACTGACTGTGGTGACAGAGCGGTTTGGACCCGAAGGTCCGAAGCTCATTCGACGGCCTGGAGCGCAGGTGAATTGTCTTGCAACTTCGGCAAACGGTCAGATGTTCGGGCTAACACATGATCGTGCTGGCCAATCTGCTTAATATCTTTGAGGGCCCGCAGGGTATATTTATCCTGCTCATCATCTTGCTCTTATTCGGGGCGAAGAAATTGCCGGAACTGGCCCGCGGCATGGGTAAAGCGATCAAGGAATTTCAAAAAGCGAAGGACGAATTCAGCGACGAATTGCACAAATCGTCTAAAACCGAGACGGCGGAGTCCAAAGCGAATGTACAACCGGCGCAATCGACCGTGCCCCGAATTGAAAATCCCCCACCGAGCAGTGCGATGCGTCCCGATCCCAATGAGACGGTTTCGCCGGGCGATAAAGTCGACCAGGTTTAGGGTCTAGCTGCTCTTTCAGAAGGCAGGATTAGCAAGATTACAGGCAAGCAAGCGGCAGAATCCTTGTAATCCCACCCAAAAATCGGAAGTCTCATCGGTTGACCTGCCGAAAAATTTACGGCACTCTCGCCATTTGCGTTTATGTCCGAGCCCGATTTGCGCGCCCGCATCAAGGAGATGCTGGTCAAGAATTTGATGTTGCAAACCCCTGCCGACCAGATTGGCGACGATCTCCCACTTTTCGGCCCAAACGGCCTCGGGCTTGGATTCAATCGACGCGCTGGAACTGGCGGTGAGCATGGAAAAGACGTTCGGCGTGGGCGTTCCCAATTCCGAAGTGGCGGGCAAGGCCCTACGAACCGTGAATACTATCCACGATTATATTCTCGAAAAACTCGGAAAAACTGATCAAACTGACCAAAAGATCGACAACCACTCGTGAATTTACTTCATCTCGAAAGCAGCGGCAGCTGGGGCGGACAGGAGTACCGGACCTGTTTAGAGATCAATTGGCTCAACGCTCACAATCATAAAGCCTGGCTCGTCTGCGATCCGACAAGCGAAGTTTTTCCCAAAGCAAAAGAGATAGGCACACCGGTCATAGCAATGTCGTTGCGCCACCGGATCAATCCCCTGGTATCGCTGCGAATCTGGCTTTTCTGCCGCCGGCACCGGGTCGATTTGATCAAAACCTACAGCTCAAAAGACCACTGGCTCTGCCTTCCACTCTTTCTTTGCGGGATGCCTGTGACCCGGGCCCGTTGCATCACCGATCCGCTTGGAAAAAAGAACCGCGCCTTCATTTACAAATACGGCTGCGCCAAAATTGTGGCCGACGCGCAGGTGATCAAGAAAGAGTTCATCGAGCAACACGGCATTGCCCCGGAAAAAATCGAAGTAATCGGGTCGGCTGTCGATCTCACAAAATTTTCGCCGACTCGCGATCCGATGAAATTTCGCCGCGAAGTCGGTCTCGCCCTCTCGACGCCACTGATTGCGAACATCGGCATGATCAGGCCGGACAAAGGCCAGTTCAATTTAGTGGAAGCGGCGCGGAATGGTTCTTCAGCAGCGACCCGATGTGCGTTTTGTTTTTGTGGGGGAAGCCACCGGCGGCGGAAGCGGCGAAAAGTGGGTGCGCCGCGCCATCGAGCGCGCCGGTCTGCAAGATAACATTCTGATGACGGGGTATCGCTGGGACACGCCCGACATCCTTGCCGCGTCGAACATGGTCGTGATCGCGTCGCTGCACACGGAAGCCTCTCCGATTGTTTTGCGCGAAGCCTTCGCCAGCGGGCGTCCGGTTGTCGCGACGAGAGTGGGCGATGTTCCGGAAATCATCGCCCATGGCGAAAACGGATTGGTCGTTCAACCGAATGATAGCAACGCGCTTGCCACAGCCATCCTGCTTTTTCTTTCGGATGAAAAACTCGCAGCACGCTGCGCAGCGAGTGGGCTGCAATACGCGCGGGAACATTTCTGCTTCAATCGAATGATGAAAGCGAAGCTCGATGTCGATCTTGCCCTGGCCAAGCCCAGGAAGTCGCGCACTGCTGGCGCGCCCGCCGTTGCACGGCCGTCGCTCGCGCAGGTGAGCAGCGCGGAGCTCGTGTCATCCGATTGACGAAGAGTTGATCGCGTCGATCAATTGCCGGAACCGGCCAAAGCTCTGCCGGTGGGGCGTTAAGATCACTCGCGGCAATTCCCAAATTTCCGGTTCATTCTTTTCCTGGCGCAGCGCGGCGCCCAGCACGATCTCGCCCTCACGGACAAGGTCCGCGAATTGTTTGTTTAGATCGGCAATCGCGCGGTTCGAGAGCCGATGGTTGATGCGGATGACAAGCTGCTCCCTTACCCAACGGGCGGAATGATAAATCTTGTAGAACTGCAAGATCTCGTCCACCGCCTCTTTCACGTTGTGAACAATTTTGAAGAAACAAAAGTCTTCGCGCGAAACAAAGCCGAGCTCGAGAAGATGCAGGGTAAGAAATTTCATCCATGTTTCCCAATAAGTTCCGTCCGACCGATCGAGCAGAACAACCGGTATCACGCGCGCTTTGCCGGTTTGCATGAGTGTGAGCGCCTCGAAGGCTTCATCCATCGTGCCGAAGCCGCCCGGAAAAAGGGCAAAGGCGTGTGTCTCCTTCACGAAGTTGAGTTTGCGTGTGAAAAAGTAATTGAAATTGATCAGCTTCGGATCGCCCTCGATGATTTCGTTCGGCCGTTGTTCGAACGGCAAACGGATGTTTAGTCCGAAACTGTGCTCCCGTCCCGCTCCCCGCTGGGCCGCGCCCATGATTCCCTCACCTCCGCCGGTGATGACCATGTAATTTTGCGCGACCATCTCACGGGCAAACTCCTCCGCGGCTTTTGCCTCAGGTGCTTCCAGATCAACCCGGGCCGAGCCAAAGATAGCGACCTTTCGAAACTGCTGAAAAGGGGCGAAGACCTTCGCCGCGTACCGCAGTTCTTTGAGGGAGCGATTGATCAATTTCAAATCTGCCACGCCCATCTCATCCCGCGCGATCTTGAGCGCGGTCACGATCATCTCCTCGATTAGCTCGGGCGATTTTTCCGCCCCCCAATCGCGAACCAGCTGTCGAACCCGTTCGTCAAACGGCGGATCGACACTCCATTGCCGCCGAACCGGCTGATCGTGGGTTGTGCCTCCAGTGAAATCTTCCACGGTGAACTCTCAGCCTGCGCCATGCCTGACGCACGAAAAATTATGTCGCAATCAAGTCCTCGAGAATTTCGCGCATCTGTCGAATCGGCAGCGAAAAGTGGCCCGCCTCGTGGATGTAACGCGCCTCGCAGTTCGGCAATCGACTCGCGATTTCTTCGGCAATGCGGAATGAAAACGCGCGGTCCTCCTTCCCGTGCCAGAGACGAACCGGGACATCAATATCTTCCAGGCAAAATCCCCACGGTTGAGCATAAATCTCCGCGTCGGCCATGACGCCGGTGGCTGACGCTCGCCAAGCCCGCCGCTGGCTTTCGTAACACGCTTCAAATGCCGCGTTGTCCCGCAAAGCGGCTGCGTCGCACGGCCGCAGGAGTTTCAGCAAAAGTGGACGAAAGCGAATCGGCAACCGCACCGATGCAAACGCTCGTGCCAGATAAAAAAAGGCGCGCAGAAGTCCGGGACTCGATTGTCGCACTGCCAGCATCCAGCGATAGAGCCGAAGCAGACCAGCGTGATCGTCAAGATCGACAATCGGCGGCGCACCGCTCACGACCGCAATCGCGCGGACACGCTCGGGAATCTTCCATGCAGTGGCGTAGGCGTAGGGGGCGCCGCCCGAAATTGCGAGCATATGGAACCGCTCGATTTCCAAATGGTCCGCCAATTCTTCCACCGCGGGCGGCCAATCGAGCAATTTACGATTTTGTCGAAAAGTCGACTCACAAATGCCCGGTCGATCCGCGGAAATGATTCGGACCCCGAGCTGGCGCGCGGCCATTTCGGTCAGCTCCGCCATTGTTCGCGAGCTAGGCCAGCCATGGCAAAAGAAAACCGGAATTCCATTACGCTGGCCGTACTCTGCATAGGCGAGATGGCTGCCGTCCTTCAACAAGAAGATTTTAGCTTCGCGATTCACGATTGCGGATTAATTTTCGAGACCAATGTTAAGCAAAATCCCCTTTCCGGTTCTGTCGCGCCACTGTAAGCTTTTTGCACTCGGGAACATTTCGGCTTTCGTATTGAATGTATGAACGAACAATCGCAGCCAGGCAGCGGTAAAATCTCTTTGCACGGCAATGGAATGGGCGTCCCTTCGCCCGAGGAAATGGAACGACGTGCGCGCGAGATCGCGATGATCGACGAACGCGATCCGGATGAATTCACTGATGCCGACTGGGATCAGGCGCGCAGGGAATTGATGGGCCAACTCGAGCACCCGGCGCCACCGGAAGAGACCGAGCAGAATGCGGAAATGACTGACGAATGGAACGTCGTGGCCAGCTCGACCGGACATCGCGCGCCGCGGACGAACGAGGACGAAGACGAATCGGTTGGCGAGCACCTTGTAACCGATGGTCTCGAAGAAGCGGCGCACGATCGAATGCTCGAGGCCCGCAAGGAAGAACTGGAGCAGGAAGGCGGAATCACTTGAGCGCAACCGCAGCCGCGATAGCCGAAGAGATTGCGGCGCCGACTCGGCCTCTGCCTACGGGTTTGTCCCGGGGGCAAAGTCTGCTCGCTCGCTTCCATGAAGTGCGCGATTTTACGAGCCGGCTTTGCGCCGGTCTCGCACCGGAGGATTTCGTCGTTCAATCGATGCCGGACGTAAGTCCGACAAAATGGCATCTCGCGCACACGACTTGGTTTTTTGAGACATTCATTCTCAAAAAGTGGCTGACCGGCTACCAACCCGCGGTCCCGCAGTACGCATTTCTCTTTAATTCCTACTACAACGCTGCCGGCGAGATGCATCGACGCGACCTCCGCGGTTTAATTTCGCGTCCGACCGTCGAAGAAACGCGCTACTATCGCTCCTCAATTGATGGGTCGATCGACAAACTTCTTGGAGGCGCCGATGCAAAACTTCTGGCCGAAATCGAGCCGGTTCTCGTCCTCGGAATTCACCACGAACAACAGCATCAAGAGCTGTTGATCACCGACATCAAACACGTTCTCGCCGAAAATCCGCTCTACCCTGTTTTTCGCGAACGTGAGATCGACAGTGGCAAAATCGACACCTTGCCCCTGAGTTTTGTTGATTTTGACGAAGCGATCCTCGAAATCGGCCATGGCGGTCCCGGTTTTTGCTACGACAACGAGGAGCCGCGTCATCGCGCGCTCGTTCTGAAATTTTCGCTGGCGTCTCGCCCGGTCACGAACGGCGAATATCTCCAATTTATGCGCGATCGCGGCTACGATCGCGTCCGGAATTTTGGCTTTCGTTAGGCTGGAACACCATCAACGAGCAACGATGGAACGCCCCACTCTACTGGACAAAGCGCGATGGCCAGTGGTGGAATTTCACGCTTTCGGGTTTTCACCCGATCGATGAAAACGAACCGGTCACGCACATCAGTTATTTCGAAGCCGACGCTTACGCGAATTGGAGCGGCGCCCGGCTTCCGACCGAGTTCGAGTGGGAACGAGCCGCGGCGGCTCTTCCGATTGAAGGAAATTTTGTTGAAAGCGAACGATTCCACCCTGAGCCTGCCGCCGCGACGGCGCAAGATCGAGACCTTGCTCAAATGTTTGGCAACGTTTGGGAGTGGACCCGGAGCGCTTATTCGCCCTATCCCGGTTACCGCGCCGCACCGGGCGCGCTCGGCGAATACAACGGCAAGTTCATGTGCAATCAGTATGTTTTGCGGGGCGGATCTTGCGCCACCTCGCGCACGCACATTCGTAAAACCTATCGCAATTTTTTCCAACCGGAGAAACGCTGGCAGTTCACCGGAATTCGACTCGCGCGCGACCTCGCATGAATCATCAAGCCGGCTCGGCAGGGTTGCTCGACGCGTCGCCTGCGACGTTAAGTTTCTTCGAGGAGACGATCGCGGGTCTCTCCAAATCGCCGAGGCAATTACCGTATAAATTTTTCTACGATGAGCGGGGCGCAAAATTGTTCCAACAAATCTGCGAACTTCCCGAGTACTACATCACGCGAACTGAATTGCAGATCCTTCGCCAGCACAGCGCACCAATGGCCGCGGCTCTGGGCCCGCGAATTGAATTGATCGGCCTCGGCACCGGTGCGGGAACAAAAACGCGGATTCTTCTGGAAGAGCTCAGCGAGCCGGCAGTTTACATTCCGATCGATATTTCAAAGGAGCAGCTGGAGAGATCAACCGCCCGCTTCCGCGAGCTCTTTCCCAGAGTGCAAATTCTGCCCGTGTGTGCGGACTATCTTGAACGCTTGGACTTGCCTCTGCCGCGCCGGCCATCGTCGCGGAGCGTCGTTTACTTTCCTGGGTCAACGATCGGGAACTTCGAACCAGATACAGCCACCGAATTTTTGCGACGCCTGGTCGAGCTTTGCGGCGATGGCGGAGGGTTGCTCATCGGCGTTGATCTCCATAAAGATCGATATGTGATCGAGGCGGCCTATAACGACAACCGAGGCGTGACCGCCGCCTTCAACTTAAATTTGCTCGCACGCGCAAACGGCGAGCTCGGCGCCGATTTCGATCTGGAACGCTGGCGCCACCGGGCGATTTACGATCCAGTCAGAGGCCGCATCGAGATGTACGTAATCAGCGAAGCGAATCAGACTGTTCGCATTCAAGATCGACAGTTCGATTTTGTCGCCGGCGAAAGAATTCTGACTGAGTATTCCTACAAACATACGCCGGAAGGCTTCGCTGCGCTCGCGCGTAAGGTCGGGTTTCAATTCGAAAGGATGTGGAGCGACCCCGCGCGCTGGTTTGGCGTTTTTTATTTCACCGTCGCAAGCTAGCCGCTGGTGAGCGCGCTGGTTCAACTTGTCGATGTTAGTAAACGCTATGCCGATGCGCCGGCCCTTCATCCGACAAATCTTTCCATTGAGCGCGGCAAAACCACCGTCCTGATCGGACCGAGCGGTTGCGGCAAGTCGACGCTGCTTCGACTCGTCATTGGCCTGATTGAACCTGATTCGGGCGTGATCAATTTCAACGGAGAGCAAATTTCGCATCGTAACATCGACATGTTGCGTCGCCGCATCGGGTACGTAATCCAGGAAGGCGGTTTGTTTCCGCACCTCACCGCACGGGCAAATATTCTCCTCATGGCGCGGTACCTCGGGAGATCAGAAACCGAAATGCGGACGCGACTTTCAGAATTGTGCGGTTTGACACGCTTTCCAGAGAATTTGCTCGGGCGATATCCGGTCGAAATCTCCGGTGGACAACGCCAACGGGTCAGCTTGATGCGCGCGCTCATGCTTTCGCCGGAATTACTTTTGCTCGACGAACCGCTCGGCGCGCTCGATCCGTTAGTCCGGGCCTCGCTGCAAAAGGATTTGAAGGAAATCTTCGCGCGCTTGCAGCAAACAGCGCTGCTCGTGACGCACGATCTGGCCGAAGCCGCCTATCTCGGCAAGCAAATCGTCCTCATGAATGAAGGTCGTATCGTTCAGCAAGGTTCGATTTCCGATCTTCGCGGACGGCCGGCTAGCGATTTTGTTTCCGAATTCATCAACGCGCAACGGAGTCTCGCGCTCGTATGAGACGAATCAGGAAAGAAGGAAAACAAGAACGGGACCAAAGGTTTCGTATTGAGAACAGGAGCTGTCTCATTTCCTGCCTTCCTGCTTTCCTCATTATCATTTCTTCTTCTCTGTCGGCCGAACCCGTCGTAATCGGTTCGAAGAAATTCACCGAATCTTACGTTCCTGGGCGAAATCGCGAAGCGGACGCTCAATGAAGCCGGCATTTCTGTGGAACATCGGCAAGGAATGGGGGGCACCATCATTCTCTGGCAAGCGCTTCGGAGCGGGCAGATCGACATCTACCCGGAATACACCGGGACAATTGTGCAGGAAATTTTGAAGACGAACGAGCAATTGTCGATCCAACAATTGGAAAACGAACTTGCGAAGCTCAGCATCCGCATGACCAAGCCGCTCGGCTTCAATAATACTTACGCGCTTGTCGTCCGCCGGAATTCCGCGGAAAAAATCGGGCTTCGTACAATCAGCGATTTGCGAAACCATTCCGAATTGAAGTTCGGACTCACCCACGAATTTCTGGACCGACAAGATGGGTGGCGGCCACTCGCGGAAAGTTATCACTTGAACCCGAAAAACGTGATTGGAATTGATCATGCGCTCGGCTACGGCGCGCTCAGGAACGGATCAATCGACGTAAAAGACGCCTACTCGACCGACGCCAAGATCGCGGAATACGATCTGGCGCCACTGGAAGATGATCACCGATTTTTTCCGCAATATAAAGCGGTCTTCCTATTTCGGTCCGCGATGCCAATGCCCGCAATCGCCGCACTGCGCACGCTGGAAGGAAGAATAGACGAAGCAAAGATGATCAAATTAAACGCCGAAGCGGAACAGACAAAGAATTACACGAAAGCGGCAAATCTGTATTTTGGAAACGACGCAAGATCGACAATTGCCGAATCGTTTGCGCATAAGCTTTCGCGTTGGACGCTGCGACATCTTGAGCTCGCCGGGTTCTCATTGCTTCTTTCTGTGATCGTTGGAATTCCCCTTGGAATTATTGCAAGTCGTGGCGGCGCGGTTGGGCACACGATCCTTGGTTTTGCCGGAGTTGTGCAAACGATTCCCTCGCTCGCGTTGCTTGCGTTGCTTGTTCCATTGCCATTTTTTGGAATCAGCACCCGCACCGCGATCGCGGCGCTCTTTCTTTACGGACTCTTGCCGATCGTCCGCAACACCGCGACCGGTTTGCAAGACATCGCGCCACAAATCCGAGATTCTGCGGTTGCGCTTGGTCTCCACTCGGGCGCCCGGCTGCGAAGAATTTATCTGCCAATCGCCTCCCGCTCGATTCTGGCGGGGATCAAAACTAGTGCGGTCATTAACATCGGAACGGCCACGCTTGCGGCATTGATCGGCGCGGGCGGACTTGGCGAACCAATTTTAAGCGGCCTCAACCTGAACGATCACGCGACGATTTTGCAAGGCGCGATTCCGGCCGCTGCTCTCGCTCTGCTCGTGCAAGGACTTTTCGATTTGCTCGATCGCATTTTGATTCCGAAAGGGCTGCGCTTGTAGCGGAAGCGCTCCAACGTGCTTTTTTTGTCGTTCGCAAGTTGGAAGTTGCGCCACATTTAGACCGATAATGGCAATCGCGTCGATCAATCCGGTCACAGGTGAGAAGATGAAGGGATTTTCACCGTTTAATGATGCTGACATCGATAAACGGCTCAACCGCGCAGAGCGGTCGTTTGCGCATCACCGGCGCGAACCGTTTGCGAAACGCGCGCAACTGATGCTTGCCGCGGCCTCGTTGCTCGAGCAGGAAAAAAACGAACTCGCGCGCACGATCACGCTGGAAATGGGAAAATTACTGCGCGCTGCTGTCGAAGAAGTAGAAAAATGCGCGCGGGGCTGCCGCTACTACGCTGAGAACGCAGAACGGTTTTTGGAGGACGAACCTGCCCAAACTAATGCCGCCTGTAGTTACGTCCGTTACGAACCGCTCGGGCCCGTCCTCGCGATCATGCCTTGGAATTTTCCATTCTGGCAGGTGTTCCGGTTTGCCGCGCCGGCGTTGATGGCGGGAAACGTCGGGCTGCTCAAACACGCGGCGAACGTGCCGCAATGCGCGCTCGCAATTGAAGAAATCTTTTGCCGCGCCGGCTTTGACGAAGGCGTTTTTCAAACGCTGCTCATCGAAGCGACGCAGGTTGAAAAGTTGATTGTCGATCCACGCGTCAAAGCAGTCACGCTCACCGGCAGCGAGAAAGCCGGCAGCGCCGTGGCCAGTGTGGCTGCGCGCGAAATCAAAAAAAGCGTGCTCGAGCTCGGCGGCAGCGACGCCTTCATTATCATGCCAAGCGCGAATTTCGATGAAGCATTGAACACCGCGGTGAAGGCACGCACTGTTAATAGCGGCCAGTCGTGCATTTCAGCGAAGCGATTTTTTGTTGCCGACCAAGTTTACGACGATTTTCTGCGCCAGTTCGTCGAACGAATGCGGGCATTGAAAGTCGGCGACCCATTGGATGAGACGACCGAAATCGGTCCACTTGCGACCGAACACATTCTCAATCGTGTCCATGACCAGGTCCAAAGATCGGTCGCTGCCGGTGCGAAGCTGCTGACCGGCGGAAATCGAATCCATGGGCCGGGATTTTTCTACGAGCCGACCGTGCTCATCGATGTCCCGAAAGAATCGCCTGCTTATCGCGAAGAAATATTCGGCCCGGTAGCGTCCATTTTCCGCGTGCGCGATGCCGCCGAAGCGATCGAAACCGCAAACGACAGCTCGTTCGGTCTCGGCGCGAGCGCGTGGACGAATGAGAAATCCGAACAGGAATTGTTTGCTTCGGAATTGGAAGCCGGAATGGTTTTCGTCAACGCCATGGTCGCATCCGATCCGCGGCTACCTTTCGGCGGAGTGAAACGTTCCGGTTTCGGTCGCGAGCTCGGCGCCGCTGGAATTCGCGAGTTCATGAACACGAAAACAGTTTGGATTTCGTGATCGTCGTCGGCGAGCCCGGCGGTCGCGCCCTACCAAAGATCGAGTTGCGTTGTCGATCTTCGAAACGAAGCGGTGGAAAGCTGCGGGCGAGGACCAATTCCAGCGCGACGGCAACTTATTTCAAAGAGGGACGCGATTTGTTCGGCAAAAATGCCCTCGCCGGTCATGCGAGTGTGCCATTTCGAGTTGTTTAGCCGGCCGTTGCCGCGCAAATGCTTGATCCGTCCGAGGATCTTCTCTTTGCGATCGGGAAAATGTTCCTCGAGCCAATGTTCAAACAGCGGCGCCACCGCCCACGGGAGGCGTACGATGGTGTATGCGGCAAACTGGGCGCCGGCCTTCGCGCAAGCTTCGAGAATCTTCGGAACTTCATGATCGGTTAGTCCGGGAATAATTGGCGCGACCATCACGCCCACCGGTACGCCAGCGCTCCGCAATTTCTCGATCGCCTCCAGACGGGCCGCCGGCGGTGACGTCCGCGGCTCGAGCACGCGCTGTAATTTCGGATCGAGTGAAGTGACTGAGATGTTTACCGCAGCCGCATTGTGAGTCGCCAGGTCGTGCAAAAGATCGGCATCTCGCGCCACCAGACGATTCTTCGTAATGATTGCGACTGGATTGCGAAACTTCGCGAGCACTTCGAGGCATCCGCGCGCGATCCGCAATTTCTTCTCGACCGGCTGATAGGGATCCGTGACACCACTCATGACGAGCACTTGCGGTTGCCAGCGTGGCGATTCCAATTCCGCTCGCAAGAGCACCGGCGCATCGGTTTTAACCATGATTTTGCTTTCAAAATCCAGCCCGGCAGAGAAACCGAGGTACTCGTGCGTCGGCCGTGCGTAGCAATAAATGCAACCGTGCTCGCAACCGCGATACGGATTGACGCTCGTCTCAAATCCAACATCGGGACTGTTGTTACGCGAGATAATTGTCTGCGTCCCGTCGCGAAAATATTGCGTCGCCGGCCGTGGGCGCGCTTCCTCATCAAGATCGACATCGACAACATCGGCATCCGTTAGATCGATATGCAACTTCTCGAACCGATTGGCCGGGCTCCAGGAGGCGCCGCGGGCACGAATGGGCTCGCGGCTTTGAGCCGTCTCCTCAACGACTGTTCTGTATTTGTTACGAGTCGCCGGTCGCGCGGGTTGTCCCATTGAAGTAAGTTCACATGAACATATAGCTGCTGTCCAATGTAATCTTCACGAACTTCTTCTGTAGTGGCGGTCTGCGACCGCCGCTTATCCAGCTTCGGCGCCCGTAGAGCGCCGCTACAGCTTAGCGTGGCGCTTGCTCAACGCTTCACCGGTGGCACACTTCTCGCGGCCTGAGCTTTTGGAGGGGTGGCAGAGCGGTTGATTGCACCGGTCTTGAAAACCGGCAGGCCGAAAGGCCTCGTGAGTTCGAATCTCACCCCCTCCGCCATCCTAATTTCGGATTGCGGATCTTCAGAAAGAAGCGCTCGACAAGGGTTGCGCAAAGAATTCCCAAAATCGCGGCACAAACAACATCGGAGAGATAATGCGCCGCGACGTACATACGCGCAAAACCGATCAAGATCGGAATCGGCAAACAAACGAGGCCGATCCGGCAGCTTGCGAGGAATAAGACGGCAAAGAACGCGGTCGACGCCGCGACGTGACCGGATGGAAACGCGTGATATTTCGAACTAAAATTAGGTCCGTTCCAAACCTCTTCTGTTTTGACAGATGGTCGTGCCCGACCAACCGAGATTTTGATGACGCGCCCGGCTAAGCCGGCGATCGAGAGCGCAATCAACATTGACAAGAAAATGCGCGTCCATTTTCTATTGCCTCGCCACCACGCGACCCCGGCAAGGACAAGTCCAAGCGCAAAATGCTCGGGCCAGTCGCCGACCCGGCTGACGGTGTGCATAAAAACCCGCATCGCACGATTTTGGTGTTGGGCGATGGAATTGCGCGCCGGCTCGTCGAGGTAAAATGCTGCGCCGATAATGATCGCGGCGATCATTATTCCGATAAGCCAACAAAAAACGCGCCTGCGCTTCACAAATAAGTTCCCGTCACATTTGCCGGACGCTATTTTGAGTGCGCACTTGAAATCAATCAATTACGCGCTGCTTTTTTTTTGCTGTCTTTTCTTCCACCTGGTGGGGACGTGGAGTTTGCCGTTGATCGACCGCGATGAGCCGCGTTTTGCGGAAGCTTCGCGCGAAATGATCGAGCGCGGCGATTACGTCGTTCCGTTTTTCAATGATCACTTCCGCTTCGACAAACCTCCCCTCACCTATTGGATGCAAATCGCGAGTTACAAAGTTTTTGGCGAGAACGATTTCGCGGCCCGTTTTCCGTCAGCGATTGCCGCTGCGCTAGTCGCGTTGTCGATCTTCGCGTGGGGGTTGGGCATCGGCGGAGAGCGCGTCGGGTGGTGGGCTGCGGTTATCTTTACGCTTTCAGTTCAAGTATTTCTCCACGCGAAAGCGGCCGTCGCCGATATGTGGCTGGTCCTGTTCGTCACCTTAGCATATCGGAGTGGATACGAACTGTTTGGCCTTTCAGCAGAACGTTCAACGCTTAACCCGACTTCGGAAGGCTACGGCGCGACAAGCGCTCAACGTTCAACGTCCGACTGGCTTTGGTTGTCGATCTTCTATCTTTCGCTCGCATTCGGTTTTTTGGCGAAAGGTCCCATCGCCTGGACTCCGTTGCTGACGGTCGCGTTAACGGGATTGTTTGGCCGGGAAACACGACTCAGATCGTGCTTTAAGTTTGTGCGCGGCACTTTGTTCATGCTCGTGGTCGTCGCGCTTTGGGGAATTCCGGCGTTAATTCGAACCCATGGCGAATTCTTTACGATTGGAATCGGGCGCCATGTGATCGGCCGCTCTTTTGGCGCGATGGAAGGGCACGGCGCGAATTCCTTCGGGATGTATCTACTTCTTCTGCCATTTTATTTCGTGACGATCTTCATCAGCTTTCTCCCATGGTCGATCAAGCTGCCGCGGCTGACACAGCAACTTTGGCAAAAGCGCGATACGATCGACAATTACCTTATCGGCGGCGCAGCGATCATTTTTGTCATCTTCAGTTTGATCAAGACAAAGCTACCGCATTACACCCTGCCCGCGTTTCCGTTGCTTTCGCTTTTACTCGCCCGCCGCTTCTTTGAGAACGAACGGTTTTTCAAACGTTGTGCGATTGGGGCGGTTTCCGCTTATCTGTTACTTGGCCTTTTTCTCGTGCCATTCAGCGCGCGCTTTTTTCCGGCCTGGCAACTTTATCGACTGTCACGCGACTATCTACGCCCGGAAATGCAATTTGCGGCGGCCGACTATGTTGAACCGAGTTTGGTTTGGTATTTCCGCGGCCGCGTGGACGGGTTCATGACAACGCTCAATCACGATGCCGTTCGACCGTTCATGGAAGGAGCGGGCGGACGGTTTGTGATTTTGCCAACGAATCTTGTTCGCGATCTTTTTCCAAGCCCACCTTCCAACTGGAAAACGTTCTCGACGCGGCGCTTCAACATCGCAAAAGGCAAATCTGTCGATCTAACACTACTGCTGAAGCCGGAGTGACAATTTGACGATCCAACAATTCAACGCTTTAACCTGTTAACGCTTTAACGATCCAAATGATCACGTTTCTCGACGGCAAACTGGTCGGCGCATTGCCAACGCAAGCGATTGTCGACGTTGCCGGAGTCGGCTACGAAGTTTTTATTCCGCTTTCGAGTTACGACAAACTTCCGGCGGTTGGACAGCCGATTCGCATTCTCACTCATCTGGCCGTTCGCGAAGACGCCCACGTGCTTTACGGATTCATGAGCGTAGCGGAGCGCGATTTGTTCCGATTGCTGGTCAACAACGTGAGCGGTATTGGGCCGAAGCTGGCGCTGGCGGTGCTCAGTGGCATGAGCGTGACCAATTTCAAAACCGCGGTGGTGAATTCCGACGTGGCGGCGCTTTCAAAAATCAGCGGTCTTGGAAAAAAAACGGCGGAACGCATTGTTCTCGAATTGAAGGACAAACTCGGCGTCGCCGCGGCTTGGGAAGCGGCGACCGCAGCTCACGCACCTACGCCTGAGGAGGAACAGGCGAACGAAGCCATGCTTGCCCTGATCGCGCTCGGTTACAAACAAATCGACGCGCACAAAGCGGTGCGCGAATTGCAAGCGCGAAGCGAAGCGAAATCCGCGGAAGAGTTGGTCAAGCTCGCGCTTAAGAGGATGGCGGCTGGGAGATGACGTTGTAGCCGCCTCGCTCTGTCGAGGCGCTGTTATTTGATTACGCCGGCGAAAAACACGGCGACAAGGCGCCGCGGCTACAATAATTGAGCGTTGAACGTTGAGCGTTGAGCGTTGAACGTTGAGCAAACAATGGTGGCGACTGCCGAAGATAAGCTAGAAGCAATTCGCAACGCTTTTCCCGAAGAAGGATTGTTTGCGGAAAAGGATTGGCTGCTTTCCCCGGAAGCATTTCCGATCGAGAAGAAATTTCTGGCGGAGCTCGATCAGCTTGGCCATCGCCTTTTTGTTTTTCAGCGGGCGTGCAATCAACTTTATCAGCTCAGTGTTAAGGGCAAACAGCCCGGATGGGTTGCGCGTTATCTGGATGCAGGCAAACCCCCGGAACTGATTGAGTTTTCTCGACGAAAGGAAATCCGGGATGAACTGCCGCGAGTCATTCGCCCCGATCTGATCCTCACGGAAAATGGTTACATAATCGCTGAAATCGACTCGGTCCCGGGAGGAATTGGTTTAACCGGTTGGCTTAATCAAACCTATTCGTGCTTCGACAGCGGAATCATCGGCGGCGGGGACGGAATGCTCGATGGATTTGCAACCGTTTTGCCGAACGGCGGCGACATCGTTATTTCGGAGGAAGCTGCGACCTACCGGCCGGAAATGGAATGGATCTCCGCGCGATTGAAAGACCGGCATCCTAGCCTCGAGTGGCGCGTGGTTGCGGCAGAAAACTACGAGCCCCAAGATGGGCGCGACGTCTACCGATTCTTCGAACTGTTCGATTTGCCAAACATTCCTGGGATCGACAAGACGCTGCGCGCAAACATGGACGGCCGAATTAAGATTACGCCGCCGATCAAACCGTATCTGGAAGAGAAAATGTGGTTCGCCGTCTTCTGGATACAACCGCTGCGCGAATTCTGGCGACGCGAGCTTGGCGAAAAGTATTTTATCAAATTACAGGAAGTGATCCCCTACTCCTGGCTGCTCGATCCAACGCCCTTGCCACAACATGCGGTCATTCCACGCCTGGAAATTCACGACTGGCGCGCGGCGGAGACACTCAGCCAAAAAGATCGAGATCTTCTCTTGAAAGTGAGCGGATTTTCGCCGCTTGGCTGGGGCAGCCGCGGCGTTGCTCTCGGCTCCGATCTCCCGCATGCCGAATGGAAGAAGCGCATCGAGGATGCACTCGCCACGTTTGATGCATCTCCAACCATTCTGCAGCGCTTCCACAAAGGCCGGCTGTTCGAACATCGATATTGGGATCCCGATTCCAGCGAGTTGAAAGCAATGAAAGGCCGGGTTCGCCTTTGCCCTTATTTCTTTGTCGAGCAAGATCGCGTCAAATTGCGCGGTGCTCTTGCGACGATTGCGCCGGCCGACAAGAAATTTGTGCACGGGATGCGCGACGCGATCCTGGTGCCGTCGAAGTCGCAATGAAGCAACGGCTTTCATTTTGTTCCATCGAGTTACCAGAGCCATCGAACCAAGCGCCGCAGTGATGAGCTTTGAGCAGAAATCTCGTTACAGACAAAAGAGGTACAAAGGTGCTCGCTTTCGTTGTTCGAAACCGATTTTATTCCTCCTTGCTCCGAACATGGAAATAGTCCGCACGGCCCGCCTGACTACCGCGCTGCTCATTGCAGCCTCAATCGTGGGTTGTGAAATCCACCCACGCACGATTCGGGAATATCGCGCGGGGCCAGGGGGCGGACGGACAATCAGCGATGTTAGCGAGGAACAATATTGGAAGGAGCGCGTGGATGAACGCATTGCTAACGAGCTTGCAGGTAAGAAGCCCGAAGCTCCGCACGAGACATGGAGCGATTATTGGCGGTGGTGGTATGGCGTTCTCCGCCGAAAGTCGAAGCCGTCTTGGAAATCGACTGAGTTCAAGACTTCGGAAGACATGGTCAACTACATCAAGGAGAAGCGGCGGGCCAAAAGGCTGCCCACGTACGACGATTAACCAGACGTCGGAGGGCGGAAGTGAGAGGTCAGCTTTTCCGGACGTTGCTCTTGGGTACGACGATTGACATCAATCGCCCCCGGACGGTTCGATGAATTGCCTCGACCTGCTTTTGCGGTGCAGCGGTCTTAGCGCAAAGGACTGACGAGATGGCAAACGGCGAAACGATTGAATCGTACGTGCCCGCGCGGCTCGATCGGATGCCGTGGAGCCGGTGGCACTGGTTGATTGTTTTCTCGCTGGGCGCGACCTGGATTCTCGACGGCCTCGAGGTCACTCTGGCCGGTTCGTTAGGCGGAATTCTAACACGTCCGGAAACGCTCGGCTTAACCCCGACTCAGGTGGGCGCGAGCGCCACTTTTTACCTAACAGGCGCGGTGTTAGGCGCGCTGCTCTTCGGTTACGGAACAGATCGGCTCGGGCGGAAGAAATTGTTCTTTATCACGGTCGCAGTTTATCTCATCGCGACGGGCTTGACTGCGTTTTCCTGGAGTTTTGCGAGCTACGCTTTCTTTCGCGCCCTGATGGGCGCAGGCATCGGCGGAGAATACGCCGCGATCAATTCGGCAATCGACGAACTGATTCCAGCGCGAGTGCGCGGCCGCGTGGATTTGATGATCAACGGATCGTACTGGGTGGGCGCAGCGCTTGGCTCGGGCGCGACGATTGTGCTGCTTGATCCACGGCGGCTGCCGGTCTGGCTGGGCTGGCGTTGCGCGTTTGGAATCGGCGCAATCCTCGGCTTAGTGGTAATTTTCTTTCGCCGATGGATTCCGGAGAGCCCACGGTGGTTAATGATCCATGGGAGGAATGCCGAAGCCGAAGAGATTGTCGCTGATGTCGAACGAACGATCGCAGCGTCAAATTCCTCGGCGGTGATAGACCCCCGCTACAGTGATTCTCCGCCGACTCGAATTCATACGCGGACGCACACGCAGTGGCGAGAGATCTGGAATCCGATCGCACACGAACATCGGACTCGCTCACTGCTCGGTTTTGTTCTGATGTTGACCCAGGCCTTCTTCTACAACGCGATTTTCTTCACTTACGCACTCGTGTTGATGAGGTTCTACGGAGTGCGGGAGGAAAATGTCGGCGGGTATCTTTTGCCGTTCGCACTCGGAAACGTGCTTGGGCCACTGTTGCTCGGACATCTTTTCGACACGATCGGCCGGAAGAAGATGATCACCTTTACCTACGGTCTTGCCGGGGTGCTGCTCGCATTTACCGCCTGGCTTTTTCACGCGGGAATGCTGACAGCACAAACTCAAACGCTCGCTTGGACGCTGATCTTTTTTGTCGCTTCGGCCGCAGCAAGCTCGGCTTACTTGACGGTGAGCGAGATTTTCCCGCTCGAAATTCGCGCGCTGGCGATCGCAATTTTTTACGCGATCGGGACCCTCGCGGGTGGAGTGGGCGCGCCGGTCTTATTTGGGTGGATCATCGGCACGGGATCAAGCACTGCATTGTTTGTGGGATATTTGGTGGCGGCGGCACTGATGATCCTCGGCGCAGTCACTGAAGCATGGATTGGCGTGCCGGCGGAACGGCGACCGCTCGAGCATGTGGCCGCGCCGCTCTCGAGCCGACTGTAGCGGCGCTCTACGAGCGCCGAAATTACTTAGATCCGGCGGTCATAGACCGCCGCTACGGGGAATCGTCAGCGCGCACGTGTGAATAGGACCCGCAGGCGTCAATTCGCTGCAGAAAAGATGAAATGCTTCTACGCGAAACATTCCCGCATCAAGATCGGCGTTGGATTTGAGAAACTGGCGGGTCGAACCAGCGTGAACATCGCGGCAACGCGCGAGCGTGACGTGAGGATGCCAGGGACGCAAATCTATTTCAAGCCCGACCGCGACCGCCGCGTCGTTCACGCGTTTGTGAAGTTGAAAAAGGTGCGGGTGACCAGGACCAACGCCAATCCAAATGATTTTCGGCGGCCCCTTTGGCGGAAATGTTCCGACGCCAAGGATTGGCAGAACGAAAGCGTTGAATTGAATCACGCTGAGTTTTTCGCGCAATCTTAGATCGACATCTTCCGGGACATGTCCAAAAAAACCGAGCGTGAGATGCATTTGTTCCGGTTCAGTCCAGTGCGCGCCGTGGATTTGCGGATCAAGATCGACAAGAAATTTTCGGATCGATTGGGGCAAATCGATGGCGGCAAAAAGGCGTTTGGGGGTCATTCGATCAAGATTCGGCGGTCATAGACCGCCGCTGCAGCCGTTATCCGTGTTTGCGGTGGAAGCGGGCGACTTCGCGGGCGGTTTCGCGTTCGACAGCGCGCTTCTTCAAATCGGCACGCTTGTCGCGCGCGACTTTGCCTTGGGCGACGCCGAGCTCGGCTTTGAGCTTTCCGTTTCTCCAATAGAGTTTCGTGATGACGAGCGCCCGGCCGGCCACTTGGGTCTCGCCGTAGAGTTTGTCGATCTCGTGCCGATGGAGCAACAATTTGCGCACCCGTTTGGCCGGTGGCACTTCGTGGCTGGCTTTTTCGTAGGGCTGAATGTCAGCGTTATATAGGAAGGCTTCGCCTTTTTCGATGCGCGCGAACGCATCGCTGATGTTTGCTTTGCCGGCGCGGATCGATTTGACCTCGCTGCCTTTTAGCTCAATGCCGGCTTCGTAGCGCTCGAGAATGTGGTAATCGCGCAGCGCCTTGCGATTGATAATCGATTCGGCAGCCATGATCGCGCTGGAACGCGACGGCAAATTTACTCGCTCTCTGCCGAAGGTTTCAGCGGTTCGAACGTGAGCTTGCCGGCGATGATCTCCTTGAGAGCGATGTCGGTGAGCGACATGCGCGGAGTGGTTTCAACCATGGGCCGGTGGCCCAAGCCGAGTTGGCGCACGCGCTTGGAGACAACGTTGATCAAGAGTTGCTGGTTAGGGATCACTTGAGCTGCTTCCTGAAGGAGTTGAGTCGTCATATTACGCAAGGATCTGACGGCGCGGGCTGTTTCCGTCGGGAATTGAAGAATGGTCGGCGCGCTGCCGGCCAGCGCGGAGGGTGTGAGCTGCAGAGCGATCATAAAAACGGAGCGTTGATCTTGCGAGCGGTTGAAAAGGTTGTCAACCGATTTTGTTCGAGCCGCAGAATGCCCCTGGCCATCGGTTTTGCCGACGGGCTCGATAGGCCTAAAGATTTTGCCAGGAATAATGGCTACCTTGAAAGGCCTTCTGTAATTCAGGAAAGGCGCTGCGAAGACAAGTGAGTTGTAAACGGACCTGTTCGTTTTGCCGGTTTAAAAACATGACTGATCTCGCATATGGATAACTGTAAAAATCGTAGTTGATCACAACGAGGAAGGTCTCTTTCCGTTCGATCAGTAACGGATTCAGCTGTTGAGAAACGAGGGTAACGTGCGTTGCGCCACTGGGGACTGAGGCGAGGACTTCATCACACAGACGTTTTGTTGTGGCGTCGTCAAAAATCTGCGCTTGCGGCAAATTGCTCACGGTAATCGTCGCTTCGGCGCTGGATTCGGAAGCGGGTCGGAGCACGAGGCGATTCCCGCCGCCCAGTACTGCCACTTGCGCGGCGGCGCGTAGGTGACGCGCCGCTCGCCATCGGCAAAAATGAGCTGCCGCAGCTTTACACCGTCGAGCTCGTATTCTTCGACTCGCGGTGTTAGTTCTAGACCAGCGGACGCCGAACTGGCCAACAGGGTGATGGCTAACCCGATTCTTATTTCAGGGCCCATTGGCCTTTGGCGTAGCTATAAAGCATGAGCGAGCCCGGAGGTGGTTTCACCTTGAAGTTCGCATCGAAATACCAATGCCGCGTCGGCGGGACGTAGACATTCGCTTTTCCCCATTCGCCGATCGATTGCTGGCTTTTGTACAGTTCCACCATCGACCCATAATAGGTGAGAGCGGCGTGGGACCAGTCTTCAAGAAAACGCGGGAAGTTTTCCGCGCCGCCGCTGTAGGAGCCGTCACCTCCGACTGGGGCAGTTGGAACGATGCCAGACACAATCGCCGTGTTGATGGTAGTGTTAGTGGCGACGCGGGAACTTGTTCCGGCCGATGAGTTGGCGTCATTCCAAGAGTTGGAAAGAATGTTTACTGCATCGGCAATGACAGAACAAGGTGCACGCGTGTAGCCCGATACCTGCGGATTTGTCGGGTCACCCGGGCTACCGTTCGAAGGCGGGGTCCCACCAGTATTATAGTCACCTTGAATATAGATTGGGTTAGAGCTGACTACCGTGAGGCCCATCGTCGGAATCTTAGAGCCGTTCAACAAACGCACCCCACGTCTGGTGCCAGAAGTGTTGCTATTGTCGTAGATGTAGAGAATGCCGTTGAATGCCGACGACTTATACGTGGGCGAAAGACCGCTGGTATTGTTTTCGATTTTACTAAGGTCCAAGGTAAGAAGTCGGATGCTAGCGGCTTCGCGATTGTCCTGGATCGGTTGATTTGTCGTAATTGCTCCACTGAACATTTGGTAAAGCGGGTTTGAAGTGCTGAAAGCTGTGAACGTTCCGTCAGAGTTCGGCTGACCAATCGTGACATTGTTGCTGGCGTTAACTTGAATCGCGACGCTTGCCTGGTCCCAATATCGCGAACCCAGCAGCGGGTCCGTGTAACCTGAAACAGGGATTTGAATTAGCTCGTGATAACTGTCGTTGTTGGGATTGGTGTCTGTTGTGCTGAATATGGCCGTGGAGTCCATGCCGAATGGCTGGAGAGCGATATCACGTGCCGGTGGCAGGTTGGAAGGCACACCCGGAGATGCAGGGGTTTCTCCATTATGTTGCTGATCCCCAGGCATAAAGTTGATAAACCAATCTGAGGCATACGTGACTTTATCGGCAAATGTAAGAAGGCTATGCGCAGTATAGAGGTTGGAATTCGTGTTGACCCACCCATTCACATTCATGGCCGCTCCTGGGTGTATTTCCAAAGGATCAACGTAGAAAATCGCAAAGTTCCACGGCGAGAGCTGCTGTTTAGAAAAGACGCGACGAACTTTTGCCACGACATTCCCTCTTAGCGTTGGCAGCGTCACATCGGCTGACGCGAGATAGTTATATGTTGCCGACATGGTGTTGACCGCTCCCGTTTGCGCCATTCCGACGGCCGGAGGCGGCGCGACTCCAGAACCTCCGACAGGCTGAAGCGTGCCGTCAACCGCGACGATTTTAATATTGGAGACCGAATACGTCGGATCGTACTCATCACTCAAATCCGGGTTTGTCCCAGCCTTCGCAAAATTTGAACTACCCGGCAAATTCAGCTGCGAATTCGTCGGCAACGAAATGCTGGCAAACGAACTGGTGGGAAGGGGAGTACTTGGCGTAGCGCGACAGATCGCTCGCCAATTTGCAAACAACTGCTCAATAGTTGCGTCTGCGGCTGCCACAGCCGTCTGCAACGTCGTCGTGCGCTGCACGAGGCGGTTCACATTCGTGCTATAGTCGAAGGTAATTCCCACGATGACGGCTAACGTTGCGATCGTCAGCATAACAACGACGAGCGAACTCCCGGACTTATTGAGATTACCTTTGCTCATTGACTTATTCAGATTACCTTTGCTCATTGATAAGTGGTAAGGCGCGCTTTCATGGGAATTTGGCCGTTCAAAAAGATATTGGCGACTTTAAATCCGCGATTGCTGTAATTCGGATCGGCGGTTGAAAGATTGATCGCTGAAACGAACCGATAGTAGAGCGCTCCGGCCGGTGTCTGTGGCGTGCTAAAAGGTAAATTGCTGGTAATATCGTTACCCAACACCGCGAATGCTTTCTTGGCGGTAGCCCCCTGCCATTGCAAATTTCCGTTTGCGACAGTGTAGGAACAATGATTGGTGATAAGACACACGATCATATAGGTTTGTGTGCCAGTGATCGCCACGGGAAGATTGTGAGCGAGCGTTACCGTGATGTGACTGCCGCTGCCGCTGACTGCGGTGATGTCATCTTCGATTTGATGGGTGGGGACGATCACCCTCTGGCCGACTGAAACGGGGGGCGTCGCTCCGTTTTGTGGGGTGAGCGTCAGCGAAATCTGATTTTGGTTGGTGGCGGCGTCCGCAGTGATTTTGTGAGGCCCACTAGACCACTCCTGAAACGCAATTCCGGCCGCCGGACCCGCTCCACTTACCTGATTCCCATTAGTATCGACAAGATACGGTAACGAGATTGCAGAATGAAGGTCTTGCAGCATCTGAACCATGGCGGTACGCGCTTGTTGATGGGCCGTATTCATTGCCACATTCTTAGCTCCGAGCAGCAAACTGACGTTTAGGAGCGAGCATAACGCCACGCCCACTGTGCTGAACACAGTCGATGCGATTCCTAGCTCTATTAATGTGTAACCTCGATTATTTGAACAGAGTTTCATATGTCGGATGTGCGGATTGTACTCATCGAAAAGGAATAGTTACGGTTGAGAAAAGTATAGGTGACCGTGACCACAGCTTTGTACATCGTCAGCGGGAATGTGACGGAGCCATTGGTATAGCTTGAACTAATGTCGCTTACGGTGGTCGTCATCGTTCCCGTTACGATGACTCCTGTTTTTGGATCTTGGTAGATTGAAATGTTATTCTGCGTCTGCGTTCCGATTTGTAATTCGGGCGGAATTTGAGCAGTACCATCGGGATTGGTCTTTTGCGGATTGAAGGGACTGTCCGACTGAATTAAATCGACTTGATTCATTACGACCGTGTAAGCCCCGGTTGCGTTGCGGGCCGTGCTGGCAAGCGCATTGAATCTAGTTAGCGCCCCTACCGCGCAGGCCGTTCCGATCGAAATCACGGCGATGCCAACGATGACCTCGACCAACGTAAAGCCGGAAACGCGGCTTGTGGCTGCGAGCCTGGTGGCGGACCGTGTGGGCTTCGGTAATTTCATCGGGGCCTATAATTACCATAAAAAGCAGCAAAGATTATGCCATTGTCGCACTTCTGCAAGCAGAACCTGTTCGGGTGAGAAAAATGCCCAATTTCCCGCATTTCTGAGAGTCTACCTGGCAAGACGTGACCTTGATCGGACCTAGTTGCCCTTTCCCAAAGGTTTCAACGCTCCGTCGCCAATTGCATCAACCTTCTTTTCCGTTCGTGAATTATTTGCCATTAATGACGGACTACGCGACTAGTGAGGGCACGATTGAAGTCGATCCCCGTGTAGAATCAGTTCGGGCTGTGGCTCAGCTTGGTAGAGCGCCTGCCTCGGGTGCAGGAGGCCGTGGGTTCAAATCCCACCAGCCCGATTCAAAAAATTCGACTGGGACAAGGTCGGACTCTGCGTTAATCTCGTTGGTTAATTATGAGAGCTACCCCCCCTGAAAGTCGCTTTGATCGCGCTGCTCATTCCGTCGTGGGGTTTGTATGCTGGAGAGGTGCAGGTATTCGTGGGCAGACCACCCGGTGTGATCAAATTTGTGTATCCAGAATATCCTCCGAAACTCAGGATGCTTGGACTGAACGGCAAAGGCCTCTTTTTGCTAAAAATCAATCCAAAGGCTGGCGACGTGGACGAAGTGAAGGTGCTCAAGAGCGCTCGTTATTCCATATTGAACGAATTCGCGGCGAAGGCGTTCTTTCAATGGAAGTCCCAGCCGAGCGTCGCCACGGAGGTGAAGGTTCCTTGTGAATTTTACGCCCGCGGTCTCTCGCGAGATCTCCATTGATTGGCGGTCGACCACCTCTAAGCTTTGCCGACTGATTCCGAATTAAGGATTGGCGATCCCGCGCCAAATTTTCGCGCCCTGGCGGTCGGTGGAAAATATGAACGCGGCCGAGAAGTCTCTCTAGCCGATTTTCGCGGCGCGCCGCTGGTCCTCTATTTTTACCCGAAGGACAATACGCCGGGCTGCACCAGGCAGGCATGCGGATTGCGCGACGCTTGGGACGAGATCAAAACGGACGGGGCGATATTCGGAGTGAGCATTGATCCGTTCGAGATCCACGAAAAATTCATTCGAAAGTTTCGACTGCCGTTTCCCCTGCTCGCTGATCCGGAGCGCAAACTGTTGAAGGCGTACCATGTTTGGGTGCAAAAGAATTTTCTTGGCAAGAGATACATGGGCACGGAACGCAGCACGTTTGTCATTGATGGAAATGGGCAAATCGCAGCGATTTTGCGCAAGGTGAGACCGGACCGCCATTTCGATCTTCTAAAGGACGCACTTCGACAAATAATAAAGAAGTGAGTTGAATCTTAGCCTGTGACGTGGTTGGATCGACGACTGGCAATCTGAAATCGAAAATTCTCAAATTGCTTTTATGGGCTCACTGAAGAAACGACGGAAAGCGAAAATTTCAAAACATAAGCGTCGCAAACGCATGCGAGCGAGTCGCCACAAGAAACGTTTGCGTTATAAAGCATAGACGCACACTCGCCGCCGGATTTGTCAGCAAAGCGCTCAACGGTTTGCGCGCCACGTGCGGGACGGTTAGAGTGGCGAACATGACGGAGCAGGAAAGCCGCCGGCGCGTGCTCCCTTGGATTTTGTCCGTCGCGCTTTTCTGCGGCGTAATAAACGTCGCGGCGGCACGCACGCACACACCGCCTTCGCTGCGTCCCCAAGCGACGCCGACGGCTGTGCCAACGAAGAAAAATGATCGCCAGGATGATTCCAGTGTCCTCGTCCCGGCCAAGGACCTTGCTCTCCGGCCGGAAGGTGAGCACAAAGCCAACGCTCTCGCCAATTTTGTGGAGGGGATATCGTTCGAAGAGAATGGCGAAATGGACAAGGCCCTTGGGTCGTATCGCAAAGTGCTCGATGTGGATCCAGGCCAATCCGCCCTCGCTTCACGGGTGGCTGCGCTGCTTACTCGCCAGGAGGATTTTCCCCAGGCGATCGATATTTTAAAAGACGCGATCAAGGCCAACCCCAATGCCTCCGAGCCATTCCTGCAACTCGCGTTTATCTACGCGAAATATCTCCGGCGAACCGACCAGGCGATCGAGTACGCGAACCGCGCCATCGCACTCGACTCGACCAATATCGAGGCTTACGAGCGCCTTTATGAGATCACACTGGCAACGGGCGACGAAAAGAAGGCTCTCCAATCGCTGGAGCGCGCGGCGAAAATTCGCAGCGACGATCCGGCCTTTTGGACGCGGCTTGGAAAACTTTACGCCTCGATTGCTCTTAAACCCGACTCGGCGCCAAAACCCGAGGAAGTGGCTCGGGCAAACGAGATTTTCAAAAAGGCCGTGGAGTACGCGGGCGATGATCCGGCCGTTCTCAAAGACGTTGCCGATTATTATGCGGCCTCACAGCAAATAAAGGAAGCCATCCCGCTCTATCTGCGATTGCTCGAATTGCAGCCGGATGATTCTGGCGCGCGAGAAAAACTTGCCACCGGATTTGTTTTGACCAATCAGCGCGACAAAGCGGTGGAGATGCTTGAGGAAATCATCAAGCAGCATCCGGAAAAGTATCAGCCTTACGATTTGCTCGCAGGGCTGCTCGACGATGCGGCCCAATCGCTTCTGCGCGCAAATCAAACCGACCAAGCGAAAGCCGTTTTCGCAAAGGCGGCGGCAAATTACGAACAAAGTTCCGTTATTAACCCCGATCGCGCCAGTCCCTATATGCATCTGGCCGAGCTTCTCCTGGGCCCGCTCAAAGAGAACGAGCGCGCGGTCAAAGTCCTTGCCGAAGCACGACAGCACTTTCCAGGGGCACCCGAAATTGTTTACTACCTGGCGATCGCGCAGCGGGAGGCCAAACATCCGGAGGAAGCGGTCGCAACATTTGAAGAAGCTCTTCACGAAGCGGAATTGGAAGGTGCCGAAATCGCAAACGCGCGATTTTATTTCGATTACGGGGCCACCGCGGAGCAAGCCGGCCTCTACGACAAAGCAGCCGATCTGTTCAAAAAGGCGATCGCGCTCGACCCGGCGAATGCGGCTGACGCTTGCAATTATCTTGCTTACATGTGGGCCGAGCACAACATGCACCTCGACGAAGCGCAAGAGATGATCAAACTTGCCTTGCAAGTCGATCCCGACAACGGCGCTTACATCGACACGCTTGGCTGGCTCGAGTTTCGCCAGGGGAAATTTGATCAGGCCTTGGCCGATCTGCTTCATGCTGCCCAAAGAATGACGCACAATGACGCGGTCGTCTTTGAACACATCGGCGATACTTATGCGAAATTGAACAAGACCGCGCAGGCGCTGGATGCCTGGCAAAAAGCCCTCACGCTCGATCCGGAAAATAGGAAACTCACTGAAAAGATCGACAATGTGAAGACCAAGATGAGCAAAGGGCAACCGCCAAATGCAAATCCGACCCACTGACATCTCGGTTCCGGCGTTGGCACAATCGTACGGCGCGACGTTTGCTCGCGTACCTTCATGAGCGATTACCCGACGCCCTGGCAGAAAAAGACAATGTGGGCGGCACTCAGTGCTCTCTTTGTCGTCTTTCTCGTGGTCATTGCCGGCGCTGTCATCTGGGTTGGCGCGAACATCATCAGCTTTTTGCAGCCGATCTTAATCCCGGTCGCGATCGCCGCCATTCTCGCCTATCTGCTCGACCCGCTAGTGACAAAAATGTGCAGCCGCGGACTGCAAAGAATCTGGGCAATCGTAATTATTTTTATCTTCGTCTTCATCGTGCTAGGCGGCTTTTTCTGGTGGCTTGTGCCGACGGTCTCCGTCCAAAGCGCAAATTTCGCGAGGGAATTGCCCGCTTACACCCAGAAGGCGCGCGATCGAGCTGTCGATCTTATTGTCCAATATAACCGAACGTTTGGCACATCCAGCGCTACGCATGGCAAGTCGCCGGCCACGAACCTTGTCAACCTGCTCCTAGGGCCCGCGCCCTCTCCTCACGCACAACCGACATCTCCGCCAGCCGCGGTAACGAAAACTCCTGCGCCCGAAGCATCCGCCACTCCAACGGAAACGATCGCCGCGGCGCCGGCCAAGATTACGTCCGCGGACCGCCAGCGGATCCAAGCCGATGTGGAAAAGTTGATCCCAAACCTACAGCGTTATCTGCCGACGTTGACTGAGAAATTTTGGAACGTGTTAAAAAAGAGCGTCGGCGGATTTCTTGGCGTTGCCGGTTTTCTCTTCAGCCTGGTGATGGTGCCGATCTATTTATTTTTCTTCTTAAAAGAACGCCCGCGCATCGAAAGAAGGTGGAAAGATTACCTCCCGCTACGCGCCTCGCCGCTCAAAGACGAGTTGGCCCAAGCCTTGTTGCAAATCAACAGTTACATCATTGCTTATTTTCGCGGGCAGCTCCTGGTTTGCCTCGTCGATGGGACACTCATCGGAAGCACCCTCACTCTTCTCGGCTTGAATTTCGCACCGCTCATCGGCGTGCTGGTTGTGATCCTGACGATGATTCCATACATTGGCATCTTCATTTGCTGGATCCCCGCTGTCCTGATCGCCGCCTTTCAATGGGGCGATTGGACGCACCCGCTCATCGTGACCGCCATTTTCATACTTATCCAAAATCTGGAAGGGATGTTTTATGCACCGCGCATTGTCGGCAATTCGGTAGGTCTCCATCCGATGACAGTAATTGTCTCAATCTTTGTGTGGGGGCTGCTAATTGGCGGATTGCTCGGACCCATTCTCGCCGTGCCTCTGACCGCCACTATCAAGGTACTCCTATCGCGCTACGTTTGGGGCCGGCGCGTGCGTGCGCGAATGTCCGAGCAAATCAAAGAAATTCCCGTTATGGAAGGGTCGCGCAGCCCAGCAGAGGTGTAGGCTTTGATTGAGCGCACTGCGGGCCGAGTTGGCTTCCGCTCCGCCGCAATGCTAAGAGACAAGAATGGCGGAGAAGATCACACGCATTGTTCGGCGCAGGAGGCGAATTCAACCGTTTCCCGGAGTTGATGCCTTCCCTTTCTTCCGGCATCGCTTGTCTCCAGCATGCATCACGGTTTTCATCGCTGCGATCGGCTTCGCTATTGTCCTCAGCGTGATTTTTTGGAGTTACGGCTCGAAGGTTTACGATGGCTGGCGCGAGACGCGTTTGCTCAAGCGCGCCGGCGCGATGCTGGAGAAGAAAGATTTCGCAACTGCCAACCAAGCCGCGCGGCAGGTGCTGGAGCTGCATCAGGATTCTCTTCCTGCGTTCTACATTCTGGCTGAGGCCAGTGAAAAACAGAACCTGGAGGAAACTGTGTCCTGGCGCGCGCAGATCGCGCGTTTGCTCCCGAATAACCTCGACAGTCAACTCAATCTTGCCTCGGCCGCACTGCGTTTCGGCCAATTTGATCTCGCGCGCAAAACGCTGAAGAATGTGCCGGCCGACCAACGCGACCAGGCCGCTTACCACGTCGTCGCCGGTTGGCTTGCGCGCGCAGAAGGGAATCCTGCCGAGCAAGAGGAACAATTCGCTGCCGCTGTCAAAAACGAGCCGGCGAACGATCTCTATCAATTTAATCTGGCTGCCCTTCAAATCAGATCTGCCGATGCGCAAAAGAACGCCAGTGCTCGCGCGACGCTCGAGCGGCTAAGCCAGACCCAGGCTTTCCGGACCGGCGCGTTGCGCGCGCTACTGAGCGACGCCGTCGATCGCAATGATCTCGAAGCCGCCGACAAGCTCGCCCAAGATCTCCAGATGTCTCCGCAAGTCACGTTCGCTGACTATCTTCTCTGCCTGAATTTCTATCGAAAGCTCGACGAAAAGAAATTCGAAGCGCTCCTCAAGAAGGTGAAACCAGTCGCCGCACGCGATCCGTGGGACCTCGCGCTTCTCATGGATTGGATGAATGACAATGGCCTTTCCGCGGAGGTTTTGAAATGGATGGAGGCGCTGCCGGCCGAGAAAACCGAGAAACCGCTGCCTGCGATCTCTGTCGCCGCCGCTTTCGCCGAAGTTAAAAATTGGTCACGTCTAAGGCGTTGGACGCGGAGCGTATCGTGGGATGATACAGAGTACCTCCGCCTCGCCTATCAAGCGCTCGGCGCGCGGCAGTTGCGGCAATCGAGCGCCGACGCCGAGTTCGATTCACTCTGGCGCGCGGGTGAACGCGCAGCCAATGAGCAGCCCGATCGCGAAGTCAAACTCGCCCGGCTCGCGACGAAATGGAATCTACCCATCGAAGCCGAGCAACTCTGGTCGCGCCTTTCCCGAAACCCGGCGACGCGACGAGAAGCGCTCAACGCGCTTTATCAGTTTTATCGCGGTAATAACGATCTCAAAAAACTCTATGACGTCCTTCAGCGTTTGCACGAAAGTTCGCCCGACGAAGTACCCATTACCGCCGACCTCGCACGGCTCGGCCTGAACATCGACCAGAATACAAAACAGGCGCAAGAACTTGCCAAGGAAGCTTACGGTCGCGAGCCGACGGATGTGAATTGCGCCGTCACCTATGCATATTCGCTTTATGTGATTGGTCGAACCACCGAAGGGCTCGAGATCATAAAGAAGTTGCCGCCCGACTCATTACACGATCCGCATGCGGCGGTCTATGTTGCCGTTCTCTTGGTGGACGAGAACCAAACCGACGCCGCGAAGGAATATATTCAAGCCGCCAAGCGCGGCCCGCTCTATGCCGAGGAAAGAAGACTGCTTGAAGACCAGTTAACAAAGACAGCCGGAGCCTCGCCGAGCCCGACGCCTTCTCTATCCGCGACTCCCACGCCGACACCGGCATCGACAGCTACCCCGGAACCCGACGCGACCCTTGCGCCATCACCGACTGTGAAAGATCGCTAAATTAGTCGGTCGCTAAATCGCCAGATACTTTTAGTCCTTGTACGGATCGACAATGTCTCGCCCGGCCATCGCCACGCCGAGCGGCCGCAACGTATGCAAAATGCGAATCGTCCCTGCGTGCGCCGCCAGGAACGTCCGGAAGACGCCGGTAGGCCTGCGGCGCTTCATCCAAATCGCCGCCGCGCAGGGCAATTCCGCGATGGTGGATCCATTTCATCATCTCATCGTGCCTAACGAGTCCATCCTGACGAATCCGTTGTTTTCCAATTTTCACAAAACGCCCTTTCGCCGCAGTCCGCGACATGATTCGCCCCGCGCCGTGAATCGTTGAAAATAGTGCTCCGCGCGAAATCGGGGAATCGATTCCTTCGATGACCACGGCGTTGTCGCCCATGCTTCCGCCAACGAAACTTTTTTGCCCAGGAAACGCCGGCGTTGCGCCTTTGCGCACTACCCAGAACTCTTCTCCATCGTGTTTTTCGCGCCAGGCGAAGTTGTGATGATTGTGCACCTCCTCGACAATCCTCGCGCCGAGAATTGCGCGTGCGACGTGCCGCGCCACCGTTTCCCGTCCAGCATACGCGTAACGGCCGGCAAGATGCATCCCTGCCAAATAGTCACGACCGATCTCTGATTTTTCATCGACAACCGTCGGCGGTACATCCATCCCATCTTTGCCACCGGCGGCTTTCAAAAAATGCGTGGCCGTTTTGTGCCCGAGGCCGCGCGACCCGAAATGCACGCCCACCCAAATGCGATCATCTTCATCGGCGAAAAGATCGACATAATGGTTCCCTCCACCCACCGTTCCGAGTTGATCGGCTGCGATCGATTTCAAATCGTCCAGCGGTTTCAATTTCCACGCCGGATCGTCGAATAGCTCATGCTCGACACGCGTCTTGCTTTTCCGTCCGATGCCAAAGGAAATTTCGCGCACGACGTCATCCATGATCTGGTCAATCTTCGGCGCGATCTGCCCACGCGTCGCATCGGTCCGGATGGCAAGATTGCCGCATCCGATATCGAAGCCGACTCCGCTCAGCGAAATCTTATCCTTATACGCAACCACACCGCCGATGGGCTGCGCATACCCTTTGTGTCCGTCCGCGCAAAGAACGCCGCGCTCTCCGCCCAACGCGACGCAAGTTTCAATTTGCTTGATCGTCGCCTCATCGTGTTGACCAAAAATCTTCGTCTTTCTCGCCGCTTCTTCCATCGGACAGATAATTTAGAGGTCAAACATGATTCGCGCATGCGGGGTAGCCTACGGGTCTCGCGCGCCGGCGACGGCGCCCCCCATCACGAACTTCATCGAACGTGCGTCTTGGCAAGACGCCCAAACCAACCCGCAGGACGCGCGCGTCACTCGGAGAGCGATTTCGTTGCGACGGCACGCCACGCTTCGACACTGGCGCGAGTCTTCACAGGCAAGTTGCAAGGTATTGCCTTGATCGAATTGAAGACGACTTCGCGAAATGGCATCTTGATCGTCGAAGCAAGTTCCTTCCTCGCTGCAGCAGGCATTTTCTTGTAAAGCAAGCTGACGTGCGGTTCCGGCACGGGTTTAGCGTGCGTTTTTGCGGCACGGCTAAGATCGACAACCAGTCTTTCCAACATGCGATTTGGTTTGAATCGCACGAAAAGAGTTTTTGTGAACTTGGATGAATGGCCAACCCCTTGCAGACTGAGCCGGACCGGGGCGGACTTGATTTGGCGCAAAACTGCGGTCGGCGATTGTCGATTTGGGTCGAGCAGAATCGTCAGGTGCGGGTCAAAATTTGGCGCCTTGAGTTCGCGGCAAAGAATCCGGATAATCTCGCAAAACAGTTCTCGCTCATCTTCTGCGGGAATAAGCCAATAGACGGTTGCGCGCCTTTTCATGCTGTAGCGGCGCTTCGCGAGCGCCGAGATTTCGTGATTCGGATCCGCGGTTATAAACCGCCGCTACAGAAATTGTTGATTATCGATCTTACGTGCCGTTCTTTTCCTTGGCCACGTCCTTCGAGTTAATGTCGAGCGTGATCATGAACCCGTTCGTCCCCTTGAACTCGAACGCTTTGTCGCCGGCCCGATAGGCTTCGACCGCATTGGGCATCATGACGAAACCATCGTTCCGCGGCGCGCCCCAATATTTCAGATTCTTAATGACGATCGGCTCATCGGTCATTCCCTTAAATTTATTCAGGACAACTTCCCCAGTTTTGCCGTCGTCCATTTTCGCTTCGGCGTGATCGCGCGAGGCCGTCCAGGTCATGGTCGCGTCATTCGCCACGCTAAAAGAGTTCCATTTCACTGGATAAATGTGATTGGCAATCGCTTTAATTCCCTCTCGTTGCGCTGGTGTCACCGCGGGGTCGAAAGTCAGCGTCGCCCAATCCATTTGCCCTTTGGAGAAATCGCCGCCCAGATCGCCCGCGATCCAGAACTTTGCGCCGTCCAGTTTCGTACCGCCGTAGTGGCCGTGGTTGACTCTGTACGCGTTGTTAAACTTGCAGAAGTGTTCGCCACCTTCGCCATGCGAATGACCCGCGTGCTCGCCATGGCCCGCCGGTTTGTCGTTAAAGTAGCACTGGCAGAACATCGGACAACTGCACGCCTCGATGATGGTTGCATTCATCGACCACTCCGGCGTGGCTGACTTCTCATTTGCACAAAGCGAAACGCGCGCGACAAGAAAGAAGATTGAAACCGTTAAAGAGAAAGCTCGCATGAAAAAAACCTCCAATTGAATTTGTGAAGCGCAAAATGGTAGGGTGATGACTGACCGAGCGTCAAGCCAATCCAGCCGTGAGATAGGTGCCGATCCTTGCGGGGTTCTGAATAAAGTGGCGCGCGCCGACGCATGGAGCAGATTATGTTATGCACCGGATGGCCAATCAAGGCGTGGACTGGCGGGCGCTTCGTGAGGATTTCCCGATCCTGCGAGAGCGCGCGAACGGCCATCCATTGATCTACTTCGACAGCGCTGCCACTTCGCAAAAGCCGCGCGCCGTCCTCGATGCGCTCCGGAACTACTACGAACACGAAAACGCCAACGTGCATCGCGGTCTGCACGTTCTGAGCTCGCGCGCGACCGAGGCTTACGAAAAATCCCGGCAACGGGTAGCGAGTTACATCGGTGCAGCGAACGCTGACGAGATCGTCTTTACTCGCGGAACTACTGAAAGCATCAATCTGGTGGCACAGGCGTGGGGCGGAAAATTTCTACGGGCCGGGGATGTGATTCTTCTCACGGAAATGGAGCATCACAGCAACCTCGTCCCCTGGCAGTTGTTGGCTGAACGAATTGGTGCTCGACTGCGTTTCATTCCTGTTCGCGACGACGGCACTCTCGCGCTCGATCAATTGCCATCTCTGCTGACACCTGAAGTGAAGCTGTTTGCCTTTACGCATATCTCAAACTCACTGGGAACGATTAATCCTGTGGCCGAGCTTTGCGGGAAAGCCCGCACAGCGGGGGCCGTAACCTTAGTTGATGCGGCCCAGAGCGCGGGGCATATGCCGTTCAATGTTCGGGAGCTCGGGTGCGATTTTCTCGCCTTCTCCGGCCACAAAATGTGCGGACCCACCGGCATCGGCGTCCTTTACGGACGGGGCGAAATCCTGGATTCGGTTCCGCCGTGGCACGGCGGCGGTGAAATGATCGTGAGCGTCACATTGGAAAAAAGCGCATTTAAAAAAGCTCCCCATCGTTTTGAGGCGGGCACTCCGAATATCGCTGGCGCGATTGGGCTTGCTGCTGCCATCGATTACATTGAAGGGGTCGGACGGACGGCAATTTTCGAACACGATTCACAATTGACCGGCTATGCGGCGGAGCGCTTGATGGAATTGCCTGGAATGCGCGTGCTCGGGCCATCCGGCCAGCGAGGCGCGCTGGTTGGTTTCGTAATGGAGGCGGCGCATCCGCACGATCTTACGACGTTCGCAGACCAATACGGCCTGGCGATGCGCGGCGGACACCATTGCAATCAGCCGCTTATGCGCAGATTCGGCGTCGCGGGAACGACTCGCGCCAGCTTTTATTTTTACAACACAAAAGAAGAAATCGATCGCATGATTGAAATACTGCACGCTGCCGTGCGTTTCTTTAAATGAATACCGAGCTGGAAGAACTCTATCAGGAAGTCATTCTCGATCATTCGCGACGGCCTCGGAATTTTGGAGATCTTGCTGATGCCGCGGTCCGCGTGCATGGCGACAATCCTGCGTGCGGCGATGAGATTCATCTCGGCGTAAAATTCGGCGGAGGCGGAGACTTGGAAGAGATCAAATTCAGCGGGCGCGGCTGCGCTATCAGTCAGGCGTCGGCCTCGTTGATGACGACGAAATTGAAAGGCAAGAGCCGCGCTGAAGCAGAGGAGATGTTGTGCGCATTTCACGATCTGGTGACCGAAGAGACGAATGATGCGCCGAAAACGCTCGGTGACCTTCGTGTGATGCGCGGCGTGCGCAAATTCCCATTGCGAGTCAAATGCGCGATGCTGGCCTGGCGCGCGCTCGAGCAGGCGTTGCAGCAGAGCACGGGCGAAGCGACCATCTCGACCGAAACAGATGGGACCGAGGTGTAATTCGTTGAAGTGTTAAAGCTATCAGGAAATCCGCCGCGGTTTTGTGGAAAGCCGCTTCAACGCTTGAACGCTTCAACCCTTCAACGCAAAGTGTGTTGATGCCGACAAACGTTTTGGGAACGGAATTGAAGTGCTGCTGTCAGGATCCGGTGACTGGATTTTATCGCGACGGCTTTTGTCGCACCGGGCCCGAAGACGTCGGTCTGCACACTGTCTGCGTGAAAGTGACGCGCGAGTTTCTCGATTTTTCCGTGCTCGATGGCAACGACCTCGTCACGCCAATCCCGGAGTGGGGTTTTCCCGGACTCAAGCCGGGCGACAAATGGTGCGTTTGCGTCACGCGTTGGAAGAACGCTCTCGATCACGGTCGCGCCGCGCCTGTCGATCTTGAGGCGACGCACGCGTCTGCGCTCGAATTCGTCACTCTCGAAGATCTCAAAGCGCACGCTCTCGCAAAACTGTAGCGGCGCTCTGTGATCGCCGAGTCCAAACCGAAGTTTGGCGGTCACAGACCGGCGTTACAGCGATCATTTTTGGCGCGAAAGCAGCTTCTCTGGCGGAGGCGTGCTAAGTTTACCCGCCTTAATCTCAATCCCTCGGCTTCGGTTCGCGTTTACCGCGACCGCTATTCTCGCAATCCTTATCTCGTCGGCATCGGCAGAGCCACCGCCAAAGCATCGCGTCGCTCATCGCGAGCGAATTTATGAGGCGCGTCCGGCGGAAGTTGCGCTCCAGCCATTTTCGTTAGATCCGTCGCCCCGCGCTGCGCCTGCAATACAAGTCGCTTATTACACCCCGCGGCCCGTTCGTCCGGCTGAGCCTGTGGAGCAAGACGAAGAACCAAAATCGATACCCAATTTCGAGATCAACACTGCGCATCCGATGGTCCCGGGTAACCGCGCCGCGCTGCGAAATGGAATCGCCTACGCGCCATCGAACGCGCCCGATAGTGTGAAGCATGCGATCTGGGCGGTGAACACAATCCGTAGCCGACCTTACACCTGGGGCGGCGGCCACGGATCATTTTGCGACCGGGGCTACGACTGCTCGGGAGCAGTTTCGTTTGCACTGCATTATGCCGGCGCGCTGAATCAGCCCTTGCCATCGAGCGAACTTCTCCGCTTCGGAGAAGGCGGTCGTGGCCGATGGATCACGATCTATTCCCGCCACGGTCACACTTTCGCGATGATCGCCGGCTTGCGACTCGATACGACTGATTTTCGTTACGGCGGCGATGTCGGCCCGCGTTGGTACACTGAGGGTCGCGACACCTGGGGTTTCGAGGCACGGCACCCGGTCGGTTTGTAAAACTTGTCCTTCCCTTATGCTCAGAATTGACGCGGATAATCTCTTCCCTGCCGTTCCGTAAGTGGGTCCACTCTCCGATGTGGTGGTTAGATCCGTTCCTCCGTCTTACTGTCATGATTTGATTCAGTTCTGGAAAAACACCGCATTCGCGGCCACCGTATCGCCGAATTGAAACTGCCGTTTAGTTTTTTTCTGGCGCTGCGATATTTAAAGCCAAAGCGCACTTTTCTCTCGATCATTACCTTGATCTCCGTGCTCGGCGTGACGCTCGGCGTCACGGTTTTGATTCTCGTAATCTCGGTGATGACCGGGTTCGATCGCGAGCTGCGACAGAAGGTGATCGATTTCGACGCGCACATTCTCGTGACGACCGAGGACATCTTGCACGATTGGCGTGCCCTCAAGACAAAGATCGACAATACGCCGGGCGTGGTCGCAACCGCGCCCTTCGTCCAAGGCCCGGTCATAGTAGAGTTTCAGAACCACCGCTTGGCGCCGATGATTCGGGGCATCGATCCGGCAGAGGAAGAAAAAGTCATTCCGATCCATAAGTTCATCAAACAGGGTAAGCTCGACCTCGATGGTGATTCAACGGTGCTCGGCATCGACCTGGCGCGTACCTTGAAGATCGCAGTAGGCGACAAGCTCACCGTCTATTCGCCGGGAAATCTTGGGCAAATCCTCGACGGGATTAAGAAACTAGAGAACGCGAAGGGTACAGACGAAAAAAAGGCGGTCGACGAGCTGCGCGATGTGGTTTTACCGAAGGAATTAACGGTCACGGGCATTTATGAGACTGGCCGTTACGTCTACGACTCTGAATACTTGCTCGTTCCGCTTTACATCGGACAGGAACTTTACGGGCTTGAAGACGCGCTCCACGGCATCACGGTTAAGACCGACGACCCGTACGGGGCCGAACGCGTAAAAAATGAAATCGAAAACTTTTTAACGCCGCCGGAATTCGCCGAAACCTGGATCGACATGAACCGGCAATTTTTCGAGGCAGTCCGGCTCGAGCGGAATGTTATGTTCTTCCTGCTCTTTTTTATTGTTGTCGTCGCGGCCTTCGGAATCATGAGCACGCTCATTACCGTAACCGTGCAAAAGCGACGCGAGATTGGAATCGTAAAAGCCCTCGGCGCGAACATCTCCCAAATCATTTGGGTCTTTCTTGGTCAGGGCACAGTCGTCGGCCTTTTCGGCACGCTCACTGGACTCGGCCTCGGCATGACGCTCATCCGTTATCGGAACGAATTCAATCATTGGCTTGCCTCGACATTGCACATCGAGATTTTCCCCCGCGAAGTCTATCAATTCTCCGAAATGCCGGCGCAAGTCGTCCCGCACGATGTCACGATCATCTGCATCAGCGCATTTTTGATCTGCTCGCTTGCCGCATTGATTCCCGCCTACTTCGCCGCGCGACTGGACCCGGTCAAAGCGCTGCGCTACGAGTGAGTGGTAGAGGCGCTTGTGCCAAGCGCCTGTTTCAAATGCTGCCGTCGAAAACCGCCCCCTACAATCGGCTCAACAAGATATCCAGCACCCGAAACGCGTAATCGTATCCCTGCGCCCACTCGCTTTGGCGCGGGCCCCCGACGTTGAGGATGTCGATTCCGTGCGCGCGGACAAAATCGATGATCGACCTGGCTGCGTCTTCTGCAGAAGTCTTCGCCGCGTCGACCAGCTCATGCGGTTGCTGCTGCGCCATGCAGCATTGAAAAGTGTATTCCGTTCCACCGCGCAGTTTCTCAAAGTAAATGATTACGGTCGCATTGGAATCCTTCACGTTTTGTAAAGTGCGTTCGGCAAAACTTCCCTGCTCCAGCTCCTTGACCGGATAACGGTCCGGGATTCTACCGAACTCGTCCAAGCGTCCAGCTGGACACCAACCGCCGCACCTGATCCCTTGCTTGAGCGCGGCGTCCAGCGCGGCGCGATCAACCCCGGTCTGCCCGCCGGAAATTATCTTCAAGACTCGTAACTGTAGCGGCGCTCTATGCGTGTCACATTGATTCGTCTGGCGGTCATCTTCTTTCGCCAAAAACGTGCGATCAGTCGTCGACTCATGACCTGAATTTAACCACAGAGATCACAGAGCTCGCGGAGACAAAAGAGATTCTAATCTGGAAGCAGAAAATCACGATCTTCTGCTTGCTCCGTGATCTCCGTGTCCTTTGTGGTGAAGAAAGAATTTCATTCTTCGCCATCGAAGTAGTCGGTTTCTTCTCCTTTAACGACCACACGGTCGGACGACGACGACTTATTGATCTTCCACTTCCCGCTGTCCGGGTAGTAACCCGACTCGCCGATCGGATTGTCCGCAATCACGTAAAAAACGAAGTCCTCGTCGCCTGTGTTGCTAAGTTGGTGCGGCTCGTTAGGCCCGAAAATAAAAGCGTCGCCGGTGACAACTTCAGTCTTACCGTCCTTGTGACGTACACTGCCTTTGCCACTAATGACGAGATAAAGTTCCCACTGCGCTGAATGCGCGTGATACGGGAAATTGTATTTTCCAGGAGGCACTCTTGTTATTTCCAAATCGAACGGATGTCGCTTCGACAAATCGAGGGAGTTCGGATCGCGCCCGAGCGCTTCCGAAGTTCCTTTGAAAGATGCAGCGTACTTTCCACCGGGCGATTGCCATGCGTCCTCCTTGATATCCTTGAGATTTACCTTGCGCATGGACAGAAATTTCAATTTGGAAGCCAGGAAACCATGAGGTTGTTAAGCCTTAAATTCCTGGCTTCCTGGTTTCCGGACTTAACTCTACTCTTCCCCGTCGAAGTAATCGGTCTCCTTCCCTTTTACGATCACTTCCTCCAATCCTTCTTTCACGACCGCCCATTTGCCGCTGTCGGGATAATAACAGGAGTCGCCGGTGCCTCCGCCACTGCGTGGGTTATCGGCGATAACATAGTAAACAAAATCTTCGTCACCTGCATTGGTGAGCTGATGCGCTTCGCCGGGCTGGAAGAAAAACGCGTCGCCTGCGGCTACAATTGTCGATCCGTCTTTGTCGCGAACGCTGCCACGGCCTGAAATAACGAGATAAAGTTCCGATTCGGCCGAGTGCGAATGATACGGACAATACGATTTCCCTTTTGGAATTCGCACCAGTGCAAGATCGAACGGGTGCCGCTTCGCCAGATCGAGCGATTCCGGTTCGCGACCGAGCGCAATCGACACATCTTTTGTAAACTTATGGAACTTGCCCTTCGGCGATTTGCGTTCCTGCTCCGGAACATCTGTCAGATTCACCTTGCGCATAATTAACGATCACTTCGTGAGTCGATCAGGCTAGTTTTGGGGAATTCATGGGCACTGATTTTCTTGAGCGCCTGATTAATGATATCGGCGTCAATGAAGTATCTCGCTCGAATGATCATTCCCGCAAAACCCACAACGAAAGTTGTTGGAGTAGGTTTTTTAAACGCAAAAACTGGCGCTCCGCTCAGTCCATTCAAATCCTCAGCCTCTCTCGCCTCACAAAAAGTTAGTTTCGAAGTTCCGAGCTCATTTTCTGTAGGGCCATCGTACCGTGCCTCAAGTTTCTCTGACCTACGCACCCAGCGGCGTTGGTCGTATTCCATGTCGCCCAACGGATAAGGGAACCCTTCGACCACCAGTCTGTAACCAACTTGAAAGTCGTTAGGTAGCGGATAAGCCATCACATCAACGGTCGGAATGACCGTTTTCTCCTCCTCATTCATCCGCTCAAGATCGACTTCGAATATGGCGATGTCGCTATGATCGGTGTCTTCTGGCAACCGCGTATCAAACAAATGCCAAGTCTTGAGAGGCAGATATGCTTGCTCAGTCGTCGCACACTCGATCCGCGTAGTTTCAAGATTAATGCTGCTGTCGCTGTTCCGTATGCAGTGCCGCGCCGTAATTACGTAAGTGCGTCCCGCGAAGGCTGCTCGAAAACACGTGCCACTGAAAAAAGGATTCTCGCCGTCAGAGTCAGTCGAAACGAGCGGTGCGGAGCGCGCAAGAAGCTCATTGAACGTCAGCGCGTACGAGAAGGAATCCATCGACGGTGGCAATGTAACACTCACTAACTGCGCGCACCTGCAAAGATGAGCATTACAACCCCGACGAACGCGAGAAAAACCGAGACCGCCACGACCGCAGAAAACGGTAAACGCACCGCTTCCCGCGAAACTGTCCACCCGTAATACATCAGATATTTCCCTTTCGTACGTCCAATTTGCGTCTTAGCTACTTTTAGAGCTCTTGCTACCTCGTTATCCGAATGTCCATTCGTGAATAATCGTATATTGGTTGAGCCTACAGGAAGGAGAGCTGCGAAATCACCGAGGTCAGTCCTCTCATCGGTGACGTTGTTCGGGAGCATCTCGCCGGACGAATTTATATCCACAAACCGACCCAACAGACCCGCATACTTCGAAATGTCAATTTCTTCAAAATGGGGTTCGTATTTGCCAGGGACCACACGCAGCGTCATTGATTGAACATTCTCAATCAATCCGGCATTACGGCGATAGCCCTCTGCAAATGGAACTAAGACAAGCAGAATGAACACTGCAATTGCGACCAACAGCAATCCAAGACGACGCATTAAATTAAATAGCCGATGAACAGTGTCACAGCGTCTATTTCTTCGGCAACTTTTGTTTCAGCTTCTCGACCGCCGCAAAGAGGTCACCCATTTTCTTTACACGGGCTAGTCCTGCTTCTTCGATTCAAAAGTCGGGCTCGGTTCGTTGGGGATTCGCAATCACTCGCTCCAGCCAAGCTGCCTCAATCTTCCGCTCTTGCATTCGAACTCGTGCATGATCGGTGAGCTCATAATTCACAGCTGCCATTTCTTCTGCAGTTTTTGTTTGAGTTTTTTGACCGATTCGAACAGGTCGCCCATTTTTTCAAAGCGCGCGAGAGTTTTGTCGACCACGACTGCGAAAGCTTTCGGTATAGACGCGATTGACGCGGCAAGGGTCCAGTTGCAAATTCGCCGGCCCTAAGCTCCCTTACCCGGAATTTCAATGCAGGTGACGCTATTAAAATCCAAGATTCATCGGGCGACTGTAACCGGCGCCAGTTTGGATTATGAAGGCAGTCTGACCGTGCCCGCTGACATTGCGGAGATGGTGGGCCTGCAGGCTTACGAGAGGATTCTGGTCGGTAATCTGCAGAACGGCGAACGCTTCGAGACCTACGTCATACTGGGCGCGCCGGGGAAAGGTCAGATCGAATTGAATGGCGCGACGGCACACTTGGGGAAGATCGGAGATCTCCTTACGATCATGAGTTTTGCGCGGTTGACGGCGGACGAGGCCAAAACGCATCGTCCTCGAATAGCAGCACTCGACAGACGCAACCGAATCATCCGCTGCGAGCGCGCCGAGACCCCGACCAGCCGGAGCGAATGGGAAGCGGAGGCAATGCACGCGAGAAATCGCTGACGCAATTCGCTCCGGGTGAGCCAAAACTTGAGTTAGAGTTCGATCGGTGCGAATCGCCACTCTTTCAGGTGTTTTGTTCCTTTCAGGAACCAGCGCGCTAATTTTCGAAACACTCTGGCTTCGCCTGAGCGGCCTGGCTTTCGGCAACTCCGTCTGGTCTGCAGCATTGATCCTCTCCAGCTTTATGGCCGGGCTGGCACTCGGCACCGCCGTTGCCGCGTCGTCGGCGTTACAAAGCCAGCGGCCATTGCGCTTATACGCCGTGCTCGAACTTGCGGTGGCGTTGTTTGGTTGCACAATCGTGTTCGCTCTTCCGCTGATGGGTGAAATGCTGCGTCCGATTTTTCAAGTGCTTTGGACCCATCAAACAATCCTTCTTAGCCTGCGCGTTTTACTTTCGTTCGCGATTCTGCTCGTGCCTACGACGGCAATGGGCTTGACCCTGCCGGTTGTTCTGGAAGACCCCTCTTTGCGGCGTTATGACTTCGGCCGCACGATTGCGCTTCTTTATGGATGCAACACATTGGGCGCGGTGGCCGGCGCCGTGATTGGAGAAGCTTATTTAGTAAGGGCGTTCGGTCTTTGGGGGACGAGCCTGGCCGCAGGCTTGCTCAATTGCGGCGCCGCAGGTATCGCATTGCTGCTTTCCGGCACAACTAGCGCCGGCTCCATTCGAGCGCGAGGGCGTTGGTTGCGGTTAGAAACAAACTACCAGCCGCCGTGGCGACTGCTTTTTGTCGGTTTCGGTGCAGGCGGCATTCTTTTGTGTTTGGAAGTGGCCTGGTTCCGCTTTCTCCGTTTGTACGTTACTTCCTCCTCGACTGCTTTCAGTGTAATGCTCGCTGTGGTGCTCGCCGGGATCGGACTGGGTGGCGCTGCGTCGGGCCTATTGTCACGGCGCCTTGCTCGAACCCGCGAGTGGCTTCTGATTCTTTTGATCGCCGCCGCGATCGCAACTCTACTCTGCTACATTTTTTTTCCCGTGCCAACGCTTCGCGAAGGAGAAGCTGAGTTCTACTTTGAAGATTGGCAGACAATCGCGCTGCTCTCGCTCGCTTTAATGTTCCCTGTCGCCTTTATCTCCGGCGTTCTGTTTCCAGCAATCGTCACACGCGTCGAGTCCACCGTGCAAAATCGCATGAACAGCACCGGGATCACGACGCTATTCAACACAGCCGGCGCGGCAGGCGGTCCGTTGCTCGCGGCGTTTGTGCTACTCCCAAAGTGGGGATTTCAATCGACTCTGATTTTGTGTGCGCTCGGTTATGGCTTGCTTTGCTTGCTCTTAAGCGAACGGGCAAATTGGTCATTGAGACGTCCGCTTGGGGTGGCGCTGCTCGGACTTTGCGCTGTCCTGATTCTGATCATTGCACGCTTTCCATATCACCGGGACGAAACGCATTTCGCCAATGCGCGGCGCCTCTTCGAGGCAGGAGGCCAGCACTTGGTCAAAAAAGTAGAAGGCACGGCCGATACCTGGCAACTGCTGCGGCGCGATCTTTTCGGCCAACCTTACTACTACCGGCTTATGACGAACGGATTTTCGATGTCGGCCACGAATCCGCGCCCTCAGCGTTACATGCGATTGTTCGCCTATCTTCCGCTGGCGCTGCGGCCAGAATCACAAAATGGATTGCTGATCGCTTACGGTTGCGGCGTTACCGCGGACGCGTTGGTGCACGATGTCGATCTTAAACACATCGACGTGGTCGATATTTCCAAAGAAGTATTCGACCTCGCTGACGATTATCGCGGCGCGGGTTACTCCAATCCGCTGCGCGATTCGCGAGTCACCGCGATTGTGCAAGATGGGCGCTTCTTTCTGCAAGCCAGCCCATATCGCTACGACATCATTACCGGCGAACCGCCACCTCCGAAAGTCGCAGGCGCAGTCAATCTCTACACCGAACAGTTCTTTTCGCTCATGAGCAGTCGATTGAAGGAAGGCGGAATCGCGACCTTCTGGCTGCCGATTTACCAACTGAAAGTGGACGAAGTGAAAGCAATCCTTCGAGCATTTCACAACGCGTTTCCAAACGCGTCCGTCTGGTCCAGTTCCGATGAGGAATGGATTATGATGGGAATCAAAGGTCCCGGCCGCAGCCTGAGCGAAAACGAGCTTCAACATTTGTGGAACGACCCCGCGACACGCGCAGATCTCGCTCGAATTGGGATCGAAGTTCCAGAGCAACTCGCTGCTCTTTTCCTTATGGACGGCCAGGAAATCGACCGCGTCACCGCCGGTATCGAGCCGCTGACTGATTCTTACCCCAAGCGTCTCACCGACGTCCCTGCTGATGAGAAAGCCTCTCATGAGTTGGCCTGGCCATTCATGAAAGGAACTGAGGCCTCCCGCCGTTTTCTTTCATCTTCATTGACCGAGCGAATTTGGCCAGAGGCGTTGAAGACATCGCTTGAGCCGTTTTTCATCATTCGTGAAATGCGCTACCGCGCTAGCGTGAGCAAAACCAACTGGTTGGCCGAGCTCGATATCCATCTGCGCGGCTCACGCTTGCGAGCGCCAGTCCTGGACGTTTTAGAAACTAATGCATTCCGTGTCGCGCTGGCGGAGAAATATGCCGTTAATTTACAGCCGGCGCCAGCCGAAGCGTTGCCGGACTTGATTGCGGCAGCGCTGGCTCGCCGGGATTTTCGCGGTGCCATTCAATTGCTCGAGGACAAGAGAGCGAGAGGTTTTGCTCATCGGAACGATATCTTTCTGCTGACTTACCTTTATTGCCTGAACGGAAATGTGGATAAGGCCGAGTCGCTGGCCGCCGTTACCACCGGATCTGATCGCAAGGATGCATTCGCCGAATGGCTCTGGGGAAAACTGCAGGCCGAATACGGTTTTCGCCCTCCTCGCTGAATATCAAGACACGCACCCGTGATCGCCACCTTCACCGCTTGCGCCTCAAACTGACCCACTACTCGTTCTTGTTAACTTGTCCATCGTGGCAGCTAAATATGACGCGATTATAGTCGGGTCGGGACCGAACGGTCTCGCTGCCGCGATCACGCTTGCGCGCGCCGGGCATTCTGTACTCGTCTTGGAAGCCAACTCCACTATTGGGGGCGGTGCGCGCTCAGCTGAGCTGACGTTGCCGGGATTTCTTCATGACGTTTGTTCGGCAATTCATCCACTCGCTGCAGCCTCGCCTTTTTTCAAAACGGCTCCGCTCGAGCGATTCGGTCTCAGTTGGATTCACCCGGAAATTCCGCTGGCGCATCCGCTCGATGACGGCACCGCGGCGTGTCTGCATCGCGATGTCGATCTAACGGCGGAGCAATTGCGCGGCGATTCGCGCAGATATCGCCGATTGATGAAGCCGTTCGTGCGCGATTGGGAAGAATTGGCGACCGAATTTCTGCAACCGATGCTGCATTTGCCCCGGCATCCGCTGGCCCTGGCACGCTTTGGAATTCCGGCGCTTCTCCCGGCAACATTGCTGGCCAAAACTTTCTTTAAACACGAACCTGCTCGCGCATTGTTTGCTGGCATCGCTGCGCATTCATTTTTGCCGTTGGAATCGATCGCTTCATCCGCGTTCGGCCTGGTGCTTGGCATGGCCGGGCACGCTGTGGGTTGGCCGATTCCCCGCGGCGGCTCCCAAGCGATCGCGAACGCATTGGCGGCTTACCTTCGTGAACTCGGCGGTAAGATCGAGATCAACCATCGGGTAGAGACTCTCGATACATTGCCAAAGTCGCGCGCAATTTTGCTCGATGTACCGGTATGGCAATTTGTCCAGATCGCCGCTGGGCGATTGCCAAGGGGTTATCGCCGCCGTTTGGAAAGCTTCCAGCACGCACCCGGGATTTTCAAAGTCGATTACGCATTAAATTCGCCGGTGCCGTGGAAAGCTGAGGCATGCCGGCACGCGGGCACAATTCATCTCGGCGGCACAATGGATGAAATAGCCAGAGCAGAACGCGAGGTTGCGGACCGGAAAATTCCCGAGCAGCCCTTTGTGCTCGTTGCACAACAAAGTCTGTTCGATGAAACGCGCGCGCCACGCGGTCAGCACACGCTCTGGACCTATTGCCACGTTCCCTTCGATTGCAGAGTCGACATGTCGAGGCAAATCGAGTCCCAAATCGAGCGGTTCGCTCCAAGTTTTCGCGATTGCATACTTGGGCGTCATAGCGCAAGTGCTGCCGATTTGGAAAAATCGAACTCGAATTTGGCCGGCGGCGACATCAGCGGCGGCGCCGCCAATCTGTGGCAATTGATTGCGCGACGGTTCTAAGTCCGACGCCATATCGCACGCCACTACCCGGCGTCTATTTATGCTCCGCTTCAACGCCGCCGGGAGGCGGTGTTCACGGCATGTGCGGTTATCATGCTGCCCGCGCGGCGTTGCGCGATGTTTTCGATGAGCATATCCCGCCCGAGATTTAATGATCAGCCGAATCAGTACAAGCTCACGATCTCAACCGGATTGTAATTTCCGTTCGCAAATCTGTCAGGTGTACCCAACAGGCCAGAACGCCCTATGGTGTAACTTGTAAGGCGACGTTTAATTGAAAGGCGAGTCTACTTCGCCCGCTGCTTCCTGACCGGGCTCCATTGGCCGGTCAAAATCATCGCCGCGTTTACGAGCGAGACATGCGAAAACGCCTGCGGAAAATTTCCGAGCTGCCGCTTTGATCTCGGATCGTATTCTTCCGAAAGTAGCCCGAGATCGTTTCGGACAGAGAGTAAACGCTCAAAGAGGTCGCGCGCTTCCTTTTTGCGGCCAATGCCATGCAAACAGGAGACCATCCAGAACGAGCAAGGTAGAAACACACCTTCCCGTCCTGGCAATCCATCCACCCCTTCTTCTTCGGGTCGATAGCGAAGAACAAAACCGTCGCGCATGAGCTCGCGTTCGATCGCTTCGATCGTCGCGCGCACTCGCTTGTCGGTAAATGGCAGGAAGCCGGAAAGCGGCATCATGAGCAAGCTCGCGTCGAGAGCATCCGAACCGTAATACTGCGTAAAGGCCTTCTTGGTCGTGCTGAATCCGTGCGCGCAAACTTCCGCATGGATTTGATCGCGAATCTTCCGCCACCGACCGACGCGCTCCGCGGCCGTGCACCCGCACTCTTCCACCAATCTAACAGCACGATCGAAGGCCACCCACGCCATCATTTTTGAATGGGTGAAATGTTTGGGCCCGCCACGCACCTCCCAGATTCCCTCATCCGGCTTGTGCCAATTTGATTCGAGAAAATCCACCAATGCAACTTGCAAACGCCAATCGGTCTCGCGGTTTTCGATTCCGGCCTCGTGCGCCCGATACATCGTTCCCAATACTTCGCCATAGACATCGAGCTGAAATTGACCGGAAGCAGCGTTGCCAACGCGCACCGGTTTTGAATTTTCGTAACCTGATAACCACGGGATCTCGAGCTCTTCCAAACGGCGTTCGCCGCGCACGCCGTACATGATTTGCATTTGGTCGGCGCTGCCGGCAATCGCGCGCAAAAGCCATTCGCGCCAGCTCTTTGCCTCGTCGTGATAACCGGCACCGACCAGGGCCATGAGCGTGAGTGTCGCATCGCGCAACCAGCAGTATCGATAATCCCAATTGCGCACGCCGCCGATTTCCTCAGGCAAGGACGTGGTCGCCGCGGCAACGATCCCACCGGTTGGCGCATACGTCAGGCCTTTGAGAACGATGAGCGAACGAAGGACCGCGTCATGCCACGGAGTTTTGCGACGGCAGGCCTTCGCCCATTTTTTCCAATATCTCTCCGTGTCGCGCAACGCGTGGTCCGGAGTCACTTTTTTCGGCGGCTCCGAGTGTGATGCGAACCAGGTGAGCACAAACGGAGCGCGATCGCCCTTCCTGAGAGTGAATTCGGCGACCGTAGTCAAATCTTTGCCCTGCGTTTTGACCGGCGTGCGCAAAATGAGTCCGTTCGGCCCGGCGATCGCTTCCAATCCACCGTGTCCCGTTCGCACCCACGGTACTGTGCGTCCGTAATCGAACCGGATGATCAGCTCCATTTGCATCGCGACTTCACCGCGAATTCCCTCCACGATACGAATGAGGTCGGGATTTTCGCCGCGCGGCGGCATAAAATCGATCAAGCGAACCGCACCGCTCTTCGTCTCGATTTCCGTTTCAAGGATCAACGCATCTCCGCGATATCTGCGACTCGTTCTCTCGATCTCCTCTTTCGGCCAAAACCGCCAGTGGCCATTGTCGCGGTTGCCTAACAACGACGCGAAGCAGGCACCGGAGTCGAAACGCGGAAAACAGAGCCAATCGACACAGCCATCGCGGCTGACCAGCGAGGCAGTCTGGGTGTCGCTCAAAAATGCGTAGTCCTCGATCTTTGTATTCGAAGCGGCCATTCCCGCAGCAATAGACAAACATTAGGGTTCTGCGCAATTGGGCGGCTGTAACAAGTCAGGTTTTGCTGACCGCGGGTTTCCGCTCCATCATTCTCAGCCCGACCGACAGCACTCCACCGCGACCAAGCGCCCGGAGACTCGCGAGATCATGACCAACAAGCTCATGCGCGAGATCACGCTCAAGCAATCACCTCACCCGTTCGACGCATCGCGGCCCGGCGCGTCTTTCTTATCGTGAAGCTTTCGACTCGCGATCCCAGATCAGAGATATTTCCAATTACGCGCTTTGCCCTGAGCCATCCATTCGACCGCGGTTTTTAATCGCTGTTTGCGTGTTTCCTCACGTTTGGCATCCGTGATCCAGTCGATGTATTCCTTTTGTTCGTGTAACTGAAGCCTTCGAATCTTTTCTTCGCCTTGGCGTTTCTCTTCAGCGCGTTTTTGAGCTCGCTCGGAGCGATCAACGCCTTTTTTCTTTCGATTGCCTTCGCGCCGGCAACTTCACGCCAGCTTGATTTAATTTCGCCGCTTTCCGGACACACTCGATTAACATTGTCTCATCCGGTAAATCGGCAGTCGACGTGATGCGCCCAAAGTGTCCCATCGCGTCATCTCCCAGTTTTTTGTCCTGAAATATGAGCGTTCCTTTCCAGAAACCAAAGGCGCAATGATTTTGAAATGCGGCCATCCCGCACATGATGCCGTTGTAATCGAAATGTGGAAATTGCCACTTGATTGCCTCGTCGACGTCCGGCAAGCTCTATGAACGATCTTGCGCAAGTGTTTTAGAATCGGCCTGGCAAATGCCGCCGATTTCTCGATGTAAACATTAACCCGGGGATCTTTCTTCGCCATTGTGGCGATGATCAAATTGATTCGCACCGCGAGTCAATCCCATTTTGCGAATTCAGTTTTGTCAATCCGCACGCCAACAAATGAATCCACCGCTCTGGAGATGACGGCGGAATCCGGATATTTTTCGCGAACGATCGCAAAATCGCCCATGTTTGGCCACGATATGCGCAAAGCCGGTTAGAGGAGTCCAATCTTTGGCGCATTTCCACATCGATGAAATTTTCTAGGAAAGTTCAAAAAATCTTCTCATCGGATCTACTCGTCAGCGTTTGGGAACATGCCGGTCGTTGGACGCATCCGGTCAGCGCGGGCCGCATCCTCGCGACCCTGGATCGCGCAGAGTTCGACAGGCTGCGCGAGCAATATCCGTATCGGCCCGGCTCGCCCAAAATAAATCGCTTCGAGGACGTCGCTTATTGGATCCAAATTAACATAAAGCGCGCACAAGATCTTTGGATCGACCGCACGCCGCCGTTGCACATCCTCGATCTTGGCTGCGGCGCAGGGTACTTCCTTTACGTCTGCAAATTTTTCGGACACCAAGGCCTCGGTCTGGATACCGACGACGAGCCGCTCTTTCGCGGAACGACCGCGTTATTGAACGTGCGTCGCGTCATTGCCTGCATCGAGCCGCAAGTTCCCGTGGCCGATCTCACGGAAAAATTCGATCTGGTCACAGCACACCGCATCTGTTTTCACCGGCTGGGCCGCGCCAAGAATGGCGAGTTCAACGAATGGGCACCAGCCGACTGGAAATTCTTTATCAACGATGTTAGGACACGATCTCTCAAGCCGGGGGGGCGTCTCCTTTTCGATTTCAATCCCCGCGCCGATGGCAGCTCGTTCTTTACACCGGAACTGCGCGCGTGTTTCCTCGCGGAAGGCGCACGGATCCTTCGTTCCAAGGCCCTGTTTGCGTCCGACCCCAATCGCCGCCCGCGATTCAAACAAACAAAATGATAGGGCGCGACGGCCAGTCGCGCCGACAAAGGAGATCGACGATCAGATTTTCCAATCCGCGCAATCCCAAACGAGCATTCGCTCAAGCTTTTCAATATCTTCTGCGAAAAGACGGTAGAGACGCTTCCGTTCGTCGGGGGTCATCGCGCGCTCATAGGGAACGACGTTGCGATCCTTACTTCGAACCGCGCCGAGCGCTTTTACACCAAGGAAATGAAAAATCGAATTGAGCGTCTCGTGATTCTTGTCCCGGAAGTCTTCGAATTTGATCGTCTTGGTCTGCTCGCGCCGAAAGAATGTGAAAACGCGCTCGAGCTGCGCGGAGTAAAATCCTCGATCGACATAAGCGAAGCGTCTCGACTCCAGTGACAACGGCTGCGCGGTCCGCCTTTTCTCTTCGTTCACCGCGTCCAGAAAATCGAGAGGCTCGCGGCCTTTGGACCGTTGCATGTTCCAATGCGAGAACGCGCGATCGACCGGATTCCGTAAAAGAATGAGCAATTTAATCTTCGGATTGTAATTCCAAATCCGCTCGATCGCCGGTCGCCAATAAATGTAATTCGGCGTGCACTCGCCGGCGATTGTCGATCCAGCGACCGGTGGGAAATGCCGATGTAACAAATCGTAATCGACCGGCTCCGAGAAAATTTGCTCGTCGTCGAAAAAGTGCATTTCCTGTTTGTCCGGCAACGCGATTTCCGGATGCTTGCTCAGAAAATAATGCAGCGCCGTCGTCCCAGATTTCTGTGCGCCGGCAACAATGAAATCGAGTCGTTCGAGCTTTTGTGGCTTGGTTCCGAACATCGCAGCAGTGATCAATCAAAAGCCGCCCCTTACCGGGCGCAATCGCATTCCTTCAAATTCGAAATAAAAATCACGCATCTGGCCGATCTTTTTTGTAACTTTGGATTTGGGCCAGCTGTCACGAATAGTGATGAGGACTGTGTTGACGAAGTTCGCCCATGCCGCACTGGCGCTCGCTGAGATCACCGTCGCGGTGACGATCATTGCCCTGCTGGCCGCCACGGCCGTCCCCGGTTTCTTCGCCCGCCAACACGTAGGGACTCAACCGCGATGATCCAAAAGTCCTTTCCCGCCCTCGAATCAGCCCCGGATCAATACGCTGCTTGACCAGTCACGTTGCTAAGGAGGAGTTGTCGCCCTTGCATCGGCGACCTATGGTGCGCGCATGTCCAAGGCATCACCCGATTTACCCTTTCTCGTCGGCTCAATTTTCGCTCTCGCGACTGTTTTCGGCACATCCACTCTTGCTGACGAGGGCATGTGGCTTTTCAACGCGCCGCCGCTCAATCAACTAAAAGAAAAATATCATTTCGAGCCAACTCCGAAATGGCTCGATCATCTCCAAAAAGCGAGCGTTCGCTTCAATTCCGGCGGGAGCGGCTCATTTGTTTCTGCTACCGGCCTTGTCATCACGAACCATCACGTCGGCGCCGACGCTCTCCAAAAATTCAGCGACGAACAGCACAATTATCTTCACGACGGATTTTATGCGAGAAGTCGTTCCGAGGAAAAGAAGTGTGTCGATCTTGAGCTCAACGTCCTGATCTCAATCGAAGACGTGACCACGCGGGTCAGTGCCGCGTTGAAACCGGAAATGACGGGCGAGCAGGCCGCCGATGCGCGCAAATCGGCGATCGCAGCGACCGAAAAAGAAAGCAAGGACAAAACCGGCCTCCGTTCGGATGTGATCACGCTTTACCAGGGCGGCGCGTATCATCTTTATCGCTTCAAGCGTTACGACGACGTGCGCCTGGTCTTCGCGCCTGAGCAACAGATCGCATTTTACGGCGGCGATCCGGACAATTTCGAATATCCGCGCTTTGATCTCGATATTTGCATCTTCCGCGTTTACGAAAACGGCCAGCCGGTCAAAATCGAAAATTATCTGAAAATGAATCCGCGAGGACCAGCCGATGGCGAACTGACGTTCGTCAGCGGCCATCCCGGGAAGACGGATCGACAACTCACGGTGGATGAGCTGGCCGACATGCGCGACCGCGAGCTGCCGCGGGTCCTCGGCATGTTTAAGCGACGCGAGGTCCTTCTCCATAGTTTTGGCGAACGCACCTTCGAAAATGCCCGGCGCGTCCGCGATGACTTCTACGGAGTGCAGAACAATCGTAAGCGCTACGATGGTTACCTTGCCGGTCTGCTCGATCCGCAAGTCTGGCAGGCGTTGCAGGCGCGCGACCAAAAATTACGCGACGCGATTTCGCACGATCCGAAGTTAACATCGGCAGAGGCCGCGTTTGACAAAATCAAGAACGCGCAGGCCGAAATTGTGAAGAACGCTCGAGTTTACAATTACTTCGAACAGGAGCGCCCCAAGTTCGGGCTTTATCGCCAACCGCGCGCATTCTACAGCACTTTGTTCAAATACGCGCGGTTGCTTGTGCGCGCCGCGGATGAGCGCGCCAAGCCAAACGGCGAACGCTTCGAGGAATTTCGCGACAGCGGACGGGAATCGCTGGATCTGGAACTTTTCTCGACCGAGCCGGTTTACGATGATGTCGAGTTAGTCACACTGACCGATTCGCTCACCGATCTCGCAAGCGCATTCGGCGCGGACGATCCATGTGTGAAAATGGTGCTGGGCAACAAATCGCCGGTCGGTCGCGCGGCCGAGTTGATTAAAGGAACGCAACTCAAGGATGTCGCGTTCCGCAAAAACCTTTACGAGGGCGGCAAGGCTGCGCTCGATGCTTCGCACGATCCAATGATCGACATCGCGCGCGCTGTTGATTCGACCGCGCGCAACGCGAAGAAAGTTTTCGAAACAAAGGAAGAGATCAAACATCAGGCTTACGCCGAGGTCGCCAAAGCGCGTTTTGCGGTTGAAGGGACAAGCAACTACCCCGACGCGACTTTCACCTTGCGGCTTTCTTATGGGACCGTGCGCGGTTACGAAGAGAACGGGAAACAAATTCCTGCGTTCACAAATTTTTCCGGTCTGTACGAGCGGGCAGATCAGCACGAAAACAAACCGCCGTTCGATTTGCCGCAGCGTTGGATCGACAAGAAAGATAAACTCGCACTGACGACCGCATTCAATTTCGTTTTCGACGCCGACATCATCGGCGGCAACAGCGGAAGCCCGGTTGTAAACCAGGCCGGCGAATTCGTCGGCATCATTTTCGACGGCAACATTCAATCGCTCGTGCTCGATTGCATCTTCACCGACAAACAAGCGCGCGCCGTCTCAGTCGATTCTGCCGCCATCCTCGAAGCTTTAAGAAACGTTTACGACGCGCAACCACTCGTGGACGAATTGAGCGTTGCCAAATAAAATCCAGACAGGATTTACGGAATGAACAGGATTGAATCCCTCGCTTGGGTTGAGCTTCGGAGAAAAATCCAATAAATCCTGTTAATCGTGTCTATAACTGCTTCAGCAGTATTTTCCAGCGAGCCCAGGCTTCGTCGCGGGCTTTTTTATCGCCTTCGCGCACATTCGGGTTGCTTGGTTCGCCTGAGCGCATGAAACCGTGACCGGCGCCCTTGTAAATGACCGGCTCGTATTTTTTCCCGGCCGCCTTCATTAACTCTTCCGCTTTCGGAATCGTGGCGTTCACGCGCTCGTCATTCTCGCCATAGAAGCCGTAAACGGGGCACGCGACACTTTTAGCATCGTCGGGATTGTCGACTGCGACCCCATAAAACGAATAGACGGCTTTCAACTTCGGATTTAGATGTGCGTAATTGAACGCCCAGCCCCCGCCCCAGCAAAATCCACAAACCGCTAGCGTTTCATCGCATGCCGGAATTTTCAGTGCGTAATCGGCCGCCGCATTTAGATCGCTTATCACCTGCTCCTTGGGCAGCGCGTGGGTCGCTTTGCCTGCAGCGTCACCGTCTTCGTATTTTTGGCCGCTGAGGAGATCGGGCGCGACGGCGATCACGCCGTTTTCGGCCAGCTCGTCGCACAAGCTGCGGACCCAATCGGTCAGGCCAAAGATCTCTTGGATAACGAGAACAACCGGCGCTTTGTCTTTGCGCTCGGGATAAACGACGAACGCTTTGATCGTGCGATCGCCCGATTTGATATCGGCCCATTCGCCGTGTCGCGGCGAGCTGTTCAGACGTTCCTTGCCAAAATCCTTGAACTCCTGCGCGGGAAGCGATCGAGCAAGAACAAAAACGGCAAAGGCAACGACAATGCATTTCATCAAAATAAAGCTGTCGATCCTAGTGCGGAGCTAGGACGAAGAAGTGGCCGCCCCGGCTTTTCCTTTTCCGATCAAGGCATCGATACTCCAGCGCCCCGCGCCGTAAAACACAACGAACAAGAAAAACCAGCAATAAAATAAAGCCAGCTCGCCTTTGTTCAGGATCGGGAAAATTTTTGCCGGCGGGGTCGCGGCGCCCCCGACGTGTATCATGAAATATGCCACGGCCATTTCACCGCTCAAGATAAACGCGGCGAGGCGCGTCAACAGACCGAACGCGACCAAAAATCCGCCGACCAGCTGAATCCAGCCGCCGACTTGCATCATCGGGTTATCTGAACCGGGCCCAAACATGCCAAGCACCAGCTGCGCGCCGTGACAAGCAAGCATCAAACCAACAATCAGCCGCATGATGCAGTAAACGGGATCCGCAAATCGATTGAGAGAGTTCATTTGCCGAGCGTGACGATGTCAATCTGGCCTGTCAAGAAATTCGAGGTGTCACTTCTGCAGCGCGCTCTACGAGCGCCCGATCATTTTCGAACTTGCGCGCATAACTACAGTCATTTCGCGGCTGCCGCCTGTAGCGGCAGTCTAAGACCGCCGAGGCTGGCGACGGATCTTCGCGCTCAACCGAGCGCCGCTACCGATGATGTCGATCTTACGCAGCGAGTTCGAGCTCTTGGCGCGGTATTCCGCGGAGCTCGAACAAGCGTAACAATGTTTCCTCGATTAGATTATTCGGACAGGATGCTCCGGCGGTGATTCCGATGACGGCGCGGTCGCGCGGGAGCCAGTCTTTGGCGATGACTTCCCGCTTCTCGTGCAAATCGTAATGTTTGATTTCATCACGTGAGACCAGACGCGAGGAATTGAGCACGAAATAGGTGGGCAATTTTTCCTCGCCCATCTCGGCAAGATGCGACGTATTCGAGCTGTTGTAGCCTCCAACCACAAGCAACAGATCCATCGGAACGTTGAGCAACTCGCGCAATGCGTCCTGGCGTTCCTGGGTCGCGCCGCAGATCGTATCGAAGAACCGAAAGTTTTTCGCCGCGAGTTCGGCGCCGTCACAATCAACGATCGCCTTCCGGACGCGTCGCTGTACTTCTTCCGTTTCGCCACGCAACATCGTCGTCTGATTTGCTACGCCGACGGTTTGAAGGTGGACGTCCGGATCGAAGCCGGGCGAATAAGCGCCGCGAAATTTTTCGAGAAACGCTTGCTTATCGCCGCCATGGCGAATGTAATCGCAAACGTAATCGGTATCGGCAAGGGTGAGCACCACCAAATAATGGCCTTTCCCATCGCCCAGCGCGCGTGAGCTCGTCGCTTTTGTCTCTTCGTGCTCAGCTTTTCCGTGAATGATCGACGTGGCGGATTCACTCGCGTACTTGCGAACGCGTTTCCAAACGCTCATCACGTCCCCGCATGTCGTATCGACAATCTGGCAACTGCGTTCCTTGATTTGCTGCAAGATCGACAATTCGGTCCCGAATGCCGGCACGATCACAATGTCGTCGGGTTGGAGGTCGGAAATCTCGGCCTGTTTGTTTTTGCCGGTCAAGTTCTTGATACCCAACGACGCGATTTGATGGTTGACCTCGGGATTGTGAATGATCTCCCCGACAATGAAGAGCCGGCGGTCTTTGAAAACTTTGCGCGCGGCGTAAGCGAGATCGATCGCCCGCTCGACGCCGTAACAAAAGCCAAATTGCTTGGCCAAACGCACCGTGGTGTCGCCCACGGAAATGATTCCGCCGGCACGGCGCACTTTTTCCACAATATCGCTTCGATAATGGGACTCGACCTGCTCCTGTACCGCCGCCATCACGTCCGGCGTGCGCAAGTTTACTTTCTCGCGCGCCGTTGTGCCGCTGGAAATGAGATTCGTGCTCACAAAATCGTGCGGCCTTTCGCCGCGGATGCGCTACTCTTCGAGCAGTGTGCCGCTCGGTTTTTGGAAGGCAGCGTCCGAAACCATAATGTGCGGATCTGGATCAGGCGTACGCGAGTCATCCACGCGTTGCACTCTTGGGCCGATCGTCTCGTCCTCCGGTTGCGTCGTCGCGATATTCACCGGGGTGCCGACTCGTACCAGCGCAAAAAACTTCGGCGCGGCTTCGCCCTTCAAACGAATGCAGCCGTGCGTCCGTGGAACCGGATGCACAAAGCCCTGATGAAATCCATAACCAGGCGCGAATTCACACCAGTACCCCATCGGATAACCGACATACTGCCCCGATGCGTGACCGGCCGTCGTCGGAACTACGTTATTGCCTTCCACACTGAATCCGTACGAGCCCGACCGTTTGTGCTCCTGTTTCGAATAGATCGTGAAATTGCCGCGCGGCGTTGGTTTGTCCGCCAAGCCCACCGAGCAGGCAACCGCCATCAAACAGCGGCCGCTTTCCATAACATAAATATTTTGCTTCGCCAAAGAGACCTTCACTTGGACGGCCGAGGGATCTTTAGGGCGATAAGCTGTGACGTGATAGGCGCCACCACCGCGAGTGAGCATTCGTCCGGTTTCGCAGCTGGTGAGCACGGAAAGCGAGCTAGCGGCGGCCAAAAAGACTAATCGGGAAACAATTCGCATAACCTCTCTATTGGAGAAGCAGACGGCGCCTTTGTCAACCTGTCCTCGGCCAGCTTAGGGTGTTGGATCGACAACCGCACCCGTGGATTGCGCGCGCAAAATTTCATCGAATGCTTCGCTGACCTTGGCATAGAAGGGGTACGGCCGATCTGCATTTCGCGGACGATAACGCCAATGTTTGTACATCCAGAGCCACGGTGCGGGATTCTTTAAGACATATGGCTCGAACGAATCCCAGCAAGCCTGCGCGATTTGCTGCAGCGTCATCGCCTCTGTGTTGTCGATCTTGCGATGAAAAACCACTCGATAGCGACCGCCCGCGCGCGGTTCGCAGTGCACTGGGATAATCGGGACACCGGTCTGCTTATGAAGCCAGGCATGCGCCGAGGTCACGCTTGTTTTTAATCCAAAGCAATCTATCGCGACCGCGCCTTGGGCGGGCGGCACGGTTAGATCGACCAGCAGCGCGGTGCGGCCCTTTCGTCGCAGCACTTTGTAAAGCCGGACGATACCGCGCTCGCGCGGAATTAGTTCGTGCCCCGACTGCTCGCGGATTTTCTTGAAAATCGGATCGAGCAGTGAGTTTTTGAATTCCTGCGAGATAATCGTGCCGCCCAATCCCGAATACCCGCTTGCCAGACTGAACCATTCGAAATTGCAGTAGTGGTAACAAGCGGTGATGAAGTTGCGCTCGGGTCCGGTCGCTCGGTCGATCTCTTCCAAGTTTTCGAACTCGATGTAATCGCGAAAATTTTCGCGCGTCAGGCGCGGGCTCCACAAGAGATCGAGCATTGTACGCGCAAAATTTTGAAACGATTCGCAGACAATTTGTTTGCGCTCATTGACCGACAATCGATCGCCAAAGGCGACCTCGAGATTGCTGAGCGCGACTTTTCGCCCGTGTCGATCAAAGATCGATATCAACCACCCTAGGTTATGCGCCAGACGAGGGCAAGCATCGCGCGAGAGCAGAGGAACCAGCTTCATTGCGATGAGAAGCCCGGCCCATTCGAGACGATAACGAAATTTCTTCCAGCGAGAACGCATCTGCGCATTCTAGCGCGTGGTTCGCCGGCCGCTAGGCGTTCCGAGATGAGACTTTGTCGTCGTCGACCTTGCCGAGCTGCCGTTCCAGTTCGGCGATGCGCTCTTCGTAACGCTGGAGAATGCGCGGCATGATACCGGCCAGACGCCGCGCGCTGTAAACGCGGATAGCCAGATAAAGAACAAACATTGCAAAAATGCCAATCGCATAGAGCGGTTGATCTAGTGCCAGCGTGAGATAGAGAAAAATCGCCGCAACAATCGCGCAATGAATGGATGAACGGAGCAACCAGGCGACACCGGTCTTTTTCGAATCATGAAAAGGCCTAACGACAGCACGTTCCTGCGGGGTCAAATCCGGGCCCGGGTTCATTCAACACAAGCTAAGCATAACCTCGGCCAGCCGCCAGCGACCAAAAAAAGCAACCCGGCGCCGCGAATCGGGCGGAGAGTCTTGCGGCGGCTCGATTGACTTGGCCTTGTTCAATCCTAATTTAATCTCGCGTACGCTGCTGCGGCGCGCATCGTGAAAAGCGTCCTCTTTGTTTGTACAGGTAACATTTGCCGCAGTCCCATCGCAGAGGGGCTTTTTCGCCGCTTGGTTGGGAATCGCAGAAATATCGAGATTGCCTCAGCGGGCGTCCACGCTGTGCGCGGACAACCGCCCAGCCTCTACGCGGTGCAAGTAGCGGAGGAGGCCGGCGCCGACATCAGCCAGTTGCGCAGCCAACCCCTTACCGCTTCCCTGGTCGAACACGCGACCCACATTTTTGCCATGACCGGCGCGCACCTCGAAACAATCCAGATGCTCTTCCCCCAAGGGGCCGAGAAGTCTTTTTTGCTCCGTGAATTCGAAGAACCGGGCACAACTGTCTGGCGCGATGTCCCGGACCCGATCGGCCTTGGCCGCGAAGTCTATGAAGAATGCGCGCGGACGATCAAAAACGCTTTACCCAGCGTGCTCGCCTTCGTAGAACAAAGCGAATTCGTGCGGCCTGGTGCGACGCGCGCCCCCGACATATCTTCCTATTTCATGAGCGATCTCCCACAGCGAGCTGTGCCCGGGCCGGGTGGACCGACGTCCTACGGGGGCTACGCTGAGGCGTTGCGTCGAGTCGACCCGGAAATCTTCGACGCCATTCAGGCCGAGGAGAAACGGCAGCGCGAAAACATCGAATTAATCGCCTCGGAAAATTTCACGAGCCGCGCCGTGATGGAAGCGCAAGGTTCCTGCCTGACGAACAAGTACGCGGAAGGTTATCCGCGCAAACGCTGGTATGGCGGTTGCGAGAATGTCGATACTGCCGAACAACTCGCGATCGATCGGGCCAAGCGTTTGTTCGGCGCCGATCACGTCAATGTGCAGCCCCACAGCGGTGCACAAGCCAACATGGCGGTCTATTTCGCCGCGATCAAACCGGGCGACAAGATTCTCACCATGAACCTGGCGCATGGCGGACATCTTACCCACGGACATCCGGCGAATTTCTCCGGCAAATTCTATCAGGTCACGCACTACGGCGTGGACGAAAAGACCGAGAGGATCGATTACGACGCGCTACAAAAACAAGCCGAGGAAGTGCGACCGATCATGATCACAGCCGGTGCGTCGGCCTATCCGCGCACGATCGATTTTCCGCGGCTACGGCAAATCGCCGACTCGGTCGGCGCGATTCTTTTCATCGACATGGCGCACATTGCCGGGCTGGTGGCGGGCGGTCAGCATCCGAGCCCAATTCCGCACGCCCAATTCGTTACGACGACAACGCACAAGAGTTTGCGCGGGCCACGCGGGGGCATTGTCCTGTGCGAAGAGAAATTTGCCAAGGCGATCGACTCGACGCTTTTCCCCGGCGTACAAGGCGGCCCGCTCATGCACGTCATCGCCGCTAAAGCCGTCTGTTTTCATGAAGCGCTTCAGCCGCAATTCCGCGAATACCAGCGTCAGGTCGTCACCAATGCAAAAGCTCTTGCTGCCGGTCTTGCCAAGCACGGTTACCGCATCGTATCCGGCGGGACGGACAATCACCTTATGCTTGTCGATCTTCGCCCGAAAGAAATTAACGGCAAAGAGGCGCAAGACGTTCTCGATCGCGCCGGCATCACGGTGAACAAGAATGCGATCCCGTTCGACACCTACCCAATTTTCAAGCCCGGCGGCATTCGGGTCGGTACTCCGGCCGTGACCACGCGCGGGATGAAGGAAGAAGAGATGCTCGAGATCGCCGATTTAATCGCCGAGGCTTTGAACAACAGAAGCGACGCCGATGCCTTGGAGCGAGTTCACGGCAAGGTGCGCGAGTTGACGCGACGCTTTCCGCTGCCGTGCTAACTGTAGCAGCGGTCTATGACCTCCGGGTAGATTAGATTCGGCGCTCACACAGCGCCGCTACGATTTCGCCTTATCTAATCTCTGAGAATCCGTGTAATGTGCTGATCATCCCATGAACCGAGCGGCTGACCAAACGCAGATAAATCCGCTGCGGGAAGGACTCTCCATCCGCGCCGTGCCTCAGCCGTGCAGCGTCGTCATTTTCGGCGCGACCGGCGATCTGACGCACCGAAAGCTCATTCCCGCCCTTTACAATCTCGCGGCCGATGGCGAACTCCCCCCCGCAGTCACGGTCGTCGGTTTTGCCCGACGCGAGAAGAACGACGACGGATTCCGACGCGAGCTCGAAGAAGCAACGCGGAAATTCTCCCGTCAAACGGTCCGCGACGAAATCTGGAAAACTTTCGCGCAATCGATTTTTTACCATCAAGGCGACTTTAGCGACGAATCTGGATTCAAAACCCTCGCCGCCAAGCTCGAGAAGATCGATAAGGAACGCGGGACGCGCGGCAATCGACTTTTTTATTTCGCCGTCGGGCCGGACCAATTCGAGCCGATCCTGAGAAATCTCAAGACCGCGGGTTTAAATCAGGCCTGCGAAGGAAGTTGGGCGCGGGTCATCGTAGAGAAGCCGTTCGGGACCGATCTCGCCTCCGCGCGTGAGCTCAACCGCATCGTCCACAATTCGTTCGCGGAGGAACAAACTTATCGGATCGATCATTTTCTCGGCAAAGAAACGGCACAAAACATTTTGGTGTTGCGCTTTGCGAACGCGATTTTCGAGCCGCTCTGGAATTCGCGCTACATCGACCATCTCCAAATCACCGCCGCGGAAACGCTCGGGGTGGAGGGCCGCGCCGGTTATTATGAAGGCGCAGGTGCATTGCGAGACATGGTCCAAAATCATTTGCTCCAGCTCCTTTGCCTCGTCGCGATGGAACCACCGAGCGACTTGAACGCGGACAGTATTCGCGATGAAAAAGTGAAGGTAGTCCGCTCACTTCGGCGAATGGCCGCAGAAGCGGTGGCGAGGAATGTCATCCGCGGTCAGTACGCAGAAGGCTCAATCAACGGCAAGCCGGTACCCGGTTATCGCGCCGAACAAAATGTCGATCCAAAATCGATGACAGACACCTTCGTCGCGCTAAGGCTCAACATCGATAACTGGCGCTGGTGGGACGTGCCTGTTTACATGAGGGTCGGAAAACGGCTTCCGAAATCGGGGACGGAGATTTCGATCCATTTCAAAAAAGCGCCGCTCGTCTTGTTCAATAAAGAATCGAACGAAGAAAACGTGCTCGTGATCCGGATTCAGCCTGACGAAGGGATCTCTCTTCGGATGCAGGCGAAAATGCCCGGCACAAGTTTCCGAATCGAGCCGGTGAAGATGGATTTTCATTATGGCACCTCCTTCGGCAAAGCGAGCCCGGAGGCGTACGAACGTCTCCTGCTTGACGCAATGAGCGGCGACGCCACCCTCTTTGCGCGGCGCGATGAAGTCGAGGAAGCCTGGGCCTTCATCGACATCATTGAAAACTCCTGGCACGCGAAGAAGGATGCGCCTCCTCTATTCTCTTACCCGGCCGGCTCGTGGGGACCGGAACAAGCAGATGAATTGCTAGCACGCGACGGCCGCGCCTGGCGACGATTGTGACCGATGCCCGCAATCGCTGAAAATTATTCGTTAGGCCTCCCGCTCGAGATGGGAAAGATCGCCGGGGAACTGAAAAAGCTTTGGCGAGAAGGCGAAGGCGTGATGACACGAGCCTCGCTGATTAATCTCGCGGTTTACAGCGAAGCGCCTGGTTCGCTCGAGAAAAACACCCAGCTTATCGCGAAAATTGCCGAGAACCGCGCCTGCCGCGCCATCGTCATCGCGGCCGATTGCAACGCAAAAGAAAATCGGGTGGAAGCATGGATCAGCGCACATTGTCACGTCAGCCGCGCCGGCAGCAAACAAATTTGCTCCGAGCAGCTCTCTTTCTTGCTTAAAGGTTCGTGTGCAAATCTGTTACCAGGAATTGTCTTCTCCCATTTGGATTCGGACCTGCCCCTCTATCTTTGGTGGCAGGACGAGTTTCCCGATCCGATGGACCCGCAACTTTGGGCTTGGGTCGACCGCCTCGTTTACGACAGCCAGATCTGGAAGAATTTCGACGCGCAAATGCGTTTGGTTGAGACCGCGGAAAGGGAAGCGAAGCAGCGGATCGTGCTCTGCGATTTGAATTGGACGCGTTTGGACAAAATTCGGTACCGCGATCGCGCAATTTTTCGATCATCCGTCGTCTCACCATCACTTCAGCGAAATCGAAAATGTGGGGATTGATTTTGCGCCCGAATTTCGGTCGACCGCCATGCTTTTGGCTGGTTGGCTCGCGGCCCAGTTAAATTGGTACGCCGAGAAAACGAAATCCAGCAATCAGCTTCGATTCGCGGCGGCGAACAATCGCAAGATCGACATTGAACTGCGCGAGCAAACCGGCCACCCGGTTGGCAAAGTCGTGCTCAACTCAGGGGGTATCGAGTTTGCCGTCGCGCCAGCCAAGTGCGGCGATCTCCTTGAGGTCTCGCGCAGCGGACGAAACGAAAAACCGATTCCGCAGATGATGCCGGCGCAAAGTAACGATCCGGCCGATCTAATAAGCCAGGAGCTGTTGCGCGGCGGCCCACACCGGATTTACGTGCACGCGTTCAGTTGCATTCGCGAGTTGCTCTAAATTTGCGCGACGCGCTGCCGCGGCGTCTTCTCCGCGCGGACAACCGGGTGCGCCATCTAGTTCGCCGCTCACTTCGCTTCGTTCAAGCTCCAATCGTAATCCTGGTACGTGATTTTGACATCGGTTGGGAGCGGCGCCGAGCGGCGTCTGTTGATAAAGGCAATCACTCCGCCTTCGTCCTTGAAGTCGTCTTTGTACCAATCAAATATTTTCGAGAGCTCCGCTGTTTTTTTCTCGCGCAAATATTTCACTCCCTTCTCCGAGTTCACAAACGACTTGGCCAACGCTTCGAATTGTTGATCGAGCTCCTCAGCGCGAAATGCCTCGCGATTTAGCGGCGGGCAACTTCGGCTCGCGCAATTGAGCGCGACGTGCACACGCGGTTCGCCAAACTTCGCGCGAATAATGTCCTTCTCGAGATGGTTAAAGCTCATTTCCTCGCCGGCTACCTTGATCCGTTTGCCCAGAAAGAAGAGGAAGAGCGGATCCTTCACGCTTTTTGTCGGATATTTGGCAAGCGCTTCGTGCAGAATCCAAGCGTTGTAGGTGTTGATGTAAAACGCCAACTGCTCATTGCGCCCCGCCGGGGCCTGGCCATTGGCGATCGTATCGATCACGTTCTGCAATCCGCTCATGTCTGAGGCAGTGCTTCTCCATGCCGCGTAACGGATGCCTTCCGGGGCCACGTATTTCTTAAGCAGCGAATTGTACTGATCCTCGTAATCAGCTGCGCCGACGATCGTTGCCTCGGCGCAAAGTATCGCAGCGATCAACCGAACAAGCTCTCTCACGACTTCATTCCGCCGCGGTTTGAATTGACGGGCAAGTACGAAAGTGCAGGGCTGCGGCGCTTCGCACGAGTCTTGCTCCAAAATAGGAGTCTTGAAAAGGATCCTAAGATTCTCGGTGGTAGTTTTACTGGCTTGCCTGGCCATGCCCGGATGCGCATGGATGTCCAAAAGCGGACGCCAACAGATGGCCTACCGAAACTACGTCCGCAAACACATCCGCCAACGCCAGCACGCGATTGCCCGGGCCCAGGCCCAATCAAATCGCCATTCAAAGCTCAAAGCCACTGAAGTAAGCGAGCCGAAAGTTAGCGCCGCCGCAGAACCAGTTGCTGATCCTGTTACTGTCTTCGGATCGGGCGCCAGCGAAACCGAGGGCACGCCAGCCGAACCTTAAGCGCCGTCGCGCTTCACCGGAATCGGTTTTCCGTCGTCACCCACGGCCACGTAAGTGAAAACACCGTGCGTGACCTTTACTTGTTCCCCAGTCTTGTAGCGCGTCACCCAGACTTCCACCGGAATCCTCATTGATGTCCGGCCGATCCGCTCGATGCGGCCGTAACATGCAACCCGGTCGCCCACCCGCACTGGTTGAAGAAACGACATCCCTTCCATCGCCACTGTCACGACCCGCGCCCTTGCCGTCTTCGCGGCGAGAATACTGCTGCCCAAATCCATTTGCGACATCAACCAGCCGCCGAAAATGTCGCCGCTCGGATTTGTATCTCTCGGCATAGCGATCGTTTGAATCACGAGCTCGCCTTTCGGTTGATCGGCATTGTCCATTTGCGCGGAGAATACAGTTACAGAATCAACATGCAATCGCCGTAACTATAGAACCGATAGCGTTCGTGAATCGCTTCTTTATAACCTCGCAATAGAAACTCGCGGCCGGCGAATGCGCTCACCAGCATCAGCAAAGTCGAGCGCGGCAGATGAAAATTCGTAAACAAAAGATCGATATGTTGAAATCGAAACGGCGGATAAATGAAAAGGTTGGTCGATCCCGTCTGCGTAACCAGCCTTCCATTCTCGCGGCGAGCTGATTCTAGTACGCGGACCACGGTCGTTCCGACCGCCGCGATGCGCTTCGCATTGTCGATCTCGTTTGCTGCTTCGCTTGAAATCGAGAACCGCTCCGGCTCCATGCGGTGCTCGGAGATATTCTCCGAATGCACCGGACGAAATGTGCCGATGCCGACGTGGAGCGTGACAAATGCATGCGCGATTTCGTTTAAGATTTCCTCCGTGAAATGCAGGCCCGCGGTCGGCGCGGCAATTGCGCCAGGATTTTGCGCAAAAACCGTCTGGTAGCGCGTTTCGTCCTCCAGGTCGCTTTCGCGTCCGATGTAAGGCGGCAACGGCATCGACCCCCCTGAATGAAGATCGACATCGTCATCCAGCGAAACAATTCGCTCGCCATCTGGCAAAACTTCTTCGACACGCAAAGACATATTGCCGACTTTTGTCGTTGCGCCTGTTCGCATTTTGCGCCCAGGCCTAACGAGGCATTTCCAGCGCGCAGCGCCAAGTCGCTCCAGAAACAAGAACTCAATCGCACCATTGTCGGAAAAACGGCGCGCGGCCAGGACACGGGTATTGTTGAGCACAAGCAAGTCGCGCGGATCCAAAAAAGTTTTCAGTTCGCGGAATTGTCGATGTTCGATCGTTTGCGAGTCGCGATGCAGGACCATCATCCGCGACTCTCCCCGGCGCGGGAGCGGGCGTTTCGCGATCAACTCTTCCGGCAACTCGTAATCGTAATCGCTAAGCCGCCAATTCGTCATTCCATTTCAATTTACCGCAGAGAGCGCTGAGGACACAGAGAAGAAAAAATCAGTCTTACCGTGCGATCTCTGTGGTCTCTGCGGTAATTCTTGATTAAAGAATTGCTCAGTCGCGCAAGATTTCCGATGATCGCTCCGATGCAGGAACCGGCTCTCGATTTTGTTCTCACCGCACTGAAGCAAATTCGCGAGACGAGCGACCGTCTGCCGTGCGCGTCGAGAATCTCGCTCATCCAATTGCACACTTCTCCCTCACGTGTTGCGGCTAATAAGTCTGAACTTCTCGTGCCGTTGCGCGAGCGAGTGCGTGTCTGCACGAAATGCCCGCATCTCGCCAGTTCGCGCACGCAAACCGTCTTCGGCGTCGGCAATCCCGATGCCGAAATCATGTTCGTCGGCGAAGCGCCGGGCGCGGACGAGGACGCCGAAGGCGAACCGTTCGTCGGCCGCGCTGGACAACTGCTCACGAGAATCATCAAGGCGATGGGCTTTGCCCGCGCCGACGTTTACATCGCGAACACTCTAAAATGCCGGCCCGACATGCCGGCCGGCTCATTTGGAAACCGGGCGCCTACGCCAGTGGAAATGCAAACGTGTCGCCCGTACCTCATCGAGCAGATCGACATCATTCAGCCTAAATTGATTGTAGCGCTCGGGGCCGTTGCAGTGGAAGGCTTGTTGGGCACGCGTGGAACAATGCGCGAGCTTCGAGGACGATGGCATTCGTTCAACGGCACGCCGTTGATGATCACCTATCATCCCGCCTACTTGCTGCGAAACCAATCGCCGTCGGAAAAAAGGAAAGTTTGGGAAGACATGCTCCAAGTGCTCGAGCGGCTCGATAAACCGATCAGCGAAAAGCAGCGCAATTATTTCCTGTAGCCGCCGGTGGGACGAGGCTCCGTCGAGCCGAAGAAGGTCAATCATATCACGCGCGCGCACATCGGCCGCGACCATCCCGCCCAAAGCGTTTTCATCTTTCGTGATCAACCAACGATCGCCTTCTTAAGGGTCTGCATATGTCGGCGTACTCAACGACTTGCGTTGGTAAGAGTACATATTAGACGGCTCCGCTGAGCGTCGCCCTACCGAGACAACTGGCGAAACATCGCGTCGATTTGCGATCGGGCAGCGAATGTCAACGCCACCGATCTCACGATCCCCCGCACTTCTTTGCGCGGGACTTTGATTTTTCGGTGCAACGCCGTCGCGCCGGCCCCGCGCAGGAGAGCAAGAGTGCGCGCTCCGATCAGCGCCGGCAAAACCGTCGCCGCGCGGACGCGACGATTTCGGATGGCGCGCCCGTACTGCATTCCAGCTTCGATCCCGCGTTCCGCTTTCTCGCGCCACTTCCGGTAGATCGGTTGGAAACGTTCGGGCTCGCGAAGGATCTGCGATGCGTCCATTCGCGCGGCAGCTAATTCTTCATTTGGAAAATAACATCGGCCAGTCCGAAGATCTGAGCCCGCATCGCGCAGAATATTGATCAACTGCAAGCCCATCCCGTAGTGCTTGCCAAGCTCGAGCATTTGGCTTTCGCTCAGCGCTGCGAATTTTCGAAGGTGCCGGAAACAACGCCGCGTCCAAAATTCGCCAGCGGATCCAGCAACTAGATAAGTGTATTCGTCGAGATCATCGGATTTCTCCAAAGCGACGATTTTCTTTGGATCTCGAAATAATTCGAGATCGCGGATTTGGCCACGATTAATATTTTCAAGTACCAACCGAATGTCTTCGCGATCGCCCACTTCGGTTTGATCGAGCCAATCCAAACAACGGTGTAATGATTCGATCAGGGTGCGTTCGGATTGGTTTTTTTGTAACGGTGCAAACGACCCGCTAAGGTCGATAATTGCATCCCCCATTGCTTCGCCCTGGATTCCGCGAGCAAGCGTCCGCAATTTTTCAACCCGCGATTCCGTTGGCAAATCAATCGTGTCGGCAATTGTGTCCGAGGCGCGCGCGAGCAGGTAGCCGAGCGCGACCGGGTCTCGCAATCGTTTCGGCAGGATACGCACCGACAAATAAAAAGAGCGCGAGACGCGACGCAGAATCGGGCCGCGTAATCGTCGAGTCGAATTCCCGGTCTGGGTCTTCACGAGCATCGGCCCAACAACCAACTAACGCCCGACATTTTTGACCTCAATCCGGCTCGTCTCCGAATTGCCCAGGCCGAGCTGGCTTGCCGTTTGCACGTAGGAAGCCAGACGGCCGATTGGGGGAAAGCTCGCACGGGCGCGCCATTCCTCGAACCGTTTCAAGGCAATCGCGTCCAGTGCCACCGGATCTTTGCTCGCGTAGAGGGTCGCATGATGCAGGGCGAAGTTCGGTTGCGATTCCGGACCGCCACCATATTGGGCAGTCAGACCGTCCATCAAATTAAACACAACTTTCTGCGCGATAATCGGGTTGCTGTAAATCAGGGCGACGCTGTCCGCCCCGAAACCGGTGCCTTGCGCAAAGCGGCGCCAATTGTCGATGTTTGGAATAGTGACGTTGTAGAGACAGCCTGCGATCCCGTTGGTCGTACTGTTACTCATCACCGGAACGTTAATGATCTTCGTCACCTCGCTGGAGAGGATGCGTGAGAAATGGCTGAGACTGCTCGTATTCTCGGTGTCGGATAGCGGTGCGATTTTTCCTTTGCCGCTTTTGTAGTCGAAATCGCCCCAGACCAGCTTCCCGAGTAACCCCGCTGAAAAAACTGTTTTCGGATCGTAGCCATCGCGGGGCGCGATGGCCTTCATTTGATAACCGTCCGCGCCCGGCTGATAACCGGCGCCCTTGATTCCAATTAGCGAACGGTCCCAAACAATGATGCTTCCGCGCGCATGTCCGGCCGCGACCAGTCCATCGACAATCGCGTTGACCACGTCGTGGTGCGTCGTAAAAAGCTCACCGCCCGCTGCGGAAATTTTAATTCCAATTTTATCGTTCGGCAAAACGAGCGACGCCCAGGCCCTGGCCACGTCGGGTTGGCCTGTTGCCGTCATTACCAGCTGGTTTACCATTGAACGCACGACGCGCGGATTCGTCTTGTAATCATGGATCGCGTCTGGATCGTGGACTGTGTAAACTATTGACGGCGTTGGCGCCGGTTGCGGAGACTGCGCGAACGCGGGCGTGATAGCAGAGAAGAGAACCAGAGCTAGGCTTTTGATCGACAAGGTAATTGAACGATGGCAACGGACTTTATGACCGCCCGTGCGAATCACAACTGCGGTTGTGGCGGAGTTCTGTGAGTGTCGAAAACCGCGCGGTCGCCGCGGTCATAGACCGCCTCTACAAATTATGTCTAAATGGCCGGCGTCTAACACAGGAGTCCAACAATTTGCAACAGACGTAATGGAACCGATCCGACACGTTTACGTGCATATTCCGTTCTGTGCGCGCATCTGCCCCTATTGTGCATTCTACAAAGGTCTTCTCGATCGCTCGCAAACGGGGCGCTTTTGTAAAGGGATTGTGTGCGAACTCGAGCGGCACACCAAAGATCGACATCTTCTTCCATCGACCATCTACTTTGGCGGCGGCACACCGACCGCGCTAACCATTGGGCAGCTCGAATTTCTACTGCGTGGATTTCACGATCTGCTCGACCTGTCTCGATTGATCGAGTGGACGATGGAAGCGAATCCCGGAAGCGTTTCCGCACGCAAAGCGGACGCGCTCAAAAAACTCGGCGTCAACCGGATCAGTCTTGGCGTCCAATCCTGGGACAATCGATTATTGAAATTGCTCGGACGCGAGCACAACGCACAGCAGGCGGAGGAGTCGTTCCGGGTTCTGCGGGCAGCCGGATTCTCAAACATTAATGTCGATCTGATGTTCGCATTGCCCGGTCAGACGCATCAGCAATGGCAAAACACGCTCGACAAAACGATCTCGCTCCAACCCGAGCACGTTTCCACTTACTGCCTGACTTACGAAGAGGACACGGAATTTTTCCTTCGGCAATCACGCGGCGAATTTCGCGGTGACGAGGACGCCGAGGCCAAGTTTTTTGAAATAACGATGTCGACGCTCGAAACGGCTGGCTACGAACAATACGAAATCTCGAATTACGCGCGGCCAGTTTTTTCTTCGGCGCACAACCGGGGCTATTGGTCGGGCGAAGATTATTTGGGGATTGGGCCAAGCGCATTTTCCACCATTGGGACGCAGCGTTGGCAAAATGTTCCTGATTACCGCCAATACGCCGAGCGCCTTATGTCGGGTCAATCGGCGAGCGGCTCGACCGAGAACCTGACGCCGGAGATGAAACGCGCAGAAAAAATTGCGCTCTCCCTTCGCACGCGCGAGGGCGTTTCGGCAACCGTGCTGGAACCATTCCCAAATGAGACTCGGGAATTCATGAAGCTCGGTTTGCTTCAAGAATCGAACGGTAATTTCATTCTCACACGCACCGGTAAATCGCTCGCCGATTCGGTCGCCGTGGCGTTCGTGTAGCTCCGAGTCCTGTAGCGGCGCTCCTGTGAGCGCCGAAATCTGCAAGACGGCGGTCATCCGCTTTCGCTAAGGCTACAGCGTGATAAATAGACTGCCACTACGGTTTACTCGACCGCCCCGTAACGGCGCTGGCGTCGGCCGAATTCTTCGACCGCAGCCGAGAGATCTTTCTTGGTGAAATCGGGCCAGAGTTTTGGCGTAACGTACATTTCCGTGTAAGAAAGTTGCCAGAGAAGAAAGTTCGATAACCGCATCTCGCCCGACGTCCGGATGAGCAAATCAGGATCCGGATAATAGCGCGTGTAAAGATGCTTGCTGAACATCTGAACGTCGATCATGGCCTTGTCGATGTGGCCGAGCTCGACAGCCCGGAGCAAGCTCTTGATCCCGTCGATGATTTCCAATCGGCCACCGTAGCTGAGCGCGAGAACCAGGGTGAGACCGTCGTTCTTTGCTGTGGCCTCAATCGATCTGTGGAGTTGTTGCTGGCAAACGTCCGGCAAATCAGTCAATCGGCCGATGGCCTGAAGGCGAACATTTTTCTCGAGCAGTTCGGGCGTTTTTTCTTTCAAGAACTTCTCAAGCAGTTTCATTAAAGCGAACACTTCGGTTTTCGGGCGCTGCCAGTTTTCAGCCGAAAACGCGTAAAGCGTGAGGTACTCGACTTTGAGCTCGCCACAGCCCTCCACACATTCGCGCACGGCCTTCGCCCCCTCCTCGTGGCCCTTAATCCGCGGCAGGCCGCGCGATTTCGCCCAGCGACCGTTGCCGTCCATAATGATGGCGATGTGCCGCGGGACCGTTTTGCCGGCAGAGGACATGGATGAACGACTAGAGGAAAATAGTTTGGGCGCGGGTTGGCCCGACGCTTACGATCGATAATCTGCCTCCGGTAAGTTGAGCAAGGCGGTTAACGTAGTTTCTTGCCGTTAAAGGAAGTTGTGAAAGTTTTTTCGCAGAACTCGTAGATTGATTCCACCCGCGCATTGCTTCGTAAATCGGTTCGCAGTTATCCAATTGCACCGCGTCGCACGGCGGCACCTCGAGCCGCTTCCCGTTCAAACGATAACCGACGCAGACTTGGATGGGGTCGACGTAGTCAAGCCCATCCAAATTGGTAATCGCCAGCTCGTCGATGCCATTGATCATGGTGGCGTAGCAGGTTGCTACCGCATCGAACCAACCGCAACGGCGCGCGCGGCCGGTAGTTGCGCCAAACTCCCGCCCCAACTTATGCAACATCTGGGTTAGCTGTCGGTCTTCGGTTGGCAATGGCCCCTCGCCCACCCGGGTTGTGTATGCTTTCATCACGCCGAGAACGCGGTCCATCCGATGCGGGGGCACGCCCGTGCCGGTGCAAGCGCCACCCGCAGTCGTGTTTGACGACGTCACGTAGGGATAAGTGCCGTGATCGATATCCAGAAATGTCCCTTGTGCGCCTTCGAAAAGAATCTCCTTCCCGCGCTGGAGCGCTCGATGCAGATAAACGACGGTATTGGCAACGAAAGGCCGCAACTTTTCTCCGGCCGCGAGATAACTCCCGTCGACTTCGCGATAACTGATCGGCTTCGCCCCGAGGGTCTCGAGAATGTTGTTATTCTCACGAATCTTGGCCTGCAATTTTTTGGAGAACAGCAGCGGCTGCATTAAATCAGAAATCCGCAGACCGGTGCGCGCGGCTTTATCTCCGTAGGCCGGTCCTATGCCACGTTTAGTGGTGCCGATTTTTGCTCGGCCCTGGCGCAACTCGCGCTGCTCATCGACCATTCGGTGGTAAGGCAAAACCAAATGCGCGCAATTGCTCACCAGCAGATTTTTCCCGTCGATCCTGAGCCCAAGCTTGCGCAACCCATCCAATTCTGCGACGAGCGCGATTGGATCAACCACGACGCCGTTGCCGATAACACAAACCTTTCCGCGTCGCAAAATGCCCGATGGAATCAGATGTAACACATAGGTCGTGCCGCCGTGGATGACGGTGTGCCCGGCGTTGTTGCCACCCTGGCTGCGGACAACGATGTCGGCCTTGGCCGTAAGTACATCGATGATTTTTCCCTTTCCTTCATCGCCCCATTGCGCGCCAACTAAGATCGTATTCGCCATGAAAATTTGGGCAAAAAATTTTCCCGAAGCATCATGCGGACACATTCGGGAGTGCCATTCAACGATAAGAGCCGCCTGCCGTCGCGCAAGAGATTTTCATCGCGACCGGCCTGTCGCCCGCCGCCCGTTGGAAAAAATGTGCGGCCAAACTACGCCGCTCCTGCGTAGGCTAAGGTGACGCGCACTATTCTCCTAATCATTTTGATTCTTCTACTTATCGGAGCACTGCCCACATGCCATATAGCAGCGGATGGGGCTATTACCCAAGCGGCGGACTTGGCCTGATTCTTCTGATCGTACTGATTCTAGTCCTGCTCGGGCGAGTTTGAATTGCGGCCGTGCAGGTTCGCTCAGACAGCGACACTGCAATTTAATGGCTGGTTTGGGCCGCGAGCGCTTTCTTGAGCGCGGCCGCCGATTCACTTGAACCGCCACCGGAGTGCGCGTGAGAATAGTTGCGAGCTTTGTCCCAGCGAATGTTGGCGTCCTGGGTGAACGTATTCATCGCGATGCGGGAGCTGGCGCCGCTGGTCTGGAGATGCCGATGCGAGAGGATGAACTGCGACGGGTCATAATAATTACTCAAGTCCTGGGCGAACTTGGCGCGGCTCATCCCGATCTCGATGTTCTTTCGGATTTCAAGATGAAGATGCGCATCATAGAGCCCGTGTGCGGTACCCATCGTTGCGATTTGCTGGCCGCGTCTCACCGCCTGGCCGCGACGGACAAGGATTTTTTCCAGATGTCCGTAAAGTGAATCGATGTTCCTAACCATTCCCCCTTCGCGAAAAGCATGACGCACGATGACTACATTTCCCCAGCCCATGTGACAATCGCGCGCGAAAACAACCACGCCATCCCCAATGCAATAAATTGGATCCCCCAGATCGGTGTCTCCACCGCCGACTCCGTCCCAATCTTCGCCGAGATGGCCGTTTGAACGAAAGCCGCGGGCCTTGTAGTAGCCTTGCCCATCCGGTTTGCCGACTGGTAAGTCGAAACCGTCGGCCAATCTAGTAAACGCGGTCTGCCCGGAGAAGCTGACCGGCTGAGAAGGAATTGATTCCGGTTCGCGCGATTGCCGGTCTACGGGATGGGGCGCGCCGGCGGAAGTTTGTTTGGACGCCTGCGGAGCTCGCGCTGGAGCAGCATCGCTTAGTTCCATTTCATGCATCTCTTCCTTCACCCGCTGCGCCGCGAGCACTCCCGATTTTCGCATCTGCTCGATCGTGGGCTTGGCCGGGGCGGATGCTTGCTCGCGAACCGATAGTTTCGTGGGCTGCGCCGCGACCGCTTTTTCTATCCGAACGATTTCCGGCTTCGTTTGCTGAGGGAGAGTCGCAGGTCGCTCGGAAGATTTTGCTTTCGTTTCCCGAACAATGACGACTTCCTGCCCTTGCGTGTGATTGAAGAGAGCGAAGCCGCACAAGGCTCCGACTAGAAATCCTTTCCGCATGAAGAGCGCGTCTTAAACAAATTCGCACTTTATGGCAAGCAGTTATTCACACGGCGGGTCGCGCATTTTTTTACCGCTTTACTTCGCGGCGATCCGCACCACCGGCAGCAAGCGCAAGCAATTGATCGGCAACGCCGGCGCAGCTACAACGTTGAGCACGCCCACGAGCGTTTGCATTCGGTTGAATTCGCAGCGCACATCCTCGCACAGGACGCAGCTTTGGAGATCGGGGAGGATCGCTTCGCTCGTGTGCATCGACAATTCGTTAGGCGAGACGACGAGCCAGAACCAGGAGCAACACAGTGCCAAGGAGGATTCGATAAATTGCGAACGGCGCAAATCCCCGTGTCCGCACCCACCGCATAAACCATGCAACCACGCCGAGCGCGACGATGAATGAGACGACAAACCCAATGACGAGAACAATCCATTGATGGGTACTGACCGCGAGCGGCGCCAGATTGCCTTCCGTTGCGGTGTTGCGATTTGGCGAAAGCGTTTTGAAAAGATCGTACAAAGTCGCCACCACCATGGTCGGCATGGAAAGAAAGAACGAGAACTCGAGCGCGGCCGGACGCGAGAGACCGGCCACCTGCCCTGCCGCGATTGTGCACATCGAACGCGACGTGCCGGGAAAAACGGCGGAAAGAATTTGCACGGCGCCAATCCATGCCGCCTGCGGCAAATTCATTTCTTCCATGTGCGTGACCCGCGGCCGGGTAAAAGCTGCATCGATAATCCACATCACGATTCCGCCGACGAGCAGTGCCGTCGCCATCACCCATAAGCTTTCTAAATTTTTGCCAATCACCTTGGTCAACGCCCACGAGGGAAGCGCCGTGATCACAAACGCGATCATCGTCAGGCTCAACGGGTGCGTAATGAAGTTGCGGTCGCCGCGTTCTCCTTTCGGGAAGGTACCGATGAATTTCAGGATTCGATCCCAAAAATAAACCGGCAACGCCAGAATTGCACCGAGTTGGATCACGATCGTGTACATTTTCCAGTAAGTATCGTGGAGATCGAGACGGAGCATCGCCTCGACAATGCGTAGATGCGCCGTTGAACTAACCGGCAAAAATTCCGTCAGCCCTTCGACAACCCCGAGCAAGATCGACAATAAAAAATCGTTCATAATTTTCGCCACATGGTTAAAAAAGCTACATCGTTAAAACCGGGAACCAGCTTGCTTCCTTCTACCGTTTGTAACGATTTAACAAATCACGCTTCAACGTTCCTCTCAGATGGCTTCCGCTCCCCGTTCGTCCGTCCTGATACGAATGGCTTGTTCCACTTCCGCCACGAAAACTTTTCCGTCGCCGATCTTACCGGTCTTGGCCGACCGGAGAATTGCTTCCACGACCGGCTGGGCTCGATCGTCCGGCACGACAATTTCAAATTTCACTTTCGGCAAAAAATCCACCGTGTATTCACTGCCGCGATAAATTTCGCTGTGGCCTTTTTGCCGGCCGAATCCTTTGACTTCGCTCAGCGTCATCCCCTCGACGCCTACTTCGGCGAGCGCCTCTTTAACCGCCTCGGTTTTAAACGGTTTAACGATCGCCTCAATTTTTTTCACCGCGCCAAACTAGCTGCCCGCTTGAAAACGTAAATCGCTAAATCAGCAAATCGTTGAGTTGTTGAGAGGTTGAGGAGAGCAGAGTGCGCTGAAAGAGGGTCGAGTCGTTGAGATGGTTGTAGCGGCAGTCTATGGCCGCCGAAATCAAAACGAATCGGCGCTCACAGAGCGCCCCTGCAGCTTCTTAACTCCATTCTCCTCGCCTTCTTAACAATGCCCGCCCGGTCCGCCAGTTGGACCGCCTCGTCCTCTGGCACGCTCGGATCTCAACCCCTCAACAGCTCTACCTCCGCTTCCACCATTTCGTGCACGAGTTGCGCAAAAGTGCCCGTCGGCTTCCACCCGAGCGTCTTTCGGATTTTATCCGCGCAACCAACCAGGCGCGCCGGTTCGGTTGGACGGTCGAATGATGGATCGTACTTGACGTACTTTTCCCACGGGAGATTGACCACGGCGAAAGCGGCTTCGACAAATTCACGCACCGAATGGGTTTGGCCCGTCGCCACAACGTAATCGTCCGGCGCCTCATGCTGCAGCATTAGCCACATCGCGCGGACATAATCCTGGGCCCGTCCCCAATCGCGCCGGCTTTCCAGATTGCCCAGAACAAGATCTGAATCGAGGCCGCAGCAGATCCGCGCGGCGGCGCGGGCAATCTTGCGAGTCACGAAATTCTCTCCACGCCGCGGTGACTCATGATTGAAGAGAATCCCGTTGCAGGCGAACAATCCGTACGATTGCCGATAAATGCGCGCCAACTGGGTTGCGAATGCCTTGGCGCAACCGTAGGGGCTGGCCGGCCACATTGCCGTGGTCTCGGTTTGCGGCGTCTCGGTCGCGTTACCGAAAATTTCCGAGCTCGCTGCGTGATAAAAGCGCACCGGTTGTGCTTCGTCGCGCACGATCTCGAGCAGACGCAACGTCGCCATTCCCGCTTCATCGCACGTCGATTCGGGAATTTCGAAACTCAGCCCGACGTGGCTTTGGCCGGCAAGATGATAAAGCTCGGTTGGCCGGACTTTACGGAAAATGCGGCGCAAAGTCGTGGCGTCCGCAAGATCGCCGTAATGGAGAAACAAACTTTTGCCGTAAACCTTTTTGTCGCGACGCAGACGTTCGATGCGCGACCGGAGGAGATTGCTCGTGCGACGAACCACACCGTGCACGGTGTATCCACTTTCCAAGAGCAGCTCAGTCAAATACGAGCCGTCCTGGCCGGTGATACCTGTAATAAGCGCAATCTTCTCAGCCATGTTTGTTTCTCAATGAAAGCTCAAAGTGGGAAAACTAAAACGCCGAAAATCTGATTTCTCTTGCTTCGGCCTTATTTTTCCGATTTCCATGTCTTTACGTCTGAGTGAGCCAATCTTCCGATGAACTGCAGGAAGAGGGGACCGAGGTCAAAGGTCAGTGAACCGTGAAAACGACGAGTGTGCTTTTGCTAGCGCTCTCGATCGCATCATTAAAGATCGAGGCTCAAACGCCGCCATTCGTCAAAGGCGTGACCGTGTCGTGTCAAACCTGGGGCATCGAATGGCGAACGCCGGAGATGGCCCAGACGCTCGACGAACTCAAATCGTTAGGCGTGAACAGCGTTGCCATTCATCCCTACGCCAGAATTGAAAACGACGGCCATGTCACCTTCCGCAAGGTCGACAACGACAGTTACATCACTGTACCGCTCGATTGGGCGCGCGAGCGCGAGCTTTCGGTGATGTTGATTCCGCACATCGGCTATTGGGGATCGAAGTTCGCCTGGCGCGGCGAAATCACATTCAGCAACCTGATCGAGTGGGACCGCTTCTTCAACGATTACCAAACCTGGATCGTCGAAATGGCAAAGATCGCTGAAACCCACGACGCAGCCATCTTCTGCGTGGGCCTGGAATTTTCTCACGCGCAGAAATTTGAAGACCGTTGGCGGAAAATCATCTCTGCGGTCCGCCAAGTTTATCGCGGGAAGCTGACTTACGGCGCAAACTGGAATGATTACGCGGACGTAAAATTTTGGGATGCGCTCGATTACATCGGCGTGCTCGCTTATTTTCCGCTCACTAAAGCTGTCGACCCGAGTGAGGAGGAAATCGCGCTGGCGTGGGCGAAGCGTTGCACGGAGCTGGAGAAATTCTCGCACAAAAACGGTGGCAAGAAATTCCTTTTCACTGAGATCGGTTACAACGAAAGCGCCCGGGCCGCAGCCGAGCCGTGGGGATTCAAGACAGGCGGCGCTCACGCCACGGAGATCCAGCAGCGCTGCATTGACGCTGCCCTTGATTTGACCGGGAAATATTCATTCCTTGCAGGAATGTTTTGGTGGAAATGGTTCCCGGAATTGCCAAACGACGGAAAAGAGAACTACTGCCTGCAAACGCCAGCGATCAAAGCGCTCATCGCCAAACATTGGCGAGAACGTTGAGTGATTACATCTGCGGAATCCGCGTAATCCGCAGTTCAGACTTTCCTTCCAAACTTCTTCTCCAGCTCGGCATTTGAGATTTGGATCATCGTCGGTCGCCCATGCGGGCAACAGTAAGGCAACTCGCAACCGAGCAAGTCCTGGATCAGTTTTTCCACTTCGAGATATCGCAACGGATCGTTCGCTTTGACAGCGTGGCGACAAACGCTTTTGGCGATCATTTCCTCACCCAAGCGCAGTGGCGAGCTACTCTGGCTTGCGCTTTTTAGATCGTCGATCACTTTGCGCATGAACTGGGCGGCGTCCGACACATCTAAAAAACCAGGCAGACTCTCGATTTTGAATGTGTTTGGTCCGAAGCTTTCAATGCCGATTCCCATTTTTTGCAAAATCGAAATGTTGCGCTCGATCCAATCGGCATCGCGCGGCGGCAGGTCGAATGTCTGCGTGATGAGCAATTTTTGCGACGGGACCCCCTGTTCTTCCATCCGGCGGCGCAATTCTTCGAAGAGAATGCGCTCATGCGCCGCATGTTGATCGACCAGCACCAGCCCATCGACGTTCTCCATCAGGACGTAGAGTTTGTTGAGCACACCGATGATCTGAAATTGCTGATTTCCTGGCGGTTTCAGTGCGTCGGGTCGTGGCGATTCACTCGGTAACTGGCGAGGTATCAGCGCCGGCGCGGATTCCGGTGCTGTAAATCCGGAGGGATGGGATACCTCCCCTCGAACTGTTTCGGACGACACGGAGGTCGTTCCTAGATCAGGTTGGGTAGGCATCGCAACTGGAGCGCGAAATTTCTCCTGCCATTCGGTCCGGCTCCGTTCCAATGTGTGCCGAAGACAGCGAACGATCGCCTCACGCACGCCATTCGAATCGCGAAAACGTACTTCACGTTTCGCCGGATGGACGTTGACGTCGACAGATGCGGGATCGAGATCGAGAAAAAGAAACGTGACCGGATATTGCCCTTTCATCAATGCGGTGTGATAGCCTTCGCGAACGGCCGCAGTGATGAGCGGACTCTCAATTGCGCGGCCGTTCACAAAAATGAGCTGTTGGGCGCGGCTTTGCCGGCTCAAACCCGCCTGCCCGATGAAGCCGCGGATTTCAATGTGAGATGAACTCCGGCCGTTTACTTCAACCAGGCGCTCGAGTAACTCGGCTCCATACAAGTCGCGGATTCGATCCTTTAGAGTCAGCGCAGCGGGAAGTTGAAAGACGAGGCGCTCGTCTCGGGCAAAGGTGAACGCGATTTGCGAGTGACCGATCGCCTGAAGATGAAGCTGGTGTTCAATGTTGCGGCTTTCGGTATTTTCCGAGCGGAGAAATTTTCGGCGTGCGGGCAAATTGAAAAAAAGAGAGCGCACTTCCACTTGCGTGCCCGGCGCTTCGCCGCCGTCGCGGACGATGTCGATCTTGCCGCCGTTGACAATAATTTCCGTCCCGGCGATCGCATCCGACTCTCGAGTGGTCAGACGAAAACGCGAGACGCTGGCGATGCTCGGCAGAGCTTCGCCTCGAAATCCGAGGGTGGCGATTGCCTCGAGATCGGCGGCCGAACGAATTTTGCTCGTGGCGTGCCGCTCGAGTGAAAGCAGCGCGTCATCGCGATCCATTCCGCAGCCGTCATCGATCACCCGAACAAACGAAATTCCGCCACGCCGAATGAAGACATCAATCTCTCGGGCGCCGGCGTCGATGCTGTTTTCGACCAGCTCTTTCACGACTGAGGCGGGGCGCTCGACCACTTCGCCGGCTGCGACCTGGCTGGCAACAGTTTCGGACAGCAAACGAATGCGGCTCATGGGGACGTTGAGATGTTGAGGAGTTGAGTGGTTGAGGTCGGCTCAAGGAAACGTCCAACGCCCAACGTCCAACAGCAAATAAAGAAGAGAGTTAGCGGTAGGTTACGCTTTAACGCCTCAACGCTACGCTGGTTGACTTGATGAGGCCGAATCGTAGTTTTACGAACGTCATGATCAACGTCACCCAGAACGCTGTGCGCCAGCTTCGCAGCCTGCTCGAGGCGCAACCCGCCCCTGCGGGCAAAGGCCTGCGCGTCCAGATTGCGAAAGGCGGCTGCTCGGGATTGCATTACGAAATGGCGCTTGATGAAAAGAAGGCCGGAGACGCAGTCGTAGAGCGGGACGGAGTCGCGTTTTTCATCGATAACGAGAGCGCTTCTTATTTGCGCGGTGCAACGTTGGATTTTCGCGATGGCTTGACCGGCGTGGGATTTCAGATCGTGAACCCGAATGCGTCCCGGACTTGCGGATGCGGTACATCTTTTGAAGTAACGCAGCCGGCTTGAACTCGCGAAATTCTCTCGCTTTGGTTTAAATGGACTACGGGCTTTATCGCTCCGACGAGCCGTACACTCGTCCGCTCCGACGTCGCATCAATTATTTCGCCTGGACGATTGCGATCCTGCTTTTGACCGGGGCAGCTTTCGCAGCTTGGCTCGGAAGCTTTTACATCTTTAATCAACCAGAGCGGCCCGACAGCTATCGCATCCTGCAGAAGCTCCACAAAATCGATCCGCCGAAGCGCTTTGAATTGACCGCCGCCCCGGCCGGCGAATTCCTAAACGCGAAGCAACTCTCCGATCGTTATAGCTCGATGGGCTCGGCCGAACTGGCGAAGACAAATGCCGAGCTCGCGCGCAATTACATCCGCAATTTTCAGCAGGTGCGCGGCCTCGTGCCTTACGTCGTGGGCCGCTACGTCATCATGGAAGCGCGGGAACTTAGTTCGAGGGATCTGTTTACTTCCGGCATGGTCGCGTTAACTAGCGCGGTTGATAACGGCGAGCTCCTGATGGAGCACGTTTATCCGGCAGACCCACCGACCACGCCGCTGATAAAGAAAACGCTCACCGACGGCTTGGAAATTAAGTTCGAGCGCACGCATGATCTTTCCGCCGTCGTGCACGCGGAGCGGCTGTCGGACGGACGCGTCATGATCACGGCGGTGCCATTGCTTTACGGAACCTACACGGTCATGCGTGGGACGGGCACTTTTAGTCTCGAACCGCCATTGTCCCTGAATCTCGAAGCGGGCTGGCCGTTGTTCAAAGAACAATCGCGTCTTCACGCCGAGAGGCGTTACACGCAATCCCGGCAGGGAGAGGGAGTGGCAGCTCCTCAAGGCCAGGTTCCGATCCCTGGTTTGGTTCCGACGGGCACACCACCACCGCTCGAAAATCAGTTAGTCCGGGTGGAAGCGGCAAAACCGATCGAGACGCCGCCACCCAAACTGGCGGAAGTTTCAACGAAACATGGGAGGGCCGGAGCAAAACCGACGCCGACTCCGAAGGGCGGGAAGTTGGCCAAGAACAAACCAACTCCCAAACCTTCTTCGTCCGCGACCCCGCTGACCTTGGCGGAAAGATCAACATCTCCAGCGCCGCCAGTAGCATCGGTCGCGATCGCTACGCCGCCGCCAACGTCGACAAGACTGCCGGTTCCCGCAGCGACTATACCCTATGCGCCGGAGATTGCTCTTGCTCAGCCGATCGAAACCCCCGCCCCGGCCGTTCCCGCCCAATCGGGAGATGCTTCCCGAACTTTAGCCTCAACTGCCGGCGGCGGAACCTGGAAAACTTTCCCGCCCGGAAAAATGCCGCTTGGCCGGCTCATCGGGACAGGTGACTTGAAAGATATTGCCGATCGAGGTACGGCCGGCGAACGCATTTATTTGAAGGGACAGTTCGTCGTAAATTTCGCCGACGCCAATCGCGCCGTCCTGCGACCGCGGTCAAAACTGACCGACACGGTGTTGCATCTTGGCGGCGGCTCGTCCACCCGAATCATCGTTGAGTTTCCAGCCGGCTACGCGCCGCCACCCCAAGGCTCGGTAGTTAGCCGGGATGAAACGCGTCCGCTCGAAATTACGGAGATTCGTAAGGACGAAGCCGGTCAGCTCAACGTCTTTGCTCGCGAGATCATGCAGTAAGAATTGGGTGTGGCGTCACGCTTCTATTCACCCTTGGTTTCCAGAATTACCTTGTCGTCACCGATCTCGAACGTCTTCAGATTATTCCGCTCCGACCAATCTAATAGGTAATGGCGGAGCGACCACGATTGGTATTGCCAATCGAGCACAGCTTCCCCCACCGCCCGGCCGTTGACCACGATGCTCGTGATCCGTAAATCGGCCGGATTGCCGTCAATGGCCGATTGCACAGTGCATTCCGCGTTGAGGTAATGTCCCCTTAACCATCTCACGTCATCAAGCGGAAGGCTCAGTTGAAGACGGCATACGTTGTCCTCGATTGAAACGAACGCATTTCCTCGCAATTTCGGCTCGGTGGCGATGAGCGCATTCAGATCGTCCGCCGTCAATTCGATCCGCGCGGCTTCATGGGCGCGGGCCGCCTTCTCGAAACTCTTCCAGCGTGCCCGCACCGGCCCCTGCTCCTCTTGAGTCGCCGCAGTCGTGGGTAACTCCCCATGCGTGGTCGGGAAATAGGCGCTCCGCAGATATCGCACGGCCAAATAGGTGCCGCCCACAAACGCTGCTCCCAGAAGAATAAAAAATGCGACCAGGATCAGGCAACCCTTGGCAAAGCAGCCCATGCCTTTCTGTGCCGGCGGCGGCTCGATCCAGGTTGCGTTGGTCATTTTGACCGCCCGATCTCGATCTTAGTCTGAGCGTCGATCAGCTTTTCATAGAGACTGCGCAATCCTTCGGAGATTGTTCGCGTCCCCGAGATAATCGGCATGAAGTTCGTATCGCCGCTCCAGCGCGGGACAATGTGCACGTGCAGATGGTCTGGCACACCTGCGCCCGCGCATTCGCCCAGATTCAGACCGATATTAAAACCTTGGGCTTTGGTTGCTGCACGCAAAAGCGCTTGCGAGTGCGTGACCAAATCCCAGAGCTCAACGATTTCATTTTCCCCCAGCAGCGAAAGGTCCGCCGTTTTCCGATACGGCACCGCCATCAAATGGCCGACTGCGTAGGGGTAGCGGTTCATCATTAGAAACGCGGTCTTGCGCCGCGTGATCACGAAATGGGCGGCGTCGTCATTCGCCCGCGCCGCCTCGGTTAAGAAATTCCGGTTCGGCGGTTCTTTTTCGAAGTATTCGACACGCCAGGGAGCCCAGAGCGCTTCGAGTTCTTTTTTCGGGAATTCTTCCATCGACATTTGCGACCGGCTGCCAGACTAAAATTCCGTGCGGTATAAAGTCGAGCCGCATTTAGCCGCGTTCTCGGACGACAAAAATGTAACGCACCCCGCGATTCGTTGCGGCCGCCAGTCGCGGCGCTGCCGCAACGTTGCGCAGTTCTTGGGCAAGACGCGGCCACTCACTTTCGGGCGCGACCAGCGAATCGATCGCGCCGCTGTTCCAGCCGGCGATCCCGTCCTCGATGCTAATGAAATGCGTGCGTTCCAAATAAAGCAACAGGACGCCATCCTTATATTTGGACTGAGTCGCAACGGAGTCGGGCCGCGTACTTTTGCGCCACCTCCTGGACGACTGCGCGGTTTGCGTCCCTTTCCCAGGCCCCGAAGCACGCCGCCGGCAATTTCATAATGCAATCTTTCCGCCGCTGCTCGTTGGCGGACGGTTCGGCCAAAAACAGCAAGCCCGCGGTGATGATATCCTTTCACAACTTTCGAAGCCGAGTAGCCGCCGGTAAAAAGCACGGCGGCCCCGAGTATCATCGCGCAGTACAGCGGCAGCCTCTGCCCAAACGTCTCCTCCTGTTTGGCACGCGCAACTTGCGCCGCGAGCAAAAGACACAACGGCGGAATGACAGGAAAAATTCGATCCACACGTTTGGATGGAATCACCGACATCACGAAAATGCCGCCAACACACCAACAGATTAGCCAAAGCATTTCCGGTGAAAGCTGCTTCAGAATTTCGATGAAACGCACTTTGGCGGAACGAAACGCCAGCACGGCCAATGCAATGATAAAAAGGCTCCATGGCGCGAACTTTTCCAGCAAATGCGGAATGTAATAATAGCTAGGTTGAGGCCTGTGGATCGTTTGGTTGAAACGCGCGGCAAATTCGCGGACGACGACTTCATAGTAAAAATCCGGCACCGAAGAGATTCCGCCGCCGATCCACAGCAGAAAGATCGCAAGCGAGACAACCCACGGCCACCAGCCGGGCCAGGCACTAATCTCCCTGCCTGCTTTTCGCATTCGCCACTGAAAAATTGCGATGCCTGGCAACAAGAACGCGTAAACAATCGGGCCTTTGATCAACATCGCTGCCGTGAGCAACAAGAAAAACACAATGCGATCGCGCCGCGTCCAAGACGTGGCTTCGCGAACTTTGTGCCAAATTTGCAGCCCGAGCGCAAAGATAACGAGCGCCAATGGCATGTCGGTCCGCACAAGCGTCGCCAAACGCAGAGTAAGCAAATTCAAACCGAATGCGCCTAACGCCAGCAAACCGCTGATCCGGCCATACGCGGTCTTGGCAGCGGCGAACAGCAAGATCGACATCGTGACCGCGGCGAGCAACGAGGGCAATCGCCACGCGACTCCCCAAGATCGTGTCACGGCAAATAGAGCGGCAGAAACCCATCCCACCAGGGGTGGCTTGGTCGCCACGCGACCCTCTGCTGTTTGCTGATACAGCCAATGTCCTTCTTTAATCATCTCGAACGAAGCAAATGCCTGCTTGGCTTGATCGTACTCGTCGAGTTGCCAGGGCAGATTGCTCACCAAAAACAGAACGACAGTTAGGATGCTAACAATCCAAAATGTGCGCCTGCTTTCGAGGATGGATTGCAAGTGCTGCATTCTCAGTGGCAATCAGTCGCACCAGACAATTGCCCGAAGCGGCGCGCCATCGCCGCCTGCGATTTTCAAAGGCAACGCTGCAAAATTGTAAACGCCCGCCTCGACGCCACTCAGATCCAGAAACTCGTTGATCGCAATCCCGGCGTGGGCAAGCGCGTGATGATTTCTCAAAACTTTCGCGTCAATTGCGTTGGCCAACGGCAAATCGACTCCAAGCAGCTTTACTCCCCTCGCCTCCATCCATTCCGCCGCGTCTTCAGCGATCACCGGAATCTTCTTTGGAAAAATCGTGGAGTCGCTCAACACGCCGGTCTTAATCAAGACTCGGGAAGTTTCTGCGATTGCGCCCGCGTGCGCCTGCAAGCTGGCGATTTTGATCAACTCTCTGTAACCCGGCGAAAAATCTGTTGTTAGATCGACAATCACCGCGCGCCCGAAATAATTCTCAAGCGCTGCTTGCTCGATTGTCTGGCCCTTCGGATCAAGGGGAAATCGCCCATCGGCGTGGATGCCGTTGTGCACGCTCATCCGCACCGCGCCAAGATTCACTGCTTCGCCTCGCGCGATTTTCTTAGTCAGCTCGAAATGAAACGGCGTATCGCCCGGCCATTCCGCAAAACCCCCTGAGAGGGTACGCGAAATATCCCAAATTCTCATTTCGATCAGCGGATTTCCTCGAGAATCGCCTTTGCGGCACGTTCGCCGACAACTGCATCCGCCCGCAGCCGATCAGGAAGGAGCAGGTTCGGCTTGTGCGAGGCAGAAATCACAAGGTCCTATTGAGAATTGTGCGATTTTGTTTGCTTTAACTGCGGACGCCGGGCCGGATCCGCCGCGAATAGCGCCTTGGACCGAAAGATGCGTGCGCCTTGCGCAAGGAAGCATTCACGCAGCTGTGGTGTGAAAAACGGCGAGGCATCTGGACGCGGGTTAAACTCGAGATACAAACGCCCTTCCGGTTTCAAAAGTCGCGTGCGGATGTCATTGATGAAAAACATCCAATCGGCTGGACTCCATTCGTTCCCGGGGACGATTTCCGGCCAACCCTTCAGGTGAAAACAAACGCGCGTCGCTGTGACCAGGTCAAACCACTGGCCGAGATCAGGCAGCGGGACCTGAGCGTCGATCCGAGAAACCACGCGGGGCACATTTAGTAGCGCAATCGTTTCCCGGTAGAGCGGCTCGTCATCCGTATCGAGACCGATTCCTTCGTGCCCAAGCAATCTACAGACATAAAGAAAGTACCCCGCTCCGCAGCCAAGGTCGAGAATGCGCAACGGCGGGCTGCGATCAAGCCAAAGATCTTGCGCCCGCTTGATAAACTTTTTGACCCTTCGGGGGTTCGGCCGGTACGGATAACGCTCCCGGATACGTTCGAATTCCAGGCTATACAGGCTGGCAAGAATCTGCCGGCTGTTCACCGGATGCGTCCAGCGCCTAACGCGCTCCCAAACGCTTACAACCACGTCTGGATGAAACAGCTTTTGGAATTTGTGTGAAAACTTCATATCGGCAATTTTGCATGTGCGTTTCCTATCCGCTCGGGAACACCGTGAAAACTACTCGCCGACAACCTCCTCTTTCCCAATGTTGTCGGGTGGAAAATCACACCAACAAGGTGGTCATGTCAATCTAACGGAGTTCACCCATAATTGCTTTTGCCCCGCGCTCGCTTGCGCCACCTCCACCAAGCTGGCCGATGATTGAATCGAAATCGAAAATCATTTTCTCGCGCGCAGACGAATCATCCATCAGTCGCCGCACTGCTTTCGCGAGTTTGTCTGGCCGGGCGCGGTGTTGAATGAATTCCGGCACCACTTCTTTGTTGGCGAGCACATTCGGCATCCCGAGATATTTCACCTTCACAACCAATCGCCCGGCGAAATAGGTCGGCCACGAAACTTTATAGATCAGCACGAAGGGCAATCGAAAATAGGCCGCTTCGAGCGTGGCACTGCCTGAAGCCACAATGCCTGCGAACGCGCGCTGCATTGTCGCGAGCGCATCTCCGGTTTTGATCTCGAATAATTGATTCATTCGCTTTCCGCTCGCCAACGCTTCGCGGCGCCCGTCTACGTCGCTCGGCTCCCGGCGGCTCCACTGTCGACCCAGTATTTTTTCCATTTCGAGGGCGAGTTCTTGAGACGCAGCCGCGATTTCAAAACGTAAATTTGGCTTTCCCAGCAAAAGTTCGCGCGCGGTCTCGATCATGATTGGAAAAATCTTTCGCACCTCGCGTAAGCGGCTTCCCGGAAATAACCCGATCAAATCCGGATCGCGCTCGACATCGATGTCGCCACCGGACTTGCGAGCTTGCAGTCGTTCGATCATCGGGTGACCGACGAAAATCGTTCGCAATCCGGATTGATTATAAAGCTCGGCTTCGAACGGAAAAATGCAGAGCATCAGGTCGAGCCACCCCGCCATCTTCTTGATGCGCCCGCGGTTCCAGGCCCAGACCTGCGGGCTGATATAGTAGATGATTTTGCGCGCGGTCCCTTGCCGATTTAGTGCGCGCGCCAGGCGCAAATTGAAGCCGGGGTAATCCATCAACACGACAGCGTCGGGCCGTATTTTCTCGATCTCAGCGAGCGTCTCGCGAAATTGTTTCCGAAAATATCCGTAATGCTTGATCACTTCCCAGAGACCGAGTACCCCCGACTTCTCGATCCAATTTTCAAATCGTACGCCGGCGAGCCCTTTCATTTGGGGCCCGCCGCGACCAACGAAATCAAGATCGACATCAAGATTTCGGAGAGCGCGTATCAAAGCGGCTCCGTGGTTGTCCGCGCTCGCTTCGCCCGCCACGAAGTAGATCGTCTTAGACACTCGCAGCGATTCGCTTGGTGATTTCGACCGCGAGCTCGAGCGCGGCGGTCGCTTGAAATCCGGAAACGCGCGGCTCACGGCCGGTGCTGGCGCATTCAATAAAGGATGCAAGTTGATGCTTGAGCGGTTCCTCGCGCTCGATCTCGACTTTGTCGCGCATAATTTTGCCGCCCTCCCGCCGATAGATTTCGCCGGTTTGCTTCTCGTAATCGAGCGAGAGATAAGCGTCCTCCTGAAAAACGCGGATCTTGCGCATTCGCTCAGGACTGATTCGGCTCGAAGTGACGTTTGCCACGCAACCGTTCTCGAAACGCAATCGCGCGTTGGCAATGTCTTCGCCGCGGCTCAAGACCGGCACCCCAACCGCATCGATGTTTTGCACGGGCGAACGCACCAGATGCAAAATGATTTCGAGATCGTGAATCATGAGATCGAGAACGACGCTGATATCGGTGCTGCGATCCGGATAAGGCGAAAGCCGATGCGCTTCGATAAATCGCGGATGCGACAATCGCGATTCCAGCGCGCTCAGGACCGGATTGAATCGCTCGACGTGGCCGACTTGCAGGATCAGACGATCGCGCGCCGCCAGTTCCGCCAGCTCGCTCGCGTGTTTGGTATTTTCGGTGATCGGTTTTTCGATCAATAAATGTTTACCGCGCAGGAGCAGCGACTGCGCGACTTGATAATGCGTGTTCGTCGGCGTCGCGACCGAAGCCGCATCGACAAGTTCGCCAAATTCGTCGAGTGATTTCGCGGCAGTGACGCGATACTTCTTCGCAATCGCGTTGGCACGATTAGGATCGACATCGTAAATGGCGGTAAATTCCGCCGACGGAATCTCCGCATAAAGCCGCGCGTGATTACTTCCGATGTGGCCGACGCCGACGACGCCAACGCGCATTTCTTTCATGTTGTAGCTGCCACCGTCCCCGGCGGCAGAAATCTCAATGTCAACGACGCCTCTGCCGCTAAGACAGCGTCGGCTACAACTCCGGCGCCTTGAAATCCGATGTCATCCATTGTTGTTAGGCGTAATTTTTCAGAAACCAATCGTAAGTGCGCTCGATTCCGTCGCGAAGAGGAATTGTGGCCCGCCATCCCAATCCCCGCAGCTTGGCAACATCGAGAAGTTTGCGTGGCGTGCCGTCGGGTTTGGCCGAATCCCAGGCCAGCTCGCCACTAAAACCGACGACGTCGCAAATCAACTCGGCCAATTCGCGGACCGAGATGTCTTCGCCGCAACCCACGTTGATGATTTCCGGCGAATCGTATTTCTCGAGAAGAAACACACAGGCCGAGGCGAGATCGTCCACATGTAAAAATTCGCGGCGCGGCTTGCCCGATCCCCAAACGACCAACTCGCGCGAACCGGCTGTTCTTGCTTCGTGCGCTTTGCGCAAAAGAGCGGCCAGAACATGCGAAGTCTTCAAATCGAAATTATCGTTAGGCCCATAAAGATTAGTCGGCATCGCGGAAATGAAATTGGCGCCGTACTCGCGCGCGTAGGCCTGGCAAAGTTTGACACCGGCAATTTTGGCAATCGCGTACGCTTCATTGGTCGGCTCGAGGGGGCCGCTAAGTAAGGCGCTCTCCGGAATCGGCTGCGGCGCATCCTTGGGATAAATGCAGGAGCTGCCCAGAAAAAGGAGTTTCCGGATCCCGTTTTCGTGCGCGGCAGCAATGACGTTGTTTTGAATTCGAAGGTTATCCAACAAAAACTCGACCGGAGAATCCTTGTTCGCTTTGATGCCGCCCACTTTTGCCGCCGCGAAAATCACCGTCGCCGGCTTTTCGTTCGCAAAAAAATCCGAGACCGCTCCCGCGTCCACCAGATCGAGCTGCGAGCGATCGCGCTTAAGGATACTCGTAAACCCATCCGCTTCGAGGCGGCGAACAAGCGCGCTGCCTACCAAACCACGATGACCGGCAACAAAGATTTTCTCGGATTTCTCGATCGACATTTAGAAGGGGTTTAGCATTTTCTGTTTTCCGCCTTTGCGCAATCCCCAGTTCGTTCCCGGGCTGCGAATCGCGGCTCCAAGTTCGGACTCCAGGCACACTGGCAGGCGCGCGCCCTGCTCTTATTGGTTGCCGGAAACCGATGAACATTCCATCGCTAATCGAGAAAAAGCGAGACGGTCACGAGCTGTCCGCGGACGAAATCAAGGATTTGATTTCAGATTTCACCCTCGGCGAGATTCCCGATTACCAAATGAGCGCCTGGGCGATGGCGGTCTTTTTCCAGGGGATGACTCCCACCGAGACGCGGCATTTGACCGAAGCGATGATGTGCACTGGCCGAGTGCTCAAATACCCAAAAAATTCCCCGCCGAAGGTCGACAAGCATTCGACCGGCGGCGTCGGGGACAAGGTCTCGCTCGTGCTCGCGCCGTTGCTCGCGTGCGACGAGCTCTGGGTGCCGATGATCTGCGGGCACAGGCTCGGCATGACCGGCGGCACCCTCGACAAACTCGAGAGTATTCCGGGATTCACCGTCAATCTCGACGAAAAACGCGCGCTCAAGCAGCTCGAGGAGATCGGCGTTTTTATAATGGGCCAAAACGAAAACATTTGCCCGGCGGACAAAAAACTCTACGCCTTGTGCGACGTGACCGGAACGGTGCCATCGGAGCCACTCATCGTGGCGAGCATCATGAGCAAGAAGCTCACGGCAAATCTCGATCGTTTGGTGCTCGATGTGAAATTCGGTAGCGGTGCGTTCATGAAAACGAAAAAAGAGGCCGAGCAATTGGCAGCAGCTATGACAGGTGTCGGCGAATCGATGAGCGTGAAGATGTCGCGCGTGCTTAGTCCAATGGATGAGCCGCTCGGCCGCGCGGTCGGCAACGCGCTGGAGGTCGCAGAGTGTATCGAGATTTTGCAGGGCGGCGGCGCGCCCGATCTGGTGAAGTTGATTGTCGATCTTGCCGAGAAGGTTTCCAAAACTCCGCGAAAGCAATTGGAAGAACGGTTAAAGGATGGGACCGCCTGGAAGAAATTCGTCTCTATCGTTTATGCTCAGGATGGTGACGCGACCAAGCTGGAGAAAATATTAGAAGAACACCGCGCACCGGTTGTCCAACCGTTGCGCGCAAAGTCCTCCGGCATCGTTAAGAAAATGGACGCAGAGATGATCGGGCGCGCATCGGTCTTACTCGGCGCAGGGCGACTAAAAGCTGATCAAGCGATCGATTTCGCAGTCGGCTTTTCCAGCCTGAAAAAAATCGGCGAAAAGGTCGATGTCAAAGAGCCGCTTTTGTTCGTGCACGCGCGCAACGAGCAATCGCTTCGCTCCGTCCTGCCGCTTATCCATAAAGCGATTGAGATCGCCTGAGCCGTAGTTACGTTTCTAATTCCTAGTTTACTCTGCTTTCGACCGTTAGCCTCCAATCCAGTACATGTTTCCTCGCAACACGGCGCTTCTTCGTCACTTTAGAACGCTGTTTCGAGACCTTACAGCGCTGCTTCATCGCGGAACAAACTAACAAAACGCCAATGCAGGGCCAACGTAACCGCCCTCTGATCCGCCGAAGGATGGATTCGCTGTGGCGTACCTCGTTCAAACGCTTCTGCCTTCCCTTTGCGCGGAATCACGGCGCAATCAACTGCGCACGAAATCCGATTTGGCGCAGGAATTCGCACACACGTTGCGCGTGAGCGTCTGATGACACGATGCGAAAATCGGCATGTTCTGAACAGAACGCTGAGACCCACCCAGCAATGAAAGCCAAGGCCATATCCGTGACCTGGGAACCCACAGGGACTTTGAAATGGAGAAGCTGTCGTGATCCTAAAGGTTGTTCCTGCACGTCTAATGTTTCCGGGAAGCTTCCGACACGCACATTCGCCAGCGGCCACCGTCTACTGACTCGAACGCGCCGGCGCTTTGCCCGACTGAAAGGTCCGATTTGTATAATCAGCTCGTTCGCACCGACATAAGCTAGCGTACCGGTAGCCTGTATCGCGCGACCACTCCATTTCTTCAACTTACCTTCGGTCGCCCGACCGGTTTGATCCCCATCGAGAATATAAATAATCCTAACGTCGAATTCAGGTCTCCAATTCCTCGTAATCATTTAACGAAGGACGCAAATCTCTTTCTGTAGGCGATCGCCAAAGATTCAGTGATTTATCGAAGTCACATTGCCCAAATACGTGACCGTGAACGCACGCAGCTCCGCGATGCTCTCCGGTCCAAAAAATGGCACGTAAATACGGACCGACACCAGTCTATCGTTCAAGCGAAGGAACCCAGCTGAGGTGAGGATTAAATAGTCATCCGAGATCACATCTCGCTTAGATACTTTCCCCAAAAACAATATCGCAAACGCCCGTTCATTAATCCCGACACTATCCACACGAACCGGCGCTCCAACTTTGATTCTTTCCCTCAGTTGCGGCGACAGGCCTTCATTTACGTTACGTTCAAAGTCATTTGACGCAGCTTGCTTTTCCATTTCGGGCCGAAGCTTTTTGAACTCATCCTGCGAAGCAAAGTATGATTCCGCTTCGCTATCAATCACCACTTCGATCAATTTTGCTCCCTGTACTAACTTAAGCTCAGCATATTCGTCGAGATATTCTCGGTTCGCATAAGCTACGACCAGACGTTCGGTCCGCTTGACTGCAGACAAAATCACTTCCTGGGCTCTCTGTGGAAGTGACGCATAATCAATGAAGTTTTCCGGCTTTAGCATGTTCGCGTGCTTGCCACCAATTACGGCATCTACCTGAAACCCGATTGGAAGCGGACTCACAGTTGGCCCGCTGGATCCCGTGCCATCCGAAGCAAGGGCCCCGCAAGCGACAGCAAAGAGCACTAAGACAGACCTTCCGACACCATGCCGGAGAATGAGCATTGGATTAGCAACAGCGTGTAATGTATTTTCCCACCCCATATGACAAAGACCGCCTCCTTCTAATAAATATTCCACACGGTCACGCCCGGAAAGTCCCTATGCGTCAGTGGAGAGCCAAGCCTTGGCTCTGTCAGAGCATTAAGAAACCTAACGGTGCTGGGCCCGCGCCAACCCCCTTTTGCTGCGATTTCCTCTCCCGCAATCGCGAAGACGGCTTTCTCGACAAGATAATCTCCTTTCGTAGACGAACTTTCGTCAATTTCTGCCTCAACCTTTACGCCTCCATTTTCAATCAGACAATATTGGCTACTCGTAGCCGCAGTAAATTCAGCCAACGTGACCCGATGCCAATGATTGAAAGCGACCGAAACGTTTCATATCCTCTGCCCTCACCGATTTTATCCGCCGACAGTCGGCTCAACAATCGAAAAATCCTCCACAAGTCCAACACCGTTGCGAATTACATCAACCTTTGCCCGCTCGTCACAAAGTGACAGCAGGAACCCCTATTTGGCATTGCCCAAAAGGTGTAACCAAAAGTCTAGGCGGGAACAGCGTTGCAAGATTTCGAGCATCCGCTTGATTCCGCTGCCGCGGATTGACCGAAGAACGTCAAGGCGAACTCCGCCGCTTTTCTTCGAGAGCATGCTTCAGTGAGTGCGCCACAGCTAAAGCGTCGCTCAAAGTATCATTTGCTTGTTTCAGCGTAGCGACTTCTTGCTTTTTGGTAGTGGGTCAGTTTCAAACTGACCCACTACCTGCTTTTTCTGTCCGACCACGTCCTAGCAGCAACTAGGTTTCGCGCTATTTTCTCACCTTCGGCGGTGAGGTACCACGTGCGGGGTTCTTTACCGGCATCTTCTCCGGCCCATCCCTGCGAATTTGTCTCGCTCTTTTTAGCTGTTTTTTATATCGACTCTAGGATGCCCAAATATTGGATGATCAACGATCGCGACAAGGGCGGTGTCGGAACGTCGCCGAACACGACGACTGAGGGTCTCACCTACTGGGTAACCGATACGACGCCACTTAACGTCATCGGAAATTGGACAAAAGTCTCATCCGCTGCCTTTGAAACGCAACTCAAAGCGGCCGCTGATGCGTTCCAGGTTCAGCCGCCCGAAAAACAACGCCACGTGACGATCCTGGTTCATGGATACAACGTGAGCTTCGATCATTCGGCGAGTTTTTACGAAGATTTGTGCGGCAGACTGTTTAACGGGACGAATAGTCTTGGCCTTTGCGTTCTCTACGATTGGCCGTCGTGGGGAAATGTTCTTGGTTACGAACCGGACCGCGCCCGCGCCCGCGAATGCGCGCCAGATCTCACCGATATTCTATCGGAGCTTTTCGATTGGCTGATAGAAAAGCAGGCGGACGCAATCAAAGCCATTCAAGATCAAGTTAACGGACGGAAACCGACAACGGAGCCTTGCAAGGCGAAGGTCTCTCTCATCGCGCACAGCATGGGGAATTTTCTTTTGCAAAACGCGATGGCCGCGGCGTGGACGCGCAAGAATCAGCCCTTGCTAGTGAGCCTGATCAATCAGTTGCTCATGGTGGCGGCGGACGTGGACAATGATCTTTTCGACGCCGGTGCACCTGACAACAGTGATGGGTCCGCAATGGTAAATCTGACTTATCGGATTACGGCGCTCTACAGCGGGCGCGATGACGTGCTTGGCGCTTCCGCTGGACTCAAACATTTCGGGACGCGTCGGCTTGGCCGTTCCGGTCTCGCGCATCGCCCACCGCTCGTAACGCAGCCGCCGCAGACGGACAACGTTTGGGATGTCGATTGTTCAAGCTTCTTCCCGCCGATGCCGAGCACTGATATCCATGGCGCATATTTTGTGACCGATGGGACGATTGAATTGATGCGCCAGATATTGCGCGGCATTGACCGCGGCGTGCTGGCAACAACCGGCCAGCTTACTGGCAAGGCGTGGCCGTGAGTTGAGCGCGACAAATCGCGCTCAGTGGTCAAAGGCAGCAATCACGACACGTATCGACCCGAGGCAATCGTGGCGACAAGCGCGAGGTGAATTAACGTTGCCGAGAACAGCCGCGGACGTAATGGTATAGTTTCCAGAATGATTGTCGAAGCGAAGGAGACGTTTCAGTTCGATGCGATTGACGATGTGGTGAGCGACATCGCCAAGGGCCGAATTGTGATCGTGACGGACGATGCCGACCGCGAGAACGAAGGCGATCTGGTGATCGCGGCCGAGAAAGTGACGCCCGAGGCGGTCAACTTCATGGCGAAGCACGGCCGCGGATCTGATTTGCGTGCCGATCTCAAACGAGCGCGCGGAACAACTCGGCTTGCAACGAATGGTCAGCGCAAAACCGCGAAATGCATCGAACAGACTTCACCGTCTCGGTGGACGCCGCGCGCGGCGTGACCACCGGAATCAGCGCTTATGATCGCGCGACAACGATTCTCGCGATCGCGAATCCGAAATCGTCACCCGAACGATCTCGTGCAACCGGGGCACGTTTTCCCATTACGCGCCAAGGACGGCGGCGTGTTGCGCCGCGCCGGCCACACTGAAGCGGCGGTCGATCTTGCCCGCATGGCCGGACTGCAACCGGCCGGCGTGCTTTGCGAAATTTTGCACGACGACGGAACGATGGCGCGCTTGCCCGAGCTGATGGAGTTCCGCAAAAAACACGGACTGCGCATTTGCACGATCCAAAGCTTAATCGCGCATCGGCGCGTCCGCGAAAAATTGGTCGAGCTCGAACAGGTTGTAAAATTGCCGACTGATTATGGCGATTTCGATTTGCATTTGTATCGAGCGAAGCTCGACGGCATGCATCATCTCGCGCTGGTGAAAGGAAAAATCGAAAAGAACAAGCCGACGCTGGTGCGCGTGCATAGCGAATGTCTCACCGGTGACGTATTCGGCTCGCGCAGATGCGATTGCGGAAATCAATTGCACGCGGCGCTGCGACAAATTTCCGAGGAGGGCAATGGCGTGCTTGTTTATATGCGCCAGGAAGGGCGCGGCATCGGCCTCGCGGCGAAAATTCACGCCTACAAGTTGCAGGAGCAAGGACTCGACACGGTGGAGGCGAACGCGAAGCTCGGATTCTCCGAGCGACCTGCGCGATTACGGACTTGGCGCGCAAATTTTTTTCGATCTCGGCGTGCGACAATTCCGCTTCCTGACGAACAATCCGAAGAAAGTAGTTGGCCTCGAGGGTTACGGATTCGAAATGGTCGAGCAGGTGCCGATCCGGGCGGAAGCGAATCCGCATAACGAGAAGTACCTCGAAACAAAGAAGGTAAAGCTGGGGCATCTGCTCTGATCTTCGAGGCAGGCGCGAGGCTTTGCGTTTTGCGAACGCGACGAAGCCTGAGATCCAAAGAAGGTGGGCGCGTCCCTGCCCTGATCAGGACTGGGAACGAGGAAAGTGGCGCTAGCGCGAGCCCTGCGGGTAAGCTATATGTCCGAGCCGGATTCATGAGGCGCTTTCTTCCTTTTCTCATCGTTGTCGTCGTCGCGGTGACGGCGGTCAGCAGCGGGGTTGCGCTTTTCCGGGCAAAGCGCGCCTCTGTCTCCCCGCTGAAGTCACCTGATGCGTCCAAAGAAAGCGTCGCCGATTCCACTCACGCCCTCGGCCCCGCCGACGCGGCCGTAACCGTTGAAGAATTTGGCGATTTCGAATGTCCACCTTGCGGCAAGCTGGCCGAACCGATCAACGAATTGCAGAAGCAGTACAATCTGCGGGTGATTTTCCGGGAGTTCCCTCTGCCAATGCACCAGCATGCCCGTGAGGCTGCGCTCGCCGCCGAAGCCGCCGCTTTGCAGGGTCGCTTCTGGGAAATGCACGACCTGCTTTATCGAGAACAAGCAGTCTGGAGCAAGTCGACCGATGCGCCGGCGCTGTTCAATGCTTATGCGGGAATGCTCGGGCTGGACATAACTCGCTTTAAGAGGGACATCGAGAGCGACGAAGTGAAGGAGCAAGTCGCGCTGGATCAACGCCGCGGCGCGGTAGTCGGCGTCCAATCAACGCCGACTATTTTCCTCAACAACCGAGCGATACCTTCGAACGCTTTGAACCCGACCGATCTTCGCACCGAAGTCGCCGGAGCTGTGAAAAACGCGAGACCATCATCGTAGCGAACCAATGTCGAAGGCCATCGTTAAAGCAAGATCGACAATCAGCCGATAGCGTGTGCAAAAAATTCTTTATGCGTTAGCTGCTTTCGTGTCGTTGCTTGGTGTGGCGGAAGCAACTTATCTCACCGTCGTCCATCTGACTGGGGAAACTGCTGTTTGCGGCGGATCGGCCAGCTGCTTTGAGGTGTTGGGCAGCGCCTACGCACGAATCGGCCCCATCCCCTTGGCCGGTTTGGGAGCTTTGGCTTATTTCGGCGCGTTCAGCTTCGCCACTTTCGCAGCTTTCGGCCACCCGCGAGCGCGAAAATTGTTTGCCCTGATTGTATGGGCAATGTTCACGGTCACACTTTGGCTCCTCTTTGTGCAGGCATTTCTCCTCCATGCATTCTGCCGTTACTGTTTATTTTCGGCGGCAATGGTCTTTTTGCTTGCAGGATTGGTTGTCGCCCGGCCTGCTTCGGATTAATTCCCAAATGTAAATGAAGCTTTTCATTTGTTATTCTCCTCTCTCGCGCTCGTCAGTAGTAACAAGCGGGCAACGACTCCCTCTTCATCGGACGCCCGACCGATAGGTCCGCCTGTCGCGCAGGAATCAGCTGGAGCTAAATTCGATGTCTGCGGATTGCTTACCAACCCGGAGATCGAAGCGGTCCAAGGATCGCCCGCCAAAGATACAAAGAGCAGCGGGCGCTCAGATGGTGGTCTCCGAGTCTCGCAGTGCTATTATGCCGCAGCGGAGTCCCAGCAAATCCGTAAGTCTGGCGATAACGCCAAGCGACCCAGACTCACCTGAAAAACGCAGCCTCCGGGATTTCTGGAAGCAAACCTTTGGCCGCTTTGAAGGCGAGGCAAAAGAGCGCGAGGGCGACGAGGAAAAAAGAAAGAGCCTCCGCGAAGAAGAAGAAAAATCCGTCCCACCGAAAAAGATCGCAGGGATCGGTGACGATTCCTACTGGACCGGCAATCGTGTAGGCAGGGCGCTCTACGTCCTAAAAAACGACGCTTCCATCCGGATTAGCGTAGGCGGGCCGGACAACGAAGAAACGAAGATCGACAAATCAAAAGCGCTCGTTCAAAAAGCCCTCGAACACTTGTAGGGAGCGGCACTGCCGCGACCGCGCCGTTGTTGCCGAGAGCACGAACTTAGGGCATTAAGAGATCACGATGTCGAACGTGATTTCGCCGCGTCCCCGTCTCGTCCGCGGGAAGCGCAGTTTCACCATTGTCGCCAGTCAGTTTAACGCGCAATACGTCCAGGGCTTGGTCACTCACGCGACTGAGGAATTGCGGGCGCTGGCCCCCGGCGCCACCATCACTCTTCATCAAGTGCCGGGCGCATTCGAGATTCCTGTGGTCGTCCGGGAACTGGCGAGGCAACAAAAAGTGGACGCGATTATTGCCATGGCTGTGATTTTGCAAGGCGACACTCATCACGCTGAGAATTTGAGCCGCTCGGTCACCGACGCGCTGCAAGCGGATCGCGGTCGGTCACGGCGTGCCAGTCATCAACACCGTCCTCAGCCTCGACAACGAGATCCAGGCCCACGAGCGGTGTCTCGAAAACAAAATCAATCGCGGGACCGAGGCGGCACGCGCCGCCGTTGAAATCGCTAACGTCTTGTCGAAGTTGCGCAATAAATAAAGCTTATGGGGAAACGGCGTCGAGCGCGTGAAGCGGCCATTCAATATCATTTTTGGCGCGACCTTCAGCGCGGCGAGACGCCCGAGCGAATCGATGATTTCTGGGAGTTTTGTCCGGCTACACCCCGCGTCCGCGAATTCGCTCAGCCCCTTATCGAAGGAATGGTCGAGCATCTGCCCGAGATCGACGAGCGTATTTGCCGTTACTGCGAGAATTATGAGTTCCATCGCATCTCCGCTGTCGATCGAAACGTTTTGCGCCTGGCTATCTACGAAATGCTTTATCGCGACGATATTCCGCCCGTTGTCTCGATCAACGAAGCAATCGAGCTTGCCAAAACTTTCGGCGGCGCTGACTCCGGGCGTTTCGTCAACGGCATTCTCGACCGCGTGAAAAGCGACCTGACACGTCCCCTGCGCGAAGCGGCGCGAAAGGAAGAATTGTAGGACGCGCGGGAGTGCGTCCCTCCGGAGCAACATACTTCTGTATGTCCTACTCTACCATTTTTCATCGATGAAATTCCTCGAATCACTAGCCCAAACGTTCGCCGGCAAACCGATCAACTGGGAGGAACTCGAAGAAGCGCTCATCCGCGCGGACCTCGGCGTCTCCATGACGCCACGAATCGTCCGCAAACTGCAAGAGCGCGAGGCCTGGTCGTTGTTGGGCATCAACAACGTCGTGGAAGTCGCGCGCGAGGAGATCGCGCGTATTTTACCGGCGAATGCTGCGGCGCTCCGGCCGCTTCCCGCGAACCCAAAAGTAATCTTGATCGTGGGCGTAAACGGCACAGGCAAGACAACCTCAACTGCTAAGCTCGCTCACTTTTTCAAACAAGATCGGTATCGTGTTATGCTGGCAGCTGCCGATACGTTTCGTGCGGCTGCCATCGAACAGCTCGACATTTGGGCGAAACAAATCGGCGTCGAGATCGTCCGCGGCGAGTACGGGGCTGATCCGGCCGCGCTCTGCTACGATGCGTATCAAAAAGCAAAAAAGAACAAGATCGAATTGTTGCTCTGCGATACCGCGGGTCACGTTCACACGAAAGGCAATCTCATGGCCGAGTTGCAAAAAGTGAAACGCGCCTTGGCAAAACACGATCCGGAGGCGCCCCACGAAATATTTCTGGTTGTCGATGCAACTACCGGCGGCAATGCAATCAGTCAGGCGCGTGAATTTAAAAACGCAATTGGACTGACCGGCTTGATCGTGACCAAGCTGGACGGCAGCGGCAAAGGTGGAATCGTCGTCGCGATCCAGGATGAGCTTGGAATTCCGACGCGTTTCGTCGGAACCGGCGAGAAGATCGACAATTTCGCGCCGTTCGACGCGCGCAAATTTGTGGCAGAGATGTTGTAAGATCGACATCGTGGCTGAAGTGATCAAAGAGAGCGTCGCGCCGGAAGAAATCGTACCGCCAATTGGGCGCGGTTTTCTTGCGAAGTTCACTGTGCTCAAAGGCGCGCAACGCGAATTGTGGCTCACCTTTTTGATCAAGTTCCTGATCTACACCGCCTACTCCGTTACGAACAAAACGATGGTCTTGTGGCTGTCGAAGGATCTCGGCTTTAATGACCAGGCGGCGGGAGCGATAGTCGGCTGGGTCTGGGCGCCGGCTATGACCATCTTTACATTGGTGGCAGGTTCGTTAACCGATGCGATCGGCCTGCGCCGCACTTTCTTTCTCGGTGTCGGCATCTGCACCGTCGCTCGAAGCGTGATGGTAATGACTACGACTCCGTGGCTGGCGCTTGCCTGCGGCGTTCTGCCGCTGGCGGTCGGCGAAGCGCTCGGAACACCGGTTCTGCTGGCAGCGACGCGAGTTTATTCAACGACCGCGCAACGTTCGATCTCGTTCTCGATCATCTACGCGCTGATGAACGTCGGCTACCTGGCCGCCGGTTACATTTTCGATTTCATTCGCTCCCTCGATCTCCATGTGAAGATCGCAGGCTTCCAGCCAACGCCGCATCAACAGCTCTTCGCCGTGAGTCTCGCGCTCGAGATCCTGCTTTTCCCGGCGATTTATTTTTTGCGACGCGACGCCGAGCGGCCCGGGGTGCGAGCCGCACGGGCGTTGGACCCGCAGTTGGAAGATCGACGATCAAATTCATCACACTTCTGGGCGGACATTGCGCGAACCGTCCAGAAAGGCGCTAACGATACCGTCGCGCTTTTCCATCGCTTGATCGGGCAATCCGCATTTTACCGGCTGCTCGCGTTCTTTTTGTTCATTGGATTCCTAAAGGCGATTTTCCTGCAAATGGATTACGTCTTCCCGAAATTCGGCGATCGCGAGATGGGATTGCACGCTCCGGTCGGCAAACTGGCCGGGATCAACGCCATCCTCATCATTGTGCTCGCGCCAGTGGTTGGCGCGCTCACTCAACGCATTCCGTCCTATCGCGTCGTCATAATCGGCAGCATCATTTGCGCGGCCGGAGTTTTCATTATGGCGTTGCCGACGGATTGGTTCGTGCCGGCGGCAAACAGCGCGTTCGGCAGCGCGCTCGGCCACGGTTATCTGCGACTGACCGGCCCGATCCATCCGTATTACGTCATGTCAGCGCTGTATCTGGCGGTGTTTTCAGTCGGTGAAGCATTCTACTCGCCGCGAGTGTACGAATATGCCGCCGCCATCGCGCCGCCGGGTCAGGAAGCGTCCTACGGAGCGTTGGCCTATCTTCCGTTTCTCGTCGGCAAGCTTCTCGTTGGAAGCGCGGGATGGTTACTGGCTGCGTTTTGTCCGGAGACCGGTCCGCGGCGTTCGGGGGTCATGTGGCTGATTTTCGCCTTAGCCGCGTCGATCGCGCCGATTGGATTGCTCGTGTTCCGACGCTACATCCGCGTCCAGGAAGCTGGACGGCAGGATTAAAATGCGTAATTTCCACTGTGATTCAATTACCAAAACGCCCCCCGCCCTCATCGCGCGGAATGTTGATCTTCTGCGCGATCGTGGTCGTATCGTTGCTTGGCCTTCTTCTCTTTCTGAACCGCGCCGGCGCCCAGAAATCAAATGACCCTCTACCCCAACCGAGTTCTATGACCTCTCCATTGCCCAGTAATCAAACTTCGACCAAACCGTCTGCCGATGAATTGAAAAAGAAGCTGACCCCGGAGCAATATCACGTCACACAGCAATGCGGCACCGAGCCGGCATTTCGGAACGAATATTGGAACAATCATCAAGCTGGAATTTATGTCGATATTGTAAGCGGCGAACCGCTTTTCACTTCGCTCGACAAATTCGACAGTGGCACGGGCTGGCCCAGTTTTACAAAACCGATCGACAAAGGTCATGTTGCGGAAAAATCCGACAACGCGCTCGGGATGGAACGCACGGAAGTCCGCTCGAATAAAAGCGATTCACACCTTGGACATGTTTTTCCAGACGGGCCGGCGCCAACGGGCCAGCGCTACTGTATCAATTCGGCTGCGCTCCGATTTATTCCCGTCGAGAAACTGAAGGAAGAGGGCTACGGCCAGTATCTCGCGCTTTTTTCCAAATCGGAAACCGCAGACCACAAATCGCAAGCGGACAAGCATTAGGCCAGGGCTTCACTTGCCCTACGGTGCTGCGCGGGTAAGTAAATGTGTTGAGGAAAATCAGGTACCTCGGCAGACTTAAGGACGATGAGCACCCGGATCACGACGCACCGTCGCACGCCGTACATAAGTATGTTGCTCGGCCTACTGGCCGCGACCGCGATAGTCGCTGGATTCATTTTCTATAGCGACACGCAAGCGGAGAAAAAGAAAACCGGACAATTTAATCCCATAAAACCGGTTCCGAGCGACTCTGTCCTGCGCTCCAAGCTGAAAGAGGAACAATATCACGTTACCCGTGAAAACGGCACCGAGACGGCTTTTCGGAACGAATACTGGGACAACCAACGCCCCGGGATCTACGTCGACGTAATCACAGGTCTCCCCCTGTTCAGTTCGACAGATAAGTTTGATGCTGGTACGGGCCGGCCAACTTTTGCGAAACCAATTTCACCGGACCGCGTTTTCGAAAAACCTGATACTTCCCACGACATGCAACGCACCGAGGTCCGCGCCACCATGAGCGATTCGCACCTTGGGCACTTGTTCAACGATCCAACGACGCCCACCGGCAAGCGTTATGCCGTCAACTCAGCCGCGTTTCACTTCATTCCACTGGAGAAAATGGAGGCCGAAGGCTACGCCGAATATCTCTCACTGTTTCCAAAATCGGAAAACGCAACGGCGACACCGCAAAGCAAATAGTAGTTTAAGCAGGTTGCCGGTTTCATCCGCACTGCCCATGCCTGATAGAAGCCTGCTGGGAACGGATTCCGCCGCTTGACGAATGGGGCGATAATTATTCCGCCACGGAATGACGTCACCGATATTAATTCGTTGTAGCCGCGGTCGCCAACCCCGGCAACGTGCTCGCGAAAACTCTCTCCGGTTCGAGCCCGATCTTTCTTAGGATCGACAAGAACCTTTCGTCCGAACGCAACGGAGCAAACTCAGGGGCGATGCCCACCATATGGACTGATGACGAGCGCTCGTCGCATGCGCGTTCGAGTTCTCGAATGGCAACATCATGGTTGTGCAGGGCCACGTGGACGTGAGCAATGGCGTCGCCCGGTATGTAGCGCCGCTTCGCGGTTGCGGCTTCAAGCGTTTGCAGCGCATCGTCGCGACGGTCCATTCGCGCGTAAGTGATCGCCAAACCAAACGCGACCTTGCCGGTGATACGATGTGCTTTTTCATAAAGCGCGATCGCGTCATTGAAGCGGCCCATCTCGCGATAATGCGCCGCCAGCAGGGGTTCGCCGTAGGCAAACGTCGGGTCGAGTTGCAGGGCGCGCTCGCCCGCCGCTATCGCTTCATCGTTCAAGCCGAAATAACGATAAAGTTCACAGGCGAAGTTGCTGACCCAGAGCGACGCCGGATCGATCTTCGATGTGCGCTGCAAAAACGCCAGGGCTTGCTCGCGCTCGCCGCGCGTGGCATACAACGCCGCCAGGAAATAATTCGACGGCGTGGAGTTCGGCTCCAGTTTGCAGGCGCGCTTGAATTCCGCCTCGGCGCCATCGAGGTCCCAGTCCAGTATTCGTTTTGTCTCTGCCAGGTAGACATGCGCCTCAGCCTCATCATCATTCAACTGCAACGCTCGAACTGCGGCGTCGCGCACCTTCGGATATGCTTCGAGAGGCGGTACGCACATGTCCGCGAGCCACAACCACGATTTCGCAATGCCGGTCCAAGCGCGACTAAACCGCGGATCTTTCTCGAGCGAGCGCTCGAAGAATCCCAAGCTTTTCCGTAAGTCTTCCTCGGTGCTTTTGTCAGAATAAAAGAGTCCCTGCAAATAGGCGTCGTAGGCGTCAAGACTGCGCGCCGGGGGCGGCGGCGAAATCGCCAGCCTGAGTTTCAGCGCTTCGACAATTGCGCGCGTGATCTCGTCCTGAACGGCGAAAATTCCCTGCAACTCGCGCTCGAAGGTCTCCGACCAAAGCGTGAATCCATCACCGGCGTCGATCAGCTCAGCGGTAACCCGAATGCGGTTGCCGTCGCGGCGAACAGTTCCTTCCAGGACGTGTTCAACGTTCAATTTCTGCGCGATCTCGCTTAGCTCCGCTTCTTTGTCCTTGAACCAGAACGACGAACGCCGCGCCGCCACCCGCAGACCTTCGATCCTTGCCAGCGCGGAGAGAATCTCCTCGGCGATCCCATCGCTGAAGTAATCATGGTCTTTACCTGAACTCAGATCGCTGAAAGGCAAAACGGCGATCGACCTTTCGCTCGAACTCGCTCGCGCCGAAACGGCTGCCCGTTGTACGATATCGATGTTGCCGCCGGCTTCCGCAGCCTTTAAATCGCTTGTTCGCCTAATTCCCTGCCGTGTGAAGTCGTAAATCCAAGCGAGAACGAGTGCGACTGGAAAACCTAGGACGATGAGGAGCACGATGAGACGCACTGCCCAATTCGGAACGTCGAACACCGGAAAGACCTGCGCTATACCTTGAGCAAGGGCCCAGCCGGCGACCACGTATGCAACTGCTACGCTGTAAACTTTACGTCGCTTAAGCTCGGCAAAAAATTTCCTCGGATTCATCGGTTGCTGATCGTGTACGTAAATCGGGGCGCACGTGGCGCAAGTCAATGCGCCGTCTTCTGGTTGGGTGACGGTCAGATGGTCGTCGCATTTTTCGGCGCCCATAGAGCGTCGCTACAGCAGTTAGTTTGCTTCGGCAAACGTTCTATGAAATAGAAAGCGCCAGCATGTCGGTCTTAGTCAAAGGTTCCGAAAAATCGCATGAGACCTCGGCGCTCGTCGCCGGTATCGCAGCGTTCACGACCTGGGGTCTGATTCCGATTTATTGGAAGCTGCTCCATGCAGTTCCCGCGACCGAGATTCTCGCTCATCGTTTTGTCTGGACGACAATTTTCTTGTCGATCGTGCTCACATGGCAGCAGCGCTGGACGGAGGTGAAAGAAAATGTTCGGTCGCGATCCGCCAGAATGTATTGTCTCGCCGGCGGTTCCATGATCGCAATCAACTGGTTCTTGTTCATTTGGGCGGTAAACGCCGGTCGCGTAATCGAAACCAGCCTCGGTTATTTCATGACGCCGCTCATGAACGTACTTTTCGGCGCCATCTTTTTGCGCGAACGGCTCACCCGCTTGCAATTCGCGTCCGTCCTGCTCGGAGCGATCGCCGTCCTCAACCTCACCTTCGGTTACGGTCGTTTTCCGTGGGTGGCGCTGTCGTTATGTACCACATTTGGCCTTTACGGATTGCTCCGAAAGAAATCCGGGACCGCAGCAATTCCAGGGCTATTTATCGAAACGATTTTTCTCGTTCCCATCGCAATCGCCTATCTCATCTTCCTCCAAATCAGCGACAAGTTAGTATTTGGATCGACAGAGGTCTCATTGTCGATCCTGCTGATGAGCACCGGCATTGTCACGGCCGTGCCGCTCTTCTGGTTTGGGCATGCCGCGCGTCATTTGCGCCTAACGACTGTCGGTTTCCTTCAATATCTCTCACCCACCGGCACATTTTTTCTCGGCGTCTTCCTCTATCGTGAACCATTCACTCGCGGGCAGCTCGTCACTTTTAGTTTGATCTGGATCGCCCTTGCCATTTTCACCGGCGAAGCGGTGATGCGCTGGCGATCGATCCGTGTCCGAACTGTTGCCGCTGCCGCGCTCGAGGCGCCGGCGCTGGATTGAAAGGCGCCTGCGCTGCCTTAAGCTACAAGATCGACATGAAGGAAGACGATTTCCAGTACGCGATTGAAAACACGCAGGTCATCCTCGCGCCTGACCAAAAGATCGCGACATTCGGGACGACGAGTTTCCGGTTCTATCTCATCTCGGAATTAATGGACCAGGTGAACGAAGTGCGTGTCCGCGACGGAAATATTCATGCCGACCGTCCGCAGATTCTCACCCCAGAAACATTTCAGCCGTCTGTTGCTCGAAGGGTTCGGCGAGAAAGCAGAGCGCTATGTCGAGCAACTGCGCGACCATGCACGCAGCGTCGCCGTTCTTCGCTACGGCTTTCAATTTCGAAAGACCGACGTGACCGAGCGGATGTTTCGCGACCCGATCGAGGCAGTGATCGCGCGCACCAAATTGCACGTCGAGCACATGCAAGAACCGCTCAGCGCCGTCATCCAGGGTGTGGACGACGCTTGGGAAGTTTGCCTCCTCAAGTTTACAATCGACATGATCGAACGCTCGAGCGGTGGAAACATCGGCGACTTTCGCAAGCGCGGATTGATTTGATCTCTAAGTTAGAGATTTGTTTATTTATATCTCAACCGGTGCCGCGCTGGGTTGGCGGCCCAATACAATTGTTCGAGGCTTATGAGAAGACCCTGCTCTCATTCATAAGGGCAGTTCGGCTGGGGTGTGTTGACCACGGGACGCATCGTATTGATTTCGCCTCTGCACGGGAGAATTTGATCTGGAGAGCACACGCGCCTCGCGTGTTGGTTGTCGCGCCCTCGCGACAACGGACTTCTTCCGAATTGCGCTTTAATGACACCCCATTCCTTGTGAAACAGAAGTGAGAAGTTCGCATTGGCGAGGCGCCAATGCCAGCACGCGAGGAGCGTGCGCTCCCCAAACTGCCAAACCTGCTAAACTTTCGGCTTTCGTCATTCAGTTCGGCTTGCCATTCTGGCGCGCCCGGATGTTGAAAAATTATCTGCGCCTGAATTTGAGTGTGCTTTACTGGGTGCTCGTCGCGCCTTTTACGGGCCAGTTTTTTAGTGTCTCCCAGATTTTTCGGCAAATGGTTTTCATCGGCGTTCGCGCGACATCGATGGTCGCGCTGACGGCGTTCAGCATCGGCGTGACGCTCGCGATGCAAGCGGCGCATTCACTTCAACAAATGGGCGCGGAAATTTACGTGCCCGATCTTGTTATGTTGTCGATCTTGCGTGAAATGGGCCCGGTCCTCATCGCGGTCATAGTGATTGGTCGCAGCGGTTCCGCCGTTGCTGCGGAACTAGGAACGATGAAAGTCTCCGAAGAGATCGAGGCGTTGGAAGTGATGGCGATTAATCCGGTCCAATATCTGGTCGTGCCGCGTTTTCTTGCGATGCTCGTTATGCTGCCGGCGTTGACGATTTTCGGAAATTATATCGGCGTGCTTGGAGGCTGGGCGGTTTGCCGATTCGCGCTTAATTTCAATACCGCCGGCTACATCCTGCGCGCGCTGGAAAGCGCTGACACCTGGGATTTGTATTCGGGCATGATCAAGAGCGTGGTCTTCGCGTGGATCGTGATCACGATTGCGTGCAACGCCGGATTGCATGTCGAAGGCGGCGCGGAAGGCGTCGGACAAGCCACGACCGCATCCGTTGTTCAAGCACTCCTCGCAATGCTCGTGACCAATGCGATACTCACTGGAATCTTTTTCTTTGGCACATGAACGCGAACGGCGATTCAGTTATTGAAGTTGTCGATCTTGTCCGAAAATTCGGAGACCGGACAGTGATCAACGACATTTCTTTCAACGTTCGATCGCGGCGAGACGCTCGTGATCATGGGTGGAAGCGGTTGCGGCAAGAGCACGTTGCTCCGGCACATTATTGGTTCGATGAAGCCAACCTCCGGCTCGGTAAAAATCTTTGGCCAGGAAATTACCACAATGAGCGAACGCGAAATTGCGTCGCGTTCGCCGCCGATTTGGAATGTTGTTTCAGTCGGGCGCATTGCTCGCTTCACTCACTGTCGGCGAAAACGTCGCGCTGCCCCTGTTGCAGCACACCGACAAGTCAGCCGATGAGATCGAAGAAATCGTGGAGCAAAAACTTCAAATGGTCGGACTGAGCGGTTTTGAAGATCTGAAGCCGGCCGAGATCAGCGGCGGAATGAAAAAGCGAGTCGGCCTCGCCCGCGCGCTCGCGCTCGATCCGGAATTACTGTTCAGCGACGAGCCGACTTCGGGACTCGATCCGATCATGACCGCAGTGGTCGATCAACTGACGCTGAAGCTCACGCATGGCGAACACATGACCGCGGTGGTCGTGACGCACGACATGACCAGCGCATTTCGAATCGCGACCCGGATGATCATGCTTGGTCACGGCTCGATTGTCGCGCAAGGGACGCCGGATGAAATTCGCAACAGTCCCAATCCCGAAGTGCAACAATTCATAAATGGTGAAGCCGACGGGCCGATTCCATTAAATCTTTCCCAAGACGAACATGAGCATCATCAACACGTGAAGCCGCGACCGTTTGTCGGCGCGCGTCACCGATTTCATCGCAAGAGCGCATGAAAAAAAATCTCTCAGATTATATCGTCGCCCTGTCAGTCATCGCTTGCAGTGTCGTGCTTGCTCGGCGCGCTGACTTTTGCGCTTTCCGGTTATCGATTGAAAAAACCGACGCGCACTTTGCAGATCAAGTACGAAGACGTCACCGGAATCAAGGTGCATTCCGAAGTCCGCTACGCCGGCGCGCCCGCCGGCCGCGTCATCGCGATGCGCCACTTGACGCCGAGCCGAGCGAACGAAATCGTCAAACAAACAAGACGCGGTCATTGTGACTGTGGAATTGGACGACGCGATTCCGCCGCTGCCGGTGGATGTGATGGCAACGTTGAGTGCCGACACGTAATGCTCGCGCCGAAATTTGTCGCGCTTTCCGCCGGCACGCCGGGCGGCAAAACACTCGCGAACAACGCCGCGATTGAAGGGCATCCGGCTTACGGCATCGAACAAATCACCGCCGCGGCCGGCCCGCTTTTCGAAAACGCGAACAAATTATTCGACAATCTCAACCTCACGGTCACGGATGTGAAAGGCGATCTGGGCGAATTCATGCCCAAGATTGGGCCCCTGGCCGATACATTGAAAACCGACGTGGACAATTTGCAGAACGTGGTCACGAGCATCCAGGGCGTGTGCCAAAGACGCAGATCACTGTTTTCGGCACGGCGGACACATTTATCGGGACAACTGACAAAGCGGCTTCAGGATCAGATGAAAGAGCTGCACATAATTTTGTTGAACTTGAAAGTGGTCACGACCCACGCGAAGGCGCTGGTCGAATCGCTGGGCGAAAAACCGAACCGCCTCATTTTCAGCGGCAAAGCAACACAGCTCACGCCGGAAGACGAGATTATTAAGAGCAGCAAGCCGTTGCCGGCAAAAAAACCGTGATGCTGTAACCCCGCGGGGCTCTGTCGCCGTGCGCTTTGAGCAAACACCCCGACGACGCGGGCGCCGCTACACTCTTTGGTAGCGCCGCATCAATTTGAAGAAACGAATCGTGTCGCGCACCGGATGGATGCTGCTGACTTCGTCGGAGTAAACGGTGCTGATCGGGACTGATTCGATCCGAAAACCTTTGCGGCTGGCAATGATGAGCATCTCGGTTTCGTAATCGAAACGGTCTGCGCCACCGAGCAGCTCGGGAATCAACTGTCGATGCAACATGCGGAAACCGCATTGGGTATCGGGAATTTCTTGGCCGCAAACGCGACTGATTCTTTTGCTCATGCAACGATTGACCAGTGCGCCGGAGGAGCGGCATTCGACGCGACGTCCTTCATGCGGTTACCAAGAACGAGTTTTGGTGCTGTCGCCGAGACGGCAGCGGTGACAAAGCGATCGATCTCTTCGGGGCGATGCTGACCGTCGGCATCGAGAATGATGACGAAATCGAATTGTCGCTCCAACCAATGGCGCAATCCGGTCTTGATCGACTCGCCTTTGCCACGGTTTTGCGGATGAACGATTACTTCCGCGCCGGCTTCACGCGCTCGCTCGGCCGTTTTGTCCGTTGATCCATCATCGACGACGAGCACGTCGATCGAGCTGCTGGCGCGTTCGGCGAACGACATCGCCGATATGTTTTTCTTCGTTATAGGCCGGAATGACCGCAGCGATGGATGTCGATTTTGCGGCCGACTGCGCGGTTGATTCGTTCTCCATCGTCAGCGGACAACCGGATGAAAGTCGGCCGCGTGATAGGAGCTGCGCACCAGCGGACCGGAGGCGACATGCTCGAATCCTTTGTTGCGCGCGATCTCGCCGTAGAAATCGAATTGCTCCGGCGTGATGTATTCGACCACCGGCAAGTGTTTTGGCGTCGGGCGCAGATATTGGCCCATCGTCAAAACTTGGCAGCCGACTTCGCGCAAATCGTCCATCGTTTGGAAAAACTCCGGTTCTGTTTCGCCGAGACCGAGCATGATGCCGCTTTTCGTCACAGCTTTCGGCGAAAGGTTCTTTCGCGCGCCGCAGAACTCGCAGCGAAGTGCGATATTTCGCGCGCGAACGCACGAGCGGAGTCAATCGCTCGACCGTTTCCATGTTGTGATTGTAAATCTCGGGCCCGGCATCGAGCACAATTTGGATGCACCAGTCTTGCGCGTGAAAATCCGGAACCAGCACTTCGACGATCACTGACGGATCCATTTCCCGAATCGCGGTGATGATGCGGGCGAAATGATTCGCGCCGCCATCTTTCAAATCGTCGCGCGCGACGGCGGTGATAACGACGTGCTTCAATTTCATCCGCCGCACCGCTTCGGCGACCCGTTGCGGTTCGTCTTCTTCAAGCGCGAACGGTTTCGCTGTTGTCACCGCGCAAAATCCGCAGGCGCGCGTGCAACGATCGCCGGCAATCATCATCGTCGCCGTGCCCTGGCTCCAGCATTCCCAGCGGTTCGGACATTGCGCGCTTTCGCAAACGGTGTGCAAACGCAGATCGGAAATGAGCGCTTTGGTCGAAAAGAAAACCGGGTTCGACGGCAGCCGCACTTTGATCCATGGCGGCTTATGCGCCTGGTGCAGCGCCGGATCGATTTTCGCGCAGGACATGCAATGCGAAAGCTAGCGCAGCGTTGAAGGGTTGAAAAGTTGAAGCGTTGCAGTGAAGGACCCAACTCCGAAAGCTCACCTTGTGTGACCACTGAGCAGGCGCTTCAACGTCCGCTATTCAACTCGATCAGAATTTCGTCCGGCCTGACAGCGCGGCCGAAAGCGTCAATTCATCGGCCGATTCGAGACCGCCTCCGGCAGGAAGACCGCGGGCGATGCGAGTCAAGCGTGATCGGCTTGTTCTTCAAGAGATCGACCAGGTAATTTGTGGTGGCTTCGCCTTCAACATCTGCGGCGAGCGCAAAAATGATTTCGGAAAATTTTTCATTCTCGATACGATCGAGCAATTCCTTGATCCGCAAATCTTCCGGGCCGACATGATCGAGCGGCGAAATTCTTCCGCCTAACGAGTGATAGCGTCCGCGAAACGCGCCGGTTTTTTCCAGCGGCAGAATATCGGTCGGTTGTTCGACGACGCAGAGCAAGTCGGCTGCGCGCGACGGATCGGGGCAGATCTCGCAGATCTCCGTCCGTCGTGAAATATCCGCACAGTTTGCAAGGATGAATCGGCCTGCCGGGTTTCCGAAATGGCGCGCGCGATTTGCTCCGGTTGATCGCCGCGCGCCTGCACCATCCAAAGCGCGATCCGTTCGGCCGAGCGAGGCCCAATCCCGGGCATCTGCCGCAGTTGCGCGACCAGATCCCGCAGCGCGGCCGGGATATTCCGTCTTTCTCAAAACCGCCTGGTTCATCGGCATGGGCGTTTCCGCTAAATGCAGGGCGAGCGGCTCGAGACGACGCAGATACAATTGCAGCGGCGCATCCTCTTCCTCGTCCGGTCCACGCGCTTTTTGAAATTCCGAGTACGCTTCGGCCCAGCGTTTCTCTCGATAAAGCACGACGCCGTTCCAGAAAGAATCGCGCCGGGCGAGATGCTCCGGCTTAGCCTCGGCCGCCAGCCAAAGCGGCTCGTAAATCTCGTGCCGCTCCCGCTTGTTGACGCCGCTCAGAAAATCGATCGGCCGCGCCACAACGTAGCCGGCTGGCCAGCTCGAAAGTGCGCGGGCCGATCAAGATGTGGGACCCATAAAACCGGTTCGCCACGCAGAACCGTCGCGCAAGTTCGACCGGCTCACCGCTGGTCAAGAGTCCGGGCGATCGCCATTCTGCAGCGGCGCCACAATCATCGTGCCGGAGCTAACGCCGAGATGGACATCGCAGTTCCTCGAAGTCCTCGTTATTCGTGTCGGCGCAAATCGCGAAAGTGCTCCACCAAGTCCGAGCGCGACGCGCACCGCCTTATCCCCATGATGCGGCGTCACCATCGGGAAAACCAAACATGGCGACGACGCCTTCGCCATCGGCCGCTTGAATGTAACCGCCCGCCTCCAGAAAAAGTCAGTCGCGCGGCGAATAAATGTTTCGGTCGATTTGACCGAAATCCGCCGGCTCACAGTCCTCGGCCAGGTCATATTTGTTGGCGACGTCGCAGACGACGACGCGTGGCTTCACAAGTCTTGGCTTCTGGTTCGAACGGGATGTCGCCTGCGATCACGCGATGGACTTGTTCCTTCGACAGTCGCCCGCTGAAAAACGAACGCGCGGTGGTTGACCGGCCTCGGAGTGGCAATTGCGGCATAACGGTCAGCGACAACGAAGGCGAGCAACACCGCGAACATCGAAGGCAACGGTTGAAAAAAAACGTGATAGAGCGAACAAATCCACGCAGACGCCGACGAGCTCGATCAACAAGACCATAGCGACCAATCCCATCCAGCCCCGGCGCGAACTCGTCACGGTGAGCCAGGCGACACCGAACGCCAAGATCGCCATGAACACGTATTGCCACTTTGGCACAACGTGCGTGGCTGCGCGGTAGGAAGAAATGTATTCCGCAACGGCTGATTCAAAATGCAATAGCCGCCCGCTGAGATGCAAAGCGCTGACAACGATGACGACGAAAATCCCAATGATCAGTGTAGCGAGAAGGGGCCGTTTCATCGACAAATCAGGCTTTCGATGCCGATCCAACCGGATAATACGATTGCACGACGAGGTCGCTCAAAAATTTATCCGGGGCATCCACAGCTGCCGCGCCGAGCACAAATTTTTTCTGACCGGTGTTTTTCTGAACCAGGCTCAATCCAAATTGATAATCCTTGAACAGATGCGCGCAAAGTTCGTCCATCGTCATCCGCTCGGTCTGGGCGCGTTCGACCAAACGCCGCAATCGCCGATCGTCAAAAACAATTTCGAGGCCGTGCTCGTTCTTAAACTGATCGGCAAATTGCCGCGCTCTTGCTTCCAACGTCATCTGTTCCCGCTTTTCGCCCTCCGCCATGAGGCGTTCAAGCACGCGTTTCGGCTCCCGCACCAGTTCGGCCGTGACCCGCAACTGACTCAAGCCCGAGCCCGCGAGATAATATTTGTAATCGCGAAACAGCTTCTCAAACACAGTCAACAAACCCCGCGCGCCGGTTTTTTCCTCGGCCGCCGCTTCGGCAATCAATCGCAACGCTTCGTCATCAAAACTGATTTCGATTCCGTAGGCGCGAAAAGCGCGTTCGTATTGGCGAAGCAAACTGCCCTCGGAATACTTCATGATCTTGAACAGATCGTCGGCATCAAGGTATTCGCAAACGACCCGCACCGGGAGACGGCCGATGAATTCCGGTTCGAATCCGTACTCGACAAAATCCTGGGTCGTGACGTGCTGAAACAATTCGTTGTCCATCACCTGCACGGGCTCGGCACTAAATCCGATCTGGCCCTGCCGGACCCGCCGCGCCACTTGCTCCTTTAGCTTCTCAAACGCGCCGCTCACCACAAAAAGAATGTGCCGGGTGTTGATCGTTTCGCGTTTCATCTTGCCGCGCTTTTGGAATTCGAAAGCCGCCTGCAATTGCGCCTGAAGATCGTTCATGCTCCGGACCGGCACTTCCGTTTCTTCCATCAATTTGAGCAACGTGGTCTGAACGCCGCGCCCGCTCACGTCGCGCCCAATCAAATTTCCGGCCGAAGCGATCTTGTCGATCTCGTCGATGTAAATGATGCCGAACTGCGCCAGGTTCACATCGCCATTGGCTTTGTGCACGAGCTCGCGCACGAGATCTTCCACGTCGCCACCGACATAACCGGTCTCGCTGAACTTGGTCGCATCCGCTTTGACGAACGGCACTTTGATCAAATCGGCGATGTGCTTGATCAGATACGTTTTTCCAACGCCAGTCGGCCCAACCAGAATCACATTTTGCTTTGCATACTCGGTCTCCTCCGCGCGCTTTTCGTCTTCATTTTCCAGCCGGCGGAGATATTTGGCATGATTGTAATGATCGCAAACCGCGATCGAGAGCACCTTCTTCGCTTCCTCCTGCTTGATCACGAAGCGATCCAGATGCGCCTTGATGTCACGCGGCAGAAAATCGAACTCGAACTCCTCATTGTTGCTCTTTTCCGGCTTCTCCTCCGAAGGCGCCTCGGCAGGTTCCGGTTGAGGGAAAGTCGCGACCGAGACGCGATCGCCGAAGTTCTGTTTCATGAACTCGGTGATTTTCGTCTTCAGTTCTTCCGGCGAAGGAAACGATGGTGGGCTCTGTTCCATGTATCAATATAGATCGATAATCTGTCGGGGGCAGAATTTAACACCGCCCTCCGCCGTGTAAACCTGCGCCGGAGAAATCCGCCTGCGCCTGAATCAGCCCTGCTGGCCAGAGTCCCCTGCTCTAGCGTGCGGTCCGCGACCCGTGGGACAGCGTTGCCCGCGAAAATCGCGTCGAGATCCCCGAGCACTTTTTGCGGACCGAGATATTGTTTCCCGGCGAAACTGTCGGAAACGACTTTGCCGCTTGCATCGACAACCACTAAATCAGGAATTCCGTTCCCAGCGTATTTCCTGATCGCGTCTTTGCCACCGAGCTTTTGGTAATCGATTGCCGGCCAGGGCATGTTCGCCTCATGCATGTAAGTCTCCATCCCAGATTGCGATTTATCGAAACTGACAAAGATGATTTCGAATTCGGGATGCTGCGGTGCGACGCGATTGTAATAATCGACAAGCTTCGGCGTGAACTGGCGGCACGGCCCACACCAATGTGCGGAAAAGTAGAACGCGATAAGTTTTTTGCTCTCGACTGCTTCATCATCAAAATGACCAAGCGTTCCGCTACGAAGCGCGACAAGATCGCCTTTCACGAGTTCGCGGACGGCCGTCGCACTTGCCGATTGCGGACGGGCGGACGCGCTCTCGCGGGCAATCTGGCTTTGGTATAAGGTGTCGGACTGGCGCGAACGCTCCGCCTCCATCGCCCGCCGTTTCGTTTCATCGATAATTTTTTCTTGCGCCAGCGCCATCTTCTCGGGTGAAAGCGAATAGGTCCCGCTCCTGAGTGCGTCCATCAGTTGGGGCGACGCCCCGGCTTCGATAAGCGCCTTTTCCGTAGACGCGTCAAGCCTGTCAACGAAATGCCGGGCAGATAATTCGCGCATTAGCGTATTGCTCGAATAGCCCGCGCGCAGCATCAAGCTGACTTCCTTCGCAGTTAGCGGCAATTGCGCGGCATACGCAGCGACAACCCAGAAAAAGAAAAGGCAAATGACGACGCGGCGCATCCCCTTTCGATGAGCAACAAATGCGCCACTAGGTGGCTGCAAACCCGCAGCTACGACCGGTGCGTTACTGACTCCATTGGGTGCGCCCGCGCCACCGGCCGCTGTCGAGAAAGGAGAATGAGAGATGAGCGATTCGATTGTAACATCGACAATGTACAGGATAACGGCGGGCGAAACTGAATGAAATCATCTCAGGAAAAATCGAAAACGGTCGAGCTCGTTGTGCCAAAGCAAAACGCGCGGTTTCGGCTCGATCAGTTTCTCGCGGCCGAACTGTCAGGATTTTCACGGTCCCGTCTCCAGCAATTGATCCGGGCCAGATTCGTCAGACTAAATGGCAAAGCCGCGCGCCCGCGTGATCTTGTCCGCGCTGGTGATCGGGTTGACCTAACGGAGCCGCCCCCGGAAAAGATCGGCAGTCAGCCGCAACCAATTCCGATCGAGGTCCTGTTTGAGGACAATGACCTGATTGTCATTAACAAGCCGGCCGGACTCGTCGTCCACCCGGGCGCCGGTCATCGCGATCACACACTCGTGAATGCGTTGCTTTATCGTTTCCCGGCGCTCTCGGGCATCGGCGGGAAGGAACGGCCCGGCATTGTCCATAGGCTCGATAAAGAGACCAGTGGTTGCCTCGTCGTCGCTAAGAACGACGAGACACACCGGGGATTATCGATCCAATTTGCCGACCGGACGGTCGAGAAAATTTATCTCGTTCTTGTCGCCGGAAAATTGCGAAAGATCGCCGGCGCAATTGAAGCGAAAATCGGCCGTCATCCGGTAGATCGGCAACGAATGAGCGTGATTTCGCGGCGCGGGCGCACGGCAAAGACGGAATATCGCGTCCTGGGCTCGTCCGGCGATGCGAGCTTAGTCGAGTGCCGATTGCATAGTGGCCGCACTCATCAGATCCGGGTCCATTTTCATCACATCGGCCACCCCGTTCTCGGCGACAAGGTTTACGCCCCGAAATTGGCGAAAGGTTTTCCACGCCAGATGTTGCATGCATGGAAGCTGGGCTTTCGCCACCCGCATAACAGTGAATGGAGATGTTTCGAAGCGCCTTTGCCTAACGACTTCGCGAACGCAATTAGCAGGTGGAGAGGCGCTCTATGAGCGCTGACGCATTTATTATTTCGAACGTTTCGGCGGTCATAGACTGCCGCTAGACACAGCAAGGTTTATCTCGATCCCGCGGACAAACCTTTCCGCGAAGCAAGCATCACCAAAGCGGCGATCACCGGCGCAATGACTAGAGCGCGCAGCCACGGTTCCGAGTGCCAGGGCAAGAGAAAAAGCCGTTCGTCCCAAAAAAGGTAGTAAGCAAAGATCGTTATCGAGAGTACGTGCCAGGCGTAAGCCCGTCGCCAGGTCGCCAGGGGCAGAATCCAGGTGCAGTACCAAGGGTGAAGAACCGGGCTGAGCACGAGTGCGGTGCCGAGCGCCCAAAGCATCCCGCGTTTCCAATTGAAAATGAAAATCAATGAAACTGCGAACACAGACGCGATGAGGATGACGTTGTAATGATAATTCTTTTGATGTGGATTCCGCCAGACCGTGTCCTCGATCAGCCACCAAAACAGATCGTTAAGGCGTGTGACATAAGCGAATTGGCCTAACGAATCCCAGATGCGCACCTTTGGAAATCCAAAGGGCAAACCAAGCACCGCTGGAATTGCCGCGCTGACCCCGAGAACGATCGCCCGCCAGCGCAGCGCGAAAACGCAAAGCAGCAAAAGCAGAGCCGGAATCAGTTTAATCGAAATGGCGATGCCAAAAAGGATTGCGGCGAAAAGAGCCCAGAGCCATTTGTGGCCAGACTTATTTTCCGTTGCCGATCTGACGAGGCAAAGAATACTGCCGACGAGCGGCAAGATCATGAGGCTATCGAAGTGGGCAGCGCCGGCGAAACTGTAAGCGGCCAAAGGATTCCACGCGTACCACGCGGCGCACCTGTAGCGATTTTCGCCGCCGATCAATCGCAAAAGCAAGAGCGCCGTGGCAAGATCGGCAGTCGCAAAAATAAATTTGTAAAAGAGCGGCCGGTCGGTGATTCCGCTGATAACCCGAAAAAGCAGCTCGGCGCCAGGCGGATAAATTGCGCGAAATCCGCGGTGATTAATTTTTTGCCACTCGTCGAAATTCTCCGCCATTCCGCGCAGCTTCGGATCATCCGGCGCGATCAGATAGGGATTGAATCCGCTTTGTTGGATTTTTCCTTCCCACTGGTAGCGCCACAAATCGTCGCCGGGCGTGAGAGGCATTGCGATTAGACGCAAAAGGATCGCGACACCCCAAAAAAGAACGGCCTGTTTGCGCGCTGCGCTCTTGATCTTGTTCGCCGGAGCAAATCCGTTCTCCGACGGAAAACTGGAAGCCGCAACGAGATAGGCGATTCCGGCGAGAAATGCGGCTCCGACAAACTTCGCCGGCATCGATTCCAGCGTCCAATCGTCGAAGAAATTGAGCGCAGCGAAGAAGAAAAGTTCCGCAGCCAGCGCCAGAAGAAGTCGAAGAAGAACGCAGCGCTTCACACCGGCGGCGTAGAATCAACGCTCATTGCTGCGGTTGCCTGCAATGGCGGTGCACTCGTCGCCGTACGCTTCCGCCGCGTGATCCGCTGCAGACCCGCGCGATACGCGGCAAGATCGACAAGTTCTGCGACCCGCGATTTGAGAGCGTGCGCTCGCGTCGCGAGAAAAATGAGGAAGAGCGAATAAGGAATTACGAACCAAAGCTCGATATGCGAAGTATTGAGTTGCCGATAAATCAAGAGACTTAGCGCAACGAGGTTGAGAATAACAGTCGTAGTGACGAGGCGGGTGCGAAGACGGACACGCGTCAGACGTTTCGCCTCGGTGTGATCTTCAGTGACAGTTTGCAAAGCGATGCTCCACCAAAAATTTCCGTAGATTTGAATGTCCCACTCGTTCCAGCCGGTGTCGGTGGAATAGCGCCATCCTTCTTCTTCGAGTAATTGAAAGATCGCGCCGAGCAGGTGATGGCGGTTTCTGCCTTCTTCGCTCCAAAAAATCCGGCGCCGAAAAGCTCCGGCAAAACTTGCACCTGCGGGCAGATCCTCGTGCGTCCCGATCACGCTCCGCGGCGTACGCTTAAAATGGAGCCAGGTGAAGTAACGGGAAAATCCGCGAACGAGCGGTTGAACAAAGGCGAGGCACATCACGAGCAATCGCGCGGCCACGGTGTCGAACTTCGGCTCGATTCGGGCACGCACCATATAAGACAGGGCAACACAGAGTGTGCCGCCGAACATGAGATAGGGGACGATGCGCAGCGCCGGCAAAAGAATTCCCAGCCCAAAAAGAAAAACCGTAAGCGCAAACCATTCGATGCTGCTTAAATAGATCGCGATTTCGGATTGGGGCGCGGGATAGAGCGATTGGAAGAATCCTTCGCCGAAAATTCCGTGATAAACAATCGGCCGATTGAGAAACCAACTGAAGCGCGGCGCGCCATAAATCTGGCCGCGCCACTTCGCCGCGCCGGTTGGGCCGAAAAAGGTCAAATGTTTGAAACGGAGAAGTGATTCGGCCTCGCCGTAGCCGTCCTGTTGCTTCAAAAACGCGCGGAGCGTAAAACGACGATGATGCCACACGAGCGCAGTGGGACTGAAGGCGATGACGCAACCGGCCTGTTGTAGCCGCCAGCAGAAATCGACATCGTCGCCGGCCTTGCGGTACTCGGCATCGAACCCGCCGATGTTTTCAAACGCCCAGCGATAGAACGCCATGTTACAGCCGGGAATGTGCTCTGCCGATCGTGTCGGTGAGCAGAACGTGGCTCGGCCCACCCGGCGCCGCCGCCACACATGCCTGAACCCAGTTTTGTGCAGGCGGGCTTATGTTCGGCCCGCCCACACCGGCATAATCGCCGCTTGTAAGCGTGCCGATTAAGTAATAAAGCCAATCGACGTCGGCCATGCAGTCGGAATCGGTATAGGCGAAGACCTCTCCTTTTGCCGCGGCCGCACCGGTATTGCGCGCGTGGCTCAACCCGTGATTGGTCTGGTGAACGTAACGAACCTTGGGAAATTGCGCAGCGATGGAAGCCGTATCGTCAGTCGATCCATCATCGACCAGGATCACTTCGTAATTTGGGTAATTGAGTTTGCCTAACGAGTCGAGGCAGGCGGCCAGTGTTTTGCCGCCGTTGTAAGAACAGACAATTACCGAAACGAAGGGCGCCTGCGGCAATGGACGATGCGGCAGCGCGGAATTGTCCTGGCCGAGTCTGTCGCGCAATACGGCGAACGCTTTCTTCGGCTCGCGCTCGCGAGTCACTATTCCGAATGCCCAATCGGATATTTCGCGGCCGCCGGTAAACCATTCGTCCGTCCAGGAAAAGAAAATCGTCCCGGCCAGCCCGCATTTCACCACGCTCTCCACGTGCCAGCCGAGCATCTCGGCTTGTTCCTCCTGCGAATGACGGATCGTGTCCATGCCGAACTCGCCAAGAACGAGTGGCCGCTCTTCCGTCAGATTTTGCAGCCGCAATAAATAGCGCTCGAAGTCGCGCTGGTTATGCAGGTAAACGTTGAAACAGAAAAAATCGACATTTTGGGGCAACAGATATTCGGTCGGCGGATACGTCGCATAGGAAAAGAGCACATCCGGATCGATCGCGCGGCCGATCCGAACCAAATGCTCGACGAACTCAGTGACGCGGCGGACACCAAGCCAGCGCGCCATCGTGCTCGAGATTTCGTTTCCAACTAGGTAACCGAAAACCGCCGGATGCCCGATGTTTTCGCTCACCGTGGCGCGCACTGTCCGTGCAATCTCATCGCGGCCTTTTCTTTCGCGCAGAAACTCGACGTGTTTCTCCCACGGCAGGGTGATCACAACTCGGATTCCGGCCGCGGCGCAACGGTCGAGAAACCAGCGCGGAGGCGCGTGATAAACTCGTACGATGTTCAAGCCAATTTCGCGCATCAAGCGAAGATCGACCTCCACCTGGTCTGGCCGCCCGAAAGTGTCTCCTGCCGCGTTCGGCGTAAACGGGCCATAGGTGGCGCCCTTGACAAAAAACTTCCGGTCGCCTTCGAAAAAGAATTTCGCCACTGCGCGAATTCGCGAGTTTGCGTTCACAGCCGCAGTTTCCTAGTCCATGCGCCGCAGAGGCGCAAGGTGGATCGAGCAGTCCCTGCTCGATGTCAAGAATGGCGGCGAAGCCGCAAAATACTGGCATCGCCCGGCGGAGCGGCCGATCCACCTAGGCGAGAGCTTCGCACATTATGTGCCCAGTTCGTTCAAGGTCGTCGACAGCGTGCGCAGTCGAAATGAATCCGGTCTCGAATTGCGACGGCGCGAAATAAACGCCGCTCTCCAGGCAGGCGTGAAAAAATCTTGCGAACATTTTGAGATCGCTCCGCTGCGCGCTGGCAAGATCGACAATAGGCCCTCGGGCAAAAAACAAACAGAACATCGAACCGATCCGGTGAAAGGTCGCTTCAACTTTTGACTGTTGAAGTGCAGCGCGCGCAGCGCTTTCGAATTGCGCGCCACGTTCTTCGAGTAATTTCCAGCCATCGATTCGCTCGAGCTCGCGCAATTGCGCCAGGCCTGCCGCCATTGCCAGCGGATTGCCCGATAAAGTTCCCGCCTGATACACGGGACCGCCGGGTGAGAGTTGGTCCATGATTTCCGCACGCCCGCCAAACGCGCCCACCGGCAAGCCGCCGCCGATCACCTTCCCCAGCGCGGTCAGGTCCGGCTTTATTCCGTAAATTTCCTGTGCACCGCCGCGGGCGACACGGAACCCGGTCATCACTTCGTCGAAAATTAAAAGCGCGCCGTGCTTCGCACATTCTTCGCGCACGATCGACAAGAAATCTTGGCGCGGAAAATAAAGTCCGGCGTTAGCTGGAATCGGTTCGAGGATGACAGCCGCAATTTGGTTTTTGCTTTCGCGAAACGCTTTTCGGACAGCATCAACATCGTTGAACGGCAGCGAAATTGTCAGATCGACAAATGTTTGCGGGACTCCCGCGCTGTCGGGCTGGCCATGGGTAAGTATGCCGCTCCCCGCTTTGACAAGCAGCCCATCGACATGCCCGTGATAACAACCATCGAACTTAACGATCCTGTCGCGCCCGGTGAAACCACGCGCCAGGCGAATGCACGACATCGTCGCTTCGGTGCCGCTGTTCACCATCCGCACTTTTTCGATCGACGGCATCCATCTGCAAATGAGTTCGGCCAATTCCACTTCGAGCGGATTTGGAATTCCAAAACTCAACCCGCGCGCGGCCGCTTCGCTTACAGCGTGAACAATTACCTTCGGCGCGTGACCGAGGATTGCCGGTCCCCAGCTGCCTACGTAATCGATGTACTCCTTTCCGTCGACGTCCCAAATCTTTGCGCCTTCCGCGCGCTCGATGAAGAACGGTTCGCCCTCGACATTGCGAAACGCGCGCACGGGTGAATTCACGCCGCCGGGAATATGTTTCTGCGCTTTTTTGAAAAGTTGCGACGAACGCGAAGTCACGCAGCGAAGATAAATGAGCGGGTGATTCGTTAAAACGTTAAATCGTTACATCGTGAACCGATTCACGATTCGTGTTTCACGACTTGCAGGGTCAAATTGACAGCGTAGCGCCGCGCTGGATAATTCCGTCTGCTTCAATGCGGCGGGGTAGCCAAGTGGTAAGGTCGCGGTCTGCAAAACCGCTATTCGCGGGTTCGATTCCCGCCCCCGCCTCATCTATTTGGTTTTCAAGTGCTTACATCGAATGGAACACTGAAAGTTGAGCAAGTCACAACAAAAGTCACAACGAATTTGCCGATTTCAGCAGCATTCTACGTTGTGCGCTGATGTCGCGAGGGCAGCGGCTCGTTAGACTGCCGGGCGATTTCAAGGAGGCGTGAGGCTCACTGCGGGTGGAAGCTATCAGATAACCCGATGGACAGTCCAAGCGACAGAAAATTACCCGTAACTCTACGGGGGCGCTTCTGGCTTCCCGACTCCGCCATTGTGCTTTCGGGTGAGCTGACCATCTCTCCGCCCCATCACTTCGACGTGACGGCTGACGTGCCTCACGATTCACTTGGCAACGTTGGATATTGGGAGAGTCTGATCGGAACGACAATTCCGATCATCTTTGGCTTAACCGCAAAGGGCGAGCGAGTTACGCTGGGAGACTGCGGTATAACCTCCAGTAAGACGACTTACGGCGGTCCCAACTCGCCTAGCTGGCACACACTGCGGTTCTATGCGAATCGAGTTTTGGCCGGCGCACATATCGCGGACCTGCAGACGGTTCGCTTCAAGAAATTCAGCGCATACTTCTCAGGATTCTCCGGCTGGGTTGCGGATTACAATTCTGCCCTTTTTGATGATGCACCAACCCTTCAAGGTGGGGTCAAACGGTCTGATCAGATACAGAATGTCGGGCACCTATCAATCGCATGTGCTGGAATCACAGAGAATCATCTCGGCAGCGACGTTGGGGAGAAGAGAACCGTCCGCTACTGGCGACCTACGTTCGAGCTGACAGAGCCCCTGACATTTCGGGGCGTTACTGACGCGATCATCACATTTCAGCGGCTCCTCAGTTTGCTGATCGGGGGTCCGGTGGGATTCGATGACATTCGAGCGGTCCCATCGGACGGTGATTCTGCCGTCGAACTTATGGCTATGATGGGCGGCTATAAGGAGCGTTTCGAGCGCATGAGAAGTGTGGATATGTTGCTCTCGTTGCCTGATTTGACTGAAAATTGGCCAACGACTGTTAGCAAGTGGTTCACTGAATATCCAAAACTCGCCGCAGCTCTAAATCTTTATTTCGCCGTCGTCTTCGGGAATCATCTTTTTGAGGAGCATAAACTTCTATTTTTGGCGCAGGCGTTAGAGGGCTACCACCGCTGCACACACGACGACGAGCACAGCAAAAATGTGTTCTCGAAAAGCGAGTGGAACCGGCGAAAACAAGCGGTGTTAGAATCCGTCCCCACGGCCGAACTTCAGTGGCTCACCAACGAGCTGAAGTATGCCCCCAAGATTTCGCTCGCTCAAAGGCTGTCGGAACTGACGCAGCCAATATTGTCGCCCCTCTCGCACTTTATCGCGGATGTTCCGAAGTTTTGCAACGATGTGAAAAGGTTACGAAATCGGCTGACTCACCCAAAAAAAAGTGGTGCAATGACAAAGGGTGACCAGGAGGCTCTCCCTGTGTTATGGCGGCAGTCGCGGACGTTGTTTGAAATCTGCCTCCTGCGCGACTTGGGAGTAGACGAAACGATTTTGAATCGGGTTGGCAAACAACACCAGCACCGAGCTTGATCGGTCTCACGCCAACCCTCACAGGCACGCTCGCGCGAGGTCGCTTTGCCGTGCGCTCGGATTCTGAAATGCGCCTAGTTGGCAGGCGAAGCTGACAACCTTGTTCCATCGGCAAAGATAACGGTGTCCGGTATAAACGAGAATTGGAGCTTACCCATGTCAATGCTCCTGAGTTTGGCGTCGTTGCTCTCAAATTGATTGTAGCGAAGCGTCCCCGACCAAGTCACCGACTTTCCAGCAGGAATGCCCTCATCGTAACTTAAACTAATTTGCTTAATCAAGTCACCGAACATGTCTTTGAAGACAGTCGTTCCTTTGACCCCAGCGATGTCTTTTGTTCCTTTATTCTCCAGGGCAAGTTCAATTGTGATTTCATCGGAGATAATGCCAGACTTGTAATCCGACGCGCGAAAACCTTTGCTAACGAGAGCAACTGTAAGAACTCCGTTAATCTGTCGCGCTATAGCTTCCTTCTCAGCTGTAACTCTTGCCTGCAGAGCTTTCGACTCCGAATCTTTAGCTGCTTGATCCCGCTCAAATGCTTTTTCGTCTTCGATCATACGACCAACGCTTAAGTGATCCTGAGCGACGTTCTTCGCTCCGAAAATTTCCGCCATTTTCCGTCGGACAAGATATGCACTGACGAGCCGCTTCTCTTCATCGGACAGTTTTTTCAAGCTCGGGGCAAGTTCGCTCTCCCATTTTGATGGATCAGTGGAAACGATAGCGTCCTTAGGATCGGGAACGAAATACCTGTAGCCAAAAAACGCCAACACAACGCAAACGATCAACACTGCAATGCTCGCCCACTTCGCTTTGCTCATGTCGCAGATTGACTAACGGATATGCCGAGGTCAATCACTGACGAAGACGCGAAACAGCGCACGAGAGGAACCAACTGCCGCAAGTTCATAACGTTCAATACCGCAACAAAATTTGCGCGTCATGGGGCGTTGAGAATTTGCCTGAGCGGAGCGGAGACTGTTGGTTACAGAATGATGATCGATCTCGACGGGTTGGTAGAGCAACTTTTTGAGAGTTTCGAGAAGTCCGCTGCCGAGCTTTTTCGTCAGTTCATCAAGGCTAACCGCGCTGTAAAGAAATGGATTATCGCTGCGGATTATTGCCTGGACGACCAAACTCATCCGAATGACTCATTCGTTTTCTCGATTATTCCCTATGACGACTGGCTGGACGGACTAAAGGAGGAGATTAAGGGCGTTCTGCCGCGAGACATCAAGGACACAAAAAATCTCGCGCCAGCTACGACCAAGTTCTTAGCAAGCAGCCGCAGGTTTCACATCGGTGTCCTCGTCAACAGAGATCGCTCCGTTTTCATCAAAGAACCTGGCAAGACACGGCTGGATATTGCCCGCGAGAGCATTGAGCTGACATACCAACATCTCGTGAACGCGGGCCGATCCCGAGAAAATCTTCGTGCGGTTAAAAAATTGCGCGAGCAGAGCCGGAGAAAAAGTTTCAACGTATCACTTCTATCTGATGTGTATTTGTTGGCGTTATTGTTCGCATTCGTATCAATCGTTTTGGCGCGCGAGGTCGATCTCCAAATGCTCGGCTGGTTTTCCGACCCTGACAATATGACGACTTGGTGCGACCAAGTTCTTTGGACGTGCGCGACCGAGAACCTGCACGGTCTGGCGGACAAATACGGCGTCAAGCTGCGCAAGGGGGCGCACGCCATCGCAGTCCCTGGGAAAAGGGATCATTGGTTCGATGAGTTCGTTCGAATTTCGGATCACATCGCTGGATTACTGGCAGCTTGGGACTTCAAAACCAACCAGGTGCCAGGAAACGGCGACAAGTACATCCGGCTCGCAGAAGACGTTGCCGCTGACTCTAAGAACATGTCGATTCTCAAAATCCAAATCGACAAGAACGGCACCCGGTGTTCGCATATTGTCGCTCACGCAGATGCGCGTCACAAAGCAACGACGGAATAACAATTCGTGTCCGTTGCCCCCGTGTTGCTGGAACGATTGTAAACTTCCCTTGTTTCACGGTCCCGCCGCTCGACAGCGTGAAGCTTCACTTGACCTGAACCCAAAAGCCTTCCCCGACAACATCTTTGGTTAGTTCCTAAGCCTCCGTGCGGACATCCCGCCGGGGGCTTTTTCCGTTTATGGGCCGCGAAAAGCGACTCATCACGGACTGCTGGCCACGCGAACGCAAGGCCGTGCTCAACTAACCGCACTCGCGTGAAGCAAGTGGAAGGAACGTCAAAAAATGACAAAAGCGAAGAAACGAAAACAGCAGCAGGGCTATAAGCAATCCAAACGATCGAAAAGGCTGCGTCGATGGCAATGAGGATTTATCGGACGGTCGAGCCGATAGCGAAGGCAACCCTTAGAAATGGGGGGAAAACCAAATGAGCAAGGAGAATTCGTACTGTCCCGCAGTTGGCGCGTGAGACCGTGCGCCGACTCTATTACCGAGCCAAATTTGAGGGTATTCCAATGACCCAACTCGCAAATCGACTGTTGGAAAAGGCACTCGACACAGGACTGGCTGTCGAACGTAAACAAGCCGATGCCGGAGACGTTGGCTGGTCTGACTCAACACCCGACAGATCAGCACCGACTGATCGGCATTAAGTAACGGGAGCCCGGTCGTGACCCGGCTGGGCTTTTCCCTATAGATGCATCAATGCTGCCCAGAAACATGCATATTTATTCCTATCTTGGGGGGCGGGCTGGAGGCTGAATTTTGGCAGTGTGAAAGCCTATTTCTGCCATTATCGGCGAATTTGCCATTTTGGTTTGGCGCTATTGAAGGCCCTGACGGCAGCGCAATGAATTGCTGAGCGCTCCATTACTTGAATAGGTCAGGTTGCATCAGCAGCAGCAGCGGCCCTTAGAAGGTGCCACCTTGTCAATTTGTGACAGGCAACATAAAACGGTGTTCACCTATTGGTGAGCGCCCACCCTAAGTTCAATTCCCGCCCCCGCCTCATCTATTTGAATGAAGATAATGTTGGGTCCGCGGGCTATTTGCCCGAATTGTTCGCCCCGAACTTCCAAGAATCGACCAAAGTTCCAAAAATCGGACAATTAACTTGCGAAGTTACAGTCAGGACCAACGGGCTACAATTTTTCCCCGCCGATCAAGACTGACCCGACTCGCTTTGCGACGAAGATCTTGCTAAACCCCGGATGGCTAAGACCGCGTCAGCCATGACGCCGGTATTCGTCGCCGTATCAAGTAGAGTCTGAACAAGGTCGGCAAAGACAAGTATCAGAAAACTCACAAGAACTGCAGCCAGAAACTCGGCTCCGATTCTCGTTACTGCCGACAACCAGATTCCTTTTCGTGCAAGAGTCGCCACCCGACACTTATCGCGCTCGACCGAATTAAGGTCGGCCGCCTGCTCGAAGGCGTCATCAAGAGTCCATGATGTAAGTAACATCTGCCGGACTTCGCTGCGAAGCTGCTCTAACTGCCCCGCAATGCGCTCAGATAGGAATACCTTGCGACCCTGTTCTGCTCGCGGCTCCTTCAACGGCGTAGGCGGGGATTCCAGTGCAGGAGCTGACGTTTCGGATTTTTCCGGTAGCAACCTGCTCAACAGGTCGAGTTCGTCGGCAGCCTCAGCGAGTATCGCACGATTATCGGCGTTCTCGGCTTTAGCCCCAATCGTTTTAAGGAATTCTTTTCGCTGGGTCAGATTTGCACTCCGCTTGTTAGCTTCGTCCGTGCTGAGTTTGGATGAAAACAAAGATTCTTGCCGGGCCGTCGGAAAAAGTGACGGTGTGGCGGCCGAGACGGGAGTGGGAGCGATTGCAGGTGTTGGTGGCGGTAAGGACTCCAACCCTGCCGCATATGCGTGAAGCTTCTCCTCGATGCTTTTGACCGAGGTCTCAAAGCGGCTCACAATCGATTGCTTGAACTGCTGTCGCTCTTGGTCGACTTTGGACAATTGATCGCCAATTCGGGCGAAATCGGTGTTTGAGTCACTTACCGCAGGAAAACGCGGCACCTGAACTTTTGGTGTTGTTGACTGATTACCTGTATTAAACGCGCTGACAATGTGTTCGGTAGCAGAGAAGGCATCTTTCAACTTCCCGAGCGCCCGTTGTAGGTAGGGGGACGGCTGATAAGCAACTGAATCGGCTGCGGTGTTAGCCTGGGAATACTGTAGCAGACAAAATGCAATTCCGATCAGTATCACAACAAGCGCAAGTCCCTTTGCCACTCTGGCAAATAAGGAACCGAAGAAGTACTTTTTTTCACAACCCAAGACTGTTGTCCCGCAGCTGGCGGATCTTTTCGGCCGTCTCCGGATTAGGGAATTTCCGATAGGCCTCTTGATATTCTCGGATTGCATCGCTCATTCTGCCTGTCGAAGCGAGCGATTGTGCTCGCTGCAAATGGATGTCGGCGTCTTTCTCTAATCGGCTGCATAACAACTGCACTGAAGTCAAATAACGCCACAAAGCTTTCTGACTGTCCGCAGTTGGTTCAGGATTGCTCTTCAGAAAATCCGCTAATTTAGAGCTCGCCTCGGAGGCATCACCAGCAGCTAGGTTGCGTGTGATTTGATCAAAAACTGAAAGGGCGTCGACCGTTTCAGTTTCGATTCGACATTCGTAAAGAGCCGTTTCGTATCCGAGCTTTGAGCGGAAGTCACGCGCTCGGTCGACAAGCGAGGCGACGCTTTCGGACGCTGGCACCGGTAACGTTTGCACCGAATCAAGCCGATCGATCTCGTGAAAATTACCAGTCGCATCACCGACTCGCGATAGAACGGACTGAGTTTGTTCTTTGAAGTCCGCGATAATGCGGTTCTTTACGACAGGATCGACTGCTGCCGGACTTGAGGGCGGCGATGCTGGTGTTGACGGTACGGACGCTTGAGGTGAAGCCGCTTCAATAGGCATCGGTAACGAGGATGGGGGCGTGACTGACTGTCGAGAATCAATACCCTGGGTTGGCGCTTCTCTGACTGCGCCTCCGTAAACGACTTCCTTGCGTCGTTCATCAGAGGACGGCACCGGCCCTTCGGCTGGCGACTCTACGACTCCCGCGCCGACGTAAACACCTTCATTCGGTCGTTTATCAGGGACCAGCGCCGGCCCGGCAGCCCAGTCCCCGGCTTTGGTTCCATTGACAAACGTACCGTGGAATGTCTTTCCATTTGCATCCACATTAACCACCGGTCCGTTTAATTTGCCTCGGACCATTTTGCCTGAATATCGACTGACGACGGCGGCGTGTCCTCTAGCAGACGGAATGTTAGAACCGGTCACGATTGTACGCTCGCCTCGGTACCACGTTAGTGTACCGTACCCCGTGGCGTATCCATTCGAGTCTCGACTGCCCGACCACGTCGCCTCGTCACCCCGTTTAGGATAGTTATTCCAGACGAGGGCTTGTCCATCTTTCGTGCGCTGATAGGTGCCGCCGCCATAAGCGCCGTTCGCGAGCAGCAGCACCGGCAGGCTGCAAACAAAAAGGCATCGCGCGGTCACGGGCTTGCTTTTTCAAGAACAGTCTACAGCAACGCAACGAAGATTACCGCGCTCGGAAAACTAAAGGCAAGCGCAAATGCAGCCAGCGAGTCAGTTTTGCTCCACAAACGGAGGTACGACGCCACTCGCGTGAGAAACTTTGGTAGATCGGTTGCAGAGTTCCCTTATCGGCTAGCCAATTAAATTGTCCGCGTAGCTAAGAGCCGCGAACGTTGCTTCAAACTTAGGGCGTTGGTGTCGGCCTCGGTCGCCCAGGTGGCGGTTTGGGAAACGTTTTCCCAGGCGTCGGCGTAGGGCGTGGCCGATGTGGAGTTGGCGAGGGCTGCTGCCGGCTGGCTTGAGGACTCGTCCCGGTCCTCCCGGCCGATAGGTTGGCGGCGGTTGTAAGTTCGCAAGTTTGATTGTCCGATTTTTGGAACCTTGGTCGTTCGAAATCGAACAATTAGGTTGCGCATGGACAAAGATGAAATAGCCATTCGCGTACAATTCTGAGGTTTTCACAGCAAAGCGTCAGGCCGACGCTGAGAACAGAGCGCGAAACTGTCCCGAAAACGGAACGGGCGGTTCCCAATCGCGGAACGATCACAGAAAGCTCGTTCAAGTGCTTTGCATTCGCGATTTTCTTCGCGATGAATTACTTACAACCACAGAATATTTCGTGGCACGCCGGTTGCATAAGGAAATTGCGTCAACCAAAGAAACTCTTATGAACAACGAATTCGAATCTACCTATGCACTTCTGGTTCGCTCGGAAGAAAAAGGCCGCGGCGTTCTCGAAACGATCGTCTACGCGGCTTTCATTTTAAGCGCGATCTTCTTGATCTGGCAATTCGCAACCCAACCTCCGGTCAGAATTCCGGCGCTGCGGATTGGAACCTTGCGTTGCTTGCGAAATGCAAAGCACTCCAGCGACCGGGCAGAGTTAATCGAGACGAAATTTTGGTTCCTTCGGCCGTGGCCGACGATTAAAGATTTCCATGCACGATCTGCGGTACGCGATTCGCCAGCTGGCTAAAAATCCCGGCTTAACGCTGATCGCGCTCTTGGCGCTTGCGCTCGGGATCGGCGCGAACACGGCGATTTTCAGTGTGGTGAACGCAGTGCTGCTCCGGCCGCTGGCATATCCTGATCCGGATAAATTGATCGTGCTGCGGGAGCGCTCGAACAACTTTGAAAGGGGCGCGGTCGGCTACATGAACTGGCTCGACTGGCATGCCGCGCAGCGCAGCTTCACCAACGTCGCACTCGTTAGGCGAGAAGGATTCAACTTCTCGGTGAGCGCGGGAACTGGCGCGCCCGAACGCGTCCGGGGACTTCGCGCGAGCTCGGGTTTTCTTTCAGTAATGGGATTAAAACCGCGGATCGGTCGTGACCTGACTTCCGCGGAGGACGTCTCAGGCGCCGCGAACGTTGCTTTGATCAGCGAGAATTTGTGGCGTCAGCACTTCGGCGGTTCGCCGTTGGTGCTTGGCAAGAGTGCAATGATTGACGGATTGCTTCGTGAGATTGTGGGCGTCTTTCCCAGGGAGCTGCAGTTCGGTCGTAACCCCGATGTCATCCTGCCGTTGGGCGAGCTAGTGAAAGAGCCGGGTATGCAGAGCCGTGACAATCACCAGGGCTTTTGGGGCATGGGCCGCCTCCAGCCTGGCGTGACTCTGACTCAGGCGAATAGTGATCTCAACGCAATCGCCCTCGATCTGGAGAAGAAATATCCGGACACCAACACCGGTCGGCGCGTCACCATGCGCCCGTTGTTTGAGACGACCGTGGGTGATTACCGTGGCAGCTTGAACTTACTGCTCGCTGCCGTCGGCTGCGTGTTACTGATCGCGTGCGCGAACGTTGCGAACCTACAGCTTGCTCGCGCCCTCGCTCGTGAAAAAGAAATGGCAGTGCGAGCTGCGCTTGGAGCAAGCCGCTGGGCTCTTGCGCGGCAACTGCTCGTCGAAAGTACCTTGGTCGCAATCATAGGTGCAGCCGCCGGTGTCCTACTGACACTCTGGAGCATGGACGCAATTCTGGCGCTCACGCCGCCGACCGTCCCGCGATTTCATGAAACGAAGATCGACATCAGCGTGCTGGCTTTCACTGCGGTCGCGGCTTTATCGGCGGGGATTCTCGTCGGCATCTGGCCGGCATGGCGAATTTCCCACACCGCCTCAATTTCGCTCGCCTTGCACGAAGTGGGCGGGCGCGGCTCAAGTGACGGTGTCGGCAGACAACGAATGCGTTCAGGACTGGTGATCACGCAGGTCGCGCTCGCAATCATCTTGCTCGCCGGCGCGGGTTTGACTTTGAAAAGTTTCTGGCACGCACAGAACGCACCGCTCGGTTTCAATCCGCACGGCATCGTGAACTTTGAGATTTCTTTGCCGGACGCGAAATATCGCAAAGATGAACAGAAAGACGCGTTTTGGACGCAGTTACTCGAGCGCGTGCAGCGCATTCGCGGGGTCGAGTTCGCCGCGATCAGCGCGAACAGTCCATTCGACGACAACGAATGGGACAGTTACTTCCACCTTACCGGCACGCCTCCTATTACGCCCGGTCAGGAGCCGTCAGCGGAAGTGAGCCCGGTCTCGCCCGATTACTTTCGTGTCATGGGCATGCCGATCATGCGCGGCCGCTGTTTCGGACCCGAGGATCTTCCTGGCGAAAAAGGCCATTCGCGCTCGATCATCATCGATGAATCATTCGCGCAGAAATACTTCCCTGGAAAAGATCCGATCGGCCAACATATCGACGACAATGAGACGCTCGATAAAACCGCGCCACCGATGACGATTGTTGGCGTCGTCCCGCGCACACGGAACGAAGCGCCGGGTGAAGATAATTCCGAAAAGTTGCAGATGGTGCAGGAATATATTTGCGCGTCGCAGGACCCGCAGAGCTCGAACAATCTGCACATTCGCACCAATCTGCGCGACATCGGACCGCTCGTTGCGGCAGTGAAACGCGAAGTCCAGGCGCTCGATCCGGATCAACCGATCGGTCAGATTTCGACAATGGATGCAAGCGTCGCTTCAAGCCTGGCCACGCGTCGACTGACGATGGCGTTATTGGCCGCATTTGCAGTTCTTGCGCTCGTGCTGGCGAGCGTCGGCCTCTATGGCGTGATGGCGCTTACGGTTACTCAACGCACACGTGAGCTCGGCATCCGAATGGCGCTCGGCGCCGCGCGTGCGAGCATTTTTCGACTGGTGCTTGGCCACGGAATGTCGCTTATGGGAGTCGGCATCGTCCTCGGTCTTGTCGGCGCAGTGGCAGTCGGCCGCGCGTTGATGTCGTTTCTCTATAATGTCGGGCGCACTCGATGCCGGCGCTGTCGTCACGGCGGTGCTTTGACGCTTTGACCGTCGCGCTAATTGCATGCTGTGTTCCAGCGCGGCGCGCGACTCGTGTCGATCCAATCGTCGCCTTACGCAGCGAATGAAAACGAGCGGAGTGTTGAACGATGTTCGTTACGCGTTGCGGATGCTAGGGAAAAATCCTGGCTTCACCGCTGTAGCGGTGTTGACGCTCGCACTCGGGATCGGCGCCAACACTGCCATCTTCAGCATCGTCAACGCGGTGCTTCTCCGACCGCTGCCTTATCCGGACGCGGACCGGATCATGGTGTTAAACGAATCCTCCGGACCAGGCCAGGATTACTCGGTTGCGCTCCCCGACTATTTCGACTGGCGAAACGACAATACGGTTTTCGAACATCTCGCCGCCACCCACAAGGAATCGCGAAATCTTAGCGGGATTTCTGGTCGCGAACCCGAACGCGTGTCGTGCGCGTCGGTCACTCGGAATTTTTTCAATATCATCGGCCTGCCGCCGGAGATCGGCCGCACGTTCAATGAAGACGAAGACAAGGTCGGCGCGCCGCCGGTGGTCGTGATCAGCGATCGCCTCTGGCAACGTGCATTCAATCGCGATCCGAGTGTGATTGGTCGCTCGATAAACCTGCACGATCAAAATTTCACTGTCATCGGCGTGATGCCGCCGCAAATGACTTCCCCGCAGGACAGCGACGCCTGGTTTTCGATTATGCGACGCAGCAACAATCCGGCATGGATGGATCGTTCCCATCACCCGATGATTTTTGTCTGGGGCAAGCTCAAAGCGGGCGTCACTGTCGATCAAGCGCGCACTGAGATGAAAGGCATCGCCGCGCGTTTGGAGAAAACCTATCCGGACACAAACGGAAAAGTTTACGCGGTAGTCACACCACTGCTCGAAAATCTCGTCGGCAAATACAGAACCAATCTCGCTCTGCTGCTTGGCGCAGTCGGATTGGTGTTGCTCATCGCCTGCGCGAACCTTGCGAATTTGTTTGCCGCGCGAGGTGCCGCGCGGGCGAGAGAGTTCGCCATTCACGCCGCGGTTGGCGCCACCCGCGCGCAAATTATTCGCAAGCTTCTCCTCGAGAGTTTTCTGATCGCAATACTTGGCGGCGCGCTGGGATTTTTCATCGCCGTTTGGTTGCGCGACGCTTTGATCGCGTTGGGCCCTGAAGGTGTTTCTCGATTCCAACAAATTTCTTTCGACCTGCCGGTTCTCGGTTTCACATTCCTGATCGCATCGCTGACCACGATGATTTTCGGATTGTGGCCGGCCTGGCAAACATCGCGCGCTGACGTTCAGCTCGCGCTGAAGGCAGGCTCGGCTGGAAGCGGCGATCCGCCTTCCGCCAAACGCGCGCGTGATTGGTTCGTGATCAGCGAGATCGCGCTCACGCTCACGTTGCTTGTCGCGGCCGGGCTTGTTCTAAAAAGCTTTTCCCGGATGCAATCGCTCCAGCTTGGCTACGAACCTCGCGGTCTTTTCAGCGCGCGATTGGAGTTGCCGTGGAAAACTTATTCCGGCCGCGAGAAGATCGGGACGTTTGCCAAGGCGTTACTCGCCAATGTGAGTGCACTCCCCGGCGTTCAAAGCGCGGGTATCGGTTCCAATTCTCCGCTGATGGGCGGCTGGCAGACCGGATTTTCTCGCGAAGGCTTGCCGGCGCCGTCGCCCAGCAACATGCCCTCCGCCGATCTCGAAGTGATCACCGGCGATTATTTTGCGACGTTTAAGGCGCTACTTCTTCGTGGCCGCACTTTCAACGAGCGGGACACAAAAGATTCGCCGCGCGTGATCATCATCGATCAGGCAATGGCGGAGCAATTTTTCCCGGGCGAGGACCCCATCGGCAAACGCCTCTCGGTTGACGTTGGAAACGACGAAGAAGGTTACATCATGTCGGAGATCGTTGGCGTCGTGGCGCGAATGCGCTTTCACGCCATCGATGAAATGGCGCCGTTGCCGGTGATTTATTGTTCGATGGCCCAGGCGCAACGAACGGGTTTCGGTTTATTCGTTCGTTCGAACCTGAGCACCGCGTCGCTCAACAAATCGACCCGCGACAGCGTCAATTCGATCGATCCGTCGCAGCCCGTGTTCGACGCGCGCCCAATGTTGGACCGCGTTCAGGAAACATGGGGAACGCAGCGTCTGCTTAGTTTTCTTTTCTCGATCTTCGCGGGCCTGGCGCTTCTGCTCGCGACCATCGGCCTTTACGGACTTCTCGCTTATACAACGCTCAAGCGCGTCCGCGAAATCGGTATCCGTCTCGCCCTTGGCGCCCAACCAGCCCAGATCCGTGCGCTCGTGCTTTCCCACGGAATGCAATTGCTTTTGATTGGTTCGGCGATTGGTCTGCTCAGCGCGTTCGCCCTGTCGCGGGCATTGCAGAGCATGCTTTTCGAAGTCAAGGGGATCGATCCGAAAATTTATCTCGGAGTCGGCCTCCTTCTCTTTGGCGCTACTCTTTTTGCCTCCTGGATTCCCGCGCGGCGCGCCTCACGGGTCGATCCAATCATCGCCCTCCGATCGGAATGACTTATGCAAAATCTTCGTTACGCATTTCGTGTTCTTGGTAAGCAGCCGCTCTTCACCGCCATTGTCGTTTTGACATTTGCGCTCGGCATCGGCGCCAACACCGCCGTCTTTAGTGTGCTGAATGCCGTGTTGTTGCGGCCGCTTCCGTTCCACGAACCGCAGAATTTGGTCGCCGTCGGCGAATTCGATACTCGCGATAAAGCAGATCCGGGAACCGAGATCAATTCCATCTCCTATCTCGATTACGTCGATTTTCGTGATCAAAATCAGGTTTTTGAAAGCGTCGCCGTATATACTAATCAGAGCGTCGGCACGTTGACCGATGGCGATCAGACGACGCATGTTCAAGGCGAGTCGGTGTCGGCCAGTTTGTTTTCGCTTCTCGGAGTCCAACCAATGCTCGGTCGCGCGTTTTTGCCGAAGGAAGACGAGCCCGGAAACCACGTGGTCATCTTGAGTTACGAATTGTGGCAGCGCCAATTCGGAGCTGATCGCGGTATCATCGGCAGATCGGTAATGCTCGATGGCAAGCAGTTCCAGGTGATCGGCGTTATGCCGGCGCGGTTTACTTTCCCGATCAGTACAATTTCGCCCGAACTGTGGATCCCACTGTCGACCTTGCGCCAGACACCGCCAGATGGCTCGCAACCGATGACGGAACAGCGGGACAACGATTTTTTCCGATGCATCGCGCGATTGAAACACAGCGTTTCGATTCAACAGGCGCAAACCAACGTCGATACGATCACGGCGAACTGGCGGAAGCAATATCCGGATTCGAAGCTAACTACGGCTGGGAAAGTCATGCCGGAGATCAACGCGATGATTGGCAGCACGCACTCCGCATTGCTCATGCTGTGCGCGATGGCCGGCTGCGTTCTGCTCGTCGCGTGTGTAAACGTTGCCAACTTATTGCTGGCGCGCTCGCTTTCGCGGAACCGGGAGATAAGTATTCGCGCGGCGCTCGGGGCCGGCCGCTGGCATATTATTAAGCAACTTCTCGTTGAGAGCATTGTGCTCGGAGCGCTCGGCGGTCTCGCGGGATTCGTGCTGGCAATCTGGGCCGTTGATTCCTTAAGAGCTTTTCTGCCTAGTATTCCGCGCATCGACCAAATTTCGCCCGATCCGCGCGTGCTCGCGTTTACCTGTTTGATCAGTCTCGGAGTTGGAATTGTTGCCGGTCTGCTTCCCGCCTGGCGAGCATCGCATCCGAATTTGGCAACATCGCTCAATGAAGCTGCTCGCGGCTCCAGCGAAGGCGCAACGGGCCGACGAACTCGCGCCGCGTTGGTCGTGGTTGAAATTGTGCTCGCGCTTGTCTTGCTCGCGAGCGCCGGTTTGCTGGTGGAAAGTTTTGGCCGGCTGCAAAAAGTACCGCCTGGCTTCGATACCACGAACGTAGTCACGGCGCGCATTGCTCTTCCGGACACGACTTACGGTCAGCCGCTGCAAGCCGGAAACTTCTACAAGAAACTTCTCGATCGCGTCTCCACTCTTCCCGGCGTGCAATCGGCCGGAGCGGCTTGGTGGATTCCGCTGAGCGGCAGCGAAACTGATGTTACCTTCGATGTCGAAGAGCGCCCGGTGCCGGCAGGTCGGCAACCAATTGCCGAAGTTAATGTCGTTACACCTGATTATTTTCAGGCAATGCGCGTTCCGATTCGCCGTGGCCGCGCATTCACCGATCGCGATGATCGAAATGGACCGCCAGTTGTGATTGTGACGGAGAGTTTCGCGAAACAATATTTCCCAGGCGAAGATCCGATTGGCAAGCGCATCACTCCGAACGGATCAATCGGTCCCGGCAAACCGCCGGTGCGCGAAATCGTCGGCGTCGTCGCCGACATGCACTTGATCAGTTTGCGCCTCCCGCCGAAGCCGCAGATCTATATTCCGCATCAGCAGTTCGCCATCCAGTCGATGTCGATCTTCGTCCGCAGCCAAGTGGGCCGAAGCGGCGTTAATGGGCACGCTTCGCGGCGCCGTTAATGAAATCGACAAGGATGTTCCGGTCTATCGGGTTCGCACGCTGCCCGATTATCTTTCCCGAATCGATCGCGCAGCCGCGGTTGAACGCGATGCTCGTCGGTCTGTTCGCGCTGATCGCGCTGTTGCTTGCCGCCGCGGGAATTTTCGGAGTGATGAGTTACTCGGTCACGCAACGCACTCAGGAAATTGGAATTCGTCTCGCCCTCGGCGCGCAACGTCGAGACGTGCTGGGGCTCATCGTCGGGCAAGGCATGCGATTGGTCGCGCTCGGTCTTGGGTTCGGATTTGTCGGCGTGTTGGCGTCGAGCCGATTATTGCAAAGCCTGCTGTTCGGCGTCGGGCCGACTGATTTACCGGTGATGTTGAGCGTCGGAATCGTTCTTGCGGCGGTTGCTTTCGCAGCCTGCTGGTTCCCGGCGCTTCGTGCCTCGCGAGTTGATCCGGTCACGGCTTTGCGCAGCGAGTGACGGGTCGTTTTGTTTTCATGCAATTGACACCGCGCCCGAAACGCGGTTGAGAGATACCCGTGGCCAGGATCTTAATCGCAGACGATCAGCGGGATGTGCTGGAAGCGCTCCGTATTCTGCTCAAAGGCGAAGGCCATCAGACCGACGCGGTCACCTCGCTCGCGGGCATCTTCAACGCGCTCGAGAAAAAAGATTACTCGCTGTTGATGATGGACCTGAATTATACCCGTGACACAACTTCGGGCCAGGAAGGCCTGGAAGTGATTCCCAAAATTCAGGCGATCGACAGCACTTTGCCGATTGTGGTCATGACGGCATGGGCGACGATCGATCTTGCGGTCGAGGCGATGAAACGCGGGGCGCGCGATTTTGTTCCGAAGCCGTGGGACAACGAGCGATTGCTGACGATTGTGCGGACGCAGAGTGAGCTGGCCGGCGCTTTACGCCGTGGCCGCAAGCTCGAGGCGGAAAACCAGCTGCTCCGCGGCAGTGCGCCCAATCTCATTGCGGAATCGCAGGCGATGCGCCCTGTGATAGAAATGATTCCACAGATTGCGCCATCTGACGCAAACGTGCTGATCACAGGAGAAAACGGCACTGGAAAAGGCCTCGTCGCTCAGGCGCTTCACTCGCTCTCGCCGCGCGCCGGCAAGTCGATGATTACCGTGAACATGGGCGGTCTTTCCGAGACGCTCTTCGAGAGCGAATTGTTTGGACACGTAAAAGGGGCGTTCACCGACGCCAAGGCGGATCGTGCCGGCCGATTCGAGCTCGCAGACGAAAGCACGCTGTTCATGGATGAAATCGCAAACATTCCGCTAAACCAACAAGCCAAGTTGTTGCGTGTAATCGAAACCGGTGAATTTGAACGAGTTGGCTCCTCGAAAACTCTACACGCAAATGTTCGGATTGTTTCCGCCACCAATGCGAACCTGCACGAAGAGGTCGCGGCCGGTCGCTTCCGTCAGGACCTTCTTTTTCGCTTAAACACAATCGAGATCGCATTGCCTCCGTTGCGCGACCGGCGAGAAGACATAATGCCGCTGACGAACCATTTTCTGCGTCAGCATGCTCAGCGTTATCGCAAGCAAATCGGCGGCTTCGACGAGACGGCGCGGGAGCGGCTGCTGCAACATTCGTTTCCGGGCAATGTCCGCGAACTGGACCACGTCATCGAACGCGCCGTCTTGATGACGCGCGGTCCCCAAATCAAAGCAGGCGATCTCGGTCTGACGACTGGCCGCGATGATTCGCGCAGCCTCGAAGACATGAGTCTCGAGGAAGTCGAAGCTTTTCTGATCAAAAAAGCACTGGCGCGAAACGACGGAAATGCGCGCAAGGCCGCCGAAGCGCTGGGCTTGAGTCGCAGTGCATTTTATCGACGGCTCCAGCATTATGGTCTCTGATAGGTTCGAGCTTCGGGTTTCGGTCCGAGCCGGACTGGCATTTTTCGAATTTCAGAACCAATGAAGCGGGCCTCGAAAGATCGACATCGTCTTTCGCACGAGAATCGTCTGACTTGGCTCATCTTTGGAGCCATCGCGCCGGCCGCTGCTGTTGCGTTTATCATTCTCTGGTCAGGCAATTACAGCGTGAAGGTGCAGTGGACGCTCACCATTTTGATTGTCTGCTGCTTTGCCGGATTCATCTCCAGCGCACGCGAGCACCTTATCCGTCCACTGCAAACGATGACCAATCTTTTGGCGGCGTTACGGGAGGGAGATTATTCAATTCGTGCGCGCGGTGCTCGCGAGAACGACGCGCTTGGCGAGGCGCTCCTCGAAGTCAATTTACTCGGCGAAACGCTGCGGGTGCAGCGCCTCGGTGCATTCGAAGCGACCGCGCTGCTTCGCACGATCATGGCGGAAATCGACGTCGCTGTGTTCACTTTCGATCCCGACCGGCGTTTGCGTCTGGTGAATCGCGCCGGCGAACATTTACTCGGACGACCAATGGACAAATTGCTCGGACGAAGCGCTGAGGAACTCGGGCTGGCGGTTTGTTTGGATTCAAATGAAGATGCGCCGCTCACCCTCAATTTTCCCGGCGCATCCGGGCGGTGGGGCGTTCGACGAAGCACTTTTCGCGAGCGTGGTTTGCCGCATGAGCTGCTGGTGCTCACTGATCTCAGCCGCACTCTGCGCGAAGAGGAACGCCGCGCGTGGCAGCGTCTTGTTCGAGTCCTCGGGCATGAAATGAACAACTCGTTGGCGCCAATCAAATCGATCGCGGCGAGTTTGGAAACCCTTCTCCAACGGCAACCGCCGCCGGCCGACTGGCGGGACGACGCTCGCAGTGGTTTGAAATCCATTGCCGCAAGGGCGGAAGCCTTGAGCCGTTTCATGGAAGCGTACGCAAGACTCGCCCGTTTGCCGCCGCCGCAAAAAGAAGATGTCGATCTTGGGGAGCTCGTGCAGCGTGTCGTGAACCTCGAGCCACGGCTGCGTGTAAATCTGTTGCCGGGCCCGGGAGCAAAAATCAGCGCTGACGCCGCGCAGATTGAGCAAGCCCTGATCAATCTCGTACACAACGCGGTGGACGCGTCACTCGAAACCGGCGGCGGAGTTTCGATGGGCTGGCGCGCGAATGGAGATTGTGTCGAAGTTTTTATCGACGACGAAGGTCATGGAATCATGAACGCCGGTAATTTGTTCGTTCCATTTTTTACTACGAAACCCGAAGGGTCCGGCATCGGTCTGGCGCTAAGCCGTCAAATTGCGGAAGCGCATGGCGGTTCGCTGAGTGTTAGTAATCGCCTTGATGGCAAAGGCGCGGAAGCGCTTCTACGTTTGCCACGGTAACTGTCGCCGCCTGGCTCTGTCGCAGGCGTTAGGCTTCGCCAAACCAAAGCGCCCTCAAGAACACTGCGGAAACAGTCCCAAAACCGGGACAGAAGAATCCCACAAGCGAGGCTATTTCAGCAAAGCGCATTTTCAATGCGTCTAAGCAACATGCTTATTACCAATAAGTTATAACTTAAGTTAAGAGGATGGCACGCACATTGCAATAGGAGCGCCCGTCAAGAAAACTTTTAAATCCAATCGGCCGCAACAACGCATCTCAAAAGAATAGAGCCTTACTAAACATGAAGCCACTTTCATCTATCCAAAACAGCCGGCGCGATACCAGTCGCCGGTTTCCGATTACCCAATGCAACTTTCGTCCGTTCGGTTTCAGCGAATTTAATGCACGTTGCGGGCGAACGCCGCAGTCATCCTTCACTACAATCAGCCGCGACTATTTCAGCGCGGAAGCACGCTACAATTTTATTATTGAAACAGTCGTGTTCGCCCTCATCAGCGTGACAGCAATACCGGCGATGTTTGATTGCGGCCGCGCTCTACTCGAATTCATGCGCGCAATCGGCGGCATGTAACGTGGAAATTCAACCCCCAATGACAAATCCCGAAAGAAAGACCGAAAACACAATTGTGCGACCGACTGGTTTTACGTCAACTCTGTCCGCCATGGACATCGCGCGGCCAGATGTTGCGGCCAAAAAACGGAAACGCCGAATCATTACGATTTCGGCCATCGCGCTCGGAGTAATTCTGGCCACGATCGGGCTATCGCGATTGAAACCAGCGGTGCCAACTGTCGATCGCTCGACGGTATGGATCGATACAGTCAAGCGCGGACCAATGGTCCGGCAGGTGCGCGGCCTCGGCACGCTCGTCCCTGAGGAAATTCGCTGGCTCCCCGCCAATACCGAAGGCCGCGTTGAAAAAATTATCGTGCGGCCCGGTGCCCACGTCGAGCCAGACACGGAAATCTTGCAGCTGAGCAGTCCGGACTTCGAGCAAAGCGCGCACGATGCGGAGCTGCAGGCAACAGCTGCCGAAGCAGAGCTGACAACTTTGCGTGCAAACTTACAGCGCGAATTACTCGATCAGGAATCGACCACCGCGAAGGTTCGCTCCGATTACGAACAGGCCAAGATGGAGCGCCAGACCAACGACCAACTGAACAAGAACGGTTTGATTGCCGCGCTCCAGTACAAAACCTCGAAGGTGAAAGAAGACGAGCTGGCCAATCGCAATCAAATCGAGGAGAAGCGACTTCAGTTTTCCCGCGACTCGATCGACCCGCAGCTCGCATCCAAACAAGCGGCTGTCGATCAAGCGAAACAACTTGCGAAACTAAAATCAGATCAAGTCGAAGCGCTTCACGTTCGCGCCGGCATGTCGGGCGTGCTGCAACAGTTGCCGGTGGAAATCGGTCAGCGCGTGAAAGTCGGCGATAATCTCGCGCGCGTCGCCGACCCAACGAAACTGAAAGCTCAGGTCAAAATTGCTGAGACGCAGGCGAAAGATATTCAGATCGATCAGAAAGCGACGATCGACACCCGCAACGGGGTTGTGAACGGGCACGTTATTCGCGTCGACCCGGCGGTCGAACAAGGAACCGTCACAGTCGATGTTGCCATTGATGGCGAATTACCAAAGGGCGCGCGCCCGGACTTGAGTGTCGACGGCACGATCGAGCTCGAACGGTTGAATGATGTAATTTATGTCGGCCGGCCGGCATTCGGACAGGAGAACAATACTGTCGGTATCTTCAAACTGGTCGCCGGCAGCAACGAAGCCGTTCGCACGCCGGTCAAGCTAGGCAAGAGCTCAGTGAACACGATTGAAATTGTGAACGGTCTCCAACCCGGCGACCAAGTTATTTTATCCGATACCAGCGCGTGGGATTCCCACGAACGCATTCGACTGAATTGATTGCTGATTTCTGAATGCTGATTGGTGATTTAAAGATGAACGCTCAGGAACTTAAGGACCGAACGAAACAATTCGCGCTGCGCGTAATGCGTTTGGTTGATGCGTTACCGAACACGCCGAAGGGTCGCGCCATTGCTGGTCAGCTCGTTCGGAGTAGAACGAGTGTAGCGGCCAATTATCGTGCTGCTTGCCGTGGTCGGTCGCATGCAGAATTCATTTCCAAAATAGGCGTCGTCGAAGAAGAAGCTGACGAAGCGGCTCTTTGGTTGGAATTAATCGTCGAAGACAAGCTTTTGCCGGAAAAGAAAATCGCTCCTCTGCTGAAGGAAGGGAACGAACTAACCGCGATCATGGCGGCCTGGTACGTTTCCGCATCGCGCTCTAAACGCGACGGGCATTCGGCAAATTCAAAATCAGAAATCAGAAATCAGAAATCAGAAATACGACCATGAACAACGGCTCCACTCCTCTCATTCACCTCGACAACGTCACCAAGGTCTTCCTCACCGATGAAGTCGAAACCCACGCACTCTCGGGCATTCATCTGGACATTCGCGGCGGCGAATACATTTCCATCGCGGGCCCGTCCGGTTGCGGCAAATCGACGTTATTGTCGATCCTGGGTCTGCTCGACACGCCGTCGGACGGGAGTTACTCGCTCAAAGGCCACGAAGTCGCGAATCTCTCGTTTCCCGATCGCGCGCGCATTCGCAATCGCGAGATCGGCTTCATTTTCCAAAGTTTCAATCTCATCGGCGATCTGACCGTTTACGAAAACGTCGAGCTGCCGTTGACCTACCGCGGAATGGCTGCGGGCGAGCGTAAACAACATGTGACGGAAGCACTCGAGCGCGTCGGAATGGGACATCGCGCCAAGCACTTGCCCAGCCAGCTTTCCGGCGGTCAACAGCAACGCGTCGCGGTTGCACGCGCGCTAGGGGGAAAGCCGGCAATTCTTCTCGCCGACGAACCCACGGGTAATCTGGATTCGCGCAACGGCGAAGCGGTTATGGAGTTGTTAAAAGAATTGCACGCCGTCGGCGCGACCATCTGCATGGTCACTCACGACGAACGTTTTGCCCAGCACGCCGACCGCACCGTTCATTTGTTCGACGGTCGCGTGGTGGAAGACCGAATTGCGGCTTGAAGAAGAATGGTGCCTGCCACCAATGATTCAGGATTTTAAATTTGCGTTTCGGCAGCTGTTCAAGGCGCCGGCGTTTACAATTGCCGCGGTAACCGTGCTCGCGCTCGGCATTGGCGTGAATACCGCCGTATTCACCCTGGTGAACACGCTTTTCTTCGCCCCGCCTGCTTACGCCAAGCCGCACGAGATGGTCCAGCTGTTTTCTCAGGACAAGAAGGATCCGAAAAAATTCCGCGGATTTTCTTATCCGACTTATCTCGACGTTCGCGAGCAGAACACGGTTTTCAGTGACGTAATGGGTTTCAACCTCGCGTTCATCGGCCTGGGCCAGAAAGGCGATACCCGGCGCGCGTTCAGCGCCGTCGTCACTTCGAACTATTTTTCCGTCCTCGGCGTTCCGTTGGCGCGAGGCCGTGCATTTTTGCCGGAGGAGGAAACGCCGGGCCACAGCGCGCCAGTCGCGATTGTCAGTTACCGGTACTGGCAGAAGCACGACCTCGATCCAAGCGTGCTCGGCTCGCAATTACTAATCAACGGCCGCTCGTTCACGATCGTCGGAATCGCACCGAGGGGTTTCGTCGGCACGATGCAAATTTTGTCGCCGGAGGTTTGGTTGCCGATGAGCGTTTACGACCAGGTGGCGAATGATTTTGAGTCGGACAATAAGACCACGATTGACGATCGAAAGGGAACAGACGTGCGCATCATGGGCCGTCTTAAACCCGGGATGACGGCCGCCGGGGCCAAGCCTGCGCTCGAAGGGCTCGCGGCCAATTTGGAAAGAGCCTATCCGGTTGAGCAAAAGGATCAGACATTTATAACGGCACCGGTGTCGCGTAATTCGGTGAGTAACAATCCCGCCGCCGAAAGCGGGATAAAAGTTATCGCCCCATTGCTGCTCGGAATGGCGGTGGTGGTGCTGTTGGTGGCATGCCTTAACCTCGCCAACATGTTGCTGGCGCGCGGCACAGCGCGCCGCAAAGAAATCGCAATCCGTCTCGCGCTCGGTGGCAGCCGCTGGCGCATTGTGCGCCAGCTTCTCACCGAAGGCTTTGTGCTGGCACTACTCGGAGGCGTGGGTGGACTCATTCTTGGACTGTGGTCCTCCGATCTACTGGTTGGCTCAATGCGCAAGCTGATGCCGCTCGACATTGTATGGTTGACCGGACCGAACCCCGCAATTTTGGCGGCGACGTTCGGATTTTGTCTGCTCGGCACGCTCATGTTTGCACTCGGGCCGGCATTGAAAATTTCGCGCTCGGCGCTGGTGACTGATCTGAAAGAACACGCCGGCGAAGATGTGGTGCGCCGTCGCTGGAAATTTTTGCCGCGCAATCCGCTCGTTGTCGTGCAAATCGCGTTCTCGCTCGCGCTCATTACGGCGGCGGCTTTGTTTATTCGCGGCGCAGGCAAAGCCGCGTCGGTTGATACCGGATTAAAACCGGGCGCAAGCTACATTCTCGAGGTCGATGCGAGTCTGGCCGGTTATGAACCGAAGCGCGCGCAGGAACTTTATCGCAACTTGAGCGAGAAACTGGCGGCGCTGCCAGGCGTAGAGCACGCGAGCATCACTTCAATCGTTCCGTTCGGAATGTTTGAGTTAAGCAGAAAAGTCCAACGCGCCGGGCTCCATGTCGCTCCCGACGCCAGGCCGGCGACCGCGGCCGAAGGTCTTGCCTTCGACGTGCCATGGAACAGCGTCGGCGTGGATTATTTTTCAACTGTTGGATTGCCCGTGATTCGCGGTCGCGCGTTCACCGAGGCGGAGGCGACCGAGCCTGGTCCGAAGGTGGCGATCATCGACGAAGTTCTGGCAAAGAAGCTCTGGCCGGATGGTGATGCGCTCGGACAACGCATCCAATATGCGAATCCAAACGCGCCGTCGGCCCAGGATGGCGGAGGCGGCCACGTCGGAAGGAGCGCTGACTTGAATGAAGCGGAAAAGAAGGACGAGACGATCGAAATAGTCGGCATCGTGCCGGCAACGCGCCACGCGCTCTTTGAACAGGAGGCGTCCGGCGGAATTTACTTACCGTTCGCGCGTGGATTCCAAAGCGACGTTTCCTTTTTCGTCCGGTTCCGTTCGCTCGCTTCCGGAAACGAAGTCGGCACGGCCGATTTGCTCCGTCGCACCGTGCGCGATGTTGATCCTTCAATCCCGATCCTTTCGCTGCGAACGTTTGCGCAGCATCTTGATTCGAACCTGGACCTCTGGCTTGTTCGCGCAGGCGCGGCGTTGTTCTCCATCTTTGGCGGACTTGCGCTTGGTCTGGCCGTCGTTGGTCTCTACGGGGTCAAAGCTTATTCGGTCGCGCGACGAACACGTGAGATCGGGATCCGCATGGCGCTTGGCGCAAATCCAGGAGCGGTGTTGCGACTGATCATGGGCGAAGGCTCAATCATGCTTCTTAGCGGCATCACGCTTGGCCTTCTTCTCGCTGCCGCGACTGGAAGAATACTCAGCGGGATCTTGTATGAAGTCAGTGCGCTCGATCCGATTGCCTTTACCGCTGCGCCGATGTTACTCGCGGCCGCTGCCCTGATTGCGACCTGGTTGCCGGCACGTCGCGCGGCTGCGTTAAATCCGGTCGAAGCACTTCGATACGAATGACTAGCTAAAATCGACATCGTCCTATGCTAAGCGAGATCAAAGTGGCGCTGCGCGGGTTGCTGAAAACCCCGGGGTTCACGGCCATCGCGATCGCCACGCTGGCGCTCGCCATCGGTGCAACCACCGCGGTCGTTAGTTTGGTCAACGCCCTGCTCGTTAGGCCCCTGCCCTATCACGACTCATCCAGGCTGGTCTTGCTCTGGGAACAATTCGCCTTGCAGGGACTGGAGCGAATCCCGGTTTCTGCCCCGGAATTTCGCGATTACGAAAAGCAAGCGCGCAGCTTCGACGGAATAGCCGCGTTTAATTACGCGACGTTCAATTTGAGTGCCGGCGATTTGTCCGAACGGATTCAGGGAGCTGTCGTGTCGCCAAGCCTGTTCACTTTGCTCGGAGCCCAACCGTTGCGAGGTCGCACGTTCTCGCCAGACGAGCAGCAAGTCGGTCGTGACGATGTCGTGGTGATAAGCGAAGGTTTGTGGCGCCGTCGATTCAATTCCGATCCGGCGGTCGTGGGCAATAAACTGCTGCTCGATGACCGCGGCTACACGGTGGTCGGCATCATGCCGGCGCGGTTCGACTTTCCGCTTCCTCTTTTCAACGTTCAAGGAAACCGGTTTGCTGAGCGCGCTGACATTTGGAAACCGGTCGAATTTACTGAAGACGAGCTAAAGTCGCGTGGTTCGCGAAACTACGGAGTAATTGCCCGTCTCCGAGACGGTGTGAGCACACGCCGGGCGCAAGGGGAGCTTAACGCACTGATTGCCGACTGGATAAGGCAGTATCGCGGGAATTATGGCAATGGCGAAGGCTTCGGCGCGACACTTTATCCATTGCACGAGCAAGTGGTCGGTAGCATGCGCACCGGGCTTTTGATTCTGTCCGGCTCCGTTGCTTTTGTCTTGCTGATCGCTTGTGCAAATCTGGCGACAATGCTTTTGGCCCGCGCCAGCGCGCGTGAACGCGAGCTCGCCATCCGTGTTGCGCTTGGCGCCAGCCGGTGGCGGTTGCTGCGTCAACTTCTGACCGAAAGTGTGCTCCTCGCTCTCGTTGGAGCGGCGGTCGGCACAATCTTATCTCTCTGGGGACTGGAATTTCTCAGGCACATCGGGGCCCGCACCATTCCGCGTCTGGCGGAAGTAAATATCGATCCGACCGTTCTTGCCATCACTGCAATCATCGCTGTCGGCACCGGAATTCTCTTCGGACTTGCGCCCAGCCTTGCCAGCGCGAAACCGGAGTTGACCGAGGCTTTGAAAGAAGGCGGGCGAGGTTCGACCGCGGGCACTCGCCGCAATCGCTTACGCAACGGCATGATCGTGGCCGAAATCGCGCTGGCTCTTGTGCTTCTGGTTGGCGCCGGATTGCTCATCAAAAGCTTTGTGCGGCTGCAACATGTCGATCCCGGGTTCAATCCGCGAAATGTGCTCACGGCAGAGATCAATTTGCCGGATTTAAAATATGCGGCTGGCAAACCGGTGCGCGATTTCTATGCCGAGTTGGACCGGCGAATCCATAATCTTCCCGGAGTCCAGTCGTCCGCCTTTACCTGGATTTTGCCCCTGAGCGGATCGAACACCGATAATTCGTTTCTTATCGAAGGTCGTCCTCATCAGGTGGTTTTTCCCGATGAAGAGCTTCGGCAAATCACGCCTGACTACTTCCGGGTCCTTCAGACGCCACTGTCGAGGGGCCGCTTTTTTACCGAGGCCGACAATGCGGATGCGCCCGGTGTTGTGATTATTAACGAAGCCCTGGCCCGAAAATACTGGCCTAACGAAGATGCCCTCGGAAAGCGCATCTCATTTGACGATTCTAACCCGAAGTGGATCACGATTGTTGGCATCGTTGGCAATATTCGACACCGCGGCCTCGATCTCGATCCAAAACCGGAGATTTATGTCCCCCACGCACAAACCGGTTATCGCGGGATGATTCTTACCGTGCGCAGTAAACAGGATCCGCGCAGCCTTGCCTCAGCAATCCGGCGCGAAGTGTTAACACTTGACCCCGATTTGCCGATTGCACACGTCCGGACATTTGAAGAAGTCATTTCCGATTCGGTGGCGCCCCGCCGGCTTTCTGTTGTCCTGCTTGGAGTTTTTGCAGCGGTCGCACTGCTGCTGGCGGCGGTCGGCGTCTACGGCGTGATGTCGTATCTCGTAGTGCAACGCACTCACGAGATTGGGGTGCGCATGGCGCTCGGCGCGCAGCGTCGCGATGTGCTTCATTTGGTCATCGGCCACGCCTCGAAGCTGGTGGGACTTGGAACAGCGATTGGTCTAATCCTGACGTTGTTTTCAACGCGAGGCTTGTCCGCACTGCTCTACGGCGTGGGCGCGTTCGATCCCATCACCATCGTTTTTGTGACGCTTTTACTCGCCACGATCGCGTTGCTCGCCAGTTACGTTCCGGCCCTTCGCGCCACCCGGGCCGACCCGATGATCGCGCTCAGTCACAACGCTTAGTTTTATGATCAAGCTGCGTCACATCGAACGTTTTTTTCCTTTGGCCAAAGGAAAATTCTTTTATGTCCTTCGCGACATCAACGTCGATATCGCTGAAGGCGAATTTATTTCCATCATGGGCCCGTCCGGAGCGGGAAAGTCGTCCCTGCTTCACATCCTTGGAATGCACGACCACGGTTGGAGCGGCGAATATTTTCTCAGCGACACGGCGGTCCATCCTCTCAAGGCCAAAGAGCGCGCTGCACTTCGTAATGAGCAGATCGGGTTTGTATTTCAGCAATATCATCTGCTGGATGACCTGACGGTTTACGAAAACCTCGAAATCCCGCTTTCTTATCGGAAGGTAAACAGGAGCGAACGAGAAAGCATTGTCGCGGACACGCTCGACCGCTTTCAAATCGTCGGGAAAAAGGATCTGTATCCAAGCCAGTTATCGGGCGGACAGCAACAGCTCGTCGGCGTAGCGCGGGCGATCATTTCCAATCCGAAGCTTCTTCTCGCCGACGAGCCGACTGGCAATCTCCATTCCAGTCAGGGCGAAGAGATCATGAATTTGTTCAAAAAACTTAATGCCGAGGGCATGACCATCGTGCAAGTGACGCACTCCGAGAAAAATGCCGGTTACGGAAACCGGATCGTCCAACTGCGCGACGGCTGGATCGTTAATAAATAACAACAGGTAAAATCCATATGATTCTAGATTCGTTTGGACAGGATGTGCGTGTCGGTCTTCGAGTTTTGTTCAAGGAGAAATCGTTTTGTTTCCTGGCCGTGCTCGTACTCGGCCTGGGCATCGGCGGCGCGACGACGCAGTTCACTGTGGTCAACGCGATCGTGCTGCGCGGATTTTCGTTCCCGCGCCCGGAACAGCTGATGAGCGTCGGCCTGATCGATCCCAAGGCCAGCGATCAAAATAATAATTTTGGCGTCGGCAACATTCCCACAGCGCAGGATTACGAAGATCTGAAAGCGGCGCAGAAGTCGTTTTCGATGATGTCCGGCTACCTCAGTGGATCGACAGTCAACGTCAGCTACAAAAACAATCCGCAGCGTTATACCGGCGGATATGTCACTGAAGATTTCTTCAAAATCATCGGAGTGTCGCCGGTCATGGGCCGCGATTTTACGGCTGCCGATAACAAGCCGGGCGCGGAAAAGGTGGCGATTCTGGGCGATGAAATTTGGCGACGCGATTTCAACGCCGACCCAAACATTGTCGGACAGAGCATTCGAATTAATGGCAAAGCGGCAACGATCATAGGCGTGATGCCGCCGAATTTTAAGTTTCCGTTTTCAGAGGAACTCTGGACACCTTTATATAATGAGTTTCCACCGGTGCCCCGCGGCGGCCTTTTCCTCGGCGCCAACAACCGAGCGCCAGCGGTGATGGGACGCCTCAAACCTGGCGTGACTGTCGATCAAGCGAACGCGGAATTTATCGCGCTCGCTCGACATCTGGCGGATGACAATCCGAAGACGAATCAAAATTTTACGTCGGCAAGCGTGCAACCGCTGTTGAAGGCATTCACTGGGGTGCAGTTGCGGCAGCAGGTTTGGGCAATGCTTGCTGCCGTTATTCTCGTGTTGCTGATCGCGTGCGTAAACGTGATGAACATGCAATTTGGACGCGCCGCCCTGCGGGCAAAGGAGTTGGCGATTCGCGGCGCGCTCGGCGCAACGCGGTGGAGACTTGTGCGACAAATGTTGACCGAAAGTCTGGTTGTCGCCGTGTTCGGAACGGTCGCTGGCGTGCTCCTGGCCTATTGGGCGGTCGATCTGTTAGCGCGTGCCATCAACGCAGCGCCGTTTCCGCCACCCTACTGGTGGGAATTCAGGATCGATGGGCCCGTGCTCGCGTTCACTCTGATTATCACGCTGGTGGCGACCGTCGCTTCCGGTTTAGTGCCGGCTTTTCTCAGCGCGAGAGGGAATGCGGCTGAGATCATGAAGGAAGGCGGCCGCGGTAACAGCAATCGTCTGGTCAATGTCATCACCCGCGTGCTGGTGGTCGGCCAAATCGCGTTGACCGCCGCGCTCTTGATCGCCGCGACATTGCAAATCAAATCGATCCGAAACCAGACTAAGCTCGATTACGGTTACGATGACAATGCCGTTTACGCTGCCCGCATGGCTTTGATGGAAGGCGCGTATCCGAGCGAGGATGCGCGGCGGGAGTTTTTCAAACGGGCGGTACGTCGCTTGCGGGCCAACCCGCAGTTCGATTCCGCGGCGATGACGGATCGCTTTCGAATGACGTTCGCGGCTAACGGTCAGTATGAAGTCGACGGCCAAAATTATCTAACGGATCGCGATCGTCCGCGCTGCAACTTCGAGTCGGTTTCGGATAATTATTTTGTGACTCTCGGCCTGAAAGTTTTGGAAGGTCGCGATTTCACAATCGACGACGTGGATACAAAGCAACCGGTGGCGATCGTGAATTCAAGCTTTGCCCGGAAGTATTGGGGCAATCAAAGCCCGATCGGTCACCAGGTGCGAATTTTCAATCCCGGTCAACCGCAGCCGTGGCGCACGATTGTTGGCGTGGTGCCGGACATGCTGATGCAGGGTCCGTTCGACCAACAGACAGAGACCGCAGGATTTTACATGCCATTGCTTGGTGCATCGCCGGCGACTCAATTTTGCACGATCGTTGTTCGTCCGCGCGCAGGCCAACGGGCCGAAACTCTTGGGCCTGTGCTGAGCAGAGGGGTTGCGGATCTCGATTCGAATCTGCCGACTTATTTCGCCGGAACTCCGGCGCGATTCCATCACGAAATCCTCTCCGGCAACCGCCTTATCGCGACGCTGTTCACTATTTTTGGAATCGTCGCGTTCATTCTTTCAGCCGTCGGACTTTATGGCGTGATGAGTTTTTCGGTGAACCAACGGACGCAGGAATTTGGCATTCGCATGGCGTTAGGTGCGGACGCAGCGCGAATTTTCCGAATGGTGATGACTCAAGGCGCATGGCAATTGGCCATCGGCCTTGTGGTCGGAGCCGGTGGAATCGCGTTGCTACTCGGCGTGGTGGCGGCGGCGGCGTTGAAAAACATTCTTTTCAAAGTCAACGCGCTCGATCCGACGATTTATTTCGCGGTCGCCGGGATGATCACTTTGGTCGCTGCCGCCTCCTGTTTCGTCCCGGCGCGCCGCGCCACCCGGGTCGATCCGATGGTCGCCCTTCGCTATGAATAGATCAGGCTCTTAATATATATGCTTGGCGATCTTCGATATGCGCTGCGGATGCTGGCGAAAAGGTCCGGTTTCAGCGCGGTCGCCGTCCTGATTCTCGCCCTCGGCATTGGCGCGAACACCGCCATTTTTTCGGTCGTCGAAGGAACGCTTCTTCGTCCGCTCCCCTTTCCGCATCCGGAACGGCTCGTCAGAACCTACGAGGCCCAGGAGGAGAACGGTGCGCGGGTGGCCTCGACTAATCTCAGCGATCAAACAGTGCAGCGCTGGCGCGAGTTTGGTCGCGACATTTTTGAGGATATCGGTGCTGGAGCCGGCGGCGCGTCGACAGTTGGATTGAACAATGGACAGCCGGCACAGATTGTTCCGGTGGCTCGTATCTCCTCGAATTTCTTTTCAGTTCTGGGTCTACCACCGGCACTCGGTCGCACGTTTACACCGGAAGAGGATAGCCAAGGTGGACCCTCGGTCGCGATTATCAGTGACGATTTCTGGCGTAACAACCTCAATGCGCGAGCCAACGTCCTTGGCAGCACTATTGTAGTCGATGGAAATTCGCGCACCGTCATCGGAGTCATGCCGAAATCGTTTCGGCATCCTTACCGGGCGGCCATTTGGTTGCCGCTGGCTATGCCGCCCATGGCCAAAGCGACGGCTATCAATCATTATCTGTACGGAGTTGGTCGCTTACGATCGGGCGTAAACCCGGTACAAGCGGAGGCGGCGGTGCGGCGAATGTGTGCCGGTATCAACCAAACCGACCCGAATCCTGGTAATCCGCGAGGCGGTTATCTGCCGCCTCTGCGTGAAAGTTTCGTGATGGATTTGCGACCAAAAATTCTGGTGATTGTCGCCGCCGCGGTCTGCGCCTTGTTGATTGCGGCCGCAAATTTTGCCGGATTGCTCCTTTCGCGAGTTGTGGAACGTGAGAGCGAGTTTGCCGTGCGGGCCGCTCTTGGCGCGAGCCGTCGACGAATTGTCAGGCAAGAACTTGTCCAGGCATTGCTACTAGCCGCGCTCGGGACTGCACTCGGTTTACTCCTCGCCTGCTGGGCTACTCCGATTCTCATGGCGATGAGCCCTGAAGGAACCGACGCAACCGGCAGCGCGATGCGTGAATTCGATTACGCGGCCCGGCTCGATCTGCCGGTGTTCGCGTTCGCCGCGGGAATCATGACCCTTATTGGTCTGGGGTTCGGCCTGCTCCCGGCAGCGCGGGCCTCACGCACCGATCTTCGAACGGCCATGAGCGCGGCGTCGCGCAGCGCCACGTTGAATCTCAATACACGGCACCTTCTCAGCTCGTTTGTGGTCATCGAACTGGCGATCGCAGCCGCACTACTGACGGCCAGTGCCACGGCGACGCAATTCTTTTGGAAACTTGTTCAAGAACCTTGGGGCTTCCAAACGGAGAACCGGACCGTATTTAGCACCACAATTCCCGACGAGTTCTTTCCTACCCCAAAGGCAAAACAGAACGCAGTGGATGCAACCATGGCGCAGTTAAGCGCGTTGCCCGGCGTGACCTCGGCCACGGTTACTTCACCCTCACCCATGAACGCATCGTGGAATTTGATGCCTTTCAATCCGGAGAACGCACCCGCACCGGAGCCGCGCGGGTTGTATTTTTCCTACTCCCGCACCGCCGACGCCGGGTATTTTAAAAGCATTGGCCAACCACTTGTGCAGGGCCGGGAATTTCTCGAGAGCGACGGTCCGGATGCGCCACTTGTTTGCATCGTTAGCAATAGCATCGCTCGACGCTTTTGGCCTAACGAGAGTCCTATTGGCAAACGCATCAAATGGGGACGAATCGATGATGCTCGACCGTGGTTCACTATCGTCGGAGTTGTCGGCGACATGAAGGCGATCGCGAGATCCACAGGATGGCGAAGTGATCGGCAGGATTGCGAAGCCAATGGCGCAAATGCTGGTGCACGCCACCGCGCCGCTGGATGACATTACGTTCGTCCTGCACACAAGCGGCAAAACTTTGAATGAAGCGGCCATCCGCGGTGCCCTTTCACGCGCTAATCCCCACCTGGCCGCTTACAGTATCATCTCGCTCGACGCCGCCGCCGCGCAGTCACGCACGACCGAGCGCTTCATCTTTATCCTTTTGTCGTCATTCGGTTTGCTCGGATTGTTCCTGGCTGCTGTTGGATTGTACGGCTTACTCTCATTGCAGGTCGCGCGGCGACAACGTGAGTTTGGAATTCGCAGCGCATTCGGAGCGACTGCGGCCCAATTGATTCAGTTGGTTGCAAAGCAGGGAGCACGCCTCCTCGCCGCGGGATTTGTCGCCGGCGCGCTTACCACCTGGGCAATCTTCCGGCTGGTGCAGAGCCAATGGGCTGAGATGCCAATGCCTAACCTATTCGCCTGGATTGGGGGCGCTATTGTGTTGTCGATCGCAGTCGGAATCGCTTGCTGGCTACCGGCCCGCCGCGCCGCTCGCGTGGATCCGATCGTCGCGCTTCGTTACGAGTAAGCCGCCCTCTTAATAGATATGTTCAGTGATTTTAGGTATGCGCTGAGAACCCTGGCGAAAACGCCGGACTTCGCCGCCATCGCAGTAGCTACCCTGGCACTCGGCATCGCCAGCTCGACCGCGATCTTCAGCGTCATAGATGGCGTGCTGCTTCATCCGCTGCCGTATCCCGATTCGGACAAAATCATGGCGCTGTCGCAAACGACGCGCAGCACGGGCGCGGCGAGCGGCGCTTCCGCACCCGCGAACTACATCGATTGGGCCGCACAGAACGATGTCTTTTCCAACATAGCTGCCGCCCGCGGAGCGCAAACGGACCTAACCGATGGCGACCGGGCCGAACGCGTCAGGAGCAGCATGACGACTTCCAGTTTATTTCCGCTCTTCGGGACATCGCCTATCCTCGGCCGCACTTTGCTGCCATCCGACGAACAGGCCGGGCGCGATCAGGTCGTCGTGCTCAGTTCGGAATTGTGGACACGCCGGTACGGGTCCGATCGCGGCATTATCGGCCGGGAGATTTCGTTGAATGGGACGCCACACACTGTCATCGGGGTGATGCCGCCGAATTTTTCGCCAGATGGTTATGGCGAGCTCTGGATTCCCTCGGCCTGGGGTGTGCCAACGAATTCCGTCAGAGCGAACGTCGATCCCCGACCGATCCGCGATAGCACTTATCTCGACGTCTGGGCGCGATTGAAACCGGGCGTTACCCTTGAGAAAGCGCGCACCGAAATGGATGCGATCGGCCGGCGACTGGAAAACCAATATCCCACAGACAATCGCGACACGGGCATTCGCGTGACGCCGTTGCATGAAGAAGTTGTCGGTGGAATCCGGCCCGTGTTACTCCTCCTTTTTGCGGCGGTCGGTTTTCTTCTTTTCATCGGGTGCGCAAATGTCGCGAACCTCTTGCTCGCCCGCGCCGCCACGCGCTCGCGCGAGATTTCTATCCGCGCTGCGATGGGCGCGAGCCGTTACCGGCTGATCCGGCAATTGCTCACCGAGAGCGTGCTGCTGTCGCTCATCGGCGGCGGGCTCGGTGCGCTGCTCGCTGGCTGGGCAATACCACTCCTGATGGCGATGGCGCCGCCCGCCCTGCGCAACTTCAAGGAGATCGGCCTCAACGGCGAAGTGCTTGCGTTCAGTCTCTCCGTGTCGGTTCTCACCGGAATTTTGTTCGGCCTTGTGCCAGCGATTTCTTCGTCATGCGCAAGTCCTGCGGAATCGTTGAAACAAGGCGAGCGCGGCAGCACGGCCAGCGGAAGCCGGCGTCGCGCCTTTCTGATTGCCACGGAAGTCGGTTTGTCGCTGATCCTCCTGATCGGCGCGGGCTTGATGATCAAGAGCTTCGCGAACCTGACGAAAGTCGATCCCGGATTCACTCCTGCTCGCCTCCTCATATTTAATATAGGCGCGCCGGCGACCGCGGAGGAAGATCGCCAGATCCAATTCTATCAGCAGGTCGTGCAACGTGTGGCGAACGTGCCGGGCGTCGAACACGTCGCTGCCATCAGCCGCCTTCCGTTTTCTGGCGGAAATAGCGGGCGCACTTTCAACCGTCCCGGCAACACGAAGGAAGAGCGGGCCGATATCCGCATCGCCACGCCGGAATATTTCCAAACCATGGGAATCCCGCTCGAGCGCGGTCGCAACTTCAATGATCACGATGTTAAAGGCTCGCTGCCCGTCGCAATCATCAACGAAGCGGCGGCAAAAGAAACGTTTCCCGGCGAAGATCCCATCGGGAAATACATCGAGAACTTCGGCCCGAAAAACGAAAAGCTTCAGGTCGTGGGCGTGGTAGGCAATGTCCGCCATCTAGCTCTCGAAACCGCGCCACGCCCTGAACTTTACCAGCCTCTCGGGCAGGGGATGTGGCCGGGTGTTTTCGTCGCGGTCCGCACCGCGCCGGAAAATCCGCTCACGATTTTGCCGTCCAGGAAGCGGTCTGGAGCGTGAACAAATCCGTGCCGCTCGGGAATCCCCGAACGATGAACGACATCATCGCGCGCTCATTGCTCCAGAAAAAATTCACGATGTTACTGTTGAGCATCTTCGCAGGCGCCGCGCTACTCCTAGCGGCGATTGGATTGTATGGTGTGATCTCTTATTCCGTCGCGCAACGCACGCGCGAGCTCGGGATCCGCGTCGCGCTCGGGGCGCAGCGAAGCGATGTCTTGCGCCTCATCCTGCGCCAGGGAATGACGCTGGTCGCGGCCGGCGTGATCTTCGGAATCGCCGCGTCGCTCGGGCTGACGCGGTTGATGGCCACGCTTCTCTACGGCATCAGCGCCACCGATCCGATCACCTTCTTCGCCTTGTCGATGACGCTCTTGTTCGTTGCCTTCTTGGCGTGCTTCGTGCCGGCGCGCCGCGCTACCCGCGTCGATCCAATGGTCGCGCTTCGTTATGAATAAGCACAGGAGGTTTGATTTATGATTGCCGATATCCGTTTCGCTTTTCGACAATTACTAAAGTCGCCTGGATTTACTTTGCTTGCGCTCATCACGCTGGCGCTCGGAATTGGCCTGAACACTGCCATCTTCAGTTTGATTAACGATCTGTTTCTGCGCGGTCTTCCATTCAAGGAGCCGGGACGTGTCTTGCACATGTATTCGAATGCCAAGGATCGCAATCTGCTCGAGATCGCAGTGTCTGCGCCGCGCTATCAGCATTATCGCGATGGCCAGACGATGTTCGAAGGCTTCGGCGCCGAAAACACCCTTCCCTTCACTTTGACTGGACTGGGCGATCCAGTTCAACTTTTCGGCGGCAAAGTGACCTCGAACTACTTCGATGTGCTCGGCGTGCGTCCGATTCGCGGCCGCAATTTTTTGCCGCAGGAAGAAGACACCGCTGATGTAGCGATGGTGACCGAGAATTTCTGGCAAAAACGCATGGGCGGCGACGCAAACGTGATTGGTCGCAGCATCACGCTCGACGGAGTTCCACACACGATCGTCGGTGTGTTGCCGAATCTGCCATTCTCCTGGACCGGACCGAACGCCGAGGTTTGGACTACGAAACCGTTCGTGATTCCCGGATTCTCCTACGAACGAATGATGCGCGGCACCGGCTTTCTCCGCGTCGTCGGGCGATTAAAACCGGGGATGACGATCGAACAGGCGCGTGCTGCGCTGCCGTCGCTCGATCACAGTTACCGTACTCAGTATCCGGACAAGATAGACAGCTCATCGACCATGTCTCTCAAAGCGCTGCCCGAAGATGTCGTCGGTAATCTGCGGCCGGCGTTCGCTACTTTGCTGGCGGCAGTGGCGTTCGTGTTGCTCATTGCGTGCAGCAATGTTGCCAATTTATTGCTCGTCCGTTTCAGCGGCCGGCGGCGCGAGATCGCGCTCCGCATGGCGTTGGGTGCGTCCCGCGCGAGCGCGTTGCGACTTTTTATTTTCGAAAGTTTACTCGTGAGCATTCTCGCAGCGGGCGGCTGGTGCCGCTGGTGCCGAAAATGGCGGCGAATTTTCTTCCGTTCGATCCCGAAACTCGTATTGGCCTTTCGCTTCCCGTGCTCGGGTTCACAATTGCATTGTCGATCCTGACGGGCCTGGCCATGGGAATTTATCCGGCCTTGCAAAGTTCGCGGGACGATCTGGTTGAAGGATTGAAAAAAGGCGGGCGCGGAACGAGCGGCAGTGTGCGACAACATCGGTTCCGCAAAATTTTGGTCAGCGCGCAGGTCGCACTCTCCGTCACGCTGCTCGCGGGCGCGGCGTTGCTCATTACCAGCTTCGTCCAGCTGAGTCGGCAGAACATTGGGTTCCGCGCCGAAAATCTGTGGATCGGCCTCGTTACGTTACCGCAGGCGCAATATCCCGGTCAGCGCCACGCGTCAGCATTTCGTGGAACAAACTCTCGCCGCGTTGCACGCGATTCCAGCTCTTCAAAACGCGACAGTCAGCGGCGATATTCCACTGCTCCCCGGCGCTGGCGGCGCAACGCTTTACTCGCGCCCGGACGGCGAGATTTTGCCGATTGATAAACGTGCCTCGGCCCCGAGCCACGACATCGCTCCCGATTATTTTAAAACCTGGGGCATTCCAATTCTGGCTGGACGCGATTTCGATGAACACGATGTGGCCGATCATCAAAATGTGGTTTTGATAAGCCAGGCGGGCGCGAAGAAAGTTTTTGGCAATGAGAATCCGATTGGTAAAACGCTTCTGGTCACAAGTGCGAGCACGTCGGTGGAAATCATTGGCGTCGTCGGTGATGTCCGGACGCGGAAAGTCGCCGAACCGGACGACATGGAATTCTACCGTCCCTGGGCTCAGGAGAATTTTCCATTCGCAGTGATCGGCGTCCGAAGCAATTTGAGAGAAGATGCTGTGACTAAAGTAGTGCAATCAGCGCTAAACACGGTCGACCCGGGATTGGCGATCGCAATTCCCCAATTTATGGACAAAATCGTTGCGCAAGCGCTTGGCCAGGCGCGGCTGATGATGTGGTTGCTGGGCATTTTCGCCGGAGCGGCGTTGTTATTGGCCACAGTCGGCATTTACGGCGCAGTCGCCTATACGGTCGAGCAACGCACCGGAGAAATCGGCGTGCGCATGGCGCTTGGCGCGCAAACCATGGATGTCTTGCGATTGATCGTGAACCAGGGAATGCGGCCGGTGATTTTCGGATTGGCGGTGGGATTGGGCTCGGCGCTGGCGCTCGGCCGTTTGATCGCTTCGCAACTTTATCAAACCTCCGCGCACAATCCGCTGCTACTCGCGGCGACGATGTCCATCCTCGGAGTTGCTGCGTTGCTCGCATGTGTGTTTCCCGCACATCGAGCTGCGATGATCGATCCCATCCAAGCTCTCCGCACCGAATAATTGCCCGTCTCACATGTTATGTCCGGCCCTGCTTTATGAATAAGCCCCAGGAGGTCTGACTCTATGATCGCTGATCTTCGTTTTGCTTTACGAATGCTCATTAAGTATCCCGCTTTTTCGATCGTGGCGTTTCTCGCTATCACTCTCGGCATCGGCGCGAATACCACGATCTTCGGCATAGTGAACACGCTTTTGCTGCGGCCACTGCCAGTCGGTCATGCCGGGCAAGTCGTGAAGGTTTTCACGACCGACAATCACATGCGCGGAAATCAGGTTAATTCCTACCTGAATTTCCAAGATTACATGAAGCAGAACAGCGCCTTTAGCTCAATGGCCGGATACGCCTTCGCGCTCATGGGAATGACGCGCGGGACCGAGACGTTGAACGTCGGCGGTCTCATGGTCAGCGGCAATTATTTCGATCTGCTCGAAGTTCAGCCATTTCTCGGGCGGGGATTTTTGCCGGAAGAAGATTCTACGCCGAATGGGCATCCGGTTGTCGTGTTAGGATACAAGATTCTGGAAGAAAATCGGCGGCGACCCGGAGGTTGTCGGCAGCACGATCACATTGAACGGCCATCCATTCAGTGTGATCGGTGTCGCACCGGCAAGTTTCACCGGCATCGACGTCGGTTTCGCGCCAGACATGTGGGTGCCGTTGTCGATGCACGACTGGGTCAACCCTGCGGGCCAACTTTGGTTCGAAAAACGCCGCGCCTTGTTTTTGAACGTGATCGGCCGGTTGAAGCCGGGCGTGACAATTTCACAAGCCGAAGCGCAAATGAAAACGATCGCCCGGCAGCTCGAGCAAGCTTATCCGGACGTAAATAAAGAGCGCTCGATAAAGCTCATGTCTATCGAAGCAGCCAAGACACAAGGCATCGGCGGCCCTGGAAACGAAAATATCGCGCAAAATGTTTCGCTCTTATTGCTCGTGGCGGCCGGCAGCATTCTTTTGATCGCCTGCGCTAATGTCGCGAATCTTTTGCTGGCGCGGGCCACAACGCGTCAACGGGAGATGGCGGTTCGGTTGGCCCTCGGGGCCGGTCGCGGCCGGATCGTGCGACAATTATTGACTGAGAGCGTGTTACTCGCCGTGCTCGGGGCAATCGGCGGCATTGTTCTCGCCTATTGGCTCGGCGATGTGCTCATTTCACTTCTGCCCCCGACCCCGGTCCCGATTGCGCTTAATCCGCAGCCCGATTGGCGCGTACTGATCTTTGCCTTTGCGCTCGCCATTGTCAGCGGCGTGATATTCGGACTCGCGCCGGCGTTGCAAACAGGGCGCTGGGATTTGACTCAGGGCTTGCGGGAGCGCGCGTCAAGCTCGAGCGGCGCGGTGGGCCGCTGGAATTTGCGCAATCTACTCGTGATCGGCCAGATCGCAGTCTCGCTTTTACTCTTAATAGGATCAGGGCTGTTTCTCAAAGCATTCTATAAAGCACAGGCGATCGACCCTGGATTTCGCACTGAGAATCTCGCGCTTCTCACTATCGACCCGACGCTCGCCGGTTACGACAGAACTCGGGGCGCACAGGTGGTCCGAGACGATCATCGAGCAGGTAAGGCGCGACCCACGTGCGATCAGCGCCGACTTGAACCAATTTATCCCGCTATTCGGCGGGCAAGGTCGCTCGATCATTGTCGATGGACGCAGCGACAGCGACGAGAATAACCGCAAAGTGGCGAACCTGAGCCCGATCACTCCCGGTTACTTCGAGACCATGGGAATCGCCTTGTTGCGCGGCCGCAAACTCACTGAACATGATTGCGAAACGAACGCCGCGCGGGTCGCTGTCATCGATGAAACGATGGCGCGGGATTTTTGGCCGGGCGAAGATCCAATCGGGCATAGTTTTCGTTTTCTGGTCGATAATCAATCGTTCGAAGTCGTTGGAATCGCTCGCAATTCCAAAGCGATGACTCTCGGAGAGACGCCCACGCCCATGCTTTACATTCCATTCGTTGAATTGCCTGACGGTGGCATCACCCTTTTTGTCCGCACAACCGCCGCACCCGGTGTCATGCTTAATGAAACACATCGGATTATTCGCAATGTCGATGTTCATATTCCGATTACCTACGAGAAGACAATCCGCGATCACATGGCCTTCGCGTTGTGGCCGTCGTGGATGGGCGCGATCTTGCTCGGGAGTCTGGGATTACTCGCGCTCGTGCTTGCGTCAATGGGCGTTTACGGCGTAATGGCGTATTCGGTTAGCCAACGCACCCGCGAGCTCGGGATTCGGATGGCGCTCGGCGCCCAGTCAAACCAGGTTCTCGGCCTCATTTTGCAGCAGGGAATGCTGCTCGCTGCGATCGGACTTGTTCTCGGCTTATTCGCAGCGTTCGGATCAACCCGACTCGCCGGCACTTTTCTCTACGGAGTTAATCCTAGCGATCCGGTCATTTTCCTTGGCGTTACGTTCCTGCTCGCAATCGCCGCCCTGGCCGCATGCTATTTCCCGGCGAGGCGGGCGCTGAAGATCAATCCCGTCATCGCCTTGCGATTCGAGTGACTGCTGATTTTCGGCCTCTGACTTCCGATACCTGGTTTCCGACAAGGTGATGATCTCTCGAAGGATCTCCGCGATCCGCTCCGGTTGGTCTGTTGAAGTGACTCATCAATATTGCAGACGCCGCCGGCTCGGGTTTTTGTCTAACGTAAAAGAATTTACACCTGGCCGGACTATTTGAATCCAAATCGGCCGCTCTCCGCATCTCAATGAAAAGACAACTTAGATGCGGATACCATGATTCAAGATTTGAAGTTCGCTGTCCGGCAGCTTTTGAAGGCGCCGGGTTTCACTGCGGTCGCGGTGTTGACGCTCGCGCTGGCGATTGGAGCTAACTCGGCCATTTTTGCGCTGATCAAGGGTGTAGTGCTGCATCCGGTCGTGCCGCTGCGGCCGGCGGAAGTGGTCAACGTTTTCACGGCACGGCAGAACGCGAACCACGATTACCGCCAGTTTTCGCATGCGGAATATCGTGAGCTGCGCGACGACGGAACCGACGTTTTTGCCGATGTTGCCGCGATGGAGTTCGCAGTCGCTGGTATCGGGCGCGATCACGATATGCGGCGCAGTTTCGCATTCCTCACCTCGGAGAATTTCTTCTCGCTCATGGGTGTGCAGCCATTTCGCGGCCGATTTTACACCGCGGAAGAGTGCCAGCCGAACGCGAACATTGCCGTCCTCGTGGCGAGCTACGGATTTTGGAAACGCACGGGCGGCCGCGCCGATTTTGTCGGCAGCACATTGCACATCAACGGACAGCCCTACACCGTGATCGGCATTACGCCGGACGGGTTCAGCGGCGCGAGCGCGTTGATTGCGCCGGATGTCTGGCTGCCGCTCGGCATGCACGCTCAACTCGGTTCTGCGTTTGGCGATTCGGAATCGATCCACGATTTGGCCCTGCCGAAAAACTACGCGCTCAATCTGACGGCGCGTTTGCGGCCCGGTCTCCAGATTGAGATGGCGAAATCACGCCTGCCGGTGCTGGCGCAACGGCTCACCGCGATTCAACCGCCGGAGGTCGAAGGCGCGCGCGAGTTGCAGATCCAAACGCCGTCGCGTTTTAGTCTCAGCACATCGCCGGAAGACGACGGGCCGATCACGTTGATCGGCACTCTGCTCATGTGTATGGCCGGCGCGGTCCTGCTCATCGCCAGTCTCAATCTCGCGAACATGTTGCTTGCTCGCGGCACTGCACGGGCGAAAGAAATGGCTGTGCGCCTCGCGGTCGGTGCGTCGCGTTGGCAAATCGTTAGGCAATTGCTCTGCGAAGGTTTGCTGCTCGCCCTTTGTGGCGGCGCGGTCGGTTTGATTCTTAGCACCGGGGCAAACGACCTCCTGCTGCAATCGCTCTCGACTGTGCTCGGCTCAACCAGCGCTTCTTTCGTTGTGAAACTGCACCCGGACGCCACCGCGCTGGCCGTGACATTTCTGTTTTGCGTCATCGCGACGCTGGCTTTCAGCCTTGGTCCCGCCTTGAGAGCCACCAAGGCCGATCTCGTCAACGATCTCAAACAGCAGGCGGGCGAGCCGGCCCGCATCGGACGGCTCAGCCGTTTCTTCGCGCCGCGACACATTTCCGTCATGATTCAGATTGCGCTCTCGCTCATGCTTCTTTTCGCTGCCGGATTATTTTTGCGCGGCGCGCTCAAGGCCGCCGGCCTCAATCCCGGTTTCGTCGCCGCCGGCGATCTCGTGACTGAGATGGATTTCTCGCTCATCAAAAAAGATCCGGCGGAAGCGAAACGGCTCATGTTCGCGATCGCCCGCCGGGCGCACGAGTTGCCGGGCGTTCGCGCCGCCGCTTTCGCCACGATGTTGCCCTACGGAAATTTCACCAACACCCGCCGAATCATGTCGATTAAGGAAACCCTGCCGACCGATCCGAAAGCGCCCGATCCGGGCGCGGGCGCCCTCTTCACCGCGATCACGCCCGGTTATTTCGAGGCGATTGGCGTTCGAATTCTGCGCGGCCGCGATTTTACTCAAGCCGAAGCGGAAAACAAAGACACGCGCCGCGTCGGGATCCTTGACGAGGAAATGGCGAAGAAACTTTTTCCGAATGAGGATGCCCTCGGCCAGCACATTCGTTACACGCAGGCGCCGCGAGACGGTTCGCCTAACGACATCGAGATTGTCGGGATCGTCAACCAGCATCGACATGATGTTCAAAACGACACACTCAATCGCCGGTTGTTCGTCCCGCTGGCACAAAGTTATGACGGAAACGTCTTTTTTCACGTGCGTCTGGCCACCCAAGATCGACATGCCGTCGCCGCGATGACCACGCCCGTTCGTCAAATGCTGCGCGAGATCGATCCCGATTTGCCGATATTGGGCATCACGCCGTATGTCGATCTGATGGAAAAGAGCGTGGGACTTTGGGTTGTCAGGCTCGGCGCAATTCTCTTCGGCGCTTTCGGCGGAATTGCGCTCGTGCTCGCCGTCGTCGGCGTTTACGGCGTCAAAGTGTACGCGGTCGCATGTCGCACACGCGAGATCGGAATTCGCATGGCGCTCGGCGCGCATCGTAAGGACGTTTTCGCGCTGATCATGCGCCAAGGCGCGATGCAGACGGCGCTCGCGGTCGGCGTCGGACTTCTGCTCTCGTTAGCCGCGGGGCGCGTGCTCTCTCAAATTTTGTATGAAGTAAGTCCCACCGATCCCTTCGCGCTGATTACTTCGAGCTTGCTGCTCGCCGCGGCCGCGCTCGTGGCCTGTTTTCTTCCAGCGCGCCGCGCCACCCACGTCAATCCAATTACCGCGCTGCGCACGGAATAAGAGACGTAGAGACTGAAACCGTCGTTGTTAATCAACAACGACTGCTACAATTCTCGCCGTCTTATCGGGCCTGGCGCGTTCCCTGTATTAGAATTTGTGCTTGAATGAAAACGTCGACAATTGGGGCGTTGACGTCGCGCCGAGAGAAATTCTCCGCGTTTCGAAAAACTACTTCCAAGCTGTCGCCGGTGCGTCCTGCGCAGTTCTCATAATCGAATTCTCGCCGATGATGACGAACTGCCCGCGATAAGGCGGCAGTGTTTTCACCGGGTAAGGCGAGCGAATAATCGCGAACGAGCTCGACGCAGTGGCAAGCAACAATGAAATGCAAAGAATCTTTGCACCCAAGGCTTTTGGATCAGACTTCATAACTATGACTCATTGCCTGCAGCAAGCGTGCCAACGAATCGGATTGCCTGCTGTTTCTTCCTTGGGATCAACGTTGTAACCACCAGGCGGTGATAAGGCAAGCCAAAACGGAAGTGCCCAACCAATCAAGAAGCTGGCCCAGGACAACGAGCGGGTGCAGCCGAATGAAGACCGCCGATTCGAGAAGGATCGGCAGCGAAATCGCGCCCCAGATGCAAAGGGCAAAGCGGAGGTGGGCCCCGATGCCGTCGGCGAAGACCGCGACGTTGAATCGAATGATAAGGGTGAACAAACAAGCAATGCCGATAGCCGCGAAAATATGGAGAAGACTTGCCACAGCGTAACTGCGCGGTCCCTCCGGTCGCCAAGTCTCCGGGGTTGCGCGCTGGTGCCGATGAAAGATTAGGCCCATCCACAACCAACTGGCAGTGACCGAAAGAACACCGGCAATCAGACCGGGAACGAGCGCGGCACGCAACGTGTTCATTGCCCAGGAGTAAAACAAGAAATCGAGAGTTGAAAACACAATTTCGGATTTCGGATTTCGGATTTAATCTCTAATCTGATGCCACAGTTTGCTTATCGAGCGCGGAACGCGCAGGGCGGTCTGGTGGAGGGCGTTTTGGATTGCCCCGACCGCGCGGTTGCCATTCGTCAGATCGAGCAGCAACGCTGTATTCCGATTCGGATTGAAGCCGTAACCGCGGCGCCGGAAACGGCGCAGAAGGGAAGGTCGACGCCGACCGCGCCGGCGACGCAGAACTTGAAAATCCCGCACGGCCAATTACTCGTTTTTACCGAGCAATTGGGCCATTTGTTACAAGCGGGCATGACGCTCGATGAAGGATTATCGATCCTGGAGAAGCGTCTCAAACAGCCGCGGGTGCAGCAGATGACCCGCTCACTCCATCAAGCTCTGATCGATGGCCGCAGCTTTTCCCAAGCGCTCCGGGATTGTCCGCGAATTTTTCCGCCTCTTTACGTGAACCTGGTGGCCGCGGGCGAGGCAAGCGGCGCCCTGTCCGAAATTTTGCTCCGGCTTGTCAACCACCTGATGCAAGCGAAAAACTTGCGCGATCGCGTGCAGCAAGCGCTGATTTATCCGGCATTCCTCGCGGTCGCCGGCGCGGCGTTGATCACGATTTTCATTACTTACATGGTGCCTCAGCTGACCGGGTTCATGTCGCAAACGGGCGGCGCGTTGCCGTTACCGACGCGGATTTTAATGCAAGCTCACCACGCGATTACCACTTACTGGTGGCTCGGCGGGCTGATTGTCGTTGGGGCGATTGTCGGGTTCCGCGCGTTTGTCCGCACGGACGAAGGGCGACTCGCCTGGGACCGGTTCCGTCTCGTCATTCCGGGTTACAGCCGCGTGATTCGTCATCGCTACTACGCCCAGTTTTCACGGACGCTTGGAACGCTGATGGAAAACGGGATTCCCCTGCTCCGCTCGCTCGATCTCGTGACTGAGATCGCGGACAATCGTTTTCTTGAAGCCAAACTTGTGGAAGCGCGCCGCTCTGTTATCGATGGAGCGACGCTATCCGCCGCGCTGAGTGCGCAGCATCTCTTTCCAGATTTGTTTACCGATATGATGGCAGTGGGCGAACAAACGGGGCGCTTCGCGGAAACGATGCAATCCATCGCCGACGTTTACGAGCGCGAGCTCGACCGCACCGTGGCCATTATCTCCCAACTCATTCCGCCGCTTATCATCGTGGTGATCGCTATCATCGTCGGCTTTGTCGTTTACAGTATTCTTTCGGCGGTCTTCGAGATGACACGCAGCTTGCAGTTTCGCCCGCATTGAGATAATCTCCGGAACCAAATGCTACTTCGCATTGTTGCGCTTGGATTATTGATCGGCGCAATGTCTCCCGCCTACGGCCAGGAAGCTTTCAGTGTTGGTCTGCCGCAAATCGACAATCCGGCATCTGAACCAGCAGTCCCGGAAACCGCCTGGCTCGACCTGCGCCAACAGCCGGCCGCCAGTTCGACCGCGCAGAGCGCGCCCAATTGGGTCGAAGCCGTGAACATGACGCCGGCCGCGTTGAATGATGCGGCCGCGAAGACTATCTTCCGCATTCGGATGGCGCATCCACCTGGAGATTATCAGGTCCTCTTTTTCCGATTGTTCTTCGACGACAAACCAGGCGCGCGACCGGAGGTGGTCGCATGGGACGAATCCGGCACCCAGGTTTTGCGCTCGGGCGAGCTCGGGTCGGGAATCGATTTGCCCAGCTCCGATTCGGTCATGGTCCCGATGAATGGCGTTTCCACGATCGACATCGAAGTTCCCGGCAACGGGAAAACGGTGCGCGGCGCGTATCTCGACTGGATGACAAGCAGCGACGTAGTGCATCCGCTCAACGCCGAGCATCGCGACATAATCCCGGAGCCATTTTCATCGGTGTCGCCGTTGCATGCACCGGTGCAAGACACGGAACAATTTGGGACTGTCACCGCGACGCTTGCGGCGGAAACAATCCGCGTCGGAGCCGATATTCAAAGCGGCGCGGTCTTTCAATTTGGGATCGAAGCCCAGCCATTGCTCGCGCTGCTGACCTTCGAAGTGGCAAGCCCGCCGATCGACGCGCCGCCAAAAGTTTACGTGAACGGCGAAGATATTGGGCCGGTCACGCTGACGCTGCCCGAACTGGCCGACCCCGCCTACCGCGGGGAGACGGAACCGCTCGTCAAAGAAATGCGTTTTCTATACACCGGTTGGTTGCGAGCGCAGAAGGTCGTGCCGGTGGCAAACTTGAAAGTGGGAACAAACGATGTGATTGTGCTTAGCGGCGCCGATGGATCGACATCGGCGATTCGCTCGACGCAGATTCAACTGAAATATCTTTGGGACAAATCGGATTACCTGCTCAAACCGGGCCACTAATTGAACCGCAACCGCATCTCGGCGGTCTGTGTTGGATAAGAAAATGACACTACGGAAGAATCAGTCTGCTTTCACGCTGCTCGAAATCATGCTCGTGGTTACGATTATCGCGCTGCTTCTCGGCGCTGCGATTTACAAACTCGGTGGAAATGTCGAGTACTCGCGGCACGTCCGCGTCGCCGCCGATATTCAGGGCATCGGCACACAACTCAAACTCTATGAAAGCATGAACGGATTTTATCCAACGACCGAGCAAGGCTTGCAGGCGTTGGTCACCCAGCCGGACACCGAGCCGCGACCCGTGCGCTGGTACCAACTCTACAAGGAAATGCCAAAGGACCCGTGGCAAAACAATTACATTTACATTTGTCCCGGTATCAAAAATCCGACCAGCTACGATCTTTATTCCGCCGGACCCAATCGCAAACCCGACACCGCGGATGACGATTGGGGTCAGTGATCCCCGGCTAAAGTAAAACGATCATTGCTGCTCCGCCGACGGCGGCGGCGTGATAACGACCTGCGGATTTCGTTGGATCACACCACGCACGTGCGGCGTTGGCGTTGCCAAAGCCGGCGCTTGCCCAGGTCTCGGAAAAATGGGTTGCGGCGGTTGCACGCCCGGCGCCGGTAGGCCGACTGGTTTATTCGGCACCGTCTGAATCAGCAGCGCCTGATTGAAAGTGAGCGTCGCAAATTGTCCGTCTTTGCTGATCGTCACCTTGGTCTCGCCGACTCTGTCCGACCATTCAATGTTGGCGATGCCGAAACCGTCCACTGGCTCCTTCGTCGTGAGATATTTTTTGAAATCCTTGTCCGAGGTGGAGGCGATCGTGACCATGTCGCCATCCTGAGATTTTGCAGCGTTCGCCACATAAAGGTCTTTCGCGAAGTTGGGCGCCGCGGCCGGAGCGGCCACCGCGGTGGCGACGGCAAATGGCGAGCGGTCGAGCATTCCTTTGTAACGATCGAAGTTGAGATGTTCTTGGCAAATCATCAGCTCGCGCACGGCGGCGGCGAGCAAAGCGAAGATCGACGTGAAGAATGTCGGGATAAATACGCGTTTCATTATCATCCTTTCTTGCGCTGCGCCGGTGCGAACCAGCGGGCGATTTTAAATTTGCCGCGCATCATCGTCGAGTCGTTGCTGTCGACGGCCAGATTGACTTTTTCAAATACAACGAACGATTCCGGCTGTTGCACGTCGTAAAGAAAATGGACCAGCTCTGGCCAGTGGCTTTTCGTTTCGATCGACGCGAAGACGGCTTGATGGTTCGGCGTCGTTTCGCCGGAGCCAATCGCCGGGTTCTCGATCAGGATATCGTATTTGCCTGCGATTTGTTTCAGCTGATCGAGCAGAGTGGAAGCTTCGGCGGCATTTTTGAAAGCCGGCTGATTCTTCTGTAACCATTCGTCGCGGTTGGTCCAAAGCGCGCGTTCTTTCACGTAAACCAACTGCTGGGCGCGGGCCGCCCTGCGCACGGCGAGGTCGGCCCGGGCGCGGCCGATCATCCCCAAGAGCATGCTCCAGACAAAGACATTGAGAAGCAGGAAGAGAACGCCGGCCACGATTCCCGAGAGCATCCGCTCACGTTGGTTCATCCGTTGATACCAAGCCGGCGCTGTCATCATGATCGCGGTCTCCCCTCCAAACGGAATTGAGCGTGGTTATTCGGCAAGATGCGCGGATCGGCCATGTTAAATTGAAACACGTTCAGGCCCGGATTCTTTTTGACTTTCTCGGCGAATTGATAAGCAAGGGCGGCCGTGTTCGCTTCGCCGTCCACCGAAATTTGACGCGCGGATTGATTGTAAGTGGTGATGCGCACATCAGGCGACGGCAGGCTCTCAAACAGGTGCAACAGGATCTCGACCGGGTAATATCGCGAATCAATCGCCGGCGCGAGCGCCTTCCAGTTTGTCTCCGCCGCCCGAACGAATTCCGTTTCCGGCGCGTCGCGCGCGATGAGGCGATCAAGGCGGCCAATGGCGAAGCGGCTGTAGGCGAAGTAAACGAGAAAGAGAAAAAAGAGCGCAGCATACGCGCCACCGGCCCAGATGAGCCGTTTCCGCCATTCCCCCTGCCTGACCAGTTGCGAACGACGCGCTCGCCAGCTTTCCGGCAGGAGATTGAGTTTAACTGACGCAGGCGGTGCTTCAATTCCGACAAGCTCGGTCGGGCTGGCCAAAATTCCCTGGACCGTGTCGCGCAGCTCGTAACAACTCTCATCGAGCAAGATATTTGGAAACGAGGCCGCAATGCCCTGCAACTCCGCGCTCAGGGCCAGTTGCGGCAATTCCATCTTCAATTGCTCCGGCGCGACGCCGTCAAGAGTTCGGGTCAGGCTGACTTTGCCGTTCTCAGTCACCGCAGAAACAAACGTTTCACCCTCCGGATAAATGAAAAGCGCGCGACCTTCCGGAGCGTGGGTGCCGGCCCGTTGCGCCGCGTAAACGGTGACCTGCCGCGGAATGAAACCCTTGTCCAGGAGCGGCGCCGCGATTTCGGCCAGGCGCTCGTTCCGGACCGCGACTGCAGAAATAACGCTTTCGGTTTCATTTTGCTCGATCAATTCGAAATCGGTGGTCACATCCTCAGGTGAAAACGGAAGCGCTTTTTCAATTTGAAGCCGCACCATTTCCGGAAACTCCGCCGGATCGATGGTGGGCAGCCGGAATCGTTGGGCGAGCACGGCGAAACAGGAAGACTAAGAACGACGTCGTCCTTAGCCGTGAGCAATGGCACGGCTTCGTCCAGCGTGCGGAGCAAGCGCACATTCCAGGAACCGTTCCGATCCGATGCGCGCAATAAATTCCAGCCGTGCGCGGTGGGCGTAATAAACACAGATGTCGCTGCCGCCTCGATATTAAAACTCCTTCCTGGTAATCACTTGATAGGCGATTCCGCCTCTGCGGGAGAAGACCATTTGAATGGTGCGGGTTTCGTTACCTGCTTTGCCAACACTGACAACGCGAAACACTTGACATTGCTTGTATGAGACCAGGTTGAGCTGCTTCAGCTGATCGAATTGGTCCTTGTTCAATCCAAGTGCTGCGGCAAGCGCTGGATCGTCGATGCCCGTGAATTGCGCGTCATCAGCGGTGCCATCAATTCCGTCCGGCCCCTGACGCAATTGCAAAAATCGATCGACTATTTCGGGCCTCATTCCCGGCAAAGCCAGGAGCACGTCACGTGATGCCCACGTCAGATCGATGTTGCAGCCGAGGAGCATGGTGTTGACTGTGAAATCATCGTCCCAGCCTGGCACCGAGGTGAAGTCGGCCCAGCCGGCAACTTTTTTCAGTTCGTCAACCCGTGTGAGCGCCGCGTGTGCCGGATGATAATCGTCGCTCTCTGCCGGCGCGTTCAAGTGATGAAGCCCGGTATTTGGTGATATCCAATCTAGCAGAGCGTCGACCATCAGATTGCGTTCATTTAAATCGACGCCTTTGTTCTCCAGATACTTGCGCAAAATCTCCAGCCGATTGGGATCTTCGCCCGCTACCAGCCAGTTCACATCCAACCGGCCGCCTTCGCCGGTGATCACTGCCTGGTAGGAGTTCTTGGCGGCGCCCAATTGCCCACTCAAGTTAGGCGAACCGGGCTTGACTGCCGGGTGCAACGCCACTTCCGTCCCCGAGCACGCCACCGCTTCAGCTTCCAGGGTCCGATTCGCATTTCCGGAAAGTGTGAGACGCGAATTGATATCGAGCGCCCACGAAATCACCATCGCGCTCAACAAAAAGAGCGCCCAGAGCGCAAGCATCAGAGCCGCTCCCCTGATTGCTGACCGCTGTCCTCCGTCCTCTGACCTCGGACTTCTCATTGCGGCGTCCGCCCCAACGGAATAATCACTTCCCACGGAACAGACGCATCGGCCCGTCCGACGACCAGCTTCACGAGTCGCGGCAAAGTTACTGAGTCCGTCCAGCGCTCCACCCACGTGTTTAGTCGGGGGTCGAAGTAATGAATCTCAAGACTTTGCACGTTTTCAATTAACGGCGCCCAGGTCTGGTTTTCGTTCACGATTCCTGAGTCCTCCTTCGGTTTGCGCAGAAGACCGAGATCGAACCGATTGCTCTTTTCGTTCTCCCGTTGCAATCGCAGCGTCACCACAAAATCGCCCGATGCATAACGTGTGAGCAGTCCCGGCCCGGCGCCGCAAATCCAGCTAATCTCGTCGCGCGGTCGATCGTTCAATTTGACACCTTGGCCGAGAAGTGCGCCTTGGCCCGATGGCAGGCTTTGAAATTGTGCAGTCAAAAGCTCGCGCAGACCATCGTAGAGCGCGTCGCCCGCGGTCGCCTCGGAGGACACGCGCATGGCCGTGAGATTCGATTGGACGAAGCGATAGATTGCCAGCGACATCATGGCGAGAATCGCGACCGCCAGTGTGATCTCGAGGAGGGTGAAACCGAAGTCGTTTCGGATTTCCGATTTCAGATTTCGGATTTTAAATGCCTCCGGGACGATAAACATAAAATTGGAGCTGCCGCGATTGAGCGGCGCCGCCGCGTTCCCACTGGACGGTCAAGGTCACAAGGTTAATTCCAGCTAGCTGCGCGCCATTCTCATCTTGCAAAGCGGCCGGCTTGCTTTTCTGGATCAGTTTCACCATGCCGTAGCCGGTATCGATCTTGGATTCCTTGCTCGGGTCGGGAAATCCCGGCGTGGTTTGCACTTCCGCCATCCGATTCGATAAAATCTGGCGGACGCGATTTTCTTCCGCATTCAGTGTGCTCGCGTTCAAGCAATTCTCGACCGCGCGACCGAGCGCGAGCACGCCGATCGCAAAAATCGCGACGCCAATTAACACTTCGTAAAGAGCGAAACCGTTGAAGCGATGAAGGGTTGAAGGGTTACAGCGGTTCAATTTGTGCCGCTTCAACGTCACAACCTTTGAACGCTTCAACGAAAGTAAGTCACCTCGCCACATAACTCGCCAGGTAAGCTCGCGCTGTTAGCGCGGAATAATTCGCCGTCCAGGCGCCGTCGCGGCCTTTGAATTGGATGATGGCCGGCTCGCAGGTTCCCGTTGGCCAGAAAATCCATTGGCCCGGCGGCTTTTTCGTAAGCGCTACGGGGAGCGTAAGGGTGAGCGCGTCCCCGCGGCGAAGCTCAAACTGGGCGACGGATTGCTTCGTCTCGCCTTTGGCGAAAACCTCCGGAGCCAACATCACATTACGGTCGCCCCAAATGATGAGATAAGCGCGATGCTCGGACACGCTTCGTTCCTGGGCCTGGTGCACCAGCCCATTGAACTCATCCAGCGAACGCCGCAGCCGCTTATCCGCCAGCACGCCGGTTAAGCTCGGCACGGCAAGGAGAAGCACCAGCATCAAAATAAAGACCGTAATAACGATCTCAATTAGCGTAAACGCCCGGCCCCGTCGCATCGGCGAAGTTACGCCCTACGCGGCAAATCACAAGAAACCGCCGCCTGCCAGTGCGGGTCGGCGTTGTAGCGGCGGTCTATTTATCGCGCTGTAGCATTGGCGAAAGCGGATGACCGCCGGACTCTTGTTATCTGGAGCGAAATACCCGGCGGGTCGGACCGAGACATATTTCACTGTTCCCTGCACTGGGCCGTTCGGCGTTTTCCTCTGCGTCTTTTTTGCCTCTGTCCTCTGACCTCCGACCTCCTTTAACCTTCAACCGTTTAGATCCAGCGGACTCTTCACCCCGATTCCCGGCTTATTGAGCACATGCGTGTAAATCATCGTTGTGCTCACATCCCGGTGGCCTAACAACTCCTGCACCGTACGGATGTCGTAACCATTTTCCAACAGGTGGGTCGCGAAACTATGGCGAAATGTGTGGCAGCTGGCCGGTTTGTTAATGCCTGAGGCCCGGACTGCCTTCTTGACCGCAATCTGCAATGCACTCTCGTCGATATGATGTCGCCGTCTTACCGGCTCGTCATCATTTCCACCCGCACGCGGGTCGACCGAAATCCGGGTTGACGGAAATACATATTGCCAAACCCACTCGCGTGGCGCTTTTGGAAATTTTCGCGCCAGCGCATGCGGCAAATACACGCTGCCGAAACCGTCCTCCAGGTCCTGCTCGAGCTGTACTTTTACTTTTTGCAAGTGCCGCTCCAGTGCGCTTGCCAAGTTCACCGGCAACATCGTCACCCGATCTTTGGCGCCCTTTCCGTCGCGAACAATGATCCTTGCGTACCCAAAATCGACATCCTTCACTCGTAACCGCACGCATTCCATCAGCCGCAGTCCGCTCCCATAAAGCAGGCCCGCCATTAATCGTGCCGTGCCGTGCAAGTGCGCGAAAATCTTGTGCACTTCATCCCGGGTTAGAACAACTGGCACACGCGCCGGTCTTTTCGCGCGTTCCACCCCTTCGAGCCAGCCGATCTCTTGCTTGAGCACCTCCTTGTAAAGAAAAAGCAGCGCACTCAGCGCCTGGTTTTGAGTCGAAGCCGCCACCGCGCCGTCGCGCGCCAGGTGCGTCAGAAACGCGCTCACTTCTCCTTCGCCAAGTTCGCGCGGATGGCGCAGCTCGTGAAAACGAATGAAGCGCTCGATCCAGTCGCAATAAGTTTGCTCGGTGCGCAGACTGTAATGCTTCAGCCGCATCACATCGCGCACCTGGTCGAGCAATTTTTTCGGCTTGCCTAAATTGGGATCGAGCGGTAGAACCATGGCCATGATTCAGCTTTTATCGGGTCGTTCCCTCGAAGGCAAGCGGATTAGGCCGAATAATTCCGCTTTTAATTACGGAATAATTCGGCCCAATTCTCGTTAGATGGAAGTGCGCGTTCTGGACTTTCGTCGCTGCTTGTGATTTCATCCTTGCGTAACTTACCGAGGAGGCTGTATGGCACACAAACACGCACATTACGAAGGCTCCTTTTTTCGAGCGCACTAGCAAGCGCCGTCGAGGATTCCCGTCCGAGACACATGTTAAACGAGGTGCTCGCATTGTTCACGGCGAGAAACACCTTTTCGAGAAACTCGGCCGCAACGATCCGTGTCCTTGCGGTTCCACACGCAGATTCAAGAACTGCTGCATGCAGTCGGGGTTCTTTTGACGGCTCCGACCGACATTACTTTTTTCCGCGAATAGTCAGTGGTGTGGCCACGCGTCCATCTAACCAGACGATGAAGCCAACGGCCCCTTCGCGAGACAACTTCAGGGAGCTTGCCACCGACCCCGCCCGTGGCCTATCTCTGTCTCGTTAGATCGTGGAGCGCACGCTCGATTCCATTTTCGTTATCTGTCTGGTGGCAGCCGTTGTCGCTGCGCCTTTCCTGATAATCAGCTGGTTTTCCCTTCTTTTCCGTCGCCCAGAGAAGCGCATCTTTCCGGTTAAAAGTACGCTCTTTTTTGCGGTGCCCATACTGATCGGCATAGCCGCGTATTTGGTCAGCGCCTCTATCGCACGATCTGAAGCCCTTCAGTTCTTGCAGTCCGTATCTGCGAAAGCAACAGTTTCCATTAATCGACATGACGCCCAGAACAGCGACGAGATGCTTAATGCGCTTAGGCACGTTCGGACGCTTTTGGCACATCATTCGCATCCTACTCACATGCTCGCAGTCACAATATCTGACCCACCGCGTCACCTCCTGTTATTTGTTGCTCGGGACTCTGACACTCCACAGGAATACTGGGTTCTTGCCCCGTCAGCATCGAAACTTCCGTTCAGATCGAATGCGACAAAAGATATCGGACATATCATCACATCGGCTTTTGACCAGTATTAACGATCTAACCAAGCGCTGGAGGCAACCGCTACGCGATGATAAACTCGCTTTCGATGACTAGAGCATCCACTCCACAGGCAAGCCTCGCTTCCGGTAGCGGCGCCTCAGCTTGTTCTCGTTAGGTCTATGAGGCGCGCCGCGATCACTAGTGCCACCATCTTATGGATTTTGCTGACAGGATGGGCTAGTTCCGCCACATATGGTCCTGGAAACGGACGCGATAAAAGGCACTCCCACTTATCGATCGAGGAGGCGCGTCGTATCGTGACCAGGTGCCTCAGGTCGTCCCACGTAGATCTCTCACATCTAGACTTTTTTCCCGCGATGATCTATGACCCGAAGACAAATCTCTGGCATGGCTACTTTTTTCGCAAAGACCGGCGCGCTGAAATCGAAGTTACCGTGGACGACGATACTTCTCGCTGTCGCTCCATCGCAACACAAGACCTAACCAGCCGATGAAGCCAACAGCCCCATTGCGAGACAACTTCAGCATGTTTGCCACGACACCCTGCCGCGGCTTATCTCTTTCTCGTTAGATGGTGGCTCCGTTTTCCGCTTGAAACAATGTTGTATGCCGGCATTCAGCAGTTCGATTCATCGGATGGCGAGCGCTGGTCGGATTTTGTTCAGTGGATCGGCCGACTCGATTTTCAGCGAGTCGTTACGCTCGATTGCGAGCTTTGTCCCACTCTCGTTCGGATCGAGTCGGACGCTGATTGGCAGCACGTCATCAGAGAGGATTACATGCTCGATTTCTTCAGTGACTTTAGCTTCGTCATCGCGCGTGCGGCGCGATTTCAACGCGCGCTGGTTATAGCAGCCGCTCGCGAACCATCGGAAGCAGATGTATCCAGTTTTGCCCAGGATCAATTCGAGTTCGCTGGGTTTGACGTTGTTGACCATACCGGAGATTTCAGCGCGCTTCTCGGTGAAGACTCGCCTAAAGTATTTTCTCGCAGTGAGCTATCCGCGGCCTCAGGCCTCATTCCTGACCGCAAGCGCGCATTCGAGATTCGTGATTCGCTGCGCGACTCCCCTTCGAGCAGCGGCTATGAAAACTTCTATGTTTGGGCACTATGGCGTTACACCGCCACCATCTAACCAATCGATGAAGCCAACGGCCCCATTGCGAAGCAACTTCAGTGAGCTTGCCACCGACCCCGCCCGTGGCTTATCTCTGTCTCGTTAGGCAAATACATAACCCATCTATGAAGACAAAAGTTTATCTCCTCTCTTTAATCATTGGCGCTGTCGCGCTGCTCGTCGCCAGCGCGGTATCTCCCGATGCGGATCGCCCCAGTGGCATAGAGGCCACGAATTGGATCAAAATATCGGACAGTTTGGGTATCGCCACAAATAGCAGCTCAACAGACAAACTCATCGGCAAATTTTACGCCAAACGCGGTAAGCAGTGGGTGGAGCTTTCGATCGAGAATTCTCCTCGTGTGGTTGAATGAGGTCACAGCCTAACCAGTCGATGAAGCCAACGGCCCCTTCGCTAGACAACTTCAGGGAGCGTGCCACCGACCCCGCCCGTGGCTTATCTCTTTCTCGTTAGACGTATGAAGCGCGGGCGCTCGTCAGCGATTGTGTTGGCAGTTGTCTCTTTGCTTGCCTCGGGCTGTCAAATCGTCATGGGCCATGCACCGGGTGAGAACGCGAAGGACCGCGATCTGATGCGTAGAGCCGAGCCACTCATTGCGGCGTTGGACAAGTTTCACGCGGCCCACGGCCACTATCCTCGGAAGCTCGATGAGCTTGTTCCGCAGTATATCGCGGACAGAGCCGCACTTGCGCCATACCGATATGGCGTCTGGAAGGGCGAATACTCGCTAGACTTCTCGTACGTGACAGGCATGCTGGGGTTTCAGAGCATCACTCAGTGCGTATACGACCCCAGAAAGAAGAAGTGGTCTTGCAGAGGCTACGTGTAATATGCCGCACACGTCTAACCAATCGCTGGAGCCAACCGCTGGCCGTCGTGATGTCCACATTTGATTTTATGAAACAGTTCTCTGGCTTTGCCGCGCTCGCCGCCGCCAGCGGTGGCTCAGCTCTTTCTCGTTAGACCTATGGCGCAGTGTACTGGTGGCACCATTCACGATCTCAAGTGGGATCATAAGCACGATGCAGCGCTGCGGTTTTTAAAGCACGCTGCGGATCGCTCTGTCGGCCGTGGAGTAATTGCGGCAGAACTCGACCGAGTTCTTGCCATTATTCTGAATATCTTCGGTGATGATCTAATCGACGTTCATCGCAACCCAGACAAGTGGTACCGTGACTTCGCAAAGGATTTGTCGACTGAACTTCACCGACTTAAGCCATCACTGAATGAGTCTGAAGCCGCACAAATCGCTCAGGAGCTGCAAACCGAGCTAATGACTGCAGCAAATAAATGGAAGCTAGGAGATCCAGAAAAGCCGCGAACAGAGGACGTACTGAATGTGCTTGAACACATTTTATTTCGCCATCGTGTTATTCACAATTCGCCGAAGCAGCCCACACCCATATCATTACGAGAAGAGGTCTAACCAAGCGATGAAGCGAATCGCCGCCGTTGTGAAAACCAGCTTTTGGATGACTTGTGCATCAAATTCGAGTTCAGCTTCGCTCTCCGCAGCGATTCGCTTATCTTTTTCTCGTTAGGTGTATGGCTACCGAGCTGCCACAATCATCGTCGCATCCGATCCGTAGCCTTCTTCGCCATCTTCACCGGCGGGCATTCGATGCCGGGTTACTACCTCTGTATGTTCCTGTGTCGGCTGCGATGCCGTGTTCCGATCCTGTGAAAGCAACGATCTTGCGCAAGATCGACGACACCTCCGTTTCTGTAATCACATTCCGTACGCGACAAGCCGCTGAGTCCTTTCTTCGCGGGCGTCCGTCGCTCTCGAAGAATTATCGAGTTCGTCGGATCATGCGTTCAGAGTGGCCACAGTTCTTGGAGTCGCTTGGCCAGTGGCGACAAAACTGTAAGTTGGAGCTAATCTGAGTAGCACTCCATACACCTAACCATGCGATGGAGCGAACGGCCACCCGGCGTGTGTTCACATTTCAGATGATTAAACCACTTTCACTTCGAGCGATGCGCGTTCTCAGTGGCCGCCGCTCATCTTGGTCTCGTTAGGTCTATGCGCGTGTGCCAGTTGGCCTTTCTTATATTCCCGCTTCTGTTGCCAGCGTGCACGTTCGATCAGTCGCGCGAATTTCGCATAGCGCATGGCACACGACGAGACACTACAAAAGTGCGGCAGATCGTGGAGAGCGTCGCTGCTCGTGTGGGATTGCCCGATCGCACTTATCAAGCGCGCGTCGACGACTCGCACCCCTTGGCTTGTTTCATGGATGCTCATACACAGCTCTGGGCCTACGTTTCACACAACGACATCGAGATTCGGCTCAGCCGCAGCGACTGGCCTCCGCCTAGCGCCTTCCGAAAAGCGGACCGCGTGCTAGCACCTGCGTTGTCGCATGCATTTGGTCGTCGTCTCCAGCGCTTGCCGCTTCCGGGTGAGGCGACGGCTGAAAGAATTATTGTTGTTTACTAATGCGGAGAAGACCTAACCAGTCGATGAAGCCAACGGCCCCTCGGCGATACAACTTCAGCGAGCTTGCCACCAACCCCGCCCGTGGCTTATCTTTTTCTCGTTAGGTCTATGCCACGCGTCCTTGTGTTCCTCCTCGCAGTAGCCCTCGCTGCCTGCGCCACACAAGGTCCCGTTTACGAGTGGCAGTTGTCCGAGAACCAAGCGCTTTCTATCGCGAATGGCGCTCTTGCAGCAAACCATATTGACCCATCGAGGTACCGCTGGCACCAGCAAGTTTGGCGAATAATCGACACTCGCGAATGGTTCATACAGTTCTCTGCCCGATATCCCGGACCGGGTGGTAACGACGTGCTGGTAGTCCTTAACGACGAATCGCGAAAAGCGACAGTGCGCGTTTTGCCTTTGCGCTGGAGCGATCGAGTTGAGACGGTGGTGCCACAATTCAAGCATTGATACCCACACATTCCGATGCAACCAAAAAGACCTAACCAATCGCTGGAGGCAACCGCTGACCGGCGCGAGAATTTCGAGATGACGACTTCAACACTTTACATCGCGGCTACGCTCGCTCTCGTCAGCGGCGCCTCAGCTCCGTCTCGTTAGGTCTCATTCCTCGTTCGCATGTTACGAGTCGTAATTCTCCTCAGCCTCGCTGCCGGTGTCGCGCTCGCTGGCGCGAGCTACGAGCGACATCCGCTACCAGCGGATGTTCGGGCCGATCGTATTGTCGTTGAGAAGTCCGCGCGCAAGCTCACGCTCTTTCGCGGCGACACGCCGCTCAAGAGCTACTCGGTCGCGCTCGGCCGCGCGCCCGAAGGTACCAAACAGCGAGCAGGCGATCATCGCACCCCAGAAGGGCACTACGTCATCGACGCGCACAAGCAGGACAGTGCATTTCATCGAGCGCTGCACATCTCCTATCCTAGTCCTGCAGATTCCGCCGCTGCTGCTCAGCGCGGTGTCAAGGCTGGCGCCGACATCATGATTCACGGCATTCGCAACGGTCTTGGGTGGTTGGGAGCGCTTCATCGCGTTATGGACTGGACGGACGGTTGCATCGCCGTCACAGACGAAGAGATTGAAGAGATTTACCGGGCTGTTCCGGATGGAACGCCTATCGAGATTCGACCATGACACCTAACCAAGCGCTGGAGCGAACGGCCACCCGCTTTGCGTTCACGTTTTGCGTGGCTAAAACCCTTTTGCTTCGAGTCACGCGCGCTCCCGGTGGCCGTCGCTCAGCTTGGTCTCGTTAGGTGTCAGTAGCCATGAGGATGGATCATCAAGACCAAGCCTCGCGAGAGTTTCGAGCAACTCTTCTCGATCAAAGCCACCGCGCTCTTGCAGACGCAAAAGTTCTGGTAGCGCGGAGTCAAGACGAGGGTTTGATCTTCCCGTTTGGCGACGTTGCTGTATCGCGTCCATCTCGCAGTGTAAAATTTCTTCAGGTCGGAAAAGGTGCTTCGGTTCGGATTTTCGCACGTCGCGGACCCTGTCCGACCGGCGGACAGTCACATTTTCACTTTTCATACCAACCTCCTCCGAAATACCACAACCAAATATGATAAACCAAGGAAAGTGCCCAAAATGTGAAGAAGTGATAATCTCTGTCTCAGTCGAAGATCTTTCCGTGAATGTAGGACTTCAGCCACGGTGGAAGGGCTTCTCGTATTTTTGCCCTTCGTGCCATACGGTGTTGTCAGTCCAGATAAATCCGCTGACGATTGAGGATGACATAGTGACGAAGGTCGTGCGGGCGCTAAAAACTTAGTCGAATCACCTAACCAGGCGCTGCAGCCAACAGCCCCGGAGGGCTGTGGCTGAGCTTGATTCGTTAGACCTCATGCGGATTTCACGCCTTCTCCCTTTCTGTGCCATATTTTTCGGGGCTTTCCCCTGTGTTGGCTATGCCGAGGCACTACCTTCGCTGGGCGCTGCCACGCATATCGAGGTCACAGATTTCAACCACCGTTTCCTACGTCGCATCACGTCTCCGCAAGCTTTAGCAGCCATCACCGCGCTGATAGATGCTCAGCGCGGATGGCATGGCCCATCGTGGGAGGAGCCTGTTGGTTCGCTGCAGCTCACGTTTCGCTCGCATTCCCATAGATTGGCATTTCTGGAGTACGGTCCAGGCTGGTTGCTGCGAAGCCTCCGTGAACATCCTTATTACACAAGACTGTCGCATGCTGACGACGATAAGTTGCTTCGATTGCTCGACGTGCGACGAGAAGACTTACCATAATGCCACGATTGAGGTCTAACCAGGCGATGGAGCTAACCGCTACCCGGCGCATGTTTACATTTCAGATGAGTCAACCATCTTCGCTGCGAGCCACGCTCGCTCTCGGTAGCGGCAGCTCATCTTTTTCTCGTTAGACCCATGAAGCCGCTCGTCACCACGTTTGCCCTCCTAATTAGTATGGTTAGTGGATTCGCCGCTGGTGAGCACACAGACGCCGAGCTGGTGAAACAGGCCGACGCGTACGCCGCTCGGCAAGATTACAGAAAAGCGGCAGCTCTTTACGAGAAAGCAGCGCGCCACAACTATCCGGAGGCGGAATGCAAGTTTGGCAAAGCATACTGCACCGGCCAAGGCGTGCCCACCAACTTTACGCTTGGCAAGCAATGGTTGAAAAGAGCCGCAGCGCACGGTTCCAAGGACGCTAAATATGCATTGGAGGACTTGCAGAAGCTCGAGCAGATCGGCGGCATGGAGTTCCATTAGCTTACCGATGGGTCTAACCAATCGCTGGAGCCAACCGCCGGCCGGCGCAATGACCAGTTTGAAATTCATGAAACACATCATAAGTGTTGCGAGAGTTCGCTTTCGGCCAGCGGTACGGTGCAACTTAAAAGGGCATTTTGGCGCCAGAATCGCGTTACGGCATTGGAGTGAAAATTCTTGACATTTGTAAGCCAATTTCGGAAGGATTGCCGCTGAACCGAATGAGCAAAGCCCTTCCGACGACATAGCAACGGGTCAATCGCTGAAGTGACTTTTCCCTCTTCGATTTTGAAGGGAGGCCTTATGAATATCCGATTGATTCTTTTCGGCTTAGCAACGTCTGCGGTGCTCTGGGCCATGCCGGGAACTGCCCATGCGCAAATCTTTGAAGCAAATGTTAACGGCGGCGTATTTGGCGCTGGCACGATCGGCGAATACACGACCACGGGGGCGACGATAAACGCCGCGCTAGTCTCAGGCATAAAGAGCCCACTGTTTCTCGCGGCCTCCGGAGGGGATTTGTTTGTCACGAATAACAATGCCGGAACCATTGGCGAGTACACAACATCGGCAGCGACGGTGAACGCCGCGCTGGTTTCGGGGTTGAATGACCCAGTAGGCATCGCGGTGTCCGGAGGGAATTTGTTTGTCGGGCTCTTTACCAACAACACGATTGGCGAATACAACGCCACCACAGGGGCGACGATAAACGCCTCGTTCATCACAGGACTGAATGGCCCGTTTGGCCTCGCAGTCTCCGGAGGGAATCTGTTTGTCACGGAAGGCGGCAGTGGCACGATTGGCGAATACAACGCCACTACCGGAGCGACGGTGAACACCGCGCTAGTTTCGGGATTGAATGGGCCGGCAGGCCTCGTTGTGGAAACTCCATCGTCGGTTCCCGAGGGGTCCTCCACTTGGGCGCTGCTGGTGCTCGGCCTGGCGGCAACGCTCGCCCTAAAGCGTGTGTTACGTCAGCCGGCCTGACCAGACCCATCGACTCGCTTCGCCAACTCAGGACAAGGGCGCTTCCTTTGAATAAGGCAAGAATTAGACGCAAAAAGTGCGCCTTATTTTACGCACTTTGTCCATCTACATCTCGTTAGGCCGCATGAAGCGAGCCTTGTTACTCCTTATCGCGAGTTGCACATTGGTCGCAGCTCCGTATTGCGCTTGGCGTCTTCTCATCGTCGCTGCCGCGACGGGTGCCATCAGAGGCACCACCAATGCCGAAAAGTTACTGCCAGCGTGGGACTCTCAAGGGACGTTTTGGACTTGTGCATTTCTCTTTTTCGTCGCGATTTCAGCGACCTGTTTTTATCTCGCGCTGCGGCGATCTCACTCAAACATCCGAGAGCCTCGGTCCACATGATTGTCGACGCGATTCAGTCTAACCATTCGATGAAGCCAACGGCCCCTTGGCAAGGCAACTTCCGCGAGCTTGCCACCGACCCCGCCCGTGGCTCATCTTGTTCTCGTTAGACCGATGCAAAAATGAGCGGAGACAAATCCAACTCGTCAGGCCATAAGCGCGACTTCCTCTGCAAGGGACCGAGCGCCTGGTTGCTCTGGTGTGTGCCGTGGATTGCTTTCGCGTTCGGCTTTAGCGTGCGACCTGGGTTGAGAACGGTTTTGTGGACTACCTCGCTCGCGGTCATGGGTGTTGCGTGCTTGGTCAACGCCTCCCGTTGCGGTCGCGTTCACTGCTGGTTCACAGGACCATTTTTCATTCTTGGTGCTCTTACGTCCCTCGGATATGGCTTAGGTTTCCTGCCGCTTGGACCATCCGGGTGGAGTCGGATTTGCCTCGGAACAATCATCGGAGCAATAGACCTCACTTTCATTCCCGAACTGTTTCTCGGTCGATATCAACTAGGCGGATCCAGCTCGGCCTAACCAATCGAAACAATTCTCCCGGATGGAAAACGCTGATTTTGCGGGACGCGTCGCCGTCGTCACTGGTGCGTGGCGCGGCCTCGGACGGGCTGTCGCAGCGCGCCTGCACGAGCGCGGCGCCTCGGTCGCCGTGAACGTCCGCAACCGCGAACGCGCCGAGGCGCTGGCGAAGGAAATCGGCGAGCGCGCCTTCGCCGTGCCGGGCGACGTCGCGGCGGACGGCGTCCCCGAAGAGATCGCGCGCCGCACGCTCGAACGCTTCGGACGGATCGACATCCTCGTCAACAACGCCGCGCTTCCGCTGTCGACACGCTTCCCCGATCTCAGCGCCGGGGAATGGCGCAGAGCGATCGAGGTCAACCTCACCGCGCCGTTCTTGATGACGAAAACCGTTCTTCCGGCAATGCGCGCCCAGCACTACGGCCGCATCATTAACATCTCGTCCTCGGCGCGGATGGTGAGCACGCTCGGCGGTGCGCACTACACGGCATCGAAGGCCGGACTCCTCGGACTGACGCGCGCGGCCGCGAAGGAGCTCGGCAAGTTCGGCATCACCGTGAACGCCATCTGCCCCGGCATGATCGATACCGAGCTGACGCGCGAACATGCCTCGGACGAGTTGTTGGAACGTCTCGCTGCGAACTATCCCGTGCCGCGCCTCGGCACCGCGCTCGAAGTCGCCGATTTGATTTGCTTCGCCGCCTCCGAGGCCGCCGGCTACATCACCGGCGCGTCCCTCGACATCAACGGCGGCGACTTGATGATGTGATCTATGTTGTTCGCCAACGCGGCTGGTTCCCGCGCGCGCGTACGTGTGACAGTCACGAGAGCCGGGGTCATCATGCAGCTGTTGGCAGGAAAGCGTGAGGCCTAACCAATCGATGAAGCCAACCAGCGTAAACATTGACACGCGGCAGGCGACCCCATTGCGATACAAGTTCAGCGTGTTTGCCACCGACACCCTCGATTTCATCGAGGTGCCCGGCTTCCCTAGTGCGATTCGCCTCTTCGCGCTCACGCACTCCCGCCGTAATGTTGTTCAACGCTTGGATTTCATCCAAGTGCCCGGCTTCCCTAGTGCGATTCGCGTCTTCGCGCTCACGCACTCCCGCCGTAATGTTGTTCAACGCTTGGATTTCATACAGGTGCCCGGCTTCCCTAGTGCGATTCGCCTCTTCGCGCTCACGCACTCCCGCCGTAATGTTGTTCAACGCTACCCGTGGCTTATCTCTTTCTCGTTAGACCTATGAAACCATGTTCGATTTATTTGCTTGCTACACTGCAATTGAGTTTGTTGTCATCGACAGCGCAAGAATCGCCAGCTCCTGGCGTATCCGCGTCGCAACAGCAGCCGGCGCAAGCTTCCCCGCTGCGCGACGGAGCCCACGACTTCGACTTCCTCATCGGTAACTGGAAGGCTCATGTTCGCCGGCTTCCCGATCGTCTGGTCGGTTCGACCACTTGGGTTGAGTATGACGGTATCTCGAATCACAAGAAGATCCTCGACAGCGATGCGAACTTTGAGGAGTTCGAGGTCGACAATCCCGAGAAGCACCTGCACATCAAAGCGCAAACGCTCAGGTTATACAATCCGGACTCGCATCAATGGAGTATCTATCTTTTGGACCTGGACAAAGGCACTCTCGGCCTGCCGCCAGTTGTTGGTCAATTTGCTGGCAATCGCGGCGAGTTCTACGATCAGGAACAATATAAAGGGCGTTCGATCCTGGTGCGCTACGTCTGGTTGAATATCTCGCCGAAATCGGCGCGGATGGAACAGTCCTTCTCGCCCGACGGCGGGAAAACCTGGGAAACAAACTGGATTTGCGAACTGACTCGATAGCAAACTGTTGCGAAGCGGGTCTAACCAGTCGCTGTGGCTAAGGGCTGGCCGTTGTACTAAGAAAGTTGATGGTTGAGAGATGATCCGCCTTCGTAACCCTACGGCGCGACAGGTAGTTGAGAGTAAAGCAAAGCTCGCTCCCGCCGGTCGAAGACTCGACGCGGCGAGCGGTGGCTGAGCTTTGTCTCGTTAGACCTAGCCCCATGGACGGCCATGGAACTTTAATCGTTGTTGATTCGGCGACAGCAACGGTCAAATAGTACTGGTTTCAGGCAAAAGTTTTGAAATCACACCGAAATCCCGAATGAGGAATGGCAAATGGCTACCGATTCGTCGACGGCACTGATTACAGGAGGAACGAGCGGGATTGGCAGGGCGGCAGCCACCAAACTGGCCGAGCTTGGCATCCATGTCATTGTCGTGGGCCGCAATGCCGAGCGCGGGGAGAAGACGGTTGCGGAAATCCGCGCAGCAGGAGGCAAAGCGGATTTTATTTCGTCTGACCTTCGAGACGCGTCCAGCGCGCGCGAAGTGGCCAGAAGAGCGATCGAGCTCGGTAACGGCCATGTCGATATTCTGATCAACAATGCGGGGATCTACCCGTTCGGCCCGACGCAGGAAATGACGGAAGAAATATTCGACCGCGTGTATTCGCTCAACGTCAAGGTGCCTTACTTTTTCGTCGCGGAACTTGCTCCGTTGATGGCGAAGAGAGGCAAAGGAGCAATCGTCAATCTGTCGACAATGGCTGCCGATTACGGCGCGCCCGGCATGAGCCTCTATGGGTCAAGCAAGGCAGCGATCAATCTGCTGACCAAAGTGTGGGCCGCTGAATACGGCCCAAGCGGTGTCCGCGTCAATGTAGTGAGCCCCGGACCTACGCGCACGGAAGGGACAGACGCAATGGGTGAAGGGCTCGAGCAACTCGCCGCCCAGGCGCCAGCCGGCCGTCCAGCTACAGCGGACGAAATTGCTGAAGCCATTGTCTTTTTGGCGACGGATCGTGCCAGTTTCATTTACGGCGCAAAACTCGCCGTCGACGGAGGGCGCACTGCCATTTGAGTATTACACATGGCCATCGTAAAATCTAGGAGCCTACAGCTCGGACCGAAAATTCTTAGTTCGAAGGAGACACAAAGATGAAAAAGTGGAAAGTTGCCATTCCTGTACTCGTCATCATCGCATTGTTTTTCGCCTGGTACGCATTTCGGCCGGAGCGCCTAGTCGTCAATCATCGCGTCCATGAGGAATTTCCGACCGCAAAAGGCGGTTCACCCGAGCAAACGCTTGCGTCTGGAACATTTTATGGTGTAGCGCACCCGACCACGGGCACCGCAACCATTTACCGCATCGGGGACGGCAGTCGCATTCTTCGTTTCACGAACTTCAGGACATCGAACGGCCCTGACGTTCACGTCTACCTGGTGGCTGCCGACGATGCAAAAGACGGCGCAAGTGTGCAGAGCGCGGGCTTCATCGATCTGGGGTCCATAAAGGGGAACATCGGTGACCAAAACTATACTCTCGGCCCCGACGTGGACTTGTCGAAATACCGCGCGGTTTCTGTGTGGTGCAAACGGTTCAGTGTCAATTTTGGAGCTGCGCCATTAATGCCCGACCGCACGATGTTGAAGTAGCACATTCAATAATTGTTGGAGCGCGTTAGGTCTAACCAAACGCTGCAGAGATTTTCAGTCGCGCTCTCAGTAGCCGTAGCTGATCTTGTAAGGTATGGTCAGACTGGTACTGTTCGTTCGATCGGCTCTTAGTTTTGATGTATGAAAGCCGCGGGTTTGCTAGCAATTGCCATTTGCTCGATTGCGCCAGCGTTTGGAGACCAGATCGCGCTCACCAGCCCGGATCATGCGTGCACGTTTGCTTACGGCGAGATGATTTGGCACCAACTTGGGGTTGATCCGACGAGCCATGTGTTCACGGCCCGGATTACGTTCAGTAATTTACCGTATGTGTCAGACTCCGAGCCGCGTGTAGATGAATCATTCGATTTCCGCTTTCCTGGCATACGTGTCGATCCGGCGAATCACACGCTTTTCGCTTACGCTGGTCACTATGAGCGAATAACGGTCGCGCGATTTCGCGGCGATTCTGCCTGCGGATCGGTTGATCTCGCGGCAGGCGCAAAGATCTACCTCCTCAAGGAGAGTGGTCGCGTTACTGCCGTTCTCACTGCCACCGATCGTCCACGCGCCGGTATGCGTTGGATTCAAGTGGATGACAACTGGTCCCTTCAGAATATCCTGGCCGAATTTTTCGGACGGCTGCGCGATCCGCTCGCCAGCGGCAGGTGATCTCATTCTCGTCAGGCGTTACTACGCACGTCATATGAATCGAACACAATCCCGCGGTCGCGTTAGCCGGCCGGTTCCCAATTTCGAGGTCGAGAAGAATCGTTCTCCGATTCCGTGGCTCCCAAGCTGCAATGGCTTTGCCAAACCTACGAGTGGGTTCGTCGCTCTCACCTTTGACGACGGCCCCAACCCTGAAGTCACTGGACCCTTGCTGGATTACCTCTTGGAACACGACGTTTGGGCGAGCTTCTTTTTGGTCGGCGAACGCGCAGCAGCGAACAAAAGCACTGTCGCCGCATTGCACGAAGCCGGAATGGTCATCGGTAATCACTCGTGGAGCCACCCAGCTTTTGGAGAGCTGACGGGCGAAGCAGTTCGGGAGGAGGTCCACAAGACGCACCATGAGATTAGTAGTATTATTGGCGAGCCTGTCCGGGTGCTTCGCGCGCCATACAACCAACTTATTGACCAGACTGGTTCGGCGGCAGCGCTGTTTGAGGAGATGCAGTCCCTTGGCTATTCCCACCACTGCGGCTTTGGCCCCGTGATGCCGGACTGGGAGGATCGATCTGCCGATGACCTCGTAGGCCATTTACGCGCCACGGTGCCAAAGCGGTGGGGTCACGCCAACTTCGACCATAAGTGGATTCTAGCTCACGACTACTATGGTTCGTTCGACCGGATGCGGACGATTTTGGATTGGTTGCGTGGCGAGGTCGGTTACTTCTCCCTCAGTTTCAGCGGCGTTATCAGTTCTGTGTAGGCGTAGTTTGTCGGTCGTCGCGCTCTCATTGGTTACCGATCATAGCATCCAGATTAGGGTTCAGTTAACCTATGCAAGGAGTTGAAGAAATAGAGGTCCGCCCGTTTTCAAGCTCCGAAGAATACGAGCTAATGGTTGATTATTTTTATAAAGCTGATGATGCATTTTTGCGCGGAATGGGCGTAGACCGCTTAAAACTTCCTCAGAGAGATGAGTGGCTGGATGCTCTTTTAATCGACCATGAGAAACCAGACAGGGAAAGGGACCGGTTTTACCTGGTTTGGATATTTCGAGGACGACGGGTTGGACACTCAAGTATCAATAAGATCGTCCCTGACGCCGAGGCCTTTATCCATCTACACCTTTGGAATTCACAATTACGAAGAGCTGGTCTAGGGACCGAATTCGTGCGCAGATCTGCCAACTTTTACTTTGAGCGATTCAATCTCAAAAAACTCGTTTGCGAACCCTGGGCAGAGAATGCCGCTCCCAATCGGCTGTTAGAAAAACTCGGATTCACGTTCGTTAGGCGTTACAGGACGACTCCGGGCGTCATTGCCTACGACCAAGATGTGAATCGCTACGAACTGAGACGATCTAAGCAAGGGCTGGAGCCACTCAGGAATTAGAGATCAGAGGCCAAATGTCACTGGTGAGGTTCGTGGGCGTTTCAGGCCCAAAACCAGGTGCAAGGAGCCGCTAAAAAAACGCAACTGAACGGCAGCGGCAGAGGAGCCGTTGTGGTAGGCTTTTAACGTGATTCCGGCTGCTTTGCGGTCCTTTCTTCGCATCGGCATTTGGGTGGCTGCGGTCTGCGTAGTCGCGATCGTGGTATGGCAAGCGATCAACGCGCACGGCAATCCCGATCCGATGCAACCGAACACAAGCCCGACGGTCGCGTTTTTGGACATCGGGGTCCTGGTATTCCGCGAAGGCCTCGAGTGCATCTTGGTTCTGGCTGCGATCACTGCAAGCATGACTGGCGAGAAACGGGCGCATCGTCGTCCGATTGCGCTCGGGGCAGCAATCGCGTTCGGCGCAACCTTAGTCACCTGGTTAGTCGCGGTGCGCATCGTCGGCTCGCTGAGCGAGAACATGCGCGCGCTGGATTTGCAAGCCGCCACCGGATTGCTGGCGGTGGTCGTGCTGCTCGTGATCATGAATTGGTTTTTCCATAAGATTTATTGGGGCGGCTGGATTCGGGCGCACAATCGGCGCCGGAAAACGCTTCTCGCGAATGCAAGTGCCGTCGAAATTTCGAAGCGCTCCTTGCTCTGGGGATTGGTCCTGCTCGGTTTTACTTCGCTTTATCGCGAAGGCTTCGAGGTGGTGCTGTTCCTGCAAAGTTACAATCTGCGTCTGGGCGGAGGCGTGGTCCTCAAAGGCGCGCTCCTCGGGATCGTTCTCTCGGGGATGGTCGCCATCCTGACGTTCGTTCTTCAACAACGACTTCCGTACCGAAAGATGCTGATTACGACCGGCATTCTCCTCGGTATCGTCCTTCTGGTGATGGTGGGTGAAGAAGCCCAGGAGATGCAGCTCGCCCACTGGATCTCGCGAACGGAGGTTCCGTGGCTGGTCAACGTGATCCCAGCCTGGATGGGATTGTGGTTCGCCGTGTTTCCGACTTACGAAACGTTGATCGCTCAATTAATCGCCGCGGTACTCGTGATCGGTTCCTACTATGCGGCGCGCCACTTCGGCGGCGCACCAGTCGACGGCCCGGAGCCCGTAGAGGAAGCACGCGTCGAAGCTAACGCCGCCATCGCTAAACAATTGGAAACCGTTCCGTGAGCGAAAATGGGGCCCCAGCGGTCAAGAAGCGGCCGTCTCCCAGCCGCCGGGGCGATTTGGAAATCGGCCCTCCTTGCAGGCGATTCCAGTTGAACGTCTGCGCAAGCTTTTCACCTTAGGCGGATGATTAGGCCGCTTCTTCGCGTTTGCTTTTCGATCCAACTCCTTGTCGTTGCCGCTGCGTTCGGCGCCAATCCGACACCGCGCGGCGGCGGTCCGGGCGTTCCATCGCCGAGTCCCAGCCGAGCGGTACGCCATCGCCGACGGCAACGCCAGCGGGAGCGATCGACGAAAAATTGTTTAAGGGAATGCAGTGGCGTCAGATTGGACCGTTCCGCGGGGGGCGCGCACTCGCCATCGAAGGCGTTCCGGGCGAGCCGGACACTTATTATTTCGGCGGGGTTGCGGGCGGCGTTTGGAAAACGGTCGACGGCGGCGCGAACTGGACGCCGCTTTTCGACAAGGAAGACATTTCATCCATCGGCGCGATTGCGGTGGCGGCTTCCGATCACAATGTTGTTTACGCGGGCACGGGCGAAGCGGCGATTCGCGGGAACACGACTTACGGAATCGGCGTTTACAAATCGATTGATGCAGGCAAGACGTGGAAAAACGTCGGGCTGAAAGACAGCCACCAAATCGGCGCGTTGATTGTCGATCCAAGAAATGCAGACATCGTTCTGGTTGCGGCGCTCGGTCACGCCTTCGGTCCCAATCAGGAGCGTGGAATTTTTCGGACGGCCGATGGCGGCAAAACGTGGACGAAGGTTCTGAGCAAAGATGAAAACACCGGCGGCATCGATGTCGTTTTCGATCCGCACAATCCGAACATCGTTTTCGCGGCACTGTGGCAGGCGCGGCGGCAGCCGTGGTTTTTCTCTAGCGGCGGGCCGGGCAGCGGGCTGTATCGCTCGGAAGACAACGGCGTCACCTGGAAACATATCGAGGGCAACGGCCTGCCGGAGCGGAATTCTTGGGAAAGATCGGCGTCGCCGTTTCGGGCGCCGATCCGAATCGCATTTACGCGATCATCGAGGCGAAGGAAGGCGGGCTTTATCGCTCGGATGATGCCGGCCAACATTGGACCCGAGTCAACGACGATGGGCGTTTTCGCCAGCGCGCCTGGTATTTCAGCAAAATTTACGCGGATCCGAAATCCGCGGACACAGTTTATCTTTTAAATACTGGAGCGTTTCGATCGGTCGACGGCGGAAAGACATTCAACCTGTTACCCGCCCGCCACGGCGATCATCACGGTCTCTGGATCGATCCGCAAAATCCGAATCGTATCGGCAATGCGAACGACGGCGGCGCCAGCATTTCGACCGACTGGCGGGAAAACTTGGACGACACAAAACAATCAGCCGACCGCGCAATTTTATCACGTCGCAGTCGACAACGCGTTTCCGTATCACATTTACGGCGCGCAACAGGACAACTCGAACGTCGGCATCGCGAGTCGCACCGATTCCGGAGTGATCGGGCGGGAAGATTGGTTTCAGGCCGGCGATGGCGAATGCGGCTTCGTTATTCCCGATCCGCGCGATTGGCACATCATTTATTCAAACAGCGAGGGCTACGCCGTTCGCTACGACAAAAGCAAAGAGGAGATCCAGGACATTAGCCCGGTGCCGCTGGACAATTCCGGGCACGGCGCGGTCGATCTTGTTCATCGTTTTCAATGGGTCTCGCCGCTGATGCTTTCGCCGCACAATCCGGACGTCCTTTACACCGCCGCGGAGTGCGTTTTCAAATCGACCGATCACGGCCAGAGCTGGAACAAATCAGCGGCGACCTCACCCGCAACGACAAATCCAAACAGCAACCAAGCGGCGGCCCGTTGACCAACGACATCACCTCAGTGGAGTATTACGACACGGTTTTCGCACTGGCCGAATCGCCGGTGAAACAAGGAACACTTTGGGCGGGGACGGATGACGGACTCGTTCAGGTTACCACTGATGACGGGCAACACTGGAGCAACGTCACGCCGAAAATGCCGGAGTGGAGCACGGTCGATCTGATTGAAGCCTCGCCGCACGACGGCAACACCGCTTATGCGGCAGTGGACCGACATAGACTCGATGATTTCAAACCTTACATTTTCAAGACGACCGATCTCGGCAAAACCTGGAGCGTCGATCGTCAGCGGAATTCCGGATGGCGCCTACGTGCACGCAGTGCGCGAAGATCCGAAGAAACGCGGCCTGCTTTACGCGGGCACCGAGCTTGGCGTTTTCGTTTCGTTCGATGACGGCGCGCATTGGCAACCGTTGCAATTGAACCTGCCGCAGTCGCCGATTCACGATCTGGTGGTCAAAGACGACGATCTCGTGGTCGCGACGCATGGCCGATCGTTTTGGGTGCTCGATGACATTACGCCGCTGCGGCAAGTCGAACTCGCAATCGGCGCAGGCCGACGTGATTCTTTATCAGCCGGAAACTGCATTGCGTTTGCATTACCCGGAGGAATTCGACAAACGCCAGCCGGTCGGCGACAACCCGCCGCCGGGCGCGATCATCGATTATTATTTCAAGACCGCGCCGAAAGATGAAGTGACGCTCGATATTCTCGACCCACGGGCAAAGTCGTTAGGCATCTTTCGAGCAAGGAGAAAAAAGAAGGCGAACAGCCGCCGGAATGGCCAGATCGAGTGGAACGAGTGAAGACGATTCCTGCGAACGAGGGAATGAACCGCTTCGCCTGGGATTTGCGCTACAACGATCCCGTTCAAATTCCGGGAGCGTTTTATTCCGGGACCGGTCCGAAAGGTCCGCTCGCGTTGCCGGGCGATTATCAGGTCAAACTGACCGTCGGCGGGCAAATCGCAGACGGCGCCGCTGCAACTCGCGATCGATCCGCGGACGAAAGGCGCGGAAGCGTCGTTGCAAAAGCAGTTCGCATTGTCGATGCAAGTGAACGATCGCATTTCGCAACTGCACCAGGCCGTGAACGAGATCCGCGACGTGAAATCGCAGATCAAAAATCTGCACACACGCTTCGGCGAGGATGCAAAGCTGAAACCTGCGCTGGCTGCCGCCGACGATCTCGACCACAAAATGTCGGATGTCGAAAAGGAACTGATTCAGGTGAACATGAAAGGCTCGGAAGGCAAATCTCGCGTTCCCGAGCATGCTCAACGAGCGCTTGGATGCGTTCAGCCATTTCATCGATGGCGGCGACACGAACCCGCCCACCAAATCTCAGATGGAGGTTTTCCAGAGATTGAGCCAGCAACTCGACGAACAGTTGAAAAAATGGATGCAGATAAGAGGCGCGGATCTGCCGAAAGTGGCGGACATGATCAAGCAACTCAATCTGCCGGCGCTTTCGCTCAGCGAAAAAAGTAAAGGTGAATAGCGATTCGTGTAGCCACGGCGCTCTGTCGCCGTGTTTGGAGCGATTTTCGAGTGCGGCTCGACAGAGCGAGTCGATTACAGCCGCGTCATCCCTTATCCACGCTGTATTTACCCGCTCCGACGAAGAGCAGACCCGCGAGCAGGATAGACAGCTCCGGGGCTGCAGCGGCGGTCTATGACCGCAGACTCTTCTCTCGCAGCCTAGGTGACTTGCGAAGATGCGTGGGCAGCCATTGGTTTCGGCGGTCGCAGGCCGCCGCTACAGTTACTCTCTCGTATTTCGCTTATGACAAAGATCGATAAGGCGGTTTTGCTCGCGGCCGGCCGCGGCACGCGGATGCGCGAGCTGACGGCCGATCTTCCCAAGCCGATGATCGAAGTGCGCAGGCAAGCCGGTGTTGCAGCATATCGTCGAAGGATTGCGCGACGCCGGGGTCCGCGAATTTCTGATCATCGTCGGTTACCGCGCCGATGCGGTGAGAAATTTTTTCGGCGACGGTTCGCGTTACAAGATCGCGCATTCAATATGCGACTCAAGCTGGTGCAGGATGGGACCGGGCGCGTGGTCGATCTGGCGCGCAATTTCGCCGGCCAATCGCCGTTCGTTTTGAGCTACGGCGACATTCTGGTCGATCCGGCAAATTACAAACGCATTGTCGATCTTGCCGGACGAGGTCGAAGCAATCGATCAGCGTGAAGCGCGGTGAGGACGTGAGCAAAGGCGGCGCGGTTTTCTGAACGAGCAAATGGAACTGGTCGATCTTCGCGAGAAATCGGAGCCGGGCGACGCGACCAGCTCCTGGTATAACGCCGGGCTTTACGCATTTCGGCCGAGCATTTTCGAATTCACTGCCAAATTGAAACCGTCTCCGCGCGGCGAATACGAATTGACCGACGCGATTCGCGAACTCGCGCAGATCGGGCAAGAAAGTGCAAGCGCTCGAACTAACCGGCGAATGGGCCGATGTGCGGGACCCGGAAATTTTCGCGAAACTGAATGCAATTGTAGCGACCGCTGTCTCAGCGGCAGGTGCGTTATTAAGCCCCTGAGATTCTGCCGCCACAGACGGCGGCAGTTACAAAGAATGGCGATCTGGCGCAGCGTGTTCGGCCGCTTCTTCAGGCGGTTCTTCGCCGATCTCTTCTTCAATTTCGCGCCGCCATTCGCGCGAGAGCCACGGCCGCAGAAATCCGTAGAGCAAATAGGCCAGGAAAAGCACCGCCGGCATCCACTCGTAATTCATCACCGTGAAGATGAGAACGATGACTGATGACAAGAAAACGCGGGATCGATTTCTTCGTTTTCCAATTGATCGCTTTGAAGCTCGGATATTGGAAGCGGCTGAACATCATGAAGGAAAGAAAAAGCAAGAGCGGCGGCAAAACGAATTTCCATTTGCCGAGCTGGTGTTCGCCTTCAGCCAGCCAGAGCAGAAACAGAGTGATCGATGCAATCAGACCCGCCGCGGCTGGAATGGGAAAGCCGGTAAAGTTCTTTTCGTTATCGGCGTCGACCTGCCTCCTGGCTTGCCGCCGCGGTGTTGAAGCGCGCCAGACGCAGCGCGCCGCACGCGAGATAAACAAACGCGATGATCCAGCAGGCGCGCGGAAATTCCTGGAGCACGATCCGATAAACCATCAATGCCGGCGCAAGGCCGAATGAAACAATGTCGGCCAGCGAATCGAATTCGCGTCCAAACAGGCTCTCGTGTCCACCGAGGCGCGCCAGCCGGCCATCGAGAAAATCGAAAACAAAGGCGCCGAGAATAAACCAGATGGCGGCGTGAAAAAGATCGCCAGCCGCATCCGGATCGGAAGCCTTGCAGAAGCGCGCCTTCCAGAATTTTCAGCGTCGCGGTAAATCCACAGAACAAATTGCCCGCCGTCATCAAATTCGGCAGGAGATAGATTTTGGAATGGCTGCTCGTTCATTGCTCGGGCAGTCGCGCGATGATTGTCGATCCGCCGCTCACGTGATCGCCCATTTTCACCAGCACGGTGGCGGCGAGCGGCAAATATACTTCCGTTCGCGAGCCGAAGCGAATCATTCCGAAGCGGTCGCCTTTTTTCAATTCGTCGCCGACCTCCGCCCAGGCGACGATGCGCCGCGCAATCGCGCCGGTGAGTTGCCTAACGACAATCGTGACGCGGGCGTTTTCAAACGCCCAGGTCATCGATTCGTTTTTCTCCGAGCAATCCGGACGACGCGCATCGAGGCAGAGTCCTTGTCGATGTTGACGATAAATGATGCGAGCCATCGATCGGCGCGCGATTGGTGTGGACGTCGAAGATCGACAAGAAAATTCCAACCCGGCGCGTTTTCGTTTTTAGAATTTCGTTTTCATCGATTTCGACAATGTCTGTCACGGTTCCATCGGCCGCCGCCACGACTGCGATTTGGGTCTGCCGGCACTGCCCGATCCGGATCGCGAAAAAAGGCGAACGTGTAAACAATCAAGCAGCAGAAAAAGCAACGATAGCCATGTGCTTACAAACCAGGCTGACAAGCGTCAAGAGCGACAAGAATCGCGAAAATCCAGCGTGCTTCCGCGAGGGTTTGGAGGCGCATTATAGTGCGCGCATTTTCGGAGTCCAAAAGGGCCGGTCAAGGCGACAAAAAGACAGTGAAGGGTCCGGCCGATAGTCCCAACCACAAGATCATGGGCCTGGACCCAGATCCGCTCTCCAACCGGTAGCGGAAATAAGCCCGCTCAAAACCACGAGATTATTAGTTGTTTTCGAGCCCATTTCTGGCTATCGTTTTCCAAGGGTCGTTCGACCCGCATTTTATGCGCGCAAGTGCAAGACGAAATTCCGGTCGAGAAATTATCTCGCGATCGCGTGACCGGAATCGGCGCCGACGCAAAAATACGACGCTGCGCAGATCGACAAACTGGAAGGTCTCGGAAGCAGTCCGGAAGCGTCCCGGGATGTACATCGGCGACCCGGACGAGCGCGGTTTGCATCACATGGTGTTCGAAGTCCTCGACAATTCGATCGACGAACATCTTGCCGGATTTTGCGACAAGATCGAAGTCGCCGTTCATGTCGATGGTAGCGTTTCGGTGCGCGACAACGGCCGCGGCATTCCGGTGGATATTCATCCGAAATGGAAAATGCCGGCGGTCGAGCTGGTGCTGACGAATCTGCACGCCGGCGGAAAATTTGGGCAGGGCGCTTACAAATATTCCGGCGGCTTGCACGGCGTCGGCGCGAAATGCACGAACGCGCTTTCCGATTGGTTCAAAGTGGAAGTCTCGCGCGACGGCAAGGTTTATCACATGGCCTTCGCCCGCGGCAAAACGACGCAAAAGCTCGACGGTCATCGGCGAAGTCAAAAACAAAAAGACAACCGGCACCCTGATCACGTTTCTGCCCGACCCGACGATCTTCACGATCACGACGGAGTTTAAATTCGAGCGGCTGGCCACGCGATTGCGCGAACTGGCGTTCCTCAATCCCGGTCTCGAGATCACGCTCGACTGACGAGCGCGGCGAGGCGCCGAAGAAAGAGACTTTTCTCTACAAGCACGGCATCGAGGAATTCGTTAAGCAGCTCGGCGAAAACAAGCAGGTCATTCATCCGAAGCCAATCGTGATCTCGCGTCAGCGCGACGAAGTTTTTGTCGATGTTGTCCTGCAATACAACGACAGCTATAACGACCAGATTTTGCCGTTCGCGAATTCGATTCCGAATCCCGACGGCGGCACGCATCTGACCGGATTTCGCACCGCGCTCACCAAAGCGGTCAATCAGTACGCGAAGTCGAACAATCGTTGCTGAAAGAAAAGGACCCATCGATTTCCGGCGACGACGTGCGCGAAGGTTTGATCTGCGTGCTTAGCATCAAGCTGCCCAACCCGCGTTTCGAATCGCAGACCAAGGTCAAGCTCGTGAACACCGAGATCGACGGAATCGTGAACTCGGCCGTTTACGAAGGGTTGATGACTTTCTTCGACAAGAACCCACCGATTGCGCGACGCATTTTCGACAAGGTCCTGACTGCCGCGCGCGCGCGGGAAGCCGCGCGCAAAGCGCGCGAAACGATCCGCAAAGGCGCGCTGACTGGCGGCGGATTGCCCGGCAAACTGGCCGATTGTTCGGAGCGCGATCCCGAATTGACCGAGCTTTACATCGTGGAAGGTGATTCCGCCGGCGGTTCCGCCAAACAAGGGCGCGACCGGCGTTATCAGGCGATCCTGCCGATTCGCGGCAAGCTGATCAACGTCGAAAAGGCGCGCGAAGATCAATTTCTCAAGAACACCGAAATCCAGTCGATGATCACGGCGATCGGCACGGGCATCGGCAAACCGAAAGAAGACGGCAATGGCAAGGAGGAAGGCCGCTTCGACATCATCGAAGCTGCGCTACGGCCGCATCATCATCATGACCGATGCGGACGTGGATGGATCGCACATCCGCACGTTGTTGCTCACTTTTTTCTTCCGGCAGATGACCGAGCTGGTGCGCGCGGGCAAAATTTACATCGCGCAACCGCCGCTTTATCAAATCAAACGCAAGAAGCGCGAAGAATACGTCGATGACGACGTGCAGCTGAACAAAATCCTTGATCTCGCTCGGCGCCGAGGACGTGCGGTTGAAGAACCTCGCCGACGACAAGGAGGTCACGGCCGCGCAGTTGAAGGACATTCTCGAATCGCTCGAAAAATTGGCGAAGTTGAGCGAAGCAGTCCGTCGCCACGGCGGCGATTTCGAAGCTTACCTTGCGAAACGGAATTCCAAATCGGGCAAGTTGCCCGGCTATCTCGTGAAAGTGCGCGAGGGCAACGACGAGACCGTGCATTATTTTCACGATGAGAAAGAGGTGCGGCAATTTCACCAGGATAATCTCGACCTTAATTTGTTCGACACCGAGCTTGAGTCAGGAATTGTTGCCATTGGGCGATGCCCCAGCAGCCGAAGGCCAACGGCCATCGTCGCCGAGCGAAATTGGTCGAGCTGCACGAGTCGGCCGCGATCCAGAAAATCATTGCCGAGCTCGCTCGCAAAGGCTTGAAGGTCGGCCACTATGCGGCCAGCGATCGGCCGATCTTCGAGTTGATCGAAGGCGAAGGCGAGAAGGCCGTCTCGCATCCGCTTTTCTCGATTCCGGAAATTCTCGCAGAAGATTTTGGAAATCGGCCGACGCGGCGTGCAGATCAAGCGTTTCAAGGGTCTCGGCGAAATGAACGCCAAGGAATTGTTCGAGACGACGATGAATCCGGAGAAGCGCAAACTGCTTAAGGTCGATTTGAACGACGATAACGCGGTCGATGCCGACAAAATGTTCACGATTCTGATGGGCGACGTGGTCGAACCGCGCCGCCAATTCATCGAGGACAACGCGCTCAACGTGCGCAATCTCGATGTGTAAGAAATGACGAAACCCGAATGTCGAAGGTCGAAGGAGACATTGCCTAGCGTATCGTCATTCGTCATTTGTCATTCGTTATTTTCCCGCTGTGTATAACGCGAACGAAAAAGTCGATCCGGTAAATGTCGCCGAAGAAGTGTCGAGGTCGTTCCTCGATTACTCGATGTCGGTGATCATTTCGCGCGCGCTGCCCGATGCGCGCGACGGACTCAAGCCATCGCAGCGGAGAATTCTCTACGCGATGCACGATCTGTCGCTTTTCCCGGGACGGCAGCATCGGAAGTGCGCGAAAATCTGCGGCGACACCAGCGGTAACTATCATCCGCACGGCGAAGCGGTGATTTATCCGACCCTCGTCCACATGGCGCAGCCGTGGGCGATGCGCGAACGGCTGGTCGATGGCCAGGGCAATTTCGGCTCGGTCGAAGGCGATCCGCCGGCGGCGATGCGTTACACCGAGGCGCGCATGACGCATCTCGGCGCCGCGCTGATGACGGACATGGAAAAGGACACGGTCGATTTCGTCCCGAACTACGACGAGACGCGGACCGAGCCGACCGTTTTCCCGGCGGCATTTCCAAATCTTCTCGTCAACGGCGGCACCGGCATCGCCGTCGGCATGGCGACGAACATTCCGCCGCACAATCTTGGCGAAGTTATCGACGGCATCTGCGCGCAGATCGACAAGCCCGACATCACGCTCGAAGAGCTGATGAAGCACGTGAAAGGGCCGGATTTTCCGACCGGCTGCGCGATCTGCGGCGTGAGCGGCATCAAACAATATCTCGAGACCGGCCGCGGCAGCATGAAAGTGCGCGGCAAAGCCGGCATCGAAGAACTCAAAGGCGGCAAGGAACAGATCGTTATCACCGAGATTCCGTTCAACGTGAACCGCGCCACCCTGGTGGAGCGAGTCGCCGAGCTGGTGAACGAAAAAGTGCTCGGCGACATCACCGCGATCCGCGACGAATCGGACGAAAACACGCGGGTCGTCATCGAGCTCAAGCGCGACGCCAACCCGAAGATCGTCATCAACAATCTTTACAAGCACACCGCGCTGGAAAGTTCGTTCGCGGTCATTATGCTGGCGATCGATCACGGCCGGCCGAAACTGCTTTCGCTCAAGGAGGCGAACGCCGCTTACATCGAGCATCGCCGCGAAGTGGTTTTGCGCCGGACGCGTTTCGAATTGCGCAAGGCGGAGGAACGCGCGGAAACGCTCGAAGGTTATCTCATCGCGCTGGCCAATCTCGACGAATTCATTCGCATCATTCGCGGATCAGCCAACCGCGAGGAAGCGCGCGTGAAACTGCTGGCGTTCGAATTTACAAGAAAGCAGGTCGAGCAAATCGGAATCCTCATTCGGAACGAGGCACGCCTGGTCGATGGCCGCTACGCCTTCAGCGAGCATCAGGCCAACCAGATTCTCGACCTTCGTCTGTATCAACTGACCGGTCTCGAGCGGGACAAGATCGACAATGAATACAAAGAGCTGATCAAGACGATCAAGGATTTGCGCGACATTCTCGCAAAGGAGCAGCGCGTCTTTACCATCATCAAGAAAGGAGCTGCGCGAAATCCGGGACAAGCATGGCACGCCGCGCCTGACTCAGTTCTGCGGTCGATGAAGGCGAGATCAACATGGAGGACCTCATCGCCAACGAGGGCTGCATCATCAGCATCACCCATGGCGGTTTTATCAAGCGCACCGCAGTCAGCGCATTTCGCGCGCAACGCCGCGGCGGCAAAGGCGTCATCGGCATGTCCACCCGCGAAGGCGCGACCGAGGAAGAAGAAGGTGATTTCGTCGAGCACCTTTTCACCGCGACAACGCACGATTACCTGATGTTTTTCACTCAGTCAGGCCGCGCTTACGTCGAAAAAGTTTACGAGATTCCGGAGATGGGGCGCGCGGCCAAAGGCCGCTCCATCGCCAACATTCTTCGAATTGCGCCCAGATGAGAAAATCGCCGCAACCATCCGCGTTCAATCCAAGAAGATCCGGCACCGGCCCGAACGCGGTCGATCAAACGTGGGACGAGAAATCTTCACATCGTTTTCGCGACCCGCTCGGGCATCGTCAAGAAATCCAATCTTTCCGATTACGCCAACGTTCGCAAAGGCGGCATCATCGCCATCCAGATCGAAAAGGACGATTGCTTGATCGACGCGAAACTGACGAACGGCAACAACGAGATCGTGCTGATCACCAAAGAAGGAATGAGCCTGCGTTTTCACGAGGAACAGTTGCGCGATCAGGGGCGCAACACCGTGGGCGTTTGGGGAATTCGGCCGGACAAGAAGGACCACGTCGTCGCGATCGCGATTGTCGATCCGAACGCGATGCTGCTGGTCGCGGGCGAGAACGGAATCGGCAAACGCACGCCGTTCGACGATTACCGCCGCCAATCACGCGGCGGCAAAGGCATCATCACGATGAAGACCGGCGAGAAAACCGGCGACGTCGTCGGCGCGCTAACAGTGCACAGACCGCGACGAGATCATGTTGATCACCAACAAAGGGCCAAATGGTGCGGACGCGCGTGAAAGAGATCCGCGCGGTCGGCCGGAACACGATGGGCGTGAAATTGATGGATTTGCGCGGCAGCGGAAAAACTGCAAGCCATCGCGCCGGTTGTAAGTCAGGCGGAAGAGGAAGCACAAATCGCCGAACCACCGGCTGAGAAATCGTAGAGCGACAGAAAGTTCCGGTCTGCGCGTGCGGCACAGGCGGACACGCCCGTGTTTCAAAGTTTAAGAGAAGGGACAGGCAGTGCCTGTCCCTTCTCTTCGTCGAACTTACTCGAACCCCTAGTAGTGTGTGCTCGAATGGGTAGTCGTTGTCTGCGTCGCCGTTGGCTGAGCCACAGTCGTCTCATGCGTCGACGTGGTAGTGGTTGTCTCCGCCGGTTTATTGGACGCGCAGGAAGTGAGTAACATCATTCCCATGACCGAGAGCGCCGAAGTTAGAAGAATCGTTTTTTTCATAGCTTGGAACAGATCGTTCCATGGATGTTTCGTCGCAAGCTGATTTCGCAGATGTATCAAAGGCAGATTTTTCAGGCAATCGGCACCTCGCGGCCCAGCTCGCTTGACGTGTAAATTCCGTCGATCATCTTCATCAAAGCGACGGCCTGTTCCGCATTGTTAACCGGTTCCGATTCGCCCCGGATCGCCTCGACAAAGTTGCGCAGTTGCAATTCAAAACCTCCCGGTTCGCTGTCGTTCACCTTCAACGGGACATCAACAAGCGCGCCGTCCCGATCTTCAAACAACGCGAATGGGGCAAGCCGCACCGAGGCCTTTGTCCCGTAGAGCGTCGAATTGATCAATTCGCGGCCGAAATATTTTCGCGATGGAACGTCGTCCGGCAAGTTGCCCGCCCACGAAGTCTCCAGTTGCACGATCGAGCCGTTCTCGAAGCGAATAAACGCATAGGCGGCATCTTCCACATCAAAGATCGAGACGTTGACAAGGTGCGCAAAATTGCGAAAAACCTGCGCGCTTACCGAAACCGGTCGCGGCGTTCCCATTAAATACCAGACCGAGTCGAGCGCGTGCACGCCGATGTCGATCAACGCGCCGCCACCGGAACGCTTCCTCTCGGTGAACCAACTCCCAATCCCGACTGGAATCCCGCGCGAGCGCACAAACGTCGCCCTCGCGTGATAAACTTTGCCGAGGCGACCCTCTTCCACGAGCGCCTTCGCTTTGCGCATGACGGGAGTGAAACGAGATTGCCGGCTGAAAAAGTAAATCAAATTTCGTTTTGTCGCTTCGTCGCGCAACACCTTCATCTCCGCGGCATTCAATGTCGGCGGTTTTTCACATAAGACGTGTTTCCCGGCCTCGAGCGCCGCCAACGCAGCGGGAAAATGCAAATAATTCGGAAGGCAAATGACCGCCGCATCAACATCGCGATCCTGCAAAAGTTCGTGATAATCGCCGTAGCTCTTCTCCGATGCGTAATTTTCCTTAAATGCGCTCCGACGCGTATCATCAAGATCGGCGCACGCGTACAGACTGACTTCCTCGATTGCGCGCAGTGCTTCAGCGTGCATTTGCCCGGGCCACCCCGTGCCGATGATCCCAAGCTTCAATTCTTTGTTCATTCAAGGAGCAGCAGTTTTCAAACCGCCGAACAGTGGCTACGAAATGGAATGCCTAATGACGAAGGAATGACGAAATCCCCATGCGCGAAGGAAACTCCACTCGCCTCCCGTCATTTGAGCATTCGGACTTCCTTCGTCATTCGTCATTAGTGCTTCGTCATTTTGCCGAACACGCTCCGAGCACTTGGCTACGCATCGATCTTGCCTCGCTGTCGCTTTAATTCACCGCGTTTACGTTTCGACTCGAGAATCCGCTTCTTCAATCTTGGCGGTCGCGGTGATTTGCGGCGGCGTTCTCTTTCGCGAGCTGCGATCTGCGCGCGATGCGCCGCGCGTTGTCGCTCTTCAATCGCGTTGAGCAACCGTTCGCGCGCCAGCCTCCGGTTTTGTGCCTGCGACCGCGAATCCTGCACGGTCACGCTGATTGCAGTCGGCCGATGCCGCAACGTCACCGCCGTGGAGACTTTATTTACATTCTGCCCGCCCGGTCCGGAAGAGCGTGCGAAAGTCTCTTCCAGATCCGATCCGCGAATGCCGAGCCACGCCATGCGCTCAGCGAGAGAACCTTGCGCCTTCATTTTTAGACAGGATTAACAGGATTTTACCGGATTGATCAGCAATGAGCTTCTCTCACATCCTGTTAATTCAGTAAATCCTGTCTAGTTCTGACTCAAACCGGCGCGATGTTTTCGCGGCCATGCCGAAGCACGCGCGCCATCCAAATGAGTTCGTTCAAGAAAATGTCGATGCGTCGAATAAAGTTTTGATCGAGCAAATTGCCGCGCTCGTCGAAGAGAGTGCCGATCTTTCCGAAGTTAACGTCTTCGAAAATCGCGACCAGTCCGAGCTCGCGCATGACCGGCAAAAGGCCTTCGATGACGCGCGCGCCGCCGAATGGTCCGGCAGAGACGCCACAAATTCCGACTGCTTTATGAATGTATTCTTTCAAATTCATGTCGAGCGCATGTTTCAGCAAGCCGGGAAAGCTGTGATTGTATTCCGGCGTGACGATGATGAGCCCGTCGCAGCGTTCGATTGTCGCTGCGAACTTTGCGTCCTTCATTTGCTCGCCCGCGTCGTCGAGCTGCATCGGAAGCGTGCGCACATCGATCAATTCCGTTTCAACGCCTGCACGCTTCTTTGTTTGCTCAAAAACAAATCGCGCAGCGTGTTCGCTTTCTCTTCCCTGCCGCGCCGTGCCCAAGATTAACGGAATAAACAACGCGCGTTCCATTTCTTAGACAGGATTTACAAGATTGACCGGATTAAGGAAGCCAGAATCGAATAAATCCAGTTAATCCTGTCTGTTTTTTCTTTCCGCAATCCCGGTTTCCACAATCCGCAATTGAAAGTGCCGATGATGGGATTCGAACCCATACCTCGCTTTTCGCGAGAACGGATTTTAAGTCCGTCTTCCTACCAGGTAAGAAATCTCCAGTTGCCGTTTTGTTGCCACTTTTGGCTACTGTTAGGACCTAGACGAATCGAATGGACGAGTTGTCCCTGCAAATTCATCTAAAGCAAGCCTTCGGTTAAACTCAAGCCACGTCTGCGGCCAAGATGTAGCGTCTGTTCGCAATTAAATGTGTTCGCAGCCATCCACGCTTTTCGTAACGCCATGCTGAAGCTTGGATAAGCCGGTGATCTCGAACGTGGCCGCGCGCTGAATGGCTGTGGTCTTTAGGCACTAGGCCGCGGAAAAGATTCGCTGGATTTTAGCGGCTATTGACATCCGGTCAATTTCCTGAGCATGCTTCGAGAACGGCTTCGAAGCGTGGGATTCCCAACGGGACTTCGTTGCTTAACGAGGAGGATACAACAATGCCTAACAATGCTGACTGTGGTCACCATAAAGACAAAATTGACGCGTTTGCTGACGATGCTCTCAAGGAGATCGGTAAGATGGAGAGGGAGCACTTGCCTAAAGAACTCAAGGCGGACCTGGCAAAGGTCAAAAGAGATCTTGAGGACATCAAGGGGGATCCCCATACAGCGGACTAGATCTTTAATTCGATTTTGATGCTGTCCTGCAAGTATACTGCGTCAACCGAAAGAGATGCGGGAGCGGACGATCTCATTGCGACGGGCTAGGTGCTTGTTCCTGTACTGGCGGGACAGTCAGCTGTTTTTTCACAACTTCGCAAGACGATTAACGGTCTCCGCCAGACCGATTACTTGTGAAGTTCTCGATTTCTTTGACCGGTGGCGAACTTTCCAAGAAGCGATCACTCATTTCGCTGATTATACACGGAGGAGCGTGCGTTCCACTCTCACTCAGTTAGTGGAGCAGGGGCTGCTGCTTGTGAAAGACTCACGGGAGGCGGTGCAAGACAGCCGGCTTGCAAAGGAGTGGTCCGCTTGGTTGCCCGAAGGGAGCTTTCATTTCTCTACAAAGGACGCGGTCTACGTCGACCGCAGCAATTGGAGCTTCGATCGGTTGAAGTCTGTCCTGCCGAAGACACCACAGCCTAAAATTTTCAAGACTGTGAAAGGGGCGATGAAAATGTTGCTGCCGAGACGCGCTTTTCCTGATTCCGAGTTCATCCGGGTCCTGATGGCCCGGAAAACGCATCGACGATTCTCGGATCAAGAGCTCAAGCTTGAGACCGTATCGCAACTGCTCTCTTTGGTTTGGGGAGTCAACGGCTATTTGTATACACGTAGATTTGGGAAGTTACTCCAGAAAACCAGCCCATCGGCCGGTGCGCGGCATCCTGGCGAAGTGTATCTAATGGCGTTGCGCGTTAAAGGTCTGAGCCCAGGTCTGTATCATTATCATCCGGCGCACCATCATCTCGAGGCGATTCGCGCGAATGCCACGCGCGAAAAGGCGTGGCTGTATTGCGCCCGGCAAAATTTTGCAAAAAACGCAGGTGCTTTGTTCTTAATGACGGCCGTGTTTCGGCGTACCATGTGGAAGTATCATTTTGCTCGCGCCTATCGTGTGGTGCTTCTCGATGCGGGCCATTTGTGCCAAACGTTCTGTCTCGTCGCGACCTGGCTTGGCCTAGCGCCGTTTTGCACAGCTGCGCTGAAGGATACACTGATCGAGCAGGACCTCGGGATAGATGGAATTCGCGAGTCAGTGCTTTATATAGCGGGAGTCGGCCTTCCTGCTACTTCGGTGCGAGCGAGGCAACGATTTTCTCGAAGCGCGGATCGCCACGCAGCGAGTCCCAGTAAGGGTGGAGCTTGAGAAAGCCATAACTGAGAGTGCTCGGGACGCGCTCCACCGCCGCGATCTGTTCGATGGCGCGATCTTTCTCACCAGTCCAGGCGTAGATTTGCGCCAGATTAATGGCTATGTCCGCGCCGTCGATAGCGTCTTTGGAAATGGGCAGCAATTCACAGCCGCGAAGTCCCTCTCGAAGTGCCTCTTCTTTTCGCTCGAGGCCGGCGTCGATCATGCCCAACAGACTGAGGGCGGCCGCGAAGTCGGGCTGCTGTTCCACAGTCTTTTCCACTTCTCTGCGCGCGGCGGTAAAGGCGGTTCGCGCTTTGGCTGAATCACCCTGGCAACGAGCAACGGCGCCCTGCCAATATGCATAGGGAAAGTTGACTCCATTATTTACGACGCCCTCGCGCGGATAGTTTGTCAGCGCCCGGGTTGCGGCGGCCGCAGTTCGCTCGCACAGCGCATAGAGAGGGGAATCTACATCGGGCGCGACGCTAGGATTTTCAGCCACCAAAGTGGCTAGCGTAGCCTGAAAAGGTTTGATGTCCGCTCGCCAATCCAACGCAACCAGCGCCCAAGAAATGCGACTTTCGGGATCGGCCCGGCACGATCGTCAGTGCTCGATCGTAGGTTCGGGCTTCGTCGGCGTAGCGACGCTGCGGCCGGTAAGTCAAAGCGAGTTGCTGGAGAATGAAGAAATTGCGCGGGTCCAGCTCAAGGGCGCGCTCCATGTTGCGCGTTGCCTCCTCCCAATGGCCTTCGCGACGATCGATGAAGCCCGTGTATAGGAAGGTATCGGCGTTGTTAGGAAGTGTGCGTCTGGCAATGGCCAGCTCGCTGCGGGCCCGTCCGTAATCGCGAAAACCGTGGTAATAATAGTTGGCCAAGGCAAGATGAACTTCACCCGCATCCGGTTGGAGGCGCCGAGCGGCTTCCAAGGCCGCATTCGCGAGATCGAGCCGCGCCGGGGTGTGGTCATGGCCCCTAAAGTAGGCAACGCTATGTACTCTGGACAGCAGACACAAAGCCTGTAAGAAGTGCGGATCGCGTGCGACACCTTCTTCGAGCAGTTGGGCCGCTTGAGGGAGCTTCTGCCTGGCGTGTATCGGATCCGAGGTATCGGCGAAGAGCGCCTGGGCGCGCAGGTAAAGATCATATGCGACAAGATCAGTTGTCGGTGCTTTTTCGATCGCCGCCCTTTCAGTCGGGGAAATTTTGGCTTGAAGCTGGTCCGCAATCGTCGTGGCAATCTCACTCTGAATGGCGAATACATCCGCCAGCTCGCGGTCATATCGCTCTGCCCACAGATGCATGTCTGTTCTAGCGTCAATCAGCTGTGCGCTTACTCGTCCTCGGTTCCCCGTTCGCTGCACACTCCCTTCGAGCACATACGTAACGCCGAGCTGCTGCGCAATCTCGCGCAGGTTGCGTTTCACAGCATTTTTGTACTGCATCACGCTTGTGCGACTAATTACTTTAAGGTCGGCGACTCTGGCAAGATCAATAAGGATTTCATCCTGGACACCATCGGTGAAGAAAGCGTTTTCCTGATTGGCGCTCAGGTTCTCGAACGGAAGCACGGCTATGCTCTTTTCTGGAATTGAGGCCCCCTGCGATACCGGTTTGGCCTGTCGATTCAACACTCCGAGGTAGAAGCCAACAAACGCGAGAATGGAGAGCGCCGCGATGCCGCCGACAAGCAGCGCTTTCCTGTTTGAGATCTTGCCGGTGGCCCTCCTTGTTCTTGTCTGCGCTGCGGCAAGCTGCAGCCGTTGCGCAACCTCCGCGGCCGATTGCGGACGCCGCGACGGGTCCTTTGCCAGACAAGCCGCGACCGCATCTTCCCAAACCTGTGGAACTAACGCCGGTTCGATGTCCAATTCTTTCCGCCGCTCCGTCATCGAAGGAGCAACTCTTTCGTGAATCTGGCGATCGATGTTGCCCGAATAAAACGGCGGCTTGCTCGTGAGCAATTCGTAGATGCTTGCGCCTAACGAGTAGATGTCGTCGAGATGTGTGCCGCGCTCGCCGCCGAGCTGTTGCGGGCTCATATAAACGAGCGTGCCGCTCCGACCTTGCTCCATCGTCAACCGGCTCACTGAATCACCGAGACTGCGCGCTATCCCAAAGTCCGACACCTTCAGATCGCCCTCTTGATTCACCATCAGGTTTCCAGGCTTCAGATCGCGATGGATGGCCTTCGCGTGATTGTGCGCATAATCGAGCGCGTCGCAAAGCTGACTCGTCCAGGTAGCGATCTCATCCGGCTCAAAGACTTTCTGCTCTTTCTCAGCGCGCAAGTTCGATAGCGTTTCGCCATCGATATATTCCATCGAAATGCAGGCGGAGCGCCCGTCGTGTACGAAGTCGTGAATCCGAACGATATGCGGATGAGTCAGTTCTAGGCAGCGCTTTGTCTCGCGCTTGAGCTGATCAAGCCCCGCACGATCTTGAATCATCAGATCCGGAAGAAATTTCAGCGCGACATTGCGCTCCAGTTCTTCATCGCGTGCCAGCCAGACAATTCCCATTCCGCCTCGCCCGAGGACCTTGACCAGCGTGTAGCGGCCAAAAACTTTTTGTCCGCTGGCGAACTCACGCGACGTCGCGCCTGCGACATCGCCCGCGCGTTCGTTAGTCACCTTGACAGAATATACATCATTAAGATGGGAAGGAAGTTTAAAGCTGCAGGGCGGAGCCCTTGCGACGCCTCTCCGGATTCAGCGCGGACTCACAGGAGTTCGCCCTTCCACAGCAGACACTTTGCGTCCGCCATCACTTTTTGGTAGAACGTTTCTGCGTGAACGCATCCCAAGAGAAAGGTGCCTGGCTGGAAGCGGCCGATGGCAAACGCCATCCAATCCATGGCAGTTGTTCGTTTGGACGAATTGCCGCAAATGCGATCGTGTTGGAATCGTCGAAAGTGTCGCGCCGACACGCGCTTATTCATTCGCAAAATATCGGCGAACTGTGGCTGATAGATTTCGGCAGTAGCAACGGGACTTTTTTAAACAAGCGACGGATTCATCGACCGGTTCGACTGAGCGATGGCGATCAAATCACAATCGGAGATGAGGTTTTCAAATTCCGTCAGCCGCTCGCAATTTCAGATGAATACAGAACAGCGGTGACGCAACGAACGCTGCGGGAAATTGAGAATATTCCTTGCTGGCTCCTCGTTGCGGACATTCGCAGTTTCACGCCACTCAGCCGCAGCATGCAGAGCAAGGACTTGGACGTTCTTCTCGGAGCGTGGATTTTCAATTGCAAGGAGATCATCGAGAACCACCACGGAATTATTAATAAATATCTGGGCGATGGCTTTCTTGCCTATTGGCCCGACGCCGCGACGACTCCGGAAGAGATGGTGGTGGTGATCTCCGCGCTCAAGGAATTGCAGGAAAAAAAGTCGCCAGATTTCCGCGTCGTAGTGCATTTCGGACTCGTTGCGATCGGAGGCATCGCATCGATGGGCGAGGAAAGCTTGATGGGAGGCGAAGTGAATTTGATCTTCCGCCTGGAAAAGCTGGCAGGCTCGTTAGGGGAATCTTGCGGTCTGAGCGAAACGGCGCACACGAAACTGGGAGAACTCGCTCCTGCGCGCTCACTTGGCGAATTCGAATTGAAAGGTTTTGAGGGAAAACGCTCGTTCTTCGCTCTTTAGCTTCGGTTGCGGCATCAGAACAGGACGTAAACCCACGCGCGATCGATTAGGCAACCAAACGGCGGCCGTTGAACCGGCGCCATTGTATTGCAGCGGATTGATACTCCGTTGCCTAGCGGCGATCGCCATGCCAAACGCTAAGAGCTTCACGCAAGAATAAGTCCGTGCGTCATTATCTCCTATGAAAAACAAGATTTTCAGAGGTGCCGATGATGGGATTCGAACCCATACCTCGCCTTCGCGAGAACGGATTTTAAGTCCGTTGCGTCTGCCATTTCGCCACATCGGCGCTGCGCACCGCAGTTTACCCAGATCGGCAAACAGACAAAGACGTTTTGTGGGGATCAGGAGAAAGAAAACGCGCAACGTCCAACACCGAACATTCAACGTCGAAATCAGAGATGACCGATTGTAACCGCGGTCACTCACCGCGGCTGTAGGGCGTCCTTAGCAGACGCTGGTCTCATCAGGGATTGGCGTTTCACAGAAACGCCCTACAATATTTTCACATCTCGCGCCATGACCACAGCCAACAAAATCACTGTCGTTCGGATCCTGATGATCCCGGCATTTGTGACCATGGCGATCTATTACGGCCAAAGCATTCAACGCGGCGCACCGCTCGAATGGCAGCGATACACGGCGATCATTATTTTTCTGCTGGCCGCGGTGAGTGACGGGCTCGATGGCTATGTCGCGCGGCGTTACAATCAACGCAGTTCGTTAGGGGTGATTCTCGATCCAATCGCGGATAAAGGACTGCTCCTCAGCGGCATCATCACGTTGAGCATCACGAACTGGAGCGAACTCGATCCAGGGTACGGAAGATTTCCCGCCTGGTTCCCAGTTCTCGTCATCACGCGCGATGCTGTTATCCTCGTTGGCGCGGTTGTGTTGCATCTGCTTAACGGCAAGGTGGAAGTGAAACCAACCTGGACCGGTAAAGTTGCGACCGTTTGCCAGATGTGCGCAATCGCGTGGGTGATGTTGCAACTGCATTTTCTTCCGCTCCCCTTCGTCGTCGTCGTTGCGGGAATTTTCACCCTGGTCTCCGGTATCGTTTACGTGATGCACGGCGTCCGCCAGTTGCAAGCCGAAGGACACGCACACGCCCGCCGGGATTAAGATCGACATCCTCACGCGATGAGCGGCTCAACAAAAATGCCGGGCGTCGCAATTATCGGGCCGAATGTCGGCAAGTCCGCGCTCTTCAACCGACTCATCGGCCGAAGAATCGCGATCGTTCACGATCAGCCGGGCATCACCCGCGATCGACTTTCGGCAGTCTGCACGCGGGGCGCGCAGCCATTCAATCTTTGGGACACTGGCGGAGTCTTTGGCGCGGGCGAATCGCAATTGATTGCAGAGGTGCGCCGCGCGGCCGAGGGAGCGTTGCACGAAAGCGACCTTCTTCTCTTTGTTGTCGATGCCAAAGATGGATTGACACCGATCGATCAGGAGCTTGCGCGAAGTCTGCGCAAATCAGGGAAACCGGTTCTGCTCGTAATTAACAAAATCGACAATGAAAAGCATGAGCCGTTTGCTTCTGATTTCGACTCGTTAGGCTTCGCGACAAGTCTCTCGATCAGCGCCGAACATAATCTCGGCGTTTCCGAATTGCTCGAGAAAATCGATCAAGTTCTCCCTTCCCCTCTGCCGCGTTAGAAATCGATGCTCAAACGTTAACATCCCATCAGGACGATTCCGCTCGCATGGCGGACATCAAACCGCTCGCAATCGCGATAATCGGCCGTCCAAACGTCGGCAAATCGTCGCTGATCAATTCGATCATGCAGAGCGAGCGCGCAATTGTAAGCGAACTGCCGGGAACGACACGCGACGCGATCGATATCGTTTATGAACGTGGCGAACAAAGGTTTCTCTTTATTGACACCGCCGGTATCCGCCGGCGCGGCAAGCATTCGAGCTCGGTCGAAGTATTCAGCGTCATGCGGGCCGAGAGAAGCATTCAGCGCGCTGATCTTTGCGTCCTGATTGTCGATCTTACAAGTGGCGTCACCGCGCAAGACAAACGGATTGCGGGTCTCATTCAAAAAGCCGGTAAAGCGGCGGTGGTTGTCTTGAACAAATGGGACTTGATCAAACCGAAGCGCGGCGAAAAGCAGGCGCTCAAGCAGCTTGTCGATGAAACACGTAGCCGGCTTTTCTTTCTCGATTATGCGCCGGTCTTAATCGCCTCCGCCCGCACCGGCGAGAACATCGGCAAGTTATTTGGGTTTATCGAAAGAGATCGAGCGCGCTTCGCATGCCCGCATTGGAACCGGCGTTCTCAATCGCTTGCTGCGATCCGCATTCGCAGCCAATCCACCGCCAATGAGAAGAGGAAAGCGCTTAAAATTGTTTTATGCCGCTCAAGCCGCTGGAAAGAGGGATCGACAACTAGACCCACCTGAGTTTGTCCTTTTTGTGAACGATCCGCGATTACTGACCGAGCAATACGGGCGCTATTTGGAAGCGCGTATCCGAGAAGCGCAATCTTACGCCGGGTTGCCCGTGACCGTGACGTTGCGTCCACGGGGCGAGAAGCGCGAGAGATAATATTGTCCGTCAAAGAGCTTGTTCCGGCCACAGTTTAATCGAACGTTGTGGCGGTGAATTGTCTCAAAGAGCCGTATGAAATCCACTCAGGAAATCAGAGCCGAAGTGCAGGAACTTGGCCGCTGGATTCCGGCGTTGCGCGAACAAATTGCGCATGTCGTGATCGGGCAGAAGTATCTCGTCGATAGGCTTGTGCTCGGCTTGCTCGCGAACGGCCATATCCTGCTCGAAGGCGTTCCCGGCCTGGCCAAGACTCTCACTGTAAAAACGATGGCCGCGTGCATCCAGACCGGTTTCCAGCGTTTGCAGTTTACCCCCAATCTTTTGCCCGCGGATTTAGTTGGCACGCTCATCTATAATCCGCGTACGGGTGAGTTTACGACGAAGCTCGGCCCAATCTTTTCAAACCTGATCCTGGCGGATGAAATCAATCGCGCGCCGGCCAAAGTCCAGAGTGCGTTGCTTGAAGCGATGCAAGAACGGCAGGTCACCATCGGCGAACAGACTTATCCCCTCTCCGACCCGTTTCTCGTGCTTGCGACCCAAAATCCGATCGAACAGGAAGGAACTTACCAATTGCCTGAAGCGCAGCTCGATCGTTTGATGTTGAAGCTCAACGTCGGCTACCCGCAGAAAGCCGAGGAGCGCACCATCCTCGATTTAATGGCGACTTCCGCGCCCGATCTGCGAGTCAACGCAGTGATCGAGCCGAAGCAAATCATCGCGGCTCGTGACGTTGTAAACCAGATCTACATCGACGATCTGGTGAAGGATTACATCGTCGATGTTGTTTGGGCGACGCGTGAGCCGGGCGACACTATAATTTGCGGCTAGAAGGCTTGATTCGTTACGGCGCGTCGCCGCGCGCGACGATTTATCTCGCCCTCGGGGCACGCGCCCACGCGTTCCTCAACTGTCGTGGTTACGTCACACCGCAAGATGTGAAGAGCATCGGCCCGGACGTATTGCGCCATCGGATCATCGTTAGTTATGAAGCCGAAGCGGAAGCAGTCACGAGCGAAACAATTGTCGAGAGAATCTTCGCCGGTCTGCCAGTGCCATAGTTCCAAGGATGAGGGAAACGGAACAAAAAACAGCAGAGATTTTAAAGAAGATCAGAACGCTGGAAATCAAGACGAAGGGTCTCGTCGAAACCGCGTTCGCCGGCGACTATCACAGCGTCTTTAAGGGACGCGGCATGAACTTCGAGGACGTCCGCGAATATCAGCCCGGCGATGAAATTCGAGCGATCGATTGGAACGTGACACGACGAAGTCGGCCGTGATCACCTCGGGAACCTCCAGCTTTTCCGACTCGGCCAGGCACAAAGAGATATTGCGGCTTCGCAGCTCCGCGTAAACGTCATCGGTGAGCCAGGACTGGTGACGGAACTCGAATGCGTACCGCGCTCCTTTGGGGAGCAGGCTCAGGTAATCCCGCAGCAGCACGGCGTCGCACTTCATCTGCGGCGGCAATTGAAACAGGATGGGCCCCAGCCGCCGCGCAGTGCGCAATGGATCGATGGCTTTCAAGAAGACTTCGGTAGCCTGCTCGGCATTTTTCAGCCGCAGGATGTGAGTGATCCGCATATTGGCCTTCACCGCGAAGACAAAGCCCGCGGGTGTCTGGTTCACCCAGGATTCCAAGGTCGAGGCGGATGGGAGCCGGCGGAACGTGTAATTGATCTCGACACAGTTGAGCCGCTCCGCATAGTGCTTCAGGAACTGGTTGGCCGGCAGTTTGGCGGGATAGAATCCCGGCTTCCATGCGGCATAGGCAAAGCCGGAAGTTCCGGCATACAGTGTCGCCATCGGTTCATTATCACCCGCGCTAACTGATCAGTTTTGCCAGTCCGTACGCCGCGGCCGAGGCTAACCCGCCGATCACCACCGTTTGCAAGCCCCCGCGCAGAGGTGTGATGCCGGTCAATTTGCCCTTCACGTAGCCGAACACAAACAACGCCGCCAGCGTGACCGCCACCGAAAGCTGCAGCGCCCGCTGCAGCTGCCCAGCGCATGTAGGGAGCGAGCGGCACCAGGCCGCCGACGATATACGCAGCCGCGATGGTGATGGCGCTGTTGCGCGCGCGCAGCGGGTCGGGCTCTTCGAACCCCAGCTCGAACCGCATCATGAAATCCACCCAGCGCTTCTGGTCGGAGCAGATGGCCGCGACCACCGGGCGCGATATCTTTTTCGTCCATGCCGTAATCGCGGAACACGCCCGCCACTTCCTCGGTCTCCACCTCCGGGAACTCGACGGTCTCGCGCATTTCGCGTTGGCGCTCCGCCTCATATTGATCGCGGTCCGTGCGCGCCGCCAGATATCCGCCCAGGCCCATGGCGATGGAACCGGCTGCAATCTCGGCCGATCCCGGCGACCACCACGATGGCGGTGGAGGAAACCGTCCCGGAGAGGCCCGGCGGCCAGGGCGAACGGCACCGTCAGGCCATCGGACATTCCGATGACCACGTCGCGGACTGTGGCCGATGCGGCGAAGTGTTTTTCCACGTGCAGCGGTGTAGGCATAGACCCACAATCATCGCACGCGCGTCCGGAGCCTCTACTCTTCGCGCAGGGCGGTCGCCGGGTCCAGGCGCGTGGCGCGCCGCGCGGGAAGCGAACTGGCGGCGAAGGCCACCACCAGCAGCAGCGCGGCAGCCGCAGCCAAGGTCGCCGGGTCGCCTGCGCCCACCCCGAACAGAAGCGCGGCCAGCAGTCCACGCACCGCCAGGCAGCCGGCCAAGCCCGAGGACTCCACCCATTGAAGCCATGAGCAGCGCCCGGCCCGTCACCATGAGGAACACTTCGCCCGGCTGCGCCCCGAGCGCCATCCTGATACCGATCTCCACACGTTCGCTGGAGACGGCGTAGGAGAGCACGCCGTACAATCCGATGGCCGCCAGCAGCAACGCCAGCAGGGCGAACGCCGCCAGCACCTGCATCTGAAACCGTTGCCGCGCCACGGCGTCGCGCATCACCGCATCCATCGTGCGGAAGGTGACCGCCGCGCCTCGATCCACTGACTGGATGCGGCTGCGCACAGCCACCGCGAGACTGGCCGGATCGAGCGGCGTGCGCACCACCAGCGTGCCTTCGGAAAGTTGGCCTGTGCGGGTTACCTGCGTATAAGGGACGTAGGCTTGGGGGCGCAATCGCGCCGTCAAACCCCCTTGCCGCACGTCATCGGCGATCCCGACGATCGTTAGCCAGCGCGGCTGGTTCGGATCGTCGAAACTGTTGAACCAGATACGCTGGCCGATCGGATCGCTTCCGGGGAAGTAATCGCGCGCCAGCTCGGCGCTGATGATGACCGCGAGTGCGGCCCGTTCCGAATCGGCGCTGGTGAAAGCGCGTCCGCGCAACAGCGGGATCCGCAGCGCCTCCAGGTAACCGGGGGTCACGATCAGGTAGCCGGCGTCGGCGTCTTTCAGCTCTCGGCGATTCTCGATTTGGAAGTTTCCATCGCGCTGGATGGGGTTGACGGGCAGGTCCTTGATCGTGCCGGCCGCCTGCACGCCGGGGATAGCTCGAACCTGCGCACCAATTCACGGTACTTGGAAATGAGGCCCGAGTCCGCACCCATCACCGGGAAACTGATGCTGGCGGTAAGCACGTGATCCGGCTGGAAGCCCGGATTCACGGCGCGCAGTTTCCAAAAGCTCTGCGCCAGCAGTCCGGCGCCGGCCAGCAAAACCAGGGAGAGCGCCACTTCGGAAACGACCAGCGCGGCCTGCGTCCGGTGGGAGTGCTTTCCCGCCGTATAGGAGCGCGATCCGGAGCGCAGCGCCTCATTGACGTTGAGCCGCGAGGCGCGCCACGCCGGCAGAGCGCCAAACAGAATGCCCGCGGCCGCCGAGATCGCCAGCGCGAAGGCCACCACGCCGGCATCGATCCGAATGTCCGCCGCGCGCGGCACTTCGGCCGGCAGCAGGATGCGCAGCAGATCCATCGACCAGGAGGCCACCAGCAGGCCCAACGCCCCGCCCGCCAGCGCCAGCACCACGCTTTCGGTCAGCATCTGGCGCATCAAGTGCCAGCGCCGCGCGCCCAGGGCGGTTCGCACCGCCAGTTCGCGGGCCCGCGCCGTCACCCGAACCAGCAGCAGGTTGGCGACATTGACGCAGACGATCAGCAGCAGGAATCCGACCGCGGCAAACAGCATGAGCAGGGCCGGTCGTACCTGCCCCACGATGTACGAATACAGCGAGACGGTGGAAGCGTCGCGGCTTTGGAAGGGATTCGGGTATTGTTGTTTGATGCGGCGCGCGATCGCGCTGATATCGGCGCGCGCCTGCTCCAGCGTTACCCCGGGGCGCAGTTTTGCGACCACGCGAATGTTGTGCGCAGTGCGCTCGCTGGTGCGGTCCATCAGAGGCGTCCATAGCTCGGTCCGGTCGGGGAAAGCGAACTGTGCCGGCATGATGCCGATCACCTTGGCTGCCATGCCGCTTAAGAGAATGGTGCGGCCGATGATGCCGCGATCGCCCCCATAAACGCGCTGCCACAATCCGTACCCCAGCACCACGCTGTCGAGTTTTCCGGACGTTTGCTCTTCATTCGTGAAGGTCCGGCCCATGATCGGCCACTCGCCCATCACGTCGAAGAAGTCCTCCGAGACGGAAGCTACGTCTACGCGTTGGGGCGACTCCCCGCCGCCCGCGTTCAATGGGCCCGCGTCGTAGGCAGCCATGGTGGTGAAACTTCGATTCTGGCGGCGCCAGTCGTCGAAATCGGGATAGGAGACTTGGTTATCGGTTGAGCGTCCCATCACTTCGGCTACGCGAACCAGGCGGCCCGCATCGGGGTAGGGCAAAGGATTCAGCAGCACCGCCTTCACCACGCTGAAGAGTGCCGTTCCGGCCCCCACTCCCAGCGCCACCGTCAAAACCGAGATCGCCGTCAAACCCGGAGCGCGGCGAAACGAGCGCAGGGTATGGCGGAGTTCCTCGAACAGCATGTGAGTAATGCGTGCAATCGGCTCGCCAAAAATAACCGCTTTGCATCCAACAACCGGGACTGCGCCGCTGTCCGTTTCTGGGATTACTGTACGCGTTTCAGCTGAGCGGCCGGTAGCGGCGGCGGCGCCTGGATCATAGCTTTCATCAACTCCTCGAAAGGCGCTGCCTTATAATCCGCGGGCACCGCGAAGAGGGAGTCCGGCAAGGCTGCCGTGGAGATATCCGCCAGGTCCATCTGGAATCCCGCCAAAGCCGAATTGAGATCGACACCGGCGGCGCCCTGCGGCGCGAGTTGCAGCGCCTGCGCCATGGCCGGAACGTATATAGCGGTGTGCAGCTTCAAGACCAGACCACTGCTGGCCTTCTGCAATTCCTGGATGGACGCGCGGAGTTGCTCGCCGAATCCCGGCATCTGGGAGAAGAGTTTCTGCACCATCTCGCTCGGATCCATGGCACGGCGGGTCCGTTCGGCGTAATCCGCCAGTTCCTGAAGAGCAGGCACGCGGCGGATCTCACCGGGCTGGGCAATCCAGTAACGCATTTCGAGGCGCATGGACGAGGCCGCGCCCGCCGCGGAGGGCATTTGCATCGAGAGCGTCAGCACCGATTCCTCCGCCTGAATGCCCTGCACCAGGCCGATCTGCCCGGTCTTTTTGGTCTCAACATCGAACCGCAGGCCCAGCAACATCGCTTGCGCCTGCGGAGGGAGGGCCGGGGGCTTTTGGGCGTCGGCAATCCGGCCGGGATACTCGGCCAGCGGAACCGTGGCGTACTGTTTGGTCTTAGGGTTCAGCAGCGTGATCTCGCCGCGGCCGTAGTCGGTAATGCCGAGTAGCGGACCGGAGTTTGTCAACGTTTTGTCGCCCTTGATCTGCACCACCATTTCATTCGGCAGTGCAGCGCCACCCTGCTGGCGGGCTTGCGCCTGGACCTCCGGGGGCAGAAAGGAGGCGAATTTGATTTCCATCTTATGGCGCAAGGTGAGATCGGCCCAGCCGGTTGGTCCGATCAGCAGGGCCAGGCTCAAGGCGAGAATGCTTCTGCGACCCATGACCAGAGTCTAACGCATCGGAAATTCTGGCGCGCGATACTGGAGCATATGCCGGAAGCCGTCACCTCGGCCGCTCTACGCGTGAGCGGCCTGCGGAAGAGCTATAAGGATGTGGTCGCGGTGGACGGGCTCGAACTGGAGGTGCGGCCGGGCGAGTGCTTCGGGCTTCTCGGTCCGAATGGAGCGGGGAAGACCACCACTATCGAGATTTGCGAGGGCATCACGCGCGCCGATTCGGGCGAAGTGGAAGTGCTCGGCATGCACTGGAACTCGCATGCCGGGCCACTGCGGCAACGGCTGGGAATCCAACTGCAAGAGACGCAGCTCTCCGACAAGCTCACCGTTTTCGAAACCGTGCGGCTGTTCCGCAGCTTCTATCGGCAAGGCCCGGAGGTCTCGGAGGTGATCGCTCTGGTGCAACTGGAGGAGAAGGCGAAATCGCGGGTGGGCAGCCTTTCGGGCGGGCAGAAACAGCGGCTGGCCCTGGCGTGCGCGCTGGTTGGCGATCCGGAATTTCTCTTCCTCGATGAACCCACCACCGGGCTCGATCCGCAGGCGCGGCGCCAGCTCTGGGAGCTGATCGAGCAGTTCAAGCGCACCCGCCGCCGCACCATTCTGCTCACTACGCACTACATGGAGGAGGCCGAACGCCTGTGCGACCGCGTTGCCATCATGGACCATGGCAAAGTGATCGCGCTGGGCACGCCGCGCGAATTGATCGCGTCCATCGGCGTGGAGCATCTGGTGGAGTTCAGCGCGGGCGAGGCGCTGGACGCCTCCGCGCTCGCCCGCATCGAAGGCATCCGCGACGTCCGCACGGAGAACGGGAACATCTTGATGCAGGTGACTGCATTGCACCGCGCGGTACCAGCGCTGCTCGATGAACTAGGCCGCCAGGGCGTGCCACTCACCGAATTGCGTACTCACTCGGCTTCTTTGGAGGATGTGTTCGTCGCTTTGACGGGACGCCACTTGCGCGATGACTGAGACATCTCACCGGGACCATCCCTTAGCGCAACTGACGCTCATGCGTTTTCGCGAGTTCTGGCGCGAGCCGGAAGCGCTCTTCTGGACTTTTGCCTTTCCCATCATTCTGGCCGTGGCATTGGGAATTGCTTTCCGCAACCGGCCCGCGGAGGTGCTGAAGGTGGCGGCGGTCACCCACGAACTGGCCCAGGCGCTTCGCGCGGAAAAGCAGCTTGATGTTCAGCAGTTTTCCGCCGCGGCCGGCACAGACGCGCTCCGCACCGGTAAAGTGGCGTTGCTGGCGGAGCCTGGCCCGGACCGAACGGCAGTGTACCGCTACGATGACACCAATCCCGAGGGGCGCGCCGCGCGCATGCTGGCCGATGCCGCCGTACAGCGAGCAGCCGGGCGGGAGGATCCGGTGCCGGCGCGCGATCAAATTCTGCGGGAGCCTGGCTCGCGCTATATCGACTTTCTCATCCCCGGTCTGCTGGGGCTGGGGATGATGAGTAACGCCGTCTGGCTGACGTCGTTCGCCATCGTTGATGCGCGGCGCAAGAATCTCATGAAGCGCCTGGTGGCGACGCCCATGCCGCGCCAGTATTACTTGCTTTCGTTCCTGCTCTCGCGTCTCTTCCTGCTCTTTGTGGAAGTGGGAGTAACACTGGGCTTTGGCGCATGGGTGTTTGGAGTGCCGGTGCGGGGCTCGCTGCTCGACCTGGCGGCGCTGTGCGTGCTGGCTTCCTTCACGTTCTGCGCACTGGGTTTGCTGCTGGCCTCGCGCGCGCGGACCATCGAAGGCGTTTCCGGTTTGATGAATCTGACTCAGGTGCCCATGTGGATTTTCTCCGGCGTCTTCTTTTCGGCGCAGCGGTTTCCCGACGCCGTGCAGCCATTCATCAAAGCTCTGCCGCTGACCGCGGTCATCGATGCGCTGCGGACGAACATTTTGCAGGGCGGCAGCCTGGCCCAAGTGGCGCCGCAGGTGGGCGTGATGGGGGCATGGCTGATCGTGTGCTTCGGCCTCGCGCTGAAGTTGTTCCGCTGGCGGTAGAACCCGTCAGGCCTAAACCGGGCCAAGAACAGCGCTATACTGCATTTCAACGCGTTCAGCAAGGAGAAGAATTGATGCAGACTCGCCGTATATTTATGGCTTCGGCGCTGGCGCTTGCCTGCGCCGCCTCGGGAGCCGCGAAGCGAGGCGCTACCGCCGAGGACTATTTCGCGTTTGAGTCTGCCGGGCGACGCCCATATTTCTCCGGACGGCAAGCAGGTGGCCTACGTGGTCACGACCATCGACCAGAAGGCCAACCGGCGCCGCACCGCCGTGTGGACGGTGGCGGCGGACGGGAATTCCGCTCCGCGGCGGCTGAGCGCCGACGCTTTCAACTCCAACGCGCCGCGCTGGAGCCCCGACGGGACCCGCCTCGCGTTCCTCTCTTCGAGAAACGCCGAAGGCGCGGCAGCGGGAGAGGCCCCGCGCCCCCAGATCTGGGTGCTTCGCCTGGATGGCGGCGAAGCGCAGATGCTGACGAATCTAAAGAACGGTGTGACTTCCTTCCAGTGGTCGCCGGATTCGAAACGATTCGTCCTGCTGAGCCGCACCGGGCCAAGCGACAACCTGACGCCGGCGCAGGTCAAGAGCGACGTCCGGCATTATACGCACATCTCCTACAAGTTCAACGACACCGGCTGGTACGACGACAAACGCAGCCACGTGTGGGTGGCGGATGCCGCGACCGGCGCCGCCAAGCAGATCACCTCCGGCGAAGACTGGAACGATGCCGATCCGCAGTGGTCGCCCGATTCGACGCGCATCGCGTTCGTATCCGACCGCACCGGCAAGGAGTACGACGAGGGCCACAATAAAGACGTCTGGGTGATTGCGGCCGAAGGCGGCGCTCTGACGAAGATCTCCGATCACGAGTTTGACGATACGCAGCCGCGCTGGTCGCCCGATGGCCGCCAGATCGCGTTTACCGGCCAGACCATGCGGCGGCAATTTCCGAAGATCTACCTGGCGCCGGCGGCGGGCGGCGCGCCGTCGAAGCTGGTCTCGGACCAGGTCGGATCTGATCCCCACCGCGCTTCACTGGGGGCCCGGCGGCAAGGACCTTCGTTTTCAATCCGGATTCAAAGGCACCGAGCACGTGTTCAGCGTCGACGTGGCGACCGGCAAACTTTCCCAGGTGACCACGGGCGAACGGGCCGTGAGCGGTTTCGACATGAACGAGAAGGCCGGCTCTGATGGCTTATTTCGCGAACGATTTCCGCCATCTCGACGACCTGTACGTATCGGCGCTGGACGGCAGCGGCCAGCGGCAACTCACCCGCCTCAACGCCGCGCTCGTGGAGCGAACTCGATCTCGCCGGCGTGGAGCGCGTGCCCTTACAAGAGCACCGACGGATGGGACATCGATGGATTCCTGGTGAAGCCGCGTGGGCTTCGATCCATCGAAAAAGTATCCGATGATTCTCAGCATTCACGGCGGCCCGGCCGGGCAATACGGCGTCGACTGGTATCACGAGTTTCAGGTCTACGCGGGCAAAGGCTGGGCGGTGTTCTTCACCAATCCGCGCGGGTCAACCGGCTATGGAGAGAAGTTCGAGCGCGGCATCGTCAACAACTGGGGCGGCATGGATTATCAGGACATCATGGCCGGCGTGGACGCGGTGCTGAAGCAGAATCCGTGGATCGACACCAGCCGGCTGGGCGTCACTGGCGGCAGCTACGGCGGGTTCATGACCAACTGGATTCTGGGGCACACGACGCGCTTCAAGGCCGCCGTCACGTTGCGCAGCATCTCCAATTTCATCAGCGACGATGGCACGCGCGACGGCGCCTACGGCCACGAGGAGGATTTCAAGGGATTCGTGTTCGACGAGTTCGACCAGTACTGGAATGCTTCGCCGCTGAAGTATGCGAAGAACGTGAAGACGCCGACGCTGATTCTGCATTCCGACAACGATTTCCGCGTGCCCATCGAGCAGGGTGAGCAGTGGTATCGCGCGCTGAAGCATTACGGCGTGACCGCGGAGATCGTGTTCTTCCCGCGCGAGAACCACAATCTGACGCGGACCGGCGAGCCGAAGCACCTGGTGGAGAGCCTGAACTGGCAATGCTACTGGTTCGACCGGTATCTGAACGGCAACGCCAACGCGAAGCCGCCCGACGCGTTCTGAACTCCGATTCCAGCTCTTTTCAACCTCCCAGCGAATCGTGCTCGCCGGTACCGGCAATGTCTTCGATCTTAGTGCCGTGTTGGTCCGTATGCTGCGGCACCGTGTCGGCCATATCGACCTTATCTTCGGTTGCGCCGGTGCTGGCTTCGCTCGCTGGGCGCGCGGTTTCCGGTGCGGCGGCGGCAGGCGGGTTGGCGCGCTCGACGACAATCTCGAAATGCGCAACCAGGGCGGCAATCGCGCCCACTGCCGCGAGGATGGGAGCGAGCACCGCCCCGATGGCGGCTATGGTGAGGGGGATTTCCATGAATGTATGGCCCTGCTCGTCTTTGATGATGATGCGTCGAACGTTACCTTCATGGATAAGCTCGCGAACCTTGTCGCCGAGCTCGTTCGCGTGAACCTTGAAGTGTTCGAAGAATTGGCCGAATTGTTCCATGTCGGAAGTGTAGCGCGGAACGGGTCGCTAGAACTGGAATCGAGCGACGATGCTGCCGTTCCGCGGCAACTGGATCGCACCCACTGCGCCGGCATTGCCAAAACTCGTGTCGAGCCTTCCGAAGCCCGCGGTAGTCTGGCCCGCGTTGTTCTTGGTCTGTGTCGCCAAAGCATTCGCAAAAGCGGGGTCCTGAATGCGAAAACGCGCTCGGGCGATTGGCTTCGTTTCGCATCGTTCGCCCCAGCCCCGTCCGGCCACCCTCCCAGCGCCCGCACCTCCTCTGATGCGGTCTCGTTCCAGATCCAGTGGTCCGGGTTCTTCACGATTTGGCCGTTCACAAGAATTCTTCCTTTTCCGATCCCAGCTCCGCGCCTCCCGTCCGCGAACCGATTCCCGCCTGGAAAACACTCGTTCCAAAGTCTTTAACGGCTGCTTCGGATTAGGATTCAATGTCCGTCGTATAGACGGCGTCGGCCATTGGCACCTGAATCGAATGATAGAGTATGGCCAAGGCTTGGCTCATGCGGGAATTGAACCGCGAAACAATAAACCGGGAAGAATTCCTAACGCTGTGGCGTCCAACTGGAAAGCGGACCGCGGTATGGTGCTGGAAGATACTGGGCGAGAACTCATCGAATCGTGTCAACGCGGCGAGCGCGACTCGTTTCGTACGCTCTTTGAAGCCCATAAGGACAAGGTCTATTCCATTGCCCTGCGCTACTCGGGGGACGAGGCGGAGGCGATGGATATCGCGCAGGAGACCTTCTTAAAGCTGTTTTCCTGCATCCGGGATTTCCGTGGGGAGGCCAGTTTCGAATCGTGGCTCTACCGCCTGGTGGTAAACAGTTGCCTGGATCGGAAGCGGCGGGGGCGGCGGCTACTGCCGCTGGTGGATGGGCTGCTGGTGCGCGCCACCGGCAAAGGCGTCCTTCAGAGGTGAAGAGTTATGTAGTGTCGGAAATGCTGCGATGGCTTGGCGGCGATAAAAACGGGCCGGGTGTCCGTGGTTTCCCCAGCCAATGGGTCCCCGGGGAGACGGTCCGTCTGTCCCCGAGTTTCCCTACAGTAAATCAGCGCGTGGTCATGACGTCGCGTGCACTATCGGCGATTAGCAGATCGGGGTTCTCCGCCAGTTGCTCGAGCAGGTGTCTCGTTTGATCGGTTGAGCAAAGAAGATCCGCTGTCGCCTTTGCTGTAACAAGTCCCGCCACGAAAGAGCGTGGATCCATATCCTGGCCCGGAGTTAGCAGCAACTCTGCCATGCAGCACCCGGCTTGCTCGTTGCGGCAAAAGGTGTATGGGTGAAAGCCGCTCCGCACCTGCACGGTGTAGTCAAGCACGTCCCCAACCGATCGATAATCGCTATTCCACCGCCGCAGGAAGTAAACGCGGCGCTGGCCAACCGATGGAAGATAACGCGGAACGCCAAGGTCAACATCGTTTTCACTTGAGTACACGAAATAATAGAACCCAATCTCTCTCTCTTGCAGACTCCCCTTTATAACAAGCTCCACCAGAATCCGAATCTTGCAGAGCTGTGTTTTTATTCGAGGATCCCCCCGCGATCGGTTGGGTCGACCGACTGCCTGTACATCGGTTACTCGGCCTACGACTATAATCGGAGCACTGATCTCAAATCTTAGCCGCTGTTGAAACGAGAGACGGTAGTCTGACGGCTGAACGCCGTCCCGCAACTCGGCGGCGGGCCCACAAGCGAGGGAACCCAGGAGCGCAAACACATGGATGACCCTGACTACGGGCATGGTCTGTAGCTCCCTGAGACAAGGTTGCCACTGGAATCAATTCGCCCTCCAATGTTGCCGTTGATTGATATATATCCCGCGTACTTGTAGATGTCCAGAACGGGATTCCCGTTCAGCGTCGGCACGCCGAGGCCGACCTCGGTTCCGCTGTCCAATTTTACCGAAAACGTTTGCTGGAAGTGTTGATTTCCGTTCGCGACGCTTATGATCGACTGCTGGTCTTCATAGGTGCCAGGCGGTCCGCCGGACGGCGAATTTGCTCCAGTTAACGGAAGCGACCCCTGTAGCGCAACCAAATGCTCCCAAATCACGCCGGAGTTCGTTCTCATTGGCGTGGACACGCCGCTTTCTGAAAACATCAACTGATACGTGATGTCTCGCGTCACTACACCATTTGTTGGAACGTAGTAACAATCTCCCCCCTCTTTCACGTCCAACCAGTACGTGCGCATTGTGGCGACCGGTTCCACGGGTGGTGGGAGGATTGGTACGGGTGAGGCGCATGCGCTTGGGTCGCCGACTGAGCTGGTTGGATCCTCGGGGTTTACGACGCAGCCACCGCCACCGCCGCCGCCACCATCTGGTCCATCCTCCAAATTCGCGTCTTCCTCAATTCTTCCAGTGCGATCGCGGAAGTTCACTGGATCATCTCCGACGTACGCATACCGATTCCAACTCGTCGGATCTCTCAGATTAGCTGTCCAGATCCCGCCCGGGTCCGGCGTCTAGAACCTGCCACTCGTCGCCGTGTAATACCGTTGATCCGCGTAATCCTCGCCTGGCAAATCCCGGAAGTACGTCCCGAACTTGATCTGCTGGTTGGGAGCCGACCCCCGGTCCTCGCCCCACGGATAGTACGACGCCCAGGTCCGCACCGACCCTAATCGGTCCGTCACCACCGCCGTCGTGCCTTCCAAAATCAGCCTCCCCCCGAAGTATACATTCTTTGCCACCACCGGCGCTACCTGGTAGGGATAGCCTGATTGCGTGCGGATCCGTTCGTCGACATGACCATAAACGTCGCCAGTAACTGTCCCGTGATCCCGTAAAAGGAGAATTCCGAGTAGTAGGTCAGCGGTCCCGGATAGGTGCCGGAACCGCGTCTGCCGCAATACGCGTTTCCCTTGCGGGTCGTAGCCGAACGCATAGACGCCATCGGAGCTGTACAGCAAGCGGTTTTCCACATCGTAAGGGGCCGAGCCGTTCGGGTTCGCCACGTTGCCATTGGCGTCGTAGTTCAACCCGTTCTGCTGGTTGGTCGCCGGGTTATAGCTCGCGGCGAAATTGGGCGCCGTCCCGGCCGTCACCGTCTTCGCCGTCAGGTTCCCGAACCCGTCATAGCTGTACGCATTGCCCCACGATCCGTTGGTGGCCTGCGCCGACGCCAACCGGTTCAGGCTGTCGTAGGTGTAATTCACCGCCTCCCCGCTCGCCCGGTCCGTGCTCTGCGTGATCCGCCCGTTATTCTGCCCCGCCGTGTAGGTGTAGATCATCGCCGCATCCCCGGTCAACTGCCACATACTGTTATACGAGAAGTTCTCGTTCACGCCCCCATGCGCCAGAGAGTCCATCTCCCCGGCTGGACCGTAGCTGGCCGTGGCCACAGTCGCGTTGGAATGCAGGGAGTCGGTCATGCCGCTCAGATGCCCCATGGCCTCATACTGGTACTGATAACTCGCTACTCCCCCAGGATACGTCATCGACGTCATTCTCCCCTCACTGTCCCACCCGTAGGAGGCGTTCTGGTCCACGGTAAATCGGGCTGCAGGACCAGTTCGGCGCGTATGACTGGTTGACGGTGGTTCGCATGCGCTGAGCGGAGACCCGCCCCGCGGCCGTGTAGCCGTACATGTAGGTATAACCAACCGTTGCGGCAGAGCTGCCACCCGCCGGACAGGCGTTCCCAAAGGCCACGGCGGTGAGCCGTCCCCAGGCGTAAGTGGAGAACGTTCCATCGAACGGGTTGGAATCGTAATAGTAGGTGACCTGCTGGCTGGGATCGGCGGGATGATAGATGTAGGTCAGCCGCCCGTAGGTATCGTAGGTGTACTGCGTCTGTTGGTTCTTGGCATCGGTGCGGGTGAGGACGTGGTGCGCGCGCGTCGTAGGTATAGTTGACCGTGCCGTTTTCGGGGTTGGTGGTGCTCACCAGGTCGTTGCCGCTCCAGGTGAAGGTGCGGGTCTGCGTGCCATTACTGCGGGGCATGGAGACCGAGAGCAAGTGGTTGACCGCGTCGTAGGTGTAGTTGGTGTAAATGTAATTGGCATTATTGGCCGGATCGATTTCGATCACCTGGATGAGGTTCCCAAAGACGTCGCGCGTATAGGCTTTCGCTTTACCGGCTGCGTCAAACACGGACGCACTATTGCCCCAGTATCCGTTGGTCGTGGTGATGGAGCCATCGGGCGCGGTAACGGTGAGCGTGCGGCCGCTGGCATCGTACGCATAGGTAGTCCAATAGACCGTGCCGCCAGGGGCGTAGGGCTCTGAGACCTGCGACATTTTGCCCAGCGGAGAACAGCCGCAGGGCGCGTATCTCGTATCCACTTCCGAGACGGTGGTGCTGTCGTGCCCTTGGACGACGCTGATCACCCGGCCGAAGCCATCGAGCGTCGTCTTCGTCCAGCGGTTGCCCAGCGTGGCCGTCTGCGTGTTCGGATTATAGGTGTAGCTATAGTTGGTCACCGCTCCGTCGGGGATGGTGGTCTGCGAGGGCCGCCCCAGGCTGTCGTATGTCGTGGTCGCGTTGGCCCCGTTGGGCGCCGTCATGGAGGTCACTGCCCACGACGAGCTGTCGTAGGAAAAAGTGGTCGCCAGATTGCCGTTGCCGTTGGGTGTCACCACGCCCGGCAGCGAATAACCCGTGGAGGCGGAAGGCGCGGTAGTGATCAGGGTCCCCACTCCGTTCTGCGCCTGGTATGTTACCCCCGTGGTCTGGTAGGCAGCGCAGGTGCTCGTGCCGAGGTTGGTCACGTACGTCGGATTGCCGCGGTAGGGAAAGCTGGTGCTGTAGTTCGCATCGTGAAAGGGAATCGAGCTGGGCGCGCCCGGCGGGTCCTGCAGCGCGCCGCACACGGTGCTGTCATAGGATCTCGACGTCAGCGTGAGCGTCCCGGAGGCCGAGGTCGCGGTAGCTAACGTCAGCCGGTTGCGAATGTAGCGCGAAGTATAGTTGGTGTCCGTGAGGTAGGTGAAGTTGTACGTTCTCGTGACCGTGGAACTGCCGAAATCGTAGACCTGCTGTTGCACCAGGTTGCCGTAGGCGTCCAGGGTCTGGTTGGTCGTAGCCGACAACCCGGTATTCGTGGAATTGAACATCTGTGTGTTCACCGAATTTACGTACAGATTGCCGTTGCCCTGGCTCCAGGCATAACCCTTATAAATCAGCGTCGTCCAATTGCTGATCGCGGGAGCGCCCGGCCCCGGCTGAAGTTCCCAGTAGGCATACGGCAGCGCCAGCGCCGCTCCCGAGGTGTTGAACGCCCAGTCCTTCCAAGCGTTGCCGTCCGTGTCATAGAGAGCCGTCCACCAATGACAGGGCCGATTGTTCTGCACGTCGCCGGCGTCGTCACGGTACAGGGTATAGGTGTGCAGCGAGTCGCTGGCCTGCGACTTCATATACCGGTACTGGACTTCGCGCAGGCTGATCCCCGAAGCGTAGGGGAACGTGCGGTACCCCCATTGGAGCACGCCGCCCAGCAGGGCAGTCACCTGCGTCATCTCGCCCGTGGATAAGTTGTAGCCGAAACTGGTAGGCACCGTCGGATTCCAAGGTGTCACATTCTGTAGCAGAGAAGCGGTTACGTGCAACGTTCCCCCGAATGGATCGGTCAGCGCCTGGTTGCTGTAGTAGGCGAAGCTATAACTTTCCGCGGTGTCTACGATCCCCTGTTCGGAGAAGAGATGCGGTATGGCGTCGCTGTTATAGGCGAAGATGTGGGTCGGCTGGTTGCTCTTGCGCGGGTCCCAGATGTAGCCGATGCGCGCGCTGGTGTACAGGTTCCCCGAGCCAATCCCCGCCAGGTATACGATTTCAATGAAGTTGCCGTTGCTGTCGGCCACATAGGCGGGGTACATCGTTCCCGCGTCCTGCTCCCCACTCGATGACACGCTCCCCATCCACCACTTGGTGCCATCGGGAAAGTACAGGTTATTCAAATTGGCGTCAAACGAGAGGTAGATGCCTTCCTGCGAAGTCCAGATGCCGAGGCCGCTTCCCGTTTTCACGTTCAGGCTGTACTCGGCTCCGGTGCCGTCGGTAAACAGGTAATGGTCCACCGGTCCCGAAGGGCTCACCACCGGCACAATGGAGCCCGGCTGAAGGGTCCATCCCAAACCGTAGCCCACATCCAGTCCCAACATCCAGGTCGCCGCCGAATCTTTCCTCCACATCTGCGAGTTGTAGCTCAGGCGAAGATTCATGCCCCATCCATTACCCGCCTTGGCCGTGATCAAGGGCATGGAGTAGTTCAGGTTGCCGGACACCATGTCGATCTGCTCGCCCCCGCCGCCCCAATAAGTACCCAGGGCCCGCACCCCCGTGCGCCGCGGGTCCAGGCCGCCGCCCGAATCCGCCTGCGGCGTCCCGGTCACGATCGCGGCCGGCCGCACCGGCCGCCCCTCTATCGATGCCGCCTTGCTCCCGGGAGGGCTGATCCCCACCGGAGCCGATCCCACGGGCGTCAACACCGGCACCGGCACGTTCACGGCCAGCGAAGCCGCCGGGGCAAGGTTGAAGTGCTGGTCGATGGTATAGACCGCATAAGTGTGGCTCTCGCCCGGGTTCACGGTCTCATCCATGAACTGCGTACCCGAGGTGCGGGCGAGGTACAGGCCGTCGCGATAGATCCAGTATCCGGCCACGCCGCTGCCGTTGGCATCGTCCGCCGCCGCCGGCCACTGCAAGTCCACGTGCTTGCGGAATACCGAGGCCGCCAGTTTGAGCGCATCCACCGCCGCCGGCGACTGACGGTCGATGGCACCCAGGCGCACCTGGGAAATCGCGTTGCCCGCGGGAGTGGAATACGATCCGATGCCCGGCTGCCCGGCGCCGAGTCCGTCCAGGTGGAATTCCATGGCCTGCGCCTGGTCCGGCCACACCAGCACCGTGCTCCCGTGCACCGCCATCCGCATCACCATGCCGCTGCGGCAGGAATGCTGGAATGCCGCCACCACGCTGACCGCCCCTTGCACGCTCTGCAGCAGCAGGAAATTGGCCGAGCAGTATTTGTTGGAATCGAATTGCGGATTCTGCATCTCGAACGCCAGGTAGGAGCCGGCACTGGCTGCTCCCGTGCGCGCGCCGGCCGAAGATTGCAAGAACTCGGTGTAAACGCCGCCGGAACCGGCCAGCGTCACCGTGATCGCCACCTCGGCTTCGCTGCTGCCATCCGGAATGGGCACTTGCGAAAGCAGCGAGCCGCCGTTGCTATTGGGAGCGGCCAGGCCCGCGGCGCTTGGGGAGACCGCGCCAGTAGTGCTCCACTTCGCCGCATCGATCGATGCCAGTGAATCGGTCAAATAGTATTGATAGCTTGCCCAGGCGGGGCTGGCGGCCAGCGCCAGTAAGCTCCAGCGAAGCGTCTTCATGGCATCACCGTCCCAAACTGGTCGAGCCGGAAACCTTTGCGGTACTGTTGCAGCGTCCCTTCGATGCTGGCGTTGGTGGCGACGCCCTTCTCGAAAATCGTAAGGGACGAATCCGCGAACAGGGCCTGAAACGCCGCGCGTTCCCGCGCCACGAACTCCACGATGGCCAGTTTTCCATCGTCGCTCGGCACATACGAGAATCCAACGATGCCCGGCTGGATGGGATTAGTCGGAGTGACCGGCATGCGGTTCACGACGGCCGGCAGAGGCCAGGGCGCGTATTTGGGCCGTTTGGGATCGGTGGCGGTTCCGCTGCCCGTGAAGGGCACCACGCAGATGACCCGATGGTACGTGAACTTGGGGTCTACCCGGCGCTGCGCGCACACTACGGCCGCCAGCACCAGAAGTCCTAAAACGAGCCGCTGGCACGTACTACACATGAGAACCCCCTAAAGAAAATGCCAATTCGAACTCGAGGCGCATACCTGTCCTCAACACTTCGTCGCTTCAACTGATGAGTGTCAGCTACAACTTACTCACCCGAGCGCGAGTTGTTTTGAATTGTGTGGCAGGTCAGGACACTTTTCATTCGTCCGTGGTGGGCGTGCGGGCTAGTATCTCTTGGCTTCCACTCAAGCAGTATGCGCCTCGTGGGGGGGGGGCGTCAATAGAAAAATAGAAAAAGATCTGAAATAAGTAAAGGTATAAACCGTTCACACCACCCTCTTACCCAAAATCGACTCAACATTTTCAGTAATATCGCACCCCACCCTCGTCAGCCTCCCAGCCCCCGCACCTCCTCTGCCGTCAGCTCGCCGCCACAGGCCAATCGGCAAATCCCCAATGCGAATATCCCCGATTCGCGGTACGCACCAGCCGGTTTTGGCAAGGATTCTGTGTAAGCGTTTCTCCACGGCCAGTTCGTTAATGGTCTGCCTCGCTGTTTGCGGCGGGCGGTGAGCTACGTAAGTGACTCGGTCAGTTAGCACCCGCTCCCAGTTCTCCTTCCACAGCTTGCCGCTTCACCAATCTTTCGCCAAACTAACTCCCCTGATTCCCACAACCTGACCCGCCCCGATGTCGGAGCCAGGGCCCGTCCATGGTACATCTTGAAGCAGAGAGGAAACCCGTGTCCCCACTATCCGTTCGCCGTCCTGTCCCAGCACTCTCATCCTCGACGCCAGATGGCGGCAAATTTAGCACACCGGGAGCCTCGAATCCCCCCACAACGAAAAATACCAAACGAACCGATTTTCTTCGCCAACGCCCACAAAGCACAATGTTTACCGCCCTTCGACACGAACCGTTTTCTCACCCCAGGCCAACCCGAACGAGGACATCCGCCACCCTTACTCTTCACCGCCCTTACTCCTCACCCCCGCCGAATTCCGGCCTTTCCGGCGCCAGCCCCACACCCCGCTAGGTAGAATGGAAAAAGTGCCCCCTTACGATTTGATTGTGATCGGGAGTGGTCCCGGCGGCTACTCCGCCGCCATTCGCGCCGGCCAGTACGGATTGAAAACCGCCCTCGTCGAAAAACAGCCCAGACTGGGCGGAACCTGCCTGCTGGTGGGCTGCATCCCCACCAAGACCCTGCTCCAGACCGCCGACGTCTGGGAGCGCTTCGTGCACGCCGAAAAAGAAGGCATCCAGTGCGAGAACCCGCGCCTCGATTACCCCAAGGTGAAGGACCGCAAGGACGGCATCGTCACCAAGCATTCCAAGGGCGTCGGCTTGCTGCTCAAGCGCGCCAAGGTGGAGCGCATCAGCGGCTACGCCACGCTCAAGGGCGGCGGCAAGATCGAAGTGACGGCCGAATCCGGCGACGCAGACGCTGGAGGCGAAGAACATCATCATCGCCACCGGCTCGGAAGCGCGCATGCTGCCCGGCCTCGAAGCCCGATCCCGAAACCATCCTCACCAACATCGAGATTCTCAACCTCACCGCGGTTCCGAAGAGCCTGATCATCATCGGCGCGGGCGCCGTGGGCGTCGAGTTTGCCTCCATCTTCCGCCGCTTCGGCACCGAAGTACCGTGATCGAGATGCTGCCGCGCATCGTCCCGGTGGAGGACGAAGACATCTCCAAGGAGCTGGAGCGCGCCTTCCGCAAGCAGAAGATTCGCGTGGAAACCGGCGCGCGCGCCGAGAACATTCAGAAGACCGGCAAAGGCGTCCGGCTGCACGCTGACCACCAAAGACGGCAAGCAGGAGCAGCTCGAAGCCGAGAAGCTGCTGGTGGCCGTGGGCCGCAAGCCCAACACCGAAAACATCGGCCTGGAGAACACGCAAGGTCGAGCTCGACCGCGGCTTCATCAAGGTGGATCCGTACCAGCAGACCGGCGAGCCGGGCGTCTACGCCATCGGCGACGTGGTGGCGGGCACGCCGCAACTGGCGCACGTGGCCACCATGCGAAGGCATGGTCGCGGTGGCGCACATGGCCGGCAAGCCGGCGGTTCCGATCAACCGGAACCGCATTCCCGGCTGCACCTATACCGAGCCGGGCATCGGCAGCGTGGGCCTCACCGAAGCGCAGGCGCGCGCCGCAGGGCTACAAGGTGAAGATCGGCACGTTCCCCTTCGCCGGCAACAGCCGCGCCACCATCCTCGGGCAAGCACGAAGGCTTCGTCAAGGTGGTCGCGGACGAGAAGTATCGGCGAGATCCTGGGCGTCCACATCATCGGTCCGGAGGCCTTCGAGCTGATCGCGCGAAGCCGTGACGGCCATGGAAGCCGAAGCCACCGTCGAGACCATGATGCAGACCATCCACGCCCATCCCACGCTCTACGAAGCGATGGGCGAGGCGTTCAACGCCGTCTACGGTCTGGCCATCAATGCGTAGCTGCCAACTGCGGGAACTCGGGCGGATGGATTACGGCGGCGGCGCTCGAGCTGCAGCAGCAGCTGGTCGCCGAGCGCAAGCAGGGGCTGATCCCCGATCAGCTGCTGCTGCTCGAGCACCCCCACGTCATCACCCTGGGCCGCAACGGCCACATGGAAAATCTGCTGGCCGGCGACGAAGTGCTGCGCCGCGCCGGCATCGCATTCTATCCCACCGACCGCGGCGGCGACGTGACCTATCACGGTCCCGGCCAGATCGTCGGCTATCCGATCCTGGATCTGCGCGAATGGAAGCGCGACGTGGGCGCTTATGTGCGCGCCATCGAGCAGGTGCTCATCGACACGCTTGGCCGATTTCGGCATCGCCGCCGGCCGCATCCCCAAGCTGACCGGCGTGTGGGTGGGCGAGCGGAAGATCGCCGCCATCGGCGTGCACATCAGCCGCTGGGTGACGTCGCACGGTTTCGCGCTGAACGTCGCCACCGATTTGAGTTATTTCCAATACATCGTCCCGTGCGGGCTTGACCAAGCCGGTGACGTCCATGGCGCAGCTGGGCGTCGCGGCGGACTCTGCAAGAGGTTTCGCGAAGTCTGGCCGCGCATTTCGGCCGCGTGTTCGATTGCGAGATGCTGCTGGAGGAACCGCTTCTGGCAGCGCCCCTAAAGTGAGAATCGATATGACCGACGTCGTAATGCCCCAGATGGGCGAAAGCATTGTCGAAGGAACGCTGACCAAGTGGCTGAAGAAGCCCGGCGAGCAGGTCGAGCGCGACGAGCCGCTATTCGAGATCTCCACCGACAAGGTGGATACCGAGATTCCCTCGCCCGCCGCCGGAACGCTGTCCGAGGTCCTGGTGGAGGAAGGCAAGACGGTCGGCATCAACACCGTGGTGGCGCGCATCGACGAGGGCGGAACGGCGCGGCCGCAAGTCCGCGGCAGCCGCCAGCGCCGCCTGCCACCGGCCCAAGCGACCAGTCGCGCGGCGCCGGCGCCCCCATGCCGCACCGCTCCGCGCTGGACAGACGCACCGCCTGCCGCGCCGTTGAGGAACCGTCCGGAGCCGCCGGTCCGCTGTCGCCGCTGGTGCGCAAGATGGCGCGCGAGAACAACATCGATCTGAGCCGGGTGAAAGGCACCGGCGCCGGCGGCCGCATCACCAAGCAGGATGTCGAGGCCTACCTGGCGCAGCCCACCGCGCCCGCCGCCCGGCGCCGCCGCGCCAGCTCCGCCGCCGCCGGTCTCCCGGCCCGCGCCTCCGCCGGCTGCACCCGCGCCGCCCGCGGCCATGCCTCCGCTGCCCGCCGCGGCCCAGGCCAAGATCGCGCATCGAGCCCATGAGCACCATGCGGCAGAAGATCGCCGAGCACATGGTGCTCTCCAAGCAGCACCTCGGCGCACGTCACCACGGTCCACCGGGTCGACATGACCAAGGTCGCCAAGATGCGCGAGAGCCATAAGGCCGACGTTCCAGGCCCGCTACGGCTTCTCGCTCACCTACCTGCCGTTCATCACGCGCGCCGCCGTGGTGGCGCTGCGCCAGTTTCCGCTGCTCAATGCGTCCATCGACGGCACACAACATCATCTACCACAACGAAATCAATATCGGGATCGCGGTGGCGCTGGAAAACGGCCTGATCGTGCCGGTGATCCGCGACGCCGACGAGAAGAACGTGCTGGGGCTGCAGCGCTCCATCGTGGATCTGGCCACGCGCGCCCGCTCGCGCCAGCTCAAGCCCGATGAAGTGCAGGGCGGCACCTTCTCCATCACCAATTTCGGCAGCTTCGGCAGCGTCATCGCCACGCCCGTGATCAATCAGCCGCAGGTGGCGATCCTGGGCGTGGGCACGGTGGAGAAAACGCCGGTGGTGATCGACGACGCCATCGCCATCCGCTCCATCTGCTATCTGTCGCTGACTTTCGATCACCGCCTGATCGACGGCGCGCTGGCCGATCAGTTCATGACCAAGGTGAAGCAGGTGCTGGAGGACTGGTCCGAAGACGTGCTGTAGGCGCTATGCCTCCCCCCTTCCGCTCTCTTCTGGCCGCGGGAGCCGTGTTGTGCGCCGCGGCCCCCAATCCATTCGCGCCGCTCACCGCATCTGAAATCCGTGCGGCGGCGCAAATCGTCAAAGATTCCGGCCGGCTGCCCGCGCGCGCGCGCTTCAGCATCCTGGTCCTCGCCGAGCCTTCGAAAGATCAGGTCCTGCGCGGGGTCCGGTTCCGCGGCGGGCCTTCGCCGTAATGTACGATCGTCCCTCCAGCCAGACTTGGGAAGCCACGGTGGATCTCGCCGCTTCTCGCCTGGATTCCTTCAAGCAGATTGCGGGCGCGCAGCCGGCCATCGGCTACGAAGACACTCAGCGGCCGACCGCATTGTGCGCGCCGACCGCGCTGGCGGCGGGCTATTCGAGACCGCGGCATCACCGATCTCAATACCGTCGAAATCGTGGCCTGGTCCGCCGGTTACTTTGCGCTGCCGGGAACCGAGCGCGGCCGCATTGTGCGCGCTCTTTCCTATTACAGCGGAGCCGGCCGCAATATCGACGCTCATCCCGTCGAAGGCGTGGTGGCGCATGTGAACCTGACCACCGGGAAGATCATCGATCTTCTGGACACCGACCGGAACGCTCCCGTGTCCCGCGAGAACGCCGATCTCGACCCGCTCTCGACGCGGCCGCTGCGCGCTGCGCCCGCTCCGCTTGACGATCACCCAGCCGCGCCCCGGTTTCCAAATCGAAGACGGCGAAGTGCGCTGGCAGAAGTGGCGGTTCCGCTTCGCCCTCCATCCTCGCGAGGGCCTGGTGCTGTACACCGTCGGATACGAGGACGGACGCTCGCGTGCGATCGATTCTGTATCGCGGATCGGTTTCGGAAATGGTGGTGCCCTTACGGCGATCCCGGGCGGCGGCTGGTTTTTCCGCAACAGCTTCGATGTCGGCGAGCTGGGCCTGGGCGTGAGCGCCAGCCCGCTCCGCCCCGGCGTGGATTGCCCCACCAACTGCTTTCGTGTTCGACGCCGTGATGGCCGATGGCAGCGGCACTCCGCGCAGCCTTCCCGGAGCCGTAGCGCTCTACGAGCGCGATGCCGGCATCGCCTGGAAACACGGCGACGATGCGCGCCGCGCGCGCGACTTGGTGCTCTCGTTTAGCGCGCAAGTGGGCAATTACGACTACGGATTCGACTGGATCTTTCACCAGGATGGCGCGCTCGAAATGCGCGTCGCGCTGACCGGCATCATGGCGGTGAAGGGCGTGGCCGATGGGCGGGCACGATCCCTATAGCCACCTGGTGGCGAGGAACATTGCGGCCGTCGCACCACCAGCACTTCTTCGTCTTCCGCCTGGATATGGACGTGGATGGCGCCGCCGTAATCGCGTGGTGGAGCTGAATAGCGCACCCGCGCCGGCCGGTCCGAAAAATCCCTACGGCGGCGCATTCACCATGAAGGAAACGCCGCTGCGCACCGAACGCCAGGCGCAGCGCAGCCTGAATCTGGCGAGCAGCCGCCGCTGGGTGGTGGAGAACTCCTCCGCGAAAAATGCCCTGGGCCATCCTACCGGCTACGCGCTCCTCCCGGGAGAAAACGCCGAGCCCTTCGCCGCGGCCGATTCGTGGGTGCGCAAACGCGCCGGGTTCCTCAACGCGCACGTTTGGGTGACGCCTTACAGCGCCGCCGAGATGTATGCCGGAGGCGACTATCCCAACCAGAGCCGCGGCGGCGACGGGCTAACGAAATGGACCGCCGCTAACCGGTCGGTGGATAGCCAGGACATCGTGCTGTGGTACACCATGGGAATCACGCACAACCCGCGCCCCGAGGATTGGCCGGTGATGCCGGTGCACGCCGCGGGGTTCCGGCTGATCCCGTGGGGTTTCTTTGCGCGCAACCCGGCGCTGGATCTGCCGCCGGCGCCGTAAAGATGTGCTATCTTGCCCGACATGGAAGGGCAGCCCCCCTCACCCGGAGACGCGCCGCCGCGCGCCGAAATCGAATCGCCGATCGACGGGCCTGTCCTCTCGTCTTCCTCGGACACTGCCACTTTGGAGCTGGCCTCCATGGCCGCGGGCCAGCGGATCGGCCCCTATCAGGTGCTGGAAAAGCTAGGCCAGGGCGGCATGGGCGTCGTGTACAAGGCCGTTGACACCCGCCTGGATCGCACCGTCGCTCTGAAGGTGTTGTCGCGCCCCGATGGCTCCGCCACCGATCGCAGCCGCTTCCTGCGCGAGGCGAAGGCGGCCTCGGCCCTGAACCACCCCAATATCGTCACCATCTACGAGTACGACTCTGTCGACAGCCTGGACTTCATCGCTATGGAGTTCATTCCCGGAGCCACGCTTCACCACATGCTCGCCCAGGGGAGCACGCCGCTCGATTCGCTTCTCGAATTTGCGCGGCAAGTGGCGTCCGCCCTGGCCAGGGCCCACGCCGCGGGCATCGTTCACCGGGATCTGAAGCCGAACAATATCATGGTGACCGCCGAGGGCGTGGCCAAGGTGCTCGATTTCGGTTTGGCCAAGCGGGAGGCGTCCGCCCCACCCGGCATCGACGCCACCGAAACCCAGGCGCTGACCCGCGTTGGAGCCATTGTGGGCACGCCGGCCTACATGTCGCCGGAGCAGGCCATTGGAGAGCCCGCCGATTACCGGAGCGATATCTTCTCCTTCGGAATCATCCTCTATGAGATGGCGTGCGGGCGGCGGCCCTTCCAGGGGTCGAATCCGCAGGCGACGCTCCACCAGATTGCCAGCGTCGATCCCCCGGCCGTGGCGGAAGTGAATCGCTCCGTGCCGCAAGATCTGGCGCGTCTTATCGAGCGGTGTCTGAAAAAGAAGAAGGAGGAGCGCCTCCAATCGATGGCCGCAGTAGCCGGGGAACTGGCGGCGATACTCCAGCCGCGGGCTGCCCCGGCCGTTTCCTCACGCCGCGCGCATACTGGCTGCGAGCGTGCTGGTCGCAGTGGGGCTGGCCGCGGGGGTCTGGTATTCGCGAAAGCCCGCGCCCAGTCGCGAGCGAGGCTTGATCTGCTCGCTCGAAGCCCAGCAATTGCGCGACGGCCAACCTGTTGGTGAGCCCCATATGGTGACGGCCGGCGATTCGTTCCAAGGTGGTTGGAGGTTCCGCTTGCGCGCCCAGTCGGCGCAGTCCGGCTACTTGTATCTGATCGACGAAGGCCCGGGCCAGGCCGGCGGCGAGCAGCTTGTCGTCTTGTATCCAGTCGCTGCCGGTACCCCTTTGCCACCCAATCAGCCGGCCGTGACACCTTGGTATCGCATTGAAGGGGCTGCCGGAACAGAGCGCCTTTGGATTGTGTGGGCGAAAGAGCCGCTCAACGAATTGGAAGGATCGATCCACGGCGGCACGGGTGGTAGAGTAGTAGACTCGGACCTGACAGGCAAGATCCGCGACCTGCTGGCGGGGCTCGCTTCGGCACACCAGACATCGCAGGGGGAGCGAACCGCGACAATTCAACTGCGCGGCTCGGCGGCGGTACTCGGCACCGTGCTGGAATTGCGGCACGATTGAAGAAGATTTCGTTGCCATGAGATTCTCAGGCCGCCGGCGGCGCGTATACCTGGTGTACGATCAACGGGCCATGCAGTTCTAGATTTTCGAAGGAGAATAGAGACATGAGTATCACGAATGGGACTTACACCTGGGACGCGTGGAATCCGGCGTCGTATAACGCCGCGGCTTGGAGCGAGTCTGTTGGCGACGGCAGCGGCCTTGTCCTGGGCACCCACGGCTTGACCTTTGGCGGCATCGCGGCGTTAGTCTACGAGACCGGCAACGTGCTCAACTTCACCGTCACAGTCAACGGTGTTGCCTACTGGGGTCTGTTGTTTTCGGTCCCCATCGTGAACTGGCTGGTGGGCGCCCTCTACATCGGCTCCGGACAGAATTCGCTGTGCAGTATGATGGCGATTTCTCCGTTGGGCGCCCAGGCTCCCACGGGGACCTTCAACGTACAATTCGTGAACACTCCGGGCCTAAATGGGATCATGGTAATTCAGGCCAATCTCCAAAATCCGGCGAGTCCTACTGTGACTTATTCCCTTCCAAGTGGAATGGGCACCGCGTCCGCTACGGCCACCTGGGCGAGGCCCTGGTTAACCGTTACGCTGGTTGTAAGCGGAAACCCCAACGGGCTCAACGGGACCTACACTTTGCCTGGATTCTTCACTCCGGTGATCGGCCAGCCGGGGTACCGCGGCACGAGCACCGGCCCTGTAGCGGTGCCCGATCAATGGATGGCAACGGATTCAGGGTCATCGAAGTAGCGAGGGCGCCGGATAAATGTCCGTGCGCGGCCGTATGAGACTTGCCACAACAGGGTCGATCGGTTGCCTAGGACGCCAGATGCTGTTTGCGCTGGTCGCGTGCGGGAGCGTGCCGCGCGCGCTTGCCTTCCAGACCGAGGAAATTACCCTACGGGCCGGTGACGTTTATCCCGACGGCGAGTTGCGCGGCGGGCAGAGCCGATCATACCGGGTGACGCTACGAGCCGGGCAGTATGTCCGCGTGATAGTCGAGCAAAAGGGCATCGACCTGGAGGAAACCCTGACGGCCTCCAACGGTGAGGTGGTGGCCCATGCCGATCTGCCAAACGCCGACTACGGTCCGGAGACCATAGTCGCGGTCGCTCCCTCCACCGGCGAGTACCGGCTTACGGTCCGATGCTCCACTCCGGGAGCTCCTCCGGGACGCTACGGACTGCGAGTAGAGGCGATCCGGGACGCAACCGCCGATGACCGGAAGCGAGTGGAGGCGGAGCGCCTGGTAGATCAAGCGATCGCGCTGGCGGGAAAACGGACTGCTGCCGCGACCGCGGCCGCCATCGAGAATAACGGCAAGGCACTTACGTATTTTGAATCGGGGGGCGACCAATACCGCCAGGCCTTGACCTTGAATCACATCGGACTCCTGCGAGCGTCCACGGGTGATTTCCGGCCGGCGCTCGAGGCATACGAACAGGCCGGCAAGTTATTTCAGGCGTCTGGCGACCGGCACGGAGAAGCTTCCGCCTTAAACAATGCGGGTGGCGCTTATGATGTGTTGGGCGAGATCGACACCGCCATGCAGCGTTATCAACAGGCGTTGGCGCTGTACCAGGCCGGTGGCGAACGCGGCGCGGAAGCGGTGGCCCTGAACAACATCGGCAAGTTGAATGCCGATATGGGCAATTGGCAGCGCGCCACGGAATTCTACCGGCAGACTCTGCCCTTGTTCGAGGCGCTCGGCGACCGCCGCAGCCAAGGCACCGCATTGCACAACTTGGGAATGGCGAACGAGTATACCGATGCGGACGCGGCGATCGACTATCTGCAAGGGGCTCTGAAGATCCGGCGCGAGACGGGAGACCGGGTCGGCGAAGCGGAAACGCTATCGGGGTTGGGAGTCATCTATAACAGCCGGGGCCGATTCAAGGAGGCCCTCCCCTACACGGAACAGGCCCTGGCGCTCTACCGGACGGCGGGCAACCGTGCGGGGCAAGCCCGGTCGAGCCGTATGATCGGCATGATCCGCGCCGAACTCGGAGAAGCGGATGCCGCGATTCCTATGCTGGAGAATGCCCGGGCGCAGGCGCGGGAGCTGGGGGACCGGCGCTCGGAAGGTCTGGCGCTCGCGGACCTGGGCTTTGCTCAGGCAGTGGCTGGCCGGCCGGCACAAGCCCGGGAGTCATACGATCAGGCACTCTCCATTGCCGAGCGGAACGGCGGCTCAGGCGACATGGCCCGGGCACTACAGGGGCTGGCAAAGGCCGACGCGGCTCTGGGCAACCCGGCCCTGGCGCGGCGCGAGGCCGAGCGCGGCATCGCCTCCGTCGAACAGGTCCGCAGGAACGCGGGAAGCGCGGACGAACGTGCATCCTATCTTTCGACTGCTCACGATAGCTACGAGTTGTACATCGAGATTTTGATGCAGTCGCGCGAACCGGCCGCTGCGCTCGAAGCCAGCGAACGCTCGCGCGCGCGCAGCATGCTCGATATGCTCTCTGAATCGGGCGCGGATATCCGTGAGGGTGTGAATCCGGAGATGCTCCAACGGGAACGTGAATTCTCGAACGTGCTGAATGCCAAGGGCGCGCGGCTGCTGCCCCTGCTCGGGCGGAGCGACGCACGCGTGGCCGAGTTGCAAAAGGAGATCCGGGATCTCGAAAGAGCATACCAGGAGCTCCAGACGGAAATTCGTAATACCAGCCCGCGCTACGCGGCCCTCACCCAGCCGCAAACCTTGACGCGTAAACAAATCCAGGAGCAAGTGCTCGATGGCGACTCCCTCCTCCTGGAGTACGCGTTGGGTGAGAACCGCAGCTTTCTTTGGGTCGTCGGCAGGAATTCACTTTCTTCTTGGGAACTGCCGCCGCGCGCCAAGATCGAAGCCCAGGCAGAGCGGTTTTACGAATTGATCACTACCCGGAACATGCGCCGCGCTGCCGGCCGCTTCGCGCCAGTTGAGTGAGATGATCCTGGCGCCGGCCGCAGCCATTCTGGGCAACAAGCGCTTGGTCATTGTTCCCGACGGCGGACTCCAGCGCCTCCCGTTTTCTGCACTCCCTAAGCCTGGCTCGGAGGAACCGCTCGTCGTGCGGCACGAGATCGTCATGCTGCCATCGGCTTCGGCAATTTCCGTTTTGCGCACGGAAATCTCCGGCCGCAAGCCCGCCCCCAAGATGCTGGCCGTCTTCGCCGACCCAGTCTTCGGAGCGGACGATCCGCGCGCGGGTAGCACGGCCGCGCATACTCCGCCGCCGGAATCCTCGCGCATCCTTGAACATCTGGCAGAGCCGGGCGATGGCGTTTCCGTCCGTCTGAAGATTCCGCGCCTGCCCTTCACCGCCCAAGAGGCCGATCAGATTCTGAGTGTGGCGCGCAGCCCCTCCAACCTGAAAGCCATCGGTTTCGAGGCAAGCCGCGCCACCGCTATCAGCGGGCGGTTGAGCGAGTACCGGTATCTACACTTCGCTACCCACGGCTATCTCGATACCGAGCGGCCCAGCCTCTCGGCTTTGGTCCTGTCGCAGATCGATGCAAAAGGACAGCCGGAAGACGGATTCCTGCGCGTCAACGACATTTACAACGCGCGGCTCTCGGCCGATCTGGTGGTGCTCAGCGCCTGCCAGACGGGGCTCGGCAAAGAGGTGCGCGGCGAGGGGCTGATGGGGTTGACGCGGGCGTTTCTTTATGCCGGCGTGCCGCGTGTCGTGGTCAGCCTGTGGAATGTCAACGACCGCGCCACGGCGGAGCTGATGGCGGCGCTCTACCGCAGCATGCTGCGCGACGGGAAGCGGCCCTCGGCGGCGCTGCGAGAGGCGCAACTGGAATTGCGAAAGCAGAAGCGGTGGGAGTCGCCGTATTATTGGGCCGCCTTCGTCCAACACGGCGAATGGCAATGATCCGAGGAGGTCCCGATGAAACGCATGCTCGTGTGGATGGCGCTGGCCGCCGCGGCCGCGGCGCAGACCAGAGTCCTCGTTCCCGAAGAGGTGCTGCAGGCGCGGCCGCAAAAGGGGCAGCCAGCGCCGCCGCCCCGTTATCAACCGGCGCGAACCGAGGCCGGCAAAACAGCAGCCGCCACCCGCGAGATCGGCGTGACCATCTGGAGGCTGCGGCACGCCGCCCAGACAGATGCCGGCGCGCGAATCCTGGTGCAGGAAGAGAACCAAACCGTCGAGTGGGTGCCTGAGCGAGTAGCCACTACCAGCATGCTGCAAGGCGGAGACCGCGTGCGTCTGACCATCGAGTCTCCGGAGGCGGGGTACTTGTACGTCATCGATCGGGAAAAATACGCTTCGGGAGAACGGGGAGAGCCCTATCTCATTTTTCCCACGACGCGAACGCGCCGCGGCGATCACCGGGTGGCGGCCGGCAAGTTGATCGATATCCCCGCCCAGGACGACCGGCCCAACTTCTTCTCGCTGCGCAAGAGCCGGCCCGACCAGGTGGAAGAGGAGCTGACGGTGCTACTGACCAGTCAGCCCATCACCGGCCTCATCATCGGATCCAAGCCGCTGGCGCTGACCAACGAACAGGCCACCCAATGGGAAAAGCAGTGGGGCGCCGGAAGAACCGAGATCTTCGAACTTCGCGGCGGCGCCGGCAAGACGTGGAGCCGCGCTGAACAGCAAGCCGGGGCCGACGCAACGCGCCTTCTGACGCAAGAGGATCCGCCCCCACAAACGGTTTACCGCGTGGCGGCCGAACCGGAGCAGCCTTTTCTGGTCAAGGTAAGGCTTCGCTATCAAACCAAATAGCGGTCAATTCGCGGCCAGGGTCGGAGCAATGTCGGATTGCTTGACGGTGGTGCCATGGCCGCCGGCAATCATGGCGCCGGTGATTCCGTATTTCCTCACGAACTCGCCCACGGCGACAGTGCCTTCGGAACGCTCAATGGGCCCGCGGGGTGAGATGAGATCGGTGACATACAGAAGGTTGGGCCCTGACTACGTGGGCGATGAGGAAGCCTTGGACGTGCGGATTGGCAATGTTGTAGAGGCGAATTTCAGCCGTTTCGTCCTTGAGCGTCATCTGGTCTTTGACCTCCACGATATCGGCAGTCCGCGGCTTCTTCTGCAGATCGTCCGGAACCAGCGTGCGGGGCGCTCTGACGTCTTTTTCAAAATAGGCCTTGTCCGGAGCTTGGAACGATCACCTTCGCGCCTTCGGCCACATAAGTTCGCATGCCGCCGGTATGGTCCATGTGGTGATGGGTGAGGACGAGATACTGGATCGGCTTGCCCGGGTATTTCGCCTTCGCCGCATCGATGACCCAGCGCGATTGCAGTTCGCCATAAGGGGCATCGAAGATGACCAGATGGTCCTTCATCGCGACGATCAGGTTGTTGGCGGTTCCGCCCTCGACATGCTGCACGTTGGGGGCAAGCTCGACCAGCTTGAGGCCGCCGCCGTCGGGGAAAATGACGTTGTCGCTGTCGAGTGAACCGCGTCAGGAAAAGCCGCCGCAGTACCCATTGATAAGGCACGTTGCCGGTCGCCGGCGGCTTGGCGACCGCCTTCACAGCGTCAGGAACCGCAAAAGCGTCGGCCGCGATCGCCGGATTGGCGGTGACGTCGCGATAGTCGAGCTTGGCCACCTCGACCCCGTTGATCCGATAAGACAGCGAGTGGGCGATCTTGGCGCCGCCGGCAGCCTTCCAGTCGGCGAGCACGAGATCATAGTTCGAATCGCCGTTGATGTTGTCGTCATCGCGCGTGCGGATGGCGGCGGGCAGATGAGTCTTGCGATCGAACAGGATGGTGAAAGTGGTGCCCCCGTCGGCGAAGGAGACCGCCGGCAGCGACTGCTGGCCGAGCCGTTGCGGATCCGCGGCGCGGACATTGCTCGGATCGTCCATCGCCTTGATCAACAGCCGAGGCGAGGCCCGCTCGAGCTCGCGCAGCAGCGCGGCGACGCGGATGCGCGACATCGGCTGGCTGCCCTTGTCGTCGGTGACGAAGCCGAAGGCGGGAAACAGCGGTCTCGGTGTATTTCATCTTGATCGGCTCCGGGTATTTCTGGTCGCGGTCCCAGTCGGTGCGCGCCATGCCTTTGGCGAGGTCCCAGGTGATCGCGAAAGTCGCGTCGCCCAGAAAGCGCGGCTCGCCGCCGGCAGCGAACGACTGCCCGGGTTCCCAGAACTTGGCATCGCCTTTGATGGCGAGGCTCTTCAATCCGCGCAGCGCATCGGCGCCACCTTCCGCGGCGACGGCCTGCTTGACCAGAGTGTCGGCACTTCCTTGAGCCAACGCCGGCTGCTGCCGGCTCATCGCCAGCAGCACGGCGGCAATCGTAAGAGCGTATTTCATGGCATTTCCTCCCTTAGCTATTTTGGTGCGGGCAGGTCGTATCGCCGGTTGCTTACACTCACCGGATGCGGGTCACCGCGGTGGCAAGTGTAGCAGGTTACCTCCTGATTCCCTACCGGGTAGACGCCCGTGCCGGGAAAATTTGCATTGATCTGCCGCACCAGCATGATCATCTTGCGCGCGATGTCCTTGCGCGGGTTGATGTCCACCTCTTGCGTCCTTCCGCCGCCGTGACAGTAGTTGCAGTCCACGTTGAGGGCGTCGCGGAACTCGCCCATGAGCGAATCGGCGCCGTGCACATGCGTGTCCGGGGGCAACAGCTTTAAACTCACCCCGGGTCTCTGAGCCGGGGGTGGATCGCCCAATGAATTACCCCGGTTGTAAAATTTCCTTGGCGCCATGGTCTCCGGCTTGGCACTTCCGCGATGGCAGGTGCTGCAATCCACTTCGTGATAGCCGTCGGGAAAAACTCCGGCGCTGCTCGGGAAACTGGTATCGATCAACCGCACCATGGCGATCATCTTGCGCGCCATTTCCTTCTTGGGGTTGGTGTCGGCCGCGAAATCGCCTTGCATATGACAATATGTGCACTGCACACCCAGCGCCTCAGCGAAGTTCCGCATGACAAAGGGAATGTCGGCGTTCGGCGCGAGGAGTTTCAGGTTCTTGGGGGTTGGTCGAGGGGTCGCGCCGCGGCCGGCTGGTTCCTGAGCCAGCAGCGGCATTGAAACAAGGAGCGAGAAGACGAGCAGTTTCATGGGTGAATTGTACAGCCGCGCGGCGTTCAGTTCAACCGGTAAGTGCAAAGGCGGTGCCGTTGAACAGTTGCATCTGCCAGTGGACCCCTGTACGCTAGCCGCATGCGCGTTTTTGTGCTCGGGATCGCCGGCCTGCTGGCACCATTTGCGATCGCTCAGCAGCGGCCCGACGTGGCGGGTATCCTGCGCAAGGTCAGTGAGACCTATGCGAATGCGAAACAATACCGGTTCACCGTGAAGAAGAGCGGAGAGGAGGCCGGCGCGATGCGGATCGCGGTCCAGCAGCCGAACAAATTCCGGCTGGAGGCGGATGGGCGCGTGATTGATGGCGCCGACGAATTCGACAACCTCACTATCGTGAGTGACGGCAATACGGCCTGGAATTACGCTCCGGGCTGAATCAGTACACCAGGAAAGGCACGACGCTGCCGCTGCTGGACACCGAACCACCGGCCATAACGCCGGAGACTTTTGTCTTGCAGGCCGACGCGGTTTTCCTGACGCGGTATGCAGAACTGGCGAAGGCGTCGGATCATGCCCGATTTCTTCGGCAAGAAACCGTCCAGGGCACGGGCGGAGCCGTGGAGTGTTACGTGTTCTTGTTGCAGGCGCCGCTGCCGGGGTTTCGTGATGAGTACACGTGGTGGGTGGATAAGAAGCGCTACTTGGTTCTGCGCGAGGATACCAAGCCCGAAAGTCCGCGACGCCGGGCGAGCAGCACGATTTACACCACAGCCGCCATCAATGAACCTATAGCGGAAGAGTTATTTCACTTCACGCCGCCGGCGGGGGCGAAACTGGTTAGTCAACTGGAGCAGTAGGGTTTCCAATAGCCGTTAACCTTTGAGAGTATTGCCAACCTAGCGGTTCGCAAGTAACCTTGAAGACGCGATGCTCTCCGTCGGTCTACTCGTTGTGGGCATTATCGGGCTGGGGCTGTCGTTTTCCTACGTTTTCGCCCGGCTGGTATTACCCACGGAAGATGTACAGCAATACTTCCGGCGCGTGATTGGCCTGTAGTCCCTTCCTCGCGCTACGGAACCGCTTGCAAGAGTTTCTCTACAGCGGGAGCGATCGCGATCAGCATATCGGCGCGATGCGCGCCGGCGTCTTGAAGAGCGGCGAGCGTGCGCGCTTTCCAACCGGCCGGAGCCGCGGCCGATCGATAGGAGAGGGCTTCCTGGCCGGCGCGGCAGAGCGTGACAATGGCCGCCGCCAAGGGCGCGTTTTCAGCCAATAGCGGGATGCTCTCGAGGCGCGGCTGGAGCTGGGCGGCGTTCTGTTCCCACCCGGCAAGCTGCCTGCGCAATTCCTGAGCAGCGGCGGCATTGGGCGCCGCCAGGTATTTTTCGACCGCGCTGCGGAACGCGCGCGCAGTGTCGCTTTCCGGCGGAATGGCATCCACCAGGTGATTGAAGGGGCTGGCCGCGCCATAGTGGTTGCGATGACGCTCGTAGCCTTTCGCCGGCTCCAGAATGGCGGCGAACTGGTCGAGCGCCACCAGCGGCACAGGGCCTGCCAGCCGCCGCCGCATCAGCACCAGGTTCGAACGTTGGGTCAGGCCGAGCCATTCCAGCCAGAAGTTCACAGGCGCCAGCCGTTCATACATCGCCGCGGCGTCGGAAACCGTTTGCGGAGACCAGAAACGCTCGGCGATGGCGGCCAGGCGCGGCCAAAGCTTTGCATCGATGTTCTCCGCCGTAGCCAGTTCTTCCCACATGGCGGCTTCCCCACCCAGAATGCGTTTCTGCTCCTCGGGGTTTAAATCCGCGGTCTCTCCCGTCAGCGGATCGACCGCGTAATGTTCGGCGGCCGGGCGCATCAGGTCGAGATAGTAGCCGAAAGAGAGAATGCCCGCATAGCCCTTGTGCGCGGCCTCGGCCAGTGACTTCTGTCCGCGCCACGACTGAATGACCACGTTGTTCGGCAGGCCCGGCTCCAGAATTTCATCCCAACCCACCATGCGCTTGCCGTAGCGGGCCAGGATCTTCTGCACCCTTTGGTTGAAGTAGCCCTGCAATTGCGCCGAGGCGGCCATATGGTGCTGGGTCATATAGTCGCGGATGTGGGGCTGGCTGGTCCAGAGCTTGGCGTCGACCTCGTCGCCGCCAATATGGAAATAGTCGTCGGGGAAGAGCTTCACCATCTCGGCGAGGAAGCCTTCGAGGAAGCGGTAGGTGGATTCCTTGGTCGGGTCGATGGCGCCGAAGGGATCGCCATATTCGCGTACGATCTGGTAAGGGCCGGGGCGGCTGCCAAGCTCGGGATAGCCTGCCAGCCAACTGGTGGAGTGGCCGGGCATGTCGAATTCCGGTACGACGCGGACGCCGCGCAGCCGCGCGTAAGCCACCAGGTCGCGGACCTCGGCCTGGGTGTAGAACTGGCCGTCGGAGCCGTCACGTTGCAGGCGCGGATAGCGCTTGCTTTCGACGCGGAAGCCCTGATCGTCAGACAAGTGCCAGTGGAGGACGTTGAGCTTGACGGCGGCCAGCCCATCGATGGTGCGCTTGATGCCCTCGGCGGGAATGAAATGGCGGGACACATCGAGCGAGAGGCCGCGCCACGGGAAGCGCGGCTCGTCGCGCACTTCGAGATCGGGCACGGCGAAGCCCGGGGCCGCGGGGTTGGGGCCGACCAGTTGCAAGAAAGTTTCCAGGCCGCGCAATATGCCCAGGGGACGGTCGGCGGAGAGCCGGATGCGGCCCTGGGAGACGAGCAGAGTGTAGCGCTCGTCATCGCCCGGGCGCTGCGGCGCGCGATGGTCCTTTTGCTCGACCACGAGGCGGAGGGTGGCGCGGTCGGGCGGCGCGGTGCGCGGCAAAAGGGGCAGCCCGGTCTGGCGCGCCAGCCGCGCGAAGATTTGGGGGATGGCGCCGGCGACGCGCGGGTCGGCTGCGCCGGCGCCGGATGCCGCGATGCTGAAAGCGGTGTCGATGACGGTTACGCCCGACTGCCGCTGGAGGTTGGCGGGCCATGGCATGAGCGGCTGCGCGGCCATGCCGCCGGCCGTGAGGGCGCACCACAACGCGACGGAAACGGAGCGCCCCACGCTAGAACATGGCAATCGGATTTACCGGCGAGCCGGTTCCTTTGGGTATCGGCAGCGGCGCCACAGTCAACATGAATTCCCAGCGGTTGCGCGCGGCGGCGGCCTCAGCCACAGCGTCAAAATCGGCGCGGTCGATGAGGTGGATGCCGAGAATGGTCAGGGCAAAATTATGCACGGCGATTCTGGAAAGATCTCCGGGCGGCTTGGGCGCGTAGTCGGGCGTCTCCCAGCCCAGCAGCGCGATGTCGCGTTTCTTCAACCAGGGAATCACGGAATTGTCGAGCCCGGCGGCCTGCTCGTCAATGGGCCAGGGCCCGAGCCTGGCGCGCCGCGTCCAACGCCCCCAGCGAAGCAGGAGCGCATCGCCCGGTCCGGCTTTCACGCCGCTCTTCTTTTCCCAGGCCTCCAGATCCTCGATGAAGATGCGGGTTCCCGGCTCGAGATAGGGGACGCCCTTGAGCCTCGGGATGTCATACAAAACGCCGCGCGTGACGATCCCGTTTTTCATGGTCAGGATGGAGCTTTTTCCGGCGCCGCCTTCCTTGGTAACCAGCCCCGCTACGGGATAACCGTTCCACATTTTTCCATCGAAAAAGATGTGCGCGAAGGAATCGAGATGGGTGGTGCCGGCGCCATGGATGCAGGGGTACGCGATGCGATCCATGGCGATCGATGGCGTGGCCGTCACCATACCCCATTCGACGGGACAGGGGACATCGATTTCTTTGGAGGTGAAGGCGTTCGACGAAAGCGATACCGAGATCCCCTCTTTCACCAGCGCCGCGGCCTGTTTGCGCTTGGCCGGAGTAATCAGGTTGAGGGTGCCCATTTCATCGTCCTTGCCCCAGCGGCCCCAGTTGGAAAGCTCCTTCTGCCAGCGATCGTACTCAGCCTGGGTTACGAGAGGGTGGGGTGTGGATGGCTGAGCGGCCGCCCCTCCTCCGGAAAGCGCCAGCATGGCGACGACGAGGCACAGGCCTGAAACCAAGAGCACTCCAAGCCACGGGCCGAACTTGAAGTTCCGCGTCATCTTCTGCCGCCTCCTCGCAGGATATCGGGAACGCACAACACTCTGACGGAGTATCCTAACATGAACCAGACCCGGAAGGCAGCCGGCGCGGGACAGTCAGGCCGTGGCGTCCAACCGCAGCCGGCTTTTCTGGCAGCGCGCGGGCGTGAGCGCTCCTCGGCGTTGTCTATCAGTCGATACCCCATAAGGGGAATAAGTAATCCTGGCATATTACTGGTACTTAGGAAGACAGTAAGGGAATACTTCCACGCCGCATTGGTACCCACCTACCGTACTAAGGGCCGAAAGCCTTGGACTAAGATTCGGATGTCACGTAACCTAAGTAATGTTTAAGCGAGAACTCGCGCACTTTAATCCGGAGATCGTTACACAATGTTGTTTCGCTCAATACTCGTTGCCGGTTTAATGACGGGATTTACACCCTTAGGTTTTGCAGATCTTGCCTACATATCTATCGACGCGCCGGGCGCGACCAGAGGCACAGTGGCCACCGGGATAAACGACCAGGGCCAGATAGCCGGCTGGTACCTAGATGCAACGGCATACCACGGATTCCTCGACATAGGGGGAGTTTTCACCAACATTGACGTGCCCGGCACACAGTCCACGATTGTTTCGGGAATTAACGACTTCGGCCAGATCGTGGGCCAATACAGTGATTCGACCGGGACACATGGATTCTTCTACAGTGCCGGCACTTTCACGAGTCTCAACTATCCCAAGCTCCCCAGCGACCACAGCATGCAAATGACCATAGCGCGCGGTGTCAATAATAACGGCCAAATCGTGGGACTGTATAACAGTGCAACTGGGATACATGGGTTTCTCGATAACCAAGGAAGCTTTTCGACAATCGACTACGCAGGTGCAACATCAACGAACCTTTTCGGTGTCAACGATTCCGACCAAATCGTAGGTGCAACGGCCGGACCGAACGGTTATCTCTATAGTGGTGGGAGTTTCTCCGCGATCAATTGCCCAGGTGGAAGTGGTGGTACCGAGCCTTTTGATATAAACAACCAGGGCCTGATTGTAGGACAATACGTCGTCGGGAATATGCAGCAAGGGTTTCTCGATAATGGAGGGAGCTGTTCAACCATTACCTTCCCAGGGGCCGCGTTTGGTACGGTTGCGTTTGGCATAAACGACAGTGGCGCAATCGTCGGACAATACGGCGATTCGACTCAAGCGAACGGGCTGCACGGGTTCGTCGCGATTCCGCAAGCGGCTGGGGTGCCAGAGCCATCGGCGCTGCCCATTGTCGTGGGAGTGTTGATGGGCTTTGTGGGCTTTCGCGTTTGGGCGCAACGGCGCTCACGTCAATTCTTTGCGCCGGAAGCAATTCAGCGCGTGATCGTTGACCATGCCGGTGGCCTGCATGAAGGCGTAACAGATGGTCGAGCCAACGAAGGAGAATCCGCGCTTGGCTAGATCTTTGCTCATGGCATCGGAATGAGCCGTGCGGGCGGGGACGTCTTCGATGCGCCGCCAGCGGTTCTGCAGCGGCCGGCCGCCGACAAACTGCCAGACATACGCGTCGAAGCTGCCGAATTCCTTCTGCACGGCCAGAAACGCCTGGGCGTTCCGTACCGCGGCGCGGACTTTCAGGCGATTGCGCACGATGCCGGGATTCGCCAGCAACGCCGCGATCTTCTCTTCACCGTAGCGGGCCACTTTGCGGGGATCGAAACGGTCGAACGCGGCGCGGTAAGCCGGACGCTTCGACAGAATGGTGGACCAGCTCAGGCCGGCCTGGGCGCCTTCGAGAATCAAGAACTCGAACAGCGCCCGATCGTCATGCAGGGGGACGCCCCACTCCCGATCGTGGTACTGGATCGAGAGAGCGTCGCGCGCCCAGGCGCAGCGCGTCACACGGCCGGATTGTGGAGGCATCGGCCCTTCCTTTCGAAAATGGTAGCAGGCGTCCGATTTGTTCGCGACGATACGAACGGGGCGCGGTCCATAACAAAGGGTAGCTTGTCCGCAAGTGCGTGCGGGCCGCAGCATGGGAATCAGAAAGGGGGATTGCCATGCATTTAACAATCCTAGATTCAACCGGCGGACGGCACGAAGGCATTCTGCTGGCCGCCAGCACCAGCCGCATGCGAGTAGTCGTGAGCGGGGCGCGGGACACGGTGGACTTGAAACTTGTGGAGGGCGGGTGGCTCTGTGAGGACGGCGAACCGGTCGAGATCGAGTCGATCATTGCGGGCGAAGACCTGAGCGCCTTCTGCAGCCTGGTTCGTCCGCGGACCTTTGCGGCCGGGGGTGCGCCGCCAGTCGCGTAAGTTTTTCTGGACAAGAAGCACGTAAATCTCTACGAGCCCGTCTGGATGAACCTGAGCGACCGTCCGCAACCGGTGCAACTGGTGGTGAACCGGATCGACAAGAATCAAGTGACCGGCTACATCAGCGAGCCGAAGTACAAGAAGTCTCAACTCGCCGCGGCGGCTCCGGCGGAGACCAAGCCGGAGTCGCTGCAAACCAGATAACGCAAAGCCGGCGGCAAAAGGATAATATGTCCTTAACACCAGGAGGGTGCCAT
>CAWCST010000003.1:0-1328060 GCA_963798305.1 uncultured Verrucomicrobiae bacterium
GATGTATTGCTGCACGTCCAGTTCGAGACGATCCACCCATTCCTGGATGGCAACGGGCGGCTGGGACGCCTGCTCATCACGTTCATGCTCTGCGACAAAGGAGTGCTCCGCGATCCAATCCTGTATCTCAGCCTATACTTCAAGGCCAACCGGGGTGCTTATTACGACCTCCTTGACCGGGTTCGCACCAGGGGCGATTGGGAAGCGTGGCTTGATTTCTTCCTAATCGGGGTAAGAGATACTGCAGATCAAGCTGCAAGCGCAGCTCGCCGGATTGTTGCGCTGTTTGCCGAACATCAGAAACAGATCGGGACACTTGGCCGTCCGGCAGCATCCGTACTTCGAGTCTTTCAACATATGCAGCGGAATCCTATCGTCTCAATTCCTGCTGCCGCACGGAAAATTGGCATCTCCGCCCCAACCGTCGCAAAGTCGCTGGAACACCTGCAGCGGCTCGAATCTGGAGGTTACCGGACGCGAACGCCATCGATTTGTGTACGAGGGCTATCTCGTAATATTGAATGAAGGAACCGAACCAATTCGGTAGCATCTTAAGCCACTGAGCCGCCCGGCTGTGGCTCGCCCAGCTGCGGCGTTGCCCGTCTTAATAGCAAGTGTCTTCAGGACGACGATCAGTGGGGCGAGGCCCATCGTCAGCGGCGGAAACGGGTAGTGAAATGTAATCGTAAAAGCGAAGTGTATGCGGCGGAGAAGTAATGCGTCATTCATCTTAATCCCTTAATTCAAAGGCCAGACATTAGCCACGCTGACACTGATTTCTTCCGCATTACCTGATACGTAGCTCGACGCAGAGGATGATCCAAAGAGGGAGATCTTCCACTCACCGCGCTCTGGCTTCTTTCAACTCACGGCACGCGTTTGATGAACCCAGAAGCGGTCCCGGAGAACCCTCTTCAATATCTTGCCTGAGCCACTCTTGGGTAAGTCAGTGCCCTGGAACTCGACCCGGCGCGGAATTTTGTAAGTCGCGAGGCTCTGCCGGTTGGGACTCCGTCGCGCCTATGCTCACTGATGTTCAGCGTAACGTCGGAAAGAAACAATGCTCTCTATTCAAGGGGCCTTCCCCGCTGGACACAATCAACGAATGCCTATGACGCCACCACAATTGGGTAGAGGAGCAGAGGTGCTGCCTGGGTTATTCCTAATCGCAACTGCTCGCTCAAAACAAGCCGGCCCGTGACGGAGACTCCCAAGTGACGAGCTCAGCGGTCACTGTACAAACCTTCCCTCGCAACCTGTTCAATCCCAAATCGTCACCAACCAATACGTGGGAATTTTGGCGTTCTTCATGGGCGCGGGACTCGCCACTCTGAACAGTTTAATGTTGCGCGAATCCGAAGCTGCGGTCGTCCGTCGATCTGATCCCATTACTCTTCAGGTATAAGACTGGCAAGAGCGAGAGCGTGCTCACATCGAGCGCGGCTCTCAATGGTTAGGGGGTGACCTGAATCGAAACACCACTGACAGAGAATGCGTTGCTGGAGATATTCAGCGTATCGGGTGCCGTCCCGCTCGGATTCGAATACGAGACGGTAATGTTGCAAGAACCACCCGGCGGGATCGGGGCGGACGTGCAAGTATCGGTTTCAGAGAAGGCGCTACCCGCTCCGTTGGTAAACGTCAGCGATGCAATCGTCAGATCCAGGTTACCCGTGTTCGTAACCGTGGTGGTCTGTGTCCCGCCGACGCTGGTAATGGTCATTGTTCCGGCGTTCGCCGCCAGTTTGTAGACGGACCCAGTAACGTCAGTGACGTAGATGCTACCCGATCCGTCAAGGGTGACGCCCGAAGCGCCGAGCAGCCCAGTCATTGGCATCAGCAGGGTTGGGCTGCCCGAGGAATGGGTAGCCGGTATCAGGAGGAGCCGGGAGCCGTCGGTGACATACATGTCTCCGTTGGGGTCAAACGCGAAGCCGGACGGCTCGTTGAACGCGCACGGAGTGACTAGGGCATCGCAGGGTGCAATAGCAACCTGAGAAGTAGTACCTGTGGCGAGGGCAACTTTCAGGATCTGATTGTTGTTTCCGTCGCCGACATAGAGGTTGGTGCCGGTGTTATCGACCCCGAGTGCTTGCGGGAAGCTTACGCTGCTGCTATTCAGAAGCACGCTGGGTTTGTACGTCGTGTCGTAGGTTTCCCCGGGAACCATGACGACTTGCGGGGTGTTGCCACCGTCGGCGATATACAGGTTGCCGGCCAGATCAACTTTGTTCGCAGTGGGAAGTCCCAGTGTGATGGTTCCGGTGCTTACCGTCTGCTCGGCCAGTGACGGGCTAAAGCTGAACACCTTCGCCGCACTTGCATCGGCCACGATGAGGTCGTCGAAAGCGTTATAAACGAGGTCGGTGGGATAGACCAGGTTACCGGTATTGGCCGTATTCCACGGGGTGAACGGCCCGCCGGACGAGGGCAAAGTAACTATCTGTGCCGCATTGCTGTTTGAAACGTGCAGCGTGCCGTTGGATATGTCGGCAGGATCGAAGGCCAGGCTCTGAGGCTGGTTCAGGCCGACGTTCAACGTGCTCTGCGTGGCATTACCCAGCGCAATTTGAGCCGCACCGCCCAATCCGGAAAGGAACAAGTAAAGGATGGGTTCAGCCGGTCCCGTCGTGGGAGTAAAGTCGACTTCGACAACTCCCTTGCGGATCCCAGGCAAGCTTGGTTTGAAAGCAACAGCCAGGATGCAAACAGTGCCCGCAGGCTGTGTTCCAGTCGTGCAGGTGGTCGCGCCGGTATTGGAGAAGTCCGGAACAGCGCCCCCAGCCGGGTTGAAGTTGAACGTCACCGATCCGGGCACAACGTACGTGTAGGGTATGTAGATCGTCGAGGTGCCCCCGCCCACATTCGCCGGATCCGCCCCGATAGCTGGGTTGCGCAAAGGAATGGTTGCCAAATTAGAGCTTGGGAAGTAGTTCATGTCTCCAAGGTAGTTCAAGGTAACGGTGTTATTTCCGGGCACGAAGTATGTACTGTCAAGCAAGAGGGTTACGGACGAACTCGCACCCGATCCAGGTGTGAGCGTGCCCGTACCGAGGATTTGGCTATTGAAGGTCACACTGACAGTACCGGTCGGAGCGGCGGTGCTTCCGGACACCGTTACGTTATACGGGGTTGGCTGACTGAAGAAGCAGCAGTCACCGCTGGAATAAACGGGTGAGCCGCTGACGCTGAATGTGCCTGTGGTACCCACCACGATCTGTACCGTTGCCGTGACGCTGTTGAAATCGGTCGTGTCGGTTGGTGTAAAGACCACCTGTAAAGTATGCGTGCCGGCAGAGAGCGTCTGGCCGTGAGCGTCCGTGGTACCTGGTGGAACAGTGTAAAAATATGTTCCGGGGAGAGTCGCGCCCTGGAACGTTGCGGTGGCATCGAGCTGCGTGCTGCTCAATGGCGTTGTGGTTGAAATAGCTGCCGGGGTTGGCCAGTTAATGATTGGTGTCGCACTGGCGAGGTTGATGGTGTAGACCGCCGTAGCCACAGCAGAATTGGAGCTTCCGGCCTGGGTGGCAATCGCATTCACAGTCTCGGAGCTGCTGACCGTAATCGGGCCTGTGTAGGTGGTGCCGCCGGCTCCGCATGTCCCCGGTGTCGGAGCCAACGGCGTCGTGTTGATTCCAACGCATCCTGTTGAGCCCGGAGGAAACGAAATCGTCACCGTCTGAGTTCCAGAATAGGTGCCCGAACCAGGAGAGAACGTCGGCGGAGCCAGGGTGGATGTGCCGCCAGCAGTATAGGTAATAGCGATGAAAGAGGCTGGAGGGATGGAATAGGTTGCGCCGCTCGCCGAGGATGCCGTGGGCACACCAACCACCGGCGCGCTGCTGCCCGCGCCCAGGAACGTGTCTTCGTTATGGTCTGTGATGACGTTGCCCTGCTCGGGGAAGATGGTCTCACTGACCGGTCCAGTAGGCGCACCCGGTCCGGTCAAAGTAACTGACTCTGCCGTGGTGAGATTGTTGTTGAAGCAGATTGTCGTCCAGCTTCCCTGCCCGTTGCTGTACGCGAAGCAGTTCACATACGGCACAGCCGCGTTGGGCTGGATAGAGCCCGCTTGGCCACCCGGATAGTTGAACGTGGGTGTGCCAGATTGCGTCACCGACATCAGATTGCTGTTCGATCCGATGGCATTGTTGATCACCCCGAGAGCGATGGCCAGCGGCCGGTCGGAGTTCGCGCTGCCGGGCGTCTGCCCCGGCCCTGTTGCCATGAACAGATTGGTGCCCCACAATGGCATCACCACTCCGCTCGAGCAGCCGCTCCCATTACAGGTGTATCCGGTGTAGGGCTCAGCCAGCGTGAAGGCATGGATCGGCCCGGTTACATGAGAGTCCCGCTGCATCAGCAGAATGTGCTCGGCAATCGCCAGTGCGTTGCCCACCGAGGCGCTGATCTGGTCCAGCTGTAACTGCGTCGCCGCTACTCCTGAAAGTCGTGCTTTGATTGACCTCGTAGACCAGCGTGCCGACGCCGAAGTTGGCTTTGCGCATACTGCTGGTTGAGGTACATCGACTGGCTGTTCGACAGCGGCGAAGTGACCGAATCGATATTCGCATCCTCCGCCCATTCGTCCAGGAACGGAGCTCCGGTGGTGGCCACGCTGCTGCCGTAAGTATCGAAATTGCCCAGGTAGTTCAGCGTGTACGGCGCATCATCCGACGAAGTCCGGTAGCCCGTTGGGCGTCGCTCTGCGCGACGGTCAGAACATTGTGCACCCACCCGAACGGCCCGTATCCCTGGTTGGGAGCCGCCCAGCTGTTGCCAACCAGTTTGATCACATGGGGGTCATAGCCGGTGGCCGATTTCGCCGCCGCCATGTTCGGACCCAGCGTGTACCCATAGGCCGAGGCCATTGCCGTAGTAGAGCGTGCGCCTACGCCCGAGTTCCACGCCTCATTGCCGTCCTCAAGATAGATCTTGTGACCCGATGCCGCGTACTTGGATATCCACCCCGAACTGCTCAGCCAGTTCACCAGCATGGCCCAGTCTGATGGTTGATTCAGCTGGCCAACCGAAATCAGCACATCCGTGTTCAGAAAATTCGCCAGTTCCAGAACGTCGTTGTAGCCCATCGCCTGACCTACGCCGGGAGTCCACGAACTGGCTCCGCACCAGCGCCGGTTGCCGGTCGAAGCAATCTCGTCGGCCACATCCGAACACCACTGACTGGCATCCATGTAACGAATCGACCCGGGATGAAGCTTCTGCAACTCGTAAACCACTGCGTCGCGAAATGCGGTTGTATTGCCGGGCAGAGTGCTCCCCTCGACCACATCTGCGTCCTGCAAAAGGCAGCTGCCCGTGCAGGTGAAACTGTACCCCACCGTCTGGTCCTGCGTGCCCGTTTCCGATGCCGTAAACGGATAGTCGTAGGTCGTCCAGCCCGTTCCCGGCGTGCTGCTGAACCCTGGGTTTACCGTCGTGCTCCCCAGATAGGTCGTACCACCCAGCCGGCCGAGGCTGAAATTGATGCTGCAGCCGGCCACCAGACACTTGGCCTTGAATGTCGCATCATAGGAGCCGTTCAGATTGATGAAGTTTACCTGCTGCGTCGCCAGCGAGGCATTCGTATTGGTTCGGTTCGACACCGTCGCGTCGATGTAAAACGTCAGACCGCAACCGGTTGGCATCTGGAGACTGCGCTGCGTGTTGCTCGACGACGGAGAGGTGTCGGAAGTATCCCAGCTCGCGCCGGAACAAACGTTCAGCAACTGGTTGGGAGCAAACAGATTGGTGGCTGCCGTTTGGCGCACGATCAACACATCGTTCTGCGATGGGTTGCACGCCGCACTGAGGGCCGGCGACAGCGTGAAGGTGATTCCCGTCGTTCCCGTATTCGACGTCGACGCCGTAACCACTCCGGATCCGTAACTGGTGCCAGTAGCCGCATTGATGGCTACATAGCTCGCGCCAGCCCAGAAGTTCGCCGGAAACCCGGACGGATCGGTGATGCTGTTGTACCACGTTGTCGTCGTGTTGCTTCCCCCGCTGCTGCAGGGATACGTCGCTCCCGCATACGTGCCCGGAAAATACCCGCCGTTCACATAGTTCAGCGACTTCAAAAGCTGCTGGGAACCATAGTCGGCCAACCCGCCCAGGTTGATCCCCGGACGATCGATCCCGCCCGTCTCAACCGTGTTGGAGATTGTCACGGTGGTCGTCGTCGATTGCGACAGAAGAACTACAGCATTGCAAATCAACATCAAAAAGCAAAATGCCAAAGGGAGAGCTGATCGCATACGCGGCACTCTCATCGTCCACTCCAAAACCCGTCAGGATGCCAGTTACCGGACTGCGAAACACTCATGGCGAGCATGAGCATTCTTCAGTCGCTTCATCGCCAGCTAAATCGCAATCGCGGCGAACAATTTCGGGCACACCAAGGGCAACAACAAGCGAACCGCCTGCGTATAAATGCAACCATCTAGTCGATTTGTTAACTGGGCGCTCGAAAGTACGCAGCGCTGCCTCGGATTTCCAGAGGCTTCCCTTCGCGTGACCGAGCTAACGAGCTGCCATCGTGTGATCTTTTGAACTAAGTTACCTTAGATTCGAGAAGAATGGGGTACTTTCGCCGCCCACAATGGTTACTTCGGTGCTCCGAAGCCCTGGTCGCCGCCTACGGGCGAACGTAATGCGTGCGATTTGTTGTGGATAAACTCCGGTCCATGCTGGAAGCTTGCAGACACTCCAAGAGATGACCATCCCGCATGGCGGTACACGCGTGAAAAGACCGCATATGCGCGTCACAACTACCCAGAGCAACACGCTCCCATCGATTGCAGAAATGGCCCAGGGTCTGTTATGGTGGAACACGACGAGGTAGCCTCGGGTGAGGCCGTCTTGCGCGAATGCGTCGGAAGGCGGTCAATCTCAGCTTCGCAATTCCCTCACAACGCCTAGCTGGACCTACGTCTCCGAATTCGACGCTGTCTCCCGGATTTGGTTCTCCAATCCATGCCGCAGCTGCACACAATGAACACGGGATGGACACAAGCATCAACCTCGTTGGCAAGATCATTGGCCACTCGCACTTCCACAATTCTGAGCCGCACTACTACTTGCCTGAACTGCATACACTACTGAAGTATTTAGCCTGCAGACGGCATCGCAGAGCTAACCCTGAACCCGCCTTCGAATGTCACAAATAGAACACTGGTAACCCGATTACCGAAGTTGTATCGAGGGTTACCACAAAAAGCTTGGACATTTGTGCCTAATTGGCCTAGGCTCACAGTATCCACAAAGGCTGGGAGCAGCGGTTCGATTCTCGGGCTACGCACAAAGGCACCGAGAATAAACAACTACTACTTCGAGCACAATACCGAACGTGCTAGACGACGAACTGGAATAGGTCAGACTACGTTTTGGATTCGGCCAGGAGTAAGATACTGTGGCCAACACTACGACAACAAACACTCGTTTCACTTCGCTGAGCGCGCACCATAGAGTAGTCTCGCGCACCCGTGGACGATCCGTAAGTTGGGCCCCCATCACAACAAGCTAAGTAGTCATGTCAGAACCCTCTGGGACTGCCATAGGCGAAGCTCTGTCCCGCTGCTGAGTGGGACTGCCTAGGCGAAGCTCTGTCCCGCTGCTGAGTGGGACTGCCATAGGCGAAGCTCTGTCCCGCTGCTGAGTGGGACTGCCATAGGCGAAGCTCTGTCCCGCTGCTGAGTGGGACTGCCATAGGCGAAGCTCTGTCCCGTGCTGAGCGGGACTGCCATAGGCGAAGCTCTGTCCCGCTCTGAGTGGGACCTAGGCGAAGCTCTGTCCATCAGGGGTTCGATCGTTCGATTCATCTCACATTGTAAGTACTGAATGTCTCTCGCGGAAGGTACATGTGAAACAGCTTCTTATTGTTCTAATCACCGCAAGCCCAGTGACGCGGTCCATAGCTCGATCAGTCCTGGAGGAAGAAGGACATAGAGTCATCGAAACGCCAGGATATTCCGATGCCAGTTCACTTCTGAGCGAGGGGCTCACTCCTGACCTTCTTTTACTCGAGTCCCACTCGGCACGCTCGGTTGAAATGTTGAATGTCCGGCAGTTGATGACGAAACTTTCCCGGGATCGCATTTGCCTCGTTATGGGAATCGGTGATGAGAAACTTCGGCAGGAGGCGCGCGAACTCGGAATCAGACATTTCCTAACAAGACCCATAACGCGCAGGGACTTGGAATCCATCGTTGACTGCCTTGGCCAAGTCGTTGAATCCGAAGTCAGCGTAACATCGCGGGAAACTACACCCTGGTGGGCTCTTTACACTCGCTATCAATGCGAGAAGATGGTAGCCGAGACGCTGACCAGCAAACGATTTGAAGTCTTTCTGCCGCTCTATGCGTCAGTACGGCGATGGACAGACAGACAGAAGACGCTGTTTCTACCCATATTCCCCGGTTACGTGTTCGTCCGGGGTGGACTCGACCGTCGTTTGGAAATTGTCATGACTCCTGGGGTCCAAACTATTCTGTTCTATGGTGAGCAGGTAGCGGCTATTCCTGAAACCGAGATTCATAACATCCGAAGGATGGTTGAAGGACCGTATCGCGTGGAACCACACCCCTATCTGAAGTGCGGCGAAAAGGTTCGAATCACGCGTGGCAGCCTGAAAGGCATCGAAGGCGTGTTGGTCCGCAAGAAGAACTTGTATCGTATGGTTCTTTCCATGGATCTACTGCATCAATCCGTTGCAGTGGAGATCGATGCCAGCGACGTAGAGCCTGTGAATCTGTGGAGTTCTACTCCCGGAATCCCGAGTCACACAACCACATTCCTGAACTACAGGAGTTAATGGCACTGTTTTCGCCTGCAGACGGCGATCCATCACTTACCCATAGTTCGAGTACCCTCTTTCAGGACACACCCTTTCGTGAGTATCGTCATTTCGTGTCTCACCCAGACAGCAAGGAGCGATCGACATGTTTGAATTGAGAGAACCTCGCGTGGCCATCCTGGGTGTGGCAGTTGACAATCTGACGATGGAGGAAGTTCTGAATGCCGTAGAGGCTAAGATTGCGGAACGTGGCTTTCATCAAATTGCAACAGCCAACGTTGACTTTCTTGTCAATTCAGTCCACGATGACGAACTGCGCGAGACGCTTGCCAGGTGCGATATTGTTCTCGCTGACGGCATGCCACTCGTGTGGGCTTCTCGCTTGCTGGGAATGAAGTTGAAGCAACGTGTAGCGGGAGCCGATCTGGTGCCCGAACTAGCACGACTGTCGGCCCGCAATGGCTATCGGATCTTTCTTTTGGGATCCGACGAACAAAGCTCGGCTGGCGCGGCCGCCTGGATGCAGAAGAACTTCCCGAACGTGTGTATTGCGGGGCGCCATTGCCCGAAGTTTCAGCCGCTCGAAGAGATGGATCATGAGGATATCCTGCTCCGCATCGAGGACGCTCAACCGGACATACTCCTGGTGGCTTTTGGAAACCCAAAACAGGAAAAATGGCTGGCGATGCATCGCCATCGGCTAAAGGTGCCTGTCTGTATCGGAGTGGGTGGTTCCCTTGATTTTCTAAGCGGCAGAACGCGCCGCGCGCCTTTATGGGCACAGCGCTCTGGGATCGAATGGCTTTACCGGATTATCCAAGAGCCATCCAGGTTGGCCAAGCGCTAGCAATACGATTCCTCCCTTCGTTGGGTTTTTGATACTTATTGCTTTATTTGCGGCGGCGTTCTCTTTCGCGAGCTGCGATCTGCGCGCGATGCGCCGCGCGTTGTCGCTCTTCAATCGCGTTGAGCAACCGTTCGCGCGCCAGCCTCCGGGTGTGCCTGCGACCGCGAATCCTGCACGGTCACGCTGATTGCAGTCGGCCGATGCCGCAACGTCACCGCCGTGGAGACTTTATTTACATTCTGCCCGCCCGGTCCGGAAGAGCGTGCGAAAGTCTCTTCCAGATCCGATCCGCGAATGCCGAGCCACGCCATGCGCTCAGCGAGAGAACCTTGCGCCTTCATTTTTAGACAGGATTAACAGGATTTTACCGGATTGATCAGCAATGAGCTCTTCTCACATCCTGTTAATTCAGTAAATCCTGTCTAGTTCTGACTCAAACCGGCGCGATGTTTTCGCGGCCATGCCGAAGCACGCGCGCCATCCAAATGAGTTCGTTCAAGAAAATGTCGATGCGTCGAATAAAGTTTTGATCGAGCAAATTGCCGCGCTCGTCGAAGAGAGTGCCGATCTTCCCGAAGTTAACGTCTTCGAAAATCGCGACCAGTCCGAGCTCGCGCATGACCGGCAAAAGGCCTTCGATGACGCGCGCGCCGCCGAATGGTCCGGCAGAGACGCCACAAATTCCGACTGCTTTATGAATGTATTCTTTCAAATTCATGTCGAGCGCATGTTTCAGCAAGCCGGGAAAGCTGTGATTGTATTCCGGCGTGACGATGATGAGCCCGTCGCAGCGTTCGATTGTCGCTGCGAACTTTGCGTCCTTCATTTGCTCGCCCGCGTCGTCGAGCTGCATCGGAAGCGTGCGCACATCGATCAATTCCGTTTCAACGCCTGCACGCTTCTTTGTTTGCTCAAAAACAAATCGCGCAGCGTGTTCGCTTTCTCTTCCCTGCCGCGCCGTGCCCAAGATTAACGGAATAAACAACGCGCGTTCCATTTCTTAGACAGGATTTACAAGATTGACCGGATTAAGGAAGCCAGAATCGAATAAATCCAGTTAATCCTGTCTGTTTTTTCTTTCCGCAATCCCGGTTTCCACAATCCGCAATTGAAAGTGCCGATGATGGGATTCGAACCCATACCTCGCTTTTCGCGAGAACGGATTTTAAGTCCGTCTTCCTACCAGGTAAGAAATCTCCAGTTGCCGTTTTGTTGCCACTTTTGGCTACTGTTAGGACCTAGACGAATCGAATGGACGAGTTGTCCCTGCAAATTCATCTAAAGCAAGCCTTCGGTTAAACTCAAGCCACGTCTGCGGCCAAGATGTAGCGTCTGTTCGCAATTAAATGTGTTCGCAGCCATCCACGCTTTTCGTAACGCCATGCTGAAGCTTGGATAAGCCGGTGATCTCGAACGTGGCCGCGCGCTGAATGGCTGTGGTCTTTAGGCACTAGGCCGCGGAAAAGATTCGCTGGATTTTAGCGGCTATTGACATCCGGTCAATTTCCTGAGCATGCTTCGAACGGCTTCGAAGCGTGGGATTCCCAACGGGACTTCGTTGCTTAACGAGGAGGATACAACAATGCCTAACAATGCTGACTGTGGTCACCATAAAGACAAAATTGACGCGTTTGCTGACGATGCTCTCAAGGAGATCGGTAAGATGGAGAGGGAGCACTTGCCTAAAGAACTCAAGGCGGACCTGGCAAAGGTCAAAAGAGATCTTGAGGACATCAAGGGGGATCCCCATACAGCGGACTAGATCTTTAATTCGATTTTGATGCTGTCCTGCAAGTATACTGCGTCAACCGAAAGAGATGCGGGAGCGGACGATCTCATTGCGACGGGCTAGGTGCTTGTTCCTGTACTGGCGGGACAGTCAGCTGTTTTTTCACAACTTCGCAAGACGATTAACGGTCTCCGCCAGACCGATTACTTGTGAAGTTCTCGATTTCTTTGACCGGTGGCGAACTTTCCAAGAAGCGATCACTCATTTCGCTGATTATACACGGAGGAGCGTGCGTTCCACTCTCACTCAGTTAGTGGAGCAGGGGCTGCTGCTTGTGAAAGACTCACGGGAGGCGGTGCAAGACAGCCGGCTTGCAAAGGAGTGGTCCGCTTGGTTGCCCGAAGGGAGCTTTCATTTCTCTACAAAGGACGCGGTCTACGTCGACCGCAGCAATTGGAGCTTCGATCGGTTGAAGTCTGTCCTGCCGAAGACACCACAGCCTAAAATTTTCAAGACTGTGAAAGGGGCGATGAAAATGTTGCTGCCGAGACGCGCTTTTCCTGATTCCGAGTTCATCCGGGTCCTGATGGCCCGGAAAACGCATCGACGATTCTCGGATCAAGAGCTCAAGCTTGAGACCGTATCGCAACTGCTCTCTTTGGTTTGGGGAGTCAACGGCTATTTGTATACACGTAGATTTGGGAAGTTACTCCAGAAAACCAGCCCATCGGCCGGTGCGCGGCATCCTGGCGAAGTGTATCTAATGGCGTTGCGCGTTAAAGGTCTGAGCCCAGGTCTGTATCATTATCATCCGGCGCACCATCATCTCGAGGCGATTCGCGCGAATGCCACGCGCGAAAAGGCGTGGCTGTATTGCGCCCGGCAAAATTTTGCAAAAAACGCAGGTGCTTTGTTCTTAATGACGGCCGTGTTTCGGCGTACCATGTGGAAGTATCATTTTGCTCGCGCCTATCGTGTGGTGCTTCTCGATGCGGGCCATTTGTGCCAAACGTTCTGTCTCGTCGCGACCTGGCTTGGCCTAGCGCCGTTTTGCACAGCTGCGCTGAAGGATACACTGATCGAGCAGGACCTCGGGATAGATGGAATTCGCGAGTCAGTGCTTTATATAGCGGGAGTCGGCCTTCCTGCTACTTCGGTGCGAGCGAGGCAACGATTTTCTCGAAGCGCGGATCGCCACGCAGCGAGTCCCAGTAAGGGTGGAGCTTGAGAAAGCCATAACTGAGAGTGCTCGGGACGCGCTCCACCGCCGCGATCTGTTCGATGGCGCGATCTTTCTCACCAGTCCAGGCGTAGATTTGCGCCAGATTAATGGCTATGTCCGCGCCGTCGATAGCGTCTTTGGAAATGGGCAGCAATTCACAGCCGCGAAGTCCCTCTCGAAGTGCCTCTTCTTTTCCTCGAGGCCGGCGTCGATCATGCCCAACAGACTGAGGGCGGCCGCGAAGTCGGGCTGCTGTTCCACAGTCTTTTCCACTTCTCTGCGCGCGGCGGTAAAGGCGGTTCGCGCTTTGGCTGAATCACCCTGGCAACGAGCAACGGCGCCCTGCCAATATGCATAGGGAAAGTTGACTCCATTATTTACGACGCCCTCGCGCGGATAGTTTGTCAGCGCCCGGGTTGCGGCGGCCGCAGTTCGCTCGCACAGCGCATAGAGAGGGGAATCTACATCGGGCGCGACGCTAGGATTTTCAGCCACCAAAGTGGCTAGCGTAGCCTGAAAAGGTTTGATGTCCGCTCGCCAATCCAACGCAACCAGCGCCCAAGAAATGCGACTTTCGGGATGGCCGGCACGATCGTCAGTGCTCGATCGTAGGTTCGGGCTTCGTCGGCGTAGCGACGCTGCGGCCGGTAAGTCAAAGCGAGTTGCTGGAGAATGAAGAAATTGCGCGGGTCCAGCTCAAGGGCGCGCTCCATGTTGCGCGTTGCCTCCTCCCAATGGCCTTCGCGACGATCGATGAAGCCCGTGTATAGGAAGGTATCGGCGTTGTTAGGAAGTGTGCGTCTGGCAATGGCCAGCTCGCTGCGGGCCCGTCCGTAATCGCGAAAACCGTGGTAATAATAGTTGGCCAAGGCAAGATGAACTTCACCCGCATCCGGTTGGAGGCGCCGAGCGGCTTCCAAGGCCGCATTCGCGAGATCGAGCCGCGCCGGGGTGTGGTCATGGCCCCTAAAGTAGGCAACGCTATGTACTCTGGACAGCAGACACAAAGCCTGTAAGAAGTGCGGATCGCGTGCGACACCTTCTTCGAGCAGTTGGGCCGCTTGAGGGAGCTTCTGCCTGGCGTGTATCGGATCCGAGGTATCGGCGAAGAGCGCCTGGGCGCGCAGGTAAAGATCATATGCGACAAGATCAGTTGTCGGTGCTTTTTCGATCGCCGCCCTTTCAGTCGGGGAAATTTTGGCTTGAAGCTGGTCCGCAATCGTCGTGGCAATCTCACTCTGAATGGCGAATACATCCGCCAGCTCGCGGTCATATCGCTCTGCCCACAGATGCATGTCTGTTCTAGCGTCAATCAGCTGTGCGCTTACTGGTACTCGGTTCCCCGTTCGCTGCACACTCCCTTCGAGCACATACGTAACGCCGAGCTGCTGCGCAATCTCGCGCAGGTTGCGTTTCACAGCATTTTTGTACTGCATCACGCTTGTGCGACTAATTACTTTAAGGTCGGCGACTCTGGCAAGATCAATAAGGATTTCATCCTGGACACCATCGGTGAAGAAAGCGTTTTCCTGATTGGCGCTCAGGTTCTCGAACGGAAGCACGGCTATGCTCTTTTCTGGAATTGAGGCCCCCTGCGATACCGGTTTGGCCTGTCGATTCAACACTCCGAGGTAGAAGCCAACAAACGCGAGAATGGAGAGCGCCGCGATGCCGCCGACAAGCAGCGCTTTCCTGTTTGAGATCTTGCCGGTGGCCCTCCTTGTTCTTGTCTGCGCTGCGGCAAGCTGCAGCCGTTGCGCAACCTCCGCGGCCGATTGCGGACGCCGCGACGGGTCCTTTGCCAGACAAGCCGCGACCGCATCTTCCCAAACCTGTGGAACTAACGCCGGTTCGATGTCCAATTCTTTCCGCCGCTCCGTCATCGAAGGAGCAACTCTTTCGTGAATCTGGCGATCGATGTTGCCCGAATAAAACGGCGGCTTGCTCGTGAGCAATTCGTAGATGCTTGCGCCTAACGAGTAGATGTCGTCGAGATGTGTGCCGCGCTCGCCGCCGAGCTGTTGCGGGCTCATATAAACGAGCGTGCCGCTCCGACCTTGCTCCATCGTCAACCGGCTCACTGAATCACCGAGACTGCGCGCTATCCCAAAGTCCGACACCTTCAGATCGCCCTCTTGATTCACCATCAGGTTTCCAGGCTTCAGATCGCGATGGATGGCCTTCGCGTGATTGTGCGCATAATCGAGCGCGTCGCAAAGCTGACTCGTCCAGGTAGCGATCTCATCCGGCTCAAAGACTTTCTGCTCTTTCTCAGCGCGCAAGTTCGATAGCGTTTCGCCATCGATATATTCCATCGAAATGCAGGCGGAGCGCCCGTCGTGTACGAAGTCGTGAATCCGAACGATATGCGGATGAGTCAGTTCTAGGCAGCGCTTTGTCTCGCGCTTGAGCTGATCAAGCCCCGCACGATCTTGAATCATCAGATCCGGAAGAAATTTCAGCGCGACATTGCGCTCCAGTTCTTCATCGCGTGCCAGCCAGACAATTCCCATTCCGCCTCGCCCGAGGACCTTGACCAGCGTGTAGCGGCCAAAAACTTTTTGTCCGCTGGCGAACTCACGCGACGTCGCGCCTGCGACATCGCCCGCGCGTTCGTTAGTCACCTTGACAGAATATACATCATTAAGATGGGAAGGAAGTTTAAAGCTGCAGGGCGGAGCCCTTGCGACGCCTCTCCGGATTCAGCGCGGACTCACAGGAGTTCGCCCTTCCACAGCAGACACTTTGCGTCCGCCATCACTTTTTGGTAGAACGTTTCTGCGTGAACGCATCCCAAGAGAAAGGTGCCTGGCTGGAAGCGGCCGATGGCAAACGCCATCCAATCCATGGCAGTTGTTCGTTTGGACGAATTGCCGCAAATGCGATCGTGTTGGAATCGTCGAAAGTGTCGCGCCGACACGCGCTTATTCATTCGCAAAATATCGGCGAACTGTGGCTGATAGATTTCGGCAGTAGCAACGGGACTTTTTTAAACAAGCGACGGATTCATCGACCGGTTCGACTGAGCGATGGCGATCAAATCACAATCGGAGATGAGGTTTTCAAATTCCGTCAGCCGCTCGCAATTTCAGATGAATACAGAACAGCGGTGACGCAACGAACGCTGCGGGAAATTGAGAATATTCCTTGCTGGCTCCTCGTTGCGGACATTCGCAGTTTCACGCCACTCAGCCGCAGCATGCAGAGCAAGGACTTGGACGTTCTTCTCGGAGCGTGGATTTTCAATTGCAAGGAGATCATCGAGAACCACCACGGAATTATTAATAAATATCTGGGCGATGGCTTTCTTGCCTATTGGCCCGACGCCGCGACGACTCCGGAAGAGATGGTGGTGGTGATCTCCGCGCTCAAGGAATTGCAGGAAAAAAAGTCGCCAGATTTCCGCGTCGTAGTGCATTTCGGACTCGTTGCGATTGGAGGCATCGCATCGATGGGCGAGGAAAGCTTGATGGGAGGCGAAGTGAATTTGATCTTCCGCCTGGAAAAGCTGGCAGGCTCGTTAGGGGAATCTTGCGGTCTGAGCGAAACGGCGCACACGAAACTGGGAGAACTCGCTCCTGCGCGCTCACTTGGCGAATTCGAATTGAAAGGTTTTGAGGGAAAACGCTCGTTCTTCGCTCTTTAGCTTCGGTTGCGGCATCAGAACCAGGACGTAAACCCACGCGCGATCGATTAGGCAACCAAACGGCGGCCGTCGAACCGGCGCCATTGTATTGCAGCGGATTGATACTCCGTTGCCTAGCGGCGATCGCCATGCCAAACGCTAAGAGCTTCACGCAAGAATAAGTCCGTGCGTCATTATCTCCTATGAAAAACAAGATTTTCAGAGGTGCCGATGATGGGATTCGAACCCATACCTCGCCTTCGCGAGAACGGATTTTAAGTCCGTTGCGTCTGCCATTTCGCCACATCGGCGCTGCGCACCGCAGTTTACCCAGATCGGCAAACAGACAAAGACGTTTTGTGGGGATCAGGAGAAAGAAAACGCGCAACGTCCAACACCGAACATTCAACGTCGAAATCAGAGATGACCGATTGTAACCGCGGTCACTCACCGCGGCTGTAGGGCGTCCTTAGCAGACGCTGGTCTCATCAGGGATTGGCGTTTCACAGAAACGCCCTACAATATTTTCACATCTCGCGCCATGACCACAGCCAACAAAATCACTGTCGTTCGGATCCTGATGATCCCGGCATTTGTGACCATGGCGATCTATTACGGCCAAAGCATTCAACGCGGCGCACCGCTCGAATGGCAGCGATACACGGCGATCATTATTTTTCTGCTGGCCGCGGTGAGTGACGGGCTCGATGGCTATGTCGCGCGGCGTTACAATCAACGCAGTTCGTTAGGGGTGATTCTCGATCCAATCGCGGATAAAGGACTGCTCCTCAGCGGCATCATCACGTTGAGCATCACGAACTGGAGCGAACTCGATCCAGGGTACGGAAGATTTCCCGCCTGGTTCCCAGTTCTCGTCATCACGCGCGATGCTGTTATCCTCGTTGGCGCGGTTGTGTTGCATCTGCTTAACGGCAAGGTGGAAGTGAAACCAACCTGGACCGGTAAAGTTGCGACCGTTTGCCAGATGTGCGCAATCGCGTGGGTGATGTTGCAACTGCATTTTCTTCCGCTCCCCTTCGTCGTCGTCGTTGCGGGAATTTTCACCCTGGTCTCCGGTATCGTTTACGTGATGCACGGCGTCCGCCAGTTGCAAGCCGAAGGACACGCACACGCCCGCCGGGATTAAGATCGACATCCTCACGCGATGAGCGGCTCAACAAAAATGCCGGGCGTCGCAATTATCGGCCGGCCGAATGTCGGCAAGTCCGCGCTCTTCAACCGACTCATCGGCCGAAGAATCGCGATCGTTCACGATCAGCCGGGCATCACCCGCGATCGACTTTCGGCAGTCTGCACGCGGGGCGCGCAGCCATTCAATCTTTGGGACACTGGCGGAGTCTTTGGCGCGGGCGAATCGCAATTGATTGCAGAGGTGCGCCGCGCGGCCGAGGGAGCGTTGCACGAAAGCGACCTTCTTCTCTTTGTTGTCGATGCCAAAGATGGATTGACACCGATCGATCAGGAGCTTGCGCGAAGTCTGCGCAAATCAGGGAAACCGGTTCTGCTCGTAATTAACAAAATCGACAATGAAAAGCATGAGCCGTTTGCTTCTGATTTCGACTCGTTAGGCTTCGCGACAAGTCTCTCGATCAGCGCCGAACATAATCTCGGCGTTTCCGAATTGCTCGAGAAAATCGATCAAGTTCTCCCCTCCCCCTCTGCCGCGTTAGAAATCGATGCTCAAACGTTAACATCCCATCAGGACGATTCCGCTCGCATGGCGGACATCAAACCGCTCGCAATCGCGATCATCGGCCGTCCAAACGTCGGCAAATCGTCGCTGATCAATTCGATCATGCAGAGCGAGCGCGCAATTGTAAGCGAACTGCCGGGAACGACACGCGACGCGATCGATATCGTTTATGAACGTGGCGAACAAAGGTTTCTCTTTATTGACACCGCCGGTATCCGCCGGCGCGGCAAGCATTCGAGCTCGGTCGAAGTATTCAGCGTCATGCGCGCCGAGAGAAGCATTCAGCGCGCTGATCTTTGCGTCCTGATTGTCGATCTTACAAGTGGCGTCACCGCGCAAGACAAACGGATTGCGGGTCTCATTCAAAAAGCCGGTAAAGCGGCGGTGGTTGTCTTGAACAAATGGGACTTGATCAAACCGAAGCGCGGCGAAAAGCAGGCGCTCAAGCAGCTTGTCGATGAAACACGTAGCCGGCTTTTCTTTCTCGATTATGCGCCGGTCTTAATCGCCTCCGCCCGCACCGGCGAGAACATCGGCAAGTTATTTGGGTTTATCGAAAGAGTTCGGCGCGCTTCGCATGCCCGCATTGGAACCGGCGTTCTCAATCGCTTGCTGCGATCCGCATTCGCAGCCAATCCACCGCCAATGAGAAGAGGAAAGCGCTTAAAATTGTTTTATGCCGCTCAAGCCGCTGGAAAGAGGGATCGACAACTAGACCCACCTGAGTTTGTCTTTTTTGTGAACGATCCGCGATTACTGACCGAGCAATACGGCCGCTATTTGGAAGCGCGTATCCGAGAAGCGCAATCTTACGCCGGGTTGCCCGTGATTTTGACTTTGCGTCCACGGGGCGAGAAGCGCGAGAGATAATATTGTCCGTCAAAGAGCTTGTTCCGGCCACAGTTTAATCGAACGTTTTGGCCTGTGAATTTGTCTCAAAGAGCCATGAAATCCACGCAGGAAATCACAGCCGAAGTCCAGGAACTTGGCCGCTGGATTCCGGCGTTGCGCGAACAAGTTGCGCATGTCGTCATCGGGCAGAAATATCTGGTCGATAGGCTTGTGCTCGGCTTGCTCGCGAACGGCCATATCTTGCTCGAAGGCGTTCCCGGCCTGGCCAAGACTCTCACTGTAAAAACGATGGCCGCGTGCATCCAGACCGGTTTCAGCGTTTGCAGTTTACGCCCGATCTTTTGCCCGCCGATTTAATCGGCACGCTCATCTATAATCCGCGCACGGGCGAGTTTACGACGAAGCTCGGCCCGATTTTTTCAAACCTGATCCTGGCGGACGAAATCAATCGCGCGCCGGCCAAAGTCCAAAGTGCGTTGCTCGAAGCGATGCAGGAACGGCAGGTCACCATCGGCGAACAAACTTATCCCCTCTCCGATCCGTTTCTGGTGCTTGCGACGCAAAATCCGATCGAACAGGAAGGAACTTACCAACTTGCCTGAAGCGCAACTCGATCGTTTCATGTTCAAGTTCAATGTCGGTTATCCGCAGAAATCCGAGGAGCGCACCATCCTCGATTTGATGGCGACTTCCGCGCCGGATTTGCGGGTCAACGCAGTGATCGATCCGAAACAAATCATCGCCGCGCGTGACGTGGTAAACCAGATTTACATCGACGATCGGGTGAAGGATTACATCGTCGATGTTGTTTGGGCGACGCGTGAACCGGCGACATACAATCTTGCGGCTGGAAGGTTTGATTCGTTACGGCGCGTCGCCGCGCGCCACGATTTATCTCGCGCTCGGCGCGCGCGCCCACGCGTTCCTCAACGGCCGTGGTTACGTCACGCCGCAGGACGTGAAAAGCATCGGGCCGGACGTATTGCGACATCGCATCATCGTCAGTTACGAAGCCGAAGCGGAAGCAGTCACGAGCGAAACAATTATCGAGCAGAATCTTTGCCGGTCTTCCGGTGCCGAAAGATTCCAAGGATGCAGCGGAACACGGAGACGACAAAAACAGCGGAGATTCTAAAGAAGATCCGCACGCTGGAAATCTAAGACCCGCGGTCTCGTCGAAGACGGTCTTCGCCGGCAACTACCACAGCGTCTTCAAAGGCCGCGGAATGAATTTCGAAGATGTCCGCGAATATCAGCCGGGCGATGAAATTCGCGCGATCGATTGGAACGTGACCGCGCGGCTCGGCAACGCGTTCGTGAAAAAATTCACAGAGGAGCGAGAGCTCACCGTGATGTTGATTGTCGATGTCAGCGCGTCCGGAAATTTCGGCAGCACCGCGCAATCAAAGCGGGAACTTGCGGCTGAAGTGGCATGTCTGCTCGCCTTCAGCGCCATTCGAAACAACGACAAAGTCGGTCTGCTTCTTTTCACCGATCGGGTCGAACTTTTCATTCCGCCAAAGAAAGGCCGGTCGCACACGCTGCGGCTGATCCGCGAAATTTTGTTCTTCGAACCGCGGGCCGCGGAACCGATCCGGCGCTGGCGCTCGATTACCTGAACAAGATTGTGACGCGGCGCGCGGTCGTGTTTTTCATTTCCGATTTTCAAGCGCCTGATTTTTCGCACGCTCTCGCCGTGAGCGGGCGCCGGCACGATTTCATAGCCGTCCACATTCAAGACGAACGCGAAACGGTGTTGCCTAACATCGGCATCATCACCCTGGAAGATGCGGAGACCGGCGAGCAAATTGAAATCAACACCGCTGACCGGGCCACGCGAACGCGTTTCAGCGATCTGGCCGACGAACAAGCGCGCGAGCTTGCGCGGACCCTGCGCCGCAACAACATCGACGCGATCACGCTGCGAACCAGCGAGGATTATTTGCCGGCGTTGCGTTCGTTCTTCAGACAGCGCGAGCGCCACGTCTAGCACATTCGTCGATAAATGACGAAGTCTGAGTTTCGATCAATCTGCTTTGACGATACACGGCAAAGTTAGTCCGAAGACATTTTCACGAGATGCGCCGCCGGTTGATTATTCACGTTATTCCGCCGTGGTTGCAATATTCGTCGGCGCATTTATCGCGTCTCACCCTCTTCTTGGCAGCGCTCGTCTGGTTTATAGGCGCAAGGAGACCAAAACCATCGCAGCCGCCAAAATTACCACGCGAAATCGCGCTGGAAGACCTCGAGCGATCAGCATCGAGATCGAAAGAGATGAATCCGTACCAATTTAGCATCCGCGTCTCCGACATCCTCCGGCGTTACGTTACGGATCAATATCGCGTTGCCGGTAACACGGCAAACATCGGTGGAATTTCTCAGCGCCCTGGCGAGCTCGTCGTCATTTTCGGAAGATGAGAAAGTCGCTCCTTGGAGATTTTTTGAACCGATGTGATCTGATCAAGTTCGCGCGTTACGAAGCGACATCGGCAGATAGCCGGCTGTTGCTGGACGAAGCGACACGCTTTGTAAAAGGAGGGCAACTTGCAATTGCTTGATTGGTGGCCGGCCAACACCGCGCTGACCTTCGTACGCCCGTGGTTGCTTTTGCTGCTTCTGGCCATTCCGCTGCTAGCCTACCTCCGCGGAAAACGCGGGCCCGCTGCGGCGCTCACTTTTTCGTCAACATCTACCCTTCGGGCTATCGGCAAACAGAGCGCGGCGCGGGCGGGCAAGATTTTGCGCGCAATATTTGTTGCTTCGCTCGCGATATTCGTGATCGCGCTGGCCCGTCCGCAGCTCGGCAAGAGCCTTACCCAAGTCGAAGCGAGCGGAATCGACATCATGCTCGTGCTCGATGTTTCGGGATCGATGCTGACAAAAGATTTTACGATCGGCGGAGACGGAAGCGACGCGGGTCGACGCGATCCGCGAAGTGACGCGAAAATTTATCGAAGGCCGTCCGAACGATCGCATCGGCATGATCGCGTTCGCCGGACGGCCCTACGTCGTCAGCCCAATGACCCTCGATCACGATTGGCTGATGCAAAATCTCGAGCGCGTCCGAATCGGGCTGGTGGAAGATGGGACGGCGATCGGTTCGGCCATGGCGGCGGCGGCGAACCGATTGAACGACAAGCATTCCAAGAGCCGCGCAATCGTCCTGTTGACCGATGGCGAGAACAACGCCGGCAAAATTTCGCCGAACACGGCGGCCGAAGCGATAAAGGCGTTGACACATCCACTTTTACGCCATCGGCGCAGGGATCAATGGAATCGCGCCGGCGCCGATTTACACATCCGCGCGGGCCCGATGACCGATGCGCTCGGCAACATTTTTTATGAAAATCAGCGCGTGGAATTTAACGAAGCCGGCTTAAAAGAAGTGGCCAAGATTGCGGATGGCCAATTTTTCCGCGCAACCGACACGAAATCGCTCGAACAGATTTATCACGACATCGACAAGATGGAAAAATCGACTGTGAGCGCGAAAAAATATCAACAATATCGCGATTTGTTTCCGCTTTGTATCATGAGCGGCTGCGGTTTGCTGATTGCCCAAATTTTGTTGTCGCAAACCGTTTGGAAGAAACTGCCGTGAATTTCGTTTGCGCACAGTTTAGGTGGATCGAGCGCTCCGCGCTCGATGCTATATTAACAACGCGCCTTTCGCTGCCGACTTTATCCTGTTTCGATAAGAACCAGCCTAGCATGGGCTTCCGGCCCGTATCTGATCGGCAAGATGCCGATGCCACTTTATGAGTTTCGGCGCGCCACAATGGTTCTGGGGATTGCTCGCGATTCCAATTCTCGTTGCGGTTGTTCGTCCGCGCGGAGCGGCGCGCGGACGACGATTGCGAGAATTTGTTTCGCCGCGATTGCTGCCGCAACTCGCCGGAACCGTGAATCGATTCGCGGCGGCGCGCTGCGATTCGCTTCGCTCATGCTCGGCCTCGCCCTCGCGATTGCAAGTCTGGCCCAGCCGCGCTGGGGCTACACTTACGAAGACGTAAAACGCAAAGGTCTCGATCTGCTTTTCGCGGTCGACACTTCGCGCAGCATGCTTTCAAACGACGTTCAACCGAATCGGCTCGAGCGCGTCAAGCTCGCGGCCCAGGATTTCATCGACCAGTTCAAGGCGACCGGGTCGGACTGATCGCGTTTGCCGGCCGCGCATTTTTCCAGGCGCCACTCACGATCGATTACGAAGCGGCCGTCGAATCGATCAACGATCTCGACACAAAAACGATTCCCGAAGGCGGGACAAACATCTCGGAGGCGATCACGCTCGCCGCAAACACATTTGGAAAAAGCGCGGCCGGAAATCGCGCGCTGATTATTTTCACCGATGGCGAAGAGTTGAGCGGCGACGCGGTGAAAGCCGCGAAGGCCGCTGCCGATGCGGGCATCCGAAAATTTTCACGGTCGGCGTCGGCACGCCGCAAGGGTCGCTGATTCCGATCACAAGCGAGGACGGCGGCACATCGTTCGTCAAAGATTCAGCCGGGCAAGTCGTGAAATCGAAGCTGGACGAGAAACGTTTGCGTGAGATCGCGCAGACAGCGACGGCGGTTTTTATCTGCATCTTGGGGACGGACCGCGACACGATGTCGCAACTTTATCCCGAAGGTCTGGCCAAAATGAAAGCCGCGGAAATCGACGCGCGTTTGTCGCGGCGCCCGATCGAGCGCTACGAATGGCCGCTCGGCGCGGCACTACATCGTGCTTGCAATATCGATTTTGATTGGCGAACGAAAAACGATTCCGCGTGCGCGCGCGATTCGCCGCGATTTGCAAAGCGTTGCCGCACCCGCGACGGCGTCGCATTTCTGATTTTCGCAGCGCCGCCCATGGCGCCGTTCCCGGAGTTGAATCTTTATCAAGATGGCAAATACTGCAGAGGCGTATCAAAGTTTTCAAGAGGACCTGCAGGATGCATCCTGACTCGTCCAAAAAGGAAAAAATCAATTCGATGCCGGCACCGCCGCTTACAAAATGGGCGACTACAATAAAGCGCTCCAATCATTCAGCGACGCGCTTCTCTCGCCTGACAAACGGCTTGCAGGAAAACAGTCATTTCAATCTCGGTCGCACACTGGAAGACCGGGCGGACTATGGACCAGACGAACGAGAGCGACATTAAAGGACCTGGAGGATGCGGCGTCGCATTACGAAGCAACGTTGAAGCTCAATCCGGACAATGAAGCGGCCAAAGCGAACCTTGAAGAGGTTAAAAAGAAAATTGAGCGATTAAAGACAACATCCGAAACAGAAACCAACGCCGCCGCCGAGCTCGCAGCAACAAAAGAAAGACAAAGATCAGCAGGGGCGGAGATCAACAACAGAACCAACAGCAGCAGCAGCAATCACAGCAGCAGGATCGACAACAACAGCAGCAACAAGACCAGCAGTCGCAGGCGCAGAACAAATCCGGGAACGGCCAGAATCAGAAGCAAGAGAGCAACCAGCATGAATCTCAGGCGAAGAACGAGCAGCAAAAGAACCAAGAACAAAAACCGGCCCCGTCACCGGGAACCGAGCAACAGCAAGGGTCATCGGGCGAAAATCAGGCAGACCGATCGCCGAGCCCGGGACGAGGTAAAAATGAAGCGCCTTCACCCTCACCCGGTGGTGAAGGTGAAGGATCGAAAGAAAATCCCGCGCCGTCCGCCACGCCGGCCCAATCCCCGCAGAAGAAATTTGGCGGTGAAATAAAGGGAGCGCCGGAAGAAAGGTCGAGAAACCGCCGGACAAAGCCGCACCATTCGCCAGAGCCGAACCGGAAAAGGATGGGCAAATGAGCGAACAACAGGCGGAGCTTTTATTGCAATCGATGAAAGATGAAGAAGAACGGGTCCAACTTGATGAACGGAGGCCCACGCGCCATGTCTATAACGACTGGTAGCCTGGAGGGTTGATGGTTGAGAGTTGATAGTTAATGGAGTTGTCGATGTACCGACTACGTTTTTTCGTTTTAATCTGCGCGCTGATCGCATTTTGCGAAGCCGACCACGTGTTCGCTGATTCGCCCAGCGTCACCGCCGTCCTGAGCAATTCCGATGTCGCGGTGGGCGAAGCGGTGCAATTGCAAATCAGAGTGAGCGGCGCGGGCGAAGCGAAACCGCCGGAGAACATCGCGGTAGATGGTTTGGAAGTTCATCGACTGGAACGTCGCGGCAATTTGAGATGCGCAATTTCAACGTCAGCGCAGCGTAACCTACAATTATACGATCCTGCCGTTGAAATCGGGCACCTTTAAAATTCCACCGCAAACAGTTCGTATCGGCAACAGTTCACTGCGAACACCGGAGCTGGCACTCAACGTAGCCGGTTCGCCCAACAGTTCGGCGCGGTCAGCGCCAAGCAGCCGAACGGTCGCAGACAAAATTGCCTTCGCCGAACTCGTCGTTCCAAAAACAACGGCCTATGTCGGCGAGATGGTCCCGGCTGAAGTCCGGCTGGGGTTCGATCCGCGCGCGCATCCGAAATTGCAAGATGGTCCGACGATCGCGGGGCAAGGATTCACAACGCAAAAATGGCAGCAGCCCAGGGAAAATCCGGAGACAATCGGTGGCAGATCCTACGACGTTCTCACCTTTAAGACCGCAATTTCTGCCGCGCGGCCGGGAAAATTTGAGATCGGACCAGTCGAGGCAAAAGCGCAGGTTTTAGTTCCGCAAAGACCGACCACCCCGCGAACCCGGCCGCGATCGCCATTCGATGTCTTTGAGATGGAAGATCCGTTTTCCGATCCGTTTTTCAGCGATCCATTCGGCGCATTTGGCCGACGAATGGAAACGCTTCTCAAGAGTGAACCGGTAACGATCAACGTAAAACCGTTGCCGCCAAATGCGCCGCCGAGTTTTTCCGGCGCGGTCGGAAATTTCACGATGAATGTGGAGGCGAAACCAAAAGAAGTGCAAGTCGGCGATCCGATCACGCTCACATCCACAATTTCCGGCCGCGGAAATTTCGACCGAATGAATGCGCCCAGCATCGAGGATGAGCACGGTTGGCACAAATATCCGCCCTCTTCGAAATTTAACCAGGATGATGACGTTGGAATCAGCGGCTAGAAAACTTTCGAGATGGTGCTCACGCCTAACGAACGAAAGCAAGCTGTTCCGTCGATGGTTTTTTCCTACTTCGATCCACTCAAGGACAATTATGTGACCTTGCGAAGTAATGCGATTCCCGTGCGGATGGAAGGCGGAGCGCTGGCTGCTGCAACCCCGCCCGGGTCAACGACCGCGGCTACGGCTTCCTCAGGAACACCGGCTCCAGCGGCCGCCGGACCCCCGCCAAAGCCGCAGGACATCTTGTATCAATTAACAGAGCGCGGACGCGTGCAATCGTTCACTCCCATTTATGCCCAACCGGTTTTTTGGACGGCGCAGATTTTTCCGCTCGCGGCTCTGCTCGGATTTGTTGGACTGAAGATTCGACAATCAAAGATCGACAATCGCGAGGCCCAGCGCGTCGCCGCGTTGCAACACGAAGCCGCGGAATTGATGCGCAAATTGCGACGAAACGATGTTTCGCCGGAGGAATACTTCTCGCAAGCGTCACGCGCTGTGCGGGTGAAGACCGCACTTCGTCCCGCAGCGGCGGGATCGATCCAAATGTTGTCGATGCCGAAACCGCTGCCGCTACTTTCGAGCTGGATGAGAAAGAAACGGCTCAATTGCGCCGCTTATTTGAGCGGACCGACGAGTTGCGCTATAGCGGCGCACATAACGGTGAGGACGCGATTTCGCCAGAAAGTCGGCGCCAAGTCCTGGAGTTGATCGAGAATTTGCGCGCATGAAGCCGAAAGGAATCATTGTCGATCTTGGTTGTGTGGCGATTTTCTGCATTCTGGCAGCTTCGCCAGCGTTGGCCCAAACGGGTGCACAATTTGACAAAGCGAATCAGGAATACACCGCCGGCCATTTCAAGGAAGCAATCGCGAATTACGAAGCGACCGTGAGTTCCGGCGAATACAGCGCCAACTTATTTTACAACCTCGGCAATGCGTATTTCCGAGAAAGAGATTTTGGCAATGCGATTTTGAATTACGAACGGGCGCTTGCCTTGGATCGGCATCACCCGGAAACGCAAGCCAATCTCAGCATCGCGCGCGACGAATCGCGCGCGCTCGAACTGACGCCGGATATCCCCGAACGATACTTCCGATTTGCGACCGCGAGTCAGTGCGCAATCGCAGCCGCAATTGCCTTTTGGTTTGGATTATTCTGCATTGCTCGCCTGATTTTCGCGCGACGTCGCTCAGGCACTGTGATCACGTTGGCGATCTTATCCCTCGCGACCTTTGCCGCGGCGGTTTTTGCCGCGTATTCGATCGAAAATGGGAGCAAAGGCCGCGCGTTGGCGATTGTAACGGGAAACGAAGTCGAAGCGCGCCTGGCGACGGCGGACAACGCCAACAGCGTGCTGGCGTTGCCTCCCGGGAGCGAGATCAAAATCCTGAGCAAGCGCGGCGATTGGGTTTACGCGGCTTTACCAAACAGTCTGCGGGGCTGGATTCCGGCGAAAAGCGCGGAGAGTGTGAGTTTGTAGCCGCAGATTCGGCGGCCGCGGACCGTCGCTACGACATTCAACAGTTGAGGGCACGTAAAATGGTCACATGTTGATCCTGTATGAACGCGGAGATGGAAGTCCGTACAAACAGAAAGGCATTCCAGATCAATCTGGATGCAAAAAAGTACGGAACGTTCGCCGAGATCGGTGCAGGATAGGAACTGGCGCGGCGCGTTTTTCAAGTGGGGGGCGCGGCCGGAACGATCGCAAAAACGATTTCGGCATACGGTATGACGTTCAGCGACGCGATTTACGGCCCGACAGATCGATTTGTCAGTCGTATTCGGCTCGGCACGATGCTCGATCACGAGTACGATCTTCTGCTCGAACGTCTCGATGCGAAATTTGGCAATGAGCGTGCGTTCTTCGTCTTTGCGGACACGGTAGCGGCGCGCAGCTTCAAACAGCACAACGAATCGCACGGTTGGCTAGGTGTGCGCTTTCAAACGCAACTGCGCAGCGAGCCAAGCCAGATCATCATCCACGTGCGGATGCTCGATGAAGCTAATGTCGATCAACAAGAGGGGCTCGGTGTGATCGGAGTGAACCTGATATACGGGGCGTTTTATCATTCGCGGCCGGAAAGATTGATCTCGTCGCTGCAGGAGAATCTGACTGTCGGCAGGATCGAAGTGGACCTGATTAGATTTTCCGGCCAGGCGTTCAAAGACGTGGACAACCGGCTGATGAGTTTGCAACTGGTTAGCCAGGGCCTGACCAGTGCGGTGATGTTCACGGCTGATGGTGAAACCGTGCAACCGACGGACGTTCTTTACAGCAAAGCGATCCTGGTCGAGCGCGGCAGTTTTCGTCTGGTGACTTATGCGACCAATGACATGCTGGACGGTGCGCGGCGGCAATTTCTCAAAGAATCCGATTGCTCGGAAAAAGAGCTCGCCGTCTTGATGGAAATGACGCTGGAAAATCTTCTTGCGGAAGGGCAATTGGATCACGCGGACTTTCTCGCCCGCGTTGACATTCCGGGCGCGCTGGGTCGGACGGTTTTGATCTCAAGGTTCGGAGAATATCACCGGCTCGCCGGATATCTTTCGCGTTACACCAATCGTCTGGTCGGGCTTGTCATGGGTGTGCCAAGTTTGATCGAAATCTTCGATGAAAAGTATTACCTGAATCTTGAGGGCGGAATTCTGGAAGCTCTCGGGCGCATGTTCAAAGGACGACTGAAGCTTTTCGTCTATCCGATGATCGACGAAAAAGCGGGCCAGATCGTGACCGCGACTCAGGTGAAGGTAGCGCCGAATCTGCGCTCGCTCTTTCAGTACTTAATCGACAATCAGTTCATCGAGGAAATTGCCGATTATCAAAAGGATTACCTGCGGATTTATCCACCAGACGCGCTGGCAAAATTGCAGTCTGGAGACAACGCTTGGGAGCAAATGGTGCCCGCCAGAAGTGATTCAATTAATCAAGGAACGCGAATTTTTCGGCTATCGAGCGCCGGTTGCGGCGTGAAAAATCGCCGTTTTACCAGCGTGGAAGCAGCACGCGAGACCTCTAATGCCATAGAAACGAGCGCTGTCGGCACGGTTTCCGCTACATCGGTAGCAGCACCATGGCTAAACGCGGAGATTCTGTTGTCGGGATAGACTTGGGGAAGCACGTTTTTAAGTGCGTCGCGCTCCGGCGTAAGAGCGATTCACGTCTTGTCCTGACCAGTTTCGCCTCGCGTCCGGTACCAGAAGAGTTCAGCTCAGCCGACGAGTTGGCGGAGGAATTAAAGCTTTTACTTCGCGACCTCGGGGGCAGCCCCAAGGCCTGCGCGATTGCCCTTTCCGATCCCGGGGCGCTTCTGCGCATCATCGAGCAACCTGACACGCCAGTCGATCTGCTCCGTAACGCCCTACGATTTAACGGGTTGGCTGTTCTCAATCAGGAATGCAAGGACTTCGTGCTCGATGTCGCCCCAGTGATGTCGCCTGACGCAAATGGCGAACCGACGAATCACGGCGCGACCCCGAGTTCCGGAGGCGTGGCGGTCCACAGCGGAGTCGTCACAAAAACCAAGTATCTGGTAGGAGGAATGTTGCGACCGTTGGTTAAGCAAATCTCGACGGCGATGAGCAAGACACGCCTTCCTGCGGACATTCTTCAGCTCGCGCCAGTCTGCTCGTTCAATGCCTTTGAATTCGCCCATCCGGAAGTTTTTACTAACGAAGCGTTTCTGCTTTTGGACACGGGCCATTTGCAAAGCACTGTGCTTATCGGCAGCAAAGGCGAACTAGTGCTGGTGCGCAGTATCGACTACGGCGGCAAAGCGCTCATGCACGCGCTTACGGCTGACGATGCGCTCGACGCGAACGCCGCATGGCTGATGATCCAACAGGGCGACGAAGGAATGACCGAAATCTGCCGCAACTCGCTCAACCGTCTCGCCACTGAAGTGCGCAATTCAATTGGGTTTTTCGAAGGCCAGCGAGAAGAAGGGATCAACCGGATATTTGTGTCCGGCGGTCTGGCCCGGGCGGAAACGGTCCTGCAGACGTTAAGTGATGAACTCGGATTGCCCTGCGAAATTTGGGACCCGCTCGAAACGTGCGAGGTAGCGCTGCCGGCGGCGAAACGTCAGGCCCTGCCTAACGAATTTGTATCGCTGAACGTTGCGTGCGGGGCGGCTTTTGAATACTTGAGAAACTAATCAACCCGACGATGGCTCTTCAACTCAACCTCCTTCACGAGGAGATTCTGGAACAACGACAGCGCCAGCGTGATCCGCTTAAGATCGGCATGCTGGTGCTTTCCGGTTGCGGTGCGTTGCTTTTCCTCTATTACGCCTGGAGCGGCTACCAGACGCTCGCGATAAAAGCTCGCTTGAGCGCGGTCGAACGGGACTGGAAGAAGATTGAGCCGCAGGTCTCGGCTGCCCAAGAGCGCTCCGCCGAGCTTACTAACGTAATCAATGCGACCCGGGTGCTCGACGATTACATCGACAACCGATTTTTCTGGGCGCCGTTTTTGGAAAAACTTTCACACTGCGTGGCGCCCAACGCCCAGTTAACCAGCATCGAAGGGGCAGTGCTGGAAGAAGATAAAGGCATCGGCGTCACGGTCGAGGGGGTGGCGGCAGCCCACGAGGCTCGCGCGGCGGCGGAGGACTTGCGTCAAATGTTGATCGAGCAACTCAGCCAAAGCTACCACGATGTAAAAGTGGAATTTAAAGCACTCGAAGATCTCGAGACGGTCACGAACATCGGGGGGACCAATATGCCAATGGCACACTTTACCCTTTCCATCAGCTTCAACCCCCGGGTCGGGCCGAAGCCGGGAGCCTCACCAAACCCCGGTCGAGCGAAGAAAAGAAATGAATCTTCCTAAATTAAATTTAAATAAGAATCAGGTCCAAAAGCTGGCCCTCAGCGCGATGGGTTTCGTCTTCTTGCTCTACGTCTATTTCACATTTTTTCTGGGCCCGCTAAACACGAGTCGCGAAGCCACCCTGGCTGCGATCCAGGATTGTCAGAAAAAAATCGACAGCTCGAAGAGCGAGATGTCAAAAGCCACTAATCTCGAGCGTCAAGCCAAGGATTCGACCGCGCGTTTTGCGGCGCTGAAGACGTTGAGCCCGGAAGGTGCGCCGATCGCGTGGTTTCCGCCGCGGATCAAGCTGTTCTTTGTCAATCAGCAGCTCGACAAAGCGGTGGTGCGGTTGGAGAGTAACACCGCCTTCAAGGAGGCCGAGCTTTCAACCTGGACCAAGGATAACTGGCTGATCGACCTGCCCGAGGCCGATTTTGGCGCGCTCGGAAAAGCTATCGCTGAATTGGAGAACACGGAGCCGCTCCTTTGCGTGACCAAGCTGAGTATTCACACCTCGCAGGATCGGCCGCAGTTTCAACAGGTCGCCTTCGCGGCCACTACCGTAATAGAGAAACGATGAAGAGGATTTTCGCGCTCCTTTCTATCTCGATCTTGACCACGTTCGGCGCCACCAGTCCGGACAAGCCTGCGAAAAAACCTGCCGACAAACCCGTGGAAAAGCCAGTGGAGCCGGTGAAGATCGAGGTCAAAAATAAATCCTCCTTCAGCATGGACGCGGCGAGCCGAAATCCATTCTGGCCGATTGGCTGGAAACCGACGACGAAGTTTTCGGCTGGCGGCGTCGATCAAGGTGGCGCTGACATTCCCGCGTCCGCATTTATCCTGAGCACAATCACACTCGATCGCGGGATGCGCTTCGCCATCATCAACGGCAAGCCAATGCAGGAAGGTCAACAATTTGGATTGCAATTAGGCACCCAGACTTACCAAGTCACAGTGAAGAGAATCGAAGACGGCCGCGTCATCCTGGAGCGCCATGACCAGGAGATTGCCGTGCCACTGCGGAGAAAGTGAGTTTGATAGGCCGGCTCTGCCGACCCTAAAACCCGCCGAGCGCCGGCGCGCACGACCGGTGCGAATCTTGCTGCAATTATTTCCGCCTCCGGCGGCCACGATTATCGGATTACGATTGATTTTTCCGTAAAAACCGCCAATCTCCTCGCCCGTTCGTCATCAACCCAGATTTGGCGGATTCCGCCCGTAGTTTACCAATCCCATGAAATTATCCTCCACCCTGCTTCTCACTTTCGCCCTTTGTCTCTCTGCTTTCGCCGATGAACCTGCTGGTAACTTTCGCAACGCCTACGGTCCACACTTTCGCGGCGCGCAACCCATTAATCCGAATCGGGCCCCGAATTTATCTCGGCATTCATTGGGCCTTGATAAGACGCAAGGCATTGCCCAGGGTAGGAAAGTAGGCAATTACGTCTTCGACCATGCCTTCACGCCGCTACCGCGAAAATAGGGGCAGTCGGCGTCGCACTTCTCAGCGCGCGCCATGAAAATCGCCGCCGCCCAGATTTTATGTTCGTTAGGCGATCTCGACGCAAATCTTCGTAAGATCGACAACTTCTCTGCGCGCGCGAAGAAAGCTGGTGCCGAACTCGTCGTCTTTCCGGAAATGACTGATACGGGTTATTCGATGCCTGTTATTCAGAAGTGCGCAACGACTTGGAAAGACGGAGCGGTCCCGCAAATTCAAAAAATCGCGAGCAATCGTTCAATCGCGATTGTTTGCGGTGTTTCCGAACGAGAAGATGACGCAATTTATAATTCTCAGGTTGTTGTCGATTCAGTCGGAACAATCGTAGCGAAATATCGAAAGATTCATTTGTTTGGGGTCCCGCCGAACGATGAAACCAAATGCTTTTCTCCGGGTAAGGATCTCGGCGACTTTGAGTATAACGATCTGCATTTTGGACTCAGCATCTGCTACGATCTCCGCTTTCCAGAGATTTACCGAAAGCTCGTTCTGGACAGGAACGTCAATGCATTCGTCGTCTCTTCCGCGTGGCCTTTCCCGAGACTGCATCATTTGCGGTACCTCGCCGTTGCCCGCGCCATCGAGAACCAATCTTATGTCATCGCTGTTAATCGCGTCGGCGTTGACGACGGTGTCACCTGTTGCGGTAGTTCAGCAATCATTGATCCGTATGGCATCCTCATCGCGGCCGCCTCGCCGGGTCGCGAAGAGCTGCTTCATGCAGAATTATTGGCTGATGTTGTTAGCTCAGTTCGAAGTCGAATTAATATATTGGGCGATCGCCGCCCCGACCTCTATTAACAACGCGATTAAGAGCTGATTGCTGGCTCCGCCTGGCCGACTGGGACGAACTCGCTCTCTCGTAACACGACCGGTTTCGTTCCGCGAATGAGTTGCCACCATTGTCTGGCTGAGCCGAGAACGATTAGTAGAACGAGCACGAGAAAGAATCCGGCCACCAGCGCATCGAATCGCCAGACCACCGCTTGCCGCATCAAACCGGCCGTTTTGTTTGGATCGACGGTTCCCGCGGCCTCGGCCGCCAGCGATTGGGCGCCGTTTAGAAAACCCAGCTTCGGATCAGCCGAAAAAATCTTCAGGTAACCCGCCGAGAACGTAACCGCGCACATGAACGCGAGCGGGATGAGCGTTACAAAAAGATATCGCGTCTTCTGCATCTTGATAAGAATGGTCGTGCACAAACAGAGCGCGATGACCGAGAGCAATTGGTTCGCCAATCCAAAAAGCGGCCAGAGGCTGTTAATCCCGCCGAGCGGATCGACCACGCCCTGATACAAAAACCAGCCCCAGGCCGTGACCAGCAGCACACTGGAAAAGAAATTCGCCGTCCATGAGCGCGTGTTACCGAGGGGTCGCCAGAGATTGCCTAACAAGTCCTGCAAGCAAAAAGCGGCCGACGCGCGTGCCGGCGTCGATCGTCGTCAAAATAAAAAGCGCCTCGAACATGATAGCGAAGTGATACCAAAGGGCCAACGCGGTCGGACTCGACGAAACGCGGGCGAACATGTGCGCCATGCCGACCGCGAACGTGGGTGCGCCGCCGGCGCGATTGAACATCGTGGTCTCGCCAAGATTATGCGCTAGGATCGACATATCGCTTTCCGTCACGGGAAATCCGGCGGCGGAAACCCTGGTCACGACTTCGACCGGCGTTCCTTTCGAGTTAATCGCAAAATATTCGCCGGGTTGCAGAACGCACGCCGCAATCAGCGCCATCAGCGCGACCATCATCTCGGTGATCATCGCGCCATAACCGATGTCGCGAATACGCGATTCGCTTCCGACCATTTTCGGAGTCGTGCCCGAAGCAATGAGCGAATGAAAACCTGAGACCGCGCCGCAAGCAATCGTAATGCAAACAAACGGAAAAACCGGACCGGCAAAAACAAGTCCGCTGCCGTCGATAAAGCTGCGTCAGCGCCGGCATTTGCAGTGTCGGATGAATCACAATGACGGCGACAGCGAGCGCAGCCACCGTTCCCAATTTCAAGAACGTGCTCAAATAATCGCGCGGTGTTAGCAACATCCAGACCGGCAGGATCGAAGCGGCCAAGTCCGTAAATCATGATCGCCCACGCCACCCAAATCGCGTCGTGGCGAAACCAAGCTTCGATTGCTGGAAAATGAGCAAGAAATTGTCCACCCCAAACGCCGAACGTCAGTCCAAGTAATCCGAAAATGGTCACCGCGGTCACGTTTACTTTTCCGCTGCGCAATCCAAAACCCATGATGAGCGCAACCGGGATCGTCATCGCGATTGTGAAAATGCCCCATGGACTTTTCGCGAGTGCTTGCACAACGACCAGCGCCAGCACTGCCAGCAGAATGATCATGATCGCGAGCACGCTAATGAGTGCGACCGCGCCGACGCCGGGCCCGATCTCTTCTCTTACCATTTGTCCAAGCGTTTTTCCGCCGCGCCGGACCGATGCGAAAAGAATGATCATGTCATGGGCCGCGCCGCCGAGCGTGGCGCCGATCAAAATCCAAATGTTCCCGGCAAGAAACCAAACTGGGCAGCAAGTACGGGACCGACCAGCGGTCCCGGCCCGGCGATCGCGGCGAAATGATGACCAAACACCATCCAACGGTTCGTTGGCACAAAATCTTTGCCGTCGTTTTTGACGACCGCCGGCGTCGCGCGCTCGTCATTGAGCACGAGCACTTTGGTCGCCAGCCATTTGCTGTAGAAGCGATAGCTGACCGCAGAAGCGCAAAGGCCGGCAACGATGATCCAAAGGGCACTGATCTGTTCGCCGCGCGAGAGCGCCAGGATGCAAAGCGAAGCCAATCCAAGGATTGTAACAGCAATCCAGAGCAGTTTTTTCCAAAGACTCACTGGAGGAAATTATCCGAAATCTTGCAAGGACGCCACATTCTTGGAGGGACACGCGCCGTCGTGTCCCAAGATTTTAGGGCGCCGACGGCGCGGACGCCCTCCAATCAGGTGAGGCTTTTGCGCGCCTCTTTTAATTTTCTCAATTGCTCGGCGAAGTTTTTTTGACGTTGTCGATGTTCCTCAACCACCGCGGCCGGGGCGCGATCCACGAACGATTTATTCTTTAACTTCATCTTAACCGTTTCGAGCTCGTCCCCAATCTTCGCGATCTCTCTATCGAGCCTGTCCTGTTCCGCTTTTTTATCTGTTCCGGTATTGCCCAAAAAAATCTCGCCAAGCGGGGCCATGGCGACCGGAACTCCTGGCTTCGCCTTGTATTGTCGATCCAATGTCACTTCGTCGGCGTTGAGCAATCGAGTGATTGTCGGAAGTTCGTTCGCGGCATCCTTGTCGGCCGGACGCAAAATGAAGCGCGCCTTTTTGTTGGACGGAATTTTTGCTTCCGCGCGCAAATTGCGGCCCGCCTGCACGGTTTGGTAAATCGCCGAGACAAGTTTCCTTTTGTTGGCTATATCGGCGTCCTCCAGCGGGATCGTCCCCGGTGGTGCGGCGAACTGGATCGACCCTTTGCCCAGACCGAGCAGCGACCAAAGTTCTTCTGTAATGTGTGGCATGAACGGATGAAGCAGTCTCAGGAACGCCGAGAGGACAAAATCCATCACTGCCAGCGCCGCCTTTTTCTTCGCCTCGTCTTCGCTGAAGATTTCCGTTTTCGCCGCCTCCACAAACCAGTCGCAGTAATCGCTCCAGAAAAAATCGTAGAGACGCTGGGCGACGGTGTTGAATTCGATACTCGCTATACGCGGCCTCGATTGCGCCGATTGTTTCATTCAATCGCGCCAAAACTTCGATCGCAAAGATCGACAGTGCCTTATTGTCGATCTCGGGCGCGCCCACGCTGGGACCGTGCATCTCCCGGAAACGAGCGACGTTCCAGAGTTTCGTCGCGAAGTTGCGGCCTTCTTCGATTTGTTTTTCGTCGAAGCGAATGTCCTGCCCGCTCGGCGCGATCCGCATGAGTCCGAATCGCAAGCCGTCCGCGCCGTACTTGTCGATCAACTCGAGCGGATCCGGCGAATTGCCTAACGACTTCGACATTTTGCGACCCTGCTTGTCGCGAATGAGTCCTGTGAAGAACACGTCGTGAAACGGAATGTTGTCTTCGTCGCGCTCGGATTTACCGGGCTTGAACTCAAGGCCCGCAATGATCATCCGCGCGACCCAGAAGAAAATAATGTCCGGTGCGGTCACGAGCGCGCTCGTCGGATAGAATTTCTTCCGCGTCTCTTCATCCATCGTTTCGTAAGCCCAGAGCCACGACGAAAACCAGGTGTCGAGCGTGTCCGGATCCTGCGTCCAATTCTCCGGATCTGGCGGAGGCTCAATGCCGACGTAAATCTCTTCGCTTTCCGGTTTCCGCTTTCCGGTTTCCGGTTTCGAGTACCACGCTGGTATCCGGTGCCCCCACCAAACCTGCCGGCTGATGCACCAGTCCTGGATGTTCTCCAGCCATTGCGCGTAAACTTTCTCCCAATGCGCGGGAAAGAAACGGATGAGATGTTCGCTCACGACCGCTAGCGCTTCCTTGGTTTTCGGATAACGCAAAAACCATTGCTCGCTGAGGCGCGGTTCGATCGGCACTTCGCTGCGATCACTGAAGCCGACGTTATTTTCGTACGGCTCGGTTTTTGAAATGAGTCCGCTATTCTTCAACAATTCCGCCGCCTTCTTGCGCGCTTCGAATCGATCGAGGCCGTCGAGTTCCGGAACGGCCGGACAATTGATTCGCCCATCCGCGTGAAGAACATCGACAATCGGAAGGTGGTGGCGCTGGCCGATTTCGAAATCAACCTTGTCGTGCGCGGGCGTGACTTTTAAAACGCCGGTGCCGAATTCCGGATCGATCGCTTCATCGGCCACAATTGGAAGTTTCTCGCGCGCGAGCGGACGCCAGACGTGTTTCCCGACAAGATCGCTATATCGCTTGTCGCTCGGATGAACTGCGACGCCGGTGTCGGCCATGATCGTCTCCGGCCGCGTCGTTGCAACTTCAAGGAAATTTCCCGGTTCTTCGACAATTTCGTAGCAAACGAAATAAAATTTCCTTTTTGCGGCTTGGAAATGACTTCTTCGTCGGAGAGGGCGGTTTGCGCCGCCGGGTCCCAGTTAATCATGCGACAGCCGCGATAGATCAGCCCCTTCTTATAAAGATCGACAAAAACCTTTTGTACCGCGCGCGAATATAATCCTCATCGAACGTGTAGCGTTGCCGCGACCAATCGCAGGAACATCCGAGCCGCTTCAGTTGTTGGATGATAATGCCGCCATGTTTGTCCTGCCATTCCAACACACGGCGGAGAAATTTTTCCCGCCCGAGATCGTGGCGGGTTTTCGTTTTCCGTGCGTCGCAAATATTTTTCAACCGCGGTCTGGGTACCGATTCCGGCGTGATCCATTCCCGGAAGCCAGAGCACTTCGTGGCCCTGCATCCGCGCGCGACGCGCCAGAATGTCTTGAATGGTGTTGTTGAGAACGTGGCCGAGGGTAAGAACGCCGGTGATGTTCGGCGGCGGCATAACGATCGAAAACGCCGGCTTTGTTGAGCGCGGGTTCGCTTCGAAATCGCGATTTTCGATCCAACGCGTGATACCACTTCGGCTCGACCGATTTCGGATCGTAGGTTTTAGAGAGCTCGGCCATAGCGAAGAATCATCCGAAGCCGGAGCGCGTTTGCAAAATGAAAAGCTAACCATCACCTTTGCCGCTGCATGAGCGATTCGCGGCCGATTGGCGTTTTCGATTCAGGAATCGGCGGTTTAACGGTGGTCAAGGCGCTGCGGGACGTGTTGCCTAACGAGAGCATTTTTTATCTCGGCGACACTGCCCGCGTGCCCTACGGAAATAAAAGCGCGGAGACGGTCCAGCGTTACAGTATCGAGCTCGCGGGCATGCTGATACGAGAGAACGCGAAAGTGATTGTCGTTGCCTGCAACACCGTGTCGTCAGTCGCCATTCCGAAATTGCGCGCGAATGTGTCTGTTCCGGTAATCGGCGTGATCGAACCGGGGGCGCAGGCGGCGATCGCCACGACTCGAAATCGGCACGTCGGAGTAATTGGCACGCGCGCGACGATTCGCAGTGGCGCGTACGAAAAAGCGTTGCGCGCGTTGAACGTTCATGTGCGAGTCACCAGTCAGGCTTGTCCGTTGCTCGTTCCGTTGATCGAAGAAGGAATGCTCGATGATAAACTGACCGATCAAACCATCGCGCGCTATCTCGATCCGATGATTGCCAACGGAATCGACACGCTCGTTCTTGGATGCACGCATTATCCGTTGCTGGCAAAGGCAATTAGCGGTGTGCTTGGTGAGACAGTAAAACTGGTCGATTCCGCTCAAAATTGCGCGGTGGCGGTCCGCAACTTATTAGATCGACAATCGCTGCGGGCCGAGGCTTCTGCGAAAGGAAGACTGCACGTGGCCCTCACTGATTCGGCCGACAATTTTCTCAACGTCGCCCGCGACGCGCTGCAACTGGAGATTGGGAACGTTCAGTTGCGCGAAGTTTTGCACGGAGCGGCGAAGTTGTAGAGGCGCTCGCCGCGGCGAGCGCCAAAATCATAAACAGGCGGCTGACACAGCCGCCTTTACAACAATCCCTCTCGCGCCGCTTTCGGCAAACTCTTAACGACGAGATCGTAAGAGTGATCGATCATTTTGCGCAATTCCGCGTCCGGTATTCCAGCTCCCAACTCAACCGTGTTCCAATGTTTCTTGTTCATATGATACCCGGGCCTGACTTGCTCGTATCGATCACGCAGATCGAGCGCTAAATCGGGATCGCATTTCAAATTCGCGGTCGCAGGAACGTTATCGAGCGAAGCCAAGGCAAACATTTTGCTGCCCACCTTGAAGACGAGAACATCCTCGCCAAAAGGCGTGCCTTCGGTCGCGGCGCGCTTCTTCAAGCAGTATTCGCGGAAGCTCTCGAGGTCCATTTTTAGTGTAGCGACGATCTCTGACCGTCGGTCGAATAAGAAAAGTGCGACGGTCGGAGACCGCCGCTACAAAATTCGAGAGGTCAAAATGCCAGATCCTTGATCGTAAGGCACTCCTGTTTCATGGAATCGCGATCCCGCGGCGTGACTGTGTGTCACAGACCCGATACAAAGAGCGGAATCGACGCTTCATGTCGATCGTCCACCGCCAGATCGATCGAATACTCCCCAAATTTCGGCAGCCTCAGCTGCTGAATGACAAGGACGAGCGATGTAGTGGCGCTTGTGTCGCCGGGCCGAAATTGCACTTGAGTGGTCGCATCCAAGGTCGGCATCACAGATGAGCCATCTGAATCCACAAACGCGATCCGGATGCGTTTCGGTCCCTCTTCCAGGCGTTCAAAACGCAATTTAATGGCCAAGGCGCATTGCGGATGCGTAACGGGCGCTTCCTTCGCGTTCAGCCGATCGAACGACCCAAGGATGTTCAGTTTGCCTGCGGCATCAGTCGTAGCCGCATCGCACAACGTAAAAATTTCAACTTTCATTGTTCATGTCTAGTGGCAAGCGTGTCGCTCGCGTTGATATTTGGAGTTAGCCACATTTTCGTCGACCAAACTGACGATGTCGAATGAACAGGCTGCTTTCGTTACGCGATTCGCGACGAGAGCAGCTGTGTCAGCTCGGAGATTTTCACGCGCTCCTGTTTCATCGAATCGCGCTCGCGCAGCGTAACCGTGTCCCGCAACGCGGCATCTTTCTCACCGAGCGTTTCGAAATCGACTGTTACACAAAATGGCGTCCCGATTTCATCCTGGCGACGATAACGCCGCCCAATCGCGCCGCCTTCATCGTAAAAGACGTACATGTGCGGCCGGAGAAGATCGACAATCTCGTGCGCTTTCGCGATGAGGGGCTCCTTGTTTTTTAGCAACGGAAAGACCGCGCACTTGATCGGCGCCATGCGCGGATGGAAACGCAAGACGGTGCGCATCTCCATTTTTCCTTTTTCATCCGGGGCTTCGTCTTCGGAATAAGCCTCGCAAATCAGCGCGAGCACAGTTCGATCGACGCCGGCACTCGGTTCGACGACGTGTGGGATGAATCTCTGCCTCATTTCTTCATCAAAATATTCGAGCGATTTGCCGCTGGCCTTTTGATGCTGCGACAGATCGTAATCGGTCCGATAGGCAACGCCTTCGAGCTCCTGACGCCCGAACGGGAAATCGTATTCGATGTCGTAAGTGCCTTTGGAATAGAACGCGCGCGCTCCATCCGGCACCGTGAGCGTGTGCAGTTTGTCGCGTGGAACGCCGATGTTGTCGTAAAACTTCAGCCGTTCTTCTTTCCAATATTCGAGCCACTTCATCCCCTCCTCTGCCCGGCAAAAATATTCCAGCTCCATCTGTTCAAACTCGCGCGAACGAAAGGTGAAGTTGCGCGGGTTGATTTCGTTGCGAAACGCTTTGCCGATCTGTGCGATCCCGAAGGGCAATTTCTTGCGCGATACTTCCAGCACGTTTTTGAATTGAACAAAAATGGCCTGCGCCGTCTCAGGCCGAAGATAAGTGACTGAGCTTTCGTCAGCCGTGGCGCCTAAATGTGTGGCAAACATTAAATTAAACGGCCGCGGTGGCGTCAACTCAGCGCCATTCTCCGGATTAAAGTCTCGGGTTTCGCTGACATCCTCTTTCGTAAAGGCGAGAATCGGTTGAAGGATGTTCCGCGATTGATAAAACGCAGTGGCGCGCTTCAAAATCGTGGCTTCGTCTTCGCCTTTTCTCTGAAGCAGGCGTATTGAGTCTCCGCTCGCGCCTGGATCAGAGGCATAGGCCTTGCGAAACTCCTCGACATCGCTCCTTGGAATATCCGACTGCAACGACATGCGATCCGCGAAGTCGACGAAGAATTCATAAATCTTCCACGGTGATGCCTTCGGCGTGGGCAAACCGAGCCTCCGATAATCACTAATAAACACGGCCAATCGAATTGAGTCCTTCCGAGACACCTCTTCACCAGCCGGGATCAAGTCCATCGCCCAAATGGCCAGCATTCTAAATGCTTTGTCCGGCGGTATAGCGTCTCGCGCTTGTTCGAAGCCATAAATTGTTCCGCTTTGAGCGGGAATCTGATCAGCGCGAAAGCGGCGCTGCGTTAACCGACAATCAACCATCGGATCCGAAAAACCTGCGACATGACCCGACGCCTTGAGCACGTCCTGATGAGTCAGAATCGAGCCGTCCATTCCGACGACGTCATCGCGCTCGTGCACCATCACCCGCCACCAGTAATTTTTCAGGTTCCGCTTCAGCTCGACCCCGAGCGGCCCGTAATCCCACGCACCGTTCAGGCCGCCATAGATTTCGCTCGATTGGAAAATAAATCCACGCCGCTTGCACAAGCTGACGATCTTTTCCATACGCTGAGAATCGGATGGCGCGCTCATTAAAACAGAGTTAACCGCAGATTACCCAAATTGAATCTGGAAACCAGGAAACCACGAAGAAAAATGAATAAGGACCGCGGGAAAAAAGGAAATTTGCCCTACACTCCTGACTTCCTGGATTCCTGATCAATGCAGCTGCGACTCGACGGTGACCTCGGTTTTCACCGAGCTGGCGATGAAGCATTGTTCATGCGCCATATGATTCATCTCGTCGAGCTCTTCTTTGGTTGGCTGTTTGTCGCCGGAGAACCTCGCCTTTTGCCGCAGAACAACGCGCGTTATCGCCAATTTTCCTTCCGCGTTTTTGTCCATGTGACCGACCGCGTCATCGACATATTCGTCCAGCACGAACTTCTTTTTACAGGCGATCGCGAGGAAAGTGAGCATGTGACAGCTCGAAAGCGACGCGACAAACGCTTCCTCCGGATCGACAAGCTTCGGGTTGCCTAGGTAAGCCGGCGCGGCCGACGCCTGCATTTCGTGGCCGCCCTCAAATTTCCAGGTATGATCGCGGGGATATTTCTGATACTCGAATGGCGCGTCGCCGCGTTTCCAAGTGAGAGTCATTTTGTGTTCGGACATGATTCTAGATAAAGCGCGACTCGTTGTAGGGCAAGCGCTGGCCCAGGGAACATGCGCGATGCTGGTATCGAACCAGCGACCCCTTGCGTGTGAAGCAAGTGCTCTACCACTGAGCTAATCGCGCCTGTGGAGACAGCAATTAGAAAGTAGAAATTGAAAATTTACAAGGCCGACGCCGTCCGCAATGGTAGATTCCTGAGCGGTCGCCACGGCGACAAGTCGCAGGTTCGAACTCTACAGCGCGCATACTTGGTAGAAGATTTCGATGATGTCGATCCGGACTTTGCTTGTCCCCGAAACAACAGAATCGTGTTTTCATTCATCCGGGCTCCCTAAGGGAATTTTGATGAATGCTTGACGAAAAATCACATGCGAATGCTCGGGCAACTTCGACAATGGCGCTGGCTTATCGTGCTGCTGCTCTTTTGCTCATGTGTCGCGCTGAAGCTCAACGGATCATCCGTCGGAATGTGGGAGGAGGAACTATCGGGACGGAAAGTCTCGAAAGGTCTGCTCCTCTTTCAGCCGCAATCCATACGCACCGACGAGTGGCTTGTTTGGACACCAGCCGCGCTTTCTCAGGCGCGACAGATACCGCGATTCCCGATCGAAAATCCAAACCTTGGCGCGGGTCGGGCGCCGTTGCTCCTGAATCTTCCGGTTGCTTATTACACAACCTGGTTTCGCCCGCAGCTTTGGGGCTTTTTCATTTTGGATTTCGAGCGCGGATTTTCTTTCTGCTGGTTTGCCAAGATTTTTGGATTATTGCTCGCGACGGCCTGGTTTCTCCGCCAGCTAGGGGTCCGCAGTCGCGGGCTCGCTTTATTCGGCGGACTTTGGATTTTTCTCTCCTTGCAGTGGTGGCTGTCGTCGCCGGCCATGCTGCCCGAAATGATCGCGACCTGGGCAATATGCACGGGCTGCGCGATCCAATTCTTTACACGAACCAGCACTTGGCGTCTCGCGATCGCCTTCACCGGATTCGTGTACTGCGGCGTTAACTTCGTGCTCTGTTCCTACCCGCCAGCCCAAATTCCGTTGTTGTATTTAATGGCGGCGATTGTCGTCGGGTTTGTTCTCGAGCACCGACAAAAAGGCGAATTCTTTCACCTACAGCGTGGAATACTTCTGGTGGGCGTGGCTGTTGCCACCGTCGCCATCGTCCTCGTGCCTTATTGGATCGACATTCGACCAACCCTCGACCTTGTCTCCCAGACCGGTTATCCCGGCGCGCGGCGAAGCACCGGCGGCGCCCTTTCAATCTTTAAGCTGTTTTCTGGTCTGACTGGCTTTTTCCAGACAAAGCAATCGGTGCCTTCGGTATATAAAAACATTACCGTAACGAGCCACTCTTATCCGATCTGGCCCGCCGCTGTCCTAGCCGTAGTCGTCGCGCGTTATCGTCAGCGACTCAGCATTTCACCGCTTTTTATCGCATTAACCGCTCTTATCGTTTGCTTGAGCCTTTATTGTGTTGTGCCGTGGCCGGCCTGGATCTTGCGTTCAACACTTTTTAGTTTCTCGACGGAGCACAGCGCACGGCTCGCGCTGGAAATTGCTAACATCTTTCTCGCTTGTCTTTTTCTCGACCGATATCGAGTTCCAGTGTTTACACTATCCGGCATCTTTGCCGCCGTTGCCGCCTTCTCCGTGGCAATTGGCCTTCTCTTTTGGACGACAAGTTTGCAGAAATCGAATCTGTTCCCAAATCGATGGCAAATTGTACTTTCATTCTTGGCAAGCGTAGCGCTTCTAGTGCTGTTCTTTGGGCAGAAGCGGCGCTCGCTGTTTCCCCTGCTTCTGATCGGGCTGCTCGTTTTGACCAATGGAAGCGTGAACCCAGTCATGCGCGGACTTTCACCGCTTTTGGACTCCGAAGGCTTTCGGGTTGTGGACAAGATCCATAGGACTGATCCAGATTCGAAATGGATCGTCTACCATGACTTGGCGCTGCCGGAATTAGTCAAAGCAACCGGTGCCCATGTTCTCAACGGATTCAAAATCGTGCCCGATTTAGATTTCCTTCGCCGGTTCGATCCGATGCGGCGGGCCAATTTCGTCTACAACCGCTACGGGCACCTTGTTTGCGAATTGCCGGAGTATCCCGGAGAAATCGAGTTCCGCTTCGTGGCCGCCGATTACTATATCCTCTATCTGTCTCCGGGAGACTCCGAGCTTCGCGACATCGGTTGCCGCTATGTTGTGCTTCCAGAGACCTGGCCGGACGCGGAGTTGCATGGTTTCTCGTTGCTCCAAACCGTTCCCGAAGAGCGAATCTGCATTTATAGACGACTATAGCTCTCTCTCGTCTTCTTTGTTAAAACTCGGACTAGTCGCGCTTATGACGTCTTTTCCGCCCGGCCCTAAATCCAAATATCCCGGGAGCGGCTATTTGCGGTTTCGCAAAGATCCGATGGGCTTTTTGGAACGGATGGCCCACGAGTTTGGCGACATCGTTCACTGGAGAATCGGGCGCCGGCATACCTTCTTCATTAACCATCCTGATCTGATCCAGGACGTCCTGGTTACGAATTGCAAAGGTTTTACGAAAGTGATGGAGGCATCGAGAACGCTTCTCGGTCAAGGTTTAACCGCGAGCACCGGTCAGCTTCATCGGCGGCAGCGCCGCGCCGTCCAGCCAGCTTTTCGTCATGAGCGGATCGACCGCTTTGCGGACGTTATGGTAACGTCCGCTGAGCGCGCGCAGAGTCGATGGTGCCACGGCTCGACTCTCGATCTTAAGGACGAAATGGAGCGCGTCAGCCTGGCTGTGGTTGGCGAAACGATGTTCGGTATCAACTTGGAGCCGCACGCCGCTGCCATTCACAGCGCAATGGATGCCGCCATCGGATCGCCTCCAAACATGTTGCTGCCGTTGGCGCGGCTAGTGGAAAAACTGCCTCTGCCAAAAGTGCGAAGAATGAAGGCGGGCCGCGCAAAAATTCATGGCCTCGTTGATCAGGTCATCAGCGAGCGCCGGGCGTCGGCCGCGGAACGCAACGATCTATTGTCAATTTTGTTGGTTGCGCAGGATCACGGGAATAACGGCGACCGGATGACCGGCGAACAAGTGCATGACGAGGTGTTGAACTTCCTTATCGCCGGTCATGAAACGGTGTCGGATGCGCTTGGTTGGACATGGTATCTGCTCTCGAAGCACCCCGAGGCCGAGGCTCGGCTGCACGAAGAACTGGATCGCAACCTGGGCGACAGATTGCCCACCCTTGCGGACATAAAAGCGCTCCGATTCACCGAAAACGTAATCAAGGAGTCGCTCCGCCTTTATCCTCCATTGTGGATGATTTGGAGACGCGCCGTCGAGGATTGTCCTCTGGGTAATTACGTCGCGCCTGCGGGCTCCATTGTCGTGCTGAGCCAGCATGTCATGCATCGTGACGCGCGCTATTTTGCCGAACCGCTTCGTTTCAATCCCGAACGTTGGACGCAGGAATTCGACGAGCGCTTGCCCAAATTCGCCTATTTCCCATTCGGCGGCGGACCGCGCCAATGCATCGGCGATCGGTTCGGCTTCATGGAGGCGATCCTTGTCATCGCGACCGTCGCGCAGAAATGGAAATTCCGGCTCGTGCCCGGCCATCCCGTGATTCCGCACGCGCTCCTGACATTGCGGCCCAAATACGGACTGCCCATGACCGCACATCGACGCAACCGGTGAGAACATCCGGTTGGGAACATGATGTCGAGAGTCGGGAGCGCTTCTGCGATATCGTCGCCCGGCGCGGAAATTGGCTCGTCCGGCCTGGTACGCCCCGGGTGATGAAATCAAGATTATAGCTCTGTGTGAGAAAATCCTTGGCTCGACGTCGACCCTGGAAAAATGGCGCTGGCAAAACCTTCAAAATCCTGCAGGTCGAGCAGTCGTTTTCGTCGCCGAAGAGAAAGAAGCCAGGAAACTCGTGGGCCACATCGCCGCAATTCCAACCGATCTCAAGGTTGGCGATTTCTCGAGAAAAGGGGTTTTCCTCGTCAATTCGGCGGTCGATTCCTCCCATCGTGGGAAAGGGATTCATGCCGTCCTTACATTGGCGATCAGCAAAGAATCCTGCATGAGAGATGGGGGCTTTGGCTTCGGGCTTCCAAACAAGCAGGCCTATCTGCCAACTCTAAAGACGGGAGCGATCGAACTCTTTACCATGTCTTTGTTTCTTAAGGTCCTGGATTGGCGCAAAGTGCTTCGGGCGCGGTTGCGGCCCGCACTTCTAACAAACGCGCTCGGCGGTTTCATCCAATTGCTTCAAAGAAAAAGCCGAACGCCAAGTGGCGACGGCTTCAGAATCGACGAGGTCACCCGGTTTGGCGACCAAGCGAACGATCTGTGGCAACGCATCGCCCCTCGATTTGCGATCTTGGCGAGCAGGAAAGCGACGCCTCTGAACTGGCGATATTTCGAGCACCCCAATTCACCTTATCGCGTTTTCTCGATTTCAAGGAACGATCGATGGCAAGGTTATGTTGTGATCAGAACGCTCGAAAAATGGGGCTTCCATCTGGGTAGCTTGGTTGATTTGTTTTTTGATCCCGATTGTGTGCGGGCCGGAGAGCTGCTTCTCTACCACGCAGAAACCCGCCTTCGGGCCGAAGGAGCAGGAGTTCTGTGGGGGTTGTTCTCGTCTCCGGAGAACTATCGAAAACTCTTCCAAAAGGCCGGATTTTTTAGGATTCCGCAGCTGAAAGGTGTGCGCCAATTTCATTTCGTCGCGGATTTTGTGACTGTCGAACACTTGCGCCCGGACCTTGCTGAGCGCGACGGCGCTTTGCTCAGGCAAGCGGATCGGTGGTTTCTTTCCTTAGGTGACACGGATCTTGCCTGAAGAGATTATCAGAACAGCTGCCTTTGGGCTTTCGGAGTTAGCTGAAGGCCCGGGTTACGCTTTTCCTGCGTCTTCCCAGCTGGCGACTTCGTGGAAAAACAAAATGCTTTGTCGCGCACCGATTTTGCCGTTTGTTTCCGAAGCTCATGGCGGACAAACCCAGACGCATCGTCCTCAAATTCGGCAGCGGCATTTTGACGAGGCCGAACGGCAACGCGCTCGATCCGGCTCAATTTCGGCGTCTGGCCGCCGATGTCGCCAGACTCGTCCAGCGCGGCCACAAATGCCTGATCGTCTCGAGCGGCGCGGTCGCGGCCGGCTTACGCGTGCTCGGTCTCAAAGACCGTCCCGACGATCTCGCGGCGCGCCAAGCGTGTGCGGCAGTCGGGCAATCGAAGCTGATGCAGGTGTACGAGACAGCGTTCGCGCGGCACAAGCTCAACGTTGCGCAGTTGCTGCTCACGCACAGCGATCTTGACAGCCGCATCCGCTACATGAACGCAAAGAACACGCTGCGGCGTCTGTTCGACCGCAGAAACGTTGTGCCCATCATCAACGAAAACGACTCGGTCGCCGTCGAGGAGCTGAAATTCGGCGACAACGATCGGCTCTCGGCCGAGGTCGCGATGCTCGCCGAAGCCGACTTGCTCATTCTGCTCACAAGCGTGGATGGCTTGATCGACGCGAGCGGCAAAGCGGTGCCCGTCGTCTCCGACATCGACGGCGCGGCGAAATTTGTCCGCGACGAAAAGGAGAAATTTTCCGTCGGCGGGATGGTCTCGAAGTTGCAGGCGGTCAAGCTCGCGGTGAATGTCGGCATTGCGACCGTGATCGCCAACGGCAGGCGCGCCGGAGAAATTGCAGCGGTCCTTCGCGGCGGGCAGGTCGGCACGCGTTTTCCTGCGCGAACGGAGAAACCGCATGGAAAATAGAAGCGTGGAGGTCAAAGAACAGATTCTCGATTTTGGCCGGCGCGCGAAAGATGCGGCGCGGGGGCTCGCCCGGCTGAGCACCGCGCAGAAAAGCGGCGCGCTCTGCGCGATGGCCGACGAGCTTTCCGGCCACGCCGAGGAGCTGCTCGTGGCCAACGCCAAGGACGTCGCGAAAGCAAAAAGCGATCAGCTTTCCAGCGCTATGATCGACCGGCTGACGCTCGATCGGAAACGCATCGAAGCGATGGCCGACTGCATCCGGCAGGTCGCCGCGCTCAAGGACCCGGTGGGAGAGATCATCGCCGAATGGACGCGGCCAAACGGTCTCCGCATTTCCAAAGTCCGCGTGCCGATCGGCGTCATTGGCATCATCTACGAATCGCGCCCGAATGTGACCAGCGACGCCGCGGCGCTTTGCACCAAGGCTGGCAACGCCACGATTCTGCGTGGCGGCTCGGAGTCGATTTACTCGAACCTCGCGATCGCGGACGCGTTGCAGCGCGGCTGCGCGCGAGCCGGACTTCCGGCCGACAGCATTTTGCTCATCCCAACGACCGACCGCGGGGCCGTCAGAGTCATGGCCCAGATGGACCAGTTCATCGACCTTATCATCCCGCGCGGTGGCCACGAGCTGATCGAAACGGTGGTGCGCCACGCGCGGATGCCGGTGATCAAGCATTACCAAGGCGTCTGCATTGTTTACGTGGACAAGGACGCCGATCTCGAAATGGCCGAGCGCATTGTGATCAACGCCAAGTGCCAGCGCCCCGGTGTCTGCAACGCGATGGAGACGCTGCTCGTCCATCGCGACATCGCGCCCACTTTTTTCAAAAAAATCGCGCCGAAGCTCGTTGAGAAAAAAGTCGAACTGCGTGCCGACGATGCAGCTTTCTCTCAACTCTCAATTCTCAACTATCAACCGCTGCACCACGCTCGCGGCGACGACTGGACGACCGAGTATCTCGATTTGATCATGGCCGTTCGTGTAGTGGACGGCGTAGATGAAGCGATCGAGCACATCGGCAAATACGGTTCGCACCACAGCGACGCGATCGTGACGGCGAACGCCGAGCGCGCGGAAAAGTTTCTGAACGACGTCGATTCCGCAACCGTGTACTGGAACGCCTCGACCCGCTTTACCGACGGCGGCGAGTTCGGATTCGGCGCCGAGATCGGCATCTCGACCGACAAACTTCACGCGCGCGGACCGATGGCGCTCGAGGAGCTGACGACTTACAAATATGTGATCCGCGGCGCCGGGCACGTGCGCGAGTGAAACGCCCGCGTTCGCCACTAGTGCGGCAGGTAGTTGAGGAGTTTGAGGATGTCGGAAAATACACCCATTGCGGTCACATCCGGTCCGGCGCCTGGACCTTGAACGACGAGCGGCGTGCGGGAATAGCGCTTCGTGGTAAAAGCGATGATGTTGTCGCTGCCTCTCGTGGTGGCGAATGGATGATCGCGTGGGAACTCTTTAATCTTCGCGCGAGCGCGGCCGCCCTCAAGGGTGCCGACGTATCGGAGCACTGCGCCACGTGATCGCGCGCCTTTTAGTCGCCGTGTCATTTCGGCATCGAATCTTGCGAACGACGTGAAGAACTTCGGCCTGAACGGCCCGCTCGCCAGACGCCGGGGGACGAGACTGTCGACACGAACGTCCTGGATTTCCATCTGCGACCCACTCTGACGCGCAAGGATAAGCAACTTTCTGGCAACATCCTGCCCGGAGAGATCGTCCCGCGGGTCTGGCTCGGTCAGACCCATCCCGTGTGCTTCTCGAACGAGCGCGCTAAATGGCACGCTCCCATCAAGACTATTGAACAGATAGCTCAGCGTGCCCGAGAAGATGCCTTCCACCTTTTTGATCACGTCACCGCTGGCGATCAGATCGCGCAGCGTGGACATCACAGGCAATCCAGCGCCGACGTTAGCTTCATCTAGAAAGTACTTCTGCCGCTTCCGCAAAAGCTCCATAAGAGCCGCGTACTGTCGCCATGGCAGCACGTTCGCGCGCTTGTTCGGTGTTATAATATGCAGATTCGCTCTGACGAAATCCGGGTAAGCATTCACGATTGAGTCGGCGGCGGTGCAATCGACTACCGCCGCGTCAGTCAACTCCAGCTTCGTAACTTCCCTTGCCAGGGCCTGCGGATCCATCTTTCGTCGCGAAGCGGACAACTTCCCGCGCCAGCGCGCGAGATTGATGCCGGTGCTGTCGAGCGCAAACCACTTGCTGTTGGCCACGCCAATCACGGTGACATCGAATCCGCGGGCGAGGAGATAGGCCCGTTGTTCGTGCAGTTGCCGCAGCAGCGTTCCACCGATATTTCCGACACCGATCACGACAAGCGCGAGGCGTTTGCGGACTTCGAAAAATACCTGATGGATGACATTTAGAGCACGCGTTTGCTGCGCCACGTCGATAACGCACGAGATGTTCCGCTCTGACGCACCCTGGGCGATCGCGCTGATATTGATGTTGTGCCGGCCAGCGCTCCGAACACTTTGCCGGAGACACCGGGGTGCCCCTTCATTTCGTCACCGACAACCGCGACGATCGCCTGGTTTGGTTTTTCATCGAGCGATGTCAAACGGTTCTGGAATTCGAACCGAAATTCGTGACGCACCGCCGCAATCGCTGAAGTGGTGTCGGCCTCGCGCACGGCGAAACAAATCGTGTGCTCGGATGAGGCTTGGGAAATGAGGATGACGTTGACGTTGCGAGACGCCAGCGCGCGAAATAGTCGCTCGGCGATTCCCGGAACCCCAACCATGCTGAGGCCCCGAAGAGTGAGGAGTGTCAGTCCCGCGATTGAACTGATCCCTTTCGCAAGTAGATCGCCGCCGCCGCGATCACCCGAAATGACCGTACCCGGCGCATCCGGATGGAAAGTATTCTTGATCAGGACCGGAATCCGTTTGGCGACGGCCGGAGCAATCGCGGCGGGGTGAAGCACCTTCGCGCCGAAGTACGACAACTCCATCGCCTCTTCGTATGAGATCTGCGGCAAGACGAACGCCGGAGCGACCGCCTTCGGATCGGCGCTCAGTACGCCGTCGACATCGGTCCAGATTTCAATCGCGGAGGCGCCAAGTGCGGCGCCTATAATGGCGGCCGTGTAATCAGAGCCATCGCGGCCGATTGTTGTAGTCTGGCCATCGCTGGTCGATCCAATAAACCCGGTCACGACGGGTATCGGCCGGCGCCGGCGAGAACGGAACAATTTGGTAAAGTATCGTCGAACCGCGCGATTCGTTTTGCTGAAGATCACGTTGGCGCTCGTGAACTGGTTGTCCGTGACCACGAATTGCCGCGCATCAACGAACCTGGCGGGATGAAAGCGCGTAAGATGTGCCGCCACGACCAGCGCGCACAGTCTTTCGCCGAAACTCGCGATTAAATCGAGCGCCCGGGGTGGAGCGTAACCTAAGAGCTGGACGCCATGCAGCGCGTCATGCAGATCGCTGAGCAGCGCGTCGACTTCCGATCGGATTCGGGTAGCGCGTCGCCTGCCGAGAAGATCGTCAACCGCCGAGTGGAGGCGGCCAGCGATTTTTTTCCATGCCACCTCATAGCGCCGATCGCCTTTTTCCGCCAGCCGCGCACAGTCAAGAAGCTGATTGGTGATGCCTTGGAAGGCGGAGACAACGACGATGAGCTGCTCCTGGCGCGCTTTGCGAAGGACGATTCTAGCTGCGTCACGGACGCGATCGGGCGTGGCAAGGGAAGACCCGCCAAACTTGAGGATTCTCATAGTGCGACACAAATATATCAGCGCCGAAGGGACAATGCGTTGCCAAAGTCTCGCTCATCGTCCGGACCCAACGAACAGCTCATTCGACAGATTGTGAACTAAAATTGCAACTGACGAAAGCCGAGGCTGAGCGCATCACGGCGGAAGAAACAAAACGGTTGGGCGGCGGGGCGCCGCGTGGCACAGAAAGGTAAGTTGTCGCGAATCATCTCTTGCCTGAGCCATTCGAAATAAAAAAAACTGCTGTTGCTCGGAGAGACGCTTGAAATCTGAACCTTTAAAGCTGAGACGTTTCAATTTCATTTTGCTGGATCAGTCTAATTCATGACAATTCTCGACAGAATTTCTTCGCTCATGTGCGCGATCTTTCGAATTGCAAAGAAATAGCTATCGCCGCAATACGAATAATGCGAGCGAGATAACGCACATTGACGAACGAGCGCGAAGCCACCGATGATGCTTCACGCGCAAGAAGTCGCAGATTCGAACCCAACATCGCGCAAGTTCAGGCGCTGTCGGATATGGCGCGGCCAGCGAAATCCTCCGACAATTTAATGCTTGATATTGGAGGCGCGTTGAGCTCAAACAACTGGTCATTATGAAAAGCTTACCGAGTACCGTGAACCAGGTTGGGCCAGCGGTCGCTATCTTATGCATTCTGGCAGCGCCTGCGTTTGCACAATCCCCGACTGGTGTCGATACGCGGACTCGCCCGACTCAAGGAGTGACGATCGAAAAAGACAGTATCCTAATTCATCCTGGGGCGAAAGTCTCAAAAAGCGATCAAAACGCGCTCAACGACATACTGACAAAATACGATAAGTCGCTCTATAAGATTGAGACGTATAAGAATGGTAAACTGAAAAAGACGCAAGGCCAACTCAGCGACGTTTACATCGACAAGACTATAGCTTCCGAAGCGGCCGACGCGAAAGCAACCGGCGTCTCCGACCGGACACTTCAGATTATCACTCCCGCGAATCCTCAGCAGGCCCCCGGCGCCACGACTAACCCTCAGCAGAGTCCTGGCAACACTACTAACCCTCAGCGGAGTCCTGGCGCCACGACTAACCCTCAGCAGACGCCTGGCGCCACCACGAATCCTCAGCAGAGTCCTGGCGCCACTACGAATCCGCAGCAGGTAACGCAGAGTCCGTCGCCCGCTAATGAAAGAGCATCCAGGGAACTAATAGAACGACTCAAGCCGATCTTGGAGAAGTACAGCAAGAAATAACACTCGCAATCGAGAGAACGAAGACGCACTTTGAGGCGAAGGTATTTCTATCTAGCCTGCTTTTTCCTGCATTTCTTCCTTGTCCTCACTGTTTCCTGTCAGCAAACGTTTTGGATTCTCGCTGGAGGCTACACCGGTCTTCCTCATTCTTTCGATAAGTACTGGCGTAAAGCTGAAGAATTAACTGCTGACGTCCTGGGCCAGACCCTGGGTCTTTCCAATCCGCTGCGGCAGGGCCTGACCGCTTACATCCACAGTACCGGTATCGAGGGAGGGTATGGTTTTTTTGCCCCAAATGTCCCGAATAGCTACAAGCTCGTCTTCGAATTGCATTATAGTGATGGCCACATTGAGTACAGACCTGCCGCATGTCAGTGGCGCTGCGACGGGCCTGCGCCTGACCAGCTTGTTAGACCGGATCGGCCGCTCGCAGTACGAGCCGTTGCGAGAGCTGATGTTGAAGATGCTCGCTTATTCCATCTGGCGGGAGCATCCAGACGCGATCACGATTCGAGCGGTTTTTGGCTACGTGGACGTCCCGAGTGCCGTGGAACTAAATGAGGGCAAGAAGGAATCTTACAATTTTTTGTATGCGTACGACTTTAGTTTTCCATCGCAATCGACGGATTCGCAAAAGCGTTGATCCCGATGATTAGGTTTCGCGAACACCTGTCTGGATTCTTATTCTCACCGGACTCCGATCGTTGGCTTGCTCTTCTGCGGTTCGGCCTTAGTTTTCACGTCGCACTTTACTGTTTGTCTTTGCGCGGTGACTGGAACGAGTTGTTCGCTGGAGATGGTAATGGTTTCATTAGCCGTGACTTGACCGAGGCTATTCTCAAGGTCGAAAATCCTTTTGTTCCACGACTGGGTTGGATGGTCTCGCTCGGAAGCCATCTTGGTCTTAACGAACAAACAATATTGTCCATAGTGTGGACTTTATTACTTTCGGCGAGCTCCTGTCTGTTGCTGGGTCTCTTCTGCCGCAGCTCCGCATTAATCGCGTGGCTGCTTCATCTCGGTGCCGTCAAGAGCGGCGATTTCCTGGCCTATGGGATGGATAACTTCACGACCATTGGACTTTTTTATCTCGCAATCGCTCCACTGCCCGATCGCTACGCTTTGGATTCGAAGCTTTGGAAATCGTCAACGAAGGATTTGCGCCTCCTTGGTTTTCATCGGCGGGTGCTGCAAGTCCATCTGTGCGCCATCTACTTTTTCAGCGGAATAACGAAGTGTCTTGGTGCCGGCTGGTGGACCGGTGCGAGCATGTGGCGCGCTCTGACACGCCCGCCGTTCAATGTTATTCCACTTCAATTACTTCTTTCTTGGAAGGTCGTTCTACCTTTTCTGGGAATTACCGTCTGCCTCATAGAAATGGGTTATCCAGTTTTCATTTGGCTGAAAAGGACACGACTTGTTTGGCTCGTCTGCGTTTTGGGAATGCATATCGCAATTGGATTGACGATGGGCCTGTATCTTTTCTCGCTCATCATGATTATCTTGAATGCTGCCGCGTTCGGCCCAGACTTTTGTCTTACATCCTGGAAGCTGCCCGTTCCATTCTTCGTAGAGAGCAGGCGCGTCGATCAGCGCTCGAGCGGCACGGCTTAGGCGCGGCGTAAGCCTGATATCCGAACAAGCTGGTCGAGGGGCGAAAATTTTGCGATACTCATTATAATGAGCGACCGAGCCACCCGACAAGGGGCTGCATGAAAAGTTTCTTCGAGGAACTGAAAACCCGCCGCGTCTACCGCGTCGCGCTCGCTTACGCAGTAGCGGGATCGGCTGTTGTCCAGGTAGCAGGGACGGTGCTTCCGATTTTCCATGCTGCGGACTGGGTTCAACAGATGTTTGTTGCCTTGGTGGCGTTTGGTTTCCCGATCGCACTGGTGCTGGCCTGGTGCTTCGACCTCGAAGGCGGCACAATCAAAAGAGCACCCGAGGACAGTCGTGCGGTCGTGAGCAGTCGCCGGGTTTGGATTTTGGCCGGCGTCGGTTTCCTGGTCGCTGCGTTTGCGTTGGCAGGTTACCGATTCTGGCATCCGTGGAAACCCGCCTCGTCAGGTTTCGAAACGGCCACGTCAACCATTCTTGAAAAAAGCATCGCCGTTCTTCCTTTTGAAAACCTAAGCGACGACAAGGAAAACGCCTACTTCACCGAAGGCGTGGGCGACGAGATCCTGGCTGACCTGGCAAAAATTGCCGATCTCAAAGTAATCAGCCACACCTCCGTCATGCAATACAAGAGCGACATACGACGCAATCTGCGCGAAATTGGCCAGCAACTCGGTGTCGCACACGTCTTGGAAGGAAGCGTCCAGCGTGCCGGTGGCCGCGTACGCGTTACCGCGCAATTGATCGACGCGCGCACCGACGCGCACCTATGGGCGGAGCACTACGATCGTCCACTGGATGACGTTTTCACGATCCAAAGCGAGATCGCGCAGGCCATCGCCGATCAGTTAAAGGCGAAGCTTTCCCCGAGTGAGAGAGCTGCCATCGCGCAAAGACCCACGGCTGACCTCGCGGCCTACGATCTTTATGTCCGCGCCAAAATTCTTCGCGCCAGCGCAAGCTTCGATCTGCGGGTCAAGGAGAATCTACCTCGAGGCAGCGCATCTTCTCGAGCAAGCGGTTACGCGCGACCCAACGTTCTTTCTCGCGTATTGTCGATTGGCTGAAGTTCACGATCTCATTTATTTCCTGGGTACCAATGATCACACACCCGCGCGGCTCGCGCTGGCCGACGCGGCTGTCAAGAACGCGCTGCGCTTACGGCCCGACTCCGGCGAAGCGCACCTTGTCTTGGCTGAGCATCTTTATCGTGCCTACCGGGATTACGAACACGCGCTCGCCGAGCTCGCTCTGGCCCGACGCGCGTTGCCTAACGAGCCGCTTGTTTTCGAATTGACCTGTTTCATCGAGCGCCGCCGCGGCCGATGGGAGGAGTCCACCATGAATATTAAGCGCGCCTTGGAGCTTGATCCGCGCAATCTCTATCTCCTCCAGCAGTTGTCGATAACTTACCAAGCCCAGCGCCGTTATCCGGAAATGGCTGCTGTCCTGGACCGCGCGCTTACGCTTGCTCCTTCTGACGCGAACACACGAGTGGTGCGAGGATTGGTCGGCCTTGACTCGCGGGCGGATCCAAAACCTCTTCATGCGACCATCGACGCGGTCATCGCCGAGGACCCTGCGGCCGCAAGACGCTTTGCCGATCAATGGCTTTACCTCGCCCTTTGCGAGCGCGACCAGTCCGGCGCCTCTCGTGCACTCGCCGCTGTTCCTTCTGACGGAATCACTGTAGGCAGCACTTGGTTTCCTCGTTCCTGGTGCGAGGCGACCACTGCCCGCGCTCAAGGCGATTCTACCGCCGCCCGCACCGCCTTCGCCGCTGCTCGCACCGAAGTAGAAAACACCATTCGCGAGCAGCCCGATTATGCGCAAGGGCTCACCGTTCTCGCAATGATCGACGCCGGCCTTGGCCGCAAAGAAGACGCCATTCGTGAGGGACGGCACGCTCTCGAACTGCTGCCAGTTTCGAAAGACGTGCTCGACGGCACTGACTTAATGACGAATCTGGCGCTCGTTTACGCGTGGACGGGCGAGAAGGATCTCGCCTTCAAACAACTGACTGCCGTCACACAAGTCCCCGGCCGATTGAGCTATGGGCAGCTTCGTCTCCACCCTTACTGGGATCCGCTGCGCGGCGATCCGCGCTTCAAGAAGATCCTCACCTCCTCGCTCGCGCCGAAGTAACGTCACAAGTCGCGGCGCGCACGTCAACGGGCGGGCCAAATCAGACTCGACATGCCTCCAGCGCTCTGATAAACAGGGGCCATGGGAAATTCGACGGGCTATCGACGACGCCATAAAACAAAACGGACGAAAGGTCTTGTTGTAGTTGTCGCCATGCTGGCATTGGCTGGAGCGGGAGGGCTTCACGCAACCACCATCGAAATCGATCTTGGACCGACCGGTAACTTCACTGGGGCGAACGCTCAGCTCGGCCCCATTTCCTTTTCCGATCTCAACGGCACGCCGATAAATGGGTCGTCGCTCTCCGTTGATTTCTTTTTCACTAATAACGAGTTCGTCCGGCTCTTCGCCAGCACGACGCCGTTCTTTGACGTTCGGCTAAACCTCCTCACCAACGCGGGAACTTTTCCAGGTCTTCTAACCGCTCAGAGCGACTACTTAATTGCGAAAGACGGCAGCGCCATTCCAGGTTTCGGAATTGTTGGCCGAGCCAACAGTAGTAATGGGAGCACGACCATCGGGTTCTTTCCGCTTTTAGAGGATGCTAATGGGACGCCCAATCCCAATCTGACTTTTCCGCTCGATTTTTATGGCGTCCATTTCGGCTTTACTTTGCCTAACGACACGTCGGTGAGCGTAATCGGCGGAGGCTTCACACTCTCTGGCGCCCCGTTCGCCGTCGGGCCTCAGGTGCCCGACACTGGCAGCGCATGGCTGCTGTTCCTGATTGGGACAAGCGGGTTGCTAACGGCAACGACGATCACCCAACGGAAAAAAATCTGACCGCGGCGTTGGCGGCTTCCGGCCGATCGACCACCTGGACGCTATCAGTTCACGCGTAACCTGAGGCTGTGTTAATCGAAGACACGATTGCAAACGCGACAAATCCAACGCGTTTTAGCAACATAGCGTGTTCCATCCAAAAGCTGGGCTAACTGGTGAACTTCGTCGTAACAACGCGGGCAGAACGGCCCCACTCGCTCACCGCCTTCCAGTCGCCAATAAACGCCCTCTGAAAGCTCGAGGCTTACCCCCATATTCTGCTCCTCTCGTAGCTTTTTGATCTCCTCGCGTAGGGCTAGATTCTCTTCTTGAAGCTCAAGCGCTGCCTCGCGGAGCTTCAAGATCTGCTCTTCGGCTTCCGCTATCGCACCTTTTTTCAAGGACTCAGCGATCTGCGAAAATGAAGGCAGTCGAGTCATCTGCGGTTGGTTTGCACAGGTTTTGAAATCATTTCCAGCGTCTATTCAATATCGCTCTCGACGAGATTTCAGGTCGCACTAATGATGCTGCGTATGGAATTATACCAGGGATATGTCCAAAGGTTTCGCACCGGCAAGGATAATGTCCAATCAAAGGACAGCTATTTCCAACAGAGATGGCGGATGAAAACTTACGCGGCGCCACTAGGGAGCGGCCAGCTCATTTTTACAAATCAATAACTCCGAAGCGGAAGGCTCATTCGGTAGTTGTTGATATTGTGTTGCAAATCCTGAGCCAAACCGACGTCGCCTTGCGCAACGGCCAATTGACGGGCTTGTTCAGCTGCACCGATAGCTTCCGAGAACCGTCCGGTTTCAGCGTAGGCCGCCGCCAGCGTTCGCAGCACGACGGCATTCGGATGACCAGCGCGCCGCGCGACGTCCTCAGCCAGCTCAACCGCTCTGGCGCCATCGCGCATCGATGAGTGCTGCGCTGTCGCCAAAATCCACGCGAGGTTTACCTCTGCGTTCATGTGTCCGGGATCGATCTCCAGAGATTTCCGCAAATGCGTTATGGCAGCGCCTGCGTCGCCGATCTGCAATAATGCCAGCCCGAGATTATTCTGAGCATCCGCGTCCCGAGGACGAATTCGCAGCGCCTCCTCCGAATTAGCGATCGCCTCGCGCACGCGGCCGCGCCGCATCAGAAGATCGGCGAGACTGGCGTGAGCGAAATAATTGTCGTTGGTGACGGCGATGGTGTGGTTCCAAAGCGTCTCGCTGTCGCGCCAATAGGCCGCCTGGATCCGCGCCGTACATGCCAACCCGGCAATCGCAACAATCGCGGCAACACTCACGATTTGGCGTCGATAACGCCACGTTGCAGATAGATCAGCAATCGCCCACGTGATGAGCACGTAGAGACCGATTTGCGGCAGATACGTGTAACGATCCGCGTGCGCTTGCAGATTAATCTGAACAATTCCGATGACCGGCGCGAGCATCAACAAGTACCACAGCCAGCCCACCAGGAGATATGGCCGGGTCCTCCGCAAGGCGAACACCGCGATCGTGATCGCGATCAAAAGTAAAAGCGCGGAGGCAACCTGCCAGATTGGCAACTGCGCTTGCGGATACGGATAGAACACCGCGAGCCTGGCCGGCCAAATCATTTGCCAGATGTAAACAACGTAACTGACGAACGCGTTTGCGATCCGCCCCAGAAATTGCACCTGATCCGCTGCGCTGTGAGCCGGCGCGATCCCGAGAGACGTGAGAATTGCGACGGCCGCCGAAAGTACCAAGAGCGGAATTTTCTCGGCGACCAATCTCGACCAGCTCTGTATCTCTGACCTCTGACCTCCGACCTCTGACCTCTGACCTCTGTTCAATGGCCAGTAATCGAGCAACAAAAGAACCAACGGTGTGGTTACGAGCATCGGCTTGGATAGCAATCCGCAGGCGAACAAGATCGACATCGTCACGTAACGCCCGGCCGACGGCTTGCGCGTGTAATGCGCATACGCAGCGAGCGTCAGCATGAAAAAGACGCCACTAAGGACATCTTTGCGCTCCTCGATCCAGGCGACCGATTCCACGCGCAACGGATGAATCGCAAACAGGGCGGCAACGAAGGCGCTCGGCCACAATCCGCTCCGGCGTCGTAGCCGGGATCGCTGATCCCGGCCGGCATCACCGATGCCAGCTACAACACGACTGACGCCGGTCATGTCGCGGAGCACGAGAAAGAGCAAGAGCACAGCGAGGGCGTGCAGCATTACGTTGGTAAGGTGAAATTCCCCGGCATTTGAGCCGTAAAACTGAAACTCGAGCATGTGCGAGATGTTCTTGAGCGGGAACCAATTCGTAGAGGGCACATGCGTGAACGCCCACTCGATCCCGTGCAGGGTGAGACCCGCGTTGATTTCGGGAACTTCGTAAACGTATTCCGGGTCGTCGAAGTTGATGAATGGAAAGTTCGCCGTCTGCCCAAAAACGAACCACGTGATCGCCACCAAAAAAACGCAGACGCCAGCAACGAGCGAACGTTCAGAAATTCTTTTGCGCATTCGTTAGATTGGAATCGCGGAGCGGCGCGCGCCGGCGATAAAGATCGGCATCTTCCTCGAGCCGATTTGCCAGGCCCGGTTCACCTTCGCCACGCGCCCGCCGCGAGGCGCGTTGTGCAGTTTCCATGGCATCGTCGAACTGCCCGGCCTCGGCGTAAGCGGCCGCGAGGGTACGGATGAAAATCGGATTTTGGGAATATTGATTGGCTTTTTGCGCCAGTTGGACGGCCTCTGCACCATTGCGCACGGACGGATCCGGGCAAACCGACAAGAGCCAGGCCAGATTGTTCAGCGGCAAAACTGAGTCTGGAGAAAATTCGAGCGCGCTTCGGTAGTGGGCGATCGCGTCTCGCAGCAAACCTTTTTGCACTAGCGCATTGCCGAGACTGGTGTGTGTCCCGGCATCGTTCGGGTGGATCGACAACGCGATCTGCCACTGCGCAATCGCCTCGTCCAACTGCGCTTTTTGAAAGAGCGCGGTGCCGAGATTGTAATGAGCGTCAGCGTAATCAGGTTGCAGCTCCACAGCTTTGCGCAAATGAACGATTGCCTCATCCAGTTCGCCTTTGCGGGCCAGTGCGTTGCCTATGTCGCCATGGATGAGAGCGAGGCTCAGGTCGTAGTGCGGGTGGGCGCTGCTCGAGCGAATTTCGAGTGCAGCTTGAAAATGCGAGAGTGCATCGTCTAACTGCCCGCGGTCCGTCAGAAGCATGCCGAAATTGGTATGCGCAACATCGTTGTCCTTCGTGACAGCGAGCGTGCGTGTCCAAAGTGTCTCACCGTTTTGCCAATAGGCGGTCTGTTTCCAAGCGCACCAAGCTAAAAGCAAGACAGCGACAAAACCTAAGTGCGTTCTGATCTCGCGCCAACGCCCCCACGATTCAGACCAATCCGCGACACCCCAACTTACGATGATGTACAATCCAATTTGCGGCAAATACGTGTAACGGTCGGCATGGCCTTGCAGGCCAACTTCTAAGATCCCAATCACTGGCACCAACATGCACAAGTACCAAAGCCAGCCGACCAACAAGTACGGGCGCGTTTGTCGCAGAGCGAAAACAAGCACCGTAATTGCAATCAAAAAGGCAGCAGCGAGGCAAACTTGCCAAATCGCGAGCTGATTTTCCGGATGCGGATAGAAGACTGCGAGGTTGGCGGGCCAGAGCATCTGCCAGATGTAAGTAACATAGCTGACAACGGCATTTTCAATCCGCCAGGTGAATGGCAACTGCGCGATCGAGCCGGTCGAGTGTTCCTGGAGTAGAAATGTGACAACACACGACACGATTGAAAGCGCGAATAGCGGAATCTTTTCCGCGAGCAACATCGACCAATCTCGTGTCTTAAATTGCTGACTTCTGACTTCTGCTCTCTGATCCGCCGAAGGACGGATTCGCCGTGGTGAACCTCTGACTTTTGCCGGCCGCGCCGTAGCCTTGGCGAAGGCGGGACTTCTTTCGAGCGGCCAGTAGTCGAGGAGGAGAAGGACAATCGGGACGGTGACAAGCATTGGCTTGGACATCAGCCCGCACGCAAACAAGATCGACATCGTGACATAACGACCGATCGATGGCATACGCACGTACCTCACATACACAGCGAGCGTCAGCATGAAAAAGACGCCACTGAGAACATCTTTGCGCTCCGCGATCCAGGCAACGGATTCAACGCGCAGCGGATGAATCGCGAAAACCACGGCAACGAATGCGCTGCGCCACAATGCTCCTGTGACTTCGCATAACCAGAAAAAGAGCAGCAACACGGCAATAGTATGGAGAAGGACATTCGTAAAATGATGGCCGCCAGCGTTCAGCCCATACAATTGGCAGTCAAGCATGTGCGAGATGACTGTGAGGGGGTGCCAGTTGCCCGTTTGTATATCGACAAATGCCTGAATCAATCCGCGGGGCGTGAGGCCGGCGCTTACTAACGAGTTTCCGTAAACGTAAGTCTTATCGTCATAATTGACGAAATCGTGGCCGAGCGTCTGGCCAAATACGATCCAGACAAGCGCAATCAGAAAGATGCAGGTTCCAGCCTTGCTCCGGCGAGATGACATCCCTTTTGAAATTGGCAGGGCCTTTTGCATCAGAAGGAGGTCCTCGGGTCCGTTTAAAAGTTACTGTTGCGGCTGCTCACGATAAGGCGTGTTCTCGCGGTAGAGCGCAATTTCATGACGCAGTGTTTCCGTTAATGACGGGTTCTCCTGCGCCGTAGCCAACTCTGCCGCGCGCCGCGCCGTGTCGATGGCCTTCGAAAACTCACCCCCTTCAGCATATGCCGCCGCCAAAGTGCGAAGCACAATTGGAGCTTCACCGCCCGGAAGTCGCACCGCCTTTTCTGCAAGCTCAACGGCTTTCTTGCCATCACGGATCGTGTCGTCCGGATAAGTGGCAAGCACCCACGCGAGGTTATTCCGCGCGTTCCCGTCGTCCGGATCAATTTGCAAACTCATTTCCCACTGGGCAATCGCGCCGCGCGGATCGCCATTCTGAATCAGAACCACCCCAAGATTATCGTGCGCAGCAATGTCGAAGGGGTAATCCTTGAGGATAGTCTCCCAATGAACGATGGCGGCGGCTCGCGAATGAATGGCGAAGTCATGCAATCTCCCACGTTCCCATAATGCGGCCGCCAGGTTTTGATGAGCAGTCGCATTGTCGGACGTTACCGCGAGCGTGTGGGTCCAAATCGAAATGCTGTCCTGCCAGTAACTTGCTTGCCGCCTGGCAGATAACGCAAGAGCCGCGATTACAACGGCTGTTGCAACCCCGATTATCAACTCACGATGCCGCCATTGCTTGGTTAGATCTGCGATTGCCCACGTCAGCGATATCGTCAGGCCAATGTGCGGCAGGTAAGTGAAACGATCGGCATGTCCCTGTAATCCCGCCTGAACAATACCCAACACCGGCGCGAGCATCAAAAGATACCAGCACCAGCCGACAAAAATGTAAGGGCGTTTTCGGAGGGTAAACACCGCAACCGCGCTGATCCCAATGATCAACGCCGCGGACGCGAAAACTACCCAGCCGTTTAGCTGGTCGTGCGGGTGCGGATAAAACACACCCAAGTCAACGGGCCAAAACAGTTGTCTGATATAAATGACCGTGCTGACAATCGCGTTCTTGACGCGTGGTAACAGTGGCAACTGTGCCAGCGAACTGATCGTCACCGTCTGTGCGAAAATCGTCGCCACGCCCGAACCGGCAGAGAGCGCCAGCAGCGGGATTTTTTCGACAATCAGTTTGAGCCAGCGTCGTGCGTTGGTTGTCTGACCTCCGACCTCTGACCTCTGACCTCTGTTCAATGGCCAGTAATCGAGCAGCAACAGCACAAGAGGTGCAGTCACAAGAGTCGCTTTCGACATGAGGCCGCAGGCGAACAAGACCGACATCGTGACATAGCGAGACACCCTCGGCGCGCGCGTATAGCAAACGTAAGCGCCGAGGGTTAGTATGAAGAACACGCCGCTGAGGACGTCCTTCCGTTCCGCGATCCATGCCACCGATTCCACGCGCATCGGATGAATCGCGAACACCGCCGCGACAAACGCGCTCCGCCAAAGCGCGCCGGTCATTTGCCGCAGCACAAGAAAGAGCAGGATAACTCCCAGATTGTGCAATGCGACGTTTGTGAAATGATGGCCGCCGGGACTGAGACCGTAGATTTGGCAATCGAGCATGTGGCTGATGCTTGTCAGCGGATGCCAGAGACTCGCGTGAGCGTGCGTCCACACCCACGCAATACCGTGCAGAGTCAGGCCGCGGCTGACCTCGGCGTTTTGATAAACATACTTGTCGTCATCGAAGTTGATGAACCCGTGCCGAAGCGTCTGGCCAAAGACCAGCCACGTCATCGCAGTTAAGCCAAGGCAAACCGCAAGCAGTATACGCGTGTCCCGGTCTCCTCGATTGGTTCCGAATACTTTCAAGGCAAACTCAGTGTCCCAAGTCGCACCAGTCCTTCGCGCGCCTGCGAGAATTCTGGATCAACTTGCAGGGCGCGCTGGTACCACTTGCGCGCTTCGTTCTTAGCGCCCGCCCGTTCACAAATGCTGGCGATCTGAAATGCCGGCCACGCATAAGCCAGCAGAACGTCACGCTCGAATGTTTCTCTTCTCACTGTCCCTGGACTGGGAGGCCGGTAGCGCTGCATTAATTGCTCGTTCTCATTTAGCAGATCTTCCATCGAGAGACTCTTTGATCTCTGCTCGATGAGGGTAAGCAGACCACGTTGGTAAGGCCAATAGCTATTGTCGAGACTGTGGTCGTCATTACCAATGACGACGACAAAGCAGGCCGTGCGACTCGGATTTGCATCGACTAACAGCTCGAGATTGTTGCTCCGAGCGTCGTAGTACTCAAAAGGGATGACGAGGTCCGGGTAACGCTCGCGTAATTGATGCACGTACCAGGGTTGCGAGAACATCGGTAGCGATATGAGCGTTACCTCACGGCCAAGCCCCTCGACCGTTTGAAGGTAGGTCACTGGAAAAACGATGGCATCCCCAGTCGCGAGAAGAATACTGCCAGGCTCCGCGCTCGTGAATATATCTTCGGCGAAGCGGCGCGCGATGAAGTTCCGGCTCTGGTCAACACGCTGGTAGTTTCTTAACACCGTGACCGAGATCGCAACGAGGCAAGCTCCGGCAATCAGTCGCAAGGGTGAAATTGGGACCGTGGCCACATAGTGACCGATGAGTTCCGCAAGCATCAAGAGTCCGAACGCGATCAAAGGCGCGGCGACAACCTGGGGCAGAAGGAAAAAGCGCTGCAAGACGAACAAGGCGAACGGCGTAGTCTTCAGGTTAAGATTGCTTATCCAGACAAAGAGCGGACCGGTACAGACGAATGCGATGAGGCTGAACCAAAAATACCAGCGCACGCGTCGATAGGCCTGAACAGCTCCCAACAGGACCAGGGTTCCGGCAACGGGTCCGAATGATCGGCAAAGCGCGACGATTCGGGCGACTGGCGAACCGCCCAGGTACTCTGCTTTGCCAACCAGCTGACGACTGCCGAAGCTGCTCCGAGTAATGAGCGAGATAAAATCGTGCAGCGAGGAAACGTTCCCCCAATTGTAAGCAGGATGACGCGCCGACGCCCACGGAATGTAGGCGTAGGGCAACAGTCCGATGACGAAAGCTGCGACGCCGATGGCGAGCAGCCGAGGCTGTCCGCGCAATATCGAACGGTGCTGCCACAGTACGAAACAAAATGCCGGAGCCAGGAGGACGACCGTCTGCTGATTTGTGAGCGCAAGACCGGCTACGAAGAATGACGAGACCAAAATGCCGCCGCGGTCTGGTTGCTGATGCCATGTAACCAAAAGCAGAATCAGCAGAGCAGCGAGGAAATTATTCAACGGGAACACTTCAGCCACGAGCGACGATGACCAAAAAGTGGAATTCACCGTTAAGGTGAGCGCCGCGACTGCGGCGGCGATCCGAGAGCGGACAAGACGGACCACAGTAAAATAAACGATACCCACAGTCAGCGAGTCGCAGAGGACGGAGAGAAGATTCACCCGAAACGGAATCGATCCCCGCGGGAGCAAACTGAAAATGTGGCCGACCACCGTGAAGAGCGGATAGCCGGGAGGGTGCGGCACGCCCAACACCGCCGCTGCGGTAATCAGTTCCGGTGCATCGCCGACGACGATGTCACGAGCGGCAGTGAGAAAATACAAAAGCCCGGCCGCGCCGACGACAACCGCCGCTCCTACCCAAGTCTTGGCGTTAGCCCCCGCTAAGGGCGACATATCCGGATGCCGATGCTCATAATTTGATAATCTGCGCGGACCGGGTTGTCGCCTTCCGCACGCTGCGTTCGCGCAGGAAGAACCGTATTCCTAGACTGGCGGGCCAATCAATCCCCAATGCGCAAGACGAAAACGCAGGGCCGTGCCCAGACAGCCAAGACCATAACGCACGCTTCTGCGAAAATTAATCGACGAGGCTTCCGGCAAATATTTCGCCGGGCACGTGACCTCACCGACGTTGCAGCCAAGCCAGACAATCTGAGCGAGAATTTGATTATCGAACACGAAATCGTCAGAGTTTTTTTCGATCGGCAACTTCTCGAGCAGGCCGCGGGCAAAAGCGCGATAGCCTGTGTGGTATCGGAAAGTTTTGCGCCGATCAGGAAATTCTCCGCCAAAGTGAGGAATCGATTCGAAATGTATTTCCACCACGGCATCCCGCCTTCAAGCGCGCCACCGCCCAGAATGCGCGACGCGAGCACGCACGGATAGAGCCCGCTCGCGACCAACGAGGCCATCGCCGGCAGAAGTAGCGGCGTGTATTGATAATCCGGGTGGATCATAATCACGATGTCTGCACCCGCCGCGAGCGCGAGCCGGTAACAGGTCTTCTGGTTCCCGCCGTAACCGCGATTTTCCGGATGCACTTCCACCTGTACGGATTCCAGCGTGCGCGCGATCGCCGCCGTCTCATCATGACTGGCGTCGTCCACCACAATGACGAGATCGACAATCCCCTGCTCCATCACCTCGTCATAAGTTTTTTGTAACGTGCGCGCGGCATTGTACGCCGGCATCACCACAACTATTTTCTGACCGTTTAACATCGTCGCAACCGAATCACTCTCTCGAACACTGCGCGCACCATTCGCATTCGCCTTTTGTTGTTGCAAGACAGAGTCGTCTCCGCGGCAAGGCGCTCTCGGGAGTTGACCGGGCGGCTACGTACAAGAAATAGACCTTGGGCCGGCCGGAAATTATCGCTTCGACACTTTGCGATGAGGTGTGTTCACACAGGAAAGTTCGAGGTCGCCTCAGAAGCTTGTTGAATCAAGAGAAGCGCAGAACAGGTCGCCCGCAGCGCTTTCGACGATTTTGTTGTATCCGAGCGCTCGCAAGTTTTCTTCCATGTCCCGCGCCTTATTCGGATAAGCGTTACGATTTACGTAGAGTGCACTGAAGCCGCGCTTCTTTAACTCAGCTATCGCGTCCGGCAGTGATAGTATCGCCAGGTCGTGCTGCCATTGTTCGCGCGGGCGGCCTTTCATTGAACCAAATGAAAACCGCAACCGGTGACTGTACAAATAGGGGCGTAAATGGTCGTACGCGCTCACATCGCGAAGAGGCGCTTCCGGAAAATCCATGACCGGCAGTTGGAAAACCATCGCTTCGTTTGGAAGAATGGATTCCATGTCCGCGACGAATTTTTGATCGGAAGAAACCTGGCGCGCGATGATTGCTTTGTCTTCAGGTGAGGCAGGCGCCGGAACTTGATCGAGAAAAATGACGAGACAGCACAAGCCCGCTGCCATACTCGACAATGCTCGCCGGCTGATTCGCCGCGCCAAATATTCCGCCGCGAAAAGGAGCGAGATCGCGAGAATGACGATACTGAAACGGCAACCGGCCCGAAAAAACCTAAATCCGAGCAGACCGCCTACCGCATTCAAACCACCGTTGGTAAAAAACACAAAAATCCAGAGAGCCTGCCAGGCTTCTTTTGGCACCCGCAATGAACCGTGTTTGCATAGTGCTCGGGTGGCGACACCGGCCAAAAGCAATAGCGCGGCGACTCCCATTATTCCGAAATACGATCCTTCGTCATGCAGAATTTGGGTCTGCGTCCGCCATTGCGCAAAGCTCCGAAACGCCTCCCAGCGATGGTTTAGCGGCGGCACGATAAGATCGATCAATTTCAGTCCATAAATTTCGAGCCATTGGTATTCACGAACGAGTGCTCCCGGATTTGGCCCAAATTTTACGCGATAGCCCCAGGTGTCGACGTTCATCAAGGCGAAAGCGACCGCAGTCGCCGCAAGAAAGCAGATCGGCGAAATCAAACGCGGCCAGTTCCGCGTGCGGACGAACATTGCGGCCGCGCCGAGCAAGACAAGCTGGCAAAATATTCCGGCATAATATGGCATCTGGAGACCGGCCAGCAGCGCCACAACAATCCCAAACCAAAAACGTGCCGAGCCTGCTTCTATTCCCGATTCAGATGAAACCCAGTCCCAAACAAGAAGGAACAGCGGAATGTGCCAGCACAAAGCGACCAAGACGTGATCGGGCGATTCGGAAAAGATGTAGGAAGAGAGGCCGAAAGCGAGCGCTGCCGTAAACGACCAAACGATGCCGACGCCACGGTACCGACTGACAAAATAAAACGTCAGGCCGGCAAGCAAATGGCAGCCAAGCAGTGCAAGGTTCAGCGCGACGAAAATCCCTAACGAACGCGCCATTAATCCCATCGCATAGATTGGAAACTCTTCTATGATTGGCCAATCGTTCCAATTTCCCTCATAGGGAGCGCCCAATTCAGGCACGATCTTCGAGCGAAACGGCACAAAATGACCGTCCCGAGCCGCGCGAATAAAGGCCAAATGCAACAGCACATCCGATTTCGAACGACCGCGGTCGGGGCCCAGGTATGCGGAAGGGAAATTCCAAGCGGCGGTGTTCCACGTTGAGTTAGCGCTGCACCAACTCGTCGTGATGACGGCGAAGAGCAAGATGGCCGCGAAAATATCAGGCCAAAATCTAATGGCCGAGGTTCGTTCCGGCGCGTTCGCCATAACAAAAGATATTTATCCGGCGAGGATCAATGCTCCAGTCGGGCCAGCGCTTCCCGGGCTCGTGAGAAATGCGGATTGATACCGAGCGAGCGCTCGTACCAGACCTGCGCTTCGTGTTTTAGGCCGCTGTGCTCGCAGTCCGTGCCGATTCGGAACGCCGGCCATGCATATAGGGTGAGGATGTCGGCTTCAAAGCTGTTCGGTCGAATTGCCTGGTAGGCCGGAAGCCGGTAACGATTTAGCAACTGCTCGTTCTCATTGAGCATGTCTTGCAACGCAAAGGTTTTCGCCAGCGGTTCCACGACGATGAGAAGGCCGCGTTGGTACGGCCAGTAGCTGCCGTCAAGGCTGTGATCGTCGATTCCGGTCGTGCCCGTGATACAGATCGTTCGGCGACTATTAGCATCCACGAATATTTTTAGATTGTTGCTTCGCCCATCATAGTGATCGAAGGGAATGATCAACTCCGGATGGCGCTCTTGTAATTGGCGCACATACCATTCGAACGACAGAAAAGGTAGCACTATCAGAGTCGTCCCTTGCCCAACGCCCTCCACGTTCTGCAGATAGAGGAGCGGAAAAGCGATGGCGTCCCCAGTGGCGAGGAGAATGGAGCCAGGCTCAGCCGTAGCAAATATGTCCTCGCCCAAGTGACGCGCGATAACGTTCCGGCTCTGATCGACACCTCGATAAGTTGTCAGCACAATGGTTACGACGGCAATAAGGCAGGCCGCCGCGGCGAGACGCAAAGGCAAAAGCGGCGGTGCGGGCACGTATCGAGCGATGACTTTCGCGATCGTGAAGACGCCGAACGCGAACAACGGTGCGAGAACAACTTGCGACAGCAAAAAAAAACGCTGCAAGACGAACAACGCCGATGGAGCCACGGTCAGGTTGAGATTGGTAATCGCAACAAAAAGCGGGCCGACACAAACGAAGGCAATTACGGTAAACCAAAAATACCATCGCTGACGCCGATGGACGGCGATCGCGCCTAACAACGCTAACGTTCCCGCCGCCGGCCCGAACGACATAATAAGAGCAACAATTCTCGCCGTTGGAGAACCGCCAGTGTAACCCGCCGCACTGACGAGACGACCGGTGCCGTAATCTCGTCGAGTGATAAGAGCGACAAGGTCGCGCAGCGAAGAGACATTACCCCAGTTGTAGACTGGATGCTGCGCTGAGGCTAACGGCACGTACATATAAGGTAAGAGCCCAATCAGGAAGGCGCCGATACAAATGGCTAGAAGCTGGGGTCGTTTCCGCAAGAGTGCACGCTGTCTCCACAGGACAAAACAAACAGCCGGCATCAAGAGGACAATCGTCTGATGGTTTGTGAGCGCCAACCCGGCCACAAAGAAGGCCGCCACCAAAATAGTGCCGCGCTCTGGTTGCTGGTACCAGATTACGAGAAAACAAATGAGCAGAGCGGCGAGTAGATTATTCAAGGGGAACACCTCGCTCACCAGCGACCATGCCCAGAAAATTGGATTTACCGCGAGCACCAAAGCCGCGACGGCTGCGGCTACACGGGACCGAGTGAAACGGAATGCGCTGAAGTAGACAACACCAACCGTGAGAGCGTCGCACGTCGCAGCGAGAAGATTCAGCCGAAACGGGATCGGACCGAACGGGAGCAAGCTGAAGAGGTGGCCAAGCATGGTGAAGAGCGGGTAGCCCGGCGGATGCGCCACGCCTAACGTGACCGCCGCCGTAATCAATTCCGGCGTGTCGCCGACAACAATATCGCGAGCAGCCGTCAGCGAATACAAAAGTCCAGCCGCTCCGACGACAACCGCCGCCCCAACCAAAGTCTTTGCGCGACCTTTCGCTAAGATCGACATAAAATTCTCCCCGATGTGATCGAAGATCCGCTCAAACGTTGCGCGCACCATTCGCACCCGTTTTTCGTTCATCAAGACCGAATCCTGGAAAAGCCTCGCTGGTTTTTTTCAATCGGAATGGCGTAAAACTGTCGCTTTATCGTCTCCGGCCGAGATTGTCGATCTTACGGTTGCGGGACGCGGTCACCTTCGCAGTTTGGAAGCGGGATGATCATTTTTCACGACCCTCATTGTTTGGATTATTCCGCGCCGGGACATCCGGAGCGGCCGGAGCGGATCGCGCGCACCGTCCCCTTATTGAAGGATCAACATCCAAATTGGCAGTGGCGGGTGCCCCGCGCCGCTACGAATGAAGAAATACTCCGGGCGCACACTAGAGAACTCATCCAGCGAGTCGAAAAAGTGATCGGAGATTTCGACCTCGACACGCCTGGCTTTCCGAACATAGACAAATACGCAAAGCAATCTGCCGGAGCCGCGATCGAGGCCGCCCGGGCAGCTCTGGGCGGCGAGCGCGCTTTCAGCTTGATGCGACCGCCCGGACACCACGCCACTCGCGATCGGGCGATGGGATTTTGTTACTTTAACAACATCGCGATCGCTGCGCTCGATGCTCTCGAAAAAGGTTCTGAGCGCGTCGCAATCTGGGACTTCGATGCGCATCATGGAAACGGGACGGAAGACATTGTTGCAAATAATTCGCGCATCTTGTTCGCGTCCATCCATCAATTCCCGGCATACCCCGGAACTGGGGTAGAGTCTTTCGCGAACATAGGCAATTATCCCCTCGCGCCGGACACGCCGCGAAAAAAACATCTGGCTGTTGCAAAGCGCGCGCTCGAAAAGCTTGTTGCCTTCAAACCAAATTTGTTGGTCGTTTCCGCCGGATTCGATGCTTACGCGGGCGATCCGCTTGTACAAATGACGCTCAAACACGAAGATTTTACCACGGTTGGTGAATGGCTGCGCACGATCGACATCCCCGTTGCCGCGATTCTCGAAGGCGGTTACAGCGGCGAGCTGCCGGAGTTAATCGGCGCGTTCCTCAGTGCGTGGGATGCGGCGTCATCAACTTAATCTCTTCGGAAGATTTCTTCGCGCTGATTTCGTTTAACAATTCGCTCGCTGCCAGGTCGATGTCTGAATACCCAAACTGGCGAGCTCTATTTCTTACCGCAAGTAGGCCGCTGCGGTGGACGTTCTTGAAATCGCCGTAGGGAAATTTGTATCGTGCTTTGGCGCTTTCGCCGTAGCGCTCGTTTATTCCGAGATGCCATTTGGCGTACTCGGCAAATCCCTGCACGCGGATAAACTCGTTTTCATCCTTGGCCGACGGCTGATCTATTCCCCATCCACCTTTTGTGTCGTTCACGACGTGACCTTCGGCGATGAGTTGTTTGGCATACTCGAACGCGCTCGCACTTAATCGGACTTTGCTATTTTTGCCACGCGCTTCGTTCGCCCTCGGCAAAAGTAGAAGTGCAGCCGCTGCGGCTAAAGCCAGTGTCGCCAGTCGCGGCGGTTTCGCGTTCATGGGGGTGTTGGATTGTGCAAAACCCCGGGGGCCGATTCAACCCAATTCAACGGCAAAGGGACCAATAACATCTCGGGCTGGCGGGATTTGAACCCGCGACCTGTCGCCGCGGCGACCGTTCTACTCGTTCAAGCAATCGAGTTCCTCCCGACCGTGTCCGGTTTTGAAATAGCGCTCCCGTCTGGTGGCTTCTGCACGAGATGAAAAGCTTTCGCAGTAAACCAAGATCCACGGAATACCATGGCGAGTCGCCTTCGAATGACCCAAGTTATGCCTTCGCAACCGCTCATCGACGTCTTCGCAGGATCCGACGTAACGACGGCCTGTCGTCGCGCTACGAAGCACGTAAACGTGAAACATGGTGCGGGGAACTTCTCGGGCTGGCGGGATTTGAACCCACGACCTCTTGAACCCCATTCAAGCGTTCTACCAAGCTGAACTACAGCCCGATGGTCGCAAACTATTCACTAATTACCGGCAAATCGCTACCACCCGCGCAAATTCCGAAGTTTTTTCACACATTGCGGCGCACAATCTCCGGGATTAGCGTCCGCGCCTATGTTGAGCGCCGGAATTGTCGGTCTCCCAAATGTCGGTAAGTCCACGCTTTTCAATGCGGTCACGCGCACTCACAAAGCGCCCGCAGAAAATTACCCATTTTGCACGATCGATCCGAACGTTGGGGTTGTGACTATGCCCGACCCGCGGCTTGAAAAGCTCGCGGAAATTTCGCATTCGCAAAAGGTAATTCCAACCGCGATCGAATTCGTCGATATCGCGGGGCTGGTCAAAGGCGCGAGCGCGGGCGAAGGGCTCGGAAATCAATTTCTCCATCACATTCGGGAGGCCGACGCGATCGTGCAGGTTGTGCGCTGTTTTGAAGGCAGCGACGTCCATCACGTCAGCGGCGCAATCGATCCGATCCGCGACATTGAGGTGATCAACACCGAGCTGGTGCTGGCCGATCTGGCGTCGCTTCAAAAACGCCGCGATCGGCTACAGAAGGAAGTACGAGCGGGCGACAAGGCCGCTAAAGCGGAAAACGCAATCGTCGACAAGTTATTGCCCCATCTCGATGCGGGAAAGCCGGCGACCACCGCACATCTAACGCCAGAGGAAAAGGCAATTGCGCGCGGGTTTTTCCTGCTTACGTCGAAGCCAACAATTTTTGCGTGCAACGTCGGGGAAACCGATCTCGCGGCGATCTCAAAAGGCGATCGTCAAATGCTGCGACAAAACATATCGATCTTGTTCGTGATTACGCCCGGCATCATTTCGCCACCGAGGCGGTCGTAATCAGCGCACAAATCGAAAGCGAACTTGTCGATCTTAGCGAGCAGGAAGCGCTCGAATACGTACGCGGCCTCGGCGTGGAAGACAGTGGCGTCCACGCGCTCATCCGTGCGGTTTATCATTTGCTAGGCTTGCGCACATTTTTTACCACAGGCGAGAAAGAAACGCGCGCCTGGACCATTCACGCCGGCGAAAAAGCGCCCGCCGCTGCTGGCGCGATCCATTCCGATTTCGAGCGGGGCTTCATCGCGGCGGAAACGATTGCCTACGACGATTTGATCGCACTTGGCTCCTTCGCGAAAGCGCGGGAAGTGGGCAAATTGCGCATCGAAGGCAAGGAGTACGAAGTGCGCGACGGGGAGGTGATCACATTCCGCTTCAACGTGTGATGAACTTCGCAGCCTGAACAATTACGTGAAAGTCATTAATCAACACGCGACTCGTGCTTGGAGTCAGTGTTGTACCGTCCGGGCGTTTTTGCCGAATTTATCGGCCGCGTGGCCTTATGGCCTCTTGTTTCTGCTCGTGCTGGTTTTTCTCTGGCCAATGTTTTTTGGCGAGAAATTGCCGTTCATGCGAGACATGTTTTTTGATTTTTTGCCGCAACATTCTTTTGCCAAACAGATTTTTTGGAGTGGACATATTCCGCTGTGGAGCTCGCACTCCGGCTGTGGAAAACCATTCGCGGCCGATCCTCAGACGGCAACGTTTTATCCACTTCACGCCGCATTCTATCTTTTCTCCGTCCCAACTGCGTTACGCATCTACTGCGGGACGCACCTTTGGGTTGCGGGCGCCGGCATGTTCGCGCTCGCGCGTCACTGGCGAATGAATGTTGCACCAGCACTGGTCACAGCTTTGAGCTGCATGTTCAGCTCGTGGCTCATCGCAAATCTGGAATTTGCCAACAATCTCGGGGCCGCGGTTTGGGCGCCGCTAATTGTGCTGACGCTAAGCCAGATTGCGCGAACATTGCGCGCAGAAGATGTTTGGCGCCAAAAGGCGCGCGTGGCGAACCTGACTCTGATACTCGCGCTTCTCCTCACGGTCCAATACTTGTCGGGATTCCCCGAGTTTGTTGTTTACACCGGAATATTGGCAGTGACTTATGTGGTCGCTGTCTGCATGTTTCATCGCGCCTTTCGCGCATTGGCGACGACGCTCTTGAGCTTGGCCGCGGCAGGCGTGTTAGCCATTCTGCTGGCAGCGCCGCAGTTGCTACTGAGCCTGGAATTCGTGCCGCTCTCGGAGCGAGCTGCAAAGATCAACCCCGGTGTCCATATCGCCTCGATGCAACTGCATAATTTGTTTCAGTTTGTCCTACCATTCATCAACGGCCGCCCTGGTCATCCAGATCAATTTTGGGCCGGCACCGTGTTCGAGTTCTGGCTCGGCACCTGTTACGTTGGGATTTTGCCGCTCATTCTCGCGGGTTTTTCGATGCTCGCTTTTCGTCGCGAAGATCTTCCGAGCGAGCGCAAATTTTTGTGCGCATTTTTATTGGGAGCGCTAACCTTAGGAATCTTAATGGCGCTTGGGGAAAACACGCCGCTGTATCAATTTCTCTACAGCACCGTGCCCGGATTCGATCGCTTCCGCTTTCCATCAAAATTCCTCGTGCTCGTCTTGTTTGCCGTCTCGCTACTTGCCGGTCTTGGGTGGCAAGAAATTCACGAGACCTGCAAGTCGCAAGCCGCTGCTCAGCGCCTGCTAAAGATCGTTTTAATCTCCGGCTCCCTAACAATCGCGGTTTTTGGTTGCGGCTATGTTTCTGTAGTTAGTAGCCCGTGGCTTTTCCGGTTCCTAACCAACGGACTGTTCCCTACTTCAGAGCACGCTTATCGCAGCGAACTCAATGACTACGCGCTCGCCCTTATTTTTTTGGCCACTAGCGTTGGCGTAATCCTCGCGCTCATTATACGGCGCGAGCGATGGACTCTTTGGTTGGCGCCGGCGCTCGTGTTTACAAATCTCTTTTTCATCACCCGGGGTCTGCACCCAATGGTTGACCAAAGCGTTTACAGAACAAAACCGGAAAACGTGCTGAGCGTTGCAATTAAACTCACCAATTGGCGCGTGCATTCCGTTTACGGCCCGGTGCAACAGTGGCTGTACGCCAGCGGGGACGATAGCCTCATAAAATGGGCAATCAGTGCAGGCGTCGGGGATTCGTGGCTACGATTTGGGATCGATCAGACTTGGCAGGGCGGCCAGAAGCTCGAGCGTTACTTCGCGCTCTATTACCTGCTGTGGTCGCTACCTTCAGCACAGTCGGAAAAGCTAGCTGATCTCCTCACCGTTCGTTATGCATTGGTTGGCGCGCCGTTCGATCAAATTTACCGCCGAGGCGGACCGCGAGATTTGCAACTTGTCGAGCGCCCAACCGCGCGCCCTCGCGCGTTTCTCGTTGCCGACTGGGTGCGCGCGGCCCGCGTCGATGACACGCAGCAAGCAGTTTCTGAGATTTTGAAAAAAATGCTCGCGCCCAATTTCAACGCCGCTCATACCGCTGTAGTCGAATCGGCCGCTTCCGGGGCGAGTTCTGTTGAAGCTTCCGTTCCTGAGCCGATGGCGGCGAACGGTAGCGGCGCGGGCCAGGTTTATTCCGTCCAAGACACAGTCAACGAGGTGACCGTGCACGTAATGGCGGAAAGGAAAGCGCTGCTTGTGCTGAACGACGCGTGGTATCCCGGTTGGATTGCGTTCGTCGACGGTATTACGCAGCCGATTTTCCGCACGAATTTTCATTTCCGCGGCGTATTTCTCGAGCCGGGCGAGCACGAGCTGCATTTTGTGTTTGCTCCCCAGCGATTCCGCATTGGCCTTTGGATTGCATCTTTAACAATCGCACTGATCGGAGCGCTTTTTGGCTTCATCAATCGTCGAGCGACAAAAAGTTGACCGACAGCTAGCGGCATTATTTGTGGGAAACTTAATTTCCGAGAGATAACACGTGCCCGTGCAAAGCTCGTGGAAAGCGCAACTCCTCCTTCTGGGCATCACCGCCGCTGTGCTCATGCCGTTCTTAGACAAAGCTTTTCATATCGACGATCCACTTTTTCTTTGGATGGCGCAACAGATCACCAAGCACCCACTCGATCCCTATGGTTTCTCGGTGCATTGGTCGGCTTCTCCCGAGCCGATGTGGAAAGTCATGCAAAATCCGCCACTCTGTTCCTATTACATCGCCGCAATCGGTTCGTTGGCAGGCTGGAGCGAGCTGGCTATGCATCTGGCGTTTCTCATTTGGCCGATCCTATCAATCTTGGCGACATTCGCGATCGCGCGCCGATTTTGCCGCGAACCGCTGATGGTGGCGCTGCTCACGGTGTTCACACCAGTATTTCTCATCTCCGCGACTAATATCATGTGCGATGTCATGTTGCTCGCACTCTGGCTTTGGTCGATCGAATGCTGGATCGCGGGGCTCAAACGCCGAAGATGGTCGCTACTCGCACTGTCTGCCGTTCTCGCAACGGCGGCTGCGCTCACAAAATACTTCGGTATCAGCGTTGTGCCGTTGCTCGCGGCCTACACCATTGCGCGCGATCGCAGCCTCGCGGGCAACGTTGTTTGGCTCCTCATTCCTGTTGCTGCGCTGGTCGCGTTCGAACTGTCGACGAAAGCGCACTACGGCACCGGACTATTCGCGGGCGCCGTGGATCTCTCGCGGACAATGGTAAAGTTCCGGCCACCGTTGTTCGCGCAATTTCTGACCGGACTCGCTTTCACGGGAGGCTGTCTTATCAGCGCGCTTTTTTATTTGCCGCGGCGGCAGTGGAGATTTTGGCTGATCGTTATCATCAGCATCATCGCCTTCGGCGCGTCCTTTTACTTTTTCGTGCCGCTCCACCCCGCCTATGCGCTTGGCCCAAACAGCACGCTTGTCCAGATCGAAGGGGGAATATTCGCGACGATTGGCGCCGGCATTCTCGTATTGGGAATTTCAGATTTGGTTAGTCACCGTGACGCCTATTCTTTCCTATTGTTCCTCTGGGTGTTCGGGACGTTCAGCTTCGCCACCTTCTGTAATTGGTCGATCACTGGACGCACGATTCTCCCAATGGCCCCAGCTGCCGCGATCTTATTGACGCGCTTATGGGAGAGAGACACTTCGCCGCTGAAACATTCTTTCCTGTGTCACGCGCGCGTAGTTTTTGCCGCGGCCGTGTCGCTGGCCCTCACCGCAGCCGATTATTGGCAGGCCAAGACCGGGCAGGATGCCTCGCGCGAATTTCAAAGACGTTTTGAATCAGAACTCAGCACCATCTGGTTCGAAAGCCACTGGGGATTTCAGTTTTACATGCAGAAATGGGGCGCCACACCCCTAAACGCCGCCAATTCGGAAATTACTTCTGGCGACGTCATAGTCTTTCCATCCAACAACAGCTCGATCATACCACTGCCGATGGAGAGAATCTTCCCGCCCGAGACAGTAACGTTTCCAACCTTGCCGCTCGCCTCCACGCACGGTCGTGGAACCGGGGCGGCATTTTATAGCAGCACCCGAGGTCCGCTACCCTGGGCGATCGATCGCGTTCCGCCAGAAACTTACTATGTGGCGCGCTTTCGCTGATCAGTTTCGCCTCAAGGTCAACGTGTGAATGGTAGGATACGCTCGCCAAGCGCGCCGCCTCGGGCGCCTTGTTGGCCGGTCCCTATTCTCCGGCGTCGTAAAGAATTCGGCCGCATTGCTCGCAACTAACAATTTCTTTGCCGGCCTTCACATGCATTGAAGTTGCCGTTGTGACTTTCATGTGGCAACCGGTGCACACCTCGTGTTCGAGCGCTACGACTGCGGCGTCGCCTTTGCTCTTGAACAGTCGCTCGAAGCGGCTCAACAAATCCTCCTCGATCTTGCTCGCAAGCTCAGTGCGCTCCTTCGTCAAATCCTGCATCCGGGTCTCGAGCGTTCTTGATTTGTCTTCAAGATCAACAAGTTGACGCGAGATCGAATCCTTTGTGGCGGCCGCTTTTTTTCCTCCGCGGCAAGGTCGGCTTTCACTTTGTCCGCTTGCACCATCAGCTCGAGCTCTTCGTCCTCTATTTTCCGGATTTCATTTTCGTAGCGCTCAATTTCATGACCCATCGCCTGAAACTCATCGTTCTTGCGCGTTTGATATTGTTGCGTTTTGAGTCGCGAAATACTTTCGTTGCGCGTGCCGACGTCGAGCTCGAGCCGCTTGCGGTCTATTTCCACTTGCCGCACGTTTTGTTTCAACGCGTCCACGGCAGACGCGCTCGCTGCCAGTTGTGATTCCAGGTTTTGCCGTTGTAACGGCAGAGTTTTTATCTCGTTCTGGATCTGCCTGATCTTCTGGTCGCGATCTTGAAGGACAAGCAATTGTTCGAGCTCCGGATGCACGGGCCTCGAAGTTATTGGCTCCGCCCAGCGCCGTCAATCATCCGGCAGTGGCGACGGGTGTCGCGTGTTTTTCCTACTGTCCGGCCTTACCGCGCATCTCATCAAAGGCGTCCAGCACTTGCTCGGGCCGCGCGCGCACCGCGGCGTTTTCTGTTAGATTTACCCAGCGAACCGTGCCTGACGAATCAATCAGGAATTCGGCGGGACGGGCAATATCCGTGTGCCGCGGTCCGCCGCCTTTGTGCATAAGATCATACCTGCGAATGACCTCAGCCTTCGGATCGGCAAGAAACGAAAAAGTAAAACCCATCTTCTGACAATGCTGTTGAGTGGTCGCTTGCGTATCCACACTGATCGCCACCAGCCGGATCCCGCGCGCCTCAAAATCCGGCAGCTTTTTCTGGAAACTCCGCAACTCGGAGTTGCAAAGCAGTCACCAATGACCGCGATAGAAAATCAGCAGTGTGCCGCGCGTTTCTCCATTGGAAAGAAGATCAGCCAGCGCGATTGGTCTGCCATTTTGATCCGGCAGCGTGAACTCGGGCGCTTTTTCCCCAACCCGCGGCGCACCGGTCGAAACGGGCATTTGTCGAACGATATAGAAGACGCCATAGGCGAAGAAAGCGAAGACTAGCAGGCTTAGCACCGCCAAAATCGGGCCGAAGATTTTGCCACGATAAAGCGTCGGTTTGCCAAACGCGCGAACCAGCCCGAGAAGGAGCAAAATTCCGCCCCCGGCAAACAATGCGAGATTTGCCCATAGAAAATCTCGCGTGACTGGAAATCGCGCAAAGAACGGGTAAGTCAACAAGCCGGCCAGGACGAGAACAAATCCCGTCCACAACGGCCAATTCCAGCTTCGTTTCATGTCGATCTTGCCGTCGCCATACGCAGGATCCACCGGTAAAGTACTGTTGCGGTAACGGCGAATGCGCCGCCTCCGATGATGATCGCCGCTGTTTCAAAGCCTGACCCGACAAGCGCCAGCGGCGCAGATACGCCGGAAAACACGACAATCGCGGAGATCACGACACCGATCGTGCTCTCTCCAACGATCAAGCCCGACGCGAGCAGCACGCCCAGCTGCTTTGTTGCCTCCGGCTTGGCACTGCGGTTAGCTCGCTGGTCGAAGAACCAGCCAGCGACCGCGCCGACGACGATCATCAGAGTGCTCTGCGTGGGCAGATAGATCCCAAGACCAACGGCTAGCGGGGGAACGCGCATGTGTCGAGTCGTCCGCGCGAGAATCTCGTCCAACAAAATGATGCAGACGCCGATAAATCCGCCGATCCGGATAAGGCTCCAGTCGATGTCACCGGCGATCACGCCTTGCGCCAGTGACGAGATCAGGCCGGCCTGAGGCGCTGGCAGTGGATGGGGGCGCAGCTCGGCGCCGGGCGCGCCCACGAAGCCGTAGGCATGATTCACGAGATCGAGGACCGGCGGAATCACGAGCGCGCCCGCGACTACGCCGATAACGAGCGCCACTTGCTGCTTCCACGGCGTTGCATCGACCAATTGGCCGGTCTTGAGGTCCTGCAGGTTATTGTTCGCGATTGCGGCAACGTTGAAGATCACTGCGGTAGTGAAGAGCGCGAATGCCATCAGTGCCTTACTCGCGTCCTGCGGCACGTACGGTTTTATGCCGACCACTAGCAGCAAAGCGGCGCCAATCACCACCAGAATTCCGATGCCAGAGAGCGGGCTGTTGGAGGAACCGATCAGACCGGCCATGTAACCGGTGACTGCTGAGACGAAGAAGCTCATCAACACAACGTAGGCGACGCCTCCGATGACGAGTGTTGGTAGATGCGCGCCGAGGCCGCTGCTGTTGGCAAAATAGCCGAGCAGCCAACCGATCGGCAGCATGCAGACCAATGTGACAATAGCGACAATGCCAATTGGAATGTCGCGCTCGGTGATCGGCAACGTGTCGGCTTTTCCGGCTTTGCGCGCACGCGAGGCCGCCATCGCCCCAGCGAGGCCGCTCGCAACTGGCTTTACCAGTTTTAGCAGCGTCCAGATGGCCGAGACGCCGATCGCGCCAGCGCCGAGGAAACGGACTTTGTGACTCCAGGTACTTTGCGCGAGTGCGCCGGCGGCAGTCGTCACATCCTGCGCGAGACCGGAATAGTGCGGAACGCCCCAGCCCCAGCCAATCAGTGTGCCGATGAGCATCGCAATACCAACTGAGAGACCAACCAAATGTCCGATCGCCAACAGCGCGAACGACAACGAGAAATCATAGCCGCTAACGGCTCCCTTGCGGCCGATTCGGAAGGTCTGCGCCACGTCGGAGGCGAATACTTGCGTGGCGACGATCACCGCAAACACCGCTGCCACGATTGATCCCCACAATACCGCGAGCAGACCTGCGCGGCCATGTTCGATATCGGAGGCGTGCTCCGAATCACCGCTGCTGCCGACTTTCAGCACCTCGGCGCAGGCGACGCCTTCGGGATACGGCAGATCGGAATTGGTTACCAACGCGCGGCGCAGCGGGATCGAGTACATCACGCCCAGAATCCCGCCCAACGCGCAGATCGCGAATGAGATCCAAAAGGGAAAACCCGTCCACCAGCCGATCATGATCAAACCCGGCAGCACGAAAATAATCGACGACAGCGTACCCGCTGCCGACGCGACCGTCTGCACGATGTTGTTTTCCTGAACTGTTGCATCCCGAAACGCTCGCAGGATCGCCATCGAAATCACCGCCGCGGGAATCGATGTGGAAAAGGTGAGACCGGCCTTGAGCCCGAAATACACATTGGCCGCAGTGAACACAAGAGTGATAACGATGCCGATAATCACGCCACGAACAGTAAGTTCGGCGCGCGCATTTGAAGGGTTTGGTTGACTGGCGCTCACGATGGGACTCTCGATATCGCTGTTTATATTGTGATGGTGCGCGGCCAGCTCCTGGCCGGCCAACGAAAGCGGAGGATAGTGTGGAATCGCCGGGCGGGTCAAGACGGTGTCCGTTCAACCTCGCACCGGGGCCGCAGCGGTCCCGCACCTAGTAAACTTCAACCGGCGAACGTTCGCCGTCTTCCGTGCTGCGTTGCTTCGCACGCTCCTCGCCGAGAGTGGTGACCCGCAGATTCCAAATCTCATTATCGATCGTGCGAAAGGCCTCTTCGGAAAATTCATGAGGCGGTGCGAGTTTTTTCTTGAAGCTTGCGACGCCGGCTAAAGCACGGTCGATTTGATCGCGCGGTAGCGTGCCAAGAATTCGATGCACATTTTCGATCTCGGGAATTCGGTGACAAATCATCGCCAGATCGTTCCCGGCAGCGATGGCCAGACGAATCGTTTGTTCTAATCCGTACCCATTCAAAATGGCACCCATGTCGAGATCATCTGTCATGATCAGACCATCAAAACCAAATTTGTCCCGAAGCAGATCTGTAATCACACGACGCGACAAACTAGCCGGGGTTTTCTGTGACTCGAGCGACGGATACCAACCGTGGCAAATCATCATGCTGTCCACGACCCACAGATCCGTTGAATTCGTCGTACGTTTCGGAGAAACGTCCCTACCAATAAATGCACGAAACACCGCCAATTCGTTCCGATCCAATTCTTCGCGGGTGCGATCGATCCGGGGCAATTCGTAATGCGCGTCGCATTTCGCGGCGGAATACCCGGGAAAATGTTTGCCGCAGCTCGCGATTCCCTGTTTGCGCATCGCGTCGTTGAACGCACCGGCATTGCGCACCACCTGCTCGACTGTCTTGCCATAACAACGGCCGCGCAATGAATTGTCGGCATTATCATCGAAAGAAATGTCAAGCACGGGGCAAAGATCGAGATTGAAACCAAAAACGCGCAGCAGACGCCCGGTGATGTCGCCATGGTGCCGGATAAGATCGAGATCGTCCTTGTCGCGCAATTGCTGCGCGTTCGGCGGTTCGTTTCCAATCAAGCGCAATCGCGACACGCGGCCGCCTTCCTGATCGATGGTGATGATCGGTTCGATCTTGCTCAGATCACGCAAGTCGTCGATCAGTTTACGCAATTGCGCGGCGCTTTCGATGTTGCGCCCGAACAGAATGAAACCGCCGGGCTGCACGCGCCGAAACAGTTCCGCGCTTTCGGCGATCGAGCTCTTTGCCAGGAACTCCGGTAAGGATCAGTTGACCAAGCGGATCGGCGTTCATAGGTTCGCAACTTAGATGTCGATATCGCCGGTGCGAAATAAAAAACGGCTCGAATGAGAAAAATCGGCATTTACGGCGGAACGTTTGATCCGATTCATCATGCGTCATTTGATTCTCGCTCGTCAAGCAGTGAATAGCTCGGGATTGGAAAAGGTGATTTTTGTTCCGGCAGCAATCTCGCCTTTCAGAGAAGCGCCGCGCGGCCAGCGCAGAAGTGCGATTGTCGATGTTGCGAGCGGCAATCGAGGGCGAGCGCGGATTTACAATCGATGAATGCGAACTGCGCCGTCCACCCCCTTCTTACGCAATTGAGACAGTTGAGGCAAATTCTAAAGCACGAAAGCGAAGCGGAGATTTATTATCTCCTTGGTGCGGACAACGTTTCGTCGCTCTCGAAGTGGCACCGTTTTAGCGATCTGGAGAAACTTGTCCATTTCATGGTGCTTGATCGCGGGGGTTCAGCAACCCAGACATTCTTCCGAAGTAGTGCGTTGCCGGATCGACATTTCCGCCACCGAGATTAGAAACAGAGTTGCCTCGGGGCGATCAATCCGTTATCTCGTACCGCCGGCGGTGGAAGAAATTGATTCGCCGACAGAATCTTTACCGGGAGCGAGCGAAATAACGGCGAAAAATTTAGCCACGACCTGCGCCGAGCTTGCCTCGAACAAGAAGGCGGAAGAAATCGTCGTTCTGGATCTTGGCGGCATTTCGAGCTTCACCGATTTCTTCGTAATCTGTTCCGCAACTTCGGAGCCGCAGCTCAAGGCGATCGCGAACGAGATTGAGACGCGACTCAGGGAAGACGACGCTATTCGGGCCGTCGCCATCGATGGATTTCCCGCGAGCCAATGGATCGTTCTCGATTACCTCCAGGTGGTCGTGCACATCTTCCACCGCGACAAACGGGCGTTTTACAGCCTGGAAGATCTTTGGGGGGACGCGCCTCGGGTCGAGTGGGAAACGGCAACCTCGGCGCGATAATTGTCGATTTTATCTCGAGGGCGACGGGGAAGCCGGGATATCTGACACCGGTTTAACATCCATCAGTTCGACTTCGAAGATGAGCGTCGAGCTCGCAGGAATTCCAGGGCGACCGGGGTCGCCATAGGCCAGACTCGCCGGAATGAACAGCTGGTATTTCGAGCCGACTTTCATCAGCTGAAGGCCTTCGGTCCATCCTTTGATGACGTTGTTAAGCGGGAAGGTCGCGGGTTGCCCACGCTTATAGGAGCTATCGAATTCGGTCCCGTCGAGGAGCGTTCCGCGATAGTTGACTGTGACAGTGTCGGTCGCTTTCGGCTGCGGACCGGTGCCTTCTTTGAGCGCCTTGTATTGCAAACCGCTCGCGGTCGTTTTTACACCTTCCTTGGTTTTGTTTTCGGCAAGGAATTTTTCACCTTCTGCTGCATTTTTTTGGGTCATTGCTTGCTGCTTCTGTTGCACTTCCTTCTCAAACACTGTCATTGTGTCCTTGACTTCCTGCTCGGTCAAAAGCGGCTTTCGGCCGGTCATTGCATCTTTGAATCCGGCGCTGAACGCATCAGTGTTTAGATCGAAATTCTGGCGTTTTAACGTAAAACCAACGTCGAGCCCGATGCTATAGCTCGCCTTGTCTTTCGTGTCCTTGAGCTGGGGCGGCTTCTCTTGTCCAGAAACAGTGAAGGCAAGCGACAGGGTCGTGGCAAAAATAAGAAGTCGTCTCATAACAATTGGATTGCGAATGTGATTGCGCTTTAACCTGAAACAGCGCAGAAAGTTGCACGCTAATGGAGAAACAGCGCGCGTCAACCCGGCGGAAGTCTGGCCAGTCCTTTGCCGCGGGCCTGCTTGCCTATCTCGCATACCTGAATGCCTCAGCGCAGACGCATCCTTCAATTAATTTATCGAACGCCGAAGCGCTCCGGATTGGGAGAAAAATCTGGCAGAACGAATGCCACGGTTCCATCTCCGGACTCACCTCCTGGAATGAAGGTGAAAATTTTGCATCGCTTGGGATCGGTCATTTTATTTGGTATCCCGAAGGAATGCGCGGTCCATTCGAGGAAAGCTTTCCGAAATTTCTGAGTTTCGCGGCGAATCATCGCGCAGGCGCGCCCGGATGGCTTGAGAAGGCGCGCGCCTGCCCGTGGAATTCGCGGGCTGAGTTTTCCGGGGCGCAAAATTCGCCGCAAATGGGCCAGTTGCGGCAGTTTCTCGCGCACACTGTCGATCTTCAGGCTCAGTTCATGGTCGCCCGGTTGCAAAGCGCGCTCGGGAAAATGCTGGATGAGGCGGCGCCCCAAGATCGGGCAAATGTCGAACAGCAATTTGCGGGCGTTGCGAGCACGGGACACGGCTGTTACGCGCTCGTCGATTATGTTAATTTCAAAGGCGAAGGCGTCCTGCGAACCGAACGTTACCACGACCAGGGTTGGGGCTTGCTCCAAGTCCTGGAAGGAATGCACGGCTCCGGCAACGGGCCGAGCGCGGCGCGCGAATTCGCACGCTCGGCGGCTGCGGTCCTGACTCGCCGCGTGCGAAATTCACCGCCGGAACGGAAGGAATCGCGCTGGTTGCCCGGTTGGATTAATCGAGTGAACAGTTACGCTGAAAATTCATGAAGCCGATTGTCCCGAGAATTGCTGTGTTTGCGGTCGCGTTTGTTCTGATGCTGGGCGGTTTCGCCTATGCCCAATTGTTTGGGCCGAAGATGAAGAAGCCGACAGAGCTCATCCAAAAACAGGCTCCGGTGAAAATTAATCAATCTTTACTCAGGCAAGCAACGTCGGAGAACACGCGCATCGTCGTCTCGATTCCAAAACAGCGGGCCTACCTGATGATAGGCGAACAAATCGTGGTTGACGGACCGATCTCTTCTGGAAAACGCGGCCACGAATCGCCTCAAGGTCATTTGCATGTCTTGGAAAAAGATCCAAACCATCATTCCAGCATTTACGGCGATTTCGTCGATGGCTCCGGTCGAGTCGTTCGCGCCGGTGTCAGCGCCCGAATCGATTCCGCGCCCAGCGGCACCCACTTTGCCGGCGCCGCTATGAAATGGTTTCTGCGTCTGACCGAAGACGGCGTCGGAATGCATATCGGGATTCTGCCTGGATATCCGGCTTCGCACGGCTGCATTCGAGAGTCGGTTGAAGGCGCGAAAATATTCTACGATCACGTCAAAGTCGGGACGCCGGTCGATGTCGGCGATTACTGAGCTGGAGGGACACGCGCCGTCGTGTCCCAAATATTAGGGCGCAGACAGCGCGGACGCCGTCCAATCATTGGATCAACTTTCTGCGTAACAGCTCAAATGCCGCCTGCGCGGCCAATTGTTTAAATGTTTCGCGGTCACTTGGGAAAAATAATTTCTTGACCGCGGTCTCGGCAGGCGCAGCCAATGCGATGTAAACTGTGCCGACCGGCTTTCCCGGTGAATCCCCGGTTGGGCCGGCAATTCCAGTCGTTGCAAGCGCGTATGTCGACCTTGCGCGGGTGCGTGCGCCTTCGGCCATTGCCCGCGCGACCAATTCGCTCACTGCCCCGTGCTTTTCGATTAAACTTGGATCGACGCCAAGCGTGTCAACCTTCGCCGCATTAGCGTAAACGACGTAGCCGGCGATGAAAACTGCAGATGCGCCGGGCACATTCGTAATTCGATTGGCAAGCAATCCGCCGGTGCAAGATTCGGCGATCCCGAGCGTTTCTTTTCGCCCCGTGAGCAGCTTGACCAGCACTTCCTCCAGCGTCTCATCGGTCACCGAAAAGATCGATAATCCGAGCTCGCTCCGAATAATCTTATCGGCACGCTCGATTTCGCCTGGCTCGCCCACGATTCGGACGTCGACTTCTCCCGGCCGCGCACAATAACCGAGCTCGATTCCCGGAATCGCCAGGACTTTCGCACCGATCGCTTCTTCGATCACTGATTCACCAAGCCACGCAATTTTGTAGAGCCGCCGATCAATGGAAGCTGGAACTTTCACTACCGAGCGCAAAATTGGCATCACGGAAGCGCGAAACATTGGTTGAAGTTCGCGCGGCGGACCGGGTAGTAAGAACAGATGTGGCGAACGAGTTGGTGGATTGAGATCGGCCCTCAGATACAACCCGGACGCGCTTCCGTTTTCGTTTGCCAGAATTTGCGCGCCTACCGGAACCTCAGCCTGACGCACGATGCTGACCGTCGATTTAATGCCGCGCGCCTTCAGTCTTTCCTCGAGCCAAGTCAGTAATTTCTCGTCTCGCCGTAACTCCAAGCCGAGTAGATCCGCAACGAGGTCACGCGTGATATCGTCGCTTGTCGGGCCGAGGCCGCCCGTTACAAAAATGACCTCGGCACGCAAAAATAGTTCCGCGAGCGCTTCTCGAATTGCCTCGCCATCCGGGACGGCCCGCTGTTCCGCAATTCGCAAACCGAGTGGAAAAATTTCGCGCGCGATGAAACCAAGGTGAGCATCCTGCACGTCTCCGAGCAGAAGCTCGGTTCCAGTGTTGATGAGAGCGATGCGCATGTCGGCAATATGATTCGTTAAAAAGAGTTACAACGTTACAAGAAAACGTGTAACCCTTTTAACCTTGTAACGCCTTTAACTTTTTAACCTGCCCCCGAAAGCTTTCGGGGCTAAGCCGCGTCTTTATCCTGCTTCTTCCGAATGAGAGGCAGCTTTTTGCCTTCGACGACCGCGCGATTGATGGTGACCTCGGCGATGTCTTCGCGGCTCGGCACGTCGTACATGATATCGAGCATGATGCGCTCGAGCATCGATCGTAACGCGCGTGCGCCAGTTCCCTTGGTGACCGATTGCGCCGCCAACGCGCGAAGTGCGTCCTTCGTAACTGTCAGCCGCACACCTTCCATCGAAAAGAGTTTGGTGTACTGCTTGATCATCGCGTTCTTGGTCTCGGTCAAAATCGCCACCATTTCGTCTTCGGTCAGCGCGTCGAGCGAGCTCACCACTGGCAGTCGCCCGATGAACTCCGGAATCATGCCGAAAGCGAGCAAGTCTTCCGGCTCAACGTGGCGGATGGCTTCTTTCCGCAATGCTTCCTCCACTTCGAGAGTCGGACTGCCGAAACCCATCACCTTCTGGCCAATGCGCTTTTGGATGATCTTATCGAGGCCGATGAATGCACCGCCACAAATGAAGAGAATTTTCTCGGTGTTGACCTGGATGTATTCCTGGTGCGGATGTTTCCGGCCGCCTTGAGGCGGCACATTGCAGGTACTGCCTTCGAGAATTTTTAGCAGCGCCTGCTGCACGCCTTCGCCGGAAACGTCACGGGTGATCGAGACGTTATCGGTCTTGCGACCGATCTTGTCGATCTCATCAATGTAAACGATGCCGATCTCCGCGCGCTTCACATCGTAGTCAGCATTCTGCAACAAGCGCAGAATGATATTTTCCACGTCCTCGCCGACATAGCCCGCTTCGGTCAGCGTAGTCGCATCAGCGATGCAAAATGGAACGTCGAGAATCTTCGCCAGAGTTTTGGCGAGCAACGTCTTGCCCGAGCCGGTTGGGCCGATCAGCAAAATATTGCTCTTTTCAATTTCCACGTCCGCAAACGGATCGGGTTGGAACGCGGCCGATGACTCGGCTGGCGCAGCACTCTGGAGAACGCGTTTGAAATGATTGTGCACCGCAACCGAGAGCGTCTTTTTGGCGACCTCCTGGCCGATCACATATTGGTCGAGCGATCGCCGGATGTCGGCCGGTTTCGGCACGCGAATAGTTGAAGACTGGCGGCGCGCGTCCTCGTTAAGCTCCTTGTCGAGGATGCTTTTGCAGACGTTGATGCAGCTGTCGCAAATGTAGACCCCAGGGCCGGCGATCAGCTTACGGACCTCGGCGTGGCTCTTGCCACAAAACGAGCACATGGTGAGGTTGGATGCTCGGGCCATATTTTGCCCCTTAAAAAGCAGTTTTTATTCCTCGCCCTTCCGCGCGTGGGCGACCTCCGCCACCCGCTCACCCAAGCGAGGAGTCGCCCCTGTCGCCCCATCCAGCCGATTTCAATTCCTTGCGAGATTTGATCACTTCATCGACCAGGCCGTAGGCTTTGGCTTCCGCGGCCGACATGTAATAATCGCGGTCGGAATCGAGCCGCACCTGTTCTTCCGGTTTGCCGGTGTGCTGGGAGATGATCTTTATGAGACGCTTCTTCAATTTGAACATGTAATCGACCTGGCGTTCGACGTCGCTGGCCGCGCCCTGCGCGCCGCCTGAGACCTGGTGGATCATAATGTCCGAATTCGGGAGCGCGAACCGCTTGCCCTTCGTGCCAGAGCAAAGCAAAACCGCCGCCATGCTCGCGGCCATGCCGAGGCAGTAAGTTGTCACGTCGCAGGTAAGAAACTGCATCGTATCGTAAACGGCCAGCCCAGCCGAGACCGAACCGCCCGGCGAGTTGATGTAAATATTGATGTCTTTCTTGGAATCCTCCATTTGCAAGAAAAGCAACTGGGCGATGACCAGGTTGGCGATGTGATCGTCCAAAGGCGTCCCGATGAACACGATGCGGTCCTTAAGCAGGCGCGAATAGATGTCGTAGCTGCGCTCACCGCGGCCGGTTTGCTCGACCACCATCGGGATCAGCACCGATTGGGAGAGATTTTCGCTGGATTTGCTCATGATTTCTTTTCCACACTGGCCTCTTTCGAGATCGGTTGGACGCTAACATTCGCTTTCAGGAAATCAAGAGTCTTACCGAGCAGAATCTGTTCCGCAAAACTGTTTAAGCCGTCGTGATCTTCCAGTTCCTTGCGCATCTTTTCGGTCGAAATATTATAGCGCTGCGCTTCTTTCCGGATGCGAAGGTCCACTTCCTCCCGGGTGACTTCGATCTTCTCCCGCTCGGCGATGCGATGGAGGATGAAGTTCGTCTTCAACCGATGCGCCGCCAGGCTCCCCGCGCTTTCGATCAGCTCTTTTTCCTTGTCCTTGAGCATTTCGTCGGGAATGCCGCGCGCCCGATTTCGCTGTACAAGTTCGCCGAGCGTTCGCCGCGTCTCATTTCTCAACAAACTGGGCGGCGAATCGAATTTGGCGCGCTCGTGCAAATACGCCACGATTTGCGCCTCTTTCGCACGTTCGATCTCATGCTCTTTTTCGTGCTCGAGATCGTGTTCGACCATGTGGCGAAGATCGGCCAGCGTCTTTCCCTTTATGAGCTTGTCCGCAAACGCGTCATCCAGCGCCGGCAATATTTTTTGCTTAATCTCGTGCACTGTTACCGAATAGCTCGCTTGTTTCCCGGCCAATTCTTTGACGGGAAAGTCCGCTGCGAAATCGACAACCACCTGGTGCGCGTCGCCTGGTTTTTGTCCCACAAGTTGCTCGGAGAATTTTGGCAGAAAATTATCAGGAGCGAGGCGCAGCCAGAACTTTTTCCCGCCATGCAAATTCTTGCTCGCCTGCGGCGCGACGTCACTGATCGGCTTGCCCTCAATCGAGCCTTCAAAATCTATTACGGCGAAATCATCCATTTGCAGCCCGCGCTCCGGAACATCGACAAAGTCCGCCGATTGATCGCGCACGCGCTCGAGCGCTGCCCCAATTTCCGCTTCCGAAATTTTCGCGTCCGGCAATTCAACAGGAATGTTTTTGTAATCCGGCAACTCAAACTCCGGCTCTGTCACGACGGTGGCTTGAAAACGCATCGATTTATCCTCGCCAAACTGGACGTCTTCGAGATTCGTCAGCGAAGCCACGCGCAATTGTTTCTGCTCGATTGCGTCGTGATAACTTTTCGAAACCAACTTCTTCGTCACCTCGTCCTGAATTTCCTTCCGAAACCTCTTTTCGATTACCGAACGCGGCGCTTTGCCGGGCCGGTAACCGGGAATCTTTGCAAAACGCGCAAAACTCTTCGCGATCACATCCCACTCTTTCGAAACCTCCTCGGGCGGCAATTCGATCCGGATCGTCGAGACAGACTCCGGTTGTTTTTCAACTTCGACCTTCATGAAAGGCTCCTACTGTAGCGGCGCTCTATGAGCGTCGCATTAATTTTGTGTTGTAGCTGCCGATGTCCTCATCGGCAGAGCCCAAATACTGCCGCCAGAGACGGCGGCAGCTACAACCCTCTGCGGGCCCGATACACGATCTCGCCGCCGACATAAACCTCATGCACTTGCGGAAGTCCGAACCAATACGCCAGCTCGCGATGATCCTCGCAATCGAGAATCGAAAAGTTGGCGAGCTTTCCCGATTCGAGCGAACCAATCTTGTCGCCGCGGCCTAAACTGTAAGCAGCGTTGATCGTCGATGCGGTAATCGCTTCTGCCGGCGACATTTTCATTTGCGTGCATGCCAGCGACAAAATCATCGGCATACTCGGCGTTGGCGACGAACCAGGATTGAAATCGGTCGCGATCACGACCGCGAGACCTGCGCCGATCATCTCCCGAACTTTCGGATATGATGTCGATCCAAGCGCGTAAACCGACCCTGGCAAAAGGACCGGCTGGACACCAGCCGGTTTCAACGCCGCTATCCCCTGCTCGTCCGTCTTTTCCAGGTGATCCGCCGTTGTCGCGTTCAATTCCGCGGCGAGCTTGGCCCCACCAAAATTGGAAAGTTGATCGACATGAATTCGCAATTTCAGACCAAGCTTTTTCGCAGCCGTCAAAATTTGGCGCGATTGTTCGATGTCAAAATAACCGCGCTCGCAAAAAACGTCGCAAAACTCCGCGAGCTTTTCTGAAGCGACGCGTGGCAACATTTCATTAATCACGAGGTCGACATATTCATTCGGAGGCGTGTTGCGCGGAATGGCGTGCGCTCCGAGGAACGTCGGAACGATCTCAAGCGGCGCCTCCTGGGTGAGCTGCCGCATCACGCGCAGAATCTTCAGTTCGTCGTTAACTGTGAGTCCGTAACCCGACTTCGCCTCCACAGTCGTAGTGCCGCACTTCAAAAACGAATTCGCGCGTTTCTTCGCCTGTACGAAGAGATCCGCCTCGCTCGCCGCGCGCGTCTTTTCGACGGTTGACCAAATCCCGCCGCCAGCCTTGGCGATTTGCTCATAGGTTTCGCCGCGCGCGCGCCGCTCAAAGTCATTGAGCCGATTCCCCGCAAAAACCAAATGTGTGTGCGCATCGACAAATCCCGGCAGCACAACTCTTCCTTCAACATCGACAATCTCTGCGCCGCGTGCATTTTTCTCGATCTCATCGCTCGGCCCGACGATGTCGATCTTGCCATGGCGAATCAGCATTCCGCCGTCACGAATGATCGCGAGATCGGACATTTCCGCGGCGGCGCGTGGACGCTTGGGGCCCGCAAGCGCAACAAGCTGCGAAGCGTGGAGAAGAGCGAGCGTTTTCAATCTTGGTGGCTGACCTGTTTAAACGTCGTTATGTCGCGGGGGGCAAAAAGCATCAGCACGAAGATCAGTTTTTGTGGAATACGCGAATTAGTCTGGAATGGTACCCCATTGCCGACCGAACCTTTGCGCCGCATTAGTTCAATAGACCAGCACCATTACGGCAGCGTCTTTGGCTTGTTCCACCACGTCTGCAAATTTCACGTCATTCGTGTTCGGCTCTTTGAGTTTAGAGGCTATTTCCGGCACGGATTCCAGAAACCCCAGCAAGAAGCTGCTCTTCGCGGCGTAGTTCACGTTCTCGGGCAACTGACCACTCGTTAAGAGCGTTGCTTTCGCACTGAGTTTGCCCGACACCACGCCGACCACGTTGCCATGCTCATCCACCAACGCGCCGCCAGAGTTGCCCGGCTGCACCGGCACGCTGATCTGGAAATAGCGCGCATCGTCCTGCGGGCCGGACAGTGAGCCGATTTCTCCCCGCGCAAACTTGGGCGCGAACCCTTGCAAACCAATGTTGGGGAAACCGACAGTCGCCACCGTGCCGCCCAACTTCACCGTGCGACTCGTCGCCACTGGCAACGCCGCGAACTTGCCCTCGGCCTTCAGCAACGCAAGATCGTTGGCCACATCCACCTTCACCACTTTGGCGGAGACGAGACCAGCCGCAGTGACCAAACGCACCTGCGCCCCGTCTCCGACCACATGTTCATTTGTGATAAGATACCCGTCCTCTGTGAGGAAGAATCCGGTGCCTGAAGATTCCGGACGTGACTGCGCAATACCGGTGCTTGAACTATCGCTTCCGGGCGACGGCACCTCGCGCGGCTTGAAATTGCGTGCGAGCTTCTGTCCCTCCGCAATCTGCTCCCGCGTCAACCGGCGCTCTGAAACAACCACATTTTTCTTGGCATCCGCACTGCCCTGCCCCGCCGCAAGCAAGAACCACTTGTAAGCTTCCACTTCATCTTTCGTAACACGTTGGCCGAAGGCGTAGCAAACACCCAGGTTGTATTGAGCGTTGGCGTAATTCTGCTCCGCGGCTTTGCGATACCACTTCACCGCTTCCACTTCATCTTTCGCAACGCCTTGGCCATTGAAGTAGCAGACGCCCAGATCGCATTGAGCCGCGGCGAGATTCTGCTCTGCGGCCTTGCGAAACCACTTCACCGCTTCCACTTCATCTTTCGCAACGCCCTTCCCGTTGGCGTAGCACGAACCGAGACTAGTTTGGGCTGCTGCAAGCCCCTGCTCTGCCGCCTTGCGATACCACTTCACCGCTTCCGCTTCATCCTTCGCTACGCCTTGGCCATGGAGGTAGCGGTCGCCCAGGTCGCGTTGGGCTTGTGCAAGTCCCTGCTCGGCCGCTTTGCGAAACCACTTCACCGCTTCGGCGAAGTCTTTGGGAACGCCCTTCCCATTGAGGTAGCACCAGCCCAGATCGTATTGAGCCGCGCCGTAATTCTGCTCTGCGGCCTTGCGAAACCACTTCACCGCTTCCACTTCATCTTTCGCAACGCCAGCGCCATTAAGGTAGCAGGCGCCCAAAGACGTTTGCCCTCTACTGTTGCCTTGATCAGCCGCTTTGCGTGACCACTTCACAGCTTCGGAGAAGTCCTTGGCTACGCCGTCGCCACGAAAGTAGGCACGGCCGAGATCGCCTTGGGCTGCTGCAAGGCCCTGCTCGGCGGCTTTGTGAAACCATTTCACTGCTTCAGCGAAGTCTTTCGCCACGCCCTCGCCATTGTAGTAGCGAAGACCAAGATGATATTCAGAATCTGCGTCACCTGCTTCAGCCTTGGCCTTAACTTCCCCAACCGATTTTTGATCGATTTCGGTCTGTTGCGCGGGCAGTTGAACGGCAGCGATGCTAAGCGTCAAGATGAACGGGAGCATGAATCGATTGGCTTGCATATGAATATCAGTAACCCAATCGGGCATTCGCTGCATTTACTGACAGCAAGCTCGCACACCTACCAGTAACACGATCAAGATGGGAACAATGAGCCAAGCGAACAGCGTATTTACACAGTCTTTTCTGACAATCCGATATTGCTCTTCCGCGCGAGGCAGACGGTCGAACCAAAAATCGATCCTAGCCGTGTGAGCTCCCTCCTCCTTAGCGGACCTAATATGTGTATTTAGAGGTACGCAGCTCCTCGCAGTACTTAAGAAGCGAGACACTTGTGATTTGGTCTCCCATGCGTTCAAGAGATTCAAGAAGAAGAGCGGGAATTTCGGGGTATCCGCTAGCCGTCGGGTTGCGTGAGGCCTCAAGAGATTCTTTTAGCCAATCAAAAAGCCGACGAAGATATACAAGACGTCGCAGCACCGGAATCATGGCTAGGATGTCGCTCATTTGGAACAGCTTTCTGACCTTAAGCGATTTTGCTTTCGACGATCTGGTCGACCTTCTTGAACTCGGACTCTGAATCTGCCTGGAGCTTACGAACTTTTTTCTGAAGATCGGACTTAAATTTTTCATCCTTCGTCGCCGCGAGGTTGATTCGAACGTTCAATGCCGCGCCACCGATGCAGGCGTGAATAGCGAGAAGGCCAACACCGACATCCGAGACCGAAGCGGAGTTCCCTTTGTCAGCCATCTCCGAAAGTATCTGATAGGCCTTGAACGCGGTTTCCATTACTCGGAGCGGTACCTCCGCAGCGTGTTTGCTCGCCATCTGGATTGCTTCTAAGCGCGCCGCTTTTTCCTCTGCTGATTCCTTGGGCAAGGCAAATGCATCCATCACTTTGTTGAACGCAGCCGTGTCTTCATCAACCAGAAACAGCAGTTCATCTTTTAGCTGCTGCGCCTGAACCGCCCAATCGCTGAAATATTTGAGCTTGTCCTCCCAACCACGTTTTCCAGCGGAGAGATTGGCTACCATTCCGCCCAATGAAACGCCCAATGCGCCCATTAAAGCCGCCACCGAACCGCCGCCTGGCGCGGGAGAATCGCTCAATGTTTCATTGCAAAACTCGCGCAAGTTCATTTTCAGAAGCGATTTCTTCGAATTGAATTCAATCACCTTTTCTTTCGGATCGAAAGATTTCAGTTCGCTCAGGCCCATTGATCGGATCGCAATATCGATCAGCTCCTCCTCCGAAGCGCCCTCGGACCATTTTTGTTTTCGAAGGAAATAGCGGCCGGCATCAACGAGACATTTCTTCGGGACCATGCCTACTATCTCCGAACCGGTCACGCGCATGCCACGTTTGCTCGCGGATTCAACGCAAGCATCGAACGCAGCATGCAAGGGCGTTTCCTCGATGTTCGTCAGATTCATCGAGACCTGCGCGATTCCATATTCCTTAACGTACCAGCCGATTGCTTTGACATGCTTCAGCAGCCCGGGAATGCGGACTGCCTCGCCATTCGCATCGAGAATAGGTTTGCCCGAGGGCGTCCCGTCTTCGGTTTTGATCCGACCATTTTCCCTCACATCAAAAGCGACTGACGTCGCCCTTCGCACGGCTTTCGTGTTCAGGTTGACGTTGTAGGCGACCAAGAATTCTCGCGCGCCAATCGCCGTCGCCCCGGACTTCTCATTGAAAACAGCCGGTCCGAAGTCCGGTTTCCAAGCGGGATCTTTTATTTTCTCAACGAACCCTTCATATTCACCGGCACGAATGACCGCAAGGTTCGCACGCGATGGATTCCTCGCCGCCTTTTCGTAGAGATAAACAGGAATTTTCAATTCCTCGCCCACGCGTTTTCCCAGTTGCTTCGCGCACTCAATCGCTTGCTCCCAAGTCACGTTGCTCACCGGAATAAACGGACAAACATCTGTAGCGCCCATTCGCGGATGCGCGCCTTTGTGTTTGCGCATGTCGATGAGTTCCGCTGCCTTTTGGATTCCACGAAGCGCGGCTTCCACCGCAGCTTCGGGACTTCCAACAAAGGTCACCACCGTCCGGTTGGTGCTCGCACCGGGATCGACATCGAGCAGAGAGACTCCTTCCACCGATTCGATCGCGTCGGTGATCTGCCGAATAATGCTTTGGTCGCGGCCTTCCGAGAAATTGGGCACGCACTCGATCAGCTTTTGCATGCTCAATCGCGCGCTTTCGGTTTCATCGGGATGCCGATCTTGTGCGTAGCGGCAAACTCAATCGCTTTTGAATAACCGGCATCGGCGTGACGCAATACGCCTATGCCCGGATCGCTGGTTAGCACGCGTTCCAAGCGTCGCTTCGAGTTTTCCGTTCCGTCTGCGACGACGACCATTCCGGCATGTTGCGAGTAACCAATGCCTACACCGCCGCCGTTGTGAATTGAAATCCATGACGCGCCCGCGGCGGTGTTGATTAGCGCGTTGAGCAATGGCCAATCGGCAATCGCGTCGCTGCCGTCGAGCATTCCTTCTGTTTCGCGATTTGGCGACGCGACCGAGCCGGCGTCGAGATGATCGCGCCCAATCACGATTGGCGCTTTGATTTCGCCGCGCTTTACCAGCTCGTTCATGGCCACACCAAACTCGGCGCGCTCGCCGTAGCCGAGCCAGCAGATCCGCGCGGGCAAACCCTGAAATTGAATTCGCTCTTTTGCGAGCTTCATCCAGCGCCCAAGCGTCTGGTTTTTCGGGAACAATTCGAGAGCGAGGCGATCTGTGCGCGCGATGTCTTCCGGTTCCCCGCTCAATGCCACCCAGCGAAACGGTCCGCGCCCTTCACAAAAGAGCGGCCGAATGTATTCCGGCACGAAACCGGGAATATCGAATGCGTTCTCGACACCTGCCTTCTTCGCTTGCGCACGAATGTTGTTTCCGTAATCAAATGTGATCGCGCCTTTTTTTTGCAAGGCAAGCATTGCGTCGACATGTGCCGCCATCGAACGCATTGACTTGTCGATGTACTCCTCAGGATTTTTTGTCCGCAAAGCGATTGCGTCTTCGAGCGACATTCCGTTCGGCACGTAGCCATTCAACGCGTCGTGCGCGCTGGTTTGATCGGTCAGAACATCCGGAACAACGCCCCGCTTCACGATCTCGGGCAAAACATCGGCGCAATTGCCGACGAGGCCGACCGAAATCGGTTGTTGATCTTTGCGCGCCCGGTCAATCAGCTTAAGAGACTTCATCCAGCGACCACGCGATCTTATCGCAGTAACCGCTCTTCAATCTCTTCTCGATTCGCGCCGGATCGACATCTACGCCGAGAAAAACCGCGCCGTTCATAGTGGCAGCGAGCGGTTGCGCGCCGCCCATGCCGCCAAGCCCGCCGGTCAAAACGAATTTTCCTTCAAGCGATCCGCCAAAATGTTTGCGACCCGCGGCAGCGAACGTCTCAAACGTTCCCTGCACGATTCCCTGGCTGCCGATGTAAATCCACGAACCGGCGGTCATTTGGCCATACATGGTCAGGCCGATACGTTCGAGGCGGTTGAATTCCGCGTAATTGTTCCATTGGCCGACCAGATTTGAATTCGCGATCAGAACCCGCGGCGCTTCCTCGTGGGTGCGAAATTTCCCGACCGGTTTTCCAGATTGGACAAGCAACGTTTCGTTATTCTCCAGTTCGCGCAGCGATTGAAGGATTGCATCGAACGCGTCCCAGCTTCGCGCGGCGCGACCCGTTCCACCGTAAACAATGAGCTGATCGGGATTTTCGGCGACGTCCGGATCGAGATTGTTCATCAGCATCCGCATGGCGGCTTCTTGGTGCCACCCTTTGCAACTCCGTTCGTGGCCTCGCGGTGCCCGAATGATTCGTTTCCCGCTCATAGCTTTTCGTGGCCGCTGTCGAAATCGCCGCGGCGAATCGCTTCCGCGACCCGGGCGATGTCATCCGATAGCGGCCGGTCCTGGGTCAAAGGGTTCGCGATTTTCCTGACAGCTTTGAAGGCGCGCTCAACGCCGCGCCCGGCCTTCATCGGATGTCGATGTTCCAGAGCCTCCGCAGCGGCAAGCAACTCAATGGCTGACAAATTCTCGGCAAGGTCGACAATCGACCGGAGTTTGAGTGCGCTGGTCATTCCCATCGAAACGTGATCTTCCTTTCCACCCGACGTGGTCACGTTGTCGATGCTCGCAGGATGAGCAGCACGCGCGCTTCGTTCAACAAAGATGCCGCAGCCACATGCGCAATCATAAATCCCGATTGCAAGCCCGGTTTCTTGCCAGAAACGCCGGAAGACCTTCGTTTTTGTCCGGATTGATCAGCCGATCGGTGCGCCGTTCGCTGATGCTCATTAAATCGGTCAATGCGATGGCGGCGTAATCGAAGGACCAGGCCGAGCGGCGCGCCGTGAAAATTTCCGCCTGAGATCACGTCGCCGTTTTCGGCAAAAACCAGCGGATTATCCGTCGCGGACGCGGATTCGATCGAGAAGAACGTCTTCACAATGCGCGAGCGCGTCGCGAACCGCGCCGTGCACCTGCGGCATGCACCGAATGCTGTAGGCGTCCTGAACTCGCGGATCGTTCTTGCGGTGCGATTCACGAATTTCGCTTTTCTCCAAAAGCGAAAGCAAATGCGCTGCGGCCGCCTTCTGCCCTGGATGCGGTCGCGCCTCTTGCAATCGCGGATCGAATGCGGCGGGCGTATCGCTGCAGCGCTTCCAGCGTCATCGCGCCGGCCACGTCGGCGACACGCGAGATCCGTTTCGCGCGAAAGATCGACAATCCTCCAACGGCATGCATCGCCTGCGTGCCATTGAGCAAGGCGAGTCCTTCCTTAGCTTCGAGCTGGGCGGGCTCAAGTTCGGCGCGCTTGAGCGCTTTCGCACTCTCCATTCGTTTGCCTTCAAAGAACGCCTCGCCTTCGCCGATCAGAGTCAAGGCGAGATGCGCAAGCGGCGCGAGATCGCCACTTGCTCCTACCGAACCCTTTTCCGGGACAACCGGATGAACGCCGACGGTTGAGCATCTCGCAAAGCAGTTCGATCACTTCGAAACGAATGCCGCTGAAGCCGAGAGCGAGCACGTTCGCGCGCAGCAACATCATCGCGCGCACTTCCGCTTCGGAAAGCGGCGGCCCAATCCCGCAGGCATGACTGCGAACAAGGTTGAGTTGCAGCTCGCGCAATTCGTCGTGCGGAATCCGAACGTCGGCCAGTTTGCCGAAGCCCGTGTTTACGCCGTAGACCACAATGTCGCGCTCAACAATCTCGTCGATCACTTTGCGCGAAGCTAAAATGCGCTGACGCGCCGAAGCAGAAATCCGAACGGGCGAATCGCCAAGTGCGACCGCGTACGATTTCGGCGAGAGATATCGCCTGGCCGCTTAATTCCATCAGTTCAATCTTAGTGACAACTCGGGCAATTGAAAGGCGATGACGCGACAACAAAAGCCCGGGTTGCGTCTATCGTTCGCGCTCCGGCTGGGCTGGGTGGAAGCCGATTTGCTTGTAACAAGGCAGTTTCCTGCAGGTCTTCTTTCCATGCTGTAATTCCGGAATGCGCGATGTCCTCCCAACTGCCCAAGCAAGTTGTGACGTCCGACTTCGTATTCGCGGTCATTTTTCACCGGGCACCAAAATAATCGGCCGGCCCTGCGCCAACCATCGAGGACGATTCCATCAAGGAAGGGCTGATTCCTTGCTGTGACGACAAACCATTGTTCTCGTCCGCTTCTTTCGCCTAGGCGGCGCCCCAGTGCAGCACGAGCGTCTTAAAATGGAACTCTTTCAGCCGCGCCCCAATATCGCGCGTATAATCGGCACAGATGCCGCGCTGTTTCGCGCCAATATGAATCAGGAAATTGTGAATCGCAGGGTCCCAAGTGACACCGTATTCGCGTGCGAGACGCCGCGACATGGTGTGAGCGGTAAGCGACAACAGCTCGGCCTCGTGCGGGTCGACAGTCAGGCGCGAGCGCCACCAGCGCGTCGCGCAAGCCTTTGATCGATTCCTCATCCTTCGCCCGAAGCGGGCCCAAACAAACGGCGAATACAAGAATCAAAGTGGCCTTCGAATTCAGCGCAAAAACCCTATTTGGCATCGTTAATCACGTGTCGCCGCGCTGGGGCGCGACAGGTTATGAGAATATCCGTTTAGAATTAAAAAAGGCCAGATCGCGAAGAGCGACCTGGCCTTTTTGTCAAAGGCGTCCCATTATGGGACGACTCGGACAGAAGGGGTTATTTGAGTAATCCGTGAGTGGAACCCGTTGTCGTTGTCGCCGCCGCTTCCTTGTGTTGAGCGCAGGCGCCCAAACTCAAAGCACCGGCCAAAACGGCCACAATCATGATCGCTTTTAAAAAATTCAATCTATATCGCCTCCTTTCCGCGCAGTTGCTTCGCTCTTCTAGGCATGGAACACATCGAAGCAACGCTTTTTTGGAATGTTTCGCCTGTATCAATTATTCGCGGATGACCACTGGCGTGGTTTCATCGACAAGGTCAAATAGTTCGATCACGTCGCCATTGCGCATCCGAATGCAGCCGTGGCTGTCCGGCGTGCCGATCTTGTCCTCGTGCTTGGTCCCGTGAATGTAGATGAATCGATCGCGCGTGTTGGCATTATGCTCTTCGAGACCATCCAGCCAGAGAATCCGTGACATAATAAAATCCTCCGGTCGAGGCAGCGGATCCTCAGGGCCCAGCGCTACGCGCGCTTTGAAAATCGTCCCGGCTCGGCAGCCGCCGCCGATTTTTTCGGCAATGCGAAATTTTCCGAGCGGTGTCTTGAAACTGCCCTCTTCCGGTCCCGAAACCGAAACGCGAACTGGAAATCGGATACGACCGGAACGTTTCGCCGTCTCGAGTTTCAGCGTGAGAAGTTGATCGCGAATGGAGATGTCGATCTTGGTTCGTGCCCGACTTTGCATGGAGTAGGACCGGCGTTACAATCCGCCGGCCGATGAAAAAAGACTATCACATTGCAATCGTCGGCGCGACCGGCGCGGTCGGGGCCGAGCTTTTGCGAGTTCTGGAGCGAAGGAATTTTCCAGTCGCGAGATTACGCGCTCGGCTCGGCGCGTCGGCTGGAAAGAAAGTTCGGTTTCGAAACGAAGAAATTGCGGTCAAGAGCTCGGCGAGAATTCATTCGACAAGATCGACATCGCATTTTTCAGCGCCGGCGGAGAAGATCTCGCGCAAATTTGTGCCGATCGCGCGAAGCGCAGGCGCGGTCGTCATCGACAATTCGTCGGTGTTTCCGAATGGACGCCGGACGTTCCGCTGGTGATTCCGGAAATTAACGGCGAGGATGTACAGACAGCATCGCGGCCTGATTGCGAATCCGAACTGCACCACCGCGGTCGCGCTGATGGCGATTTATCCGCTGCACCGGGCCTTCGGTGTGCGCCGCGTTTTCGCGGCGAGTTATCAGGCTGTTTCGGGAGCGGCGCATCGCGCGATTGCACGAATTGAAAGAACAGGTTAAAGCAGCGGCCGAGAGATCGCCAACCGTCGCCGCAAGTTTATCCACATCCGATCGCGTTCAATGTGCTGCCGCATGTCGATGTTTTCCTCGAGAGTGGCTACACCAAAGAGGAAATGAAAATGCAAAACGAAGGGCGCAAGATCATGCATCTGCCCGAATTCCGCGCGTCGGTTACTTGCGTGCGGGTGCCGGTTTATCGTGCTCACTCCGTCGCCGTGCAGCGCGGAGTTTGAAAAACAGGTTTCAGTCGAGCAAGCCCGCGAAGTTTTGGCAAAGGCGCCCGGGACTTGAGCTGGTCGATGAACCGCAGAAGAATCGTTACCCGATGCCGCTTGACTGTCGCCGGCAAGGACAATTGCCAGGTCGGCCGCGTTCGGCTCGATTGCGCGTCTTGAAAACGGACTCGCCTTTTGGGTTTCCGGCGATCAATTACTCAAAGGCGCGGCGCTCAACGCGGTGCAGATTGCGGAACTGTTGTAGCGCCATGACGCTGCGGGGCGGACAGAACTGGGCCCCTTTGCGTGTCGATCTAGCAAGCAAAACGGCCCGAGAGAATTCCGAGGCCGCTTTGCTTTCATAATCCAATCACTGAGGACTTGGCGCGGGTGATTCTTTCTCGCCCTTCTTCTTTGCTTCGTGTTTCCCTTCATCTCGTCCTGCGCCGGGACTAAGACCCGTCGTCGGGCCAGCAGGCGGTACATTCACGCTTTCCGCTCTGTGTATTTGGCTTGGGGTCGGGCTTATGGCCCTGCCTGCCCTGCCGGTGGCGCCGGTGGCGTGCCAGACTCCTCGAGCCGTTTGTGCTTGCCCCCGGCTGGCGCTGCCACCCCTTCAGGGCCTCCAGTCGGGGCAGTGACGGGCGGGGTTGTGCGAGGTTGCTCGCCGCGTTTGCCGGGTTTGCCGATGCTCCGGCTACTTCCGCCTGGGATGCCGCCACGCCCTCCGGGGCATTCCATGTTGCGGCGTAGTAACTTTCGCCGGGTCGTGCGGAGTTGCTCGCCGCGATTCTGCCCTTGCCCGGCCTACTGTATTCCTGGCGCGCTGCCGGAGATGTTTCCACGCCTGGCGGCGAACCCAAAGGCGCAGCCGCCACTGCCGGGTGGGCTTGTTCGCTGGGCTTTCCTTTGCCTTTGCCTTTCTCAAACGGTGAAGGCAGCCATTGTCGGCGTGGGTGTTGAGTTTTCTCCTCGGATTGCCTGCTGCATGGGTCCACCCCAGACCAGCCCTTTTCGATTTTCGCTTGTGCCACTCTTGGTTTTCACTGTTGGTGGTGCGATCTCCTTGTGCCGGCTTGTTGATCTTATCGGAGCAGCGACGACCAGCGTGTTGCCTTGCACTTTCGTCATGCCACCGGATTTTGCGGCGTCGGAAACATCGACATTCGTCTGCCGTTCGAGTTTCAGTCGTTGAATCGGCCGACTGGAATGTTGATTTACCACGTTGATGTCGGGCCCGTAGTTGTAAACGGCGTTGTTGTTGTAGGTGATGTTGGTCACGTTCACCGTTTGATTGATGTAGGTGACGTTTTGCTGCATATGGAACAATGCGCTCGCGCAAGCACCGGCTCGCCGATGTAGCGAACGTCGCAGAAATTGTAATAGGTCGGGACCGATATCGAACTCGACATCGCAGATGACCGGTCAGCGGCCGGTTTTCATAAACGTTCCCGGATTTCGCGGAGGTAACGGCGCCCAGCCGATATAATTGCCGCCGGTGCGCCAGGAAACCCAGGCCGGTCCCCATTCAGTCGGCGCCCGGAACCCAAACCCAGCCGTAATCGGCCAGTTGAGCCCAACGGCCATAGTGGTAGGTGGCCCAGCCAAAATCCTCGTAAGAAATCCAGGTCCAACCGACGTCAGTATAGGCCCAATAACCGTCTGCGTACGGCCGCCATGTGGGATCGTTGACCGCATCGTCCGGCTGCCAGCAATAGCCGTAATCCCTCGACTTCGATCCAGTTGCCGCCGTTCAGGTTGTTATAGAAGAAATCAACGGAGACCTCCTGCGCTTCTTGCCTGCGGCGCGATCGGCAAGAAGAACGCGCTGTATCGCCAACAAGAAATAATCGTCTTCATAACGTGATTCGAAGTGTTCGAGGCGTTGGACTTCGTCCGTCACGCGGTTTATTCACACGGTTTCGCCCGCGCCTACCGACCCGCGCTTCGAGCAGGTATCGCATTTGCGCTCTTACCGCGGGCGCAAAACTAGGAAGGAGCGCGCCCGATGCCGGCAAACCGAAAGTACTTGCGGCTTGATTCGGATCGAGCGACGCGACGATTTTTTTGTAATCGGCAACCGAGGTGACGGGCTGCTGATTGACTTCCTCGATAACGTCGCCTTTTTGCAAATCGGCCGCACCGGCATCTGGATCCACACCGGTCACAACCACGCCGCGGACGCCGTTCGGCAGATCGAGCTGACGTGCAAGTTCGGGCGTTAATTCCGCCACATGAATCCCTGTCAGGCCGCTTCCGTCTGCTGTTTCGTCAGGCGGTTCTGGCGATGTCGCGGCGGATCTGCCGCGGCACAGCCTGGCTCGTCTGATAGTCGACCGGCTGTTCTTTGATTTCGGTCAAAACTGTCACTGGTTTGCCGTCGCGGACGATTTCCAGCTCCACTTTCTTATTGAGCTGCGGCTTGCGAAACAAAATTGCGCAGGTCGGAGAAATTTTTGACATCGTGACCATCGAATTTGTGGATCACGTCGCCCTTTTGCAGATGCGCTTCTTCGGCCGGCGAGCCGGGCACGATTTCATCCACGACGACGCCTTCATCTTGCGGAATCCTGGTTGTCTCGGTTGAGGGGCGCGCATTTGAATCCCGAGATAGCCGCGAATAATTCGGCCTTGTTTCAATAAGCTCTCCAGGGCCATGCGCACAGTGTTTGATGGAATGGCGAAACCAATTCCCTGCGACCCGCCGCTGCGCGAGATGATCGCGGTATTGATGCCAACGACTTCGCCGCGCAGATTGATCAGCGGACCGCCGCTGTTTCCTGGATTGATCGCAGCATTGGTTTGCAACAGGTCGCCGAAGACATCGGCTCGATTCGGTCGACCTTTCGAGCTGATAATTCCGTCGGTCACCGTCTCCTCAAATCCAAACGGATTGCCGATGGCGAGAACGAAATCGCCCGCCTGCACAGTGTCGGAGTCAGCCAACTTGAGTGGCTTGACGGCCGGGTTGTCGATCTTGAGCACGGCCAAATCCACTTGGGAATCGGCGCCGATCAATCGCGCCTTTTCAGTGCGCCCATCACTCAATTGCACCTCAATCTCGTCCACTTGATCAACCACGTGATTGTTCGTGATGATGTGGCCCTCATTTGTCACAATCACGCCCGAGCCGAGCGAGTTTTGCACCAGCGCTTCCTCGCGCGGATTGCGAAATTGGCGTCGGATTGCGAAAGAAGAATTCGAAACGGATCGAGTTCGTAGTCCCGGCGAATGGCGATCTTTTTCGATGTCTTCACTGCCACAACTGATGGGATTACGCCGCTGACCAATGCGCGACGTTCGCGGTTCAAGGCCTCGAGGGAAGCGACTTGCTTTGGAATCGACACTGGGCGTCGAGGCAAGCGTGTATTTTTCCGGTGTCCTCTGTCCCAGCGTCCCCAGTCCACCATGCCGCAGGCGATAGTCATAAAGCGCCGAAATCCCGAGGCTTAGCAGCGCCACAAACACAAAAAATTTCAGCAGATTTTTCATTAACTCACGTTGGAAAAGGTCTGTCCTTGTTTTTCGACAATCAAGTGGCGGAAACGTTGATTCTCCGGCGACTCCAGCCGCGGATCCGCCGACGAAGATCGACATCGCGGCGGCGCGCGCCCGCTGCATCAACCGCCCATCGCTCTTGAGATTGCCGATTTTGAGCGCAGGCAAGCCGCTTTGGGCTGTACCTAACAAATCCCCAGGGCCGCGCATGTCCCAATCGGCTTCAGCAACTTCAAATCCGTTGGTCGTTTTTTCCAAAACAGCCAACTTCGCCGCTGACTCCTTGGACTGATCGGAAGTCAGCAAGATACAATACGATTTATGTTCACCGCGACCAATCCGTCCACGAAGTTGATGTAGCTGCGCCAGGCCAAAACGTTCCGCGTTCTCGATCAACATCACGGTTGCGTTGGCTACATCGACACCCACCTCGATCACAGTCGTGCTAATCAAAGCGTGTGTTTCCCCGCGACGAAAACGCTCCATGATTTCCTGCTTTTCCGGCGCCGGAACTCGACCGTGTAACAATTCGCAGTGAAACGGTCTTAGCCGCTCGCGCCAAAGCTCATACTCCGCCGCCGCAGCTTTAGCGTCCAGTTTTTCGCTTTCTTCAATCAATGGATAAACCACATAAACCTGCCGCCCCGATTCCAATTGCGTGCGCAAAAACATTAAAACTTCGCTAAGTTTCGATCCGAATCACGTACTGCCGTGATAATTTTCCCGCGACCACGCGGCATCTCGTCGATCACCGAAACATCGAGATCGCCATAGACCGTCATCGTGAGCGTGCGCGGGATCGGTGTCGCGGTCATCACCAATACGTCCGGGGCAGGTTCGCGAGTCGTTAGGCGAGCGCGCTGCGCGACTCCGAATTTATGCTGCTCATCAATCACCGCGAGCCCGAGATTTGAAAACGACACCGTCTCGTAAAGCAATGCGTGCGTGCCGATGATGACGTCTGGCGTTTTCGTCGCCCCCAACCAAAGGCAGAAAATTCTCTTCCTGGCGCGTGGCGGTTCGGAGCGATAATCGGATGCCGAGCGGCTCAAGCCAGCGTCGCAAAACGGCATAATGTTGCTCGGCTAAAATCTGTGTCGGCGCCATAAACGCGGCCTGAAAACCGGCCTCGATCGCGAGCAGGATCGCTGCGATCGCCACGACGGTTTTGCCCGAGCCGACATCGCCTTGCAGCAAACGGTTCATCGGATACCGGGCGGCAAGATCGCGCCGAATGTCCCCGAGGACGTTCTTTTGTGCCTCGGTGAATTCGAAGGGAAGGGCGCCGAGAAATTTTGCCAACAACTCCCCTCGCCCACAATGGGCGCCGCCCATTCGCACATGCGAATCCGCTCGCCGCGAGGCGACCAGCATTTGCATCGCAAAAAATTCTGAGAGAACAAGATTTTCCCGTGCAGCGTCGCGCTTCTGCCAGCTTTCTGGAAAGTGAATGCTACGAATCGCGTCACGTCGGTCGCCATTACCGAGTTGGTCTGGAATCAAAGTTTCCAGGGGCTCATCCGAAAGCTCATTTAACACCCGATAAATAATGCCGCGCAGAGCGCGCTGTGAGAGTCCTTCGGTTGCCGGGTACACCGGGGTGATCCGGCGAAAATGGATTGATATCTCCTCATCGTTCTCGATCACTTCGAATTCCGGGTGGTCCATGCAAATGCGTTTGCCTCGCAAACGCGGCTTGCCGAAAACAACCAAACGCTGGCCGGTCGCAATCATTTTTTGCACATAATGCAAATTGAACCACCGACAGACCAATGGCTGACTCAGCGCGTTTGCATTCGGCTCCTGCAAGGTCGCTTCGAAAATCTTTTTCCATCCCCCAAACCGGCGGAGTGAAGTTTTGATCACTTCTCCGCACAAACAAACCGGCATCTCGCTCTCCTCCCGCGGAAATTCAGGAAACTGATGCCGATCTTCATGCCGTCTCGGGAAATGAGTCAGCAAATCTTCGGCCGTTTCAAGCCCGAGGCGGCGCAGAGCGAGCAAGCGCGGACGCGGAATCCAATCGATCTCAGCCAGCGGTTGCAGGATTTCCATTATTCGATCGGACCGGCTTGACGGAGGGCTTCTACTTGCATTTCCAACCGGGTTTCGCCTTCGAATTCATCCGACCGGATCCGAAACGCGATATCCCACGGCACCGGCGGCAACGGGCTACTGGCAGCTTGGAAGAAAATTGCGCGCCGGTGGTAATTGCGCTGGCGCAGACGCAAAGCAAGATGCTTCTCACCGACCACGCGTGGGGCCGCCACCGGCTCCACTTCGCGCGCAAGGAAAAGCGGCTGCCGATTTCCGTTGCCAAATGGCTGGAGCATTTCATGCCAATGCAGAAAATCGAAATCAAGTTCCGAAAACATCAGCTCGTGATCGAGCCGCAACTGCGGCTGTAAATCTTCGTCGGACAAAAGTTCGCGCGCCACTTTGCGAAAAGCCACCGAGAAAAGATCGATATTCTCTTCCCGAATCGTCAGCCCCGCCGCCATTTCGTGGCCGCCGTATTTGTCGATCTTGTCTTCACAACGGGCCAGAACGTCCACTAGGTTCAAACCATCAATACTTCGCCCGCTTCCTTTCCCAACTCTGTTGTCGTCGAATCCGATCACAATCGTTGGTCGATGGTATTTGCGAGCGATCCGCGACGCCACAATTCCAAGCACGCCCGGATGCCAGCCACGCGCGGCGACAACAATCGCGGCGTCCCGCTTAGCATCGAACTCAATCGCTATCTTCTCTTCCGCGGCGAGAAGAATTTGTTTTTCAACTTCCTGCCGCTCGCGATTTTGTTTGTCGAGAAACCCGGCAAGCTCAGCCGCTTCGTTTTCGTCCTTCGTGAGGAGAAGTTGCAGCGCCTTCGCTGCGGTGTTCAGCCGGCCTGCTGCATTCAGCCGCGGTCCGAGGCGGAAACCTATATCTTCGGTCGAAATCGGAGGACTCACTCCGCTCACCTCGATCAACCTCTTCAGGCCCAACCTTGCCGATCTTGCAATCTCGATCGCACCGCGCTGAACGATCGTCCGATTTTCGCCGTCAAGCGGAACAATATCCGCCACGGTCCCAAGGGCGACGATATCAAGCTTCGACTTTAGATCGAAACTTTCGAGCGGCCTCGCCTTGAGTAACCCATGACAAACTTTGAAGACGATCCCAACGCTGCACAGATAATGGAAGGGCGACTCAGGATCGGTCTTTGGGTTTACGATTGCGACACACTCAGGTAGCGCTGATTTTGGCTCGTGATGATCGAACACAATTACATCGATGCCCCGGCGGGTGAGATCGGCAATTTCCATTGCAGCGGAAGTCCCGCAGTCGATCGCGACGAGCAGTTGCGGACGATGTTGCTCTAGGCAGCGCTCAATGCTTTCGCGGCTCAAGCCGTACCCCTCCTCCATTCGCAACGGCAGAAATAATTCTGGCGCGCTGCCATAGCCGCGGAGCAGTTCCGCAAGCAAGGCGAGCGAAGTCACGCCATCGACATCGTAATCTCCGAAAAGCACGACACGTTCACGCCGGTCCAGCGCCGCAAGAATGCGCCTAACTGCTGTTTCCATGTTTGGAAGCAAAAATGGATCGCTTAACGACTTGAGGCGCGGTCGCAGAAAATTCTCAACTTCGTCCGCACTTGCAAAACCTTTGCGCATTAGCAGTCGCGCGATGCAGGCCGGGCCGCAGATTTCACTCCATGAAATTGGCCCGCCATTCAGCTTCTCTGGCGGCACAATGGTCCATCGGCTTTGCACCGATCACCTTAGTCGCACCAGAATTTTCTGACAAGGTCGTAGACGAGCAAAGCATCGGCGCCCGTTCCATTGCCAGTCTGCTTCGGACGGAAATCACGAGCTTGGGAATTAGTTGACTAGCGGAATCCGTCTCAATTAAAAGAGTTCATGAAAGCGTTGGTCCCTAAGTTTTTCGTCGCGCTCAGTCTCGTTTGCCTGTGCGATTGCTCGTTCTTGCTGGAGCGGCCGCAGCCGGGGGCTGCTCAACCGATGCCGGCCGCCAAACTGGAAGGCAAGATGGAAACATTCACAGGAAAAGTCGTGATCGCGGACGGGGCGTATCGCTTCAGCCCATTCAATGAACCGGACAGCTTTCTCCGGTTAACGCGTGCGAAAAAGGTCAGTGACTTCGCGGGCGAACAAATTAATCTGAGAAAATATTACGAGAAAACGATCTCGGTTAAGGGCAAACGCGAGGGTGACTGGCTCTGGGCCGCCGCCGTTATCGGACAGTGGTTACAGCCGGGCGAGGCGACGGGCCCGAATATGAAGGCGCCCCCTGCGTCGAAGCCCTAATTCCGACGCCGAGTTGTTTGGCCAAATGAATTGCATCGGATGGCGCATTTAGCTGCTGCCCTTCTTCTGGTCGATGTTCGCTACACAACGCGGAACGTGATGTCGCGCTTTGGCAACAGCCGGCACTTTTGACATACCTGTTGAAAAGCTCTGAGACCTTCCTTTTCCTTTTCTCCAAAGCCAAATCGCAGATTTTCGCCGTAATAGCGCCGGCAAAAATCGTGATCGAACTCTTTTTCCTGGGCGATTAGCCGTTCAATGTCGGCTAGATTTTCGTCACGCAACGTGCGCAAACGATCAGCGATTGATTTTGCACCGTTAACTTCGGGCCGAATGAGCCAAAGCGCGTAAACGAATGGCAACCGCGCCACCCCATTCCACTCTTCGCCCAAATCCCAGGACCTGATACGCATCGGCAAATTTTTGCCGAAATCGAATAGCCCGATCGCCGATCAGCAGTCGTGCGCGTCCTTCGCTGAGTGGCGACGAGAAACTACCGGCCATTTCGACGGGCTTGAAGCTCTGGCCCCGCTCGATCATCAAATACTGCAACATCACTACGGACGTGAGAGAGACGGGATCAAGCTCTATCTCCGGCAGCGGCGCTTTACCTGAATACGCGACGACCACGCTGTAAACCGGACCGCCCGAGGAAATGGAGATGCTATCCACAATCCGATAGATCGGATTGCGCAGGAATTCGAAACTGGAGACGAGGGCGATCTCGAGATCGCCGCTGGCAAGTTGCGCACAAAGCGCGGCGGGATGATCGAGCGTGACATGGCCCGGCCAGCCGTAAATGAGCGGTCGCGCGTTGAGATATTGGACGCAACCGATCCGAAGCGGCTCGTTAGGCGCAGGCAAGTTCCGCTTCGGCAAGTTTTGCGCGTTTCGGGACCGCAGCGGGCGAGATATGGCGATAGAGACTGTCGCGTTGAACCGGCTCGCGACCCGCCTCTCGAATCGCGTGCTCGAGCGCGGCAACGGTCTGCTGCTGAGGAGTGGTCGCGCCCGCCATGTGGAAAATTTTTTCTTCGATGATTGTGCCGTGAAGATCATCCACGCCATAGCTAAGTGAGACCTGAGCGAGTGGCAGTCCCATGCTCACCCAATAGGCCGTAAGATGATCAATGTTATCGAGGTAAATGCGGCTGACCGCGAGATTGCGAAGCTGTTCAATGGCCGAAGCCGGTTTGATATGGGCAAGCACCGTGGTCTGCGGCTCGAACGCAAACGGAACAAACCCGCAGAAGCCGCCGCTTTCATCCTGGAGTTCGCGCAGCTGTCGCAAATGATCGACCCGGTGAGCAAGCGTCTCAATATGTCCGTAGAGCATCGTGCAAGTGCTTCGACCGCCCATCTTTTGCCAGACGCGGTGTACGTCGAGCCACTCTGCCGCGGTTTCCTTTCCCCGGCAGATCGCATTGCGCACAGCTGGATCGAAAATTTCCGCGCCGCCGCCAGTAATCGAACCGAGGCCGCTCTCGCGTAAAAGCTCAAGCGTTTCGCGGATCGACATCCGGAAAATCCGCCGGGCAAGATGACGAACTTCGATGGCGGTGAAGGCTTTGATGTGCAAATTCGGGTCGAGCGCCCGAAGTCCGCGCAGGAGTTTCAGATACCAATCTTTCTTCAATGTCGGATGCAAACCGCCGACCATATGCACTTCGGTTATCCCAAGACGGAGTCCCTCGCGAACAGCGCTGATAATTTCGTCGATCGCGTACTCAAAAGCGTGCGGATCGCGTTTCTTGGCCGCGAACGCGCAGAACTGGCAGGAAAGAACGCAAATGTTCGAGTAATTGATGTAACGATTGTGAATGTAAGTTGCGTAATTCCCATTTTTCCGCTGGCGCACAGCATTGGCCATGATCCCAAGCGCATTGAGATCGTTCGAGCGATACAAATTGAGAGCGTCGATTTCGGAAATGCGCTGGCTCGCCTCGATTTTCTCAGCGATCGGCCTAAGTTCTTTTGGAATAAGTGTGTAATTCATCCGGAGGCGAGAGCTAAAAATTTATGGCTTATCATGCACACGCCATTCATGGCTTGCAACAAAAAGCAGGGAGCCAGACGAACCGAGGGCGAACTTTGTAAACCCTCAGGGAAATAACTTCGAATCCCCGCGCACAGGCAACGTCTGTTTGATCAATGTCCCGCACTGATCCAGGAGCCGCAGGCAGGTCAGACGATGACGCCGAAGACGTACGCCTCATGCTTCTGGTAGGCGGGGGCGACACGGCCGCCTTCGAGCAACTCATCGAGCGGCATCAAGCACTGGTGGCAGGAACCATCGGACGGATGCTAGGCAGTAATTCGGAGGTCGAGGACATCGCCCAGCAGGTGTTTATTCGGGTTTGGAAAAGCGCTGGTCGATACGTCCCACGCGCCAAATTCACGACCTGGCTGCTCAAGATCACGCGCAACCTTGTCTTTAACGAGATGCGCCGCTCCAAACGACACGCGAGCGTTCCGCTCCAGATAGAGACGCAGGCCGAAGAGATACCGTTAAAGGATGAGGCGGGCCAGGCACCTGACGCGTCTCTGCTGGAAAGCGAGCTACAGGGGGCGATTGAGCGTGCGATCACAGGGTTGCCCGAGAGCCAGCGAATGGCGCTGGTACTGCGCCGTTACGAAGAACTCAGTTATGAGGAGATCGCGGAAGTTCTCGATCTTTCCGTGCCGGCGGTAAAGAGCGTGCTTTTTCGAGCCCGGACGGAATTGCGCGAACGGCTGAAGAATTATCTGGAGAAATAAGCAAAGAGGGCGGGCCTCTTGCGAGAACCCGCCCCCTCTCAACCCCACATTCCCAAATTCCTAAAAATCGCGATCCTTCGCACTGCTTTTAAACTGAACTTCGTTTGCCTCTTCCGGCGCAGGAGGCGCGCCCGGTTTGGCATAATCGGCCGCGAGCTGGCGGTTGGAAGTTGGCACCAAACGCACTGCGCCCTTGGCATTATTCCGCCAGCCGTTTGGATCGGCGTATTCGTCTCCGACATGATGCACACCGGACACCTGATCCTCCAATCCGGTGCCATATCGCTGGTCAAGGATCGTGGGCGTAACAAACACGAGCAGGTTGCGTTTGTGGCGCTCATTATCATGGCTTTGAAACGCGTAACCGACCAGCGGGATGTCGCCGAGAAGTGGAACCTTCGTGCGTGCTTTGCTTACCTGATCGGAAAGCAAACCGCCAATGGCCAGGGTGTCGCCGCTCTTGATCAGCACATTGGAATCGAGCGTCCGCGTGTCGATGATTGGACTAGTTACGTCCGCACCGCTGAACAGGAAGTGAAAATCGGCGACTTTGTTGCTGATTTCCGGCTTCACTGAAAGTGTGATGAAGTTGTCCTTGTTAATCGACGGACGGACAACCAGCTTATTACCAAAGGTCTTATCCGTGAATCCGCCGAACACCGCCGTGGCAGTTTGTTCATTGAAGTTTAGCTGGGGGATTGGTTGGTTCCGAATAATTTCGATTTTTGCCTGTTGATTGTCGGCGGTGACAACCCGCGGATTCGCTAAAAACTCTGCGTCTGCATCCTCGTTGAGGGCAGTCAGAGTCGCAGAGAATTGCGGTGCCGATATAATAGCAAACTGACCCGGAACCAAATGTGAGAGGTTGCCGAAGAAATTATTGTTGTTCGGATTACCCAGTGCAAATCCACCGGTTGCCGGGTTGGCGCCGGGAACCGGGCTAACGCCTGGTATAGGATTCCCATACGCGACTGTCTTTGGAGCTGAGGCGCTGCCAACCGTGCCTGCCCAATTGATTCCGTAGGCTTGAATCGGATCGGCACTCACTTCCACCAGTCGCGCTTCGATCATCACCTGCCTGGTTGGTTTGTCGATCTGGACAAGCATCTTGCGGATGTTGTCGATGTTGCTTCGCGTCTCGCGAAAGAAAATTGTATTTGTACGCTCGTCGATTTGAGGGGCGTCTTTACTTTGAAGCTGCGAAGCGATCAGCGGCGAAATATCTTTGGCCCGGGCGTAACTGAATTGATAGCTGTCGCTCTCTGTCGGCTCCGCTGTCCGTTCCGCAGCCGTCTTGATGTAATAAACATTGTCGATCTTGTCCATGAAAAGACCTTTGGCCTTAACGATGATCGATATCGCCTGGAGTGCAGTCACATCCTCCAACCGCATCGTGACCGTGCCGGCAACCGTTTCACTTACTACCATGTTGACCTTCGCCTGGCGCGCGAGCAGCCGCAGAACTTGCCCAACATCGTCGCCTTGAAACTCACGAACGCCTACGCCGCCGTTTTCAATCACGCTGTCCGGCTCGGGTGTTGCAGCCGTTACAGCGGAAGATGCGGTAGCTGTCTTTGTAGTGTTAGCCGCGGGCGAGGCGCCTGCCGCCGCTGCTTGCACGAGCAATGCTGGCGAATTCTCGCTGGCCCTTGCTGCGACCGCCGATTGATTATCAAGTGCTACTGACGACTGAGCGACCGTTGAATTCGAATTCGGGACCGGGCGCGGCGAGCTTGTCTGCGCTTGCGACAGGGAAAGTACGCCGAGGAACGCTGCCGCGGCGAATCCCCATTGCTTAAAAGAGTTGGCCATAATTATGATGGAATTGAGATAGTGCGGACTGGATTAAAGCAGGAAGCAGACCACCTCAGTTGGGACTTGGCCTGAATGAACAATGAAAAGCCAGGGAGGCCACCACCCACCGCGCCAACAGCGGAAGAAATCTCAACCGACTCCGAGAAACGGCGGATTACGGCTCAAGCCAACGCGCGGCCTTGATAAACGCCCGCAGACGGCGATGATCTTTCCGCCCCGGAGAGGATTCCACACCGCTCGTTACATCTACTCCGAAGGGGCGGACCTCGCTTATTGCCTCGGCCACGCTTTCCGGGGTCAAACCGCCGGCCAAAACAACCCGAAAAAGAGGATGCTCGCCCACGAACCGGCGCGCCAACTCCCAGGGAAAAGTTTTGCCGCTTCCGCCAAACCGACCGCCCAAACCTGAATCCAGGACCAACGTGTTCGTGAAAAAAGACGGAAGATTGACAAGCGATTTCGTGTCGACTATTGGCACCGCTTTGGCAAAGACAACTCCCGCTTCAGCCAGGCTCTGACAGAAGTCAGGCGATTCCTGGCCGTGCAGTTGCAACGCGTCGATAAACGGCAGTTTGCTTGTGCGGATTGCTTCGTCTCGCGTTGGATCGACCAGGATCGCAACCTTGCAAATGGGGGTGGACAATTTGTCGATCCAATCGGCGGCGGCATCTACGTCGATGTAGCGTTTGCTCTGGGGATAGAGATTGAAGCCGAGCGCATCAGCGCCGCAATCGACCGCCGCCAGCGCGTCAACCGCGTTGGTGATTCCACAAATCTTGACCCAAATTTGACCACCAGCCTCAAACTTGTCGCCGAACATGCCAGATCATCTCTCGCCGGGTTCGATCACGCGACCGCGTACCTGTTTGATCTGTGCGTGATGGGTAAGCACATGCACCCGACCATCGCTCCCGCGAAAAAACGCGCTCAGTAGCCAGCTCACAATTGAAATGATGATCGCGCCAAAAATCGCACTCCAGAATCCAGGAACCTTGAAACAGGACACGATTTCGCTAACGAACTTCAATAGCAACGCGTTGATGACCAAAATGAATATGCCCAGGGTAACGAGAATCAGCGGAAAGCTCAATAGGAGCAGAATGGGACGAATAAAAGCGTTAATAATACCGAGCAGGAGCGACGCCCCGAGCAAACAACCGATTCCACCATAATCAATGCCGACAATCGGTGCGGCGACAAAAACCGCACACGCCGTCACAATCCAGCGAAAAACGAAGTGGCGCATAGGCTCATATTATTTGAGATTGCGGTTTCCGCCAAGCGCCGTTCCGAGAAACAACTTGCGAATCACGGCGCCAGCGCTAATCCGATTTAAATTCGAAAAGGAACCATCCCGTGCCAAAGAAAAGCAAAACCGACGTAATCAGCGATCCGAGCGTGCCCTCCCCCGCCGCAAAGATCGACAAAGAAAACCTGAGCCGAAGATCGATCCGCGCAAAACCGAGGAAACAGGGAACATCCAAAAAAAGCACTCCTTCGGGAAAGGCAAAATCGACAAGGCCGTTTGGGGATACAACGGATCCATCGGAGGACGAAATTCGGATTCGTGCCTACTTCATCTCCGAGCGTCGGCGGCGGTTCGACCTTCCCGGAGACGCAAGCTCGGATTGGCTGGAAGCGAAGCGACAACTCCTGTCCGAAACCGGGCCCCGCTAGACTTGACTCTACGGGATCGACTCGATTCCCGGCACACACTTCTTGATTTTCTCGAGCAGCCGATTCATCGCAAACGGCTTCGCAACCAATCCAGCCACGCCCGGTTCCTTTAGCAATTCCTGCGCGCGTTCCTCATCGGCTTTGCCAGAAACGAGCAAAAGCGGGGGAACGACACGCGGAGGTTCAGCATTGTTGTAAACTTTGCCAATCAAGAAAAACAACATCGCGCCATCGATCATCGGCATAGAAAAATCAAAGATAAACGCATCGTATTTCTTCTTGAGCGCGAGCTCGAACCCGTATTCTGGCTTTGGCGAGGTATCAACTTCGCAGCGCAAGCAGGCGCTCAACGCCTCCCGCACGATGCGGAGGAGCGCCACATCATCGTCCACCATCAAAATCCGCTTCGGTCCGCCGTTGCTCATTACTGCACGCTTGCGCAAAACAAACAGCCGTTTCAAGCTTTAGTTTCGCAGAAAAGGCTCTCCCGACGATGGAACATATAATTGTCGATCTGATCGCAGCGTTGCAAGAGCGCCTGGCAATCATTGGCGACGAACCAAGCCGCCGTGACAAAGAAAAACACATGGCGCGGCTCAGCGCAATTTCGGAAAGGATCGACAAATTGCAGGCCGCCTTACCACTGCCGGTCGATCCGCGCCTGGCGCATTATCTCCAGCGCAAAAGTTACGATAAGGCGTTGGCTTTGCTCGAAGGCGAGGTCAATTAAGACAATCGCCCTATCTGGAATATAACTCGACGATTAACTGCTCGTTGACAATCGGTTGCATTTCTTCGCGCGACGGAATGTGTGCGACTTTTCCTTTGAGTGCGTCGCGATCGATCGTAAGCCAATCGGGTACTGGCACGATCTGCGTGAGCTCAAGGTTGCGCAGAGCAAGCTGACGCGATTTGGGTTTATCTTTGATCGCGATCTCGTCGCTGGCCTTCACATTGAATGAAGCAACGTTTACGTTGCGGCCGTTGACCTGCACGTGACCGTGCGAAACAAGCTGACGTGCACCGCTGCGGGTGTTTGCCAGACCAAGCCGGTATATCACGTTGTCGAGCCGCGTTTCGAGTAATTGCAACAGCGTTTCACCGGTAACACCGCGTTTGCGCAACGCGTTTTGGAAAATGCGGCGGAATTGCCGCTCAAGCAGGCCGTACTGATAACGAAGCTTCTGCTTCTCTCCGAGCGCGATCGCGTAGTCGGATTGCTTGCGCCGTGAGCCTTTGGGGCCGTGCATTCCCGGCGGATAATTTTTCCGCTCGAGCGATTTCGATGGTCCAAAAATCTGCACACCGTAGCGGCGGCTGATTTTTGTTTTCGGTCCAGTGTATCTGCCCATGAGATTTAGATGTCAATCGTTAGCGCGATCAGACGCGGCGTTGTTTCGGTGGGCGGCAACCGTTGTGCGGAACCGGCGTCACATCGCGAATCACGCTGAGATCAAGGCCAATTGCCTGCAACGCGCGCACGGCTGATTCGCGTCCGGCGCCCGGTCCTTTGACGAGAACCTGAACTTCTTTCAGTCCGTGTCCCATCGCCTGGCGCGAAGCGTCTTGCGCGACCATTTGCGCCGCGTAGGCAGTGCTCTTGCGCGAGCCTTTGAATCCAACTTTCCCCGCGCTCGACCAGCCGATCACGTTTCCGTTCAAATCCGTAATCGTGACAATGGTGTTGTTAAATGTCGCAAAAACGTGCGCAATGCCGGAGTGAACGTTCTTGCTCCCCTTTGCTTTGACAATTTTCGGCTTCTCGATCTCGTCTGCATCAAGGGAGAGATTTTCGCGCGGCGCCTCAGCCGGTGTTAACTGTCCTTTCGACTTCTCCGTTTTCTTTGCCGGCTTGGCTTTTGTTTCGGTTTCGCCGGCATGACCCCGGGCGCCGAAGCCGCGGGGGCGGCTTGAGGCGCGCTCGAAGCAGTCTCTGCTGCCGTCTCAGGAGAATGTTCGCCTGCTGCTTCGATCTTTGGCTTTTTCGGCTTCGGATTTTCGGCCTTAGATTTGGCTGGTTTCTTTGATTCGGGCATTGCAGTAAATGTAAACTTTACCGGCTTTCGCTTCCGGGTTGCGGATCACGCCGACTGTTTTACGTGGTCCTTTGCGCGTACGCGCATTTGTAGATGTCCGCTGGCCACGGACAGGCAACCCGCGGCGATGGCGAATGCCGCGATAACAATTGATCGCTTGCAGCCGTTTCAAATTTCTTTGCATGTCGCGCCGAAGGTCGCCTTCGATCTTAAGTTTGTTGTTCGTGATCGCGTGAATAATTTCGTTGATTTGCTGCGGCGTCAGATCTTTCGCCCGCAGATTCGGATCGATGTTGGTTTGCTCGAGGATGCGTTTCGACGTGCTTGGGCCGATGCCATAAATGTAAGTCAGCGACGCTTCGATGCGCTTGTCAGCGGGAATTTCAACTCCGAGTAATCTTGGCATGTCAATTAATAAACGGTTGAGCGAGTTAGTGATTGAGTCATCGGCAACTGCATTTGAAGATCGCTCATTTGCTAAATCGTAGATGAAATTCATCCCTGGCGCTGTTTATGACGCGGGTTCTTGCAAATGACGCGCACAACGTTCTTGCGCTTCACGATCTTGCAGCTTTCACAAAGTCTTTTCACTGATGGTCGCACTTTCATAGTCCACGAGACAAAAAACGCGGAGGCAAATCCGCGCCGTTACTTCTGGCGGAATGTGATCCGCCCCTTCGACAAATCGTAGGGAGAAATCTCTAGCATAACTTTATCGCCTGGCAAGATGCGAATGAAGTGCAGGCGCATTTTTGCCCGAAATATGCGCGAGCACGCGGTGGCCGTTGGACAGCTCGACCCGAAACATCGTATTCGGTAGCAGCTCAACAACGTTGCCTTCTACTTCAATTGCGTCTTTGCGCGCCATGTCAGGATTTCGGGCTCTTCCTTCGTGATCAAAACCGTGTGCTCAAAATGTGCCGATCGGCTGCCGTCGGCCGTGCGAACCGTCCAACCATCTTCGAGTAACTCACATCGGAGCCGCCCAAGTTAATCATCGGCTCGATCGCGAGCGTCATCCCGGCTTTCAATTTCGGGCCACTTCCCCGCTTGCCGTAATTTGGTATCTGTGGCTCCTCATGCATTTTTCGCCCTACCCCGTGCCCAACGAATTCGCGCACAACGGAAAAACCGGCTCGTCGCGCTTCGTCTTCAATTTCTGCAGCAAATATCGCCGACGCGCTGGCCCTCGTCGGCGACGTTAATCGCGCGCTCCAACGCGTTTTCCGTCGCTCTGAGCAAAAGATCGACCCGCTCATCCACAACACCCACCGCAACGGTCTTGGCATTGTCTCCGACCCAGCCGTCTTGAATCACCCCGATGTCCAGTTTGACAATGTCGCCGTACTGGATTCGACGCTGGCTGCCGATGCCGTGCACGACTTCATCATTGAGCGAGATGCAGATATTTCCCGGAAAAACCCGATGCCCAAGCCGATAACCAAGAAACGCGCTTTTCACGCCCGCTTCCTCCATGAAATCGGCGGCGGCTTCGTCCACCTCTTTCGTCGTGATTCCGGGCCGAACCAGCTCGCTCACCCGATCGAGAATATCGCTCGCGGTCCGGCAGGCTTGCCGCATCTTCTCAATTTCTTTCGCGGTCTTGATTGGGATCATGCTGGCACTTTTTCTTCGATCAGTCGCGAGATATCGCTGAAAACAGTTTCCCGATCGCGATTTCCATCGATTCGTCGCAAGATCGACATCTTCCCGTAAAAATCGGCCAGCGGCTGAGTCTTGGTTTTGAATTCGCTTGAGCCGCTTTTGCAACACGCTGAAGTCGTCATCATTCCGGCGCACCAGCGGCCCGTCGCAATATGGACAGATCGGGCGCTCGGCGAACTTGCGCGCTGGTCACACTGGTCGTGAAACCGCAGCTCCGGCATTGAAGACGGCCGGAGATTCGTGCGCGCACCGTTTCTTCGGATACTTCCAGCCAAATCGCGAGCGTCCAGCGACGTCCGGAGACTAGTTAAGATCGATGCTAGGCTTTCCGCTTGCGGCAGCGTTCGTGGAAATCCATCGAAAACAAAGCCGTGGCCGCCATGCAGACGCAGCCAATCTTCGATTAAGTTGATGATGATTTTGTCCGGCACCAAATCGCCCCGTTGCGTAATCTCCGCCGTTTCCAAACCTAGCGGCGTGCCGAGATCCTTTTCGCGACGCAAAATCGCTCCTGGCGAAGTCACCGGAATACCAAACTGGCGCGTGATCATTTCCGCCTGGGTTCCCTTGCCGGAACCGGGCGCGCCCAGAAGCACGAGTCGCCGTTTCACTTCGACGGCCGTAAAGAAGATTGCAACTCCACCAATGACGAGTGATGGCGATTCCAACATAAAGCCACATCAACGTTGCGCGCTCGGCCGCTTCACCGCGAGCGTAAGCCGCGCGAGAATCAAATCGCCCGCGAATGCGCCCTTTGCGCAGAAAACCATCGTAATGCCGCTGGATCAAATGCGTTTCGACCTGCCGCATCGTATCGAGCATCACCCCTACAATGATGAGCAAGCTCGTGCCGCCGAAAAATTGCGCGGTAACTGGCGGAACATGCAGCCCTTGGCTAAGTAAACTGGGTAGGATCGCGATCAGGGTCAAGAAGATTGCGCCGGCAAAAGTCAGTCGCGTCATCGTGAAATCGAGAAAATCCGCGGTCGGTTTGCCCGGCCGAACTCCAGGAATATAACCGCCGTACTTTTTTCAGATCGTCAGCGATCTGCGACGGCTGAAATTGCGTCGCCACCCAGAAGTAACTGAAAAAGAAAATCATCGCCGCCAAGATGACGTAATGGAGCCAGCCTGATGAGAGCATCTCCGAAATTTGTCGTAGCTGTGGGGCTGTTCCGGAAAGCCATACTCACAATCGTGGTTCGGGAACAACAACAGTGCCCACGCAAAAATGATCGGCATCACGCCGGGATAATTTACTTTCAACGGCATGTATTGGGTGTTCCCGCCGTACTGTTTTCGGCCGACAACCCGCTTGGCGTATTGCACCGTAATTTTGCGCACGCCTTGCGTCATCGCAATCACTGCCGCGATCACCAAAAATAAAAATGCCACCATCAAAACCAAAATCGCCGGGTTAACCTGGCTGGTTCCGGTTTGCGACGACGGCACAAATGTCTTCCACGCCTGCGCCAAGGCGGCGGGTAACCGCGCGACAATGCCCACCGTGATGATCAGCGAAATGCCGTTGCCGATGCCGCGCTCGGTAATTTGATCGCCAAGCCACATCAAAAACAAGCGTGCCCGTCGTCAGCGAAATCACCGTCACGACTCGAAACACCCATCCTGGGTCTTCGACCAGCGGAATTCCCAGCTGCGCGATCGTGTCGGTAATTCCCGGCAACACGATGTGATACGATTCCGGATGTTGGAATGAAAGCGCAAGCAGGTAGCCTTGAAAAATGCAAAGTCCAACGGTCAGTAACCGCGTCGTATTGCATGATCTTCTGCCGGCCGCCGTCTTCACGCGCCAGTCGCCCGAGCTGCGGAATGACCGCCGTCAGCAACTGCATCATGATCGACGCGCTGATGTAAGGCATGATCCCGAGCGAAAAGATCGCGCAATTTTCCAAGCGCGCCGCCGCTGAACAAATTGAAGAGCGCGGCGACGCCGCCTCCGGATTTTTCCGTCAGCGCACTACGAAACCATTCCTGCAACACTGCTTGATTGACACCCGGCGTTGTGATTGCCGCGCCCAGTCGCACAATCACGATCACCGCCAGCGTGAACAGGATACGGCGCCGCAACTCCGGTATCTTGACCGTGTTGAGAAACGCCGAAACCATCAGATTAACTTAAAAGATCGCACCGCGAACGCTACTTCTTCCGGGAACTCTTCGCTTTTCGGCTTCGCCCGCGATGACGTTATCGATCTTTTCCCAGTCGTCGTCGAAGGTTTCGCTAGCGCTTCCTTCGCCGTCTGATCGACATCCTCCGCGCGTTGCCGACCGCTTAGCCGCGGCTCACGCATCGTGAGTGTTCCGCCCGCCTTATCGATCTTTGCCCGGCTGACTCGCTGATCTTGTCCGCTTCGATTTTCAGCGCGTGTTTCAGTTCGCCGTCGCCAAGAATTTTAATTCCCGCGAAATCACCACGAACGAGTTTCCATTCGCGGAGCAATTGTTCGTTGACGACCGTGCCGGCCTTGAAACTCATTCAGATCGCTCAAATTTACGAATCGCGTAATTTTTATGAAACGCGGCGTTGTTGAATCCGCGCTTCGGCAAACGCCGAATCAGCGGCATTTGTCCGCCTTCGAATCCGAGACGAATGCTGCCGCCCGAGCGCGCCTTTTGGCCTTTGTGGCCTTTGCCGCTGGTCTTGCCGTGGCCGGAACTCTCGCCGCAACCAAGCCGTTTAACACGATGACGCGACCCTGGTCGCGGCCTTAGATTATGCAGGCGCATCATGATTGCTGCGCAGCCGCCTTTCCGTCGCCGCCTTTGATTCCGCGGACTTTGAAAATCTCATCCTTCGGCGGAGAGATTTCAAGGCTGCGACGGTCGCCTTCACGACATTGGCGTGATTGCTCGAGCCTAACGACTTTGCCAGCACGTCGCGAATTCCAGCCGCTTCAACGACAGCCCGCACTCCGCCGCCCGCGATCACGCCCGTTCCAGGCGATGCCGGTCGCAACAGCACGCGCCCGCCACCGAACTCGCCGATTGCTTCGTGCGGAATCGTATTTTCGTAGCAGTGAAACTTTCTCCATCGATTTCTTCGCGGCTTCCGAAGCTTTCCGAATCGCTTCTGAAACTTCGTTCGCCTTGCCGAAACCGACGCCGACGCTCCCATCGTGATCGCCCGCAACGATCAATGCGCTGAAACTGAAACGCCGCCCGCCTTTCACGACTTTGGCGCAGCGGTTGATGAACACGACTTTCTCGGTCATGTCGCCTCTTGCCGCGGGCGTTTTATCGACATTCCGCGAATCTTGTCCCGCTTGCCTCTGGTTGATTCCGCCATGAAATTAAAATTTCAATCCGCCTTCGCGCGCTGCGTCCGCGAGAGCTTTTACTTTTCCTTGATAAATGAAAACCGCCGCGGTCGAAGACGACGTTGTCGATTTTCTTCCGCGCGCAAACGTTCCGCGATTGCTCTTGCCGACGATTTCCGCGCATGGCGCGATTTGCAGCGATTTTATTTTCACCGAGCCAGGGAACTCTTCTCGTCGTCGACGCCGCATATTAATGTTTGCCCGGCATCATCGTCGATTACTTGCGCGTAAACATGCTTCCCGGAGAAATGAGATCGAGAACCGCGGCCGCTCCGCGGTCCCCGAAACTTTTTTCCTGATCCGCTGATGCGACTCGCTGCCGTGCCGCTTTTCGATTGAGTCGCCATATATTACTGAACAGTCTTGCCTTCCTTGCGACGAATTTGTTCGCCAGCGTAACGAACCCCTTTGCCTTTGTACGGTTCCGGCGGATAATAACGACGAATGTCTGCCGCCACCTGGCCTACTAATTTCTTGTCGATCCCTTGAATCGTGAGCTTCGTGTTGTCGGTCACCGTGATTTTGATCTCTTTGGGAATCGGGAAACAAAATCGGATGCGAAAAGCCTAGACTAAGATTCAAGTTCTGAACCTTGGACTGCCGCTTTGAAGCCGACGCCTTCGATTTCGAGCTTCTTGGTAAAGCCTTCGCTCACGCCTTGCACCATGTTGTGCACAAGTGCGCGCGAAAGCCCGTGCAATGCTTTTACACTGCGCGTTTCCGCGCTCGCGCGAGGAGCGAGACGTGATTGTCCTTCACGCTCGCCTTGATTTGGCGCGGCAATTTCCAGTTCAATTTTCCTTTCGGGCCTTCCACCGAAACAGCGCCGTCATTGTCGATGTTGACTTTGACCTTGTCTGGAATTTCGACCGGCTTTATTTCCAATTCGCGACATAAAACTTACCACACGTAGGCGAGCAATTCGCCTCCCACTTTTTGTTTTTTCGCTTCGCGGCCCGACAACACGCCGCGCGGGCGTCGACAAAATCGCCGTTCCCATTCCGCCAAGGACGCGCGGAATTTCGTCCGCGCCGACATAACGCCGCAAACCAGGCCGGCTGACCCGTTTCAAACCGGTGATCGCGCAAGTGTGATCGACCAGCTTGTTCGTGATTTTGATCCGCGGATGCGCCGCGCCCGTATCGACTGCGTAATCGGCGATGTAACCTTCGTTTTTCAAAATGCGGACGACCTCGGCTTTGATCTTCGAGTACGGGAACGGACATGTCGATCTTCTGCGCGCGGGCGCCGTTGCGCATGCGCGCAAGAAGATCTGCAATTGGATCTGTTACGGTACTCATGAAATTTAGGCGGACCTGGGCGGGCCGGTGCTTTTTCGCGCGGTCGGCGAAAGGCATTCCCATTTCGCTCAAAAGCGACTTGGCTTCTTCGTCCGTCTGCGCGGTGGTGACGATTGTAACATCAAATCCGATGTTGCGCTTGATTTTATCGAGCTCGACCTCGGGGAAAATTGATTGATCGGAAACGCCAAGCGTATAATTGCCGTGCCCGTCGAAGCAGCGTGGCGAGACACCGCGAAAATCGCGAATTCGCGGGAGCGCCGCTTTGATCAAGCGCTCGAGAAATTCGTACATCCGTTCGCCCCGCAAGGTCACTTTTGCGCCGATCGGCTGATCTTTGCGCAACTTGAAATTGGCGATGCTTTTTTTCGCGCGTGTTTCGGCCGGTTGCTGGCCGGTGATCAGTGCGAGCTCCGCTTTCGCTTCTTCCAGGGCCTGTTTCACGTCCGATTGCGAACCGACGGAAGTGTTGATGACGACCTTCTCGACTTCGCGGACTTCGATGCACGTTTTTGTAGCGGTGCCGTTCCCGCAGGGCGGGCATGACCCGATCTTTGTAATCGCGGTAGAATTCGTTTTCCATTTACGCCGCCTTCTTTTCAGTCCGCCTTTCTTAATCTTCTTCGGTTTCTTCTCAGTCTTCGGTTGCAGGTTCGATCAGTCTTCACATTGGAAATGTGAATCGGGCCTTCGCGCTCGGCGATCTTTCCCTGCGGATTATCCTCCGATTTGCGCAAATGCTTTTTGATCAAGCGCACGCCTTCGACGAGCACTCGTTGTTTCTTCGGCAACACTTCGAGAATCTTCCCGCTAGAACCTCTGAAGTTCCCGGAGATCACCTCAACCTGATCGCCTTTTTTTACGTGAAACTTGAGTCGATTCATAACACTTCCGGAGCGAGCGAGACAATTTTCATGAAATTGCGTTCCCGCAATTCGCGCGCGACCGGTCCGAAAATGCGCGTCCCGCGCGGATTCAAATCCTTATCAATGATGACGATGGCGTTGTTGTCGAAGCGCAACAGCGAACCATCATCGCGGCGAATAGGCTGTCTTGTCCGAACAACGACCGCTCGAACGACTTCGCCTTTCTTCACCGTGCCAGTAGCGCTCGCTTCCTTTACGTTCGCTGTAATCACATCGCCTATTCCAGCGTAAAGCGTTGATTTCCCAATCACACCGATCATCGTCGCCATCCGCGCGCCGGTGTTGTCCGCCACATCAAGTCTGGATCGTAACTGCACCATAAGATCGACCAGCTACTTTTGGACGATTTCAACCAGCCGCCAGCGCTTCAGCTTGCTCAGCGGCCGGGTTTCCATGATGCGGACAGTGTCGCCCGTCTTGGCCTTGTTTTCCTCGTCATGCGCGTAAAACTTCCGCACTTGTTTCACAATCTTGCCAAACTTCGGATGCGGCACGCGCGTGATCGTGCGGACCACGATTGTTTTGTTCATACTGCTCGAAATGACTTCGCCCATCCGTGTTTTGCGCGCGAGCGCGCGTAAATCGCGCAGGCAATGGCGGAGGCTGCGCCGATTGACGAAACTGGCGCCGCCGGCATAGGGAGTCTTTGATCTTGCTCGGCCATAAATTATTTTCTCACCGGTTCGCGCGCGCGCTGCGAGAGCACTGTTTCGATCCGGGCCACGTCACGCCGCAGCAAGCGCAGCCGGCTCGGTTGTTCCAGCTGGCCGCTTTGCTGCTGCAAACGCAAATGCAACGTCTCCTGACGAAGGTCCCGCCGTTTCGTCAACAGCTCGTCCGTGCTCATTTCCGTAATTTCTTTGATCTTCATGGTTCCTTAGGTGGCAACGTGGTGGCGGCTGATAAATTTCGTTCGCACCGGCAATTTGTCCGCCGCCAGCCGCAAAGACTCGCGCGCGACTGATTCAGGCACCCCGTCGAGCTCAAACAAAATATTTCCGGGCTGCACCGTCGCGACCCAATGTTCCGGCTGGCCTTTGCCTTTTCCCATCCGGGTCTCCGGCGGTCGCGCGGTCACCGATTTGTCCGGAAAAATCCGGATCCACAATTTGCCTTTGCGCTTCATGTTGCGTGTCAACGCCACTCGCGCGGCCTCGATTTGTGTGTTCGTGATCCAGGCGCGCTCGAGCGTTTGCAAGCCAAACTCGCCAAAATCGATTCGAAGATTGCGCGACGCAGTCCCCTTGCGGCTTCCCCGCTGGGACTTGCGATACTTCACTCGTTTGGGCATCAACGGCATAAATTCTCTCTTTAAACGTCGGCTGGCGGTGGCAGAGGCGGAGCGGATGGAGTCGAGGCCGCAGTCGGGGCTTCTTCTTTCTTACATATCCAGCATTTCACGCCGATCTTGCCGTAAACGGTGTTCGCTTCCGCAAAACCGTAATCGATTCCCGTGCGCAAGGTGTGCAGCGGAACTTTGCCCTCGCGATACCATTCCGAGCGAGAAATTTCCGCGCCGTTCAACCGGCCCGAGCAACGCAAACGAATTCCTTCCGCGCCGAAATCCATCGCGGTCTGCACCGCTTTCTTCATCGCCCGCCGGTATGCGATGCGGCGTTCGATTTGAAGGGCGACGTTTTCCGCAACCAATTGTGCGTCGAGCTCCGGAGTCTTGATCTCCTGAATGTCGATCTTAATTTGCTTGCCCTGCGCCATTTTCGAAATCTCTTCCGTCATCTTTTCGATCTCGGCCCCTTTTCGTCCAATTACGATGCCGGGCCGCGCCGTATGAATCGTCACGCGAATCGAGTTCCACGCGCGCTCGATCACAATTTTCGCCACCGCCGCGAACTGAAGCTTTTTCTTCACGTAATCGCGGATCGCGAGATCGCTGTGCAAAAATGCGGGCAACTCCTGGGGCGACGCGTACCAGCGCGAGCGCCAGTCGCGGTTCACGCCCAATCGAAATCCAATCGGATTAACTTTTTGTCCCATAAAATTATTTCTTCGTTTTCGCCTTCCCGCTCTTCTTTGGCTTCGCAGTGTGCTTCTCCGACGTGGTTATCGATCGCTCTTTCGCTTCGTCGGGTTTTGTCTCTTTCTTCTTCTGCTCGCGTTTTGCCTTTTTCGTTTCGCGCGTCTCGATTGTAATCTCATCCGACAAAACAATTCGAATATGACTCGTTCGTTTCAAAATCCGGCTGCCGCTGCCTCGTGCGCGTGCCATCATCCGCTTGAAGGTCGGCCCTTCACCAACAACTGCCTCCTTCACAACCAAGCCATCGGCTTTCAGGTTCGCGTTGTTTTCTGCGTTGGCGACCGCGCTCTTTAGCGTTTTACCAATGAAGAGCGCCGCTTTTTTTGGAGTGAAAGCAAGAACGTCGAGTGCGGCCGAAACCGGCAGACCCTGGATTCTCGCGTGTCACTTCGCGCACTTTAAATGGCGAAATCCGCGCGTACTTATATATCGATCTAACTTCCATCTATTTAAAACTCACATTCGAGTGGGCATCCACTTGGAGGCGGTCGCCCACTTTAATTTGTTCTTTTTCAGAAACCATTTCTTGAATCACCGCACCACAGATTCGCTGCCGCACATCGACCACTCGCAGAGTGGCGATCTTCTGTTCACCCCGCATTACCCTCATCGGCATTCCAATGTTACTCCATGCTGCTCGCCGATGATTGCCAACCACGAACGACCATTCGCCTTTCACGCTAATCACACTCGCGTCCATCAAACTCGGCTGCGCGGCTTGCGAGGTTCACTTGTCGAGGCTCGCCACTAGCTCGTTCGTCCTGCGCAGTTGCGCCTCCAGATCCATTCGCGCTTGTGCATCGCCGCCTTGCGACGTTTTCAAATACCGCAGAATCGCCTCGTTCAATCCGAGCAACTGATCGCGAAACTCATCGCCTTCTTTCTGCGCGATCCGAAGATCGCTCACCGCTGCGAGCAAACGTTGCTCGAGCTTTGCGCGATCTTTGTTCGCCGAGTCTAGTCCGAGCGCTTCCATTCGCAATTGCAGATCGGCATACTTACGGCGAAACAATTCCGCTTCTGCGTTCGATTCCGCCAGGCTCGTTGTCAACGTCTTGAGCGACTCCTGTTCGATCGACAGTTGCCGTCGCAAATCTTTATTTTGCGCGGGCAACACCGCCGCGGTCGCGTTTTGTTCCGCAGTTTCAATTTTGGATTCTGACAAAGAACTATTTCCCTCTGCCGCCAGCCCTCGAGCTCAGCGTCATGCAGCCCAACACTACAAGAATTCTTCTCAACTATTTGGTCACCTTCGCCGTGTGCGAACCGTGCTTCTTAAACACGCGCGTGGCCGAAAATTCGCCGAGCTTATGTCCGACCATATTCTCGGTGATGAAAACGGAATGAAACGTCTTTCCGTTGTGCACCAAAAACGTGTGCCCGACAAAATCCGGCGTCACCATCGAGCGCCGCGACCAGGTCTTGATCGCCTTCTTCGCGCCCGCTGCGTTCATTTTGTCGATCTTCTCCAGAAGATGCGACTCAACGAAGGGTCCTTTTTTCAACGATCTTGCCATAAAAATCAAATTCTAATTGCGAATCTCGAAGCCACGAATCCAGAACGGAAATGGGCTCTTATTTTCAAATTCTTGGGTTCCTATTTTCCAGATCAGCCTTTCTTTCTGCGACGCTCCAAAATGAAGCGATCACTCGGCTTATGCTTGCTGCGGGTTTTAAATCCTTTGGCCAATTGCCCCCACGGGCTAACTGGATGATGCCGACCGCCACCGCCCTTTGATTTGCCCTGGCCGCCGCCCATCGGATGATCGATCGGATTCATGGCCATGCCGCGAACATGCGGACGCCGACCGCGCCAGCGTGTGCGTCCAGCTTTTCCGCTGGCAACGTTCATATGATCGACGTTGCCAACCTGGCCGATGGTCGCAAAGCAGTTCTCGTGAATGCGGCGAATTTCGCCTGAGGGCAATTTCACCAGGGCGTATCCGCCTTCGCGGTTATTCAGCGTGGCTTGTTGGCCCGCACTACGCGCCAGTTGCCCACCGCGGCCCGGCGTTAGTTCAATGTTGTGAATGTTCGTTCCAAGCGGAATCGCACGTAAAGGGAGCGAATTTCCTAGATCGGGCGCGACATCGTCCCCCGCCGCCACCGTCGATCCAACTCTCAAGCCGTCCGGCGCGAGAATGTAGCTCAGTTCACCATCCGTATATTTAATAAGAGCGATGCGAGCGGAGCGGTTAGGATCGTACTCGATTCCGATCACCTCTGCGGTGACGCCGCGTTTGCGCCGTTTGAAGTCGACTTTGCGATATTTTTGTTTGTGTCCGCCGCCAATGTGACGCGAGGTCAATCGCCCAAAGTGATTGCGTCCGCCGGTTCTCTTTTTCGGCTCGAGCAGGCTCTTGGCCGGCTTCCACTTCGTGATCTCCTCAAAAGTAGGAAGGGATTTGAAGCGCTGCGTCGGAGTAAGCGGACGATAACTCTTAAGTGGCATGATTAAACGAGATCGATCTTCTCGCCCTCTGCGAGGGTCACGATCGCTTTCTTCCAGTGAGCGCGACGACCAAAATTGGCCGTCCGTTCGCGCTTCTTTTTCCCGGCATAATTACAAGTGTTTACGTCGACTACTTTCTTTTGGAACAAATGCTCGATCGCTTGCTTGATCTGAATTTTGTTCGCGCGCGGGCTCACGCGAAAAACGTATTTGTTCTGCTTTTCGCTAAGCAGCGTCGATTTCTCCGTCAAGGAAGCAGTCTGGACGATATCGTAAGGCTCGTTCATGTTTATCGCGCCGTGGCCTTTGGCGAAATCGGATTGGTCCTTTCCGCCAGTTTCTCGAGCGCTTTATGTGTCACTAAAATCTTGTGGAAGGCGAGCAACTGTTCCGTGTTGACGTCGCTCGCGGTCGCCAATTTCACCGGCTTCACGTTGCGTGCCGATTTGTAGGTTTTGTCGTCAAACGAATCCGAAACGATCAACACTTTGCTCGCGTCCGTCTGGTTGCGGACCAGATCGACAAATGATTTGGTCTTCATTTCCGGGACGGCGAATTTGTCGATGGTCAGAACATCGCCGGCTTTGATCCGCTCGCTCAGAGCCTTTTGAAACGCGAGCCGCCGCAGGTTTTTCGAAACTTTCTTGGAATAATCGCGCGGCTTCGGTCCGAAAACGACGCCGCCGCCGCGCCAGATCGGCGATGAAACGTAACCGGCGCGGGCGCGGCCTGTTCCCTTTTGCCGCCATGGTTTGGCGCCGGACATGTCCACTTCGGCTTTCGTTTTTGTGTTTGCAGTTCCCGACCGCCGCGCCGCCCGAATCGCCACGACCACGTCGTGGACAGCTTGCGTACCGCGACCATCTTCAATGATGTCGATGTTCGCTTCCTTCGCGGCGGCTTTGCTTAAGACCTTCGCACTCACTTAGTCGCCCCCTCCGGTTGCTTGGCCGCTTCCGGTTTCTTCACGGCCTCAGGCTTTTTCGCCGGCTCTGGTTTCTTAGCTGGCTCCGGCTTCTTCGCGACTTCGACCCTTGCTACTGGCGCTTTGATCGCCGGCCTAACGACTACGTAACTGCCATTCGAACCGGGCACTGCCCCGCTGATCAAAATCACCTTCTCAGTTTCGCGCACCTGCATCACTTGCAGATTTTGGACGGTCACGCGCTCATCACCAAGGTGTCCAGGCATGCCCATGTTTTTCCAAATCCGCCCAGGCGTGGAGCGATTGCCGACTGCGCCGTTGCGCCGGTGTGTTTTCGACCCGTGCGCCGCGCCTTGCCCATCGAAGTTATGTTTCTTCATCACGCCTTGAAAGCCTTTGCCCTTCGAGCGGCCAATAACGTCGACATAATCGCCAGGCTGAAACTGCGTCACGCTCAAATTGATTTCGCCTTCGGAAAGATCGACATCGAGTCGAAATTCACGGATGAATCTTTGCGGCTGCACGCCCGCTTTTTTAAATACGCCGAGCAACTGCCTCGTTACGCGCGACTCCTTTTGAGGATCGAACCCGACTTGTACAGCCGAATAGCCGTCGTTGTCGTTGGTTAGGCGGCGCAACAAAACGTTATCGCCCGCGGCAATCACGGTCACTGAATGCAGCTTGCCCCTGGCGTCGTAAACGCTGGTCATGCCGATTTTCTGTCCAAGTAACCCGATTCTCATGTTGGCAGCGTGGCAAAATTCTCAAGCGCTAAATCTTAATCGTGATATCAACGCCCGCAGGCAAATTCAGCTTCTTCAACTCGTCCACTGTCTTGGCAGTCGGCTCGATAATGTCGAGCAGACGTTTGTGCGTGCGGATTTCAAACTGTTCCATCGATTTCTTATCGACGTGCGGCGAGCGGTTCACGGTAAACTTCTCGATCAACGTCGGCAGCGGAATCGGCCCGGCCACGCGTGCGCCGGTGCGTTTCGCGGTCTCGACAATTTCGACCGCCGATTGATCAAGCATTCGATGATCGAACGCCTTTAAACGAATGCGAATGCGCTGCCCGTTCGTCATTTCGTCTCCTTTTGATCGAGAATCGCCGCAACCAAATTCGCCGGGACCTGTTCGAAGTGCGACGGCTCCATTGAATAGCTCGATCGGCCTTTCGAGAGAGAGCGAATCGCGGTCGCGTACCCGAAGAGCTCCGCGAGCGGAACTTCTGCGTGGACGATCGCGAGATTGCCGCGAGTCTCGATGCTGTTGATGCTGCCGCGGCGCCGGCTCAAGTCACCGCAAATGTCGCCCTGAAATTCTTCCGGCGTAATGTTTTCCACCTTCATGATCGGCTCGAGCAAGATCGGTTTGCCTTGCCGGAAGCCGTCTTTCATCGCGAAGATCGCCGCCATTTTGAAAGCAAGCTCACTCGAATCAACTTCATGGAAGCTTCCGTAAACAATGTCCACCTCAACATCGACAACCGGATAGCCACCGAGCACGCCGTCGAGCACCGCTTCTTCGATGCCCTTTTTGACCGCCGGGATGTATTCGCGCGGAATAATTCCGCCGACGATTTTGTTCTCGACGATCAATCCTTTGCTGCGTTCGCCTGGTCGCACATCAACTTCAACGTGGCCGTACTGACCGCGGCCACCGGATTGTTTGATCAACTTGCCCACGCCGTGCGCGTTGCTGGTGATTGTTTCACGATACGCGATCTGCGGCTTGCCTGCATTCGCGTCGACTTTGAATTCGCGGAACATACGGTCGCGAATGATTTCAAGATGCAATTCGCCCATGCCGGCGATGATCGTCTGGCCGGTATCTTCGTGAGTGTAAACGCGGAAGGTTGGATCTTCTTCAGCGAGGCGCTGCAGTGCTATCCCCATCTTTTCCTGATCCAGTTTCGTCTTTGGCTCGATCGCCATTGAAATAACTGGATCAGGGAAGGACGGCGGCTCGAGAAGGACCGGATGGTCCTCGTCGCAAAGTGTGTCGCCCGTCGTAATATTTTTAATGCCGACGATCGCGGCAATGTCGCCCGAGTAACACGTCTCGATATCTTCGCGTTTGTCCGCTTGAATTTGAATCAACCGTGAAATGCGTTCGCGCTTGTTTGTGCGCGGATTGTAAACCGTATCGCCTTTGCTCAGCGTGCCGGAGTAGACGCGGAAGAAAATCAATTTCCCGACGAACGGATCGCTCCACAATTTGAACGCGAGGGAGCAGAACGGCGCGTTGTCGTCGGTTGGCACTTCCATTGGCTCGCCGGTGTCCGGGTTCTGTCCTTTGGCCGGCGGAATGTCGAGGGGGCTCGGCAAGTAATCGACGACTGCATCGACCAGATACTGAACGCCTTTGTTCTTTAATGCCGAACCGCCCACGACCGGCACGAACTTGTTCGCAATCGTTTGGCGACGAATACCGGCTTTCAGCAGCTCCGGCGTGACTGGCTTTTCTTCGAGAACAGTTTCTGCGACTTGATCGTCGAGGTTTGAAATTTGCTCGACGAGATCTTTATAAGCTTTGCCAACAACGTCGACATATTCCTTTGGAACGTCGGCCAGTTCATATGTTGATCCAATTTGGTCGCTGTCGGAATAAATGATCGCCTTCCTGTTAATGACGTCGATTTGGCCTTTGAGCTGGTCCTCTTTGCCAAGTGGGAGCAAAACTGGCCACGCATTTGCGCCGAGTTTCTTGCGCATGCTGTCGATCGACATTTTGAAGTCGGCGCCGACGCGGTCCATTTTGTTGATGAATGCAATGCACGGCACGTTGTATTTGTTCGCCTGCCGCCAGACTGTTTCCGATTGGGGCTGCACACCCGCGACCGCATCGAAAACCGCGATCGCGCCGTCGAGCACGCGCAATGATCGCTCGACTTCGGCCGTGAAATCCACGTGACCCGGCGTGTCAATGATGTTGATGCGCTGTTTGATCCCCTCAAAGATTTTGTAAACGCCTTCTTCTTTGCGTTGCGTCCACGCACAGGTCGTCGCAGCCGAAGTGATCGTAATCCCGCGCTCGCGCTCCTGCTCCATCCAATCGGTCACCGTTGTGCCTTCATGCACCTCACCGATTTTGTGAATCATGCCGGTGTAAAACAAGACGCGCTCGGTCAGCGTCGTCTTACCGGCATCGATGTGTGCAGCGATGCCGATGTTCCGCGTTCGCTCGAGCGGGAATTTCCGATTCGGTGAATTCGGATTTTTCGCCGCGGTTTGTTTTTTCTCGAGCGTCGCAGGCATAAAATTTACCAGCGGAAATGCGCAAACGCGCGGTTTGCCTGCGCCATTTTGTGTGTGTCTTCGCGTTTCTTAATTGCGTTACCCTGGCCGGTAGCGGCGTCTTTGATTTCCTGCGCGAGTGCGTCAGCCATCGGCGTTCCTTTGCGATTATCGGCGTATTGAACAATCCAGCGCATCGCGAGCGAGACCTGGCGCGCCGGCGCCACTTCCATCGGCACTTGATAAGTCGCGCCCCCAACGCGACGCGATTTCACTTCGAGGCGCGGCCGGACGTTTTCGAGCGCCTTGTTTAAAACCTCAAGCGGATCGACCGAATCGGAACCTTCACGCGACTTGTCGATCGCGGTGTAAACAATTCGTTCCGCAAGCGATTTCTTGCCGCGCTTCATCACGGTGGTAATAAGGCGCGCGACCGCCGGACTCCCGTAGCGGGAATCGACGCGCTCCTCTTTTTTGTAAACTTTCCTCCGTCGCGACATTGTCGATCTTTCGTTTCAAAAATTATTTCTTCTCCGCGCCTTCCTTCGCAGCTGGCGTTTCTTTCGCGGCCGCTTTAGGTGCAGCCGCACCGCCACCACCGCCTGCGCCGCCTTTTGGACGCTTCGCTCCATATTTGGAGCGACTTCGCCGGCGTCCATCAACGCCTAACGAATCAAGCGTGCCACGCACAATGTGGTAGCGCACGCCCGGCAAATCCTTCACACGTCCGCCGCGCACGAGCACGATGGAGTGTTCCTGCAGGTTGTGCCCCTCGCCTGGAATGTAGGCAATCACTTCCTGGCCGTTCGTCAAGCGCACCTTGGCCACTTTGCGCAGGGCAGAGTTCGGCTTCTTCGGCGTGCGCGTCATCACCTGCACGCACACACCACGGCGCTGCGGACAATCGGTCAGCGCCGGCGACTTCGATTTCACCGACACCTTCCGGCGTCCTTTCCGAATCAACTGATTAATCGTGGGCATTTTCGTTAAACAAAAGCCGCCACGCGAACGTGGTTGTTGCGCGGCGACAAAAAACCCGCCCAAGCCACGTAACAAACTCGTCACGCGCTTGTTGCGGTGAGTCGCGAATATAGAGGGGAAATCCGCGGCCGCAAAGAATATTTTGCGCGCTCAACTATTAAAAAGCCTTCGAATGAAGCAACGCTCATTCTCATCTACACTGGAGGTGATCTCTGGCCAAACTCTGATCTTTCAAAATGAAAAACCGAATCGTTCTTGCCGGCGGCAGCGGTTTCATTGGGCAATCGCTTGCGCCCTTGCTTTTATCGAAGGGCTGCGAAGTCGCTGTCCTGACTCGGGCGCCGTCGCATCAAGCCGGGACGATTAATTACCTTCACTGGGACGTCCGCAAGATCGACAAGTGGATGGAAGTTCTCGATGGCGCGAGAGCCATCGTAAATCTGACGGGAAAGAACGTGAATTGCCGGCGCACACCGGAAAATCGGCGAGAAATTATCGAATCACGCGTGAACTCCGTTCGCGTGCTCGGCGAAGCAGTCGCGCAGTGCGCGCAACCCCCGGAAAGTTTTGTTCAGGTTAGCGGAAGCGCGATTTACGGCAACGCTGGCGATCGCTGGTGCGATGAAACCGCCCCGCATGGCAGCGGGTTTCTCACGGATGTGTCCAAACACTGGGAAGAAGCGTTCGACGGGGTCCGCGCGCCGGCCACGCGGAAGTCTTTGCTTCGTCTGGGACCCGTACTCGGCCAGAACGGCGGCTTGCTCGAACCACTTGCGCGTTTAACGCATTGGTTTCTGGGTGGCCACGTTGGCAGCGGCCGCCAATTTTTCAGTTGGATCCACATTATCGATCTTAACCGGATGTTTCTCGGCGCGATTGAGCGCGATCATATCGCCGGTGTTTTCAATGCAGTTGCGCCGAATCCGGTTACGAATGCCAAGTTTATGCGCGAACTCCGGCGCGCATTGCATCGGCCGTGGAGCCCGCCGGTCCCAGCTTTCGCTGCGAAAATCGGCGCCTGGACTATTGGGACGGACGCGACTCTTGCGCTCACAGGACAGCGCTGCACGCCTAAGAATTTTCTCGATTGTGGCTTCAAATTCGAATTCCCGGAGCTTCGCCCGGCACTCGCCGAGATTTACGACCGATAATCTGTGAGACCCTTCGATTTCGCTCAGGATCAACACAATGTTTGAGCTTCTCGCGCTAGATCGACAATCAAAAGCGCGCCGCGGGAGGATAATGACTGCGCATGGCGTGATCGAGACGCCGGCGTTTATACCAGTGGGGACGCAAGGCAGCGTGAAAGCGGTCAGTCCGCGCGAGCTGCGCGAACTCAATGCGCAGATCATCCTGGGCAATACTTATCATTTATTCGTCAGGCCCGGAATTGAGGTCATTCGGCATTTTGGCGGGCTGCACAAATTCATGAGTTGGGACGGACCGATCCTTACCGACAGCGGCGGTTACCAAATCTTCTCGCTCGCAAAATTACGCAAGATTTCTGAGGAGGGCGTCGAATTTCAAAATCATGTCGATGGAATGCCGGCGTTCATTTCGCCTGAGATCGCGATGGAAATTCAAGCGGCGCTCGGGAACGACATCGCGATGGTGCTGGATGAATGCCCGCCCTGGCCGTGCGAACACGATTATGCGGCGCGAAGCGCGGAAATGACGGCGCGTTGGGCGAGAAGATGCAAAGAAGTTGTCGCCGCCGCCGAGACGGCGGCAGCTACAACGCGCCAATTAGTCTTCGGCATCGTGCAAGGCGCGGCGTTTGACGATCTGCGTAAACAGAGTGCGCAGGCGATTGTCGATCTTGATTTCGACGGTTATGCGATCGGTGGGGTGAGCGTAGGCGAGCCGGAAGAGGAAATGATGCGCGCAGTCGAGGTGAGCGAGCCGTTTTTGCCTGGTAACAAGCCGCGTTATGCGATGGGACTCGGCACCCCGCCGCAAATGCTGGAGATGATCGGGCGCGGGATCGACATGTTCGATTGCGTACTGCCGACGCGGCTCGCACGCAACGGAACCGGGTTTACTTCAACAGGCACGCTGAATTTAAAGAACGCCGAGTTCGCGATGGACAAAAGGCCGATCGAAGAAAAATGCGTGTGCCCGGCCTGTCGTGAATTTACCCGCGGTTACATTCGTCATCTTATTAAAGCTGAAGAAATTCTCGGGCTCCGCCTCGTCACCCTGCACAATTTGCATTTCTATCTCGATCTGATGGGGCGCGCACGTGCTGCGGTTGAAGGCGGAGGCTTCGCCGAGTTTCGAAAGGGGTTCGTTTCCAATTATAAAACGAGGGATGTAGAGATTGCGATGCCGTAATGGCGCCTGGTGCATCGAGCAGTCCCTTGGTCGATGTTAAAAATAAGCGAAGAAGCCGCGACTAGTTAACATCGTCTGGCGGAGCGGCCGATCCACCTTACAATTGAATTGCGGCGCGGCGTTTCGCGCTTAAGCTCCGCTCTCCGATTTTTCGCATGTTGTCCGTATTTTTAGCCCAAGCTCAGCCGGCCGCGCCTGCTTCCGGCCAAAACCAGCTCCTTACATTCGCGCCGTTCTGGATTTTTCTCATTATCATCTTCTATTTTGTGCTGATCCGGCCGCAGAAGAAGCGGCAGCAAGAGCAGCAACGTTTGATCGGGAGCTTGAAGACAGGTGATCGGGTGGTGACCAGCGCCGGCATTCACGGGCTCATCTCCAACGTGAAAGATTCAACCGTGATTGTGAAGGTGGCCGATAACGTGAAGATCGAGATGGAAAAATCGGCGATCACAAACGTGCTGAAACCATCGGAGAGTTGAAGCGATAAAGCGTTGAAGAGTTAACGCGATGGTCAAATCGAAAATCGAAAATCGAAAATCGAAAATGCGATGAGTCCCGCAGTCACGTTTTTCATCGGCATCGGCCTGTTGGTTCTATTCGGCTGGTATTTTGCGACAGACCTCGGCCTGCGAAAGCGCCTGCTCGCCATGGCGCTCATGGTGTTGCTCGTGCTTTTCAGCATCGCAACGATCTGGCCGCCGGAGAAAAAGATCTCGCTCGGGCTCGATATCCAAGGCGGTACTTCGTTTCTCATCCGGCTAGTGGGCGGCGACAAGGAAATTAACAAGGGCATGCTCGAACAGGCAGTCGAAGTGATTCGCAAGCGCGTTGATTATTTCGGCGTCGGCGAACCGATCATCAGCCCGGTCGGCAACGATCGCATCCTCGTTCAGATTCCGGGTCTGGACACCGCGAAAATCCAGGAAGCGCGTGAGCAACTCTCGCGCGTGGCCAAGCTCGAGTTCCGGCTCGTTTATCCCGACAACGGGCAACGCTTGCGCGATATCGACGCCGGCAAGGAAGTGATTCCACCCGAATACCGGATTGAAGTTTATAAACACGCTGCCGAGGGAAACGAAAAACCAACAGAGGAACGCTTGCTCGTAAAAAAGAAAGCGGATCTCGGTGGTGATCGAGTTTCAGCATCGAACGCTTACTACGGGAACGAAGGCTGGACTGTGCAGTTAAAGTTCGACAGCGAAGGGGCGAAGAAGTTTGGCCAGATCACCGAGCAATATAAAGGCTATCGCTTCGCCATTGTTCTCGACGGAGTGATTCAATCTGCGCCGGTGATCCGCGATGCCATCTATGGCGGCGATGCCGTCATCACTGGAAGATTTACTGAACAGGAGGCGCGTGGCCTCGCCAGCGTGCTTCAGAACCCGTTGCAGACGCCGGTGAGCATCGAGGAAGAGCGGAGCGTCTCGCCCACCCTGGGCATGGATTCCATCCGCGCCAGTATCCTTGCCGGCTTGGTCGGGTTGGCGATCACGCTTGTTTGCGTGCTCGCTTATTACAGGCTGGCCGGCCTGGTAGCGAATCTCGCGCTCATCATCAATTTGATTCTCTTAATTGGAGCGCTCACCATGTTTCGCTTCGTCCTGACGCTGCCGGGAATTGCCGGCATCATTTTAACCATCGGCCTTTCGGTGGATGCGAGCGTGCTGATTTATGAACGGCTGCGGGAGGAAATGGCGCTCGGCAAATCGCTCAAAGTAGCCGTGCAGACTGCTTACGAAAAAGCATTCAGCTCGATCCTCGACGCCAATGTGACGACTTTCATCACGGCAGTGATCTTATTTTTGAATGCAAGCGGACCCGTAAGAGGCTTTGCTATCTCGCTCACGTTCGGCATCTTGGCGTCGTTGTTCACGGCGCTAATCTTTGGCCGCAACTGCCTCGGTTGGTTTGTCGATACCGGGCGGGTGACCAGGATATCGATGCTGCATTTGATTTCGTCGAAGAATTTCAACTTTCTCGGCAAAGGTTTCATTGCTTGCATGTGTTCCCTCGCTCTCATCATTGCCGGTGCGACCGCGTTTTATCTTCGGGGCGAGAAGAATTTCGGGGTAGATTTTCGCGGCGGCGATCTCGTGACGCTGAGCACGACACAAAACGTATCGGTTGGGCAAGTGCGCGACGCGTTGAAGCCGATTCATCTCGAGGACGCAGCGATCCAGCAATCGCAGCAAGGCGGCAAAAATTACATCACCATCCGCAGTTCGCTCAACACAAGCGACAAGGTCGAAAAACAAGTCATGCAAGCTTTGCCGGCGGCCGCTTTTCACGTTGAACGCTCCGAGCGGGTGGGCGCCCTAGTCGGCGGCGAACTGGCGAAAAGCTCGCTGGTTGCGCTGGGCCTCGGCATTCTCGGCATTCTAATTTACGTCACCCTCCGGTTCGAATTGTCGTTCGCGGTCGGCGCAATCGTCGCCCTCGTGCACGACGTCGTCATTACCGTTGGCGTCTTCTCGCTGCTCGGTCGGGAATTAACTCTTACAATGGTCGGCGCGGTCCTCACGATCGCCGGTTACTCGATTAATGATACCATCGTCGTTTACGACCGGATCCGGGAAGGACTCGCCAGCGGCCGGCGTGGCACAATCGAGCAGATTATGAACGAAAGTATTAACCAAACGCTGAGCCGCACGATCCTCACCAGCACGGTCACGCTCATTCCGATCTTGTGTTTGTTTTCATTCGGCGGTGCAGTCTTGCGCGACTTTTCGCTAGCAATCATCGTCGGCGTCGTCGTCGGCACCTACTCATCCATCTTTATCGCCTCGCCTATCGTCCTCTGGTGGACCCGCGCCCGCGGCGGGGGGACCAGTTCACTTCGTCGCGAGATCATTCAAAAAGCGACCACCGCCAATCCAGCTCTCCGCTAACGCGATCGCACGGCGTTGTGCCGCATGTGGTAAAGCTGGCTTGGCGGACTCAAGAGATTCAGCGGTTTAGGGATTTATTTACGAAAGTTGACGACCTAAAGCGACCGGTTTAGGCTCGCGTTCTGCTCAAGGAGTTGATTATCGATGCCAGAAGTGATTGTTCGTAAAGGTGAACCGGTGGATCGCGCGTTGAAGCGGCTTAAGAACAAGCTCGACGCGGAAGGAATTCTCGAGGAGGTGCGCCGCCTGCGCGCATTCGAGACGCCGAATCAAAAGTACCGCCGAAAAGCCAAGAACAACGCCAAACGAGGCCGGACGAAGTTCCGGTTCAATCCGTCCTAAGCGCCGCTGGCGCCCGCGTCGTTACATCGATTCGCGATTCACCGAATCACGATTCAACGTTCCTTTAGTCGCATTCGCAAACGATTCGGAAGCCGAGGTCGTTGCAAGAAAAGCTCGGAACATTTGAGCCACGCACAGTGGTTCGCAGGCTGCTGAAGCGCGACTTCCAACTGCCGCCTCGATGGACGCGCTTCGTGCCCACGGCTGGACCACGCGGATTCACTTTCGGCGCGCCGCGATAAGCCTCGTAGTAATCGAGACACCATTCCCAAACATTTCCCGCCATGTCTTCGACCCCGAATGGGCTGGCCCCGAGCGGGAACGCGCCCACCGGCGAGCTTTCCGGGTAGCCGTCGTCGATCTCGTGGTCGCTCCAGGCAAAAACGGTGTTGCGATCGGCGAAATTGGCGAGATCGCCGCGCCCGTCGTAATTCCCCCAGGGATATTTACGACCGTCGCTGCCCTTGGCCGCGTACTCCCACTCGGCTTCGGTGGGAAGTCTATATTTCTTCCGCTCGCGCGTGCTAAGCCATTGACAAAATTTGATCCCGTCCAAGCTGCTGACGTACACGACTGGATGCCGGTCGCCCGCGCCGGGCGCGCGTTTGCGCACGTGGGAACGATCAAATTGTTCGTACTGTGCGTTCGTAATCAGATGTCGCGAAATATAATAACGACTGAGCGTGACATGGGTCAGCGGGCGCTCGCTCGGTGGAGCGTCGGGCGCGTCGCCCCCCATGACGAATTCAGCCGAGGGAATAAAAAACATCTGGCCGCCGACAGAATTTTCAAAGTTGGGATAGCGTGACCGCTCCGACTCGGCGTTGATTTCAATCTTTGCAGCCGGCGCCGGAAATCTCTCCTCTTTTGGTTGCGGCGCGAACTTCGGTATTTCGACTTTAGTCGGAACCGCTGGCGGTACCGCCACTGAACCAAACGATTTTTCGTCCGCCCCTTCCAAGTAAAGATCGACAAGGTCCTCGGCGTCACCTGGCTCGAGGCCGAGATTTTCAGCCATAGTAATGAAGGCATCGCGTTGATCATCGGTCATGACGGCGCTGTCCAGGCCGCTCAAGCACAAGAGGCGACGAAATTCCTCCTCTGGACTGGCCGATTGCCCATTCTGCGACTGCGAACCTGTCGCGGACGGAGGAGGAGGTTCAACGCGCTTGACGCCGCGTTCCTCCAACGTCCCCTCAATCAGCGCCGTGATTTCATCGGCGGCGAGTCCGTGCTCGACCCCGAAGCGAAGCAAATTCTTTTCCTCCTCAATGGTGAGCACACCACTGGAAGTCGCGAAGTCGAGATACTTATGAAACTCCGTGACCGCTTCCTCATGTTGTTGCGCAGTGAGCCTTTCGTCCAAAGCCCTGCGCCGTTCCGGATCGAGAAGTTCCACTCGCGCTTCGGTGAGATAACGAGACGATTCTTCCAGTCCCGAGCGGAGTAACTGCGCTAACGGATTGCTCGGCTGATTTTTGAGCGGTAATTTCTTCTGCCACCAGCGCATCAGCTCGCGGCAATGCTCTTCGATCAGTTCGTTGTTCGGATTCGCACGGGGGTCGAGACACAGCCGCTCGTAATGATTCGGCGATTTGTAATTGCCCCAGCCTTGCCACTTTCGCGGGTCATCGGGCAGCGGAAGCGGAAAACTAATGTCGCACTTCACGATCATCAGCTGACGCGGAGTTCTCCCAAGCCGGAGCTGGCCTGCTCGATTTCATCCGGCGCCAGGCCGGTATTTCGATCGATGGAAACTTTGCTTTGATTGCCAGCCGCCTGCACCTGTACTTCCAACACCTGATTGGCGTTGTATTGATAGGTGAGCTCGACAGGCGAGCCTTTCGGCAAATAGGGCGGCAGTTTCACGTCGCAAATGCCCAGCGGCGTGCATTCCGCCGGTAGCGTGCTTTCGCCCTCAACGACTTTAACGACCGCATGCTGCATATTTGCATCGGCGGTTCCGAATGAATTCTTCACCACCGCCGGAATCGTCGTCATCTTTGCGGATCATCGGAAAGACATATTCCTGAAGATGCTTCTCATCCCACAAAACAACGCCGAGCGTGTGCGAGGTGATATCGCTAACATGAATCAGCCCTCCATCGAGTGAGGAAAATCTTTGCCGGGTTTCGTCATCGACCAATTTCTCGCCCGAAGCCGCTTCTTCATGCAACATCGACAAAATGGCCTGGATCGCAGCGCCCCGCGCTACGACTTCGTCAGGATTCACGTGATCGATCAGTGGCTTGGAGGACAACTGCGAAATCATCGACGCGGATTATCGGCATACGCGTCATGCCTCCGACTAAAAGCACCTTGTCGATCTTGTCCCATTTCAACTTTGCTTCCTGCATGACCATCTCGCAGATGGTTTTGCATTTTTCGACTAGGTGTCGCGTTTGTTTCTCAAACTTCTTGCGGGTCATTTCCACTTTAACGCTCTTGCCGTTGTGATGGTGAACGATGGTCGTATTCGCCCGGCTCGAAAGCTGGATCTTACCGCCCAACGCCCGGTTGTGCAGGTCTTGGTAGCTGTGTAGGTCGAGTAGCGGATGTCTCGCCGTGAACACGGTCGAACTCCTCGCCACCATATCCACAATTATGTCGTCCCAATCTTTTCCGCCCAGGCGATGGTCGCCGTTGGTCGCGATCATGTCGATCTTGTGTTCAGAGATGCGCATGATCGTAACGTCAAACGTACCGCCGCCCAGATCGAAAACGAAAACCGTCTGGTTCTCATCGAGCTTGTCAAGACCGTAGGCCAGCGCCGCCGCCGTCGGTTCGTTGATCAATTGCAAGACATTCAGCCCGGCAAGCTGTCCGGCCGTGATCGTCGCGGTCCGCTCGGCGTCATTAAAATAAGCCGGCACGGTAATGACTACGTCAGTAACAGGCTGGCCCAGATATTTCTCGGCGTCCGCTTTTAACTTTTTGATGATAAGGGCGGACAGTTCTTCGGCCGAATAAATCTTGTCGCCGAATTCGCGGTGAAATTGTTCCTTCGGTTTGCCCATTTCGCGCTTGACGAAATCGACAATTCTCTCAGGTTCGGCCACGGCGCTGTTCTTTGCCACCGAGCCGACTACAACATTGGTCCCATCGAAGAAAATGACCGACGGGGTGATCCGCTCGGTCTCCGCGTTGGGGATGATTTGCGGTTTGCCGTAGGCATCGATGTGCGCGATGGCGGAAAACGTTGTTCCGAGATCAATTCCGATCGCTTTACGTGCCGTCATAGCCGTGGAAAAAGTTTATCGAGGAATGCCGTGCATTCCGGCCCGCTTTGAGTGCAGTTTCCGTGCCCGCAGCGGCAGGGAAATACAGCTTGCTCCGATCGGCGCTAAGACCCGAGACGGCGCAGATTTTTAGCTCGATAACAACCGGCCGCGCTTAAGCATAACGCTTCGCGATCACTTCTTCCGGCCGGATCAGTTTGCCCCGCCAGAAGAAACCCCGTTTCACCCGCATGACGATGTGGCCGTCTTCTTCTGGGAAGTCCGCCGGTTCGTAACTGATCACACGATGATAGGCGCGATCGACCCGCTCTTTCGGCTCGATTTCTTTGACCTCGAACCGGCGAAGGATTTCCACCAGCGAATGGATCGCGTTCTCCAAATTATCGCGCCATTGCCCAACGTGGTCGCGTTCCCCTTTCTCAAGCGCCGCTGTGCGCAATTGCTCGCAGAGACTGTTGAGATGGTCGTAGAGATAGACCAGATCGTGAATGAACGGTTTTTGAAGCGATTCGTGGAGAAAATTGTCGCGATACTTGAGCAACTCCGCGTGAAGCGAATCGAACAGCTTCTGGTTCACACTCTCCGTGCCGCGGATAGCGTTCAGTTGCTCCTCGATTTTTTGAAATTGCGCCTGTGGAGCCGCTGCAACGATTTGTTCGAGCCGGCTTAACAAGGCGCTCTCGAGGCCTGCCAGCCGCGAGTTCAGGGTATCAAGCTTTTTTGCGAGCCCGGCCGATTCCGCTTGGTCTGCAAAAGAATCAGTCGGTTGAGCTTGCCCGGTCGGCAGCGTTTTCTCCGCCTCGGCACTCAATTGCTGCATCGCGACTGCGAATTCTCCCGTTCCGATCGCTTTAGACATTGCCGGTTTCCTTCGCGAAGAAATTACGGATCGCCTCAACCAGGCCTTCGATATCGTGGCGGCGCGCCTCGATATCGATCTTCAACCCATGATCGCGCGCGGTCTTGGAAGTAATCGGCCCGATGCTCGCGACCAGCATTCCCTTTGGCCAGGGCAAATGAAGAGCGAGAAAATTTTCGACTGTCGAAGAACTGGTGAAAGTGACTAGGTCGGCCCCCTCGTCCAAAAAGCGACGGCGCGCGCCAGTACGTGTCGCGCGTCTCCGGAACGGTGCGATAGGCAAAACCTTCGTCCACAATTGCTCCCAATCTCGAGAGCTGCCTAGGAAGCACGTCCCGCGCCTTTTCTGCGCGGGCCAGGAGGATTCGCAAGTTTTCGACGCCGCCTTGCTTCTGAAATTCGCGGGCAACGGCCTCCGCTACAAATTCTTCCGGCTGAAGATCGACATGTAGGTGAAAATCCCGCACTCGCTGCGCGGTCGCGGGCCCAATCGCGGCGATTTTTGCGCCGCCGATTTCGCGCGCATCATCGTAAAGTTTGTAAAAAATCTCAAAGAACGCGTCCACGCCATTCGGGCTCGTGAAGACGATCCAATCGTAAACGTGCGCATCCTGCACCAGCTCGGCGAAATCGCGCAAATCGGTCGGTGGTTCGATCCGGATCGTCGGCAATTCAAAAACATCCGCGCCGAGCGCGCGCAACCGATCGCTTAATGCACCGGCTTGTTTCCGCGTCCTCGTGACCACGATCCGTTTTCCAGAAAGCGGACGTTTCTCGTACCAATTCAAATCTTTTCGCAACGAAACGACCTCCCCAAATACCGCGACCGCAGGCGCTTCGAAGCCAATATTAACAGCGCGCTGCGCAATGTTTTCGAGCGTTCCGACGAGCGTTTCCTGTCGACCCGTCGTCGCCCAACGGACAAGCGCCACTGGAAGATCGGCTCGAACGCCTTGCGCCAGCATTTCGCGCGTGATGGACTCCAGTCGTTCCACGCCCATCAACATCACCTGCGTTCCTCCCAATTTCGCGAGTGCCGCATAATCAATCGCACTTTCACTCTTCGCGGGGTCCTCATGTCCGGTGAAAAATGTTACGTGCGAATTTTCCGCGCGATGTGTCACCGGAATTCCCGCATATGCCGGCCCCGCGATCGCTGATGTAATTCCGGGAACAACTTCAAATTTGATGCCGGCGCCAACAATCGCCTTCGCTTCCTCAGCGCCACGCCCGAAAACAAACGGATCGCCACCTTTCAACCGGAGCACCTGCTTTCCTTCGCGCGCTTTCTCGATTAGCAACTGGTTAATCTCGCTCTGACTCAATGCGTGTTGGCCTGCTTGTTTGCCTGCGTAAACAATTTCCGCGTCGTCGCGCGCCCAACCAAGCATTTCCGGATTAGCGAGATGATCGTAAACGATCACGTCCGCGTTCTCGATACACTCCTTCGCCCGTAACGTGACCAGCCCAAGATCGCCCGGCCCCGCTCCGACGAGATAAACCTTGCCGACGCTCTTACTCGTACTTTTGCTCTTACTCTCCATTAATCTGTCCCAACAACTGCACGGCCAAACGCTCAGCACCTTCACTCGGCCCTTCCGCCAAGCCTTCACGAGGCGTAGTCGCTCCGAGATCGAAAATTTGCGCGCGCATTTTCATGGTCACTCCTTCAATAATTGCGAACACGCCCACCGGCTGATTGCAGTCGGCGTGCAATAATCGCAGAAATTCGCGCTCCGCACGCAAACACAGCCATGTATCAAAATGATTTATCGGATCGACAATTTCTTTCAACCGCTCCTCGTCGGAGCGCGCTTGAATCGCGATCACGCCTTGCCCGCCCGCCGGCAGGAAAATTTCGCGCGGGAGAAACTTATTGAGAACTCGCTGCCTTCAAAAACGATCTGCCCGTTGTTCGCGGCGATTCCAAGACGATCGAGTCCGGCGCGCGCAAGAATGATGGCGTGCCACTCGTCTTTCGCAAGCTTCCGCAAACGCGTCGGCACATTGCCGCGAAGATCGACAATCTCCAGGTCGGGTCGTTTCCAGCGCAGTTGGTGTTTTCGCCGGACGCTGCCTGTGGCAACGATCCCATCCGCGGCAAGCGAATGCAGATCGCACGGCGTCGTTGCGACCAAAGCGTCGTCCGCCGCTGCGCGCGGCAGCACTACCGCGAGCTCGGTACCAGGCGTCAACGTGCTCGGCAAATCTTTCGCACTGTGCACCGCAAGATCGATGTCTCGCGTGACCAATGCGCGCTCGATCTCTCCGGTGAACAACCCTTTACGCCCGGCGAGGACATCGACAATGCCGGTCTTACGATCGTCCCCGCGCGTCTTGATTACTTTGATCTCAATCCTCAAACCGGCCCACCGTGCCTTCAACGCGTCCGCCACAGATTGCGTCTGCGCCAGTGCCAGCTCGCTCCCCCTTGTCCCGATTACGATTTTGATGCGGCTGGGACGCTGCATAATCATTGCGTCTGCAGCGGAGGTCTGTGACCGCTTATCCCTAAGGTCGCACAGATTTCGCCGCTCATAGAGCGCCGCTACAACTCAGATGCGCGCAGCGAACCTTCGCTCGACCGGCGGATGATTTTCCATCAACGATTGTCGGTTCAGTCCGCGCGAAATTGATCGATCAAACTCGTCTACGTGTAGAGCGATGATTGCTTCGGCCGCGGCGATCTGTTCCGCCGGAGCGCCAGTGATTGCTCGGCAATCAATTGCAGCGAATCGATGTCGTAAAGATAAACGCCGTCTAGCGCGTTTACATTTGCATCGACGTCGCGCGGCACGGCGATGTCGATGATGAAAAGCGGGCGGTCGATCCGATCGCGCAACATTGGCGTGAGATTTTCCGCGCGAAAGCAACGGTGTTTCGGATGATGTCGATGTAATCAGAATGTCAATCTCACGGCATTGCTCCGGCCATTCCTCGAAACGGAACAGCACGCCCGGCCACGGGCCGCGCCAGATTTTCGGCGCGCTCGCCTGAGCGATTGCTTACACGAAGATCGGTAACGCCTCGTGAAATGAGCGCGCGAGCAGTGCGCTCGCTCGTTTCGCCCGCCCCCAGCACGAGAACCTTGCAATTAGCAAGGTCTCCAAAGATTTTCTCTGCAAGATCGACGGCCACCGAGCCAACCGAGACCGCACCGCGTGTGATTTCGGTGTGCGTGCGCACCTGTTTCGCAACGCGAAACGCGCGTTGAAACAAGCGATGCAAATATGGCCCGGCTGCTCCCGATTCGCGCGCCGATTCGTACGCCTTTTTCGCCTGACCGAGAATCTCGGTTTCACCAACGACCATCGAATCGAGTCCCGAGGCGACTCGAAACAAATGCTGCGCGCATCGGCGTTCTCATGGCGATAAAATGCTGACATGTCATCACCAAGCTCGTTGTCGATCCTGCCTCGGAGGCAACGTGCAATTTCTTCTGTCGGGACGCATGCCTCGGCTGCGGCATAAACTTCCACGCGATTGCAAGTCGTCAGCAGCAGCGCTTCCGCGCAGCCCGCGCGCCGCAATACGCAATCAGTCCCTGCCTGACCCGCGAAACGCTCCCGTGTCTCGACGTTGCTCGTGTGGTGGCTTAGGCCGACGCAGAAAAGATTCATGGCGGATTCATTTGCGCGGTGAAGGTGATTCCCCAAAGAAGCGTGAGCGCTGCGCTAAACCCAATAATGCAAAGCGCGGCCACACGTTTCGGCGCAAGCCGGCGCAGATGTCTGCCTTGCAAGATCGCGGCGTAAAGGACCCAGACCCCAATCGCGCAGATCACTTGTGTCCACGGCAACGGTTGGCCGACGAAAAAACCGCTTACCAGTCCGAGCGTGTAAAGCGCGAAGCCGAGCCAAAGCAGCTTTGTGATGGCCGCAAAAAGATCCGTTAGCGGCGGAAGATGGTAAAAGATTGAATGCAACTCGTGCGTCTTGAGTTGGTGCTCCTGCACGAGATACATCACCCCCGCGATGCAAGCCGAGCGCGAACGCACCGTAAGCAATAAGCGAAATCGACGCGTGAAATTCCAACCACGGATTCGCCGACATTTTCCCCGGATGCGGTCTATCAATCGGCATAAGCAACGCAAACCCTTGCAGTAAAACCACCAGTGGCGCCGTGAATGCCCCCATCAGCGAAAGCCGATAAGCTGGCCCGACCAGCATGTAAATCAACGCCACCGACCAAGCGAGAAAAATAAAAACCTCAAACAGATTCGTCAGGGGACACCGACCCAGAGCATGCCCACGAATGGACAAGAACGCCGTCTGAAAGATAAACCCCAGACCAATCACCAGAAAGTTAAACCACCCGGCGTGAAAATTCTTCGCCAGCAACGAGACCGACGTCCGCACGACCGCCGCCAAAAAACAAATTGTCGAAAGAATGAGAAAATCTCGATCCACCGGGAATTACCACTCTAGAAGCGCGGGGCGGGCTTGGCAATGCTCTAGCATTGATCTTGATCCTGTTAAGAATCCTCGAAGGCTCGGTGAAAGTTGGACGTTCTGCGTTTTTTCCGAATACCGGCGGTTTGCCTCTAATCCCTCCTTAGGCTTTTTCCGACTCAAGGCAGCGAGTCGCCGCCGATATTAAATCGGCAGCGACTCGCCTGAGTATTCGAGGGAGAAGTCTCGCAACGCATGTGATGAGCCGGTCCGGTCGGGTTTTTGGGCCACGCAAGATCATGAGGAACACGGAATCAGGCTCGCGCTTTAGTCCGACCACACCGGGGACCCATCCGAGGGGGAAGCATCCAAGTTCTTAAATCTGACTCTGGGGAATAGGTCCTCACACAGACGACTACGGGATCGGGAAGTCGAAGTTTCCGAAAATCTTCTTTTTTTGAGAATACTTCGGCGAGCAGGCTGGAGAGCGAGCCGTTGACGTTTATCGGCCAGCGGCTAGCATCGGCGCGGATGGCTTCCGATATGATTCAAGAATTGCGCGCGCAGGTACGCGATGTGCCCGATTTTCCAAAGAAAGGGATCGTTTTCAAAGACATCACACCGATTTTAAAGGACGGCGCGCTTTTTCGGGCGTCGATCGATCTTTTTCTTGAACGCTTTTACAAAAAGAAAATCGACAAGATCGTGGGGATCGACGCGCGTGGATTTCTTTTCGGGTCGGCGGTCGCCTACGAGCTCGGCATCGGTTTCGTTCCGCTGCGAAAGAAGGGCCGGCTACCATACAAAACGGAGAGCGCGAAATACACTCTCGAGTACGGGGAAGCTGAAATGGAATTGCACATCGACGCCATAACGCCTGGCGAGCAAACCGTTCTGATCGATGATTTGCTTGCAACCGGCGGAACGTCAGCGTCGGCGGCGACGTTAATCAAAAAAGTGGGCGGCGAACTGGTCGAAGCGATTTTCTTAATCGAGCTGGAATTTTTGCGGGGCCGGGAAAAACTCGCTCCGACGCCGGTCATTTCTTTCCTGAAATACTGAGACGAAGCTTTAGACAGGATTTACAGGATTGCTTGGATTGAATCCTGTTAATCCCGTCTCTTCTGGCTTCACCACGACTTCCATTTTGATTTCCTGATGGGCAAGCTGGTCATGGATCTTGCCGAGCAAATCGATCGCGCGCGCGTCGGGCATGTGCGCGCAATGCACCTCGATGCGTGCTCGTTTTTGCGCAAGCTCGGGATTCCACTCCGCGAATTCGCCATCAAGCAAGAATGAAACGTAGGCGTTGAACCGTTCCTGCAATTCATGTAGTCGCACATCGGAGTTGTCCCAGGGGCGAGGCTCGTTCATCACCAGCACCGCCTCGTCGGTCTTCGGGTCGTGGGCGACGATGTCGATCACACCGACGCGATCGTCAGGTTTGAGGTTTGAAGTTTGATCTTTGCGGCTCAAGGCAGAACGTTGCGCCTGTCGATGTTTAACGTTCAACGCTCAACGTCCAACGCTCAACGTCCAATTTTCAAGATCAATCCCGCGGTGGCAGCAGTTATGTTTGGCCTGGCCTCGAATGCTTTCGCGCAATTTACGCCTGCGTTTTTGCAAAACAGCAGCTACTGGGGCGACGGCAAAGCGGAGTTCGATTTCTACGATGCGCAAATCGTGCGCGAAGGACAGCCGGACCCATGCGAAGTGTTGCACATTCTGGTGCGAGAGCCATTCGATCCAAAACAGCTCGTGAAACCGGAGGGCCGGAAACAGCCGGATTTGATCAACGTGATCAAGTTGAATCAAATCCTGCACGTCCCGACCGGAATTTATGTCTGCCAGCAGATGCATTCTAATTACTGGTGGATCGACAATGGCGCGTTACTGAAATTTTCGCTCACAAGTAACGACAGTTGCGGGAACACATTCAAGGAAGGACGACAAATGAGCGGCGAGTTTGCCTACGACTTTCACACCTACTGGGACGGCATGGCCGATGGGCAGGAAAATTTTCCAGTGCCAGCGAACGGTTTCTTTTACGACAAACTGCCGCTGCGCGTGCGCACTATCGATTTTTCAAAATCGAGAGGCGAATTCGAAATCCAGCTGGCGCCAAGCACGATCAATTCGAAAAAGGACGCGATCGTTTTCAAATTGGCAAAGGTCAGCTTCAAAACGAGCGAGCGCACGATCGATGTCGATGTAAAGCACGACGGTGGCACCGACCATTTTCTTCTCGACCGCGATTTTCCATTTTTGCTTCGCGAATGGAGCGCGGCGGACGGCTCACGATTGAAAATGAAAAACAGCCTGAAGATTGATTACTGGAATTACAATAAGCCGGGCGACCGCGACCGTGCGCTGAAAGATCCGATGCTTCGTCATCCCGATTGACCGTGGAGGGACGCTAAATTTTGGCGCCGGCAGCGCGGCGCCCTCCACCTTTCGAATTGAAGCGCGGCTAACGAGTCGTAGCTTTAGTTGGTGCCGAAGACAAAAACATCGAGATTGACTCTGCTTGGCCGAAGCGAGGCCAACCTGCCCGCGTCGCCGTCAGAAGCACGACTGGAAACCTTTTCGAATCCGGCGCGGCGAACTTATCGGATTCATTTTGAGACAGATGATTTCACTTCTCTGTGTCCGGTGACGGGTCAGGCGGATTTTGCAAGGATCGACATCGACTACGTGCCGGACCGTCTCTGCGTCGAAAGCAAGTCGCTCAAATTTTACCTCGCTTCGTATCGGAACGAGCGCGCGTTCAACGAAGCCGTCACGAATCGCATTCTGGACGACTTCGTGACGGCATGCGCGCCACGCGAAGCGATCGTGACAGCGCAGTTTTCCGCGCGCGGCGGAATCGCACTCTCGGTGCGGGCTGAGTACCCCGAGAGAACGACAAAGGCTCAACGTGATGGTCGATGATGTGCCGCAAGTCTCCAACTTGCGATCGTCATTGCGCAACTTGGAAAGTCCCGCCACGAACAGATGAAACACGCGGTCGTTCTCTTGAGCGGCGGGCTTGATTCGGCCACAGCGCTCGCAATTGCGACCACGCAAGGTTACGAAGCCTATGCGCTTTCGTTCGATTACGGCCAGCGCCATCGCTTTGAACTGGAAGCCGCGCGACACGTAGCCGACGCGCTAGGCGCAAAAGCCCACCGCGTGATCAAGATCGACAATCGCATTTTCGCCGGCTCGGCGCTAACGGATGATGTCGATGTGCCGAAGAACCGATCGGAAGAAGAGATCGGTGCCGGGATTCCAATCACTTACGTTCCGGCGCGCAACACGGTGTTTCTAGCGCATGCGCTTGCCTGGGCGGAAACGATCCCGGCCGGACACATTTTCATCGGCGTGAACGCAATCGATTACAGCGGCTATCCTGATTGCCGCCCGGAGTTCATTGCCTTGTTTGAAACATTGGCCAACATCGGAACAAGAGCGGGCACCGAAGGCGCACGTTTTCAAATTCACGCGCCGTTGATAAAGCTCTCGAAGGCGGAAATCATTGGCAAAGCGCTCGAGCTCGATGTTAACCTCTCGCTCACACACAGTTGCTACGATCCGGCACCAGATGGCCGCGCCTGTGGAAAATGCGATTCCTGTCAGTTGCGTTTGAAAGGATTCCACGAACTAGGTGTGGCCGATCCAATCAAATACGCGGTTGCGGCGCTATAGCTCTTGGCCACGGCGCATCGCGATGAAAAATATTTTTACCCTCACTGAGCGCGAACAACGCGTCGTGATCGTGATTGTTATGGCCCTGCTGGCGGCGACGATCGCCAAACATTGCCACGATGCGGCACTTGATACTCCGCGGCCAACGCCAACGCCTACGGGATCGCCGTTATCGGCAGCTCCGCCGAAGAACGAAGCCGAGCCTAGCAACTCTCCACCGTGACCGTGGTTAGAGTCCATCGCGGCGAGGCGCGTGCGCGATGTGCCCAGAAATCTTACTCCGCCGGCAAACCGGGAATGTGCGCGTAACCGACAAAGACCGGGCCTGGTTCCTTTTCAGATTTCGAACTCAGGCGCGCGACCTTGAAATCGAAAACACTCACACCGAGATGCGAACGGCCCTTGTAAGTGCGGCCCTCGCTCGCGCCCATCATGATCCGCTGGTTCGTCGTTCTCTCGCGGCCGAGATAAATCATCGTTTGCGAAATGTCCGGCTCGCGATTGACATTGTAGGCACTCGCCCAAAAAAGGAGATCGCCGGGTTTGAGTGCTTCGAGCTCGAAGCCATCGTCCCGCCGCGCGAGCACCGCCTGAAATGTTCCGCCCTTGCGCGCCCAAACGTATTGCTCGCGCGCGTCGCGCGGCACGTCGCCGATGCCGCACTGTGAAAGCACGTAATAAACAAAACCCGAGGCATCCATTCCGCCGTTTACAGGATCGGCCGAATTAATCCTAAATTTAAGGTTTTGGGTCGTCAGGCTAAGACCGAGATCGATAATCTTGCGAACGTCCGGCGCGTAATTCTCATAGCCGGAAATTTCAGCCGCAGCGATCGTCGAGCTTGGCGCGGAAGCCTCCTCGTTAACTGTGGGAGGACCCGGCTTGACAGTTGGCGACGGCCTCGGTTTAGCGAGATGTACTGGAGTTGGCGTGCGTCGTGCGCGCGCGGGCCGCGGGGTGGCGTTGGGCCCGGGACTGATCGGGCGAACCGGTTCGAAGTAATCAGGTTGGGCGTCGAGCGCCTGCGGCGCTGAAGTTTCGGCGATACCCGGAAGCGTACTTGACGCTGTTTTAAGAGATAGCGTGGCGCTTGGCGCTGCGACCGCTTCAGAAGAAGCAGTTACGGTTGGCGAGGGTGTCGACCACGGCGTTTCGGTTGAAGTTGCGCTTGGCGCCGGAGATGGCGATTCCAACGCCGCCTTAGGCGAGGGCCTGGGCGTTGTCTTCTTTTTAGCTCGCGCCTTTTTGTGAGGTTTATGCGGGGTCGGCGATGGGCCGGTGAAAAGTCTTTTTATCCGGTCTCCAAACGACTCCCCTTCTTCCTGAGTGCCGCGCGCCTGAGTGGCAAGAGTTATCGCGATGGTCATCGCGATCACAACCAAGGAGCGCAATTTTATTTTCACTCAATCTTCGTTTCGAGAATTAACTGGCTAGTTCCTGCAACACAGCCTTATTCATTCGAATACCGGCATCGAGATTCTCCAGCGGAAAATTTTCATTTGGCGAATGGGCGCGGCAATCATGCAGCGCCAGACCGAGCAACAATGTTTCGACGCCGAGGATACTTCGAAAATCTGACACAATCGGAATGCTGCCGCCTTCGCGAATCAGCGCCACGTCTCGGTTGAAAGCCTTGCGTAAAGCGCGCTGCGCGGCTTCCCCGAACTGGCTGTGTGGGTCGGTCAAATACCACGCGCCATTGTGGCCGCTCGTCATTTCCAAGGTCACACCGTCCGGCAAATTTTTTTGAAAATGCTTTTTCGCAAGATCGACAATCACGTCCGCGTTTTGATTTGGCACCAGACGAAATGTCAATTTCGCTATTGCGTAACTCGGAAGCACGGTCTTTGTCCCCGCCCCTTGATAACCGCCGCCGATCCCATTGATCTCGGCCGTCGGCCGCGCCCAAACCCGCTCAAGCGTGCCAAAACCGGCTTCACCGAACAGCGACGGCGCACCGGTTTCGTTGAGCATTTCGCCGTCTGGATCGAGAGGCAATTGCTTCCACGCTTCCCGTTCCCAATCGGCCAGTGGTACGACGTCGCCGTAAAAACCGTCAATCGCGATGTGTCCTTTTCGATCGTGTAAGGTGGCGAGCAACTGCGCTAGTGATGTAGCCGGATTTGCCACCGCGCCGCCGAAAATGCCAGAATGCAGATCCATTTTCGGCCCTGTCACCTTCAATTCCAGCGCCGCGACACCGCGAAGTCCGTAACTCAAGGTCGGCGTGCGAGGCGCGATCATTCCCGTGTCCGAAACCATCACCACGTCGCACTTCAATGCCGCGCGATTGTCGTTCAGAAACTTTCCCAGATTACTGCTGCCAATCTCCTCTTCGCCTTCAATGACCAGATCGATATTCACCGGCAGATCACCATTTTGCTCAATCGTCTCCTGAATTCCGAGAATGTGCGAGAGGATCTGGCCTTTGTTGTCGGTCGCGCCGCGCGCAAAAACGTAACCATTTTTCAGGACAGGCTCGAATGGCGGCGAATCCCACAGTTCCAGAGGGTCCGGCGGCTGGACGTCGTAGTGTCCATAAATCAAAATTGTCGGCCGACCTGATTTATGCTGATTGCGCGCCCAAACAACAGGGTGACCCGCGGTCGGGACGACTTTTGATTCAAGGCCTATCGCGGTCAGCCTTTGCGACAACCATTCAGCGCAATCGCGGACTTTTCCGGCAAATTTATCGTCAGTCGAGACGCTGGGAAACCGCAAAAACGAGTAAAAATCCTCCAAATAATTTTCGCGCATATTCAAAAGCTAATCAGTTTTCGGCCTTTGCCTACGACTTCCGTCGAAACTGCGCGCGAATCAAATATACAACCGACGCGAGCGCGAGCAGGATCCCGGTGACTGCAAATTCTCGCACGGTGGCATGCGCGAGAATCCAGATGATTGCGACGATGGCGAGCGCGGGCACGATTTTCATGCCGGGAAAGTTAAACGGCGGACCATCAGCACGGATGTCGCGTTGGACCAAAAACCAGCAGGCGGCGCAGCAGAGGAGATACATCAAGAGCACGGCGACATTGGAAAGTACGGCCAACTGCTCGAACGTCCCGCTAACAGACAAGCTAAAGGCGAGCACGGCATAAGTAATGATGGCGACGTCGGGAGAACGATAGCGCGGGTGCACGTGCGCGAACCACGCCGGCAACGCACCATCGCGGCCGAAGGCGAAGATCATGCGTGGCGAGCTTAGGATGTCGCTGGTGACGAAACCGAACGCGGAGATGGTCGCGCCCGCCAGCAAAATGGTGCGCCCGATGCTCCCGAGAAATTTTGCGGCTGCTTCGGCGAGCGGCGCGTCGGGATGATTGGCAAGATCGCTGCCGAGCGTTCCCTGCGCGACGAATTGGATCAAAATGTAAATGATCGTCGTGATCACGAGCGCGAGATAGGCCGCGCGCGGAACGGTCCGCGCCGGATTCTTGACTTCGCCGCTCGGGATCAACGCCACTTCAATTCCGACGAAGGCGAAGATCAACAGGATAACGGCGTCGCCTAACGACTTACTGCTCGGCCACGCTGCCCACCAGATGTTCGCCGGGTGAATGAAAAATATTCCCGCGCCAATGAACAACAGCAACGGAAGCAATTTTGCGACCGTCACGACGGTCACTGCGCCAGCGCCGCCGCGTACGCCGCGCACATTGATCACGACGAGTGAGCCATAAACGACGAGCATGACGACGATCCGCATGACCGGATCGCCGAGTACACGGCACAACGATAGCGATCGAGTTCACCAGAACGTTGACCACCCCAGCGACTGCGCCGAGCGCGGTAATTCCGTAAAGAACGCCGGCGAGAAATCCGACATAACGACCAAACGCAACTTCAACGTACGCGTAAAGCCCGCCGGTGAGCGAAACGCGACTGCCGGCGATCGCGAAACAGGTCACGAACAAAACCATCGCGATCGCGCAACAAATGAACGCAAGTGGAGCTGCTTGTCCCAAACCTTTCGCCACCGACGCCGGAAGGACGAAAATGCCTGCGCCGATCGTGGAATTAACAATGTTCGCAGTCAGCCCGGGAATGCCGATTGCGCGGATGAGTTGATGATCGACGCTGCTCGGCGCGTTGGATCGAGATCGTCTCCTCGGCCGCGCATGGGCGGGATGGTGCGGGATTCTGGCAAGGCGAGGCAAGAGGGATCATGAGCCGACCCGGGCACTAGATGTTGCGGTTATGGGCCGCGGCACAGCCCACAAATTGTGTGATTTTGCGCTTGTATCGCTCCCAGGCTCACTATATTGACCCTTCGACAGCCCGAGGTTTCGACCTGCGCATGCATTTACAATCGCTCGAGCTGTTCGGCTTCAAATCGTTCGCCGATAAAACCGTTTTCAATTTCCACGAAGGCGTCACCGCGATCGTCGGTCCGAACGGTTGCGGCAAATCCAATTTGCTCGACGCGATCAGATGGGTGCTCGGCGAGCAATCCGCCAAATCGCTTCGTGGCGGCGAAATGGCCGATGTTATTTTCAACGGCACCGACACTCGCAAGCCACTTGGGTTTCGCCGAAGTCTCGCTCACGTTCACCGATTGCGCGACCGAGATCGAAGTCGATTGGCACGACGTGCGCGTAACGCGTCGCGTTTATCGCGATGGCAATTCCGAATACTTGCTCAACAAAACGGCGTGCCGCTTGCGCGACATCCAAAATCTTTTCGCCGACACCGGCGTCGCGCGCTCCGCTTATTCGATGATGGAGCAAGGCAAGATCGACATGATCTTGAGCTCGCGGCCGGAAGATCGTCGCGCCGTTTTTGAAGAAGCCGCCGGCATTACGAAATACAAATCGCAAAAGAGGGAGGCGCTGCGCAAACTGGAAGCCACCGAAGCGAATCTTCTTCGCATCGGCGACGTGATCAAAGAAGTGAAGCGCCAGATCGGTTCGCTCCAACGTCAGGCCGGAAAAGCGCGGCGTTACCAGGCGTTGCACGCCGACCTTCGCGTCCTGGACACGCATTATTCCAAGAACAGCTCGCTGCGCTTGAGGCGGAACTCGCGCATTGCCGGTCGACATCGAAAAAATCGCCGACTCGGAGCAGACGACCGCGCGAAAGATTGAGCACGACGAAAACGAACTGGCGGAAGAGCGTCGCGCGCTGGACAAGATCGACGTCGAAATCGCCGATATCCGTGCCGAAGCGCAGCGATTGCAAAGCGAGATCGCCGCAAACCGCAGCCGGATCGAATTCAATCGTCAGCGCGAAGAAGAACTCGAACGAACTGATCGAGCGCGCGCGCAGCGAGATCGCGGCGCCGAAAGCAAGCGCAAACAGCAGGCTAGCTCAGATTCGGGAGACGGACGCGCTGATTGAAAAGACACAGCGCGTGTTCTCCAATCGAAAGAAGAAGAGACTCGCCAAAGTCACGGATCTGCTCGACAAGCTGCGCGCGCAGCGAGAAGCACGCGAAGCTGCGCGAAACGGCGCGTGCTTCGCTCTCAAAACACGAAGCGCGAATCGATAAGCTGGAAGACGATTTGGCCGGAATCACTGCGCGTCGTGAAATGACCGAAGAGCAGATTCGCCAAATCACCGGAGAAATTAAGGAGAGCGACTAAGGCGCGCGAAAAAATCGGCAAAGATATCGCGCGGCTCACAAATCGACCGAGAGCGAGCAAAAGAAATTGGATGAGTTGCTCGCCCAATCGCAAGCGCCGAAGAAAATTTGCATCGGCAGCAAGAGCTGCTCGCGAATGCGGAAAACGATTTGGTCGACAATCGAGCGGACGCTCGCTGAAAAACGTTCGAGTTTGGAGATTTTGCGCCAGCTCAATGCGGAAGGTGAAGGACTCGCCCAGGGCTCGCAGGCCGTGCTCAAAGGCATGGACGATCCGGATCGGTTTCGTCGACGCGATCGTTGGCTCGCTCGTCGCACAGATTGATGTCGATCCAAAATTCATCCCGGCAATCGAAGCCGCGCTAGGACGAAACCTTCACGCGGTTGTTCTGAAAGACGCGCATAGCGCCGAAGAAATTCTCGGGCGGCTCACGAGAAAGAAACTTGGGCAGGCCGCGCTGTTCGTTCCGAAATTTGGCGTTTCGTCTCATGAGTCGGTCCGAAAGAGTTTGCCTAAAGGTGCGATTGCGTGGGCGATTGATAAAATCGTCGCGCCGCGCTCGACTCGAGCCCCTCATGCGACAATTGCTCAGCGGCGTCGTGATTTTCGCGAAATTAGACCAAGCGCTCGCCTGCAAAAAAGATGAGCCGACCCTCGCGATGGCCACGCTGGATGGCGAATTCATTTCCGCAGAGGGAATCGTTTTCGGCGGCAGCAGCAGCGTAAAATCGGACTCGTTGCTCGAACGCAAAGCGCGAGTGGCGGCGCTGGCAAGAAGAGATCGAATGCGCGAGTCAGCGAGAGCTCTTTTTCCAAAAACGCGATCAGGCAAAAACAAATGTCCAAACCGCTGTCCGTCAGGTCGATGACTCTCGGTCGCACCATCAAACCGCGCATCTCGCTCATTCGACATCAGCCAATAGGATTGCGTCTGCTCGAACGAGAAGAAGCTGAGGCTGAACGCAAGATCGACAATCTCAAATCGGAAAAGGCGACGCTCGAACAGCAAATCGAAGCTGCCGACAAGCGCATTGTGCGAACTCGAGAGGAATTGAATGCCGCCCGCAACGAAGTTGACGGAACAGGAGGCCGAGCAAAGCGAGGCGGAAAAAGATGAGAAAGGCGCTGCGCTCCCAGGAAGAGAAAGCGACCGAAAATTTAAACGAATTCCGGCTTGGCGATCGCGACCGCGCGACAGCGTCTCGAAAATTTGGACGCGCAACGGCAACCCATGGCCGCGCGCGACACTGAATTGGTCGAGCTCATTGCCGCGCGTCGGCCGACATCGCCAATTACGAAAACAAACTTGCCGCGCAGGCCAAGGAAAGTCGCGCGGGCCGAAAGCGCAATTAAAGAACAAACGGCGCGTGTCGGCAGAAGCGGAGAAGACGGCAAGAAAAATCATCGCAACGGGCTGCGCGAGCGAGCGCCGTTCAGAAGAGTGAAACAGAATTGCGCGCATTGCGCGAATTCGTTGAGCGAGAAGCAGGAGAACCGCGGCCATCAGCAGGTCCGCGAATCGCAGATTGCAAATGCAGACCGACAATCTCGCCGAAAACATTTCGCGCCGCTATCAGGTCGATCTGCGGGCGTTCATCCGGATGAGACTGCGTTTGAGAAAACTTTGCGCGTGCAAACAAAACGCTCCGAGAAAGAAGTCTCCGTCACATGTTAGTGCCGATCTTAGCGATAAGGATCTGCAAAAGTTGATTGCCGATCTCACCCGTCAACTCGACAACATGGGCCCGGTGAATCTCGAGGCGGTCCAGGAATACGATGAGCTTGAAGAGCGTTACAAGTTTCTTGAAACGCAAAACGACGACCTCACGAATTCGCGCCGCGAATTGCTCGACGTCATTGCGAGGATCAATTCCACGACTAAGAAATTGTTTGCCGACACGTTCGCGCAGGTCCGGGCGAACTTTAACGAAATGTTCGCCGAGCTATTCGGCGGCGGTCGGGCGGATCTTGTCGTTGATGGACGAAAGCGATCCGCTGAATTGCGGCATAGAGATCAGCGCCAAGCCGCCAGGCAAACAACTGCAAAGCATTTCGCTGCTTGAGCGGCGGCGAGCGGGCAATGGTTGCCGTGGCGCTCGCTGTTTTCAATTTACATGGTGCGACCGAGTCCGTTTTGCGTACTCGACGAAATCGATGCGCCGCTGGATGAAAGCAACATCAATCGGTTCGTTCGGATGCTCGACCGCTTCGTCGCGCAGAGCCAGTTCATCATCATCACCCACAACAAGCGCACGATCGCCAAAGCCGACGTGCTCTATGGCGTGACCATGGAGGAACGCGGCGTGAGTAGGCTGGTTGGGATGAAACTTACCGCGCCGCAAGAAGCCTCGGCTGGTCCTGCGCAGGGCAACGGAAACGGAGAAAGCGCGACACAGCGCCATTTTCCGCTCGAGAGCGCAGAGTCAAAGCATAGTTTGGCCGTAAGATAGGCGTAGATGCCGCTGTCCTCGGCGGAGGGCTTCAAAAACAGGTGAATTTCTGCCGCCAGAGACGGCGACAGCTACAATGGCAAGGCATCCGCGCAATTCAGAAAAATTTTTGCGCGCGATTGTCGATCTTGCGTAAAATTGCCCGATGCTTCAAACGGCGCAGCGAGCGGTAGAAAATCGGCCGGGAAAAAGGCGCAAACCCCGCATGAGAGATTTCTGGAAGCGTTTCGCTGGATGCTGCTCGCGCGCACCCTCGAAGAAAAATTAGTCAGCCTTTACCGCGGCGGCATGATCATTGGCGGCGTTTACATCGGCAGGGGCCAGGAAGCCGTCAGCGTGGCCTGCGGCATGTTTTTGGAAAAGGGCGACATTTTCGCGCCGCTGATTCGCGATCAAGCGGGTCGCTCGGCGTTTGGTGAACCGCTTGTCGATGTTGTGCGGACTTATCTCGGCTCGCGTCAAGGGGCCGATGCGGGGTCGTGATGGCAACATTCATCGCGGCAGCCCGCGCGAGGGCCAGCTTGCGATGATCAGCCATCTCGGCGCAATGGTTTCAGTGACGGTCGGAGCGCTGATTGCGAAGCGATGCAAAGGCGAGAAAGATTTTGTGGGTTTGAGCTGCATTGGCGAAGGCGGAATGCAAACCGGAGCGTCTCATGAAGGAATGAATATTGCCGCGGTCGAGCAAGTACCGCTGGTTGTGGTAGCGACGAATAATCATTGGGCTTATTCGACGCCTAACGACCGCGAGTTTGCCTGTCACGATTTGGTCGATCGCGCGAAAGGTTACGGTTTCGAAGGTTATAGTGTCGATGGCACTGATCTCAACGCGTGCCTCGAGGTGATTGGCGGCGCGGTGAAGCGCGCGCGAGCCGGACGTCCGCCGCAATTGGTCGTTGCTTCGGTTTTGCGTCTCTCGGGTCACGGCGAACATGACGATGCGAGTTACGTCACCGACGAAATCAAGCGCGAGCCATTCGCGCAGGACTGTTTGAAGCGCGCCGAAAAGTTGATTGTCGATCTTAACCTGGGTGACGCGGAAACACTGAGATCATGGAGAGCCGAGGCAGCGGCGAAAGTTGATGAAGCAATCACCACCGCGCAAAAGGAAGCAGCACCGAATGCCGATGAAGAAGATTGGTGCGCGATCTCTACTCGTGAATTGGCCGATCAAGCAGAATGAGCATCACGTATCTTGAAGCGATCCGCGAAGCGCAGGCGAAACTGCTGCGCGACGACGAGCGCGTTTTCATTTACGGCCAGGACGTTGGCGGGACCTTTGGCGGCGCTTTCAAGGCAACAAAAGGGTTGGCCAAAGAATTTCCCGGGCGCGTGCTGAACACGCCGATTAGCGAAGACGCAATGGTAGGGACCGCGATTGGGGCCGCCATCAACGGGATGCGGCCGATCGTCGAGATGCAATTTGCCGATTTCTCCAGCACGGCGCTGAATCAAATTCTAAACAACGCTGGGACGCATTACTGGCGCACGAACGTTCCGGTACCGATCACGGTGCGTCTTCCTTCCGGCGGAACAAAAGGCAGTGGCCCGTTCCACAGCCAGAGCATGGAATCGATCTACGCGCATTATCCCGGCTTGATTGTGATGACGCCGGCGACGGTGGAGGACGCCTATACGATGCTGATCGAAGCGGTGGCAATCGACGATCCCGTCGTGTACTGCGAGCACAAATATCTTTATTACCATCTCAAGGCAGACAAACTGCCGGACAAGGGATTGCCGACAGGGAAGGCGCGAATCGCACGCGAAGGACGCGATCTCACGATCGTTAGCTATAGCGCGATGGTGCAGGAATCGCTCGCGGTCGCGGACGAATTGACCGGCGAAGGTCTTGAAGTTGAAGTTGTCGATCTTCGCACGGTTAAGCCGCTCGACATCGACACCGTGCTCGCATCAGTCGCGCGTACCGGGCGTTTGCTCGCAACCGGCGAATCATTTCCGTGGGGCGGAGCAACCGCAGAAGTGATCGCGCGCGTCACGAGCGAAGGGTTTCATTTACTTGACGCCGCGCCGCAGCGGATCAACGCCAAAGATACGCCGATTCCCTATCATCCCAACCTTTGGGCCGCGCATCGGCCGAACGCGAAAACAATCGCCGCGAAAGCGCGCGAACTTCTCCGCGAATAAAGGTTATGCCTCAAGTTCCAATCATCATGCCGCAGCTGGGCGAATCAATCGCAGAGGCGACAGTTGTCGATGTGAAAGTGAAACCGGGCGATCAAGTCGCAGTCGATCAGGAAATCATCGAGGTCGAGACTAACAAAGCAGTTATGGGGGTCACCACTCCGTGCAAGGGCAAAATCGACAAGATCATTGCGCAGGTAAAAGAAACGTATCCGGTCGGCACCGTGCTCGGCTACGTCCAGGCGAGCGAAGAAGACGCGGCCAAGTTCAAAAAAACCGTTCCCGAACCGCCGCAGCGCGAAGTTGCAGAGGAAGTTCCCGCCCGTGCCGATCAGGAAATCGCACGGGCGCGCCAGGAGAAGGGCGCCGCGCGCGACGGCGATGGCGCGGCGAAACCGCGAACCGGCGGATTGCCAGTTCCAGCGACATTGAAAGGCGCGAGCTTCGTATCGCCGCGAGTGCGCGCGCGCATGGCCGAGCTACAACTAACGAATGCCGATCTCGCGGGAATCACCGGAACCGGCGCCGGTAACCGCGTCACGATCAAGGACCTCGAAAATTTCCTGCACAAGATCGACACTCAAAGTCCGCAGGAAGCTTCCGCGTTGCGGGCCGGCGTAGCCGATGCGATGCGGCGCAGTTGGACGCGACCGCTCTCGACGATCGGTTCGTCCGTAAATCTCGATCCAGTTTTGCAAGATCGACAACTCCGAGCCGGAGTGGCGGAAAGCGATCCGAAACCGGGTCCCGGGCTTTATGCAGTGCGCTCTCTCGCGCTGGCGCTCGCAGAAAATCCGGCTGCCGCCGCAAGGTTCATCGGCAACCGCGTCGTGCAGTCGAGTTCCATCGACATCGGCCTAGCCGTGGAAGCGCAAGATGGAATCATAGTGCCGATCATTCGCTCGGCGGACAAAGCTTCGCTCGCAGATCTGACCGCGAAATACCAGGAACTCGTCGACCTTGCTCGCAAGCGACGCATTTCACCAGACATGCAGGCCGGCGGCGTCGCCACGGTTTCAAACTTCGGCACGTTCGGCGTGGAATGGGGCACGCCGATTCCCCTACCCGATCAAACTTTGCTCCTCGGTCTCGGCGTTGGAAAAAGAGTTCTGTCGTGGAATGAACCGAAAAAAGAATTTGTTCCAAAGACCGAGGCGCAAATCACATTAAGTTTCGATCATCGGAGCATCGACGGCGGCGGCGCGGCGCGTCTGCTCAAACGCGTGATCGAGCTGCTCGAAGATCCGAAGAAGCTTTGATCACCGCTTGGGGTTGTCCGAAATGAAGGCGGCCAGTTCCGCCTTCTGCTCCGGCGGCAGCTTGAGCTTTTCAATCGCTTCGCGCGCCGACTGAGTCTCTGAGTTCATCCCTCGGACAAGCTGTCGGAGTAGCTTCATACGAAGATTGGAATCGGCGAGCTGGAGCACAGGTGTGAGGTCCTTTTCAGCTTCGTTTGAATGCGGTGCCGGAAATTTATCGATAACCTTTGTTTGTATCACCGGTGGCAAGTGCGCGATCCAATCCAGCAGCTCACTCGGTCCAACCATCTGCCATCTCGAGAGCACATCGGAGAATTCCTGTGGCCATTCGGCGGGAGAGAACTGCACGAGAAACTCCGCGACAATCGCTGGGGAATAGTCGTAATCGGGCGAGCTCCCAAAACCGGCAATTTGGCTCAGCGCTCCCTCACGCAATTCTGTCGTCGGTAGTTTCTCAACGAATTCCTTCGCGCTGGTCTGATTCTGCTGAAATAGTTCCGGTGCGAGACTTTTGATCGCTTCGCCAAACTTGTCGTCATCCGTGTGCGCGAAAGCGAAGTTGACCGCCGCCTGCGGATCGGCGCTGAACCAGCCGGTCAACCACGATTCAACGGCAAAAGGCTGAATTTCTTCTGAATGCGATTCCAACCACTTCCAGGTGGCGGCCGCGTCGACCCCAGCCCAAGTTTTCACAAAAGAATCGCCGTACTGCAGGATCTGAATCTCCTTATGCGCATCGAAGAACCGAACCACTGCCTCGGGATCGATCTGAGTCCACTCATCAATTACAATCGCAAGATGATCGGTGAGTTGATAATCGCGGGCCACGGTTGGCACCTTCAGTAGCATCTCTGCGAGATCTGACATCGCCGAAGGTGGCGCTGCCGAGATCATCGCATCCATGGCCGGCCCGCGGTGTCTTGGCAGCTGGATGACTAGATCAGCTGCCATTCGCGGGTCAGTTTGAACTAACGCGCGAAAAAATCCGCATAGCGCTGAAGTTTTGCGCGGACTCTCGGGCATTTGCTCGATCTCGCGAATCCACTCGATTCGGAGCTGCGATGGTGCGATTCGCAGCGTCTCATAAAGATCAGCGAACGGAATCCTCGCAATGTCGTCGTAAAGGACTTTCCCGAAGTCGGCCGGAAGAATCGCGGGAGTGTTCCCCGGAGCCGGCGAAGGAGGAACCGAAATGGTAACAACGGACCGACCGCGTTGATAGGCGCGACCAGAAAAATACGCGCTCAAGCAAACAGCAAGCGCAATCGCCGCGAAGAGTACTTTGCGCTTCATCTGGGTTGGTGGATGCGACGCAAGAGCATCTGCTTTTGCTGGTTCGTGATCGGCAGCGCGGCAATTTTCGATCGCGTTTCGGAAGGATCATCGCTCAGGTTGTCGACAAATTTTTGTAGAATGTCATTGCGGACACTCGCGCTGTTGATGAGCGGCAGTAGTTGGAACACACGAGGCGCCTGTTCGACCGATGCGGCAGCGGAGTAATCAGCAATCGCTTTCACTTCTGCATCTGAAGGCAACGAGCGGAGCCAGGCTTCCGCGCGTGATGAGTCGGTCGCGTCCCAAGACTCAAATATTTCGCCGACATGATCGATCCACAGCTGCGCAGGCAAAGTCACGAGCCATGGCGGGATTTTTTCGGAATCTATCTCTGGCTCCTCCGGTTCCTCTTCGTCCCCGCCTTCCCTCATCGTCATGACCCTTCCGCCCGCGCGTTGCATTATCTCCGCCAACGCTGCACGTTGAGCACCTTCGTTAGGCAGAGACTGGACGAATGCTGTTGCCTCTTCCCAGGATCGCGTACAAAGCGCTAGTCCGAATTCGCCGAGAACTTGTTTGAGATCCGGATCGTCAGCATGAGCAGCGGCGAACGCACTCGCAGCACGGCTATCTTTCTCTAACCATGCCAACAACACGCCTCTGGCCGCTTCGAGTCTTCGTCGGTCCTCCGAGCGAGGATATTTTGAATCCTGGAACGGAGGCAGCGTTAGCTGCGTAAACCATTCGGCTGCTTTCTCCGGTTCAGCGTTCGCCCAGCTGTACCCGACGTCCAAAAAGAAGCCTGCCGTGGTTTGCGGGTGCACTTCAAGAAAACGCGCAACAGCTGGAGGATCTGCTGCCGCCCATCGCGAGAGAACCGACGTCGCGCTAAAACTGTTCGGACGATAGCCGAGACGGTTCTCCAGTTCGGCGAATGCCGGGAGAGAAGAATCAGCGGCAGCGTCAGCCGCCGCGTAGAACGCGAGGCTTCGTAATCGCGTATCGCGAATGGCTTCTATTCCCTGCACCGCCGCTGCTGAGTCGAGCTCACCCCAGATCTTGAAAAAACTTTTAACGGCTGCATTGCGCAGTGTGCCGGGTGGCAGCTGTTCTAGCTCACGCGCCCACGCAATCCGTTTATCCGGTGCCGCTGCACGCATCACATCCCATAACTCTCCAAACGAGACACTGGCAGCATTAGCGATGAGTATGTGACTGTTCTCGTCTGATCCGTTCGGCAATAGACGATTCTTTTTCGCAGTAGTCGCAGTGGCATCTCCTTCTACGCGAGCGCTCGCCCGTCGCTGCGCCTCTCGTTCAGCAAAGCGGCCACCGTCGAACGAAGCGACGATTAGCGTCAGGGCGAAGAAGATCGCGGATGCAACTACGACTTGGCGCATGAACACTAGTTTAATTCGATTAAATCCGCCTGCACGGCGATAAAACCTAACGACTCCCGTTCTCGGAACGCGAAGTGCCCCAGCGTCTGGCACAGACGCCCTGCAGAGGCGAATATTTGCGACGGGCATAGACCGCCGCTACAGTTTCATAGATGCACGAGAACACTGAATTCACGTTGAGTCGCGATTGCGACGTAATCCTGATCCCAAGCGGACAAAAGTTTACGATTCCAGCCGGAACAAAAGGCGTGATCACGCAAGCGCTGGGCGGAAGTTACACGATCGCCACTTCATACGGCTTATCGCGGATTGCCGAAAAAGATTTGGACGCGCTTGGCCTCGACAAACCAAAAACGGAAGCAAAGGAAAAGACGGCTGCGAAGACGAACGGTGCCGTTTCCGAAGAAGATGTCTGGAACCAACTGCGGCAATGTTACGACCCGGAGATTCCCGTGAACATTGTCGATCTTGGTCTGGTTTACGATTGCCGGTTGATCAAAAAAGACGAGGGCGGAACAAAAGTGGAAGTGAAAATGACGCTGACGGCGCCAGGTTGCGGGATGGGCCCGGCGATCGCGCACGACGCGCAGAGCAAAATTCTCTCGATCGATGGCGTGGAAGAAGCCGACGTGCAACTCGTGTGGGATCCGCCCTGGAACCAAAACATGATCAGCGAGGTCGGGCGGATGAAGCTGGGGATGATTTAACCGCGCGTTGCTGCGCCGCGCGATGCGCGCAAATTCGTCCCAAGACAGCATTAAAAAACGAAACCGACGCGTTCTGAGCGAAATTTTTGAGGACTGTTCGCTCGACAAAGTCGGCGTGCGACTGTGGGACGGCACGGTGTGGCCAGATGAACGGCCGCGCGACGCCGTTCTTACGCTGAAGCATCCCGAATCGCTCAGTCGAATGTTCTTGCCCGGAACAGAGGTGGGGTTGGCCGAAGCGTATTTGTACGACGACTTCGAAATTGAAGGCAACATCGAGGCGGCGTTTGAGGTTGGGGATTTCCTGCTTAGCCGTCTCGGTGATTGGAAGAAAAAGTTGAAACTCGCAGGACTGCTGATTGCGCTTCCAACGGGGGAGGGAAGATCGACAATCCGGCGTGCGGCGACGCGATTGTTGCCACGAACTGGCGCCAAGGAGCATTCTCTGGAGCGCGATCAGCGCGCGGTGGCGTTCCATTACGACGTCTCGAATGACTTTTACCGGCTGTGGCTCGATCCGCGCATGGTCTATTCCTGCGCCTATTTCCGATCGCCGGACGAAAATCTCGAGGCGGCTCAGGAGCAAAAGCTTGATTATATTTGTCGTAAACTGCGGTTGCGTCGCGGTCAGCGCTTGCTCGACGTCGGCTGCGGCTGGGGCGCGCTCATCATTCACGCGGCGAAAAATTTCGGCGTGCGCGCTGAGGGAATTACTTTGAGCGAGGCGCAAGCAGATTGGGCGCGCGCTCGTATCGCCGAAGCCGGATTAACAAACCAAGCATCGATTGCATTGCGCGATTATCGCGAAATCGGTGCTAACGAGAGCGAAACTTACGATGCGATTGCGAGCGTCGGAATGGCCGAACACGTGGGACGCGAGAGGCTGCCGGATTATTTCAACGTCATGCATCGCGCGCTCAAACCAGGCGGCGTTTTTCTTAATCAGGCTATCGGCCAAGGTATTGTGGCGCGCCCGGACAACAGAAACGGCTCATTCATCGAGCAGTACGTTTTTCCTGATGGCGATACACCGCCGCTGCCGACTTTGCTTAACGCCGCAGAATCCGCTGGATTCGAGATTCGTGATGTGGAAAATCTGCGCGAACATTATGTGCTCACACTGCGACTTTGGTTGCGTCGGTTGGATGCGCACCATGCTGAAGCACTTTCTTTCGTTGACAATATGACCTACCGCGTCTGGCGTCTCTACATCGCTGGGTCCGCACACGGATTTCGGCGTTGCCACATTGCCGTTTATCAGACTTTGCTCGCGAAGTTGGGCGCATCAGGGCAAAGTAACCTGCCGCTGACGCGAAATAATTGGTGTAACCCCGAGCCAGCCGAATGAAGCTCAGCATGACCTAGTATTTTCAACGAGTCCGGCTCAGCGAATTAAGTAAGGCGTCGGTTTCGGCGTTGCTTTGCCCTTGGGCCGCGGTGTCGGTGATCTCCTCACTCCAGTCGATCTAGTGCGTGAAGTGGAACTAGTGGAGGGTGTCGGCGTGACGCGTGCGCGTAGCCGCCGCGGCGTCGGAGTCGGCTTCACAATACCGAGCGGGCGCCCTGTGTAAGTCGGAGTCGGCGTAGGCGGTGTCGGCTCTACTCCGGAACAATTCCTGAGCGCTTCTTCTCTGGAACCGTAGCATTGACCACCCCTTTCCCGGCAATCCGCCTCGGTGGTCTGGACGACCTGTCCGTTGATACAGCACCAACAGGTCTGTTTAGGAGGACAATTCCTGAGCGCTTCTTCTCTAGAACCGTAGCATTGACCACCCCTCTGCCGGCAATCCGCCTCGGTGGTCTGGACGACCTGTCCGTTGATACAGCACCAACAGGTCTGTTTAGGAGGACAATTCCTGAGCGCTTCTTCTCTAGAACCGTAGCATTGACCATCCCTCTGCCGGCATTCCGCTTCGGTGGTCTGGACGACCTGTCCGTTGATACAGCACCAACAGGGAGGTGGAGGAGTCGGACGGTGGCAGGGCGGAGGGCAAGGAAGCGGGAGCCACCAACAGGGAGGTGGCCGCGGCGGACATGGAGGGTGCCTGCCCGGAGGACCGTGCCACCTGTAACAACCACAATTCTCTTCCCACCACCAGCCGCCCCCTTGCTGAATCCAAACCCACTGACAACAAGCGTACGACCATTGCCCCCCATCGACGGGTACCGGCTTAAGCAAAAAGGCATGCTTGTCCTCGGTGTTAGTAATTCCCTCCCCAATGATGATGCAGGAATCGTTGATCGCTTTCGCGACCGTTAGAACTTTGAAATCGCTCTGCGAAAGGTCGCAAAGGGTGTTGAGATCAAACATCTGGTCGTTGACGTAAAGAAACGCGTGTTCCGAGTTGTCGTTCGTCGTTGAGGAACCGACGATCATTCCGGCTGCGTTGGTCCCCTGGCCGCCGATGCCGCTGGCTGTGCTTGTATTTCCACCGAATGTTCCCAGATCGGTGACGCTGTAGCTCAGTTGCGCTCCAGCTTGAGCGAGAGCGAAGAGAGAGAAGAGTATCGCTGCAAAACTGACTTTGCTCCGAGCTTTTACAGGGAGACGGATGCTTTGCAAGACTTCCCGCGTACAGTGAAGCGCTCGCGGGAGCAAGAACAAAAATTACGGTGGCGGGTTAAAATGGTTTAATTTTGTTCGCACGTTGACACTACGCGACTCGGTTCTATACTCGTGACCCGCGCTCGCGATTCGAAATTCTGAGCGTGCAAAATTGAAATGCCTTCCACTGAAATCATTTTGACCGACAACGTGCCCGGACTAGGCGCCGAAGCCGACGTTGTAAGGGTGCGCCGCGGCTATGCGCGCAATTATCTGCTGCCGCGCGGCAAAGCTTACGAAGTGACGCCGGCGAGTTTTCGGAAGCTTGACAATTTGAAAAAAAAGCGCGCAGAACGCGAGGCGCGCGAACTCAACGAGGCCGAAGAGTTGATCCGCCGGATCGGAAAGTTGAGAGTGACTTTTACGCTTACGACCGGCGAAACTGGCAAGGCTTTCGGATCGATCACCGCGCAAGATATTGTGAATCGGCTCAAGAACGAGATCGGGCAGGAAATTGATCGCCACAAAATTGTTCTGGAACGCCCAATCAAGGATACGGGCGAGCATGAGGTGACAATTAAGTTGCATCATGACGTCACTGCGCAATTTAAGTTTGATGTGAAGTCGGCAGAAGAGCCCCGCGACCGTGGGACGGAAGCAGAACCGACTGCCGAGCATACCGAGAAAAAGCACCGCTCGTTTTTCCGAAGAAAAAAAGAAACCAAGTAAATGGCGACTCAACCGTCCTCATGGACTGGAGAGAAGCCTCGTAAATCAGCGGGAAATGGCGCTGGCCGAGGTTCGGCGGCACGGAACGAAGGAAAAGTTCTTCCCAATTCGCCCACAGGTTCTGCGCAGGATATTCACCGCGCGCCACCTCACAGCGTGGAAGCGGAACAAGGCGTGCTCGGCTCGATGTTGATCTCCCCACGCGAAGCGATCGCGGAATGCGTCGAGAAAATTAACGAAGAATACTTTTACGTTCCTGCACACCAGACGATCTACAGCGCCCTTGTCGATCTTTGGAACACCGGGCAGGCGATCGATCTGATTACTTTCACCCAGGTATTGCGCGACCGGAATTTGCTCGAAGGTGTCGGCGGCGCCGCGTTCGTCACCAGTCTCTACACGTTTGTGCCGACCGCCGCGAACCTCGGCTACTACCTCGATATCGTTCGCGACAAATACATTTTGCGGTCAATCATTGCCGCCGCCACTGAGAGCGTACGCCGCGCTTACGAGGAGCAGGACGAAGTCGGCAATCTCCTGGACGAGGTGGAACAGAGAATTTTCGCCGTGGGCGAGGACCGTTTCAAAGGTCAGATGCTCTCGATGAAAGACCAGGTAATGGAGGCGATTGAGTCGATTGAGAAACTTTACGAGCGCAAGGGCGGCATCACCGGCATCTCCACGGGATTTGTTGAGTTCGACAGAATGACCAGCGGACTGCATGGCTCGGAAATGATCGTTATCGCCGGGCGACCGAGCATGGGAAAAACCGCGCTCGCGATGAATATCGCCGAGCATGCCGCGATTAACGAAAAACTCCCCGTCGGCGTTTTCAGTTTGGAAATGAGCAGCCAGCAACTCGTCCAGCGTCTTCTGTGCTCGCGCGCCCGGGTGAATTTGCAAAAAGTGCGCGAGGGATTTCTGGGCGAACGCGATTTCCCAAGCTTGACCGCTGCCGCGTCGAAATTGGCCGAAGCGAAAATCTTCATCGATGACAGCGCCAGTCTCACAATTCTCGAATTGCGGGCGAAAGCGCGCCGACTCAAGGCGCAACAGGACGTTCAACTCCTCGTCATTGATTACTTGCAACTGCTAAGGTCGACATCTCGCCGCGCGCAGGACAATCGGCAGTTGGAAATCTCGGAAATTTCCGCGGGCCTCAAAGGCCTGGCCAAGGAATTGAAAATTCCAGTAATCGTCGTCGCCCAGTTGAATCGACAGCCTGAACAACGTTCCGGCGGCAAACCGCGCTTGAGCGACCTGCGTGAATCCGGCTCGATCGAGCAGGATGCCGATCTTGTCGGCTTACTCGTTAGGCCGGAAATCTATGAGGAGGACGAAGAGGCGCGAGCAGAAAAAGCCGGCGAAGCAGAATTGATCATCGCAAAACAGCGCAACGGCCCCGTCGGGGAAATTCCCTTAACCTTCCTGAAAGAATTCACTCGGTTCGAAGACCGAGCCCGCAACGTGGCCGAACCGGACGAGGCGTTTTAGCACGCATTCTGGGGAGCGCACGCGCCTCGCGTGCTGGCGACAACGCCTCGTCGTCGCGAACTTAGTCTTATCTAAGAATTGTTTTGGCGTGGGCGCCAAAACCAGCACGCGAGGCGCGTGCGTTCCCCAGATCAGAGACTTTTTGCTGCATCGATCACGTGCTTGGCATCGATACCCAATTCTTTCATTACTTCGGCGCCTGGCGCGCTTAACCCGAAGCGACGAAGACCGACCACTTTCCCATCGAGGCCGACATATTGAAACCAGATTTCCGGGACGCCCGCTTCAATCGCGACGCGTTTGCGACAGGACGTTGGCAGGACTTCTTCGCGATATTCATGCGATTCGCGCTCGAAACGCTCGAAGCAAGGCATCGAGACAACGCGCACGGTATCGCCAAGCTCTTTCGCAGCCGCTAATGCATGCTGCAACTCGCTCCCGCATGACATAATGATGAGATCGAGCTTTCCTTTTTCCTTCTTCGCAACGTAACCACCGCGTGCGACTCCTTCACGGCGCAACTTCACATCGAGCTCGTTCAATATTGGAACCACCTGCCGCGTCAACGCGAGAAGCGTCGGTCCGTCCGTTCGTTGCATCGCGGCGACGAATGCGCCGCCGTTTCTTCCGGATCAGCCGGACGAATGACGTCGATCTGCGGCATCAAGCGGACGGAGCTGACCGTCTCAACCGGTTCGTGGGTCGGCCCGTCCTCGCCCACGCCGATCGAATCATGCGTGAAAATATAAATGTTCGGCAAACGCGAAAGCGCCGCGAGACGGATGGAAGCCCGGCAATAGTCGGTAAAAACCAGAAATGTCGCCCCCGAGGCGCGAAAAATTCCATGATATGAGATCCCGTTCAAAATCGCGCACATGCCGTGCTCACGAATTCCGAAGTGAATGTTGCGACCTTTCGGATTGTCTCGCGTAAAATCCTCGCCGTCCTTAATGTAATTTAATGTCGAGCCGTGCAGGTCGGCGCTGCCGCTCATGAGAAGCGGAATCGCCTGCGCAATCGGCTGCAACGCTTCGCTCCCGGCTTTGCGGGTGGCTAGTTTCGCGTCCTTCGGAAATTCCGGAATTTTGGACAAGAGATCGGCAGCAACTTTTCGCTCGATTCCGTCATCGAGCATTTTTGCCTTGTCCGGATTTTTCTTGCGCCACCCGTCGTAAATTTTTTCCCAGCGATCGTAATCGGCGTGCAAGTTCTTTTTGTGCTCGGCAAAGTATTCACGGGTTTTTTCGGAAACGAAATAATGTTCGTCCGGCAAACCCAGACCTTTGCGCGCGGCATCGACATATTTCGCGCCCGCTTCGCCGTGCGCCTTGTGCGTACCAGCAACTTCCGGGACACCTTTGCCGATGAGTGTATGCGCGATGATGAACTGCGGTTTCCCGTTGTCGCGCTCCTTCGCAACGTTCAGCGCATCGAGAAATTGCTGCATGTCCTGGCCGTCGATTTCCTGAACATCGAATCCGTAAGCCTCGAAGCGTTTGTGCGTGTCTTCGCTTTGGGTTTCCTTCGCCATCGCGTCGAGCGTGACCGCATTGGAATCGTAGATCAGGATCAAATTATCGAGACCAAAATGGCCCGCGAACGCGCTCGCTTCGGAGGCGACGCCCTCCTGCATGCAACCGTCGCCTGCGAGACAGATCACATAATGGTCGAAGATTCTGTGCTCGTTGGTGTTGAAGCGCGCAGCGGCCATTTTCGACGCCACTGCGATACCCACCGCGTTGCCAACACCCTGTCCGAGCGGGCCAGTGGTGCATTCAACACCCGGCGTCTCGCCAAATTCAGGATGTCCCGGAGTTTTCGAGTGCAGCTGCCGGAAACGTTTTATTTCCGACATCGGCAGCTCGTAGCCGCTCATGTGGAGCCAGGCATAAAGAAACATACTGCCGTGGCCCGCCGAAAGAACGAAGTAATCACGATTGATCCAGCGGGGTCTGTCTGGATTATGTTTTAGGGCGTATCCGTAAAGCACTGCGCCCATCTCCGCGCAGCCGAGCGGCAGCCCAAGGTGGCCGGACTGCGATGCTTGCACTGCATCCATGCACAAGCCGCGTGCTTCGTTCGCCGCGCGGGAAAGGACTTCGATGTTTAAGCTCATGCGCTGTTATTAACGGGCGAAAACGTAAAACAAAAGCAGATTTCAGATTGCGACCGAACCGCCAACGAAGAACAATCTCCAATCTGCAATTCCAGCACTGACGACCAATGAACCAGCCCGTACTCCTCCACATCGTCGAGAAGCTCGAAGGTCTGCTCGGCAAACTGCCAGCCACCATCCAGAAGCCGATTTTGAACGAGCTCACACCCTTGAAGGAGCTGTTTTTGCAGCAACGGTCGCCGCGTTTAGTCCTTCTTGGCTCAAGCAAGCCTACCGTGCCGGAACTGCTTGCAATGCTCTTTCGATTATCCGGGCCAGGTCAAACGCCAGACATGCCGATGTCTGTTTATCGGTGGCAGGATATTAATGCCGGCGGACACGGGACTGTTTCTATCCTTGATGCGCGCGGCATGACTGGTCCCGCTAACCGCGAAGTCCAGGAGGAGATCCGGCGCCAGCCGGCCGACGTGATTCTTTTCCTTGATGACGGCGACCAGACCCGCGGCCCGCGCAAAGTCGAAATCGAAAACCTGATCGCTTGCGTCGATTGGAATGATGTGTCCCAAGTGAAAACGAAAATAATCGGGATCGTTTTTTCCTCGACCGCGGCGGCGGTTAGAAAACTCGAGGAAGTTTTAGCGTCAAAACCGACAATCCGCGATCGAATCCTGAAGGTCTTCGCCTTTTCTTCTGCGGATATTTCTTCGCTTAATGCTCAGGACTTGATGTCGACGCTGGCCCGCGAATTGCCGAACGAAGCGCGTGTCGAGATGATCCGGATATCGCGAGACCGCGAGGCGCAGCGGGAAGTGGCACAGGTTCTCGTGAAATCGACGACTGCGATCTGCACGGCGATTGGCGCACAACCAATCCCCTTCGCCGATTTGCCGATTCTAACTACGCTCCAGTTGGTGATGGTCTCCGGGATCATGTATTTGAGCGGTCGCGAACGAAGTCTTCGAGCGGCGACTGAATTCGTGGGCGCGCTTGGAGCCAACGTTGGCGTCGGGATGCTTCTCCGTGAGGGCGCTCGCGCGCTCCTGAAATTTGTGCCAGGATGGGGCAACGTGATTTGCGGCGTCGTGGCAGGCGCTGGCACCTACGCGATCGGACGGGCCGCGATCGCGTTTTTCCTCGAAGGCGTTTCGCTAAAAGACGCGCGCCGGACCTACCTTGCCAGTCGCAAGAAACGCCCCGGCGCTGCTCTCCCAGCGCTGCAGCAAGCCAGGGCAGGCCGCTTGCCGGCAGATAAACACAAAGCGCGCAGCAGCCGGAATGGCCCTTGAATAACTTGTGAATAAGATTCGGTTCCCAGCACGTTTTGTTCACACGATTTTGTGAACAAAATCCTAATTTCCTCCGCGATTCGGCCGTAATTATCGATCTTCGCATGAAGCTCTCCGAAATGGACGCCACTCTACGCCAGATCCGTGTTTCGCCGATCAAAACGCTTGGCCAAAATTTTTTGCACGACCAAAATCTCGCACGATGGATTGTGGAGCAAGCGAAACTGACGGCCGATGATTACGTCGTCGAAATCGGACCAGGTTTGGGCGCTCTTACCGAGCTCGCCCTCGCCAAGGGTTCTCGAGTCCTTGCAATCGAAAAAGACGCGCGTCTGGCGAAGTTCTTGGCCGAGAAATTTCACGATCGACAACTGGAAATACTGCACGGCGACGCTCTCAAGTTCGACACGCGCATTCTTTATCGACAGCCACGGGTAAAATTACTGGCGAATCTTCCCTATTACATTTCGAGCCAATTGATTTTAAAATTCGCGCACCATCCAAGTCCTATTTTACTGTGGTTGTTAATGTTACAAAAGGAGATGGCAAAGCGCTTGTCGGCCATCCCGTCATCAAAAGCTTATGGTGCTCTCACGTTGCATGTGCAGTTGCACCACCGCGTCGAGTATCTGCGAACAGTTTCCAGAACTGTTTTTCTTCCGCAGCCTGACGTCGATTCGGCGCTGATTCGAATCACACCTCGCGAGCCGTTCGAACTGCCGCATTGCGATTACGAATTATTTGAGAGATTAATTCGGCGCGGCTTTTCCCAGCGAAGGAAGCAGCTGCACAAACTACTTCGGAACGAACTTCGCGGTCGAGAAGTTGCAGCGATTACGCTCGGCTTGAATCCCAAGGCGCGAGCCGAAGAACTCTCCCTACTGCAATGGATTGCGCTCGTAGATCAAATCAGCCCAAGTCGCTCCCCAAGCCAGAGTGAGGTAGAGGAAGAACGTTTTCCAGTCGTGGATGGAATGGACCGCGTCCTGCGAAGCGCTTCCCGGGCCGAAGTGCATGGGAATAACTTGCGGCATCGGGCAGTCCACATCCTCATTTTCAACAACGCTGGCGAGGTTTATCTGCAAAAACGTTCGCGCTCGAAAGATCGGCATCCTCTTCTGTGGGACTCGAGCGCGGCTGGCCATCTCAAGGCCGGTGAAGCTTACGATACCGCCGCCAGGCGGGAGTTGGAGGAAGAGCTGGGAATTAATGTCCCTTTGGAAAAGGTGGTCAAACTACCAGCCTCGGAACGAACCGACCGCGAATTCATTTGGCTCTATCGCGGATGCCACAACGGCGGGTTCAACCTAAACCGGACCGAGATTGAATACGGCGGCTTTTTCCCGGCCTCGATTGTGACGGACTGGATCGCAGCGCGAGCGGATGATTTCGCCCCAGGCTTTAAGGAATGCTGGAAGGCCTATCTCGGAAAAGGAGCTTAGCGCCCGCGCTTACGCCGAGATCTCGATTTTGCGCCGCGCTTGGCAGCACGACCGAGTGCCGTGCGCTTAAACTTTCGCGCAGCGCGGCGCGCACCTTCCTTCCCGCCGTGGAGAGAATCGCTAAACATTCTTGTGACCGCACTATTTCCACGGAGAAAATGCACTTGAAAACCGTGTGTCTGTTTCTTCGCGCGCACTTTTGTGTCGATGCGGCGGATATTTGGTTCAGAATCTGGATTGGATCGTTTTCGCATGGCCCTGCCTAACAACTAGCCCAAACCCGGCCAGAATCAACGAGCGGCTGTGCTTTCATGAACGCGGCGCTACTTTGTCGAGCGGCGGCAAATCCCACGCCCGGCACTTTTTTTCGTACTCAACCAAGGGCAAAAGCGCATAGCAAGGATGGCGGGCCGCTCGCAGCCAGGTGACGATTTTTACGAGATCGGATTCCGCCATCGTCGTGCAGCCGGTGGTGGGATGATTTATGCCGCGTCTAATATGAAAAAAAATCGCACTGCCTGCGCCCGGCACCGGCGGGTCGGAGTTGTGCCGGATCTCAATAAGCCAGTGATACGCAAAATCGCCGGAACGCATTTTTTCGTGAGTGTAATTGTCTGGCGGATTTTTCGGATCGATAACGACGTGGCGATTGTAATTGGGCGATCGGGGGTCGTCGCTCCAGACATCTGCTTCGCTAACTTGGCGGTAGGGGTAATCCGCTCCCGGCGGCAAATTTGGATCGTAGCCAAAAACCTCTCCGACCCGGAAAACTCCTGCGGGCGCGCGACCATCGCGCTCTCTTTTCCGGAGGCCGGCTTCGTTCTGACCGGCCAGACCACTTCCCCAGGCGAGGCCACTCTTACCAAATAAAACACGAAATGGAGCCGTCACTGCAGCCCAATTGCCGCCGCGCGGTCGCTCAAACAATTGAGCTTTCCCGTGCATCGAATTCCAATCCGATGCCAGGCCGAGTATAAGCTGCATGCAATCATCAGGCACGCCATCGGCATGCACGTTGCTGACCAAGCAGATGAGCCCGCCGCAGAAAACTCCACGTAGGATCGACATAAGCATTCCCAAATCTAGACGCCCATTTTATTGATTCTGTCCAATCTCTATTTTTTGTGAAAAAAATTGTCGCCGTTTCACTTATCGCTGCCGCCGTCTTGATCAGCTACGCGCCGGCGATCCACGACGGTTTTGTCTGGGACGATACTGCGCTGATTTTGCGAGATCCACTCATCCGGAGCTGGAGACTTATTCCGGAAGGCTTCAACCATTTTCTCTTTGTCGATGCAACTCCCTCCGACTTTTACCGACCGCTTCAGCGCCTCACTTACACGCTCGATTACGCAGCCTTTGGATTTCGACCCGGGCCTTATCATTTGGTAAATATTCTTTGGCACGCTGCCGCAGCGATCGCGTTTTTCGTTTTTGCGGAGGAATTTCTGATCGGCTTTGCAATCGATCTGCCGAGGCGCCGGGTCATTGCATTCCTGGCAGCGTTGGTCTGGGCGATTCATCCGGTCCAAAGCGCAGCGGTAATTTACATCTCCGGTCGCGCCGATCCGCTCGCCGCTACTTTTGGTTTTCTCGGTTTGTACTTAGCTTTTCGCGAGCTGCGCGCGATTGGACGGCGCAAATTATTCTTTCTCATCGCGGCAAGCGCGGCATTTCTTCTCAGCGCTCTCAGCAAAGAGTCGGGTTTAATTTTCCCGGCAATCGCGATCCTGTTTTTCGTGCTCAGAAAAAGCTGGATCGACATCTGGAAAGGCGTCGCGGTCACCGGATTCGTCTGCGCGATTTATTTTAGTCTGCGTTTCGGCGCAGAACACATCAAGCCGCCCGCCCTGAGCGCACCGCCGCCGCCGCTCGTTAGGCCAATCATCGTCGCCCGCGCGGTCGCCGAGTATGGTGGCTTGATTTTGCTTCCGCTCAATCTTCACATGGATCGGGACGTGGAGAGTCATCCGAACGGCTTCAAGGATGCAAGTCTACGCGGGGCCGCATGGCGGGAGCTTCAAACCCTTCTTGGAATTCTGCTCATCGCCGCCGTCACCTACTGGATCGCGCGGGCGCGAAAGCGCAGCCCACCAGCATTTACCTGTTTGTTATTTGCTACGCTCAGTTATTTGCCGGTCAGCGGAATTGTCGCCCTGAACGCCACGGTCGCGGAGCATTGGATTTATTTGCCGAGTGCGTTCCTCTTTTTGGCTGCAAATCTCGAAATCAGCGCAGTCGCCGCGAAAGGAACCCCGCAGAGACCGAAAATCATATTCGCGGGTGCGCTCTTTCTCATCTGGTTGGCGTTTCTCGGCGCACGTACTTTCGTCCGCACTTTTGATTGGAAAGATCAGCGCACTTTTCTTCAGCAGACGATCGCGAGCGGAGGCGACTCAGCGCGGATGTTCATCAATCTAGGCAGCCTGGAGTTGAAAGAAGGAAAATTGGAAGATGCCACGCTCCATCTGCACGCCGCGTTGGAGAAAAAACCCGACCAACCATTGGCGGTGATCAACCTCGCGACCGCGGCGTTACTACAGAACGACTTTAAGCTCGCGCGAGAGCTCCTTACTCGCGCAACCAAAATGCCCCTGGTCGACGCGCAGGCACACGAACTTCTCGCCGTGCTGGAAAACAAGGAAAAAGGACATGTCGATTTAATGCGGCTGCGACTCGCAGCGCACACCGGTCCGGCAAATTGGTCGATCCAAAAGCGCTACATTAAGGTCTTAGACGAAACGGGCGCAACTCCAGCGGCGATTACCGAGCTGCTGACTTGCTTACAAACGCAATGGTATCGCGCGGAAAGCTGGCAATTACTGAGTGAGTTGGAGAGCAAGGCGGGACACGCGGACCAGGCAGCCAACGCGCTCGTTCGCGGCCGCGCCTACGATGTGCATCTCGGCGCGCACGGCGCCCAACCTTAGCCGCGGTTCCGGCGCAGAGTGACATCTGCTGTTAGTGTGTTGCCGTTTCCACCGCTGCTGTGTCGTGCGCCAAGAATTTCGCGCCCCAAAACCAAAGAACTCCCGCGATTAACATCGTCACGGAAACTACCAAGAACGCAATGTTCATGTTTGACCGATCGCGGATTACCCCTATGAGTGGTGGCGATGTCACGTCGCCTAACAAGTGAACGACAAAAATGTTCAAAGCGAACGCCGTTGCGCGAACGCTTGGCAGGGTGACATTCGCCAACGCAGTATTGGACGGCCCGGTGTTAAAAAACAAAAAGAATACCGCGATAAAAATACAGATCCACGCCCCCGGGAACGGCACATAAAGCATCGCCACCGTCGCCGGAAACGCGAGCAAAACACCGACGCCAGAGACCAGGAAATACGAACTCGCAAATCGTTGCCGCAAGCGGTCACCGGCCCAGCCGCCTAGCAAAGTAGCAAATAATCCGGCCGCGGCTACGATCGCGCCAAAGGTAACATTGATGTTACCAAGCAGATTCGGGTCGGGCGCAAATTCACCGCCGCGATCGGAGTAAATATAATCGGGCACCCACGCCGAAATACCGCCGATGGCAAAGGTCAGTGCGGTCATTGCGGCCGTGTTGATAACGTACGAGCGAGTGCGAAGCAGCGAGAGGTAATCGGCAAGCTTCGGCCGGGGTGTTGCCTTCGGGTTCGATGTCGATCTTTCCCGTGGATCGCGCATAAAAAAGCAAAGTGCGGCGAGCAACAGTCCCGGCGGCACCACGAGATAAAACGCCCAGCGCCAACCGAGAAGATCACCGACCTTTCCGCCAAACGCGTAACCAAGCGCCCCACCGACCGGCATGGCGAGATAGAAATAGGCAAGTATCCGACCACGGCGTTCCAATGGGTTAAGATCGGAAAGAATTGTCGGCGCAGCGGGGCCATATCCCGCTTCGCCAACTCCGACGAACGCGCGCGTGCAGAGCAAAATTACGAAGGACGCAGCCAATCCTGACCATCCACTTGCAAGACTCCAAAGCGCAACGCTGATTCCGATCAACCACCACCGCGAAACGCGGTCGGCCAGCCATCCGAGAATCGGCGCGGCGCACATATAGCTGATTAGGAATGCCGGAAAGAGCAATCCGGCTTTGCCATTTTGATTCGGATCGCCCGCCAGAAAATCATGTTTTATCTGCGGCAGGACCGCGGCGAGAATGTAGCGGTCAATATAGTTGAAAAGATTGATCCCGAGCAAAAGCGCAAGAGCGGTTCGGGCGCCAGATTTCCGTTCTGCGGGGATCGACATGCAATTCTCGATTGCAGATGATGAGGCGATTGTAAATCATAAACGATGGCCTCGATGTCCGCCGCTGAATGCGCCCTCTACTTCGTCGGACGGCGGCTGACGCGCTGTTTCTACCGAGTCGCAGCGCTCGGGACCGAACATCTGCCTAAGGGCGGATTTCTTCTTTTACCTAACCACATTAGCTGGGTGGATGCGATTGTGCTCCAGCTCGCCTGCCCGCGACCGATTCGTTACATCGTCGACCAGGAATTTTATCGCAAGCCGATCTTGCGCCCCTTCCTCCGGCTCGTCCGTTGCATTCCCATCGATACACGGCATTTGCGCTCCGCGATTCGTGCCGCCACCGAACAAATCACCGCCGGCGAAATCGTCTGCCTTTTTCCCGAAGGCCAACTTGAGCGCGCCGGAACGCTGCTTCGGTTGCGACGCGGCTACGAACTAATCGCACATCACGCCGAAGCGTCAGTGGTGCCGGTGTGGCTTGATCGGCTATGGGGCTCGTTTTTTTCGTTTCAAGGCGGACGCTTCTTCAAAAAATGGCCGAAGCAAATTCCATATCGCGTCTCCGTAGCGTTCGGCAAACCGTTGGATCCTAAAGCAGCCGACATCGCAACCGTCAGGGAAGAATTACTCAAACTCGGTGAATTTTGCTACAGCCGCCGACGCAACTTGGATCGACACCTGGCCGAGGCTTGCGTGCGGGGCCTGAAGCGCAGACCATTTTCCACCGCAGTGATCGACGGAATCGATCAAAGCAAATTGAGTCGCGCGAAATTACTGGGCGCCGCTGTAGCGTTGAGCCGCTTTCTCCGAAAGGAATTTTCCGACGAGCGTATCGCGATCGTGTTGCCAGCGAGCAAAGGCTCGATGGTCGCGAACCTGGCCGTCGCGCTCGCCGGAAAAGTTGCTGTCGATCTCAATTTTACAGCCGGGCGCAAGGCAAACGAGTCAGCCTGCAAACGTGCGAACCTTCACGTCGCGATTTCTGCGACTCAATTTATGGAACGCGTCAAAGATTTTCCCTGGCCGGAGCGCGTTTTGAAGCTGGATAAAAGGATGCCCCGACTGAAGCGCCGGATCATTTTTTGGTGGACGTTGTCGATCTTGCTTCCGACGCGAGTGCTGGTGCGGTTGTTACAAATTCCGAAGAAAGGCGGCCACGACGAAGCGGTCCTGCTTTTTACGAGTGGCAGCTCAGGCGAACCGAAAGGTGTCGTACTGAGTCATCGAAACATCGCTGGGAACGTCTCGCAATTCCGCGACTTACTCGACGCAAAAAAGGATGACGCCATTCTTGCGTCGCTGCCGTTCTTCCACAGCTTCGGATCGACCGTCACACTGTGGTATCCTATGGTTGAAGGTGTCCGCATCGTCACGTATCCGAATCCGCTCGAAGTCGCAAAGAACGCTGCCCTGATTGAGAAGTACAAACTCACTCTGCTCCTCGCGACTCCCACCTTTTTGCGCGGCTATTTGCGCAAGGCCGAGCCGAATCAACTCCGTAGCTTGCGCCTCGTCATCACCGGCGCGGAAAAACTTCCCCTCGATCTGGCAAAGGCGTTCGAGGAGCGATTCGAACAACCAGTTTTTGAAGGCTATGGACTTACGGAGACTGCGCCGGTCGTGAGCGTGAACTTGCCCGAGCCGCAGCCGACAAAGCCTGGCGAACAAGTTCAACCCTCCAGCCGTCTCGGCTCAGTCGGTAAAATGGCGCCCGGCATTGCGGCTGAGATTCGCGAACCCGAGACCGATCGCAAGCTTTCGCTTCACGAAACCGGAATGCTTTGGCTGCGCGGCCCAAACATTTTCAAAGGTTATTTAAGCGATCCGCAACGCACCGCAGAAGTTTTGCGTGATGGCTGGTTTAAGACTGGCGATATCGGCCGGTTCGACGAGGACGGATTTCTCTACATCGAAGGGCGGCTTTCGCGTTTCTCAAAAATCGGCGGCGAAATGGTTCCGCACGAAGCGATCGAACACAAAATTATTGATCTGCTCGGCCTCTCCGGAAAAGACGAGCGCTTAATCGCGATCATGGGAGTGCAGGACGAAACCAAAGGCGAAACCCTCGTACTGCTCAGCGCGATAGATGTCGATGTGGCGCAGTTGCGCGACAAACTCCGCGAAGCCGGCATTCCTAACCTATGGATTCCAAAACGCATCCAGCGCGTCGAATCCATTCCTGTCCTCGCCTCCGGTAAGCTCGATCTCGGAAAGTGCCAGGAATTCGCAGATGAAAATAGTAGCGCAAGTCTCTGACTTGCGATCCAAATAAGAACGCAAGCTCGGAAGCTTGCGTCACTTTATGCGCTCACAGTTTCACTCGTTTGCCAATCGCTCTGCCGCGCTATCGATGAAACTGCTATTTGGATATGCGGCGCGTATTCAGGTGCTGCAGCGCGATAAGGCGAGCCGCAGCGGTGGATTTCTGCTAGCCGCAAATCACATCAGTCACTTTGATCCGTTCATGATCTCATCTGTCGTCCGGCGCAAGATCGATTGGATGGCTATGGCGGAATTTTTTCCGTATCCTTTGCTCGGACATTTTTTACGAGCCGTGGACGCTTTTCCGGCGGATCGAGATCGTGCCGATCGCAAAACGATCCGCACTGCGATTGAACGATTGAGGGACGGAGGCGTCGTTGGTCTTTTCCCTGAAGGCGGAATTCGCGATGGTGCGCGATCGCTGCTGGAAGGCGCACCGCTTCGTCCGGGCGCATCCATACTGGCTCACATTGCCGGGGTGCCGATTCTGCCGTGCGTGATCGTCGGCAGCGATCGTCTTTACTCCAAGAAGCGCTGGCTACCGTGGCGACGGACGCCCGTCTGGATCGCATTCGGCGATCTGATCCCGCATTTTCCCGATCTTGAAAGATCCGCCGCACGCGAACGTATCGAGCATGAACTGGCCGCCGCGTTTAAATGTCTCTACACCGAGTTGCGCGAAAAATTCCGACTCACGGTCGAGGACCTTCCGCACCCACCAAGAAAGCGAATGAACGAATGAAACTGGCGCTCGCCTATTGCCGATGAAAGAATCAATCTCTTTGCAGGCGCCGAACATCGCACATTCCCGGGGTCGGACGCTCGGGCGCGTCGCTGCAACCGCGGTTGATTCACTCATGTGCGCGTCAATGAATTTCCTCCAGTCACGCCATCGACTACACACGGGCAGCCGAGAGGAAATGGAACGCTATGTCGAGGAATGCGAAAAACTCACCGCACACGATTATTATGCGGCGCCGGACGACGCCGATCTTGCGAGCGCAATCGGCAATGACAACGGCACGACCGTTAGGTGGCATAGTCCGATCGAGACGAAATTCGCGGCGAACAATACCGCTCGCGCAGATTTTTTTCGATGCCGACGCGGTTGGAGCGCCCCGACGGTGCTCATGTTGCACGCTCTCATGTCAGCGACTCACATTGGTTATCGTCGCTGGGCTTCGCGTTTCAACGAGCTTGGTTGGAACGCGTGTTTTGTGCATCTGCCTTACCACTATTCGCGTGTGCCACGAGGTTACTGGAACGGTGAGCTCGCCATCACGGCCGACCTGATTCGCAACGCCGAGGGCTTGCGTCAAGGCGTGATCGAAGTGCGGCAGTTAATTGCTGCATTGAATGAGCGCGGTTGCAAAGAGTTCGGTATACTCGGCACGAGTTACGGCGGATGGATTGGAGCACTGCTTGCGATCGTCGAGCGCGATTTTCGGTTCGTCGCGTTGATGGCGCCGATTGTGAACGTCGAGCACGCGATCTGGGAATGTCCGGCCTGCATTGTTATGCGCCGGGAATTGCATCGGGCGAATATCGGGCCCGCGCTCGTAGCGCGGCATTTTCATCTTAGTTCGCCAACGCACAACGAGCCGTTGTGCGGCGCAGACCGCATTCTCTTTGTCGCCGGCGACTTCGATTTGATTGCCAGGCCGGCCGACATCGAGGCGATTCAACAAAAATGGCGCGGCTCCGAGCTCCTACGCGTGCCACAAGGTCATTTCGGGTATCGCATGATGCGTGAAACGATCGCGCGATTAAAAGCGCGCGGGCTCTAGATGTCGACCTTGGATTAATCGAGCCAGAACATTCTCGCGAGAAAACGGCGAAACTCTTCGTCATTGGCCGAAAGTGCGGGCAGCCATTCACCGATAGGTTCTCGTTTCCACCAAGCCTTCTCGCCTAACGGCGCGAATCGATAGCGATAGAGTCGCGCGCGGATGAAACGCGGAGGCGCGTCCGGAAACGGATTGTTTGCCAGGAGCGAAAGCGTGCCGCGATCGTTGTGCAGAAGTTTCCAGACAAAATGATATGTCCAAGGGTATTCCGCCGGCGACGCCATGGCGGCGAACCAGATCTGCCAATCGATTCGCGGTTGATACGGCGCAATGAACGGCGGGCGACGGTTGGGATCGCCCGGTTTGGCCTGAAATTCGTATTCTTTCCACTTCGTGTCGCCGGTGATAAAGCTGTCGTCCGTTCCTTCAAAAATAATTTCGTCGCGCTCGCGACCAACGGTTCCAAATGCGCCGTATGTGTTTACAAGATCGAGCGGATCGTAGGAGTAATTCATCAATTGCCGGCCGGAAACCAGGTTAAGCACCGGCGCGACGCTCAACCACGCAACCAAGATCGACAATGCAACCGCGATAGAATTGATGATGGCCGAAGGCTCCGATTCACCGGCCGCTTTTTGCGCGCGCCTAACGAGTGATGCAGGAAGAATGCGTCCCAGAAATGTGTCATCGAAGCAGGCTAGGAATGGAATGATCGTCAAATAATTCAGGAACGAAAGATTTCCGCTAACGATGAGAAAGATTTGAAAGGTGACGAGCAAAACGCCCGCGATATGGCGAGCGGTGCGCGGTCCAAACGAAAACCAAGGCACGACCAGTTCGATGCAATGGTTCCACGCCGTCTCAAATTTGTGGAACCAATGCGGCGCGAAATGAAGATATCGGCTGATCGGATTGGGAATCGGCTGCGTTTCGTAATGATAATAAAGGCAGGTAAGATCGCGCCAGCACGGGTCGCCCCGCAGTTTGATCAGGCCAGCGCCGACCATGATGCGAAAACCGAGCCAGCGGAAAAGCCAGATGACGAGGATCGGTGGCCGGCACTTTGGAAACGGCCGGCCATTGACCAGCGGGCAAAGGAAAATCGAAAGGAACCCAGTCTCGAGCAGCTGAATTTCCCAGCCGTAGCCGTACCAAATTTGGCCGACGTGGACGATCGACATGTACATCGCCCAAAGCGTTGCGAGAATGATTGCATTCGCGTAGCCCGCGAGGACAACGAGCGATAGCGCGAACCCCGCCCAGGCAACGATCGACAATCCGCTGTCCGATATCCCGAACCAAAACAATGTCGGGACGTGCAACATGCCGGCGGTGCGCGAGCCTAGTTGTGAGTGGACCGTCGCGAGAAATTCACGTCCCGGCGTCAAACCGTGCGCGCCGATGAGCGGCAGGAGTTGCTGCGCCGCCACAAGAAACGCAACCGCATAAACAAATCCCAGTACTCGCAGTATGACAAAACGTGTCAGCCAATAGGAATTTCCGCTGGCGAAAAGTTTTTCGAGGAAATTCTCGGATTCAGCCATTACGGAAACGCCCCGATCAGTCTAGACCAATCCGCTTGAGGATTGCGACAAATCGAGGATTGGAACGAAGTGCGTCCCATCTCGGATCGACTTTGAGTAAAGGCAGCCGGACATCGCGTTCCTCGCAGGCCTTGTCGAGCCATGACAACGCCTCGTTTTGATCTCCCAGCCCGGTATATACCAAGGCGATGTTTACCGGAGGGATGTAATGTTGACTGGATAACGATTTCAATTCGTCCAGCACAACTCGGGCCTTCGCCGGATTTCCTCTCGCTGCTTCGACATACCCGATCGATGCAATTGCTTCCGAGTTTCCATGCGATAATTCCTTGGCCTTAGTGAACTCCACGATGGCTTCCGGATACTTCCGCTGCTGGGTGTAAACCCTTCCCAATATGAGGTGCGTAACCCAGAAATTCGGGTCGAGCTCGAGGACTTGCTGCAATTTTGCCAGAGCCTCGTCATTGCGGCCAGCATGATGAAGATCCAATCCTTCCAGTGCGCGATAGAGCAGAAAGACCGGGTCTAGTTCTCTTGCGCGCGCGATTTCGGCGATGGCTTCGTCATGGCGCCCCAAGTCTGACAGCGCGTTCGCGTAGGCGAAGTGGGCGTGCGCGGAATTTGGATTAAGCGCGATGGCGCGTTTCGCTTCTTTTTCTGCGCCAGCCCAATTCCAGTCGAACCAGATAAGACTGAATGAGAGCGACGCGTGAGCTTCAGCAAGCGAGTCGTCGATCTCCAATGCTCTTTTCGCCGCCGCTTTAGCTTGGGGCAGGCAATCTTTGGACGGAACATCGGCGGTGATGGCAAGTGCACGATTAGCTTCGGCTAATCCGAAATACGCTAACGCATAGTTCGAGTCCAAATCAATCGCCTGCTGAAAAGAACCGATAGCTTTTCTGATATCGGTCGGAATGAGTTTGCTCCAATAATAGCGTCCCGTGATATAAAGTTGATAAGCTTCGACATTGTCCGTGTAGCGTTTGGTCAGCCGGTTCTTCTCGTCGCTGCTGAGCCGAAGAGCGAGGGCGTCGGCGACTCTTTGAGAGATCGCGTCCTGGACCGCAAAAACATCCGTGAACTTTTCGTCAAACGTGCCAGCCCACAACGACGATCCGTCGTCCACGTTAATCAACCGCGCTGTCACTCGAATGCGATCGCCCACTTTCTGAACGTTGCCTTCCAGGACTGAATCGGCCTGAAGCTCCCGCCCCGCAGCTATGGGGTCCTGATCGAGGCCACCATACTTGCGCACCGAGGTTAGGGAACGCACGATGATTTTCCGGCTATTGCTGAGCTTAGTAATCAAAGTATCCGCCATTCCCATTTCCAGCACCTGGTCCCGATTGTCAGGTGTAAGCGGCTTGAAAGGCAGAACCGCGATTTTCTTTTCCGCCGCGGAATTTCCAAGGGCAATTGTCGACGTTGTCTTTGCGCGATCTGCTAAGAACCAAGCTCCGCCAGCGAATGCAATCGCAAACAGAATTCCTGCGCCGACAATAAGCGGTCTGCGCAGAATCTTTTGCAGCGGTTTAGACGGAGTTCGCGCAAGTTCCTTCTGCTTCCACAGTTTCTCAGGCATCGCTGGATTGCCCAGCTCGTCACTGTAGAAGTTGACCACGTTTATACGCGCCCCATGCTTCACTTCGCATTCGCCAAGATCGTGCAAATAAGGACGCCACTGAGTGTAATGGGCGAGATCGTCGGCGACCCGTTTGGAAATCAGAATATGCCCGGCGTCTCCGCAGTCCATCACGCGTTGGGCGATCGTGATTCCAGCACCTGCGATGTTGGACCTTTGATCTACATCGACAACTTCATCCACCGGACCACTGTGAATTCCCATTCGTACCGGCAGATTCGGGTGATTCTTGAGAGCCTTGCTGACCTCCAACGCACACCGAACCGGCGCATCGGGATTCGTAAAAAACGCCAGCGCCATACCGTCGCCAGTCGGAAGCCGAATGAGCTTGCCGGCCGCCTCGGCATCGCGCAGCTGCGTGGTATTTCGCACAATTTCGGTTAGGCATCGCAGCAGCTCGCTCTGCTCGTTAATCAACAGCTTGGAAGAACCGACGATGTCGATGAAAAGCACATGAGCTAGACGAAGATCGGCGCTCGGTTCCGTCATAAGGCCATTAACGTTTGTAATCAGAAAACGTCCGACGCTCAACGCCCAACGTTCGACAGCGAATAAAAAATACCAGGGGGGAGAATCGAACTCCCGACCAAGGGCTTATGAGTCCCCTGCTCTACCGCTGAGCTACCCTGGCAATTCGCGACAAAGTTGGCTGGCGCATCGTTGCGTGTCAACGAGCGTATGCCTCTCGATTTTGTAGCTCTCGCGTTTAATCTTTCGTCTTGGAAATGTAGGGCGCGAGATCCTTTTCGCTGCCGCGGAGGGCCGCCATAAAACAGACCCCATTCTTTTCTTTCACTGTGCCGGTCCAACGTTCCTGATCGAGGTAGCGCCAGCCCTGAAATTCTTTGGCTGCTCCGGTTTTTGGATCACGCTCCGCTGGAAAAAGAAAAAATTGCATGTGTTTTTCGACCACCCAGATTTGCGCGACGCGTTGCCCTTCCTCGTCATCAAACACACGGCATCCGAGGGCGCGGAAATCGGCGAACTCCGGCGGGACATCGTAATGAGCCAGCCGATGTTTCATAAAGAAAAGGTCGCCGAGCGCGCCCGCGTCGGTTTTCACAGGATCGAGCATCATCGAGTGGGTCGAACCCGCAACGCTCAGGAGCCGTCGCGCCGTCGTTTCGCCTGGAAAAGCACGCATCCGTTCGACGACTTGGAAGATGGAAACCGCTGCGATCACGGCAACCGCAATGCCGGTCGCGAGGATGGCAGGATTGCGTATCTGCTTTTGCCACGTGCGCCGGGGAGGCGAGATCAGCGTTTCGGCATCAAACCACTCGGTGATGCCCGCCGGAATTGGAATCGCCCGAACCAGGGCGCCGATTGATCGATCGAAATTTTGCTGGGTGACGAATAGTTCGCCCTTGCGCGCACGGTGGAGCGCTGCGCGCATGGCGCGATCCTTAACTCGCTCCTCGCTGAGAGGCGCACAGTGAACCAGCATCCGGTGCCGGCGCGATAAGGAGACAGCTTTCATGTCTCGACGACGGGCAGCGTGGCATTGAGCCATGCTTGAAACTGCTGTCGCCCCTGCGAAAGCAATTTCGCCAGTTCGACAACCTTCAGTTCGCCCACCGAAAGCAATTCGTTATGATCGAATTCATCCAGATAGAAAAGCGCGAGCGCGGTTCGTTGCGGCTCAGGAGCGGCAGAGATCCAGATGGCGAACTGCGTAGGCTCGAGTTTCTCGATTTGCGAAGGCGCCCACGCGGCAAGGTCCTCTTGCCCAAGATCGACATCTTCCGGCTGTAAACCCCGCTCGCTCGCCTCCAGGCAACGCCAGCGCGCGTCGCGATAGAACCACAAACAATCGCGCGGTGGTTCACCGTTGGCCGCTTGCTGGGCAGCATCGCGCAGGGTGGCGTGGAAGACTTCCTGCGCCTTGCGCTCGTCAGCCAGCATTAAGAAACAGAAACGGTAAAGCTGGAGCAGGTCTTGTTTCGATTCGGCCACGCGGACGTCTTTCCCAAAGCGGGAATGTTACGCGCATCGATTATATCGCAAGAGGAGATGTCGATCTTACGCCAGTTTTTGCAGCCGACGCCCGACTTCTTCAGCGTTCTCGTGGCTGTTGAAGGCCGAAATTCGGAAATAGCCTTCACCTTGCGCGCCAAAACCGCTTCCCGGCGTGATGACAACATTTAGGTCATACAACATTCGATCGAACATTTCCCAACTCGTTAGGCCGTTCGGCGTTTTCACCCAAATATAAGGCGCGTTCACCCCGCCATAAACGTCCAGGCCGATCGTTGTGCAAGCGTCGCGCAAAATTTTTGCATTGCCCATGTAATGATCGATTAGCGTACGTACCTGTTTGCGCCCTTCCGGCGAATACAACGCTGCCGCAGCGCGTTGCACCGGATAACTGACACTGTTCGCCTTCGTGCTCCAACGCCGATGCCAGAGGGCATGGAGCGGCAATTTCTTTCCCGAGTCCGTTCGCGCCAGCAATGTTTTCGGCATCACCGTGAAACCGCAGCGCACACCCGTAAAACCGCCGGTTTTGGAAAAGCTGCGCAGTTCAATCGCGCATTCGCGCGCGCCTGAAATTTCGAAAATGGAGTGCGGGATATCTTCCTCGGAAATATACGCTTCGTAAGCTGCATCGAACAAAATCAAGGCTTCGTGCTCCCGCGCGTACTCGACCCAGCGTGTGAGTTCTTCGTGCGTCGCGACCGCGCCGGTGGGGTTATTGGGGAAACAAAGATAAACAAGATCGACATGTTCCTTTGGCGTAGCAGGAACGAAGTTATTTTCCGCCTTGCACGGCAGGTAAACGACGCCTTCATAGCTGCCATCTTTCCGTGCTGGGCCGGTGTGGCCGGCCATCACGTTGGTATCGGCGTAGACCGGATAGACCGGGTCGGCGATCGCGACTTTGTTTTGGTCCCCAAGAATATCGAGAATGTAACCGCAGTCGCATTTCGCTCCGTCGGAGACAAAAATCTCGTCGTCAGAGATTTCGATCTTGCGGTCGCGATAATCCTCTTTTGCGATTGTCGTTCTTAGGAAATCGTAGCCCTGCTCGGGTCCGTAACCGCGGAATGTATCGCGATGCCCAAGTTCTTCAGCCGCGCGTTTCACCGCTTCAATCGCAGCGCGCGGTAGCGGCTCAGTTACGTCCCCAATCCCGCAGCGAATTAGCCGCTCGGCAGCCTGGGGATTCTTCTCGCAGAAGTCCCGTACACGCCGCGCGATCTCCGGAAAAAGATAGCCCGCCTGAAGCTTAAGATAATTTTCGTTTAAATAAGCCATCGCCGTAGCGACGCTCTATGAGCGCCGATGGGCCAACGCACGGCGGTCATAGACCGCCGCTACAGAAACATTCCCGGCTCGCTCAGTAATTCTTGGCGACCGCGTCCCAGCTGACCACGTTCCACCAGGCTTTGATATAATCGGGGCGGCGGTTTTGGTAATTCAGGTAGTAGGCGTGCTCCCAAACATCGACGCCGAGAATCGGTGTATTACCGTCCATGAGCGGACTGTCCTGGTTCGGCGTCGAGATGACTTCGAGCTTGCCACTCTTGTTCTTGATCAACCAAGCCCAACCGCTGCCGAAACGGCCGACCCCAGCAGCGGCCAATTTCTCCTTGAAGGCGTCGAAGCTGCCGAAGGTGGACTTGATATCGTCGGCTAGTTTGCCTTTCGGCTCGCCGCCAGCTTTCGGGCCCATGATTTTCCAGAAGAAGGAATGGTTGGCGTGCCCGCCGCCGTTATTGCGCACGACCGTGCGAATATCCTGCGGAACAGCCTTCAAATCGCTGATCAAATCCTCGACCGATTTCTTTTCGAGATCGGGTTTGCCTTTGATCGCATTATTAACGTTGGTGATATAAGCCTGATGATGCTTGGTGTAATGGATCTCCATTGTTCGCGCGTCGATATGCGGCTCCAAAGCATCGTAGGGATAAGGTAATTTCGGTAGTTCGTAAGCCATAATCTTTACTGTTAGATCGCTTTAACGCGATGAACAGGATTTATTTTTTGCGCGGATATCGAACTAATTCGCACCGATCAATTCTCGCCGCAGCGATAGAAGCTTCGGCGATGGCCGAGGCCGGTGCGATAATTGACGTAAGTCGCCAGCGCGAGCAGCGGGAAGTTTTGCCGGTACATATCGTATTTGAGATAAAACACCCCCGGAAATCCGGTGCCAGTGATTTGTGGTTCGTCCCATGAGCCATCCGATTTTTGTAAGCTCAAGAGAAAACGCAAACCCCGCTGTATGCTTGGCCGCTCGAGATCGCCGCAAGCGCAGATCCCCATTGCTGCCCAAGATGTTTGCGACGCGGTGCTTTGACCGATGCCTTTAACGGATGGATTATCATAAGTCGCGCAGGTTTCTCCCCATCCGCCGTCATCGTTCTGGCAGCTCTCCAGCCAGTCGCGCCCGCGCAAAATCCAATCCTGGGTCATGTCCTGGCCGATCGCGCGCAATCCGCGTAAGACTTGCCAGGTTCCATAAATATAATTAACACCCCAGCGTCCGTACCAGGAGCCATCGGCCTCTTGGGTGTCGATTAAGTAACGGATCGCGTCGCGCACGCAACGCGCGTTCGGATCGAATCCGATGTAACCAAGCAACTCGAGCGTGCGTGCGGTCAAATCGCTGCAGGTTGGATCGAGAATGGCGTTGTGGTCCGCAAAGGGCATGTCTTCGAGCCATGGAGTCGTGACGTCTTTATCAAAAGCGGCCCAGCCGCCGTCGCGACATTGGAAACTGAGTTGCCAGCCAAGGGCGCGCAGGAACAATTTACTCAGCGATTCTCGATCTTTCGGCCTAACGAGTCGCAAGGCCATTAACACCATGGCCGTGTCGTCCACATCCGGGTAATAAATGTTATTGTACTCAAAGGCCCAACCGCTCGCCTCCGGATGCGGATTGTTCACCGTCCAATCGCCGCGGACTCGCACCTCCTTGTTTAACAACCAATCCGCCGCTCGTTTCAAGGCCGGATGCTCCGGCGAAACACCGGACTCGCCGAGCGCAATCATATTGATTGCCGTGTCCCAGACCGGCGAGAGGCAGGGCTGAATCCGGAAATCCTTCGGGTCGTCCAAGAAAAGTCCGCTAAAATCAACGGTGGCCTTTTTGTAAACTGGATTTTCCTTCGAATAACCGAGAGCGCGCAGCGCGATCAAGCAGTTCAACATTGCCGGAAAGACTGTCGCCAGGCCATCGCTCCCCTTCCCGATCCGCCGGAGTATCCAGCGCTCCGCTTCCTCCAGCGCGCGCTGGCGCATCGGTCGAAAACGCAGCGGGTGCAAAATTTTCAACACATCGTCAACTCGGAGAAAGAAGTTGCGCCAAGTAAAGAATCGTTCGTCGCGCGGCAACCGGAAATCCTGGTGCTCGGTGCCGAGCGGATAGAGCTCGTGCAAATGCTTGTCTCCGGGCAAGGTCCGCGTCGGCTTGAAATGATTGATGATGGAGAGCGGAATAAGCATCGCCCGACTCCAGGATGACATTTTGTAAATGTGGAATGGCGCCCACTTCGGCAGCAGAATCATTTCCACTGGAATAGTCGGCAGATATTTCCAAGGAAATTGGCCGAGCAGCGCGAGATAGAGTTTGCTGAAGGTGTTCATGCGTGGGATGCCGCCGAGCCTCATGATGTTCTCGCGCGCCTTCCGCATAAACGGCCGCTCCGGAGGGTAACCGGCCAGCTTAAGCGCAAAATAACCTTTAACCGATGCGTTAATCTCGCTCGGGCCGCCGTAGTAGATGTTCCAGCCGCCGTCGGGCAATTGCCGTTTGAGAATGTGTCCAGCACAGCGCTCTTGCAGCACGACATCGACTTCGCCCAGCCAATGCATGAAGAGCACGAAGTCGGAGCAAAGGGTGCTGTCCACTATCAGCTCGCCGCACCAGTGGCCATCCGGTCGTTGCTGTCGCAATAAATTCTCCTGCGCACGCGCGAGGGCCTGCGCAATCCCGGCATCGGTAGCGGAATAGGAATCACCGCGTTCCGGAGCTGCGCTCGGCAATGAAATCACGTTTCGTGACGAACTCATGATGTCGATCTTCTAGATATCGATCCAACGATTATCGATCTTATGACGCTTGCGCTGCGGCGGCTTCAGGCCGCTTACCGGTCGCGTGCCCGTTTCCGGAACTGACGCCGTTGAACGCCAGAGTTTCGCTACCCCGGCCAGTCGGCTTCGGTTTCGCCCTGAAGTTGAACTTAATATTCTTCCAAGTGTCGCCGCGTTGCGCCTGGAGACCGAGGCTAGCTGTTGGCTCATAGCCGCAATGCACCATACAGTTTTCGCAACGTGAATCTCTGGCTACGCCGTCGACCACACCGTATTTGTCCCATTGCACTTTCTCGAGCAACTCGGCGTAACTCGAGTAGTGCGCGTCGGTCATTAAATAGCAAGGGCCTTTCCAGCCGCGAATGTTTCGGGTTGGGATCGCCCACGCTGAACAAGTGAGGTCGCGCTTGCCAGCGAGGAATTCGAAATAAATTGGTGTCCCAAAAAGAGTGTAGCGGTTCATCCACTCCTCGATTTTGTGGAACTTCTCGATCGTCATCTTGCGGGTAAGGAAGAAATTCTCCGGGCGCAGATTGAGCCGCTTAATCATGTCCTTCTTGGCCGCGTCATATTCGTAGCCGGGCGAGATCGTATGGCCGTCCACGCCGAGGTCGGAGAGATAATCGAACATTTGCTCGACCTCCTCCATGTCGGTTTCCTTGTAAATTGTAGTGTTGGTCGCGACCTGATAGCCGAGAATCTTCGCCATTTTGATAGCGAGAATGCATTCTTTGAAAACGCCCTCCCGTTCGACGATCAGATCGTGGATGCGTTCCAGCCCATCAAGGTGAACGTTCCAATACATCCATTTGCTCGGACCGATTGCCGGTTTCTTTGGATCCTTCGGACCTTTGCGGATCTCGGCTGCGTCCTTTTCAGAAAGCAGGCCATCAGCGAGCAAGATGTCGATCTTCTCTTCCAGTTCTTTCCGCTTTCCGGTATCCGCTTTCCGCAATTCTGCGCTGAGCCACTCGCGCATTTTCTTGCGCATGAACATAGCGTTCGTGCAGATGTAAACGATCCGCCCCTGCTTGAGCAATCCCTCTACCAAGGCTTCGATCTGCGGATAAATGAGCGGTTCGCCGCCGCAAATCGAGATCATCGGCGCGTCGCATTCCTCCGCCGCGCCGAGGCAATCTTCCAGGCTCATCATGTCTTTGAGCGACGTGGAGTATTCGCGGATCCGGCCGCAGCCCGTACAGGTCAGGTTACAGGTATGCAGCGGCTCAAGCTGCAGCACCGTGGCGAATTTCTTCGTGCCACGAAGCTTCTGGCCGATCATGTAAGCCGCGATTTTCGTCGTTAAGGCGAGCGGAAATCTCATAAAGTCGAGGACGGTAACGAGGGTCTCCTAAGTGTCAATAGACCTGCGTCCAAATCGAAAGTAGAGTCAAATAGTTGATAAAAGCGACAAATTTTCCGCGCAACGTTTCAGGAACCGCTGCGGTTCAATATTTGCGAAACCAAGACGTCATCACTGACCAACCCAATACAAAGATATGAAAACATTACTGGCAGTTGCAGTTGCCGCGATGCTCGTGGGCTGCGCCGAACAGCAATCGACCACCGCAAACGCGGTGCCGCCGGCTCCGGTCCCGCTCACCGGTCCGGCTTATTACTCACCCCCCGATTCACCGTATCGCAAATGGACAACGGACCGGTTGCAGCAACGTCGCCGCGAACTCTACGCTCAGACGACGTACACTGAAACTCAGACGAGGACAACCCGCGTTCATTCATCATGGGGAGAATTCTCATGAGCAAGACGAGATCTACGCGATCGAAGCTGAGCTGAATCGCCGTTATCAAGCTGGCGATAAAGAGGCGGAGCTGAAACGCGCCATCCCGGGAACACAGCATCCGGGCTAAGACCGGCATCTTTGAGTTGTAGCGACCGCGGTCCTTGGCAGTCGACGCAACTGCCGTGCGCTGCACTCAGTGCGTCTGCCAGCCGCGCCGGATCAGGCTGATGGCGATGGCAGCGAGGAGAAGCGCGATGATTTTCGAGACGCCACGCAGGCCTTGCTTGCCCATCCAACGCGCGAACCGTTCCGCATTGCAAAGCGCAAGGGCGACAAGCGCCAGATTCACAAACAGTGAAAGAGCGTAAAAACGACCCCGACGGAATCGACAAGAATAAGAGCGCTGTCAGCAAAGCAGGGCCTGCGATAAGCGGCATTCCGAGCGGCACGACACCAAATTCATCGCTCCCACCGCGGTCCTGCGGCCCAAACCCGACCAGCTCGCGCACCGCCAGAGCCAGCAGGATCAATCCACCCGCCACCTGAAAATCCGCTACAGTGATTCCTAGCGCGGCGAAAATAATCTTGCCTAGAAAAATAAAACCAACCGAGACCAGGAATCCGGTGAAAATTCCGAGAAACGCCTGGCGTCTGCGATGTTCGCTGCGAGGCGCTCGTGCCCAGCCCCATGAAAATCGCGACCAGCCCGATCGGGTCGATTGCGACAAAAATCGGGATGAATGCGAGCAGGAATTTCTCAGTCACGTTGAGCTGGTTAAAAAGGTTAAAACAGTTACAAGGTTACATTGTTAACGCCTCTTTGACTTTGATAACCTTTGTAACTTTGTAGCGACATCTTCAACCAAGCTTCTTCGTATGAAAACCTTCTGCGTGTCGATCTTACTCTTTCACTCATGGTTCTCAATCTTCGCGCCCAGGAAGTTAAAACCGTGGACGATTTTCGCGCTGCTGCGGCCAAAGCAAATGCAATTCTGACAATTCCGGATTGGGAGCAAACGCCCGAAGCAGTGGACGCGGCGATGAAGAACGCGATCGAAACCGCGAACAAGGCGCTCGATCAAATTGGCGCCCAGGATCCGAGCAAAGTCACATTTAAGAGCACGGTCGTCGCGCTGGACGATCTCACCTACCAGGCCGGCAACGCCGCCAATAAGGCGGTCGTTATCAAGGAATCGAGCCCAAACGAAAAGATCCGCGACCGCGGCTGAGAACGCGGTCAAAGTGTTTCAGGATTGGGCGGTCGGGATCGATTATCGCGAAGACGTTTACAAAGCGCTGAAAGCGTTCGCCGACACCCAGCCCAAGCTTTCGGGCGAAGACAAAAAACTTTTCGATGAAACGATGCGCGATTATCGCCGCGCCGGTTTGGCAGTTGCCGCCCGAGAAGCGCAAGGAAGTCGAACAGCTGCGCAAAGAACTGGCCAAGCTGGGCACCGATTTCGACACCAACATCGTCAATGCCAAGGCGCCGCTTGTCTTCACCAAAGCCGAACTCGACGGCGTGCCGGAAAGTTTTCTCGAATCGCCGGGAGTTAAGACCGGCGACGACAGCCTATACCGTGCTCGCAAACGTGACCTGGCATTACGTCACCGTCGAAGAGAACGCCAAGAATGAAGCGACCCGCAAAAAACTTTACGTTGCTCGCAATTCGCTCGCCAAAGACACGAACGTTTCCGTTCTCAATCAAATGCTCGACTTCCGAAACAAGATCGCGCTCCGGCTCGGCTACAAATCCTGGGACGATTACCAAACCGAAATCAAGATGGCCAAGAGCGAGGCCGGCGCGAAAACGTACATCGACAATCTGATTTCAGGGATTCAGCCGAAGTTCGCCGCCGAAGTTGCCGACGTTTCAAAAAATGAAGGCCGCAGACACGCACGATCCGAACGCTAAAATCGATCGATGGGACTGGCGGTATTACACCAACCAGCTCAAGAAACAGAAATACGCGGTCGATACGGAAGCATTGCGCGCCTATTTCCCGTTCCAAAAGGTGCTCGAAGGAATGTTCAACATCTACCAGAGCATCTTCGGGTTGAAGTTTGAAAAAATCGCCGCGCCTTACAAATGGGTCGACGACCTCCAGTTCTACATGGTCAGCGACGCCGCGACCGGCGAGCCGCTTGGCATGTTCTATCTCGACATGTTTCCGCGCGAAGGAAAATTCAATCACTTCGCCGAGTTCTCGATCATCAGCGGCAAACTACTCCCGGATGGCAAATATCAACGGCCGGTCGCCGCTTTGCTCTGCAATTTTCCGCCGCCGAGCGCGGACAAACCGTCGCTCATGACCCATCAGGACGTGGAGACGCTTTTCCATGAATTTGGACATGCACTCCACGAAATCACAACCCGCGCGAAGTATGGCCGTTTCGCTGGAACGCATGTCCCCGGCGATTTTGTCGAAGCGCCGTCCCAAATGCTCCAAAATTGGGTTTGGAACAAAAAAGTGCTCGATACCTTCGCCGCCGATTATCGCGATCCGTCGAAAAAGATTCCGCCTGAAATCATTCAAAAGATGAACGACGCAAAAAAAGCGACCGCCGGCACTTTTTATCGCCGCCAGTTCGCGTTCGCATCGCTCGATCTCGCTATGCACGATGTCCATCCTGAAAACGCGCCGTATGATTGCGTCGGTATTTCCAATCCGATTCTCGAGAAAGTTTTTCTGCCGATCGATCCGAGCACAACGTTCGTCACTTATTTCGGTCACATGAACGGTTACGATGCCGGTTACTACGGTTACGCCTGGGCCGATGCTATTGCCGCCGACATGGCGACGGTTTTCGAGAAAGCGAAAGATGGTTATCTCGACAAACAAGCCGGGATGAAACTGCGGCATGAAATTTACGAACAGGGCGACGGACGCGATGTGACAGTGTCGATCGAGAAATTTCTCGGCCGCAAGCAATCGGTTGAGCCGTTTCTGAAAAAACTCGGCATCGGCAGCGAGAAAAAAAGAAAGCGCCAACCGGGCCGTCGCAGGAAAGCAGATAATGTTCTGCGGTGGCAGCCGTCTCGGCTGCATTTTACCAGATGCGGGCGAGACGCCTGCCGCCACACACATTTGCGACGCTCATAGAGCGCCGCTACAGAAGAAGAATGAAAACACTGCGCTGTTTCGTAACGATCCTTCTGGCCGGCGCCATTTCGATCTTTGCGATTGACGAAGCCGCCTCGCCGCTCAAACCAGCGCTGGATGTGATCACACCCGATGGCCTGCTCGCACACATCAAGATTCTTTCGTCGGACGAATTCGAGGGCCGGGCGCCCGGCACAAAAGGCGAACAGCTCTCGATAAAATACATTTCAGATCAGTTCAAAGCGATCGGATTAAAGCCGGGAAATCCGGATGGAACATATTTTCAGGAGGTTCCACTCGCCGGAATTAAGAGCGACCCGAAGATATCGTTCACGGTGAGCGGTCGACCGATCGAGCCAAAATATCCGGATGACTTCGTTGCCTCTTCCGCGCGGTTGCAAAACGAAATCAAGATCGACAATTCCGATATCGTCTTTGTCGGCTACGGCATCGTCGCCCCTGAATACGGCTGGGACGATTACAAAGATGTCAATGTTCGCGGCAAAACGATTCTGATGCTGATCAACGATCCGCCAATTCCAGATCCAAAGGATCCATCAAAGCTGGACGAAAAAATGTTCAAAGGGAAAGCGATGACTTATTACGGTCGCTGGACCTACAAATACGAAATCGCCGCGCAAAAGGGCGCAGCCGGCGCGGTGATCATCCATGAAACGGAGCCGGCGGGGTATCCCTACTCAGTCGTGAAATCGAGTTGGGGGAAGGAGAATTACGAATTGGACACGCCCGACAAAAATAAAGACGCTGTCCAGGCACGCTCGTGGATCACTCTCGACGTTGCAAAAAGGTTGCTGGCCGATTGCGGTCAGGATTTTGACACGCTGAAGAAGGCGGCGCTCACGAAAGAGTTCCGGCCGATTGCATTAAATGCGAAGGCGACGATCGACATCAAGCAACAACTCCGATCGTTCAAATCACACAATGTTATCGGCAAACTCGAGGGCAGCGATCCGAAATTAAAAGACGAATACATTATTTATACCGCGCACTGGGACCATCTCGGGCGGCATCCGGAGTTACAAGGCGATCAGATTTTTAACGGCGCGGTCGATAACGCTTCCGGGGACGCGGCTGTGATCCAGCTCGCCGCCGCGTTCGCAAAATTAAACCCGCCTCCAAAACGCTCGGTTCTATTCATGTGCACCACAGCCGAGGAGGCCGGCTTGCTCGGCGCGAAGTTTTACGCTCAGCATCCGCTCTATCCACTAGAGAAAACGCTCGCCGATATCAACATCGATAGCATGAACGTGTGGGGCAAAGCGCGCGATATCGAGGATGTCAGTTTCGGAATGTCAACGGTCGACGACATGCTGGCAGGCGTCGCAAAGCGACAAGGCCGCACCACAATCCCAAACAGCCGTCCGGAGAAAGGAACTATTTATCGCGCCGATAATTTCGAGTTCTCCAAGGTTGGTCTGCCTTCGCTTTACATCGGCAAAGGCGAACATTTGCTTTCGCGCGCACCCGATGCGCCGCTCCGCTCCGACGAATTCGACCTCCACGACTACCATCAAGTCACCGATGAGGTAAAACCCGATTGGGACCTCACCGGCGCGGTCCAAGACGTCGATCTTCTCTTCGAAGTCGGCGACCAAGTCGCCAACGCCGACAAATTCCCCGAATGGAAACCCGGCATCGAGTTTAAGCCGAAGCGCGATGCTATGATGACGAAATGAGTAGCGTTAAATTCTCTTCCATTCGGCATCGCTTGTGACGATCACCGCATCGGGAATCGACCGAAGCACCTCTCGCTCATGAAAGTTAATTTCGTAATTGGCGGGACGCAAAAGGGCGGAACCTCGGCGCTGGATGCGTTTCTGCGGCAGCATCCGGAGATTTGCATGCCAGAGACGAAGAAGGAGCTCCACTTCTTCGATCGCGAAGAAGAGGAGCGCGATTACAAAAAGTATCACGCAAATTTTCAGCCCAAACGGCAGCATCGTGTAATCGGTGAAGCGAGTCCGATCTACATGTATTGGGAGACTGCGCCGTACCGAATCTGGAGCTACAACCCGAAGATGAAATGGATTCTGGTGCTGCGGCATCCGGTGGAACGCGCGTTTTCGGCGTGGAACATGGAAACGAAGCGTGGCGCGGAAAATTTACCTTTTCGAGAAGCAGTGGAACGGGAAGCCGAGCGATGCCGCGAAGCCTTACCGCTGCAACATCGCGTCTTCTCGTACATCGACAGGGGCTTCTACGCGCATCAAGTGCGCCGGTTGTTCAATATTTTCGGAAGAGACAACTGTCTCATTGTGTTAAACGAAGACTTGCGCGCGAATCATAAGAGGACACTGAGCGCTGTCTTCGATTTCTTGAACGTGGATAATTCGTTCGTTCCCCCGGAAGCCAGTGTTTTCGAACACGGATATTCCGACAAGATCGACGACGAACTCTATTCGCGCTTGATTGACATCTTCTATTTCGACATCAAAGAGCTGGAATATATTTTGGATCGCGATTTGTCGTGGTGGTACGGCGCCAAGAGCAAATTGTTGTAGAGGTGCTTGTGCCAAGCACCTATTGTATCGGTTCGGCGGTTGACACAACCTCCGCTACAACTTCTTTCACTCAATGAATCTGCCTATCCCAATTCTCAGCGCGCTTATCGGCGTGATAATTTTGTTTTTCGGGCGCCGATTGTTTTGGTTGTGCGTGGCGGCAGTTGGATTTGCGGCGGGCGTAGAGCTTGCACCGTACTTCGTTCACGAACCGTCAACCTGGCTGGCGCTGACATTTGCCATCGCCCTCGGATTTATCGGCGCGCTCCTCGCGATTTTCTTGCAAAAAATTGCGATCGCAGTCGCGGGCTTTCTCGCCGGTGGAAAACTGGCGCTAGCGATCGCGGCGTCATTCTTTGTCGCACACGCGAGTTATTCCGGCGTTACTTTTCTTGTCGGCGGAATTATTGGCGCGCTCCTCTTACTCACTCTTTTTGACTGGGCGTTGATCGTTCTCTCCGCGGTGGTCGGAGCGCATTTGATTCAACAGACGGTCGTACTGCCGCAATCGGGGTCGACAATTTTGTTTATCGGCCTCGCCGCCATCGGCGTGATCGTGCAAGCGGCGGCGATGCAACGAAGCCGGCTGACCTAACAAACGAGGGCGTCCACTCCGGCGGTCATTGGCCGCCGCTACAATCGCATTTTTACTGACAAAACAGAGATCGACGCCGAAAATGCGAACATGAATTCACAAAGAACTGGATTGCGCGTCGCGGCAGCAATCTTCGCAATTTTTGCGGCCTGTCACGTAGTGCGGCTTTACAAGCACGCCACGGTGCTAGTAGCCAATCATGGGATACCGCTCGGTGCGAGTTGGATAGCGCTCATCATCGCTGCCATCCTTTGTATTTGGATGTGGCGACTCGCTTCTGCCAGCCGGTAAGCGACTCCTGAACCAGCAGCATCCGATATTCTGGTGGCGGCAGGTCGCAAATGAAACAATCCCATCTCGCGCTCATTTGTGGATTTCTCCTCGTCGTAATTCTGGCGATTTCGTGGTGCGGGCGGAAGCCGCAGCCTGAAATTACCAGCCTACCGACTCCAGCCCAGACACCTTCTCCTCTTTCCGCGACGCCTATTCCGTCCCCAAGCGCGTCGGCCGCGATAGCCCAGGCTTCCACAACGCCATCGCCCAGCCAAACTCCGGCGCCCGAACTTCGAAAACTAGCGGGCAAAGTCGGGTCTGCAGTAGTTTTAGTAACCGTATTCGATCCATCGGGCCAATTACTGCGAACAGGGACCGGTTTCTTTGTCGCGGCGGACGGCCGACTTGTTACGAACATGCACGTCGTTGAGGGTGGCGCCCACGCGGTAGCAAAATCGGCGGACGGCAAAATTCGTAATGTTACTGGCGTTGTTGCCTCTTCCCCGCCCCTCGATGTCGCTCTCCTGAAGGCCGAGACAAAAATAGGCGTGCCGTTTCTTGCGCTCAGTAAGGTTTCCGAACCAGAAAAAGGGACAACAGTCGCAGTGATCGGGAGTCCGTTAACGCCGCGAGAAGAGCCGCTCGCAGTCGCATTAATTTCAGGGCAACAGTCGGATCCAGGCGAAGAGCGTCTCGAAATCTCGGCCCCGATTTCCAATTATGCGGAAGGCTCGCCGGTCGTCGATACAAACGGAGAGGTTATGGGGATAGTGACCTCAGCGGGAGGACAAAACGCGGCAACCGCTAGTGTTGTCCGGCCGTCGAGCACTTTGCGCTCGCTCCTGGCCCCAACCAAACCCGACACAACGGGTCATTGGGCTGGTGAGTCACCGTCTCCATCTGTCACGCCGGCAGGCCAAGACAATCGAAGATTGAGGGTGGTTTACAATCCAGCACCGAGATATCCCTCGGAGGCACGCTTCTCCATGTCGCCGATCAGGGGCTCGGGCCGTTTTCGCGTCATCTTCAACGCAAACGGTCAAACCAAAGATGTGCAGATCCTGCAATCAACCGGCAGACCTGCTCTCGACCAGGCAGCAATTACCGCACTGCGACAATGGAAGTCAGAACCAGGCCATGAGTGGAGCGTTCTCGTTCCAGTCGCGTTCGAACCGTGATCAAAGCCCACACGACCTTTACCCTTAATGGCGGAAATGGCGAACGCCAGTGAAGATCATTGCTATGTTGCGCTCATCGGCGGCGGCAATCACTTCCTGATCACGAACTGAACCGCCGGGCTGGATCGCACAGGTTGCGCCAGCCTCGGCAGCCGCAATCAGTCCGTCTGGGAACGGGAAAAACGCATCGCTTGCCACGGCGCTGCCCTTTAGAGAAAGCCCAGCTTCTTCCGCTTTCCAAATCGCGATGCGCGAAGCGTCGATGCGCGACATCTGTCCGGCCCCGATTCCAAGAGTGCGATCAGCGCCGGCATAAACAATCGCGTTCGATTTCACATGCTTAACCACGCGCCATCCAAAGAGCATTGCGCTCAACTCGATCTTGGTCGGCCGCCGTTTTGTTACAACATCTTCCGGGATTTCGTTTGTGCGGTCTGCATCCTGCACCACCAATCCGCTGCAAACCGAACGAATATCGATTGTCGGTCTTGCTTCGGCCGCTGAAGTCGTCAGGCGGATGAGGCGCAGATTCTTTTTCTTCTGCAGGACGCTGCGCGCCTCTGCGTCGAAATCCGGCGCAATGATAACTTCGGAAAAAATTTCACTGATCGTTCTCGCGAGCGGTTCATCGATCGGTCGATTGCAGACAATGATCCCGCCGAACGGCGCCTGCTTATCCGTGGCGAACGCTTTCTCCCACGCTCTGCGGAGATCGACATCGGAACCAACACCGCACGGATTCGTGTGTTTCAAAATCGCGACAGTCGGTTCGGAAAATTCCGCAATCAGATTCGTGGCCGCGCTGATATCGAGGATGTTGTTAAAGGAAAGCTCTTTGCCGTGGAGCTTTTCGAAGTGCCGATCGAAATCGCCATAGAGCGCGGCGGTCTGATGGGGATTTTCGCCATAACGCAGGCCGGTGGCGAGCGGAAGCGAGAGCGAAAATGAAGCCTCGGTCGTCTGTTCCTTGTTCAGAAAATTCCCAATGGCGCGATCATAATCCGACGTCTTGATAAAGGCCTTGATGGCAAGGTGTTCGCGTAGCTTCAGTGTCGTTTCGCCTTTGTTGTCCCGCATGTTCTCAAGCACCGCCTCGTAATCCGCTGGATCGACTACTACTGTGACCGATTCGTAATTCTTCGCGGCGCTCCGAAGCATGGAAGGTCCGCCGATGTCGATGTTCTCGATCGCTTCTGCGAGGGTGACGTCCGGTTTGGCAATGGTCGCTTCGAATGGATAAAGATTGACGACCACAAGATCGATCGGCTCGAACCCGCACTCGCGAGCCTCGGCTTCATGCTTTGGATTGCCACGTTTATAAAGAAGGCCGCCATGCACGCGCGGATGCAAAGTTTTGACCCGGCCTTCCAGGACTTCGGGAAATGCTGTGAAACTGGAAATCTCGCGTACGGGAATTTTTTCCTTTCGTAGCAATTCGGCGGTCCCACCGGTGGAAATGATATCGACGCCTTGCCGCTCGAGCGCGCGCGCAAAAGTAGCAATGCCGGCTTTATCGGAGACGGAAATCAAAGCGCGCGTGATTTTCATGGGTTCGTTGAAGCGTTAGAGCGTTGAACAGTTAAAGCGGTACTGAATTCGCTGCAACGCTTTAGCCCTTCATCGCTTCATCGGACCGCATCAGCGGCTGAGGATCACGTTCTTCGCCGCCGGATACAACACCGGGCAGCAGCCGATCGTCTCACAAAACGCTTTGCTGAAATGGCTCAAACTCGAATAACCAACTTCCGTCGCCGCCTCGGTGACATTGTAGCGCCCGGTGCGCAGGAGCTCGGCCGCACGCTCCATCCGCAGATTGCGCAGGTATTGCGGAATTGTCAGCCCGACTTCGCGCGAAAAAATCCGGCTCAAGTAAAACGGACTGCAACCAACTTCCTGACCAAGCTCTTCGAGCGTCAATGGATTCGCCAGATCTTGCGCGAGAAATTCCTTTGCCCGTTCGACCCGTTCTCGCGCCACCCTTTTCTGCCGCATGCAAAAAAATTCCGGGTCTTTTGGCGTAAACAGAAAATGCGTCATTAGTTCGAGCGCCTTGCTTTGATACCAAAGAATCTGCGCCGCCTTTGCCACCGGCGGCTCGGCCAAACTTCCCACCACTGCCCGCTGCTGCATCGACATCGGACGCGGGGGCGCCACCACGCTTTCGTTTTTGTCGCCGAAAATGACCCGACGGATTTCGGGTTCAAGACCGGCTTCGTTTTCCACGAACTGTTTTTGCAGGTGCCCGCGAGAGAATTCCAGCGTCACAAATTGATGATGATCGTTGGCTCGACGCGACGCGGATAGTGGCTCGTCTGCGGTCGCGTAATAGCCGGAATTGCCGGGCAAATAATCGCTCCGGGGCCGGCCGGGCGCGCCGACCGCCCCGCGGCCATCGAGATTCAAACAAAATTCAAGGCTGTGCGGATGAAAGCTGCGTCCCCAATCGAGCGACTGCTGAGTGCGAAAATCATGCCATTCGACGCTGATGCCGAGTCGATCGAAATCGCCATAAAGCTGCCGCCACCCCGGCCCAACGCGACTCCACGCGCCTTGCTCAGCCTCGACTGCTTCCTTTGAAACCATGGCGTGTAATTACAGGTGCGGGCTTGGGGAATGCAAGGAAGGTTTCTTTTCCTCGAGAGCCGCGCGGTCCCATTTTCCGAGCTTCGAAGCGGCGTCGTAAGTGCTTTGAGCAAACTCGAGCAGCATATCATCCGGTGATTCGGCGGTGCGCACCGCGTCGTATGGCAAAATGAACTCGCGCATTTGCGGGTGGTATGACGCAGCAGGCGGCAGGACTTTTGCGTCAGGAAATCCAGGCGGCTCGGGATATGCGTAGGAATAGAATACCGGGCTCGGTGCGGTGGCGTTGCCCGGCCAAAAGCCCAGGCTGCTCACTTCTTGGGAATAGGCTTCGCGCGTGACTTTATCGGGAAGATGGGGCACCCCGCCGGGATGCGGCGGCGCAGGACGACCGGAAAAACGCGTGACCGCGAGATCGAAGCTGCCCCAGAAAAAGTGCACCGGGCTGCATTTTCCGCAAAAGCGCGAGCGAAATTCTTTAAACACGCGATCGCTCTGCGCTAACGCCCGCCAGAAGCGGTTCGCGTATTCAGGATCATATGCGCGATGCTCCCCGTCCTTTTCGAATGGGACCGCGGTCGCGACTTCGTTCGGCGTCGTGTTGATCGTGATGTCGATCTCGAGTTCGCTCAGAGCCGCCATCACTTCACGATAAAATGCTGCAACGGATTTGGGTCGAAGATTGATACTTCGCATCGCCCCGTCGCTTTTCAGGATGCGCAACTCGTGATCGATGAAATCGAAACGAATTTCAAAGGTGTGAAACTCATAAGGGATTGGCGAAGTCGTTAGGCCACGCGCGGTTAAGTAAAGAGTGACGTGCCAGGAATGGTTCGTCCACGGTGACAGGGTCAGGCGTACCTTGCCGACAATTTGGGTCCACATGTGAAGCGTGGCGCAGGTGTCTTTCCATTCGGCGAATGGCAGAGCCGGCCAGACGTCGTCGCGATTCTTCTTTTGGCTTGGCGAAGTCACGATCTCGCTCTTCCAGGCGCAGCCTCAGCCGCGGTTGATAAAATCGACGAAGGAACGCCGGACACGGTCGAACATGTCGCGGGTTTCGTCCTGAGCACGGCGGAATGCTTGTTTGATTCGCGACTTGGTTGTGCCGATGATGCCGCCATCATCGTCACTATCGCGCTCGGCGTCCTGGTCGCTTTCAACCTCCTGCATGCCGGCGCCGGCAAACATTCCCTCGGTTCGCACGACGTCGCCGCGATTGGCGCCGATATAAATCGTACCGACCGGTCTCCCGGAGGTACTTGCGAGGGTGATAATCCAAACCGGATCGCCGCGCTCATCGGTGCGCAACGTGTAACTGACGGTCGCAAAGCGTGCGTTCGATTTTTCCGCGGTATGACTGGCGAGCGTGTAAGCACCGCTCGAATCGAGATTCAGGCGCGCGGTGTTGATGGTGGCCCCTTCACTTGATCCGACCACGGATCGGACCGGCGTCCGCTCGGACTCAATCTGTCCATCCCTGACTTCCACCTCTCGGACCCCTCCCCGGGCGCGCGGATCGTCGAGAAGAATCTTCCAGGTCTCCGGCTGTGGATTGCCGTTTACGCCAGTGACAGAAATAACATGATTGACAAAATCGCGGTTTAAACGCCCGCCGATTACACGTAGGGCCTCATAAGCGGTTGCCCGTTCCTGGGCTAGCGCCGGTGTCACCAAAAGCAGCAGCGCAACCAACGTCTTCCACATGCACAAAACTGAACAACCGGTTGCAGCGACTGTCCATCGGTTTTGCGAAATGAAAGATGCCGATGTGCCGCCATCGTTTTTTAGCGTCCGGACTTGAATGAGCGCGCAGCTGTGCTCAGCGTTTGTTCAGGCCGATGAAGAAAAAGAAGCTCGAATTCAGCAGCCACACGGCCAACCTCGCGTTGATGCGCAGTTTTGTGAGAGGATTTCTCGATGACTATCCGTTTTCGGAGAAGGAGCGGCTGCTCATGGTCCTGGGCGCCGATGAGGCGTGCACGAACATTATTCGATATGCCTATGAATTGCGCGACGATCAACCAATCGCCCTGTCGATGGAAGGCTTGCGCGGTTGTGTCCGGCTGCGGTTGCGTGATTATGGCGAACAGACGCCGCCGGACGAGATGCGGGGCCGCTCTCACGATCAGGTGAGGCCGGGCGGCCTCGGTTTGTATCTCATCCGCAATGCCTTTGATAAGGTAGATTACATTTTGAAACCCCGGGGCACCGAGCTCGTGCTTACGAAGAATCTGGAGTAACAATTAATTGTCGATGAAACCGTCCGAGCCCGATGCCGCCTTCGAAATCTCGCTGCGACCGCCGATGTTCAGCGAGTTTACCGGTCAGGTAAAGGTGTGCGAACGCTTGGAGCTGATGGTCGAGGCCGCAAAAAAACGCAAAGATGTGCTCGAGCACATTTTACTCAGCGGCCCGTCCGGTCTCGGCAAGACCACGCTGGCATACATCATCGCGAACGCAATGGGTGTGAACGTAAAAAATACCAGCGGCCCCGTGATCGAAAAAGCCGGCGAGCTGGCCGGATTACTGACGAGTCTCGAAAAAGGAGACGTCCTTTTTATCGACGAGATTCACCGGCTCCAACCGACGATTGAAGAATATCTCTATCCGGCAATGGAAGATTACCGGCTCGACATCATCATCGACCAGGGCCCCCAAGCGCGCAGTTTGCGTTTGCAATTGCCAAAATTTACACTGATCGGCGCGACCACGCGCGCGGGAATGGTGAGCGCACCTCTTCGCTCGCGCTTCGGAATGACGGCCCGCCTCGATTACTACACGGCCGACGAAATGCAGAAGATCATCCTGCGTAGCGGCCGTTTATTAGGTGTGGAGGTCGATCTTGCCGGCGCCTCGGAGATTGCCGCGCGCGCTCGAGGCACACCGCGCACTGCCAACAATTTGCTCCGCTGGGTGCGCGATTATGTGCAAGTGAAGGCGGAGGGCAAAATTACGGGGGAACTTGCGAATCGCGCGCTCGCCATGCTCGAGATCGACCGCGATGGCTTCGATCAATGGGACAAACGCATCATCGAAACCTTGATTCACAAATTCAATGGCGGACCGGTTGGTTTGAATTCGCTCGCCGTCGCCATTGGCGAAGAGGCCGGCACGCTCGAGGAAGTCAACGAGCCATATCTAATCATGGAAGGTTATATCAAGCGCACGCCACAGGGTCGCGTGGCAACAGCAAACGCGTATCGAAAACTCGGACTCAAGCCGCCGGCAGGTGCGCAAGCAAAATTATTGTGAATCGTGAATCGAGATTCGCGAATCGATGTAACGATTTAACGATTTAACGAATCACGGATGCAACTCACCGGCGATCTCTTCCCAAAAACCTCGAAGGTCCTTACGGTCGCGGAACTCACTCGGCAGATTCGCGGCGCACTCGAGACAAAGTTCGGCCAGGTCTGGGTCCAGGGCGAAGTCTCCAATTACAAACTCCATCCGAGCGGCCATCAATATTTCACTCTTAAGGACGCACGTGCACAGATCGCCTGCGTGATTTTCCGAAATACGATGCCGCCACTCCGGCAGCCACTGGTTGATGGAACACAGGTCCAGATTCACGGCAACGTCTCCGTTTTCGAGGTACGCGGCCAATACCAACTTACCGTACAAATTCTACAGCCACGCGGGCTCGGCCTGCTCCAAGCGAAATTTGAGGCCCTGAAACGAAAGCTCGAGGCTGAAGGACTTTTCGACCCGGCCCGCAAACGTGCGCTGCCTAAATTTCCAAGAAGGATCGGGATCGTCACCTCGCCCACTGGCGCTGCGATTCGCGACATACTCAACGTTATCCAGCGCCGCGCACCGTGGCTTCAGATTTTGATCAACCCAGTTCGGGTCCAGGGAACCGGAGCGGCTGGAGAGATTGCGGTTGCGATCCGAGAACTGGCTACGCTTAACGCATCGTGGCCACCAGTCGATCTTATCGTCGTTGCCCGCGGCGGCGGCAGCATCGAAGACTTGTGGGAGTTCAACGAAGAAATCGTGGCCCGAACCATTGCCGATGCGGAGGTGCCGATTGTTTCGGCGATCGGACACGAAATCGATTTCACGATTTGCGATTTCGCTGCCGATCTGCGCGGTCCGACTCCGAGTGCGGCCGCGGAGTTGATCGTACCGGACATTGTCGATCTTCGCCGGCACCTTGCTGCGTCCGAACGAGGGCTGTTGCGTGAACTTCTGAAGCGGTTGCACGATGCGCAGCAACAGCTTGACCATATGCGCGAAACTTTGCACCGCTGCCTCGCACATAAAATCGAAAATTACCGGCGAAGTCTTCTTCACATGGCAAACGCTTTACAATCGCGGAGTCCTGCGCGCGAGCTTGCTATACGGCACGGCCACTTTGCCGATTTACGTCGCCGCTTCGTCGTCCTGCCGGCGCGCGTTTTGCAAACAGCCCGCGAAAGATTTCGCCACGTTGAAGGAATTTTGCGGGTGCTCGGCCCCGAGGCAACCCTCCGCCGCGGCTACAGCATCACCACCGACGAACGAGGCAAGCTCATTCGCACAGTCGCGTCAGTTCGTCCGAGAATGAGAATCCGCACCCGCGTCAGCGATGGCGAATTCGGATCGCTAGTCGACTAACGATTGATCAAATTTTTGGAATCCCTGTTACGGAGGCGTAAGCGGTGCTCTTCCATCCGCTCCGGTGTCCGAAGACGAAGCCGTACCATCGGCGTCACCGGCCAGTTTTCCGATCGCAGCTTGGAATTTCGTCGCATCGCTACTGTAATTAGTGGCCGTAGCATTGTTTTTCCGTAGGATGTTGCCGTCCCCGCCTTTATGCATTACGACGAAGCCTTTGTCGCCAAAGGGTGACGTCGAAGCAGTAAGGGCGGTATTGTAAGTGTAATTTTTGCTTACGGCGAAAATAGTGTTTGTAGAATCTGTGTCTTTAACCCTGTACACTTTCAACCCCGGGGTACCGGTCAATGTGATAGTTACCGGATCACCAGACCCAGTTGCAGTACATGCCGCGCCAGGCGCACTCAAAAGCTTCGAAAGGTCGCCCACTTTGAGGTAATCATTTTGCGTCAACTTCGTACAATAATCTTGGAGACTGGCGACGCCGCTCGGATAGTCACCTGGCCAGGCCAAGTTGGAATCACTGTTGGTCGAAAACCATCCAGTGCCATTTGGTAGCCGGCTAGGTAGAATTGCCGCGCATTATTTACGGTGCCAGTCATTTGACCTCGTGCCATTGCGCTCGTCAGCGCGGGAACGGCGAAGGAGGCTAGAACAGCTATGATCGCAATGACCACGAGTAGTTCGATGAGAGTGAAGGAGGGAACTGCAGTTTTCTTTTTCATGTGTTTAGTAGGGTTATGCCTGTTATTTGTGTCAGGCATTATCCTACATTACATCAAAAATAGATCGCTCTACCGTCGGATGGCCGGCCGCGGAACCTATGCGGCTACCCGTTCAGCAGCCGCAATTCGCCCGTGCGCGAGAGTTTCTTGTAACCGGCCCTGTCATTCCAATTTGAACGCGACCGTCGCCAGCGGCGGCAGCTGAATCAGGATCGAATGGTCCCGCCCCATCCATTGCCGATCCTCGCTCTGCACCCCGCCGTAATTGCCGATATTGCTTCCACCGTATGTTTCCGCGTCGGTGTTGATGATTTCGCGATAAAAGCCAGCGTGTGGCACGCCGAGCCGGTAATCGTGCCGAACAATCGGCGTCGCACTAACAACAAAAACTACCGTTTCGCCTTCGCGCGAGCGCCGAAAAAATGAAATAACACTGTTGTCGGCGTCGTGAAAATCAATCCACTCGAAACCTTGGTAGGAGTCGTCCTGCTGCCAGAGCGCGGCCTCGCTTTTGTAGATGTAATTGAGGTGTTGCGCGAGTCGCCGCAATCCGTCGTGCAACGGAAGATCGACGAGCTGCCAATCCAGACTCGTATCGTGGTTCCATTCGTGCCATTGACCGAACTCGCTGCCCATGAAGAGCAGCTTTTTGCCGGGGTGGCCATACATCCAGGCGTAAAACATTCTGAGATTGGCAAACTTCTGCCATTCGTCGCCCGGCATCTTCGACAGGAGCGAGCGTTTGCCGTGCACAACTTCGTCGTGACTAAGCACAAGAATGAAATGCTCCTGGAACGCGTAAAGCAGCGAAAAGGTGATATTGCTATGGTGAAAACGCCGGTAAATCGGATCAAGCGACATGTACTCCAAAAAATCGTGCATCCAACCCATGTTCCATTTGAACCCGAAACCGAGTCCGCCGAGATAAGTCGGACGTGAGACGCCTGGCCACGCGGTTGATTCCTCCGCGATCGTCATGATTCCAGGGAAGCGCTCGTAGCAAACTTCATTGAAACGCTTCAAAAAATAAATCGCATCGAGATTCTCGCGACCGCCGAAAACGTTTGGAATCCACTGCCCTTCCTTGCGCGAATAATCGAGATAGAGCATCGACGCCACCGCGTCCACCCGCAGACCGTCGATGTGATACTTGTCCAGCCAGAAGAGCGCATTGCCGATCAGGAAATTTCGGACCTCGTTGCGGCCGAAATTAAAGATGAGCGTTCCCCAATCCTGGTGTTCCCCCTGGCGCGGGTCCATGTGTTCGTAAAGATGGGTGCCATCGAACTCAGCCAGCGCATGCGCATCTTTCGGGAAATGCGCCGGCACCCAATCCATGATCACCCCAATCCCGGCCCGATGGCATTTGTCGATGAAATGGCGGAGCTCGTCCGGTGTTCCGAACCGGCTCGTGGGCGCGAAATAATTTGTGACTTGATAACCCCAGGAGCCTTCAAACGGATGCTCCGCGATCGGCAGCACTTCGATATGGGTGTAGCCCATCTCGAGCACATATGGCAGAAGCGTCTCGGCAAATTCGAGGTAACTCAGGGAACGATTTCCTTCGTCGGCTTTGCGCCGCCACGAACCGAGGTGCACTTCGTAAATGCTGATCGGGCTTCGCGGCCAATCGCGCCCACGCCGCTGCTCCATCCACTCGGCGTCATTCCAACGATACCGCTCCAAATTATAAATCAGCGATGATGTCGAGGTCCCGTGCTGGTTGAAGAACGCGAACGGATCGCTCTTCAGCAGCAGCGCGCCGCTCTGCGTGCGGATCTCAAATTTGTAATGGGCGCCTTCGCGCACGCCGGGAAGAAATAACTCCCAAACGCCCGCGCCAAGAAGTTTGCGCATCGGATCGACCCGGCCATCCCAACTATTGAAATCGCCGACGACGCTGACCCGCTGCGCGTTCGGCGCCCAGACCGCAAAATAAACACCACCTTGATCCCCGATCGTCCGTAAATGCGCGCCAAACTTTTCGTAAATCTCCCAATGCTGCCCCTCGGTGAACAAGTGCAAATCCACTTCGCCCATGATCGGGCCGTACTGATAGGGATCGCGCATCACGATTTCCGAGCCGTCCCATTTCGTTAGGCGCAAACGATAATCGAGATCGCGGGTGGCGTTTGGAATTGTCGCCTGAAAAAAGCCGTCGCGATGAATTTTCGCCGCTGCCACCGGCGATTGTTGATCCCGCACGATGTCGATCTTCTTCGTATCCGGCCGAAAGGCCCGAATGACGAGATCGTCTCCCATGCGATGCGGTCCAAGAATCCGGAACGGATCCGAATAGGTTCCGGAAAGAAAGCTATTGAGCTCGTCGGGCGGCAAACCCGCCACTTCAAAAGGCTTCATGGGTTATTTCTTTGAGGCGTTAAAAGTGAGAGGGACTAATCTCTATCGCTGCAACTCTTCATCGCTTCAACTCTTCCACGATTCAACTCTTCCACGATTCTCTTTTGATTGATCCGCAAACGAGACGCATACTTTCCGCCATGCACAAGAGAGAGCGCGACGCAGTTGACGAACTGCTTCAAACCTACAGCGAGACCGGCGGCATTAATTATCTCGACGCTGCCGCAACCCTGCCGTCGCGCCTCGCGATTGAAACGGCTTGCGCCGAGCTGATGAGCTTGATGTTTCCAGGCTTCCGAAGCGAGGCGCTGGTGAGCTCGGACGATTTGGCCGAGACTACACGCACACGCATTGGGAATTTGCGGGCGCGCCTCAAAACCGAAATCTGCCGAAGCCTCGGCAAGATTCCGCCAAACGAAGCCACCGAGGCGAGAGCCGAAGAATTCTTGGACTCGTTCCTCAAGGAATTGCCGGGTTTGCGCCGGATTCTTTGGACCGACATCGACGCGGCTTACGAAGGCGATCCCGCGGCAAAAAGTTACGAGGAAATCATTTTGGCCTATCCGGCATTGGAAGCGATCGCGATCCAGCGCATGGCGCACGTTCTGTACATGAGCGGCTTGCCGTTGATTCCGCGCATTATGACAGAGTGGGCGCACAGCCGCACCGGAATCGACATTCATCCCGGCGCGAAGATTGGCTCACATTTCTTCATCGACCATGGGACCGGTGTCGTCATAGGCGAGACGTCCGAAATTGGCGTGCGCGTAAAACTTTATCACGGTGTCACCCTCGGGGCGCGCAGCTTCCAAAAGGACGAGCACGGCAAAATCAAAAAGGGCGGAAAGCGTCATCCCAAAGTCGAGGACGACGTTACCATTTATCCGAACTCGACGATTCTCGGCGGCGAGACTGTGATCGGCGCAAGATCGACAATCGGCGGCAACGTCTTTCTCGTGCAAAGCGTGCCACCCAATTCGCTCGTTTATTATGAGGAGAAACAATTGCGCATTGTGCCGAAGCGTCCGCACAAAGCCGCGACCATCCGAGACGAATTCCGCGAATGATTTATCTCGATTACAACGCGACGACGCCGATTTGTGATCCAGCGCGCGACGCGATGCTGCCATACCTCGAGCGGCATTTCGGAAATCCATCGAGCGTACACGCGGCGGGACGCGAGGCGCGCGCCGCGATCGACGACGCGCGTGACAAATTGGCCGCCCTTCTGTCTGCCAAACCGAATGAGATTATTTTCACAAGCGGCGGGACTGAATCCTGCAATCTCGCCGTGCTCGGTCTGGCTCGATGCCAATCTTCGCGTGGCGGTCACGTCATTTCCAACAAGGCCGAACATCACGCGGTGTTGAACACGTTCGAACACCTTGAGAAACACGAAGGCTTTGAAGTCACGTGGCTTGACGTTTCCGAAAACGGAATTGTCGACCTCGATCAACTTGCGAAGTCGATCCGGCCAGAAACGAGGCTGGTCTCAATCATGGCAGCGAACAACGAGACCGGCGTGATCCAGCGGATGCACGAAATTTCGCAGATCTGCCGCGAACGCGGCGTGCTGTTTCACAGCGACATGGTGCAATCGTTTGGAAAAATCGACGTTGATCTGAGGTTGCTCGATGCGGCCAGTTTCGCCGCGCATAAATTTTACGGACCGAAAGGCGCCGGATTTCTTTTTTTGCGCAGTGGATTGTCGATCCAGCCGATGTTGTTTGGCGGCTCGCACGAAAACCAGCGCCGGCCGGGAACAGAAAACGTCGCGGCGATCGCCGGAATGGCGGCGGCGGCGGAATTTGTTGAGCAAGAGAAAGAGCACGAGCAAGAACGTCAGACCAAATTGCGGGACGATTTATGGAATCGAATTTCCGCGAGCATTCCCGAAGCGAAACTGAACGGAGAGAAGACGCACAGGTTGGCAAACACGCTGAACGTCAGCTTGCTCGGTCTCGACTCGGAAATGCTTCTGATTGCGCTTGATTTGGAAGGCGTCTGCGCATCGAGCGGATCGGCCTGCATGGTCGGATCGGTGGTCGCGTCGCACGTTTTGCTGGCAATGGGGCTGCCAATGGAACACGCACGATCGGCGGTCCGATTTTCGTTAGGCAAATGGACTACGTCTGATGAAATTAAAGCAACGGGCAACACGGCCCGCAAAATTGTTGATCGTCTGAAGAACCGCAAAAGCGCGTATGCGGTTGCTTAAGCAGCTCGAATTCACTTTCGAAAGATGTAGTCGCCCCGCTCTGTCGGGGCGTTTTCGCGGCGACGGAGCGCCGAGGCTAAAGCGCGACATCGATCTTGAATTTCAAGCGCGGGAGCTCCTGCGCGCTCTTAACGCGGCGACGCTCGCGCGTGAAATCCGAGTGGAATGGAACCCGCGGATGAAATCCGCGGCCGGTCGCGCGGATTTTCGCGAGAAACTGATTTCGCTGAACCCCCTACTGTGTGATCACGACCTCGCCTGTGTTAGCCGCCAGTCCGGCTCGGACATCGATCGCACGCTTCGACACGAACTGGCACATTTGCTCGCGCAATTTCGGGCCGGACGCCGGCGGATCTCGCCGCATGGCGCGGAATGGCTTGACGCTTGCCGCGATCTCGACATCGCCGACGAAGCGCGTTGTCACAATCTCCCCTTCCCCGCGAAAACTTATCCGGCGCGTTTCGTTTATCGATGTCCGAGTTGCCGAAAAAAATTCCCGCGGGTGCGGCGGATTCGCCGCGCGATCGCGTGCCTAGCTTGCTGCCGGAAACATAACGGCGGCGACTTCGATCCGCGGTTTCGGCTCAAACGAGTCAGATAGGACGCTCGCGCTTCCCTGCCCGCCGTAGTTCTTGCGAAGGCGCTTTGACGTTATGCGCGACGACAATTCTGAACGAACAAGGCCCGTAAGCAGATACAGAACGGCAATCACACCGATCGCCCACCACGCGACGCTGAAAAACGCCCAAACACCAGCACCGATCAGTCCAAAAAGCCGACTAGATAGATTACGGAGAATAACGGCGGAATGTTTCCCGATGTTGTACCAGCACTGACGATCTCAGCGAAATGCGCACGAACGTGATGATTGGTCAAAAAGCGCGCAACAATCATCAGAACCAGCAAAGAATCGCGACTGCAAAAAGTAAATAACCCATTAAAGACGTTGCGCTCCTTTCGGTACGCTCCAGAGGAAATCATCATACGTCGTATCAAGTTCGAACGTCTCGCCGGCAGCGAGGTGCGCGCCACCGACCTCGACACAAGCAGTCCTGAGATCGGCGCTGACCCGATGCGTAAGAGCGTCAACGACCGGAGTAAGCCAACCGATAAATTCGGGTCGAAGAAACTGCCGCTTCGCCACCGCATAATGGTGCGTCCTGACAATTTTTCCTGTCGCTGGATCTTCCGCGCCTGGAGCGAGCAAAAGCGCTCGCGTGCCATAAATGCTGCTATGTCCAATAAATTTGTTTCGAATATCTATCATGCGTTGATGCCGAGCGTTCATCTCCAAGTCGGCGTAATCCGGGTAATCGGGATACTCGAAACGAAGCGATCCTATGCCCTCGCTTTCCGTGAACGGACGGCAATACGCAATAACAGCCGATACAAAGAGGTGGTAACGCAGCGGCGATTTTAAACCCGCAGCCAAAAGTAGACTGAAAGCCTGGATTGCATAATCGAGATCAGAACGAGCACTAATGAGTCGCAACAACCGCATTCGTGACGCTTTCGGAATCTTCATGTCGTTATGCACAACATCACTTCTGATGTTAAACCTCATCCCCACTCTTCTCGCCTTTCGCCGCTTCTGGCCGCGAAGAAGTCCAAAACTTCCACCACGGTTTATTGCGGGCATAATGTCTCCCAAGGTTGTTGAACATCTCGACCAAGCCCGTGAAGTGAACGCTTCCAAGCTCGTTCAAAAGAATCACCAGCGGAAAGTTTGGTTGTTGTCCTGGAAACAAGTGGTGTGCCAGAAGCCAACCAACTGTACCCGAATAGATCTTGAGAGATTCAAGCTGCGCGTCTTCGTGTATTCCAGTGAGATGGGCGTCGTAGGCGTCTTTGTAGGCTAGAAATCTGGCTTCAATATCTTCTTCCCATTTCTCGAGCGCATCTTTACTGCCATCAAGCAGGCCTGCATCGACCAAAGCTTTGTAGCAACCTTTGTGGTATGCATCCAACATCGGCTTGGTCGCTCCTGCGCGAGTGAACTTTGGGGAGTGCGCGACGTACCAAAACCAGAACATGATGAAGATACAGAATTCATACCGCCAAGTGCGACTCTTGAAGTCCGGAAGTTTAGCCGTAGGAACCCCTTCGAGCGCATTCGTGAATGAGCGGCTTAGCTGATCCGATTGTGCGATAAGTTGTCGCGCGCCTTCAGAACCAATCTCGCTCCATGGGATGGACTTGGAGCTAGCCATCGCGCGGTCGCTTAAGGCTTGTTCGGAACTTCGAGAAGCAGGTCACCATATTTTGGGTCTTCTGTATTCGGACGAATCAATGGCAATGCATCTTGTGTAAGATACGCGTCCCAGCGATGTGCGCGTGATGTCGGTGGAGGACCTGAGCCAGCATCCGTCCACTCGATATTCATGTCTTCAAGCGAGGCTTGCCACACATTCACGTAACACAAGCCAGCATGCTCGCTCCGAGGATCTGCGTCAGACACGCCGATGTGCGCGGGAGTGCGATGGCTTCCGTCAACAACAACGATGGATTTCTTGTCGAGTGATCGAAGGTTCGCAGTCGGTTTCATATAGACTGGATTGGGCGAGAGATGGATCTTTACCGCGGATTCTTTAGGCCCAACAGTCTTGCCCGCTTTCTGTCCGCGCAGTTTTGCCTGGATGAACATGTCGATGTCACCGTCCATCACTTCCTGGACATTACTCGTCTCCGCGCCGGTGCGGTGATCTTTCACCATTTGGTAGGGCTGGAAAACATATGACCGAATTTGATTTCCCCACGCGATTTCTCCCTTTTCCCCATATTGTCGATCCATCTCCGCGCGCTTCTTGTCTTCTTCGATCTGATAAAGTTTGGCTTTTAACATTTTGAGGGCCAGCTCACGGTTACGGCCCTGGCTGCGCTCGGCCTGGCAGGCAACGACGATACCGGTCGGTTTATGGACGATCCGCACGGCTGTTTCGACTTTGTTCACATTTTGGCCGCCTTTGCCGCCACTGCGAAACGTATCGATCTCGAGATCGGCCGGGTTGACTTCAATCGGCGCTGAATCGGCAATCTCGGCAACAACATCGACACTCGCGAACGAAGTGTGCCGGCGCTTATTCGCGTCGAATGGGGAGATGCGCACGAGCCTGTGCACGCCGCGCTCAGTCCGGAGATGGCCATAGGCATATTCGCCGCTCACCAGGAGCGTGACCGATTTAATCCCAACTTCTTCGCCGGTCTGAACATCCACAATCCGCGATTTGAAACCGCCGCGCTCGATCCACCGCTGATACATCCGCAACAACATGTCGGCCCAATCGCAGGACTCCGTTCCGCCGGCCCCGGAATGAATTGTCAAGAACGCATTCGCGCGATCGTTTTCGCCGGACAAGAATTGGCGCAGCTCGAATTCTTCCAGCCTGCGAACAAGCCGATCATGTTCGCTCGCAACCTCACGCTCCGCTTGAAGGCGATGAGATTCGTCTTTTTCCTCGGAGGCGAGTTGTTGCAGGGCCTCGAAATCGGCAATCTCGCGCTCCAGCTCGCGAAACGGATTGATGAGTGAGCGCAATCGCGAGACTTCATCGACATCTTTCTGCGCCCGTTCGCGATTGTTCCAAAAATCCGGTGCGCTCATCCGCGCCTCAAGCCCGACTAACTCCTTTTCCAGCTTCGGGACGTCAAAGAAACCTCCGCAACTCGCGCACGCGCGACTTCAAATCTTCAGCGTCGACAGACGGAAGCTCAGTTGGCATGAAGCAAAGATAATTGAACCTTCCTCACGTGCAAAAGGTTGTAGCGGCGCTTGTGTCAAACGCCAAACAAACACAGGCGCTCGCCGCGGCGAGCGCCTCTACAACTATCTGCGCGCGGAATCCTTGCGTTTGCCCGGTTGCGCCGGCTCGAGACGGAAAATCGTCTCGCCTTCTTTCATCAGGTCGAGACGATCGCGCGCGATCGTCTCCAAATACGTCGGGTCGGTCTTAAGCAAATTGACCTCCCGCGTCTGCCGCGCGAGCAAAATTTTCTGCTCGTTGACTTGTGCCTGCAGGTTGTCAATTTCGGCGTGACCCAGTTTCAGTTTCTTTGACGGAGGAACGAATGCACTCACGATCACGAGCAAGACCGCGATGGCAAGAAGGGCGAACAGGACCCGGTTCCATCGCTGCCAAACTGTGGCTTCGCGACGCGCGCGGAAGTCGCCGTAAGTTTGATCCACGTCAGCGCATCTTAGCGCCGTAAACGCCTTTGTCACCAAGTTCTTCGGCAATTCGCAGCAGCTGATTGTATTTGGCCACACGATCGGTCCGGCAAAGCGAACCGGTTTTGATTTGGCCCGCGTTGGTCGCCACGGCAATATCGGCGATAGTCGTATCCTCTGTTTCACCGGAACGATGACTGATCACGGCGGAGTAATTATTTTCCTTTGCCAGATCAATCGTCGCCAGCGTTTCCGTAAGCGTGCCGATCTGGTTCACCTTGATCAAAATCGAATTCGCGACGTGCTCTTCAATCCCTTTGCGAAGGAACTTGACGTTGGTGACAAATAGATCGTCGCCGACCAATTGAATTCTGTCGCCGAGGCGGGCGGTCAGTTTCTTCCACCCATCCCAATCGTCCTCCGCGCAACCGTCTTCTATCGAGATAATCGGAAAACGCGCGCAGAGATCGACATAAAGCTCGACTAGCTCGTCAGCTGTGCGTTCGGAGCCGTCCGATTTTTTGAAAACATAGCGATTTCGCGCCCGGTCGAAAAATTCCGATGAAGCCGGGTCGATGGCGATGAAAATTTGTTCGCCCAATTTGTAACCGGCTTTCTCAACCGCAGTCGCAATTGATTCGAGCGCCTCTTCGGCCGATTTCAACTGCGGGGCAAAGCCGCCTTCGTCGCCGATTGCGGTAGAAAGATGCCGATCTTTCAGGACCGACTTGAGTGTATGAAAAACCTCCGCGCCGTAACGCAACCCTTCCGCAAAAGTGGGGGCGCCGCGCGGCATGATCATGAACTCCTGAAAATCAATCGGCGCATCGGAATGCGCGCCCCCATTCAGGATGTTCATCATCGGCACTGGCAAAACTCTTGCGGCGCCCCCGCCGAGATAACGAAACAGTGGGAGATTTCCTGCCGCTGCTGCGGCATGTGCGACTGCAAGGGAAACTCCGAGAAGCGCGTTCGCGCCCAGGTTTTTTTTGTTCGGCGTGCCATCCAGCTCGATGATGTAGTCGTCGATCTTCGCCTGGTCCCGCGCGTCCCAACCCTTGATCGCGGCGGCGATTTTTTCGTTTACATTTGCGACCGCGCGCAGAACCCCCTTCCCGCCATAACGTTTTTTATCGCCGTCGCGCAGTTCCCAGGCTTCATGTTCGCCGGTGCTGGCGCCGCTCGGGACAGCCGCGCGGCCAAGCGCTCCGCCCTCGAGCCGGACATCAACCTCGACAGTCGGGTTGCCGCGCGAATCCAAAATCTCACGCGCGAAGATTTCTCGGATTGAGGTGTTTGCCATTTTTGTTTGGCCGAGCGGCCTCGCGCTAATAATGCTGGCAATTGGTAATTGGCAATCAGCAAATTCCATAAGACATTCTTACTGGCAATCTTGCCCGGCGTGCGTACGCTTGCCGTCATGAACCGTCTTAGGCGCTGTGCTGCGGCCGCGTTTTTGCTCGGCTGGTGTGCCGTGATAGGTGCGGAACCGGCGCGCCTTCCGGCAGATCAACTTGCAAAAGCTATCCGCAATGATTCCATCAGCATCCCGACGCCGGGAGAACTCTTTGCCGCCCTGGAAAAGCCGGGCAAGCCCAATTGGTCCGGGCAATATCGCGGCCCGATTCCGACAACGTATCGCAACCGCGCGCAGATCGCGCTTAACCTCGGCGGCTTGATTGCCGATGGTTTCATCGCGGTCGAGGCGCAGGATAGCCAGCAGGTCAAAAATATCGGGACCGACATCATCAAACTCGCCAAAGCGCTCGGCGTAAGTGAGAACGTGCTCAGTCGCGGCAACAGCATCAACGAGTTCGCCGAGAACAGCGAATGGGATGCGCTCCAGGAAGAACTGGAAGCGACCCAAAATGAAGTGAAATCATCGATGCAATCTCATCAGGACCAGGATCTGATTATCCTTGTCAGCGTGGGCGGTTGGATTCGCGGAACCCAAGTCGTCAGCGCTGCGGTACTGCAGAATTACAATGAACGAAGCGCGAAAGTTTTGCGACAGCCGGCACTGGTAAATTTCATCCAGTCGAAATTAAAGGATATGTCGCCGGACATGCACGCTGAGCCGTTGGTTAAAGACGTGAGTAATCAGCTTACCGGCATTGAAAAGTTAGTGGCATTTCCCCCGGGCCAAGCGCCTAGTGCCGATGACGTGCGGAAGGTCAACGAGGCCGTCGGCAAAATCATGGACGAAATCGAGAACAAGGAAGCCAAATGAGATTCGCTCGTCCGCTCCTGCAAGCTCGACCTCGCCGGTTGGCCGTCTCCGTCGCTCATCTCCCGGCGGCTCCATTGTCGATCTTGTGCATGTCGATCTTGACGGCGTTTTGCACTCCGGTTGCGACGGCAGGCGCGGCTGAGACAGACAAGGAAGTTGAAGCGCGCAAATCTGCTCTCGACCTGGCCGGCGCCTTCTCCAACGACGGCTTCAAAATGCGAGACGGTCATTGGTCCGGGACAATCAAGCTGCACGAGCATGCCCTCATCGCGGTAAATCTTTACGCCGGCAACCAATATTGGTTTTCAGTTGGGGCCACCGGACCGGCAAAGAAAATCGCAATCAACATTTACGACGAAACCGGTAAGCAAGTTGCGACCGAAAATTACAGCTCTGGCGAAAAGGCCGCAGCCGGATTCTCCCCAAGCAGCAGCGGCCAGTATTATGTGATGGTTGAACTGGCGGAAGGCGAAGAGAGCAGCGTTTGCCTCGTTTATTCCTACAAATAGGGCGCCGCGGAGCTTGAGTTCCCCCCTTTAGACTTTCACGTGCCTCCGAGTTCTCTTTAGGATTAGCTCTGCAACCTGGCCATGATCTCGTTTCAGGTATTTTACGAGGGCAACGTCCAGGGCGTCGGTTTCCGATGGTCGATCCGAGACATCGCGAAAGGCTTCGATGTTATCGGCTGGGTGAGCAACTTGCCGGATGGCCGCGTCGAGCTTCAACTCAGTGGCGAGGAAAGCGAAGTTGGCGCATTCCTGGATTCGGTCATGCAGAGCGAACTGCGGGCGCACATTCACAAGCACACCAAATCGGCAATTCCCGGACCGGTGGCGGCGCGCGGCTTCGAGATTCGTCATGACTGATGCAGCGGTCACGGTCCACGGGCTGACGAAAGTTTTTTCGATCCCGTTCCGCCGACAAGCAGTCGTGGCGGTGCGCGATCTCGATCTTCAGGTCGGAGCCGGCGAGGTATATGGATTGCTCGGGCCGAACGGCTCTTCGCTCGCCCGTCTGTACAGAGACAAATACCAACACCACGCTTGCGCTTCGGAGTTTTACGCGAAAGCAGCGGCATTGCCTGGCGCACCAAGTTACGACAAGCGCTTTTCTGCCTATGAGCTTTCTTATTGCGCAGGTCGCGAGCGAAGCTTACGAGCGATTGCGCCAGCTCTACGACAAAGGCGAAGCGGAACGGCTGCCGACTTTGATCGCACGACTGAAGTTTCTCGAAGAGAAATTGAACACGTCGCCGGATCAGCGAATTCAGGGAGAACGTTGAATCGTTGAATCGTTACACCGATTCTCGAATCTCGATTCACGACTGACGATTCCAATTCACGATTCACAGACCCAAATTCAGGAATTTTGACTTTTTTACCTTTGTAACTCTTTTAACGTGTCGCCGATGCGCTACGCGATCTTCAGTGACGTTCATGCCAACCTTGAGGCGCTCGAGGCCGTGCTGGCGGACGCACGCGAACATGAATGCGCGCATTTTGTTTGTCTAGGCGACGTGGTCGGTTATAACGCGAACCCACACGAATGCGTGGAGTGCGTGCGAAACATGGATTGCCCGACGGCGAAAGGCAACCACGACGAGCAGGCGTCGTTAATCGAATCGTCGCGCGATTTCAACGAACTTGCCGAGCACGCCATTCAGTGGACGCGCGACAATCTGAGCGAGGAGGACAAGCAATGGCTGCGCGACTTGCCGTTGCAGCGGCAAGTGCGCGATTTCACTGTTGTCCACGCGACCCTCGATTCCCCATCGCAATGGGGCTATGTATTTAATAATCTCGACGCCACCGCCAGTTTCACCTATCAGCAGACACCCGTTTGCTTCTTCGGCCACACTCACGTTCCCATGGCATTTACTTGTGATGAAGGCGTGCGGCGCGTGCGAATCGACTCCCTGCGCATCGACCCGAGCAAAAAATATTTCATTAACGCCGGCAGCGTGGGCCAACCGCGCGATGCCGATTGGCGCGCGGCCTACTGCGTTTATGACATCGACAAAAACATCATAGAACAACGGCGCGTAAAATACGATCTGGCCGCCGCGCAAAGGAAAATTATCCAAGCAGGCCTGCCGCGACTGCTCGCAGAACGACTCGCGATCGGGCGCTAAACGAAATTTTAGATTTCAGATTTGAAAACAAGGCAGCTCAGGGTTGACTCCTAGCAATCCGCAATTTGAAATCTGGGATCTGAAATCGATTTTGATCATTAAGCCGAGCTCACTCGGCGATATTGTTCACACTTTGCCGGCAGTTGCGCTAATTCGCGAAGCGCACCCGCACGCGCAAATTACATGGGTAATCAATCCGGAATTCGTCCCGCTCCTGCGTGGGAACTCCGACGTCGATCATATCCATGTCTTTCCCCGCGGTGAATTTCGCGGCCTGGGCGCACCGCGCAGCTTGCTGCCCTGGTTGAAGAAAACGCGCCAGCTTCGACCCGATCTTGCGCTCGATTTTCAAGGGCTTTTGCGCAGTGCGATGATCGCACGGATCAGTGGCGCAAAAGAAGTTTACGGAATGAGTGACGGACGGGAAGGGTCGCGCCTGTTCTACAATCGCACTGCGAAAGTCAATCGCCACGGGCACGCGGTTGAGCGTTATCTCAAGCTCGCGGAGATGGCCGGAGCAAAGGTGGGCGAAGCGCTCCGTTGCCCGCTCCCAACCGGCGACCCGTTGCCGCGTTTCGACGAGTATCCGCCATTCATCTTGCTCCATCCGTTTGCCCGCGGTGATGGCAAATCCTTGTCGAATCGCGTCATCGAAGAAATTTGCCGCGCGTTCGCGCCTACCCGGGTCGTAGTGGTCGGAAACTCGAATCGCAAGATCGAGATCGTGGAGAATTGCGTAGAGCTCATCAACCAAACCTCGCTGTTGCAATTAATTCGACTGATTCGCGTCGCCCGTTTTATCATCAGCGTGGACAGCGGCCCGATGCACATCGCCGCCGCCGTTAACAACCGCTTATTGTCGATCCACACCTGGACCGACCCCCGTCGCGTAGGCCCCTACAATCCCGACGCCTGGATTTGGAAAAACAGAAAGATTGCCCAAGTCGGCGAATTGGAAAACACAAAGCTTCGGTGCCGCGGCCGCCGCTTTAAAACAAAAGACATTCCCACGCTGGTCGAACTCATCCGACCTCTCGTCCCCGTCGATCCGATGCTGGTCTAGCTCTGGACAGTGCGCGTCCCGCGTTAGCTCTTAAGGCATACTCTTGCGCCGATTCATTTATCCTTAAGTGCTATGAAAGACGGAGTCAGGCGGCCCCAAGTAAACATTGACGCTCGTTTTGTAGGGCGACCAATAGCTAGTGAGCCGCGAGAGAGTATGATTGTCGAAACAGCTTTCATCAGTTGACCCCGAACGCTTTCGCGAGTTGACAGCGTCACGGGGTTGTTTACAGAAATCAGTTACTGATGCGGGCTCTCACATTTCCTTTAGGGCAGCGTTCCGATAAAAGTTTCACCATTGGCTTGGGGCTGGTTGCTCTTTTCGCAGCGGTGGAAATTTTTAGCGCGAGTTTCTATTACATTGGTCGGATGCGCCCGGCGCACACAACAGTGACCCCACGCGTTATGCCTGGCCCTCTCCCTTCGGCCGCGCCCTCCGCGCCGCCGGTAGCACTGGCCGTCGCTTCGGCAACCCCGGCGCTTACTCCCTCGACCTCGGCGGTGTCAATGGCCGATCGGTTATTGAAGGAAGCAAATGCCGCCCGCGATAGCGGCGATACTGTAAACGCGCTTTCCCGCTTGCAGGATGCCTCGCAGCGCGACCCAAAAAATGCGGAAGTACTCGCGGAGATGGCGATGATTTACGAATCCATTCAGAATTTTGATCGTTCGAACGAGACCTGGCGCAGAGTGCAGGAGATTGGTCCCTCGGCTGGCCCGCTCTATGAATTGGCCGACATGAAACTGAAGACGGGCGTTCCGGCCTCCGCGGCCGCAACCGGTCCCGGACTGGCCGGAGTTTCCCCGCTCGATGTCGGAACGGCGCGCGGCGGCAGCGTGGACGGAATTCCGGCCGGATCCACACTTGGCATCTCCGAAGTGACGGCCTCGGAAACGCCCGATCCGGACGCGGAAACAAATCTGATGCTGCGGATCGGGGTGAAGAAGCGTCCGAGTGCGGTGATCGATCACACTCGAGTGAAAATCCAAGTTTTCTTTTACGACACTGTCGGCAACAATGACATCAAGTTGACCGATGCCGACGTCAGCTATGAGTGGCTGACTCCGAATCACGATTGGGCCAATACGAACACCGAAACCCTCGCTGTGACTTATATTCGCCCAAACAATAGAATGGCGACATCTGAGGCGGCCCTGGCGGCGGCGGCCGCCGCCGTGAATCCGGCGAAAAAAGGACGTCCGATCAAGCCAAGCCCGCCGCCGGAGACGAGCCAGCGAAAATATCTCGGCTATATCGTGCGGGTTTATTATAATGATCAACTGCAAGATAAGCGCGCCGAGCCGAGCAGACTGTTGAACCTGTTTCCGGCGCCTTTCACAGCCCCTCCGCAGTAATGCACTTGCTCATCGTGCACGGCGACGCCGAGATCGGCGAACCGCTGGTGCAAATGGTGAAGGATTACACCGGGCATGATTGCGACCTCATTGGCAGCGAGGCCGCGGCAATCAACTGGGCACGCCGCAATCGACACTGCTCGCTGCTCTTAACTCAACTTGAAGCCGAAGGAATCGATGGACTTGCTCTTGGTGCGTCGCTCAGCGAAGTCTTTCCCAGTTTGCAGGTCCTGTTTTTTCCGTCTTATCCTGCGTCAGATCAACGACTCGAGCTGGCAGAAACAAAGGTTTTTCCGGAACCAATCGAAGGAGACGCATTACTCGACGCGATCAACCGCGCGCAAGATGCCGCAACCGACGCGCCGGATCTGTTTCAGGTTATCGACGTCTTGCAAATGTGCTGTCTCAGCCGGCGCAGTGGCGCGCTTCAGATGGTTAAAGAAGAAAAGAGTGGACTTGTTTTTCTGCGCAGCAGCAAAATTGTTCATGCCGAAACGACCGTGCGACGCGGAAAAGATGCGCTCTTCGAGATAGTTTCTTGGAAACATGTAGAGTTCGCCTACGACCGGAGTGTTCGGGCTGCCGTTGAGACAATTGCCGAACCTTGGGACGAGATCCTGATAGAGGCGGCGGCACATCATAAGGAACAGAAAGCGACCGGATCGCGCCGGCAATCGGCCTGACGCGATTGGCCCCCAAATGCGCCGGCGTTTTCCTCCGCAACGAGTTGCGTTATTCTACCGCGCATGAAAGCTGCGGCATCATTCGGCTTCTTCTGCCTGCTCGCAGGCACTGCGACTGCTCAAATTCAAATCGAGTTGAAATTGCCGCGCCTCCAATACATCGCCTACGAATCGGTTGTCGCCAGCGTCGCCATCACGAACCTTGCCGGGCGCGATGTCGATCTTCACGACGAGAACGGCCAGCCGTGGCTCGGGTTCGAAGTGACCGGAAGCGAAGGTCAACCTATCGCGCCCACTTCCACCGCTCAGACCCACGCACCGCTGAATATCGGGGCCGGCAAGAAAGTAACGCAGAAAATCAACCTGACGCCACTCTATGGGATCCACGATTTCGGCACGTATCGAGTGCGGGCCCACGTCCATTTTGCCGACCTAAATGAGCTCCTTTATTCGCAAACAAAAGTTTTTGAAGTGACCCACGCTCGGCCGATCTGGCAAAAAACGGTCGGCATTCCTGAAGGAGTAAGCGGCCCCGGAAATGTGCGGACCTATTCGCTGTTGACCAATCGTTTCCCCGATCACACTTCGTTGTATGTGCGGATTGAGGACCAGGATCGCGGGACCGTTTATGCGACTCATTCGTTAGGCCACCTTATTGCATTCGATGCACCGCAAGCCGAGCTCGATCGGGCGAATCAATTGCACGTGCTTCACTGCGCCGCGCCGCGCAATTGGGCCTACTCACGCGTCAGCTTGAATGGCGAACTTGTCTCGCGCGCCTCATTCACGGAAACAAAAACACAACCGCGTCTCGTCCACGACGCCGATGGCGCGATAAAGGTCGCGGGTGGGATGGTCCAAGCGCCGGTCGCGCAGGGAGCACGCGACGCAACTCAGAAACTTTCCGAGCGCCCGCCCAATTTGCCGAAGGACGATTAGCCGTGCTTAGACACTTTTACCGTCTTAGTTTTCTCATCGGCACACTGGCCCTGGTGAAATACAGCTGCGCCCTGCCTCCGCCCAGCGATCTTTCCGCAAGCGAAAAACGTTACACCGCCAAAGCGCGTCCCACGCCCACGCCGGTTTACGCTACCGCACTCGTGGAAAGCGGCGGCGCCGGAGAGCAAGGCACCCGTCCCTCTACGATTGTCGTGATCGATCCCGGCCATGGCGGATTCGATCGAGGCGGCATTCCTGGCCAGCGTGTCGCCGAGAAAACGATGACCCTCGATGTCGCTCAGCGGCTTAAGGCAGTTCTTACCGCTTACGGCTATCGCGTTGTCATGACGAGGGACAGCGATGTCTTTGTGCCTTTGGGCACGCGCGTCGCGATTGCAAACTCGTATCGTAATGCAATTTTCATTTGCATCCATTTCAATGCTGCGCCTCGTGGCAGCGCAAATGGAGTTGAGACTTACTTCTACAGCTCGCAAAGTCTGCCGCTTGCCTCCGCCATTCATTATTATGTGGCCGGCGGCGCCCCGACACCGAACCGCGGAGTGCGCCGGCGGGGTTATTTTGTTTTGCGAAGGACGACGATCCCTGCCGTTCTGGTGGAATGCGGATTTCTTACCAACCCGACGGAAGCACAGTATGCGCAGAGCGCTGCCTATCAGCAAAAGTTGGCTGAAGAGATCGCTCGCGGAATCCGCAACCGCTCGTCTGTGGTCAGGGCTTCCGCACCGATCCGGCTCGCAGTCAATACTGAGACCGTTCCGCTGCAACCATTCATCGATCAAACGAGAGTACGCGACCCGGACACTTCCCGTTCCAGGCATTCGTCGAAAAAATCTTCGAGAAGCAAATCCTCCACGAGGAAGAAAAGCCCAAAAAAGCAGAGTAACGAGAGCGACGATACCGCCGCTAATGCAAGGATGAAGAAGTCGCCGCCCAAGCAGACGGAGGACTAATTGGACTCACCTATTTTGAGCTCGGCACAGATGCGCGCCGCAGAGGAATCTGCCTTCGGACGTGGCATCAAAGTCGAGACCTTGATGGACCAGGCCGGAGCCGGCGTTGCCCGCGCGGTGCGGCAATTCTTCCCGAACCCGGCGACGTGCGTCGTTTTCGCCGGCAAAGGCCACAATGGCGGCGACGCGCTCGTGGCGGCCGGCCAGTTAAAGCGCGACGGATGGGAGATCGACATCCGCCTGCCGTTCCCGGAAGAGGATTGTAGCGAACTAACCCGCAAGAAACTTCAATCCCTGTGTGACGCGCCGAAGCGTTCCACGTCGGACCCTACTGCTCCGCACACAATCGTTCTGGACGGATTGCTCGGTACCGGCGCCAAATCGTTCTTGCGCGAGCCGATTCGCACTGCCGCCCGTGAAATCAACCGCTTGCGCCGCGAACAAAACGCTTTTGTTTTCGCGGTCGATCTTCCGACCGGTATCGACGCCGATTCTGGCGAGGCCGATCCGGAAGATTGCGTGCTCGCGGACTTCACGGTCACGATCGGGTTCGCCAAACACGGGCTGATTGTCGATGAAGTCCTCGACATCGTCGGACGGCTCGAAGTCGTCCCACTTGTCGATCTAGCGCCGGAAGTTGGGCCACGAAACGAACTTGCTGCCACTCCGCATTCTCTCAGCTTGTTTTTGCCGCGGCGGAAATTCAGCGTCTATAAGAATCAATTCGGCCGGATTGGCGTCGTGGCCGGCTCGAAAGGTTTCATCGGGGCCGCCCTCATGACCACACAAGGCGCCCTACGCGCTGGCGCTGGTCTGGTAGAAGTTTTCGTACCTGAAGAAATTTATGAAATCGTCGCGTCCGCCGCGCCAGTGGAAACGATGGTCAAGCCGGTCCGCAGATATCGCGATTTGCTCGAGGAAAAGATCGATGTCTGGGCGCTCGGTCCTGGTCTGGGAAAATCCCGCGCCGCTGAAATTCTCAGTCTGATCGAGCGCGCCGAAAAGCCGATGGTAGTCGATGCCGACGGATTGAACATTCTCGCCGACAAGATCGACACCCTTGAACGCTGCCGAGTACCGCGCCTGCTCACGCCACACCCGGGCGAAATGGCCCGCTTATTTGAAGTTGGACAGATGTCGCGGGCCGGCATTGCCAGAAATTTCTGCGAGCAATTTCCGGTCACACTCTTGCTCAAGGGCAGCCGCACAATTTTGTGCGAACGAAGCAAACCACTGAGCTACAACACGACCGGAAATCCCGGAATGGCCAGCGGCGGAATGGGCGACGTGTTGACTGGAGTCTGCGCCGGATTGGCCGGCCGGCAATTGTCGATGTACGATGCGGGACGAATCGGCGCCTGGGTCTGCGGCCGCGCGGGAGAGATATCGATCTTTCATTCGGGTGCGAGCGAGGAGTCGCTGCTAGCAAGCGACGTCCTCGCTCACCTTGGCGAAGCATTCAATGAACTGCGCGATCCGCTGATTTAGAAATCGATGAATGGCGAAACGCAAGGCACCGAGTTTGCCGCGCCACAGCGCGAAACTTTCTGGATCCGCACTAAAAAAGCTCTCGGCCCCGTCGCGGTGGTCGGTGTCGTGATCGCAAAGTTCTTTGCGAAGTTGAAGTTTCTTATTCTCCCTGCCCTCAAATTTCTGCCGGTCCTCATCAAATCCGGTGGCACGATGCTGCTCTCAATCGGAATCTACGCGACTATCTGGGGCTGGAAATTCGCCGTGGGTTTCGTCGTGCTCATGTTCGTTCATGAGTGCGGGCATCTGATTGTCGCGAAAAGATTTGGACTTAAGGTGAGTGCGCCTGTCTTCATTCCGTTCATGGGGGCGTTCATCTTGTTGAAAGACCAGCCCCGCAACGCCTGGATGGAGGCGTGCGTCGGTATTGGTGGGCCGATGCTCGGGTCGTTGGGCGCATTGGCTTGCCATTCGTTAGGCGAGACAATTGATGCGCCGGTTTTTATCGCCCTGGCATATTCCGGTTACCTTTTAAATCTTTTTAACCTGACGCCGGTGGGCATGCTGGACGGCGGCCGGATCGTGACAGCATTATCACGCTGGCTGTGGCTGCCAGGTCTTGCCGTGCTGATGTGGTTCGGTTGGAAGTACCCAAATTTTATCGTGTGGCTGATGGTGCTGCTCTCTTTGCCACGCGTCTATTCCCTTTTTCGCAAACGGACCGAAGAAGAACAGCGCTATTACGAAGTCACACGAGCGCAGCGCTGGATGATATCGATCTTGTATTTCGGTCTGATTGCGACGTTGATCTTGGGAATGGATCTCGCCAAAAAGGATTTGGATCAACGCGGTCTGCAAACTCACAGGCACGGCCGCGACACGATCGTGCAGTGATTCCGCCTCCGCTTTCGGCAAAAGATCGGCAATGCTAGATTGATGAATGCCGTTTCAGCTCGAGTCCAATTACAAGCCGCAGGGTGACCAGGGTCAGGCGATCGCGAAGCTGTTCAAGTCGGTCGAAGCAGGCAATCGGCACCAGACGCTGCTCGGGGTCACTGGCTCGGGCAAAACCTTTACGGTCGCGAACGTCATTCGCCAGCTCGATCGGCCAACGCTCGTGATTTCGCACAACAAAACACTCGCCGCACAACTTTACTCCGAGTTTAAGCAGTTCTTCCCCAAAAACGCGGTCGAATATTTCGTCAGCTATTTCGACTATTACCAGCCGGAAGCCTACATCCCCCGCTCGGATACCTACATCGAGAAGGACTCGTCAATCAACGAAGAGATCGAGCGACTGCGTTTGGCGGCAACGAGCGCGCTGCTCTCGCGGCGCGACACTATCGTCGTCGCCAGCGTCTCCTGCATCTACGGCATCACTTCTCCGGAAGATTATTTGAATATGCTGCTAACCGTAAAACGTGGCCAGCACATCAGCCGCGAAGCCGTCCTCGGTCGTTTGATCGACATGTTGTACGAGCGCAACGACATGAATTTCTCACGCGGAAAATTCCGCGTCCGCGGCGACGTGGTCGAAGTTTATCCGGCCACTGCCGACGAAGAAGCAATCCGTCTCGAGTTCTTCGGTGATGATCTCGATGCGATCACGCGGTTCGATCCGTTGACCGGTCATGCGAACGATTCGTTAGGCGTGATCACATTTTTTCCTGCAAAACAGTTCGTCACCCCTGCGGACAAACTTAATCGCGCCCTGCGAACGATCCGGGAAGAACTCGAACAGCGCATTGTCGACCTTGAAGCACAAAGCAAATTACTTGAAGCGCAACGCCTGCGGATGCGCACTGAATACGATCTCGAAATGTTGCAGGAGATGGGTTTCTGCAACGGGATCGAAAATTATTCGCGCCATTTGTCCGGCGGCCGCCCGGTTCCAAGCCATACACAATCATCGATTTCTTCCCGAAAGATTTTTTGGTGGTCGTCGACGAATCGCACGCCACTATCCCGCAAATCGGCGGGATGTACAAGGGCGATCGCTCGCGCAAAACTGTGCTGGTGAACTACGGATTTCGTTTGCCGAGCGCGCTCGATAACCGCCCGCTCAATTTCGATGAGTTCATCAAGATGACGAATCAAATCGTCTACGTGAGCGCCACGCCGGCTGAGTTTGAGATTCAAAATAGCGTTGTCGCAAACAAAAGTTACTTCCCGCACAAACGGCAACGCATCGGTCAAGACGAGCCGGTACCGTTTGTGCTGCCGGGCGAAACAGTAACGGCGGTTTACGACCGCCGAAATAAAACAGACCGCGCTCCTAGAGCGCCGCTACAGCAGCCTCACGCCCATATTTCACGCACCGACGAGCCTCCGGAAAAATTCGACGTCCACACCCCAGGGGCGCCGCTCGTGGTCGAACAAATCATTCGGCCGACCGGACTTCTCGATCCAAAAATCACCATCAAACCGCTCAAAAACCAAATCGACGACGCGATTGAACTTTGCCGGCAGCGTGTGGAAAAAGAAGAGCGCGTCCTCATCACCACTCTGACGAAACGCACGGCCGAAGATCTCGCGGATTATCTGCGGGACGTCGGACTCAAAGTGCGCTATCTCCATAGCGACATCGACACGATCGAGCGCGTAGAAATCTTGCGTGGGTTGCGCGCGGCCGACTTCGACATTCTCGTCGGGATCAATTTGCTCCGTGAAGGTCTCGATCTTCCCGAAGTGTCGCTCGTCTGCATCCTCGACGCCGACAAGGAAGGCTTTTTGCGCAGCCAAACTTCGCTGATTCAAACCGCAGGCCGGGCCGCGCGCCACGTGAACGGCGAAGTCGTTTTGTTCGCCGACATCGTGACCCAAAGCATGGAAGCGCTGATATCGATCTCGGAATACCGGCGAACCAAGCAGATCGAATACAACGAGAAGCACAACATTACGCCGCAAACCGTTCGCCGCGCCGTTCAGGAAAGTTTGCACACAATTCTGCGCGGTCGCGAAGTTGCGGCGTCGGTGATTCGGGAAGCCGGCGGCGATTTCAATGTGACCGAACTCTTGCGCGAACTGGAAGAAGAAATGCAAACCGCCTCGGCGAATTTGGAATTCGAACGAGCGGCGCTGTTGCGCGATCAGATCATGGAAGTAAAAAGCGGCGCCGGCATTTCAAAGATCGAGCCAAAACGCCGACCGGTGAAATACACGCGCGGTTCCGGCACGCGCCGGTCCCGGGTTTAGTCAATCCTTTATGTGCAAGTTTCGTTGCATCCTAGGATTCGCATTGCTGGTCGCCGCGAGCTTCCAAGCGCGTGCTGCTTCGGAAATCGTCATCGCAATTCGGTACCTTCAGGCGGAAGGCGTGAGTCATTCGCATTTGTTCCTATATAGCCCGGATGGGCACCTGCTGCGGTAACTGACGAAAAGTGATGCCGGCCAAGACCTAGATCCTATTTTCGCGTCGCCCGGCGAGTCCATTGTGTTTACCCGCAAGCTGCCCGCCGACAAAGTAGAATGGTGGAGTATCTCGCCTGGCGGCACCAATCTTCGGCAGCTCGTCAGCGCGCCGGAATGGTATTCCGCGACGAAAAATTCTCCTTGCTTCGAATGGCCGGAGGATTATCCCGACAAGCGAGAATATGGCGAGCGTTCGCCGATTTTTCGTGCACCGGACGATTCGGTCGAACTGGTTTTGCGTGAAGTCAAAGAGGATGAGGATGACACTGTAAACCAACCCGGTCATGGGAAACATTATCTCTTCCGCGATCTGAAATCGGGCGACGAAATCGAATTCGCGAAGCTTGTCGGCTTTGAGGGGGCTGTTGATCAGTTAAAATTGAGAGATTCATCCGATTATTTTCTGCTCGACCCTCCCCTGCGAATTGCGTTCTACGGAGTACACGTAAACAGCACCGACGGCAGCACGACCTATGCTCTCGATCTAACGAGGCGGCGCTTCGCACATTTAGCGCAGAATTGGGCCACCCCAATTCCGCTGCCTGGCGACTCCGCGTTTTTGTGCCTGACGAAGGCGCGCTACGTTCCGATCCCGCACTCAGAAAAAACAGCAAACTGTAGCTACATCGAATGGTGGAATTCTGATTTGCAACACGTCCGTTTCGCTCGCGCGGACGCTGCGATTGCTTACGGTGCCTCGGTTTATCGGCCCGGGAAAACGCCTGTTGTCGTAACCGTGCGAACAGAGATTCAATAAATTCCGCGAATCGATTGCCGGCGGTGTTACCGCGATCCTCCGGAAATCGCTGCTCGCATAAGATTAGCTACGCATATTCGTAATGCGCTTCATGCCGATCCTGTCGCTGTCCATCTTGTGCGCCGTCGCCGCGAGCGCTCAGGTCAACGAATCGAGTTCGTTGACCGAAATTGAGTTTGCGAATTTAAGTCAGCGCGATCCAAATCCGCTCAGTGAGAAAGCGCTCGCGATTCATCCGGAACAATGGAAACACGCCGAAACAGACCATTTCATCTACCATTTCGTCCACAGTTACGTCGCAACGCCGGTTTCAGTGGAGGCGGAATTTCACTATCGCGTCATCGCCAAGGAGCTGGAACGCGAGTCCCCGCCAGGCGACACGAAATCTCATATCTACATTTTCGAGCGACCAGAGGAATGGCGCCAATTTCAGGTTTTCGGCAAATTGGAGCCGTGGAGCGGCGGGATTCATTCCGCCGGAAGTCTTTTTGTTCAGCGTAATCCGGCCTACAAATTTAGTAACAATCTTCTCGGGCACGAAATCGTTCACCTGGTGCTTCACCGATTTTACCCGGACAGCATCCCGTGCTGGCTGGACGAGGGATTTGCGCAATATATCTCGAAAGGGGCGCATGCCAGTTACGAGCGCGCACGCGGTTTCGTTGCCAAGCCCCATTCGGAAGCCGTTGCTGGGCAAAACTTCATTCCGCTTGCTACCCTCGTGGCCATGACCTATCCGCCCTCGGACCGCGTCGAGACCTTCTATAATGAATCAGAGCGACTGGTGCGCTTTCTCGCCTCTACCGACAAATCGAGCTTTCTGGCATTACTCGACGCGCTTGCCCGGCACCAACCTTTCGAAACTGTTCTCCCACGTCTTTACACCGGAAAATTCTCGAGCACGGCTGCGCTCGAGGAAAAATTCCGCGAGTATGCTTCGAAAGATTTCGGAACTTCTTTGCAACAAGGCGGCAACGACTAGGATTGGCATCTGAAAGATGCCCAGGACGAAAGCAAAAGCCGCGGCTGCGAAAATTTACGCCGTAGTTGGCTCGGACGAAGCGCAAGTAAAGCGGACCGCTTCGGAGCTTGCGGAAGAACTAAAACCCGCCGAAGGGGGCGATTTTGCCTTGGAAATCGTCGACGGCGCCGCCGACAATGCCGAACAGGCGGCGGCAAAGATCAGATCGACAATCGAAGCGCTGCGGACGATGCCGTTTTTCGGCGGCGCAAAGTTGGTTTGGTTAAAAAACGCAAATTGTCTCGGCGACAATTCGATTGGTCGCTCGGCCAGCGTGCAATCGGCCCTCGAGGAACTTGCGGAAGTAATCCAAGGTGATTTCCGGGCAGACATCACATTTTTGTTGAGCGCCGTCGAAGTGGACAAGCGTCGCTCGTTTTACAAAACGGTCGTCAAACGCGCCGAGATACAGGTGTTCGATCGCCTGAGACTCGAGCCGGAGCGGCTGGGAAGAAGAAGCGACAGAGCTGGTGCGTGCGCGCGCCGGAGCTCATCGGCTTCAATTTAACGACGACGCGCTCGAACTATTTGTCCTGTTAACCGGCGGCGACACGCGCCAGATCGATAACGAGCTGGAGAAGATCGACATCTTCCTCGACAAAGAGCGCAGAATAAATGTGGATCTTGTTCGAGAGCTCGTGCCGCTGTCGCGCGCCGGCGTCATTTTCGAATTGGGCAACGCGCTGGCCGAGAGCGACCTGGAGCGTGCACTCACCCTGGTCAAGCGATTACTAGATCAAGGCGAGACGGCCATCGGCATTTTGCTGGTCGCAATCGTGCCAACCGTGCGGAATTTGTTGCTGGCAAAAGATTTGATGGAGCGGCATCGGCTCCCGCGACCACACGCCCCATTTCACTTTATCTCGGCAATTAATCGACTCCCGGCAGGAGCGACCGAACATTTGCCGCGCAAGAAGGATGGCTCGATCAACGCCTATACGCTGGGAATCGCCGCGCAGAATGCACACCGCTTCGAGATTACGCAATTGACGGCGGGAATGCAGGCATGCCTCGAAGCGAATCTCCAACTCGTCACCACCCAGCTCGATCACGAACTGATCTTAACCGAAGTCGTGGTCAAGCTGATCGGCCAAAAACTGTAGCGGCGATCTATTTATCGCGCTGTAGCCTTCGGCGAAAGCGGATGACCGCCAGGGATTGTAGTTTCGGCGCTCATAGAGCGCCGCTACAGCGGAATCATTGCTGTGTACCTTCCACCTGTTTGCGCGCCATTGGCCCAATGTACGGAATCTCCCAGCGCACTCCGCTTAACGCACGAACAATCGCCACAATCACAATTACAAACAATGCGATGTAGATTAACCACCCAACCATATTCCAAAGACCCTGAAGAGGCCCTGCCAAAAAGGAGATTGGAATTGCGCCAAAGAGGCCTGACACGAGCGCGCAGCCGATGCTGATTAAGATCCAGGCGAATCCGAAAATGATCGATTGCATGGCATAAAACCGCACGAAGCTGTTTCGTTTCTCTAGAATGTAGAAAATGATTCCGCCGACGAGTGGGATGCAAGCCATCGCGGCCGCGATGTTCGGTGGCAGGTCTAATGATGACGGCTCGGAGCTCGGCGCGGCCTCGGGAGGGGGCGGCGGCTGGGACGGCGCGACGGGATCAGGCATGACTCACATACACAAACTTGGAGGCGGCTTTGTCAACCCCGAAAGCTTGCGGGGTTGATTTTCGCTTTCGCCTCCCGGCGCAAATCAATATCGTGGTCTCCTAACTGCCAGAGCTTGCCGTGGAATACATTCAAAGACAATTCGAGTGATAACACCGCCAAACAGCGATGAAATCCCAACCCGCCATGACCAAGCCCGAGCTTCGCCCGGGCAAACAGCGTTCTCGGATTGAAATCGGGGCCGCCTTGCTGGCGAGGACCGGCGAGCTCATTCACGAAATTCTAATTGGCCCGCATTGCGCGATTATTTCTGATTCAAACGTGTCGCCGCTCTTTGCCGAGCGCGTAAAACAAAGTTTAACATCATTCGGATTTCAGCCGGCGCTTTTTATCATTCCGGCGGGGGAAGAATCCAAGACGCTTGAGCAAGCCGGCCAGATTTGCGAGCAGATGATCGCAGCGGGCTTGGGTCGAAGTTCGTTTGTGATCGGACTTGGCGGCGGCGTCGTAGGGGATCTCTCCGGATTTGTCGCTGCGATCTTCGAACGCGGAATTCCGCACGTGCAAGTTCCCACCACGCTGCTGGCCATGGTGGATAGCTCCATCGGCGGAAAAACAGGCGTAAATGCAAGAGCCGGGAAAAATCTAATCGGCGCATTTCATCAACCGATGCTCGTGATCGGTGACGTCGATGTCCTTGGAACCTTGCCGCCCCGGCAGCTCAGTCAGGGTTTTGCCGAAGTAATCAAGCACGCGATCATCGCGGATGCAGAAATGTTCGAGAAAGTGGCGCACCTTTCCAAATTGCGCACTAATGAAGACGCAAGTCGGAGCCTAGGGCCATTGATCCGGCGCAACATCGAGATCAAATCGAAGATCGTTGCCGGGGATGAGCTCGACCGCGAGGGCAAGCGCGCGCTGTTAAATTTCGGTCACACCGTCGGCCACGCGATTGAACGTGCGGCCAATTACTCGGAATTTTTTCACGGCGAGGCCATCAGCCTTGGAATTGTGGCGGCCGGCGCAGTTTCGGCCAAGAAAGCCGGTCTGCCGCGGGATCAGCGAGACGCGATTGTCGATCTTTTACACACCTTCGAATTGCCAACGCATCTTCCGGAGAACTTTCCGCGCCAGAAAATTCTCGATGCACTTCGTTTCGACAAAAAGTTCGATGGCGGAAAGATTCGTTTCGTGGTGACACCGGCAATCGGCTCAGCATACCTATCGAGCGACGTGACAATGGACGACATTCGGGAAGCGGTGGACGAACTGTAGCGGCGCTCTATAAGCGCCGAATTTGCGCGAAGAGTTGGCGGTCATCCGCTTTCGCCCCGCGGTCGCGGGGCCACAGCGCGATAAATAGACCACCGCTACAGTGATTTTCGGACCTTGCGATAATACTCGACCAAACCGTCCGTCACGCTGCCGGCGTATTCTCGAAAGATGCTCTTGCGCTCGATTCCATTGATGCTGCGCGTACCATCGTAATCGCCCGCTTGAATCCGCGCGAAAGCGTCGCGGCTGTTCATCACGTAAGGCTCGCAGTAAACCACGGGGCAGCGATACAGCCGTGGAGCGAGCAAATTGCGCGCGTAAACATAACCGGTCGATCCAACCTTGGTCGTCGTTTGCGTCGTGGGATATTCATAGGCCGGCAACTGCGTTTCCTTCGCCATCGAGGCAGCAATCGTGTCCGCGAGCGGTAACTCTTCGTCGTAAGCGCGGCTCAAAAGCTTTCGCAGCATTTCAAAGCGCTCATCATCGAGTTCCAGTTCCTGCTCGAGGTACGAACCGCTCACGAGTAGATGAAGATGGTTGTGGTCGATCAACGTCGGTTCTTTCGGATCGCCCCAGCTTTCGGCGTTGAAATGCAGACAAAGGACGAGATCAGGGTGCAATTTCGTATTCACAACCACTGCGCGCCTGCGAATCTCGCTATAACGATAAAACAACATTTCGCTCTGCCAGCGAATCGTCTGTTCTTTTGCCGGGTCGCTCGGATCGAGAGCATCTTCCCGCGGCTGGGGCACGCCGTTTTTGATCAAAATTTTTCTGGCAAGCTCCTTGAAGTCATCCGGATGTTTTGGGGTGATTGGCTCAGCGCTGTTACGGACAAAGAAAACCTTCGCTCCGAGCCCCCTTAATCGCGGCGCGAGAATTCGCGCGACGCGCAAGACCAGATCGCCTTCTTTCACCGGCGCGGTATCGCCCACTTGAAACCAGCGTTCCTCCATCTTGGCCCATTTTCCACCGAGATGGCCGGGATCGAGCGCGATCCGCAAATTGGCAAGCGGCCTGTCTTGTCTTGCCGGTGGCAAAGATTTCGCGCGGCGCCAGAGTCGCGGCACCGGTTGGCATGAAGCTTCGTCTTTGGCAAAACGAAGCGTCAAAAAGGTTTGCGCAGCGCGATTCGTCAGAATTCGCGCGGATGAATCGCTAATCGCGATCAGGTCCGGAGCAATGCCGTGGGTGCAATAGACATTCTGGATGAGCCGCGCAAAATAGTCGTGGGTAATGGTCTCCTGATATTTATCCAGAACCTTCCATTGGGGATGCGAACCGAGGACTCCAAGATTGTCCCCAGTGTAACTGACCGATGGAAAGATTGGCAGGAAAAGCGCGAAAAATGCGGCGCGAATCCGGACTCGCCTGAAATGGGGCATCGATGTTTGGATTTTGTTCTGTTTAATACGATGCTCGTCGAATGCTAACGATTCTTTTTCTCGGCGACGTCGTTGGCGAGCCGGGCCGCAATGCACTCATCGCCCGGTTGCCGGAGTTAAAAGAGCAGCACGCGATCGATTTCACAGTTGTCAACGGCGAAAACGCGGCCGGCGGACGCGGCATCACCGGAAAGATCACAATCGACCTCTTGCGCGCGGGCGTTTCTGCCATCACCACCGGCGATCATATTTGGGACCAAAAGGATGTCTTATCTTTCATTGAGACGGAGCCGCGTTTGCTGCGTCCGGTGAATTATCCGGCCGGCGCGCCCGGCCATGGATCCATCGTGCTCGAGACGGCGAAGGGAAAGGTGGGTGTGATCAATGTCCAGTGCCGCACGTTTATGCAGCCGATTTTAGAAAACCCGTTTCGTGCTGCGGAAAGAGCAGTTACAAAGATGCGCGAAGAGACTCCAATTATCATCGTCGATGTCCACGGCGAGACGACAAGTGAAAAGATCGCGATGGGCCGATTTTTGGATGGAAAAGTTTCGGCCGTTCTCGGGACGCATACGCACGTGCAAACCGCAGACGAACAGATTTTTCCCGGCGGCACAGCATTCCTCTGCGATGCCGGAATGTGCGGCCCGATCCAATCAATCTTGGGCCGCGCAATCGACCCGATCATGAACCGTTTCGTTTCCAACATGCCGGCGTCGTTCCCGGTGGCCGCTGGCGAAGTCCGGTTGCGCGGCGCCTTGATCGAGATCGACGAAGCAACAGGACGCGCCTCGCGGATCGTCCGCGTCGATGAGGCAGGCCCGGCCCAGGAATCGCCAGAGCCCGAGCCAAAGATCGACATCGAACAAGCTCCTGCTCCAGAACAGCCGTGACGAAGGCCTCTTTTCCAGGCAACTATTATCTCCGCAAGTCTCGAATTCTTTGGTAAAGCTAACCGTCAAACCACGAACCATGAAAATCTTTTCTCCTACCTGTCTTGTCGCCGCCGTGGCGATCTCCTTTGGACAATTTGCATATTCGCAGGGAAATCCCGAAGCGGCAAAGTTAGCGCGAGAAGGGGCTCAGGCGGGACGGGATCAGGATTGGGACAGGGCGGTCTCTCTTTTTCGAAGAGCGACCGAAATTGATCGCAAGAATGCGCCGAATCTCGCGGCGGCGTTGCAGCAGCGGGCGGCGGCCTATTTCGCTCAGCAGAAGTTTGATTTGGCGATGGCCGATTTTAGTGAGGCAATAAAGCTAACGCCAAGTGACCCAAATGTTTATGAGCGTCGTGCCTACATCGAGATGCAGGTCAGAGATTACGACGAGGCGCTGGCCGATTACTCCCAAGCAATCAAGCTGCGGCCAAATGAGGTTCGATATTATCTGTTGCGCAGCTATATCTACGAGACCAAAGGCGACATAAAAAATTCGATGGCTGACACGGACAAAGTCCTCGAGCTTCAGCCCAAAAATCCCGAGGCGCTGGCCCGCAAGCAGCGATTGAAAACCATCCTACAATCGCAAGCCGCCCCGGCGCCTCCGCCGGGTCCCATAAAAAATCCGGCGCAGCCGCCGCCAGCGCCCGGTAAAACACCTTAGGTTTCATCGGCTGCACACCAGCCGTATTGGATTACGATTTGCTGCCGTTCTGCGAATCGGCTTCTGCCGTTGTCTTGGCCGGAGGCACAAATCGTCTTTTGCGCCGGCCCGCCGGGAGCGGAGTCAGGGTCATAGTGATGTTGCGGCCCGTGATCTTGGGTTCCATTTCCACTTGCGACATACCCGACAGATCGTCGCGCACTTTCTCCATCAATTGCATCCCGAACTCCTGATGCGCCATTTCGCGACCACGGAACTGAAGCTGGACGCGCACTTTGTTTCCGCGATCGAGGAACTCTTCTCCATGACGGATTTTGGTCAGGTAATCGTGCTCGTCGATGTTTACTCGAAATTTGATCTCCTTGAGCTTCGCGCCGCCCGGTCTGCGATCTCTCTCGTGCTTGGAGAGATCGTAGCGAAATTTCCCGAGCGAGACGATTTTGCAGACCGGCGGGTTAGCTGTAGGCGCCACTTCCACGAGGTCGAGCCCGCGACTTTGCGCTTCACGCAAGGCGTCGGACAATTTTAAGACGCCGAGCTGCTGGCCGTTTGATCCCAAGATGACCCGGACTTCGCGAGCGCGAATCCGGCCGTTTACACGAAATTGTGGTTGCAGATTAAGTTAATCTCCTCTTCGGCGAAACAGGAGTGCTCCACATCGCCGTCGTTTCGTTCATCGCAATTGTCAGTATCCGCTTTCACAAACGCTGACGCACTCGGCCTCGGCGCGGCTGCGATGACCGCGACGACAGACCCGCGTAATCGCGGGTCGATTGGAAGTTGTAGGCAACATTTTTGCGCTGGCAAGGCGAATCTGATTGTCGATCCTGTTTTCAGGAAGCAGGCGCCACGCCGAAATGGGCGGCATGCGTAGCGTAGGCCGCTGCATCGTCGAGCACTGAGTCGAGTACAGCGATCAATGGGTCGAGCCTCACGATCCCGGAAAATACCGCGCGATCGCCGATTTCGGTGTCGATCACGAAAGTTGGGCGCTGCGTAACCTGGAGCGCGTGGAATTCACCCGTCGATGTCCGAATCCGTTTCTCCACTTCCGGCGCTTTCGCACGCTCGAGCAATTTCTTCTTGTCGATCTTTCCCGCGTCCGCAGCGATTTGCGCCGCAACTTCCCATTCACCGACTTTTTTTCCTTCGCGCAAGGCGGCATAAGCCAGCGCGAGGCGAACATGATCGTCCATAATCCCGAAATCCTTCGCCGCTTCCGCGATGGAATTAGGCGGAAGCCATTCCGGCAGACTGGGATCGTACCAGGCAGTGCTCAACATAAACGGGGAGCGCATCATCATCCCGCTGCGCCGGTAAAACCATTCTTCCTGTTCGCGCGAGGTCGGCAAGCCTTTTGGGTCCATCAGCGCAACCTTCCACTGAAACGCCACGCGGCCTTCGTAACGCCTTTTCAATTCCGCCCACGTCGGCTCGGACCAGAAACACCAAGAGGAAACCACGTCGAGATAGTCCGTAACGGTGATTCGCATGTTAATTGTTAAGTTGAACGTCCAACAATCAACGTTGAACGTCCAACTTTCAATGGCGCTTCATCCTTGGCGGTAAGGCCGATTTATGGACCTGAATCACATCTTTCTCTTTGTCGCTCTGATTTCGTCGCTGCTTGTTTTGGTCCGGGCCTGGCGACCGGGCGGAACTTATCGCGGCTGGCGCATCGCAGCGCTCGTTGTTCTTGCCGTTACCGCCACGGCCTGGCTTGTTTTTCGCAAAGAGGCGGGCTACGTCGGCGGCGGCTCTTGGTTTGCGTTCTTGTTTCTTCCCGCAGTTGGCCTCCGAAAAGCGTCTGACCTCGCGGCACAGCATCGCTACAAATCAGCCAGGCGCCTGGCGACGCTGCTCCAGGTCTTGCATCCGACCGCACAGTTGCGTAACGAGATCGAGTTATTTCGCGCGCTTGAATCGCACCACATCGGCCCGGTTTCATCGCCGCCAGCGCCGCAAGATCGACATCGACGGCTCAAGGGTGCGCCCGCAGTTTTGATTTTTATTTGCCTGAACCTTGCCGTTTTTCTTTTCGAACTGACGCGCGGCGATTTGAACGCGCCGGAAACGCTCCATCAACTCGGCGCCCTCGATCCTTACGCAGTCGTCCGGAATCGTGAATATTGGCGCCTCTTGAGTTCGCTCTTCCTTCATTACGGCGCGGTCCATCTTCTTTTTAATCTCTTTGCTCTTTACGTGCTCGGACCCGCGCTGGAGCGCTTGATCGGCTCGCTCCGGTTTGTCGCATGCTATTTACTTTCCGGTTTGGGATCGACCGCCGGTGTAGTGGGGTTGACCATTTTCGGCTTCATTCAGCCGGCGGAGTTGGTCGGCGCGTCGGGCTCGGTGATGGGAATTGTTGGGGCGTGGGCTGGATTCCTACTTCAGCACCGTTACGACCCGCGGGCGAAGGAGCGACTGCTCAATATCTTGCTCATCGTTGCAATCCAGATCGTCTTCGACATCTCGACACCGCAAGTCAGTATGTCGGCGCACATCTGCGGGTTGCTTACCGGATTCTTCGTCGGCCTTGTAATCGCGCCGCGGAAGGTATCGATCTAACGGGATGCACGGCAACAGGGAGATCCTGTCATAATGGCAGATTTGGCCCATGTTATGCATGACGAGCAGATCACCATGGCCGCCGATTCGGCAATTTTCTGCGACTTGCCGCTGCAAGATTTTTCGACAAAGTCCCGCTCAGATTCCCATCGTGCTTTGGAAAAATGCCCACGTTTCAAATTTATAATGTAATCCCAACTCTGCCGGCAGCGCTCGAGCCATTGCGCGAGATGACCTTCAATCTTTGGTGGACGTGGGAACCGTCTGCCCGTCGCCTATTTCGGCATCTTGACCCGGATTTGTGGAACCGGACGAACCACAATCCGGTTCGGATGCTGCAACTTTCGCGGCAAGCGCGGCTGGAAGAACTTGCCCAGGACAAGACCTTTCTGCGCGAGCTCAAGCAAGTGCATGATGCCTTTAAAAATTATCTCGTCCGTCAGGACACTTATGGAAAAACCGGCGCCGGCGCTGCAATCAAAAGGCCGGTCGCATATTTTTCTGCGGAGTTTGGGTTCCACGAATCGATTCCGAATTATTCCGGCGGCCTCGGCATTCTGGCAGGGGACCATTGCAAATCGGCCAGCGATCTCGATCTAAACTTTGTCGCGATCGGGCTGCTGTATCGGCACGGTTATTTCAAGCAGGAGATCGACAGGGATGGCGCTCAACAAGCGATCAGCCTCAACCAAAATTTTCATCACCTGCCAATCCGCGAAGTGCAGCGGGATGGCACGAATCTTCTGATCGCGGTCCGAATTTTGGAACGGGAAGTCTTGGCCAAGGTCTGGCAACTGCAGGTTGGCCGCATAAATCTTTTTCTGCTCGATACCGATACACCGGAAAATAGCGCGGAAGATCGCTTGATTACGGCCGAGCTTTACGGCGGCGATCTGGAAATGCGAATGCGGCAGGAAATCCTGCTCGGAATCGGCGGCGTAAAGGCGCTCAGCGCGTTGGGTATCGAACCGGAAGTGTTCCATATGAACGAGGGCCATTCCGCTTTTCTTGCGCTGGAGCGTATTCGCCTCAACGTCGTCGAGAAGAAGCTCGATTTTTATTCCGCGCTTCAGGTCGTCGCGGCGGCAAATATTTTCACGACGCACACGCCCGTGCCGGCCGGCAACGATTCGTTCCCGCGCGACATGATGCGAAAATACTTCGGCGACTTCGCGAAGGAGCTTGGGATTCCGTTCGACGAGCTGCTTTCCTTCGGACAGACCCGTCTCGACCGGAGCGATCCATTCAGCATGACAATCCTGGCCCTGCGGCTCAGCCGTTACGCAAATGGCGTTAGCAAATTGCACGGCGAAGTGAGTCGCTCGCTTTGGAAAGATGTTTGGGGCGGTGTGCCCGTGCCTGAAGTGCCGATCACTAGCATCACCAACGGTATTCATACCAAAACCTGGATGGCGCCGGAATTTTCGGCCCTCTATCGAAAATATCTTGGCGACTGGGAGGAACACATCGCCGAGCCAGAATTTTGGCGCCGGGTCATCGACATTCCGGACTCCCAATTGTGGGAAACGCACCAACAACTGAAGCATCGCCTCGTCGAGTTCGTTCGCGAGCGTGTCCGGGTGCGCCGGGAGCGGATCGGCGAATCGCCCGAAGCCATTCGCAATGTGAATCAGATCCTCGATCCGGAAGTCTTGACGATCGGATTTGCAAGGCGCTTTGCGACCTACAAACGAGGCGCGCTCCTTTTCAGCGACAAGGAAAGGCTGAAGCGGCTGCTCAACGATACGACCCGGCCCGTGCAATTCATTTTCGCCGGCAAAGCCCACCCGCGCGACGAAGGCGGACGGGCGCTCATCCAGGAAGTTTACAAGTTCAGCCGGGAAGCCGGCTTTGAAAACCATGTCGTCTTTCTTGAAGACTACGACAGCTATATTGCGCGACGCCTGGCGCAGGGTGTCGATCTTTGGTTGAACAATCCACTTCGGCCCATGGAAGCAAGTGGCACGAGCGGAATGAAACTCGCACCCAATGGCGGAATCAACCTCAGCGTGCTCGATGGCTGGTGGGCGGAAGGCTACAACGGCAACAACGGCTGGGCGATCGGCGCCGAGATTGTCGATGGCACAGTTGAGTTCCAAAGCGAAGTGGACACGAACAGTCTTTATCAACTCCTCGAGAACCAGATTATCCCGCTCTATTACGCGAAGCCGGACGGCAAACTTCCCCTCGCCTGGCTACAGTTGATGCGCGAATCAATTCGCAGCGTCACGCCAGTTTTTAACACGCATCGGATGGTGAAAGAATATACCGAGAGGCTTTACATTCCCGCCGCGCAATCACACGAAGCGTTTTCGCGCGAAAATTGCGCGGCTGCTGCACAATTGAGCCAATGGAAAACGCGCATCCGCAGGGATTGGCCGCAGGTGCGCATCTCTGACGTGCAAATCGGCAACATAGATCGACAAAGCGTTTTGGTCGGCGAATCGCTTCAGGTGAGCGCGCGCGTCCATCTCGGCGCAGTCGATCCCAAACATGTGCGCGTGGAAGCTTACCATGGCGAAGCAGAAAATGGCGGAATCAAAAACCCTACCGTCACAATTCTCAACGAAAGCAATCAGAATGGGGACGGCAGCTACGTTTATCAAGGATCAGTTCCCGCGTCCGAAAGCGGCGCCTACGGATTCAGCGTTCGCGTCGTGCCCACCCATCCGCACCTCATGCAAACCCACGAGCTGCGCCTGATCACCTGGTCGTAAGATTTCGTTCACGACCAAAATTGTAGGGCGTCTGTGTCAGACGCCGATCTGATTAGCGGCGTTTCATAGAAACGCCCTACAATTCGCCGCCTAATCGATCTCGCTGATCGCTCGAATGAATTCGGGAAAATCTTTGCCGTTACGAGCGGCGTGATTAAGCGCGTCGAGACGCGCGTCGGCGAAGGCTTCCGGAAGGACGACGCGGCGCGATTGCGCATTGTTCGCGAAGACGATTTCGTCCCACTGGATTGACGCGATCTGCTCGTTAAATCGCGCGACCGAGCGACCGCGAAAGAATGCGCGCGTCGTGTCCGGCGGATTAAAGATCGACATCTTGATGTCGTCTTCGCTCACGATACGGCGAATCGCGCCTTGTCTGACAAGTTCGTAATACAAGCCGTGGTCAAGATCGATATTGTGATATTCGAGATCGATCGATTGTAGCCACGGATCGCTCCATGGAAGTTTTTCCTCCTCCTGTAAAGCGCTGAGGAGAAGTCTCTTCGCCGCCCAATCGACCCGGTCACGCGTTGTCATCGGATCGCGCTCCAGATCGTTGAGAACGTTTTCCCATTCCCGCAAGATCCATTGTCGGTCTTCGCCTGCCAGCTCGTTGCTTGCCGCGCCGTAGCCCGGCGAAGGCGGGTCGATCTTCGCGGCGGCCCGCAAATAAATTCGTTGCACTTCGATTGCCGAAATTTTGCGACCGTCCTTCAGCTCGATGATCCAATCGTAGGTTTGATCGCGGCTGATCGATTTATTGGCGTCGACCGGCTGCGCAATTTCGAGTTGGGGCGCCTCTCCGCGCTCGATTAGGTCGAGCACGAGCGCGGTCGTTCCGATCTTCATAACCGTCGCCCATTCGCTCATGTTCGAGTCGCCGAGAATGACGTGGAAGCGCCGGTAGCGGCTGGCATCGACATGCGGCTCGTCCCGCGTGTTGATGAGCGGGCGGCGGTTCATCGTGTCGATGCTGACGACGACGCTGAAGAAATCCGCGCGTTGAGATATCTGATACAGGCCGGGCTGACTCGATGCGCTTTCTGCCTCAACTCCCATTTTGCCGGCGCCGGCAAAGATTTGCCGAGTGATCAAGAATGGCAGAATCGCGGTAACGATGCGGTCCCATGCAACGTCGCGCCGCATCAGGTAATTATCGTGGCAACCGTAACTGTGGCCGAAGAAATCGGTATTGTTCTTGTAAAGACGGACCGCGTAGCCGTCGGGCAGCTTGAGATTTCGACGCCGCGCGCACTCCGCCAGAATGCGCTCGCCGGCTTTGTCTTGAGCGACGATTTGCCGAAGAGTTGTGCATTCCGGCGTGGAATATTCCGGATGTGCGTGGTCGTTGTAGAAGCGGGCGCCGTTTGAAAGGACCAGGTCGCTCTTGATTTCCTCGAAGCTAAGCGGGCGATTTTTGTCGATTTCGTAGTAAGCGGACTCGTCCGTGTCCTGGAGCAATCGCCTGGCGCGAAACCCGCGCGCGTCCTTATGCGGGTCCTCCAGCTCGTAATCCCATTTCATGAGCGCGCCGTGATCGGTGTAGCGGCGCACCAGCTCAATCGATTCGGTGACGACATCAACAACTTCTGCGCCGTTGACGGTGATGCCGTATTCCGTTTCAAGCCCGAAAACGCGTTTCATTCCCTCCGTAAGATAATCCGAGGCGGCGCCGCGTCTAAGCCATCTTGCCGGGTGCCGAATGTTTTCGGTTCATCTTTGATCTTAGCGCGACGCACGCGGGCAAGAGAACCAAAGGCTCGTCGAGAAAGACGTGCTCGCCAAAACAGATGTTTCCAATCAGATCACGCCAGAGAGCGTTTGAGACCGCGCATCGGAGACGGGCTTCACTGGCGCGATCTTAACGACGTTTTCAGGATCGTAGTCGATGAGCTTGAGCCAGTCTTCGGTGATGTCGGTTGTCGGAAAGATGTCGTTCTCAGTGTACTCAGCGTCAAAAGCGAGCTGCAAATCGGTTTCACGAATTCCTTCTTCCTGCCGCGTGGCAATCGCGCGTTTGATGGCCATCGCTTTTGCGCGCTCCACGATTGAGGCGATGATCGCGCCGCTGATGAGATCGCTGCGATAAAGAATTTCCTTGCGTCCGCTCCGAAGCGTAACCTCGAGAAATCTGTTTTGATCGCGCTTTGTGAATTGCCAATCGGTAAAACGCTCGATTAGGCGGTCGACCGAAGCACTGATGCCATCTGCTTCTTTTGCGAGTGTACCGTCGTAGGGCAGATCATCGGTCAAATAAATACGATAGATGTCTCGCGCACCTTCGCGGTTTGGCCGATTGACTTTAATTTTTCGGTCGATCCGGCCAGGCCGCAAAATCGCAGGATCAATCAAATCAGCGCGATTCGACGCAAGGATAATAACGACGTCGTTTAATGAATCGATTCCATCCATTTCCGAGCAGAACATCGGCACGAGGGTCGAAAGAATATTTGAGTAACGCGAGGCGCGGCGCGTCCCCAGAACCGATTCGGCTTCGTCAATAAAGACGAAGGGCATGAAGCCTTCGCGGCGTTTCTCCCGCGCCGTGGCAAAAATTTCGCGCACCATTCGCTCGGACTCGCCCACCCACATGTTCAAAATCTCCGGGCCTTTTATGTGCATGAAATATTCCGTCATCACCTCGCCGGTTTTTTCGCCGAGCCGCTTGGTCAAATTATAAGCGGTCGCTTTGCCGATGAGGGTCTTACCGCAGCCGGGCGGGCCGTAGAGTAAAAAGCCTTTTGGTGTGGCGTGTTGAAATTTCTTGAACAGGTCGACATGCAGGAGCGGCAGCTCGATGGCGTCCTTGATCGCTTGCAGCGCTTGCTCCTGGCCGCCGACTTTTACCCACGGCAACTCCGGTACGACGTCGAGATAATGTTCGTGTGATTTTGTGCTCGAAAGCATCTCGAGCGCCATTCGGTAGTTCGAATCGACCCGCACCTCGTCACCCGTTTTCAATGTCGCCGTCGAAAGCTCGGCCGAGCGCTGCAACACCATCGATTGCGTTCCGTGCTCGGAACCAACCCGCAATCGATCTTTACCGATTACTTCGGTGATTTTTGTCACCGGCCCGGCCGTTTCAAAACCGAGATCGCCCACGATGACGAACGCTTCGTTCACCAGAACGCGCGTTCCCTTTTTCAATTTGGCGAGCGGAATCCGCGGATCGACATTGCAATAGTAATCCGCGCCGCCAACGACGATGTGGGCGGTGTCGTGCGAAGTGGCGCCGAGAAATGTGCCGATGCGGTTTGCCGGAGAAGTCACTTTCTTGATGACTTCCTCGAGCTTCTCAATCATGTGGCGGGCTTCCACAATTGTCGCTTCGTGGTCGGAAATTTTAGGCCGCAAATCGAGCAACTCCCGCCGAATCGGATCGCCCGGTGGAAGCAAAGCGATCACGCGATCTAATTTGTCGAGCAAGGGAAGATTCGCCGTGACCTCCTCGAAACTTTCGAATTCCTTGCCGCGCTCTTCGCTCATCGTCAATCCCAGTCCATGCCCAAATCGAATGCGATTATAACTTTTCCTGCTCCGATTAGCAATATTCGACGCGAAAGGGCGTAGAATGTTCAAAAACGACGATGTCGTCGAACCCGCCGAACGCAGGGAGCGATAAGCGGAAGGAGCTCGCCGCGGCGAGCTGAATGTTGCAATCGGCTGTCTCTTGAGTGCGAAGCGGATCGATCTTCTGCCGCGGAAAAAAACAGCGGAACGCGCAGTCCTTAATGCCAGTCCGAATCGGACCGCTGCTTGCGGCTGAGGAAGGCCACCGCTACAATCTGCATCTCGCGAGGAGCCTTAGCTCAACTGGTTAGAGCGCCGCCCTGTCACGGCGGAGGTTGCGGGTTCGAGCCCCGTAGGCTCCGTAGGTAAATTTCACGAATCCTGGCTTTTCATGACGGATTCATGACAAATGCGATTCTTCTTGCCTTTCAATCGTTCGGGGTTTGGCTTCCATTATCGCCCGATCCATATGTGCGACGAGCCCACGCCTTGGTTTCCGCACGGAACCAAGACATAATTTCGGGGTGGGCCTTCCGTGCTTTCGCGTCTGCTACCTCCGTAAAATTCAGGTGCAGCCAATTGCGAATTGTCTGCCTGAACACTTCTCGGAGCTCCTGATCGTTGGCGGCCTCAACAATCGTACGGCAGAAATCAAAATATTGTTCAGGCGTCAGGAAGCCTAAATTGGCGCATACGCTGAGGCCTCGGAGCGTTTGCGCGATAACGGATCGGCACTCTTCAATTCCAATACATCCGACCTTTTCGAGCTCTCTCGCCTGCCGCTAGGTAAGGTATTCATCGCCGTAAACCCGGCCACTGCGAAAGGCCGGACATCCTTGGCGTTTGGCCTCCCGTAACTCGTAAATGTCGATCTTAAGAGCGGCGGCGGCGGACGCTAGGCTGTCAAAATAAGTAGGTTGTTTGGGCATTGGAGCCCTGAATCAAGGCAGGATGTGTGCGAAATGTGTGTGCGAAGGAATGTAAACTCCTTTTTCCCATGCCGCGTGCACAAACACCGACAGTTGGAACAACCGCTTCGGGTGGGGCCAATCCTAAAAGTTATCTACCCAGGGGTCGCGTCTGGCGCATGCGTCTTGATAGAATCTGCGAATTGTATTAGCAAAATCAAAACCCGTTCTCCATAAACCGGCAAACGCTGCCTTCGCCATAATGCATCCCGCAAGAAATTGGCGTCACAATCTATTCCGTTTCTTGAGGCGGCCTGGATACGTTTTAAGGATTCTTTCAACTTCTCGAATCGCTTGCTGATTGTATTGCGCGCCGTGATCTGAATTCACGATTAATTCCGACTCCGCGCCGTCGAGATGCGAGCTCCAATACGGAACGATACCGTCAGAGCTGTTCGGTGTGTCGCCTCGTCCGCGATCCCCCATGATTGAGTGATACGGAATGCCCGGCGTGATCGGAATCTTGTCCACTGCTTGGACGAACCGGTCGTTAGGCTCCAGCGTGTCCACGCTGTTAGGCATGCGTTTTAGCGTTCGGGCAGCCGGGTCGGCAATAACGAGTGGCTTGGTCGAAGCGTAGATCGACATGAATTGTTTTGGAGTTCTAACGAGAGAAGCGCCGATGCGACCAATCAAACCCGAGGCGATTTTGCTGCCGCGATGGGGTGTCGAAATAAAGACCGCTCTTTGAACGTCCGGTCGATGACTGAAGACAAGCGACTCCACGAGAAGTTTGCGTGTGTCGCTCGCCAGCGGTGTCTTGGCCGGCGGCGTGGAAAAGAAATCGCGCCAGATTTTTTCGCCCGCATCCGTGATCATTAATCGGCAAATCATTCCGCCCATGCTGTGGCCGATGAGCACAACGCGTTTGTGGTTGGGAAACGCCCGATCGATTCCATCGAGGTCTTGGCGAAACAGCGCGGCTGAATACGGATAAGGATAACCGCTCGGGTAACTGAAGAACCAGAATTGGTAATGACCTCTTATCCAGGGGTCATTGCGGAGGGTGTCGATCATCGGGGCCCAGCTCGCTCCAGTTTCTTGCAGACCGTGCACGAAAATCACAGGCGTCCGCGCGGGATCGAATTGCTGCAGCTGAGTTAACCGCGTCGTGTCTGCGTACTTTTGCGGATTGATCACGCGGGCGAATCCGAGTCGCTCCGGTCGCTCTCGCGCGATCAACATCGCGGTGGGCGCATTAAGATCGATGGCCAACGGGAAAGTTCGTTTGCCGATCGCGACGCGCTCCGTTTTCATCGGATCGACAAATTCCAACTCCGCTCGCTTGTCCGCGAATTTAATTACCGCCGTCACCGGTGCGTAAACACGACGCAGCTTAAACTGCTCGCGAGAGCGCGGATTTTCTACGCGACCTACAGCAACCAACGGCGCACCGATTCCGCTTATCGACGGACGCGTTTTGAAAAATTGACCGCTGATTTTCAAGCTGTCGGTCGGAAACAAATCGTATCGATCGGGATCATGTTCCGAATCAATGGGCTTCGGAGTGGTGAGCGTGTATTGGCTCGTAGGGCCGACGATGTCGATCTTGTGCTGCCACGGTTGAATTTTCGCCCGCTCGACATTTTCAACTGCTCGCGCGACGGAAAAATTGTAGATGCTTTGTGCCGACGAGTCGCTCGGCCGCTGCTCCAAGATATTAAGTGATAGTTGCGCAGCCGAGAGATCATCACCGAGTGCGACCGACGGCTGTGCTTGCTCCGCTGTAGCCAAATGCTGTTTTGCGATTGTGAGTTGGTCTTGGCTGGCGGCGATGGTCGGAACACGCGGCTGCATTGTTTTCACCGTCGCGAGATGAGCGCAGCCGCACGATGCGAAGATCGACAACGCAAAGACGACATTCTTACACGATTTCATTGTTAGGTCTGCGATTCGATTCGACCGGGCTCGGGCCAGATATATTGGAAAACAAATCCGGTAACGATGAGACCGAAGAGGATTCCAACGACGCGATTGCGGACGTTATCGAGATCGGTATCGGGCGCGTAACCTTGAAAGATGCTGTAGAAGAAAGCGAATGCGATTTGCAACCCAGCATAACTGATCCGTTCGCTTCCCGTCGCGACCCAGCCCGCGATGGCAGCGGCACAAGCAACAAGAACAACGAGCGAGGCGATCGTTTCCATGTGCGGCATGAGGAACAGGATGGAGAAGAGCGCGAGCGCTCCCCCAATCACGCAACCGACGGTTCGTAACGTTCCTTTGTAGAGCGTCGCCTCAGTGCTCTCGAGCGCGATGAACGTGCAGGTAATGAACGCCGTGTGGATTCCCGTCCAATCGATCGCCTCATAAACGATGTAGCAGAACATCGCGGCGAAAGTGACTTTGAGGGCGAAATGCACGTGCGCCGGATTAGTGAATGCGTCCGGCACAAGTAAACTTTTTGGTTTGGGCCGTGCGGCGGTCTTCGGCGTGTCCGGCAAAAACAACAAGTTCAGCACGACGGTGACCGCGATGGCATAGACCAGCGCCACCCATAGCCATAGAAGTTGATGAACCAAATATTCAGGTGACGGAATTTCTTCGCCAACGGATTGCGAGACAGCGATAACAAAGCCAAGAAGGAATCCAAGGGGCCCGATCACAAGAACGCGGGACAACCACATTCCAAGAAAGAGCGCGATTGCCATTCCGGGAACGCGCAGTTCGGGATGACCATAAGTGAATTTGTAAAGTAGAAGAGTGGCGCCAATGCCGATGGTCAGAACAATAACTCCACCGACTCCCGTAATTGTCGTGAGTAGCTTGCTCTCCTTCGAGATGAAGAAAACCATGTAGGCGCTAGTCGCCAGCTGCGGCACTTGGAGCGCCATCGAAATGATGACGCACAAAACCGCGCCTGCGACGATGATGGCTGTTCGGATTTCGCGCGCGCGCGTCGGCGCCAGCTCATGTCGTAACCAGCCAAGCCAATCGGAATCGATCGGTCGCGCTTCGACAAACGTCGCGCTCATAAATTATCTCCGCGGCGGATCTTTGATGATCGCCACTGCGGACGCGCCCATGCGGAAAAGATCTTGGTCGGGATTTTCGACTTCGATGCGAACGGGAAAGCGTTGCGCGACGCGCACCCAGTTCAGTTCGCGCTTCACGTAAGGCACGCCGGCGGGCGGCAAATCGATCTCGCCTTCGGGTTTCACTGCCCACCCGATTCCTTGCACCTTCCCGCGAAATCGTTGATTCGGCGCGGACGAAAGATAAACGATCGCTTCGCAGCCCGGCGACATATGACGAATCTCGGCTTCGCGAAAATTTGCGATGACGTACCATTTGCCCGTGTCAAGCAACGAGAAGACGGGAACGCCGGCGGTAACATGGGCGCCGGCCGAAATGTTGAGATTGATGACACGTCCGGAAAAAGGTGAGATGACCTTGCAATAGGAGAGATGGAGTTCCTCGAGATTGATAGTCGCCACCGCACCTTCGCGCTGAGCTCGTAGCGTCGCCTCTGCGGTTCGGGCTTTATCAACGGTGTCGGGGGTCGTAAACCGATTGGGCAGGAGCGGTTCCAGGCGCTGCAAGGTGCTATGGGCTTGTGCGAGCTGTTGATCCAGAGTGGCCAACTCAGCTTTAGCCTTTTCCAGGATGAGCCTGTAATCCTCCGGGTCGATTTCGAAAAGCACGTCGTCTTCCTTCACCGCCTGATTATCCTGCACGTTCAGCTTGAGGATTTGACCACTCACACGCGGCGCAATGCCCACCACATTGGCGCGGGCCGTCGCATCATCGGTCCGGGGATGTCGTTCGATGATTCCCCAGACGTAAAGGGTGATGATCACGGCGCCGACAACGATGATCAGAGTTACGACTTTGCGAATGAACCTATGCTGTTCCACATCGTCCCCGGTCGGCACAGGATTCGCCGACTTCGCAGGATCTGAATCAGGCGCTTGGTGATGCATAATTGTTCAGTTCTGGTAAAACAGAATCCAGGTCGCGAATGTGAAGATGATCATCAGAGACGAATAGATGAGCGGCGCCGGACCGAGGTACGATTCCAGTTTGCCAACCTGAACGATCCAGTGCGCGACGAAGGTCAGCGCAAGGCCGCTCAGGATACAAATCATCCAGGCTGGGAAATATGAGCCGAGAACATCGACGGTCGGCGAATGGTAACTGAAGATGCGCACCGCGAGAAAAGCGAAAACGACAACCGCGGCGCCGACGCCGACAAAATTCAAAACTGTTCGACTGGTTCTCATCTGTCTAACGGCCTCACGGCGCGTGGGGAACTCTGTATTGGTCTGACTGTCCGCGTTGAAGGGCGAGCCAAATCGCCGGTGCTCAATGCGAGTTCGGTTGCGGTTGTGAAAATAGCCGCCTGCGTGTCGTGACTGACACTGCGCGCAGAGGCCAGATTTCGCTGCGCGCTGACAATCTCCGGATAGGTGCTGAGCCCGTTCTTGTACGATTCGAGCACCGCGTCGAACGCATTTTGCGATGCGGTGACCAGCTTGGCTGCCGAGTCCTGTTTGCGGAGCGCGGTCTTGAAGTCGGTGTAAGCTTTCCAAACTTCGCGCACGGCGGAATCGCGCGTACCGGCGAGTTCGTTCTCGGCGGCCCGCAGTTCGGCTTTTGCCATGTCCATCTGGCGATCGCGCGCAAAGCCGTCGAAGATCGGCACGCTCGCCGTCAGAAAAACTCCCAAAGTCGGGCGATGATCCCCAAAGTAATCTGAGTGATCGATGCTGACATCGAGCTCGGTCTCGGTGGCGTGAGCATCGATCGCAACTTTCGGATAATACTCAGCGCGAACTTTGCGGATCCCGTCCTGTTTCGCGCGGACGTTTGCGAGCTTTGCCACCAGATCGGGACGTTGTGACAACGCTCGCTCGATCAATTCATCCACCGAACCGTTTGTTTGCTCCGATGTCGATCTTTGTCCGAGATCGGCCACATGAAGCGGAACTGTTGGCAAGAGACCGATGCTCTCGACCAGCGCGACTCGCGCATCGCTCTCGGCGCCGGTCGTTGCTTCAACATCGAACGCGGTTTGCGCAGTCTGCTGTTGTGCCTGGAGGAGCTCAGGCTTAGTCGCAAGGCCGTTGTCGATACGCGCCTGCACTGCTTGCTCCACCGTTTGCGCAGCTTCCAACGCGCTTTGGCTAACCAGAACTTTTTGGCGCGCGGTTCCGAGTTGATAAAAACGGTCTGTTACCTGGAAAACGATTTTCTGATGAGTTCCGTTGAAGCCAACGTTAGCCATCATCAATTGTTCCCGGGCCGCCGCGACGACAGCGCTTCGCTCGCCGAAATCGAGCAACAGCCATTTCGCGCTTAGTTCCCCGCGATAGACCTGAGCTTCGGTGACTAACGAGCCGCCGCCGGTAATTCTTACGTTAGAAAGGCTCGGATGCGTCGGATTTGCGGTCAAAGTCGGAAACGGAATGAAAGCGCGGTCGTAACCAGCAGCCGCGGACGCGACGAGGAATGGATAATAGGCACTTTCGCTCAACCCGACCGCAGCCGCTGCTTGTCGAGCACGTTCCCAGGCGACTCGCGTGTCGGGATTGTTTCGCTCGGCGATGTCGACCAACTCGGCGAGGCCGTAGATCTTTCGTGGATTAATTGAAACCTGAGAGCTGCCTTGCGCTTCGTTGAAATGATATTCGGCAAGCTCGCGCTCGTAATTCGGCAGGTTCGGCGGCGACCAAGTCCGATCGGAACTCGGCGGAGGATCATTCCGCGCATTGGCAACTGCGATTGCTAGGAGTAACTGCAGAGTTATGACGCGCATGGACACAGTTCATACCCCCTAGGCCGCTGTTGGAAGAAGATTTGAGGGAGTTGCTAACGGGTCCGGCACCCAGCGGTTGTTTCGTTCTTCGGCCGAAAACCGGTCGTCTTCAGCATTAAGTTTCTCGATCAGCGCCGCGACGTGCGCCGCGATAATTTGATGACACGCCGCCAACTCTCGCTCGCGAGCCTGAACGCCGCGACGAGCCACGGCTTCCAAGTCATCTATATTATATAGAGCGACATGCTCGAGCCCGCGCACGGCCGGATCGATGTTGCGCGACCACAGCTAGATCGATGAGCAACAGTGGTCGATTACGCCGTGCCTTCATCAAATTCTTTACGTCGTCGCGACTCAGTAACGTCTCCGAGCTCCTCGTCGCAGCGATGACAACATCGACATCGCGCATTTCGAAAAGGCAATAACCGAAGCAGACCGCTTCCCCGCCGCACCGCATTGCCAGATCGATCGCCCGATCGAACGAACGATTCGAAATGAAGATCGATTGCGCGCCTTTCTTGACCAGAAGACGAACGCAACTCTCCGCCATCTCGCCGGCGCCGAGGACCATGATCGATTGCTGCGACAGATCGGTCTTTCCAATCAATTCCACTGCTGTGCTTTTGATTGAAACCGTGCCGCGCCCGATCCGGGTGCGCGTCCGAATTTCTTTTGTCGCCTGAAACGCCCTTTGAAACAGCCGATTCAAAACGCGGCCGGTCAGTCCGGAGTTGCGAGCGATCTCGTAGGCGTTTTTAATTTGGCCGGTGATTTCGGTTTCACCGAGCGCCATCGAGTCCAAACCCGCTGCGACGCGCAGCAGATGACGCACGGCAGCGGCGCCCTCGTAGAGATAAATGTGCGGATCCAAATCGCGCGGCCCGGCGCAAAGCAATTGCAAAAGTGATTTAATGTGACCCGTTGCCTTTTGCGTTGTTCCGTAGATTTCAACACGATTGCAAGTTGAAAGCAGAACGATTTCGTCGAGATGGCCGAAGCACTTCAGCACAAATGCAAGATCGACAAGTTCGGACTGTTTCACCGCGAGCTGCTCGCGAAGTTCGACCGGCGCGGTTTTATGACTGATTCCGGCGGCGAAGATTTTCACGTCACTTAGTCAAAGTGGTTTCGAGTCGCGCGGGTTGAGCTCCCCGATCTGGCGTGGCTGCAGGGGGCGGCGTTATTTGTGCCGGTTCAGATTGCTGGTAATTCACGATGAGTCGCGAACCGCGCTGTCCGGTCAGGAACAACCAGCCCCATTGCAAGAACACGCTGATTTTCAGACTGAGCTGAGACAGAAACGTGATGTGAATGAAAGCCCACGCCAGCCACGCGATCAGCCCATGCAGATGCACCTTGCCGCTCTGCAGAACTGCGTAGCCCTTGCCGACGACGGCCATGATGCCTTTGTCGAAATAGCGAAACGGCTTGGGCGGCCGCTTGCCGGCAAGTTGGCGCCGAATCAGTTTGCCAGCGTAGCGTCCTTGTTGCATTGCAACTTGAGCGACGCCCGCCAGCGGTTTTCCGTCCTGATCGAGCGAGGCCGTATCGCCGACCACGAAAATTTCCGGATGATTTGGAACTCGAAGATCGGGTTGAATACGAACACGACCGGCACGATCGGTCTCCACCCCTAACCATTTTCCAGCGGGGGAAGGCGTAACACCGGCCGTCCAGATCACTGTCTTGCTCGCAATTCGCTCCCCTGCGACAATAACTCCTTCGCCGTCGATCTTCTCGACGGCATGGCCCAGGTGGATTTCGACTCCGAGCTTTTGTAGATGGAACTCCGCTGCCTCAGACAGACTCGGCGCAAACGTCCCAAGAACGTTTCGAGCCGCATCGATCAAAACAATTCGCGCTGAAGTCGGATCGATCCGGCGGAATTCGGAACGTAATGACGTCCGAACGAAAATAGCGAGCGCTGCCGCCATCTCGACGCCGGTGGGTCCGGCGCCAACCAAAACGAACGTCAACAAATTGCGGTGAAGATCGACATTTTCTTCCGCCTCAGCCTGTTCAAACGCGCTCAGGATCTTGTTTCGAATTGCGACGGCATCGCCCAGCGTTTTTAACCCTGGAGCAAACTTTTCAAATTCGTTGCGTCCGAAATAACTGTGTCGCGCACCGGTGGCGAGAATGAGGTAGTCGTAACGAATCGGCACATGCTCGCGATCCGCATCGTTTACAAAAACGCAGCGCTGCGCTTTATCCACGCCGGTAACCTCGCCCATGATCACCGTTGTATTTTTATGTCTTCGCAATACTTCGCGGATTGGCGAACTCACTTGCGACGGCGCGAGTACCTGACGTCGCTACCTGATAAAGAAGCGGCTGAAAAACATGATGGTTCGTTCGGTCAATGAGAATGACTTCGACCGGCGCTTTCCCAAGGGCTTTGCCCGCAGCCAGACCACCAAAACCGCCGCCGACGATCACTACCCGCGGCGTGTGTGGGTTTCGTCCGTCGCCTTGTCCGTTTGAGTTAAGAGTAGAGTCGTTCATCCATCCCTTTCTCAAGCTTCTAAGGCCTGAAATTTCAGAGAATCTTGGCTTTTCTCGCAGACCGCGATGGTCAGGTCAGCGGCGAACAGACGGCCGCCTTATCAAGCGAGCCAGAAACTGATCAGCAGAATCAGGATAAGCGTGGTCAAAAAGAGCCACGGGATCGCGACGACTTCGATCCTCACTTTGCGAACAGCCGGAATATCGTTGTCGACGTTCGGATCGCGGTCAAAGAACCGGTGGCGATTGCGGAAGATGTATGCCCCTCCCGCCAAATAAAGGAGGAAGAAGAAGGTCGCGGCGATTCGCAAAGCAGGAAGGGCTGCCGGATTAATCAGCGCGAGCATATTATGTATAGGCGCGATCATTTTCCGTTCGGAAGCCATTCGGGTTTGCTTGATCCACGCGGGACCAGGACCGTGCGGTAGGCTCCCGGTGTGCGGGACATAACGATTTGGTCCGTCATTCCCTGATAAGTTCCAAGAGGCGTTTCCGCGGTGAAAAGATCTGGAGCGATGGACATGTGTTCATCGCTCGAACCTGCGGTCGCCTTCGCATACTCCTTGTCGAAGATGCCTAACGAGAGCAACCACAGCACGGTCCGCGTCAGCGAGACCACAACGCGATAGCTGCCGCCTTCGATTGCACGCCGACGCAACGCAGCGAGAATTCCAGTTGTGCCTAACCAGCCAACGACATTGTCAGCAATGGGGACAATTGGCGGCTGCTTCGGCCGAGTCGGGGATCCTTCGATCGTAAAGAGGCCAGACACTGCCGCGCCAATCTCATCGAAACCGGGTCGATTCGACCACGGTCCCTCCTCACCGTGCATAGCGACGATTGCATGAATCAATCCGGGCTTCTGCGCGCAAAGCGATTCGGCATCGAGGCCGTGCTTCTTCAGAAATCCGGGACGTTTATTGGCAAAAAATACATCAGCATCCTTAAGCAACTGATTAAACCGTGCGCGATCTTCCTTCGCATCATCGAGTATGGTTGAACGCATGCCCACCTGGACATCCCAAGCGAAGGCTTCGATTTCCGAGTCGCGCGGTCTCCAGATATTCAGCACGTCCGCGCCGTATAGAGCCATGTCTCGGCCTATGCCGGCTCCGGCGATCACGTGACCCATTCCCAATGCGCGGACACCAGCGAGAGGAAGATTATCGCTCGCCTTAAGCGGAACGGGGTCGCTCTCGCCAATCTTCTCCACTGTGATCAGCGGCATTTTTGAGAGAACGTCGGTGTATTGGGGTTCCCGACGAAATTCCTCATTCGTCCGCACCATCGCCAGAACTAGTCCCTCGGCCGCAGCAGCCTCTTCTAGTTCCACAGCGTTCCATTTGAGTATGGCGTCGTTGATGGATTTGGTACTCGGGCTGCAGCCGAGAAAATCGAGGGTGCGCACGAGGAGTTGAGGATAAATGTCTAGCGCCAGCACGTACCGCCCATCGCGTGTCTCGCGAAAAAACGCATCCCCCATCTTTAGGAATGGACTAACCGCATAGCCACCTGGGGAGGGCGGCCGGCCATTGATGGTTTCCCATTTGCCCTCAAAGAATCCGCAGAAACGCCGGAGTGCCTTGCGCACATCCACTGAAATATCTTGTCCTTCTCCGGTGGCCTCTTTCCAAAGTGCGGCCAGCGCAACGCTCCGTGCGGCCAAACCGATGGCGGCCATCGTCCCGAACCGCACCGGACTTGGAAGAATCGGATCTCGTCCGAAGAAGCTAAGCTTTCCGCCGGAATCAGCCGTCGTCATGTCGATATCTGCGAGGACGTCATTGACACCTTGGTGCAGATCGAAGTCCGGCGACGTTGCCGGATGACTCAACTTCTCTTCCAGTGTTTCAGTCAATCGATCGGTCGCTGCGTTGGTCTTCCTCAGTGGCTCAGTTATTGACGCGGTGCTCATTGGTTGTTCTACTTCTTTCTCAAGCTTTTGAGACCGCACATTTCAGAAAAACTGATGTTTTTAGCGGGATGCGCTTTCCACAATCCCTGAAATTCCGCATCCGATCTGTTAGCAAATCCTGGACATTCAACAGGTGGCAACAGTCAGTTCGTGCCCATTTGAAACAGTTTCAGTTCGGTTAAATTCCGCGTTCCTTCACGATGCGATTGCGCTTGCCGAGCACGATGACGCGGGGCTTCCAGTGTTGGACCTTATGTTTGGGGACGTGGGCGAAGCTCATGATGGTGAGGACGTCACCTCTTTTTCCCTGGAAGGCAGCCGCGCCGTTGAGGACGATCTGGCCCGAACCGGAATCGCCGGGTATGGCGTAGGTCTCAAAGCGATTTCCGTTTGCCATATTGCTGCACAGGATGCGCTCGTAAGGTATGAGCCCGCATTTCTCCATCAGGTCGGCGGCGATGGTCAGGCTGCCTTCGTACTTCAGATTGCCATCTGTGATTGTGGCGCGGTGAATCTTCGATTTTAGTAAACAGACTTGCATACGTGGATCATCAGCGGACCGGCACACTTGCGCCCTTCAGCTCTTCAAACGCGCGATCATTCAGGCTGGGGATCACACGGCGGCCGGCAAGATCGCTGGTTTATTGGTTGCTGAGTGTTGATTTTGGGAATAGACCCTCGCGCACGTCGTTCGCGTAATCCTTCGCAGCACGCACGATCTCTTGGCCGAGCTGCGCGTACTGTTTGGCGAAGGGCGGCGCGAAAGTGTCGAAGAGTCCGAGAACGTCGTAGCTGACCAGCACCTGGCCATCGCAGTGCGATCCGGCGCCGATGCCGATGGTCGGAATCTTCAGTTGTGAAGTTACGGCCTCAGCGACGGTGTCGGGAATCGCTTCGAGCACGATCGCAAATGCTCCGGCATCTTCGAGAGCGAGCGCGTCGAGGATCAGTTCATGGGCGGCAGATTCACTGCGGGCCTGCTGGCGCATTCCGCCCAGGCGATGCACGTGCTGAGGAGTGAGCCCGACGTGACCCATGACAGGCAGGCCAGCCGCGGTGAGCTTTCGAACGGTATCGGCGACAGCGCGGCCACCTTCCAGCTTCACTGCCGCGGCGCCGCCTTCCTGGAAGAGCCTTGTCGCATTGCGCGTGGCCTGCTTGGGCGAAACCTGATACGTGAGAAACGGCATATCGGCCACCACCAGCGCGCGGTTTGCACCTCGGGCGACCGCGCGCGTGTGATGAATCATTACGTCCAGAGTGACTGGGATCGTTGTGTCCAATCCCATGATCACATTTCCGAGGGAATCACCGACGAGCAGCAGGTCGATCCCGGTTCGATCGAGCAGCCGCGCCATCGTGGCATCGTAAGCGGTCAACATGACGATGCGGTCACCTCGTTGTTTCATCAGTGCAAGATCAGGAACACGAACCTTTTTGGGCGTGGTAGAAGTCATGATCGCGTTTTTACGATGCTCGAAATCCAAACCAGCAGATTTGTGATCACGTCGCGGCGATTTATTTCGTGCAGCATTTCGTGCCGACCGCCTGAGTAGAAATCTTGAGCGATTGAAGTGAGACCCGCACTGCGATAGCGATCGATCAGCACGCGCACGCCTTCCAATCTTTGTCCGACAGGATCGTCGCCGCCCGAAAGGATGTAGACCGGTAGATCGTCTCGAATTTTTCGAATTTCTCGCGGATCAGCCAGGCGCGGGAATGCGTCCAGAAACGACTGCATTGAATCGGGCTTAAGGGACGGAAAGCACAGCGGATCGTTGATGAAGGCATCCACTTCTGCGTTGTCCCGGCTAACCCAATCAAACGGTGTGCGCGCGGGCTCAAACGCAGCGTTCATCAACTTCATCAGGTCTGTGCCCGGCGAAATCGATTGAGCAAGGCGAGCTAGGCCATCAAGTGCGCCCGATCCGCTGAGCGCCAGGCCATCGATGGAATGGCTGTGATCGAGATACAAATTGCTGTGCGGCGAACGAACCCATGCTGTGGCCTAGCAGAATGTAAGGTTTGCCCGGATGTTGGTTCTTTGCGATGACTCGGAGAGCAACCATGTCATCGACGAGTTGATCAAAGCCACCTGGCCCGAAGTCGCCAAAGCTATTAGAGGGCTTTGCGGTCAAGCCATGACCGCGATGATCGTTTCCGTAAACCACAAACTCATCTTCAACCAAAACTTTGGCCAGCTCTGCATATCGGCCAATATGCTCACCAAGTCCGTGGGCGATTTGAATCACTCCGCGAACGTGGCGGCCGTTTTCCCATTTCACACAGGCGATAGAAAGGCCGTCATCGCTCTTAAATTGGAATCTCTCCGGTGTGCTCATTATATATATAAGTGTCAGGCGACGGCCCGTTCTTGGCGCGCCCAGGCGGCGTCACGCAGAAGCCTCTTTAGTATTTTGCCGGAACCGCTCTTTGGCAGCTCGGTCTGAGAAAACTCGATGCTGCGCGGAACTTTGAAATTGGCGAGCGATCGTCGGCAATATGCGATCAACTCATCAGCAGTAAGAGTTTGCCCCGGCTTGAGAACAACGCAGGCTTTCACGATTTCCCCCCACTTTGGATCCGGTATTCCGAAGACTGCGACTTCGCGCACGGCCGGGTGCGTGTAAATCACGGCTTCGACTTCGCCGGAATAAACATTCTCGCCGCCAGTAACGATCATGTCTTTTAGGCGGTCGAGGATGTAGAAGTAGCCGTTAGCGTCTTGATATCCAATGTCGCCGGTGCGAAAGAAGCCGTTCCGGAACGCGAGTTTAGTTTCTTCCGGATTGTTCCAATAACTGCGCATGATATTCGCGCCGCGAGCGACCAACTCGCCAGTTTGCCCAGTTTCGACTTCGTTCCCTGTTGGATCGACAACGCGCACGTCGATTCCCATGCAAGGACGACCGCAAGACGTGAGTTTGTCTTCAGTGTGCTCATGATCCAGCAAGCCGGTGAGAAATCCGGCTTCACTCAGCCCGTAGACCTGAACGAGTTTAACCTTTGGCAGAACCTGCCTCGTGCGATGCACGAGTTCAGGAGCCATGGGAGATCCGCCATATCCCAAATGCCGAAGAGTCGTTAGGTCATACTTTTGCAGCTCCGGAGATTGCGTCAGCATATTGATCATCGTAGGCACCAGCACCGTGTGAGTGACCCGTTCGCGTTGAATGGTCTCGCAGAAGGTTTGCGGATTGAACTTTGGAATAGTGACCTGACAAGCGCCGAAAGCTGGCGCGCCGAACATGAACGGAAAATCCGCGATGTGAAAAATCGGCGCGGCATGTAAGTGCACTGCACCTTCCTCAAGCGGGAACCAGAAATTGGTGTGATAGACGTTCTCCAGAATATTTGCATGCCTGATCTCGACGCCTTTCGGCCGGCCCGTTGTCCCGCTGGTGTAGATGAGCGCCAGGATGGCGTGCGGATCGTAAATTGGGTCCGGGATGGAGTCGCTTTGAATGTCTAGCGGCTCTTGATCAAGCACCAGTTGCCATGAAACCTGCACGGTCGGGACCGGCAGCGACGAATGGCGAATCAATCCGCCCGGCTTCGCATCGTCGAGGATGCCGTCGATTTCTTTAACCGAAAGCCGCGTGTTTAATGGAACCGCGATGACGCCGAGCCAGGCGCACGCATAAACAAGCTGGATGTAATCAGGCTCGTTGGGAAGAAGAATGGCCAGTCGATCTCCGGATTTGAAACCATGTTTCGTCAATGCCGAAGCAATCCGCCCCACGCGAGCGTGCAGTTCGCGGAAAGTTGAGCGCGTTCCGTTTGCGGCAAACGCGGTCCGCTCCGGAAAATATCGGGCAGCTCGGCCTAGTGAGTGGACGTAAATCATGACGGCATCTTAGTAGAAACCTTGAGTGTCGCGCTGGACGCTCACCTTTCCGGCGTAGCGTCGCGAGATGAAGACGAAATAGAACACGGCCAGCGCGAAACCGATCGGCCACCAAAAACTCGCTCGAAGCAAAGTGGGCGGACTGGATGCAACAGCATAGGCGGTCAACGAGTTCTCCGGGGCGAGCGTCGAGTGAAGCATCACTGGGAAAATGGCGGCCGCTCCGGTGGCCAACAGGCCGACGATGAGAAAATTCGACCCGAGAAACGCTCGCTGTTCGCGGCGACCAGCCAGGCCAGAAACTAGCGCGATAATTGAAACAACCGTTACGACCAATCCCAGCCACCAAAATGGATTGGACCACGCGCGGCCAGGCAGATCCGGCCGAACAATTCTCGATTCGACTAAAACTGCGAGACTGAGCGGCACAACCGCGATCCAAAGATATTTCGCGAGTTTTTCGCTGCGGTCGTGGACCGGCCCTTCGGTCTTGAGCGTGAGATACGTCGCGCCATGAGCTGCCAGCATTACGACGGCGAGAATCGCAATCGAAACCGTGTACCAGTCGAGCAGGCCCACGTGGCCACGCACATTGAAGTTCGTGAAAAACGCCATCGAGAAATCCCCTTGTGCGTCAACCGGAACGCCACGCGCGACATTGCCGGCAGCCGCGCCAAAAAGGATTGCGAGAAGAAAATTCGAAACAACGAAATTGAAGTCCCAGTATCCCTGCCAAAGGCGATCATTGATGTGCCCGCCGACTTCGAGCGAGATACCGCGCAAAATCAGACACCACAAAATCAGAAAGAGGGCGAGATAGTAACCGGCAAAAGCCGAAGCCATCACGCGCGGGAAGATCGCGATCAATGTTCCGCCGAAACCGAGGAGCCATACCTCATGCCATGTCCATAACGGCCCGATCGCAGCGATGACTTGTCGGCGCTCTTCAGGAGTCTTGGCGACAAACCATTGCAGCATTCCGGCGCCGAAGTTCCGGCCGTCCAGAACAATGTAGACAATCAGCATGAAGCTGACGACCGCGTACCAAATCGCGATCATACCAACACCGCCTCTCGCTCAGGTTCAGAAATAACTGTGGCGACAGCTGGTTCTTTCGGACCTTTTCCGATTTCGCGACCGGTTAGGCCGAGAAAAAGCAGACCGATTACAAAATATAACCCGGTGAACCCAATCAGGGTGAAGATCGCGTCACCGTTGCTAACGACTTTGCTGTAACCATCTCGCGTGTGAAACAGGCCATAGATCAACCACGGCTGGCGTCCCAGTTCGGCTGTCATCCAACCAAGGGTGTTCGCGATGTAAGGATAGGGTAACGCGAGCATCAAAATCCAAAGCAACAAGCGACTGGACTCGAGCCGGCCCCGCCAATTCTGCAATGTGGCGAACCCCATCAGGACGATGAACAGCGTCCCGAGCGTGATCATGATGTGAAATGAGTAGTAAAGAAGTTCTAGGTTGTCTGGCCATTGGTCCTTCGGGAAATCGTTCAAACCGTGGACAAAACTTCCGAAATGGCCGTAAGCGAGAAAACTCAGCGCGCCGGGGACTTCGATCGGATTGTCGAGGCGCTGAGTTGCGACATTCGGTTGGCCAATGAGCGCGACCCCCGCCATTTGTCCGCCCTCGAATTTCCCTTCCATCGCAGCGAGCGTGATCGGTTGATGATGACCAACCATCTTGGCTTGTGCGTCGCCAGTTGGAAAGGCAACGAGAAGCGATGCTATCAAACCAACGAACGTTCCCGCGCGCAGATAAAGTTTCGCCTGAACCCGATGAAGTCCTCGGAGCGCATAAAAAGCTCCGATCGCAGCGACAACGAACGAGCCGGTCACGACCGCGGCCAATTGATTATGCGCGAATTGCACGAACGCCCACGGATTTAAGAGATAGGCGCTCATGCTGGCGATGCCTAACGAACCGTTCGGTTCGATCTGGTAACCGACCGGATGTTGCATGAACGAATTCGTCACCAGAATGAAATACCCGGAGATCCGGCTGCCGAGTGCGACCGCGATCGCAGCCGCGAAATGTCCGCGCGGCCCGAGTCGTTTCTCGCCCCAGATCAGCGCACCGACAAACGCGCTCTCCAGGAAGAACGCGAACATCCCTTCCATCGCCAGCGTTTGGCCAACCACGCCGCCGGCATACTTGGAAAAGTCTGCCCAATTCGTTCCGAATTGGAATTCCATCGGAATGCCGGTGACGACCCCGACGGCAAAATTCAGTCCGAAAATCTTCGCCCAAAACCGAACCGCCTGATTGTATTTTTCATCACCGGTCCGCAGGGCGCGCCATTTCCAGTAAACCAGAAACCAAGCCAGCCCCATCGTTAGCTGCGGAAACAGGTAGTGATAGGTGATCGTGAACCCGAACTGTAACCGGTGCCAAAAGCCCGGATCGTTAAAGATCGAGTTCATTGTCGATCTTTAGGCCGCGGCGCGTGTGGTCTTCCTTTGTTGTCCCGTTTTCCGATTGTGCGCGTGAACGCAACAGGCCGATGATCAGCTCGTTCTCTTCCTGGGCCAGCTCGTCCACGTGAACGATTCCCCGCTTCCCGCAAGACTCCTTCGACAATCGTTTGTTTCAGCTCCGGCGTAATGTCGGGCGTGCCGAGAGTTTTGATCATCGCTGTCAGCGGATCCATCAGATGATCCATGAAGTGTTTGATCCCACCGGCGCCACCGCCGAGATGCCATTGCAAACTCGGCCCCATCACTCCCCAGCGCGGCCCCGGACCATAGCTCACGGCCACGTCCGCGTCTTCAACGCTCAGCACGTCGTGCTGGATCAGATACATGATCTCCTTGTAGAGCGCGGCTTGCAGTCGGTTTCCGACGTGACCGGGAAGTTCCTTTTTCAAATGGATCGGCCTCTTCCCAATCGACGCGTAAAATGCGATCGCTTGTTGAATCGCTTCCGGCGAAGTCTTCGTTCCGCCGACAACTTCCACTAACGGGATGATGTGCGGAGGATTGAACGGGTGTCCGACGAGAATACGCTCAGGGTGCTTGGATTTTGATTGCATCACGCTCGGCGTAATTCCCGACGAACTCGAGGCAATGATGGAGTCAATCGGAGCGGCATCATCCATGTCCGCGAACAACTTCATCTTGAAATCGGGACGCTCGGGTCCGTTTTCCTGAACCAGGTCTGCTTTGGAGAGTGCCTCTTTCAGATCCGTCGTGAAGGTTAAGCGGTCGCGCGACGCGCCCTTGGAAAGTCCGATATTCGTCAGGTCTTTCCAGGCTTCATCAACGTATTTGCGTAAATTGGCTTCCGCGTTCGGTGCGGGGTCGGTCGCGATGACATCGAATCCGCGCGCGAGGTATTCAGCGGCCCAGCTGGCGCCGATGACTCCAGTGCCAACGATGGCGATGCGACGTATTGGTTTGTTGTATGACATAGTAGTTAATAGTTAATTGTTGATGGTTGATAGTTACGGAATTTCTGCGTAAGCGATGCCGGTGATTTGTCCTTGCGCGACGAGCAGCGGTTTCTTTTCGGTGCCATCGAGTTTGGCCGAATAGATCGAGCCGGCTAAATCGGTGAGGAACATCCGGTTCCCTTTGAAATCGAGAGCGATCCCGATTCCCTCCTCTAGATGCGTAAGCAAAATGTCAGATGTCGGATGTTTGCTGAAATCGGCATCAATCGACGCGCGGTTAACTGTGTTTCCGCGCGGCGGATCTCCGCGGTCTGTCCAATAAATGAACCGATTCTTCAGATCGAGCTCGAGATCGATCGGTTCCGGCAAACCATCGAATAGCACTTCTATGTCAGTGCGATCAGCCGGCGTCTCGCCTTTCGGGATGTCGATCTTTGCGCGAAAGATGCGGCCCTTGCCGGCGTTCGCCGGCCCTTTTTGCGTCCAATAAAATTTCCCGCGATCTGGATCAACGGTGATTCCAACGCACAATTTTTCACCTCTTTGATCGGTGCCCGGTCGCGCGTCGCCGTTGCTGGTGTCGACCAAAGTTTCGATGTTCGAACCATCCAGGTTCGCGCGCATCACGCGCATTCCTTCGCGGTCGCACCAATAAAGCTTGCCGCTCTTCTTCTCCAGATGGAGCTGCTTCGGCGTGAATGTCTTGCCTTCGCCAATGATGGTTACACGATTTTGACCGTCGAGATCGACGCGCTCAATCGAACCATCGTTCTTGCTCGGAACGCCCATGTTGGTCCAGTAAATGTGTCCGGCTTCAAGATCGACGACGACGCCATCAGGGACTCGAGCTCCGCTGACAATGACTTTTAGATCCGAGCCATCGGCATTGACTGAATGAATCCGGCCGCCGCTTGCTTCGAGATAAAACAATCGGCCAGTCGCTGCTTTGCCGCTGGTTGTATTTGTTGTTTTTAAAGTTTCAGTTGTACTCATATTTTCTTACCTCTTTCTCAAGTTTTCGATGATCGACATTTCAGAAAATGTTTGTTAAGCCGCGCGCGCTTTTGGTTCCGAGATGCGTTCGAAGTTCGGCTTCCGTTTCTCTATGAAGGCCGTGAACGCTTCCTTAGCTTCGGCCGAGCGCACCCGCACAGCGAATTCCTCGTTCTCGAGCTTTACCGCGCGCTCGAGTAGCTCGCGCGTGGACGATCTCATAAGCCGCTTGCACGATTGCAGTGCGGCAGGCGGTTTGACGGCCAGCTGCTGCGCGGCCCCAGTAGCGGTGGGTAATAACTGCTGATCGGCTACAACGCGAGTAACTAAACCTAGCTCTGCGGCTCGCTTCGCATCGAACGGTAATCCTAGTAGAACTAGCTCGGCGGCGCGCAGGTATCCTATTCGCGCGGGGACCGAGTAACTCGTTCCGAACTCCGGAACCACAGCCAGATCGACGAAAGGCATTCGAAACTTTGCGGTCTCGCCTGCGAAGACGAAGTCGCAATGAGTTAGCATGGTGGTTCCACCTCCGATCGCAACTCCCTGCACCGCGACGACGATTGGCTTGTCGAAGTTAATCAGCGCTTCGATCAAACGAGCTTGTGGACTTTCACCGGCCCCAGGCGGGTTCTTTAAAAAATCCTGTATGTCGTTGCCGGCGCTAAACGAATCTCCCGCGCCATGCCAGAGCACGACGCGAATCTGATCGTCTTTCGCAGCGTCATTCAACAGATTGGCCAACGTGATATACATGGCCACCGTCATTGCGTTTTTCTTCTCCGGCCGATTCAGCTGAATCCGCAAGATGTGTCCGGAACGCTCGGTAATGATGTCACTCATAAATTAACCTCCTACGCAGCCACTGCTGCTGGTTTTGATACTACCGCGGCAGTTGCAGCCGGTTTCCCGATGACGCCGCTCGCGCGTAGCTGTTCGATTTGGTTTGCGGCAAAGCCGAGTTCCTGGAGAACTTCGTCGTTGTGTTCGCCAAGATCGGGCGCGCGCTTTGCCGGTACTTTTGCGACGCCGTGCATCTGAATCGGACTGCTGACCGTGAGCTTTATGTTTTCTCCGGCGCCTTCGAGTGGCACAACGATGTTGTTAGCCTGTAGCTGCGGATCATTGATGACGTCCTGCGGATCGCGCACCAAACCGTAAGGGATGTGCGCCTTGTCCAGGACTTCGCGCCAGTGCGCAATCGGTTGTGAACTGAAAGTCTCGTCGATGATCGCAGTCAGCACGCTCATGTTCGCGGCCAGCTTTGCCGGATCAGCGAATCGCGGGTCCTTCAAAAGATCGGCACGGCCGATACCTGTTGCGAGAGCCGGTAACTTGTCTGGTGTGGTGACGATCACGAACCAGATGTTGTCGGAACTCTTGTAGACATTCATCGCGGCGTTGGCCGGATTTTTCCGGTCGTGCTGCGGTGCGAACTTCGCGCCCGCAAGCGCAGCTTGAATCGCGACGCCGGCGGACCAAACGCCTGCGGCCAAAAGCGAAGTGGTAACGGAAGAACCTTTGCCGGTGCGTTCGCGCCGATAAAGCGCTGTTACAATCGCTGCAAACAATCCCACGCCCGACGGAGCATCGCCGGTCCCGGCGAATGGCCAGGTCGGCGGTGCGCCCGCATCGCGCAAGAGAGAAAGCAAACCGGTCCGCGACCAGTAGGCCGTGAGATCGAATCCGGGAAGAGCCGCGTCCGGTCCCGTGTCGCCGTAGCCGGTGATGTCCGCGTAAATCAGCCGCGGATTGAACTGCGCGACATGGTCATAGTCGAGCTTGAGTTTCTCGCGCGCGGGATGCGGCGTGTTGACGATGAACACGTCCGCCCATTTGGCCAGGCGCTCGACAATTTTTGCCGCGTCCGGCGATTTGAGATCAATCGCTACCCCACGCTTGTTGCGATTGTTCAGATGCCACATGTAGGGATACTTGGATTGCGGTTGCGGCGGAATCTTGTTCCCGATTCTCCACAATTCGCCCTTGGGCGGTTCGACCTTGATTACGTCGGCACCGAAGTCGGATAGAATCACCGCCGCTCCGGGACCAGCGACGAAGCTCGCAAAATCGACAACCTTCAGTCCGGAGAAAATGTTGTCAGTTGGATTTGTGTTTTGAGTTGCCATAAATGTTTCCTTTCTTGTTTAGCGACCTTGGAATTGTGCGGCGCGCTTTTGCAGGAATGCTTGTGTTCCTTCTTTCTTGTCTTCGGTTCCTGCGCAAAGTCCGAAGAGCGAAGCTTCGAGTGATAAGCCTTCGGTCTGGCTCGTTTCCAAACCCTTGTTGACTGCTTCGAGTGAGTACTTCACTGCGATCGGCGCGTTGGAGAAAATCTGCTTCAGGATCGCTTCAGCGCGCGTGATCAAATCCGCGGGTGGGACGACTTCGTTAACGAGTCCGATGCGATACGCTTCCTGCGCCGTGATGATTTCTCCGGAAAGAATAAGTTGGAGCGCGCGCCCTTTTCCGACCAGCCGCGGTAAACGTTGTGTTCCGCCGCCGCCGGGGATTACTCCGAGTTTCACTTCCGGCTGACCGAACTTCGCGTTCTCAGCGGCGATTCGAATCGTGCATGCCATCGCGGTTTCGCATCCGCCGCCGAGCGCGAAGCCGTTCACCGCTGCGATCACGGGTTTGCCGAGATTTTCGATCAGACTGAGGACATCTTGTCCAAACGTGCTCGATTTCTCAGCTTCAACTGCGCTGATCTGCGCGAGCTCGCTGATATCGGCGCCTGCAATGAATGCTTTATCGCCGGCTCCAGTCAGGATGACGCCGCGCACGGCGGCGTCATCCTGTGCATCCTCGAACGCGGCCTTGAGATCCTCCCACGTTCTCTTGTTCAGAGCGTTGAGGACCTTCGGCCGATTGAGAGTGACATAGGCGATCGCGCCTTTCTTGGCATACGAGACAGTTTCGAGATTTAGTTCTGTGGTTGTTGTGCTCATAAATGGTTCTTATTTGAAGTTGAGATTATTCGTTAGGCATTTGATTACAGAAAAGCGCTGAAGCCTGTTACGGCTTTGCCTACGATCAGGTTTTGCATTTGGAAGGTGCCCTCGTAGGTGTAGAGCGCTTCGCAGTCGTTGAAAAAGCGAGCGACCTTGTAGTCGGCAACGATGCCGTTGCCGCCGAGAATTTCTCTGGCCCACGCCACTGTCTCACGACACTTGGATGTGCAGAACGCCTTTGATAACGCGGCATGAGCGTCGCTCAGCTTGCCTTCGGCAAACAATTGCGCCTGGCGCGCGAGAAGGCACTGTGAAGCGGTGATGTTTTCGATCATCCGAGCCAGAAGGTCTTGAATGAGTTGGAACGAGCCTATCGGTCTTCCGAACTGCAGACGCTCCTGGGAATACCTAAGCGCAGCCTCGTACGCGCCCATCGCGCATCCTGTCGCCATCCAGCCAACGGCGTAGCGGGTCACTTTCAGCACCTTCGCGGTGTCCTTGAAAGAGTTACCACCCTGAAGGCGGTTTGCTTCCGGCACGCGCACGCCCTTCAACGTGATGTGACCGTTCTGCACGACCTTAAGCGCGACTTTGTTTTCAATCTTGTCGACACTGAAGCCCGGCGTCGTTTTGTTTTCGACGATGAAACCTTTGACCTGGTGATCGTCGACATCGCGCGCCCAGATGATCGAGATGTCGCACCAAGGCGCGTTGCCGATCCAGCGCTTCTCGCCGTTAAGAATCCAAGAATCGCCGTCCCGCTTCGCGGTGGTTAGTAAACCACCCGACGCGCCGGAACCTACCAGCGGCTCAGTCAGTCCGAAGCAGCCGATCTTTTCAAACCGCGCCATCGGCGGTAGCCACTTCTGCTTCTGCTCCTCCGACCCATCTATATATATAGAGCCCATAGCGAGGCCAATGTGCACACCCAGAAAGGTGGAGAAAGATGGGTCAACCCGCGCGACCTCCATTTGGATAAAGCCCAAGAGCGCGAGGCTTCCGCCGGCGCAGCCATAACCCTTCATGGCAACGCCACCGATGCCCAGTTCCTTCACCGCCGGGAGTAGATCGAACGGAAATTCATCTCTCACCCAGTAGTCAGTGATAACGGGCGCGACCTTGGTTTCGACGAATTCGCGCACGCGCTTAACGATCGCGAATTCCTCTGCGGGCAACGTCTCGTAAAGATAGTAGAAGTCGCTGTTGGGCGCAGGCAATGGTTTTGGCGGCTTGGCGCCCTTTGCCGTTGCTGGTGACGCAGTAGTTTTTGTAGCAGTAGGTGCGGTGGTTGTAGTTGGCATATTAGGTTTCCTTTTCGTTAGGCTGAGAGTTGAACCGACCAGGTGTCGGTCTTGTTTGGAACTGCAGTTAGCTTTGATCCGTTGACGCGGATGAGCGCCCAACCGAGCACGTAGTCCGCGACCGTTTGCAAAGCGTCGTGGACAAGCGTGAAATGCGTTTGCTCGGGGAATTCTTTGTAATCGGTTTCGGCTTTCGATTCTCGATAACTGTCGAAATTCGCTTTGACGACTGAGGGCGACACCACGCGATCTTTGCCGCCGGCGACCAGGAGCAGTGGCGCGCGAGAGTCGTTATGAAATCTGACGGTGCTTGGAGCGTCCGGACTAAAGTTCGCAAGCGCAACTTGCCGCAAAATACGATTCGGAGCCGGAACGACGTAACGCTCGAAGGCTGCGATCGACGGGGCTTCGGCGAGCGTATTGGCAAAGTCGTAATGAAATTGCTGCGGAGTTAGTGACCTGCCTTTCAGTGCAAGCTTCAAATTCCGGAACACCGATCGAAAAACACCTTTGGGCGGCGCCGAAGCGATTGCGACGCCAGCTGCACCCCATCCGCGATCGAGAAGAATCTGCGTTACCAGACCGCCAAACCCGTGTCCGATGATGACCGGCGGAGTCTCCAGCTCACGAATGATTTGCTCGTAATGATCGACAACTTCTGTCAGCCCCAGCGTCGCGAATCTGCTCGGATCACGGCGAAGTTGATCGATATCGCCGTTCATTCCGGGCCAATTCGCGGCAATGACGCGATAACCTTTATCAGTGTAATGTTGGACCCAGAGCTCCCAACTGAGTGCACTGATCCAAAGGCCATTGATAAGAACGATGGTAGTGACGTTCATCGTGAAAAGCCGCTTAGCCGTGCGAGTTGCTCGCTGGGAAACTCGAGGGTGAGTGGCGGACGGAAATTGAATGCGGCCAGACTGTTGATGAGCAGAGGATCGTGTCTGTTGTTGGACTCCCTAACAACTGACCGCAAAATTCGACGCAACTTTTGAATAAAACTGAGGTGATACTTTTTCATGTTTAATGGGGCGCGTGAGTTAAAGGAACAGGATCGACCGCGATTGCGTTGCGACTTGTTGTGAAAATGGGATTGAGGAAAATTTGAAACGAACGCGCAGCGCGTCCGCCCCGCCGGGCCAAGTAGCTAAACAAACCAAGTGACGCATCGGTCAAAAGCTCGTGACGAAGGCTTTCCGGCGCGAGATTCAATAGTTGGCAAACGTTCAGGAATGAAAACGGCCAGGTATAATCGTTCGACCTGAACCAGTGATAAGCATCGAAATAAAGTTCCCGCTCAACTCCGCTGGTGGACTTACGGAACCGTCGCAAGTCCTGAGTGGCCTGTTTTAGGATTCCGGCTGCCAGATCCTTCTGGATCTTGGCGGATGTGTAATCTTCGACAGCGTTCATGTTGTTTTTGGCTTGTTCATTCCTTTCTCAAGCTTCCGAGGCCCGACATTTCAGAAAATTTGAAATCTCTTGGCCGAATCCCGGTTTTGTCGGCGGATCATGGCGGACCCAGTCGAATCGAAACGGAACAGGAGGATGATCAAAATGAAAACGATCGATGTAAGGCTCATGGCTTATTCGTTCAGCGGTAAAAGATCATCAGGGCGAGAAGGCCGACGAGAACACCGAGCAACGGACTCGAGACGGCGAACCAGAATGAAACGTTCCAGCCTGAGTCTTTCGCGGTCTGATTTGTCTTCATGCCATTATTCTCAAGCGTTCGAAGATCGACATTTCACAGAACGTGAAATTTCTTTTTCGAAACGTTGAACTAAATTAGGAGAAGCTGGACCGCTGCCTCTGGACTAGAGGACTCTACTCGTCAATGGACTGGTTACTTTTCGTCCGCGGACGCAGCTTTCAGCGAGGACGTGTGCTCGCCGTCGAGCACGAGCTCACCTCGTTGGTTATGCACCGTCGCCCGCGTGGTTACGATGCCCGTGTCTCCCTGCGTTGTCAGCTTAGTGATTTCGAGTTGGGGATACAGCGTGTCCCCCGCATGCACTTCTTTCAGGAACCTACACGAGGCGCTCGTAAACGTAAGAAACACGTCGCCGATGTATTGCGGAAAGAGGGTGGCACCAGGAGCAGTAAAGGCGAAAACTTGCAACCCATGCACCACAGGAGCAGTATGCCCGTGTCGGCGCGCGTACTCGACATCGTAGTGGATCGGGTGGTTGTCAGCCGAAACCGTTTGGAAAGCGGAGGCATGCGCATCCGTCAGTGTGCGGCTTGGGGCGCGGAATACGTCGCCGCCGCGTAAGTCCTCGAACCTTCGCGGAGGCACGACGGTAAAGCCGACCGGATCAAAGGAGCCGGGCTGATTGCGTCTGTCGGTGTGTGAGTTTATGCGTTCGACGGTTTGAGTGTTTGTAATGGTTTTGATCATCTGAAGTGTTGATTTTCTTTTCTCTTTCTCAAGCGTTCGAAGATCGACATTTCACAAAACGTGAAATTTCTTTCGGAACCGCTTTGGCTCTTTCGAGACGAAGCCCCTCCGCTGCCCGAGATCGAGGCTTAAGGCTGGTAGCCCTCGTTCTGCCACTGGGCGAACAACGCGAGCTGGTTCGCTGTCCAATAGGGCCCTCCGGGTGGCATGGAAGGCGGGTCGCCTTCGTGCGGCGAAAGTGTTTCGAGCACTTTGTTAGCATTGTCCGGATCGGACATGAAGGTGTAATCGTCCAACTTTATGCCGTGCACCTCCATGTGCGAAATATCGACATCGCGAAACAATGGCCTGATATCACGCGCGAAGGAAACCTGGGGCATAACGTTCTCCTCCCGACAGGAAACGCAGAATGCGAAATTTGTAAACAAAACATCAAGACAAAATTGTATTTGCTTGGGTGCGCGTCGCGTTTAGAGCTCCGATACTGTTCGGAGCGGCGATTGCACGACTAAAGGCAATTCGGCTCGTCAAAAGGCCACGGTCAGGCGGGTAAGAAATACATCCGCCCCATTTTCATGTTTGGACACCTGAGCGGCAATCGGATCCCAGATGTGTTGATAGCTTGGAATCAACCGGATCGCAGGAGTAATGGCGAAATCGTAGAAAATTTCCATTCCCATTTCGTCATTGAGTGAAGCCGTGTTGAACGTCAGTCGCTTGATACTGTTCTTTAAGTCATTGCTGATCGCGTTGTAGTAATAGCCAGCGCCAAAGCTGTCATACTTCCTCGCCTCCCAGAGACCGTGCGCAAACACCGCCACGCTGCCATGGACAATGACTGTACTGGCTTCCGGCGGCGAGTACCCGAACCTTGCGAATATTCCAACTCCGTTAAGCGGCTGCCCACTTTTCAGTTTTTCGGCAATCGCGGCTTGATCATCCCTGACGTAGAGGTACTGCGAAATGTTCTCGATCGTGCCCCAGGTAGTTGGCTTGTGATTAATCGGGAGGTTCCCATTCGAAGGACTGCCCAGCAGGACGCCAATCGCGCTTGGAATCTGCGCCAAGGATAATGAGCCGAAAGGTGACTCCAGGTCGATCTTTGGCTTGTTGGTCCAATTGTACTGCGGCATAAACTGGCCCGGCAGACCGCCTACCGTGTACGAAAATATCCACGCGGTATAGAGGTTTACCTTGTCAAAGGCGTGAGCGACGAAGTTGTTTGCCTGCGTGTTTGGATCAAACACTCCTCCAGCGATGGTTAACCATTTGGTTGGCGTCCACACTCCAGCCGCCGCAATCGTATGCGTATTATAGAAAGTAAGCGCGATCGGGTTCTTGTTGAAGTTCAGGTTCGCAAAATAGTATTTCGCGCTGTCGCCGAAGAGCGTTTGGTCGGCGATGTTGACGATCGTCAGCTTGCCTAACAAGAGACTGAATTTCGGTGTCAGCGCCTGAACCAGAAAGTATTCCGTCGGATAAATGTCGCTGTCGAGAAAAGGTCCTGGGAAAGCGAGTCCGGTGTTCTGCGGTACCGAGGAACCCACCGTAAAAGTATTTTTCGCCGAGTCCCCAAATCGGGACCCGACGGTAAAGTGGAAAAGACCGCCCGGCCAGAGCCCTGCGCGTCCCGTGTCGATGTTAATAGAGAGCTGAATATTCTCGACGAAAGAACTGCCGGTTTTGAGACCGCCGGAGGCCACATCCTGGTAGGAGCTCGTTGAGTATAGATCAAAGAAAATGCCATGCTCCGCCAGGCTTGTTCGAAAGCCGCCCCAGTCACCGGTCAGTTGCGTATTTTGCCAAAAGTCGCCGACAACTGTCCCGGGCAGTCCGAATACAGGTCCGTTATTAAAGAAGGGTAAAAGAACGGGGGAAAGATTGGCGACGGAGGCCTTGTCCGTTTGGACGGGTCCCCAGTCGGGTGCAGCCTGCGTCGCTTCCGGCGGCTCACCGGTAGTATCAATGTGACTAAAGCCCGCGAAGTTCTGGTCCGCTTCGGCAATCGCCACCGAGAGCAAAGAAATGGCCAAAATGCACGGCGCCAGGTGGTTCACACTGCGCCACGACTTCGTCGATTGGTTCGGCAGTGTCATAGAGCCGAGCACGATTGTGACAAACTGTTGTCAACTGTCCATCGCTTTAGAGCATATCTCCGTACAAAACTTCTTCAGACAACAACCCATGCCCAGAGATACGCCGCGATCAGGCAGACCAATGGGCTGAGCATCGTGAACCCAACTGCGATGGTCGAAACTAAAGGTCCATGGGTCTCCATGGTTTTGTTAAGGCGTATCTCCGTACATTTCCTTCAAGCGAGTGTGCGCGAAGGCGAGCCCTTTCGGCATATCCATTCGTCCACCGATGACTTCGATGTATGCGCCCGATTTACTTTCGCGGGCTGCTTTTAGTGCGGCATCGAGCTCGCCCACCGTCTCGACGCGCGCGGTGAACCAATCGGTGCATCCCAGCGCGTGCGGCAATTCTGTATAACGCCATTTTGCCAGATCGTTGTAAGACCAGTCCGGATTTGGTTCCAGTGCGCGCTCCACCATATAGCCATCGTTGTTGAGACAGAGGATGATCGGATTGGCGCCGAAGCGGCCCATATTTCCAATCTCGTTCGCAGTCAATTGGTGAGAACCTTCGCCAGTTATGAGAATTGTTTTCCGTTTGAGATCGGCGAGCGCTATTCCGAAGGCCGCTCCCGTGGCCCATCCAATCGAGCCCCATAACATTTGGATGTGCACCTGCACATCATCGGCGAGCGGCATCGACGAAACTCCGAAGCTCGAACTTCCGCTTTCCAGCACAACGTTGTCCCCTGATCGAATAAACTTCGCGTAGCGCGGGTAGAGCGCGTGCATCGTAATCTTGTCCGACGGTTTTCCATTTATCGTCGGATTGTCCTCCGGTGTTCGCTTGTACGGAGCCGCAGGCGATTTCAGTTCTGCGAGCGCCGCGAGGGTGTCAGCTAGGCGCACATTTCCAAATACTTGTCCTCCGATACGAACATCATTTAGTCCGATCGAGATGAACCGCGCGGGATCAAGTCGCGCAGTAAAACCAGTGGTGTTTTCGTCGTTAAGGCTGATCCCTCCGAGATCAATTACGACTTCGGCGCCCTCGACGATCTCCCGCGTGTCGTCAGGGGATAGCACTCCCGCATACATCCCGGCAAATTGCGGATGGCTTTCGTCAATGACGCACTTTTCCATCGCCGTGGTGGCAAATGGACACCCGAGCGCCTCTATTGCCTGCCGGGCTTCCTTCTGTAAGCCGAGCCGCGTGATCGTGAACGCTGGCAATGCCACAACCGACTTCGCGCTCTTTAGCCGTTCAGTGATGGCAGCCACCGCTTTTTGTAGAGACGCTTCAGTTGATTTCAGCGTCACAGGCCGAACATCGACCGGTGTGATTGGCGCAAGTGCATAGTCCCCTGGAACGACGATATAGGCAGGTTGATTGTTACGACGCGCCTCTGCGATCACGCGTTCCATTTCAAGCATGCAGTTATCGGGATTAATCACGGCGTGACAGCAAGCCGCTTGAGCGGAAATTCCGATAAAGTTCCCGAAATCGCCGTCTCCAAAAGTGTGATGCATTACCTTACGCAAGCGCTGGTTCTGATACGACGGCATGCCCACGACGTGGTAAACAAGTGAGCGCTCGGCTTTCGCGCCCATGACGCCGTTAATTGCTGACAGCTCGCCGACCGCATAAGTCGTCGACAGCATCGCCGCGCCCCGAGCGCGCGCGTAGCCATCGGCAGCATAGGCGGCATTCAATTCATTCGAGCAGCCGATCCACTTGATGTTTGGATTGCTATCGACTGCATCACCGACTGGAAACGCGTAGTCACCCGGTACGCCGAAACAGTGTTCGACGCCCTCATCCGCAATTCGCTGAACGATATAGTCAATTACAGTTGTCGATTTCATAGTTGTCATTCCTTTCTCAAGCTTTCGGCGATCGACATTTCACTGGACGTAAAATTTCTTTCGGGACGGCCTTGAGCGCAGCTCGGGCGATCCGTGCGATGCGGAGCTGTCATCAGCCGACAACCCGCGCCCGGAGGAACACCGTGATTAGGCAAACCAGTGGACTGAGCATTGTGAATCCAATAGCGATGCTCGAAACTACAAGTCCGGTAAATTGCTTATCGGTGGAGCTCGGAACGCGCTCCAAACGCATCTTCCACCGCCCGGAATCGAACTGCGGAATCGCTCTCAGCTCGGCTTGCAAAGTTTTCATGGCGTAGGTCAGCAAACGTCCCAAATGCTTGCCCCACCTCGGTTGCTGGAATTAATCCGGGATCCCCGCATCATGGCGGCTGCAGTCGCGAATGCGACTACTGCGCTAAGGAACGGACTGAGCGCGGCAAACCAGAAATTTATCTTCATACTGTTTATCTCAAGCATTCGAAGAACGATATTTCAGCAAATCTGAGCGTTCATGGGCCTGGCTTTTAGGCGCATTGCCGATCAGTCTCGACGCCGGCAATCAAGGAGAGTCGTATTAAAATGGGCGTGTGAACGCTGCTATTTAGTTAGGTATCAACCGCAGAGAAAGGACGAAATTATGGCCAAAAAAGATAAGGACTCAGTTTACAAGGTCGTGGAGGTTGTTGGCACAAGCACGAAATCTTGGGCAGAGGCAGGAAGGAAAGCAGTTGAGACCGCCGCCGGGACGCTGCGCGATCTGCGGATAGCCGAGGTCGTGAAACTGGACATGGCAATTGAAAATGGAAAGGTCCGAGCGTACCGCGCGCGCGTGGCGTTGTCTTTCAAGTACCAAAGCTGAAAAGATTTCGCTTATTTGTTGGGCCCAACCAGCTCTTTGCCGGCGAGAAGTTGCTGGAAACCGAAATCGCTGCGGATCGGATCCCGGACGGGATCGATTATCGCCGATGCCTCAAGGCCTTACGATAAAAATCGTTGCCCCACTTTTCATGGGCGAAATTATTTCGGCGCGAATCTTGTCGCATTCATGGTCGCCATCATTCTGATCGGCTTGCTTTCGTATGGCTTTTGTTTGGAGAAGACCGCTTATCGCTATGCCAGCGTTAAGCTGGCGATCATCGTTTTGATTCCGCGTTCAAATCCTGCCTGAATTATCGCCCTGCATCGATTCATTGAGGTTTCTGTAGGAATCATCGTCGCTCTTATTGTTGTCGGATTGTGGCCAGAAGGTTCTCCGACTGCGAAGAACGCGGCTGGATAATTCTCTTCAGTGAGATGCGGTTGGTGCAAGGCGCTGGACTAGCGCCGCAAAGCGCGGATCATTTCGCAGTGGGTCCCATAATGGGTTTCGCCGAAAATCACCGTAAGTTGGCTGCGCCGGCAAATTGGTACCAGCGGGCCTGTTCGTTAATTGGTCAAGCGCGGAGATCGCAAGATCGAGTTGACCGTTCCACGCATAGACGACGGCCAAATTGCAACGCACGATCGGCGCGCTCACGGCCAAACTTTCGAAAGTTACCAAATCGCAAGCGTGCTCGGCTTCCTGAACAGCCTGTTTTTGCCGTCCAAGACCGGCGTCGATCATCGCGAGCAAACTCAAGGCACGGCCATCAGACGCATCGGCCAATACAGCTTTTTCAACTTCGAGACGAGCGGCGGCAAAGGCGGCCTGCGCGCCTTTCTTGTCGCCACGCATTCGCGCCGCCAGACCCTCGTACCAGCTTTTGGGATATTTTACGCCGTTGAAAACAAACGTGGTCTCGGCAGCGCGAGCGGAAATTCGCGATACAGAATCGGGATCATGATTCCAAAGTGCAAGAATCAGATTGTGCAAATCTCTGACCGCTCCGCTCGCGTCTTCCTCGGGTGTAACGTTTGCGATAGCTGCACGCAGTGGACCGAGGTCCCCTTCACTCTCCAGTGGGCCAAAGGCGCGAAAGACTCGGTACGTTGCTGAGAGATTTGGCGGCAATATTCCGACTAATCGCGCCATACGACTGTCGTAGTCGTCGTATCGGCGCATTAGACGATACGTATTCGCGAGAGTAAAAAGATTCTCTGCAGCGCGTGGCTCAAGCGCAACAGCCCTCTCGAAGAAGCGCAAAGCATCATCCCAACGACCTTGACGGCGCGCGATCGTTCCGGCAGTCGTCTCGAGTGCAGCGCTATTTGGCATCGTCTGACGCGCAAGATCTATTTCGAGACGGCCTTGCTCGACATCATTGTGGGCCAGGACGAAATGGTCAGCCAAAGCGAGGTGCACCGGGCCAAAGTCGGGCGCCACGCGTCGCGCTTTCTCCAGGGCGACTGCAGCCAGTGCGCGGTAATCGACGTCTCGCTTTTCCACCGGCGTGATGTCTTTGGCTTGGTAGAGGCTGTCGTAAGCCTTTGCTAACGCACAGTAAGCGAGCACGAATTTTGGGTCGCGATCTACCGCCTCATTCAGAAGAGAAATCCTTTGTTCCAGTATCGACGCCCATTCGACGGTGTCTTTTACCAGCGGGCTGATAGCCTGAGCGCGAAGGTAGAGATCATAGGCGCGCAAATCGGTGGTCGGCGGCGCGTTAAGCGCAACGGTCTCGTTAGGCGAGAGACGGGCTTTTAATCGCGCGGCGACAGCTTGCGTGATTTCGCTTTGGAGCTCGAACACGCCTTTCATCGGACGTTCATATGTTTCGGTCCAGGGGCGGCCGCTTTCGCGAAGATCGACAAGGTGGAGCGCAACGCGCATTTGATCATGGTCGCGCGAAACGGTTCCCTCGAGCAGGTGCCGCACTCCAAGATCCCGACCGATTGCGTGAAGGTTGCGCTCCTTACCCGGCGGGTACGAACGCGTGCTCTGACTCCCGACTACTTTCATTCCGGCAAGCTTTGCCAGATCACCCGTTATCTCATCCTGCATTCCCACCGTGAAATAGGTGTCCTCGCCATTCGCACTAAGATTTTCGAATGGCAAAACCGCGATCGATCGTTCGATCTCAGCGGAAGATTGCACGCGCTGATACAGCCAAGTTCCGAATGCGACCGCACCGAGAACTAGAATCGCTCCGGCAGCGACTATGATAAATCGCCTTCGGCGTAAACGCGCTTCCGCGCTGAACCTTGTGTAGCAGCGGTGGATAGCCGATAGCAGTTCGCGCGCTGTTTGCGGGCGCTTCGCTGGATCGACAGCCAACATTGACTGCAACAGCGCGATGACACGCGCTGGGACGTGAGTATTCTTCAGTTGCTCGAGCGGGAGTTCCTCGGCCTGTTTTGACGCAACTTCTCGGAGCGTGCGCCCAATAAATGGCACACGACCGGAAAGCAAATACCAAAAGGTCGCGCCTAACGAATAAATGTCCGAGCGCGTATCGATTTTCATCTGTTCGGAAGGAGCGAACTGCTCGGGACTGGCGAAGGCTGGGGTTCCAATGAATCCCGTTTGAGTTTGCTCGGCACCGCGTTCTGCTTCCGGGTTGAGGATTTTAGCGATGCCGTAATCAATCACTTTAACAATGGGCGCGCCGCCGCCTGGATCCGACTCCAGCATGATATTCGATGGCTTGATGTCGCGATGCACAACGCCGCACTTTTCGGCGGCGGCCAACGCGCGCGCCGTTTGTTCGATTATTTCGAGCGCCAGCGCGAGGGGCATGGGCCCATCGCGGCGAATCCGCGCTTCGAGCGTTTCGCCTTCGACCAGCTCCATGACATAGAAACACTCACCGTCCTGCTCGCCGTAATGACTGACGCGCGCGACATTCGGATGACGGATTTGCGCGGCCGCGCGCGCTTCGCGCAGGAAACGCGATCGGACTCCAGCCATCTTCGCGACTTTTCGGTCTATGACTTTCAGAGCGACGACGGAATTCAAAACCGTGTCGCGTGCACGATAAGTAATCGCGATTGCTCCTGAGCCGAGCTCAATCGGAAAACCGTCCACTCCGACTTCGACCTCAAAGTGATCGTACTTCAGTGGTCCAGGCGTCAATCGCCGGGGTGTTTCGAATCGTCCTGGTTCTTGACTGCCGCTCAGAAAACCTAGATCGGCGAGACAACGAAGGCATTCGCCTTTTGGACCTACTTGCGTGAGCGGTCGTCCGCAGATCGAGCATGTTCCAACGCCTGGTTCAGGTTCCATACCCGTAAATGCGAGCGCTCTATTTAATTCCGAACCGCGCATCAGGTCGATGCCGTTTTCAATCACACCGGTACCGTTCGAGTGGTTTCCGGAAGGTGCTTGCACCCGCCCATTGTCGTTTAGAGCCGATGCAATCCCCGCTGTGCTTCTGCTAGATTTTAAACTGCTACGGAAGAGTGGGTCCGTTCTACCTCGTTCGAGGGACAGCCTTGATCCACGTATGACCGCCGATTCGCGGTTAAGAATTTCAGGTTCGGCGCTCATGTTGTCAGAATCTGATAAAGATAATGAAGCTCTTGATCGACTTCGGCCGGGTCGGAAACCGTGTTCGCCACTTCCGTTCTCAGCGCTTCGCGATAGCGCTGACGCAGACGCGAAAGCCAGGTTCGCAGAGTCGCTATCGGAACTCCAAGTTTTGCGGCCGCTTCTTCTTGATTCAGCGGCGTCTTGCCGCCGCCAGCAACGAACGGCCGCAGCACCTCGAGCCATTCCGCTTTGCCTTCCGCCTCGAACGCATCTTGCAACTGTTGCCAGGCGCGTTTCACGATTGTTGACGCCCAGGCCAGATCATAAGAGCGCGAATCGCTCAGATGAGCGGTGTCCATCATTGCCGCTTCCGTTTCGGGCAGATGTTCATCGATCGAAATAATTTGATGACCACCGCCTCTTTTCAGCGCCCGAGCGCGATCGTACTCGTTGCACAGAAAATTCTGCATCGAGCCTAACAAAAACGTGCGAAGACGACCCTTCTCCTGATCGGCGCGGCTTAATGTGTCTTGCTCGAGCAGATGAGCAAAAAAACCTTGAACAAGATCCTGCGCCTCAGGTGACGCGTGTCCGCGATGGCGCAAAAACGCGTAAAGCGGCGGCCAGTAGGCTTCGCAGAAATTCGAAAGCGCCTTCTGCGACGATGTGTCCGACTGAGTTTCCCGAGCGCGCATCACGAGCGTCCAATGCGTCGTGTGGAATGGGGCTCCTCCTTCTTGCAATGTTCCAGGTATCGGTTTCATGGGTTGAGATTCCTTTCATTGGCTGCGGCATTTGCATATCGAATGCCAGCAAAGTTCCGAAACGCTGATTTACGAGGGAAGAAAAATTGTGGAGCTCGATTTGCGCCGGGCGCAAACGCGACAAAAATTCGCGAATTCTTCGCGAATTCACGAAGATGTAGACGCGACCTGTGATCGCGGAACTGAAACCATTTCCGTGGCTTTGCCGCGCTGGTTTCTTTGAGATTTGCCGTTTTCATCGTTGTGTCCGCTTTCAGTGATAAAGAAGGAATACTCCGAGGATGCCTAACAAGATTCCGATCAGCGGACTGAGTAGCGCAAACCACAGCGAGAAGTCCCACTCGGGTCCGAGCTCGCCACAGGACGAGTCCGTCCAACTGGCGGACCGGGCTGGCAGTCTCGCTTCGTATTTTGTTTTCATCATGACTGTTTCCTTTCGAAGGTTCCGTCTCCATTGCTGACCCGCAGAACGATTTTTCCGTGAGTGTGGCCGGATTGACTGAGCTCGTGCGCGCGCCGCACTTCGCTCAGCGGAAGAATGCGATCGATTACCGGCTTCAATTCGCCTGAATCAATTAGCTTCGCGATCTCGGCCAGTTGAGCACCGCTCGGGTGGCCAGCCACAAATGCGGCGCGGACGCCGAGCGCTTTCGCTTTTTCCTCGGAGGGCGGCTGGACTAACGAAACGAGATTTCCTCCCTTTTTCAAAACTGACCAGGAGCGTTCCTGCGTTTCGCCGCCTATGGTGTCGAGCACAATGTCGATGTTGCGCGCGACGTCTTCGAATCGCTGCTGCGTGTAATCGATCGGCTCGTCCACGCCGAGCTTTCGCAGCAAGTCCTGATTTTTAGTAGAAGCCGTCGCGAAAACGTACGCGCCTTTCCATTTTGCGAGTTGCACAGCGAAATGACCAACTCCGCCGCTGCCGGCATGAATCAACACCCGCTGGCCTGGCTGCAATTGCGCGGTGTCGAACAACGATTGCCACGCGGTTAATGCAGCCAACGGCACCGCCGCCGCGCGGATGTGATGAAGCGAGTTCGGTTTGAGCGCGAGTTCTGATTCGCGAACGACGATATAATCAGCGTACGCGCCGTTGCGTGTCGGATCGGGAATGCTGTAAACCTCGTCGCCGACTTTGAATCGTCCGGCAGCTGCCGGATTCGCACCGAGTTCCTCGACTACTCCGGACAAGTCCCATCCGAGAATGAGCGGGAATTTATGAGGCCAAAAGTCTTTCATGTGGCCTTCACGAACTTTCCAATCGATCGGGTTCACTCCTGCCGCGTGAACGCGGACGAGAATTTCACCCGCTTGTGGCTCCGGACGCGGCGCGTCTTCGGTACTGCAAGACTTCCGGTCCGCCGTAGTTGTGAATTCGAATTGCTTTCATGGTTTGCGATGTCGCGCTGGCCGATTTTTTCCCGGACGCTGCGCCTGTGTGTTTGATAATTGCTTCGATTGTTCTGCTCATAACTGTTTACCCGTTAACTGTTGCGAGTTTGGTTGATGGCGAAGGCGCGAAGGCCAAGCGCAATTTTCTCAGCGCATATCCAGAGAATGTTTCCGGGCCGCGTTGTTGCCATTCTCCGACGAGTTTCGGAGCGTGAGACTCAACGGCTTCGCGTTTACTTGGCGGCGTCATGTGACGCTCAATTGCTTTGATGGTTCCGCTCATATGTTCCTTTCTTTTCTGTGAACAAAGATCGGCCGCGCACCGCGCTCTTGAGAAAGACTATGTTTCTTGCCTCAGCATAACTAACAGGCATACCCTGAGCGGGCCGTGGAACTGAGGCACTTGCGCTACTTCGTTGCGGTGGCCGAGATGGAAAACGTCTCGCGCGCGGCGTTGAAGCTGCATGTCTCGCAGCCAGCGCTAAGCCGGCAAATCCGCGATCTCGAAGACGAAATTGGATTTTCCTTGCTCGAACGCACGGCCAAGTCAGTTCGGTTGACCGATGCGGGTCGGGCGTTCCTCGACAATGCGCGCGCGTTGTTGCAAAACGCGGACGATGCCGTCACGAAAGCGCGCGCCGTTGCAAGCGCAGAGCCCACCGAACTCCACATCGGCTACTCACCGACGCCAACCGCCGAAATTCTGCCGAAAATCTTACGGGCATTTCAGCGCGCGACGCCAAACGTCCACGTCAAATTGCACGATTGGAGCAACAACGCCATTCTCAATGGGATACGCGATGGCCGGCTTCAAGTCGGATTAATCGTTCCTCCCCTGAAGGCTAGTGCGTTGCACGACGTGCGCTATGAGGAGTTGTTTCACGAACGCGTTTGCGTGGCGGTCGCTCCGCAGCATCCGTTTGCCCGACGCCGCGCCATTCCGATTGCCGAGGTTGCGGCCGAACCGTTGATTGGCCTCACCCGCGAAGATTATCCGAATTACTATGATTATCTCTCGATCATTTTTTCGAAGGTGAAACAGAAACCGCGGGTGGTGGAGGAGCACGACAGTTTTTCCGCCGTTATGTCGGCCGTCGAAGCGGGAACCGGCGTCGCCATTGCCACGGACTTTGGTTACAGTTTTGGAAACCGCCTGAAATTTTTGCACGTTACTCCTGAGCCGAAACCGATCTCGGTCGGCATCGTCGGGACAAAAGGCCGACTCAGCGCGGCCGCTGAAAAATTCTGGCAGTGCGCGAAAGAAGCTGCGTCACAAAAATAGGAGTTCATCAACACTTAAGAAGTCCCACTAGCAAGGCAGCCAGGACAGCGACAGCTGAGATCGTAGCGGCGTTCATGGCAGGCTGCAGTTAGCTAGCCAGGTTAGGATTTTGATTCGATCAGCCGAGCGCTCCGGCCAGATGTAGTGGAAGACGAATGCGGTGACGACGAGGCCGAAGAGAATTCCAACGACACGATTGCGGACATTATCGAGATCTGTATCGGGCGCGTGGCCTTGGAAGACGCTGTAGAAAAAAGCGAATGCGGATGTCCACGAGTTGGCGGTATCCGCGAAAAAATCTCAGCAGCGCGCGCTGATCAACGCCATTGAAAAATTGAGAGCGAGCAATTCCAACGGTAAGTTTGAGCGGAAGGATTTATTGCAATGGATCAGCTCAACACAATCGAGCCCGACGATATCAAAAGACTGGGGGCGGACGACTTGGTGCGTCTGCTTGACCTACTGTTGCGAGGGGAAGCGAGAAACAGATTGCTCGGAAAGCACGGCATTTTCGTGCCGTTTCAAATCAATGTGCCGGATGGTGGGCGGGACGGACGATGGGAAGCCCCAGTTGAAGATTGCGAATACATTCCGCGGTCGCTGACTTACTACCAATGTAAGGCGCAGCCCTTAACGGACGCGCAGTGTCGGGCGGAAATGCTGCAAAGCGATAAGGTCGGCGATATCCGGCTCAAAGACAAAGTCGCCGAAGTGTTAGGAAAAGGCGGGGCATACGTGTTTTTCAGCAGTCATCCTTGCGTAAAGGTCGACGAGAGGATCGCAGCTGCTCGCAAGGCGTCGGCTGACGCCGGACGACCCGAACCCGAAAAGGACTTCATCGAATTTCTTGATGCAAATCGCATTGCCGCGTGGGTCAACACGCATGCGGCTGCCTTCGCCTATGTTTGTCAAAGAACAATGCAGTTCCAGCCAGTTGGCCTCAGAACTCTCGCGATGTGGGCGGAGGATCCAATTTTTCGTTACCGGTTCCAATGGAATAAATTTCTGTCAGATCAGATTGAAAACCTTCGCGATTGGTTAAGAGAGCCGCGTCGCGTTGCGCGGATCAGCGGACCGTCGGGTTTAGGCAAGACCCGTCTCGGCTTTGAGGTCTTTAACTGCAAAACGATCGGCGATGATAACGTTCGCACTACACTTGCATCATCTGTTGCCTACACAGACGTGCAATTTTACGGCGAAGATGTTTTTGGTTGGATCGACCAAATTTGTCTTTTTGGCCTGTCTGGAATCATTGTTGTCGATAATTGCTCCCGGGAATGGCACCAGCGACTAAGTTCGGTGGTCACTCGATCGACGAGCCGGCTGAGTTTGCTCACCTTGGATTACGAGGCCGAAGAGTTACGGACTGAGTTTTTGCACGTCCCTCTAGCGCCAGAAAAATTGCGTGATGTCGTTCCGAAAATTCTGAAATCTGTGCCGGAGTTGGCGCATCTCGAAGACGCGGAAGTCAATCGCATCGCGGATTTCGCCCAGGGGTTTGCACAGATCGCAATCTTGACAGCACAAGCCGGAGGCGCAGTCGACTACAAAACGCTGAACAGCCAAGGCCGGCTTGCGGAAAGGCTCCTGTGGGGGCGCGAATCACCAGACGATCGGGCACGGGATATTATTCGGTCGCTTAGCTTGTTTTCGGCGATCGGCGTTTCCGGTCCTGTTGCAAAACAACTTCAATTTGTTCGAAAGGAATTGTGCGGTGGGATATCTGAATACGATTTTAATCGGCTGACTAGCCGTTTTCGAAACAGCCGAATCATTCAGGCCGCTGGCGACTACATTATGGTAACGCCCGCGCCACTTGCTGCTGCTTTGGCCGCGGAGTGGCTGGAATATACACCCGACTCCGACTTTGTTCGATTGTTACCGACAATCGATGCCGCTAGCCTAACGAGGCCATTCACTGATCAGTTAAAGCTGCTGGATTTTTCGGAAAAGGCGGCAGGACTATGTAGTCGATTAGTGGGCCCAAACGGCCCTCTTTCATCCGCGGAAGTTTTGAATTCCTCAGTGGGTTCGCAGATCTTCCGCGCGTTATCGGAACTGAACCCGCTGGCCGCAACGGAGTCGCTGCATCGTATCTATTCCGATTTTTCCCCTGCGCAGATGCGTGATGTCACAGTTGGACGTCGCGACCTAATCTGGGCGCTGGAAAAATTATGTTGGTCGGTTGGGACGTTTCCGAAAGCTGCTGAAGTGTTGATGAAATTGGCTGCTGGCGAAAATGAAAAGTGGAGCAACAACGCAAGCGGGCATTTGAATCAATTGTTTCATATATACTTATCAGGCACCAAAATGCCGGCGATTCAGCGGCTGCCGGTTCTGCGGACAGGACTAAAAAGCACTTTTTCTGAAGTCCGGAATGTTTGTATCGCAGCTCTGGGCTCGGGCCTTGAGCATAATCATTTCATGAGAAGTTCCGGGCCGGAGGTTCGGGGTACGCGCCTTCCAGAGCGAGACTGGCAACCGAAAACCTATCTGGACATTTGGAACTATTGGAAAGAAATCTTTCTGTTGCTTCGCGATGAAATTCTAAAAGGGGATCAGCTATCCACGGTCGCGCTCGATACGCTGGGCCAGAATTTGGGTGGGTTGCTCGTCACTCCGCTAGTAACGGAGCTGGAAGAACAGTTCCGATCGATCGCAAATAGTCAGTCCGAATTTTGGCCAGCAGCGCATGACACTATCCTTAGGACACTCGAACTGGTAGAAGAATTGCCCGAAGATCAACGGCAAGTTGTTGAGCGCTGGCTAGCCTACGTTCAGCCGAAGGATTTGGAACATCGGCTGGCGGACATTGTTTCGAATCCAGGCTGGCATCATGAAAAAAACGATGAGGGGCATTACGAGGATATCTCGGCCAAACGCGCAAGGGAGCTTGCTGACGAACTTGCGGCAAACGGAACGGATTGGCTCCATTTGCTACCTCAATTGCTACAGGGCACACAGCAGCAAGCCTGGGCTTTTGGTGCGCGATGGGCAGAGCTTTCAGAACGGCCGCGAGAACTAGTTAATCGCTGTTTAAGTCAACTTCGCAAAATCAGCGCAGAAGATCGTAACCCGCAGTTAGTGCGCGGCATGATTTCAACATTACAGGATCGTGTGGAACTTAATGAAATATTGCATGGTATTGCAAATGACGCTGAGCTGAGGTCGCTACTTGTACCGCTCACAACCGCGGCGATCATTGCAGTAGATGATTTTAATCGAGTGGCGAAGTGCGTTGAGCAGAATTTCTTACCTGCAGATTCGTTACGTTCTTTTGCCTTCGGCTCAGTAACGCGTCGCTTTGTGGACGACGAGTTTCACGCTCAGCTCTCCAAATTAATCGAGAACGTTCCTCAAGCGCGACCGGCGATACTCGAGGTTATCTTCATGCATTGTTACGCAGATGAGTCGAAGTGGTCGGTATATAAAGATTTGCTCGAGCAACTAACAGTTACGCCGGAAGTCGTTTCGATGCGCCACGATCTCTATCATTGGAGGGATACCGTTAAGAAACTGGTTCGCGCTAATCCATCCGAAGAATGGATTCGCATTTTGACGAAGGCAATGATTAAGGAAGCAACTGAAGGCAAAGACAGTTTCTTTGTTAGTGACACGTTCGCGGAAATTATTGGACTACTACTCAAGGATTATCCGAAGTTCGTGTGGCCGATTTTCGAGGAAGCGTTACAGGAAAAGGAGAATCGTTATCGAGTTGTCGATCTCTTGGGTCGCGGAGGCAGTCGCTTTGATGATTCCGGATCGCCGCTGTGGAATTTGCCGGTTGACCATTTTAAAACGTGGGTTGAAGCGCATCGCGATTTAATTCCGCTCGTGTTGCACTTCATGTCTTTATATTCCGTTGATGAGAGTGAAACTGGTGGCGAGAGATTTCGTTGGCATCCACACGCGCTGGTCTTGATCGAGTTGGGAGAAAAAGACAGCGTCAAACAATGCATTTCGTCGAACTTGCTGTCATTCGGCTCAACGGGATCGCGCGTTCCGTACCTAGATAAGCGGATTGCGCTGGTTAGGGATTTGATGGCAACGGAAAATTCAGAGTTACGCGCAATCGCGGGATCTGTTATGCGAACGCTCGAGGCTCATAGAGAATTTGAGCAGAAACGTGACGCTGAACACGCCGCAGGCATCTACTGACGGACGACAATTTCATGGCTCTACTCGCTAGTACTCGGGCCAGATGTAAGCTCCCGCCTTCGCCGAGCCTTCGACGGACACGCGCGTTAAACTCCCTTGAACTGGAATTTGTTAATTTTTAGAGAGCGAATTCTGGATTCGAGAGTTGAAGGCGGCATGCCCAGCCTGGCGGCGGCTCCTTGTCGGCCGGACACTTTGCCTTTCGTTTGCGTAAGAGCGGCTTCAATCTGCTCCTGCTCACTCGATATTCTACTGGCTGGTCCTACGCGCGGACTCGATTGGAATTCGTGTGAAAGCCAGTTCCCATCCACCGAAAACTCGTTGCTATCGACAATGATCAGCGAGCGTTCGATCACGTTTTGCAACTCTCGAACATTGCCTGGCCAGGAATATTCTTGTAGCGCGTCGAGAGATTTCTTCCGAATGCTGTCGATCTTCTTCCCGGCTCTCTGCGCATAACGATTGACGAAGTAGGTGACTAGAATCGGAATGTCCTCTTTGCGTTCGCGCAGCGGGGGCAATTCAATTGGAAAAACGTTGAGCCGGTAAAAAAGATCGCTGCGAAACGAACCACCGGTGATCGCGGAGTGAAGATCGCGATTGGTAGCGGAAATTACCCGCACGTCGCAGCGCAGCATCTCGGTTCCGCCAACACGTTCAAATTCGCGTTCCTGCAGAACGCGCAGCAGCGCGATTTGTGTTTCTGGGGGGAGATCGCCAACTTCGTCGAGAAACAGCGTCCCGCCTTCGGCTAATTCAAACCGGCCGAGTCGCCGCTGAAGTGCTCCCGTAAACGCTCCTTTCTCGTGGCCGAACAATTCGGACATGATCAACGACGAGGGGATCGCCGCGCAATTCACTCCAACGAACGAACGCTCGCTGCGTTTCGATCTCTTGTGAATCGCCCGCGCGATCAACTCCTTGCCGGTCCCCGTCTCGCCCGCGATCAAAACCGTTGAATCTGTCGGCGCAACTTTCGCGGCCAGCGCCAGCACGTTCTGCAACGCCGAAGAAGTGCCCAACACCTCTTCAAACATCGACGTGCTTCCGATTTCGTGGCGCAGGACAATGTTTTCTTTGTAGAGCTCGTCCTTAAGTGCCCTGATTTCCCCGAACGCCTTCTTCAGTTCCCGGGTTGCATTTTCCTGCTCGGTAATATCCAGCGTGTTGCCGATCAATCGCGTGACCTTGCCGTCCTCGACGACTGGCTCTCCCGTGCTGTGCATAATCCGTTTTCCCTGTTTAGGATGGTCAACCCGATACGTCACGTCGACGCGAACGCTCTCGCGAAAGATTCTCTCGAGCGTTTTGGCTAAGAGATCGCGATCGTCAGGATGCAGAACGGTCAGCCATTTCGGGAGTGTAGGAATGCCTTGCGATGGATCGAAACCGAAGAGAACGAACGTCTCCGGCGACCAATAATCGAATATGCCATCGGCCCTAAGCGACCAGCTCCCCATATGAGCCAATCGTTCCCCTTCACGCAGGTAAAATTCGCTTCGCTCGAGATCCGTGAGTGGCCCTTGCGGGCGGTCAGATTGAGTGCTCAGGCTATCGCGTTTCACACCTTTCTCTTGTACAGGTTTGAAATTGTAGACGCCAGAACAGCTCGTGGCCAGTCGCAACTAAGCGTTTGAGTGGTTGGGCTGCCAGCGAATGTATCGAAGTCTGGCGCGTCTGTGTACCAGAATTTGTGCTAGAATGAGGAGGTTTCTACTCGCCCCTCGTGAACGCCGCTCAGTTCAACAAAAGTGAAATTTCCTCCCGCAAAATCGAGTTCTTTTGAAACGCAATGCGATGTCGTGAAACCGATGAAGTCGTTTTCCTAAGTCTGGCGCATCTGCCAACTTCGCAACCAATTTGCCACAGGAACGGAGGTCAGAAGTCAGAGGTCGGACTTGGCCCAATGTCAAAAAGGTTCCAAAATGGTCGACTTCAGGGGCCGACCGAGGAGAGATCGGCTTCTAAGATTTTCCGTTTCGGCTATGGAAAAGCCGTAAATGATCCCGCAAGCGCGGGAGTACCGGACCGTGTAGGCTCCGCGGTTAAGGTTGGCTCGTTAGGCCAGCGTCGCTATTGAACGTAATTGTGCCGCTAAAAATTAGGCGCTTGGCTTGTCGAATTTTTTCAATCGAGTCGCCGCGTCATGGAGGTCCGCTTACTAAAATTCTCCATTGAGACGATGCTGGATCGGACTTTGCGGTTTCCCGACGACGCTTGCGTCCTGCCGTTTTTGTCCGCGCGCCGAAGAAATATCGACATCAGCCAGGGCTGGTGCTATAGGACGACGGTTGCCAAAGAAAGTTTCTGGTAAGAAATCATCGCGGCGGTCGCGTACCGCGCAGCGAAGCAATTTTTTCCATGGCTGGGTCCCAGATCTCCCGGATCATCGGGATTTTTTCTACACGGCGCCCGCCAAATTGCTGCGCGTTCTGCCTTCGCGCGTCGATCTCAGAATGAATTGCCCGCCCGTTTACCATCAAGGCGGGCTTCACAGCTGTACGGCGAACGCGATTGCCGCAGCTATTCAGTTTGACAAGATGAAGCAAGCGCACCCGGAGACCCTCGAACCGTCTCGGCTTTTCATTTATTACAATGAACGCGCGATCGAGCGCTCAATCGATTCCAATTGTGGAGCGCAGATCCGTACTGGTATTAAGTCGGTCGCGAAACGAGGCGTTTGTCACGAGCACCTATGGCCATACCGGGCGAGGAAATTCCGCCAGAAGCCGGGGCGAAAATGTTACATCGAAGCAGCCAAACATCCCGCCTTACTTTACCACCGTGTCCGGCGCACGCTGCCGCAGCTGAAAGCTTGCCTAGCGTCAGGCTATCCATTCATTTTCGGGTTCACATTCTACGAGAGCTTTCTCTCGAAGAAGGTCAGGCACACTGGTCGTGCTTCGATGCCAGTTCGGCACGACAAAGTCCACGGCGGCCACGCCGTTCTCGCGGTGGGTTATGACGACGCGCAATGCCGCTTCATCGTTCGCAACTCGTGGGGCAGCGAATGGGGAATGCGCGGGTATTTTACTCTGCCTTACGATTATTTCACCAATCACCATCTCTCCCAGGATTTTTGGACGATCAGGGTAGTTAAGTAGCGCGGCTTTTCAGGGCTAACCAACTGGATTTGGAAGTAGGCGGGAAACTGCTCATCGATCTTTAATTACTTGCACTCTAACCACCGCTCTGAGCACTCTAGATCGATAACGAAAGGAGGTAGATCATTTATGGCAAAGAGAAAGACCAAAAAGAAGAGCAGCAGCAAAACCAAACGGCGTAAGGGCAAAAAGTTTGGTGATAGCGGCACGAGGCAGTGAGAAGAGCGAGCCCCAATCGCAGCGAAAGGGGCTTACTCTTGCTCCCGAGCAGATTCATTTGATTGTTTAATGTTTCCTTTGGATCGTGCCGATCGATATTCGAAATGGTTAGCGGCAGGCAATTACTAGCCGGGCCGCTCTGTAATGGCCAACGATCTTCAACCCAAAGCTGAACTGGAGATCGCCCACGTCCTGTTCATCGACGTCGTGGGTTATTCCATGCGACCAATCAACGAGCAGGCGGCGGTCGTGGCCAAGCTAAATCGAGTCGTTAGGGAGACACCCCATTTTCGGTCGGCCGAAGCGGCGGAGAGGTTAATTCGCATCCCAACAGGAGACGGCATGGCTTTGGTGTTTTCCAATACACCGGAGGCGCCGGTGCAATGCGCGCTCGAATTATGCGAGGCCTTGCGTGCCCATCCGGACATTCATGTGCGCATGGGAATTCATAGCGGACCAGTGGATCCGGTGCCCGACGTTAATGACCGGCCAACCGTCGCCGGGTCCGGAATCAATATTGCCCAGCGTATTATGGATTGCGCAGATGCCGGTCATATTCTGCTTTCAAAACGGGTAGCCGAAGACCTGTCGCAATACGCGCACTGGCAACCCAAGCTCCACGACTTGGGAGAAATCGAAATGAAGCACGGGGCAGTGATATCTGTTGTCAATCTTCATGGCGAAGGCTTTGGGAATGCGACCGTGCCTAGCCGAATACAGCAGTTCCGCCGGCGCCCCGGCCGTCGCAGTAGTACGGCACGGTGGTGGGCCGGAACGATTGTCATTGCGGCCGCTCTCGCCGTTTCCGGATGGTTTATTTACAGATCGGTGTCGGGCCGCGTGGGCCGCAATCTCGCAAATGCAAAGAGCATCGCCGTCCTCCCGTTTGATAACTTCAGCGACAACAAACAAGACAGTTACTTTGCGGACGGCATTCAGGATGACATTCTGACCGCGCTTTCCAAAATCTCCGATCTCAAGGTTATCAGCCGCGCCTCAGTCACGCGCTATCGCGACACTAAACGCGACCTTCGGCAAATTGCGCGCGATTTAGACGTGGCGAATGTTCTGGAAGGGAGCGTACGTCGCGTCGGCGATGAAATTCGCGTCACCGCGCAATTGATCGACGCCCGTACCGATACGCATCTCTGGGCTGAGCATTACGACCGGAAAACATCGGATGTGTTCGCGATTCAAAGTGAGGTCGCGGAAAACATAGCAGCGCAATTGCGGGCTACTCTCTCCCCGGCGGAAAAGGCGGCCATTTCTGTCCGCCCGACCGGGGACTTGGAAGCATTCGACCTTTTTCTGCAAGCCAAAGACCTGATCAGGACCTCCCAGGACACGGCCAACGCAAAGGAAACCCTTCTCCGAGCGATTCGTCTGCTCGACGAGGCAGTCGCTCGGGACGGCAAGTTTGCTCTGGCTTACTGCTGGGCGGCGATCGCCCACGATAACCTGTATTGGTTCGACTACGATCATGCCGCGGCTCGATTGGAATTGGCAGAGTCTTGCGTCCGCCAAGCCCTGCAGCTCGCGCCTGATCTGGGCGAGGCCCACCTCGCTCAGGCGCTCGTCTTTTACCATGGCCATCGCGATTATGCCCGGGCTCGCGAGCAACTCGCGATTGCCCGACGCAGCTTGCCGAATAATGCCGAAGTCTGTTCGCTGACCGGATACATCGACCGGCGCGAGGGAAAATGGGACGACAGCTTGCGGAATCTGGAGCGTGCGGTCGAACTAGATCCGCGAAACTTTAAAGTCTTGGGCGATCTTTCCGTTTTGTACGACCTCCTCCGCCGCTACGATGACAAGGAGCAATTGTTCGACCGCGCGATCGCAATCAATCCCGCCCAGACCGACTACTGGCAACTGCTTCGGGCCGAAACTGAGTTGGAAAAAGGCAACCTGCCGAAGGCTCGTCAACTGTTCGATCGCCTTCCGGCCAACTATGATCCCGATGGATCAGCCACCGCCGCGCGGATAAGCCTGTTTTTGTACGAGGGAAACACCAAAACGGCGCAAGCGGCGTTGGATGCGTGCAAACATGAGGGATTGATTGACAACACCGGTTCATTACTGCCGCGGAGCTTTTTTGCCGGGCAGATCTCACGCGCGCAAGCTGATCGGGCGCGGGCCATCGCCGGTTTCAACATTGCTCGCGACGAAATTGGACAAAAGTTGCGCGACGATCCGGACAATGGCCTTCTGCGTGGAATCCTTTGTGTAATCAACGCCGGGTTGGGCCGAAAGGAAGAAGCTCTGTCCGAAGGAGAGCGCGCCGTCGAGCTCCGCCCGATCAGCAAGGATGCAGTGGACGGTCCCGTAGCATTGACCCGTCTGGCCATGGCTCACGCCTGGCTGGGCGAGAACGATCCGGCAATCAAACAGTTAGAATATCTGGCCAAGATGCCCGGCGGTCCCGATTACGGGCAGCTCAAGTTCGATCCTGCCTGGGCCGGGCTTCGTGGCGATGCGCGGTTTGTGAAAATTGTCGATGGGCTTCAGCCACGCTCGACCCGGCATTAACCGGCCGATTCACCCCTACGTGTAGTTGCCGGACGTGTGTCAAATGGAGAGCTCGAACCCTGCGAAATGCCAGCATTTAGCCAGTTTTGCCCTCGTCTGCGGCCAAATGACAAAAAGGTTCGGATCCCCCAGCTTCAACGGCTCGACCCATGAGAAATGCCCTGACTAGTCTTTCCGGTTCGACTAAAGAAAAGCCGCAAATGATCCCGCAAGCGCGGGAGTACCGGACCCCGTAGGCTCCGAGGTCGCGAGCTCTTACTGAGTCGGCGGCACCATTTTCGTTGCGCGAATTCATAATGGTTAGAGCAATGAATCTCTGCCACCATTACCGAATCTGGTTAGCAAAAGATGATTCGGTAGCGGGACTAAGACGGTGGACTAATCTACCCCGACCCGATTGGCCGGGTAATTCACGGTTTCTTCTCCTCGCAGAGCTTCTGGAAACGGGGGTCGCCACGCAAAGGGTCCCATTTCGGATCGAGCCTTAGAAGCGCTCGCGTAAGGCAGCTGCTGTACGGAATCTCCAAGAGACGCTGGAGCGTTAGAATCGCGCGGTTTTTGTCTCCGACCATGGCTTCGATGGACGCCAAATTCTCCTCGAAGGTAGGCCCATCCACCGCATCCTTCGCACTGGGCAGAAGCGCGATCGCACGCTCACCTTCCTTTATCGCTGCATCTTTTTCGCCCAGCACCGCATGAATGTAGGAAAGGCCTGCCGCAAAAGGCGGGCTATCCATGGCTTTCTTGCCGAGTGCTTCTAGCAGAGGCAGCATTTGCCGAGCAGTGGCTCGCGCGCCGGCAATATCGCCGGCACATTGCTGAGCGTTTACCAGAAACCCTTGATCAAGGAGCCTTTCGAGGTCTGTCAGATCGCGTGATTCAGTGACTCGGCTATGAATCCATCGAACGGCCTCGTCAAAATGCCGCTCTAAAAACAGCTGGTTAAGCTTCGTTCCGACGACATTAAATGAATGGGTCTGCACGTTTACGCCAGCCAGCAATTTTCCGGCTTGTTCCAGATTGCCCTCCGCCTGATAAATTTTTGCTTCGGACGCGACGGTGTCGGGGTCGTTCGGAACAATGTCCAACAACCTATCGTACAGTTTTTAGCGCAGCCGGGAATTGCCGGAGCATCGCGTAGGTGTCTGCAGCCAAGCCTAGCCATTGAGTGTTGCGCGGATCGAGCGCAAGAGTTTGCTCCCAGTAGGTAACGCTTTGATCCCACTGTCCTTGTCGTCGTGCGATTAGGGCGAGAGCAGCAGGGACATCACTGCTTCCAGGCAAAAGATCCCGGACGCGGCCGAACGTCGTTTTGGCCAGCTCGTAATCCCGCAGCACCCAGGTACTGATAGTAAGCCTGCGCAAGCAACGTTTCAGGCGAGTTCGGTTGGAGTTTTTGCGCGGTGTTTAAGGCCCGCTCCGCGGCGTCACGGCGTGCGGACGTCCTATCTAGACCACCAAAATACACCTGAGAATTCGCGCGAGAGAGTCTGGCCCAGGCCAGCGCAAAAGTTGGGTCGAGTTGCACCGACCGTTCGTAAAACCCGACGACCTTCTCTAAATCGTTTGGAGCGGACGCGCGCACTTCAAGAGCCAGCCCCCGGAGGTACGCGTCGTAAGCCTCCGAATTGTTTGTCGGCTTAACCGCCAGGGCGAGTTGTTCGCCCCCGGTGAGCTTCGCTTGCAACGACTCGGCGATTGCTTTGGCGACTTCGCTCTCGACAGCAAAGATGTCGACGAGCTTGCGGTCGTAGGTATCGGCCCACAGATGCGAATCGCTGGCTACCTGAATAAGCTGGACGTTGACGCGCACCTGATCGGCGGCTTTCTGGACGCTGCCCTCGAGGATGTTCGCCACGCCAAGCTGCCTCGCGATCTCGGAGAGATTGCCTGGCTTGCTCTGATATTGCTGGGTTGAGGTGCGCGAGATCACCTTCAAATCGGCAATCTTCGCCAGCCTCGTGATGATCTCGTCCTGAATACCTGACGCGAAATACGCGTTGTCCGGATCGCGGCTCAGGTTGTCAAACGGCAGCACGGCAATCGATTTTGAGGAAACCTCAGCCGACACGCTTTGCTTCGTAGATGCGGTGAAGCGGCCAAGGAAGAACAGGCCGGCCGACAGCGCTCCCGCGATCAAAACCACGTAAATCCACGCGCGACTTCGTGATCGTGGCACGGGAGCCGCATCAGCAACTTCAGTTCGCTTCAGACCTTCCGGTGTCAGCTCGAACGCCCACGCGATCACGAGTGCGATTGGAAAACCGATGATGATCAGCAACACAACTAGGCGTACCGTCCAATTCGGAATTTCAAAGAATGGGAAAACCTGCGTTGCAACTTGAATCAACAGCCACGCCACGACCGCGTAGGCGGCTGCGACTTTGTAAACGTTGCGCCGCTTAAGCTCGGTGAAGAATTTTTCCAGATTCATCTCTGATGAATATTTGCCACGCGATCTTGGTTGTACACTTACAAAGCCGCCAAACAAGTTTACAAAAGGGCGAAGCAAACGTGTTTAACAAGGTCCGGGGACGCCATCGCATGAGAAAGCATCCTTCGACTGAATTTTGGCCGCAACCGGCAAAAGCTACCGGACATCCCTCACGCGGGGTTGAAGCTAAGAATCGTAAGCGTGACCCAAGCCCAGTGGCGCCGTTGGGCGGAGAACCATGCGAGTGCTCCGTAATGACGATGCACACAATCACGGCACTGAAACTGGTGAGGTTTTGTTTATTCCAAGGTTATCACTACTTTTCCTCGAGCGTGGCCTTGTTCCAGATATGCGATCGCCGCCGGGACTTCACTTAGTTTATAAGTGCGATCGATGACCGGTTTCACTTTCCCGGACTGCATCATATCGGCCAGGACGGTCAGATCCTTTTGATTCGCATCTGCCATCATCATGCCCATCTCCTGGCCGACGAACGGCGACTGCACCATCATGTTAATGATACGAGCGAAAGGCCCGATAAATCCCTGTTCGTTTGCTCCTCCGCCTCCGATCAAGACGTACTTCCCCTTCGGTGTTAAGACGCGTCTGCATTCCGACAGAGAACGGTTTGCAACGTTGTCGATTATCACATCGTACTTTTGCTCACCTTTGGTGAAATCTTCTTTGGTGTAATCAATCACGCGATCGGCGCCAAGTGATCGAACAAGATCGATATTGCGCGTGCTGCAGACGCCGGTCACGTCCGCACCGAACGATTTCGCGATTTGCACGGCAAACGTCCCGACGCCGCCGGAGGCGCCGTTAATCAAAACCTTCTGCCCCGGCCCAAGTTTCCCCTTGTCGCGAACAGCCTGTAACGCCGTGATGCCCGCGATATTCACCGAAGCCGCTTGTTCGAAAGTGATGTTCGCCGGCTTCAGCGCGACGGCTCGATTCGCACGAGGGCATACGTACTCAGCAAAGGCGCCGCCTCTTCCGCCAAATACTTCATCACCCGGCTTGAAATTCGTGACGTTTTTGCCGACGGCTTCAACCGTTCCAGCGAAATCGACGCCCAAACGTGTATCCTTTGGCTTGCGAAGTCCGACCCCCATGGCCCGCATGATCTTGGGCGTGCCTTCAACGAAGTGCCAGTCGTACGGATTGATCGAGGCCGCATGGACTTTAACGAGGATTTGTTCGTCCGTCGGAACAGGCTTTTCAATGTCAGCCAGTTTGAGGTTGGCCAGCCCGTAGTCACAATAAACGATGGCCTTCATCGGATTGGCCGGCGCGGCTGTCTTGTGATCACAGTCGTTACTTGACGTCCAATAGGCGATCTGAAACCAGATCAACAATGCCAGTAAAATCACAACCACACTCCATTTTAGAACGCGTCTTAGTTTCATGGGTTTAATGCGACAGCTTTTAAGCAACAGCCGGCTCAGGGGATTGGCCGCTTAATGATTGATCTTTTGCACCCCAGATTAAAAGCCAAAAGATTATCGGCAACTCGCAAAGCGTAAGCTTCGTCGAAAATTTGGAAACAAGAGATCCGTATCCTGGCAACAGCAGAAAGGTAACACTGTCGGCCAGATACCCCAATGCGGCAATCATCAGCAAGACACCCAACACGCGGGGGATGAAACCCGATCGAATGACAAGAACTCCGAACGGAAACAGCCAAAGTCCCCAGAAGATTTCGGCAACCAGCGATTCCCGGCTGTGGAAACGCATAAAAAGGTAAGCTAGGGCATCCAGCTGAGCCTTGTTAAACGCAGATAAAAAATCGGCACCGCTGACGACGATTAAGGCAGCAATTTCGTTCACCACACTCAGAAGCGAGACGGGAATGGAGATCAGGATCAAGATCATCATCGCCAGGGCATACGTCTCGTTAACCGCCTTGAATAAGCGGTAGAGAGCCAGAACCACGAGAATGAACATGATGAAGCCGATCAGTTCGCTCGCGATGCCAAGGCGGAGAAGCGATTCGGAAGCCCGAATGTGATCGGCCGTTGCCGTTGCGTCGTTAGGCACGATCAACTTGCCCGGGACATAGATCAGTCCGAATGGAGCTGGGATGCTGGCCAATAGATACAGGAGTCCCGCGAATCGTGCTTGTTGCTTTATTGATTTCATATCCTCTCTCCGTGTGTGTTCAACTTCTCGCTAGAACGGGCTCAGCAATCCCAGGTTGCCGTAATCCTTTAAACAGAAGCCAAAAACTGAGCACCATTTCGAAAATCGCCATGGGCGAATCGAACCAGTAGTCGTTAACTATCTTGTTGAAGTGAGGGAAAATGAGAAACACGAAAGCGCAGACCACGCACCACGCAGATGAGATCACACCAAAGGCAGCCAATCCTTTTGGGATGTAGTTCGACTCGAGCCACAAGTAGGCGCAACCGGTCGCGGCTAATCCAAAAAATGGGAGACCTACGTAATAATCGTCGAAATTTGCGGCCAGATGTAGTCTCGCCAAGGTCTGCAATCGATCTCCCTCGAAGACTTGCAAGTAACTCGCGCTACCCAAGAGCCGCAGCGCGCCAAGCAAATTGAGCGTGGTAAGAAGCCACAACATGGCAAACACCAGGCGGAAGAGTGCCCCAACCAAGGCAAGGCCTCGATTTACTGGTTTAAAAATCACGTAAAGCGCTGCGAGCAGAACGATGACGCTTGCGCTGTAAGTGAGAAAGCAGGTCGCGACGACACGCACTTGAGTTTCATGCGCCACGAGGTTCCGGGCAGTTTCCGCAACATTGCCCGGAACGACAAGAGGGTTCAGCAGCCCATAGTTCGCGAAGACCACGATCGCCATCGCAAACAGGCCACTGAATCCCGCGACTTTTGCAGCCTTACGTTGCGAATCGTCAATCGTGCTAATCGTCATTTGTTTCTTCAGCGTTTATTCCACGGTAACCACTACTTTTCCACGAGCGTGTCCTTGTTCCAGGTATCGAAGAGCGTCAGGCGTCTCATTCAATTTGTAAGTCCGGTCGATGACTGGTATTACCTTTCCGGACTGCATGAGATCGCGGAGGATAGCCAGGTCCTTCTGGTTCAGTTCGGCCAGATACGTCAGGAACTTCTGACTGACGAACCGTGACCGGATAAATGCGTTAAGCTCACCCTCCAAAACCCCCATGATCTGACCGCCGCTCGCCCCCGCTCCTCCAACTCCAACCATGACGCAGATGCCATTGGGATTTAAGATACGACGGCGCTCTGAAAACGAATGGTTGCCCACGCAGTCGAAAAGCAGGTCGTAACGCTGCGCACCTTTGGTGAAATCCTCTTTCGTGTAGTCAATGACGTGATCTGCGCCGATTGATCGGACCATGTCCAGATTCCGCGTACTGCATACGCCGGTCACCTCTGTGCCGAATGCCTTGGCGATCTGTACCGCGAATGTGCCTACGCCTCCGGACGCGCCATTGATTAAGACCTTCTGCCCCGCCTGAATTTTTCCTTTGTCGCGAAGACCTTGCAGTGCGGTGATTGCCGCCACCGGAACAGAAGCCGATTGCTCGAACGTCATGTTGGCCGGTTTCAGCGCGACGGCGCGATCCGCCAGACCACACACATACTCAGCCAAGGCCCCGTCTCTCCCGCCGAATACCTCGTCGCCTGGTTTGAACTGCGTTACGTTCTTGCCAACTGCTTCTACGATTCCCGCGTAGTCGACACCCAGTCGAGTATCCTTTGGTTTGCGCAGCCCGAGCAGCGGGCGAATCATCCACGGACCCCGAATGGTGAGGTCGAGCGGATTTACGGAAGCTGCGCGAACTCTAACCAAGAGCTGATTGTCATTCGGGACCGGCTTTTCAACGTCCTCCAGCTTGAGAACATCGGGTGAACCATACTCGCAATGCACAATCGCCTTGATGGGATTGTTCGGAGCAGCGCTCTTGCGATCACACTCGTTAGTCGATCTCCAGTAAGCGATGAACCCTGCCAGGAACGCCAATATTAATGCGAGCAAAATCGCGCGCGCACTCCACTTTAAAACACGCTTCAGCTTCATACGCTTGACGAAGGTTGATTCAATGATTGGTGACTAGTAATCGGTGAAGTGCGGTCTTGCTTGTAGTTATGTCGTTCTACAGGCGCATCCCGCTTAATTCGTCATTCGTCCGGCGCGCCGTAATCATTGAAGGCGGATCATTCGTCATTCCCTCGTCATTCGCCATTTCTTAAATTGGTCCGCGATAACGACGTAGCCGGATCGCTGCGAAGAGGAATGTCGCGGCGAATGCGAGCCCGATCCAGAGACCTGACGTGCTCAGATATCTTCCCGGAGTGAGTTGGGCCAGCGAGTCGATCGTCGGTTTGGTGTGGCCTTGGAACTCGAAAGCGTTCGGCGCGAATCCGATCAAACGGTTCATCAGCATGGAGGCGAAATGCGAAGTGTTGAACGCAATCTTCTCGAGCATATTGATCCCGATCAGCGGTAACACCGCCCAAAGAAATGTCGCGCGCCTCGCCCAGCCTGAGACCAGCAGCAGCCAGCCGTAGATCGGCGCGTGCCATAGCGCAATCGCAATCAGACCATAGAGCATTACCAGCCAGTTCTGAAACACCGGGAAGTGGGCCCACGTCGTCGCCGGACTCACTTCATGAATTAGCAGGGTTGCGCTGCTCATCAGCAGCATGATCAGTTGCGTGATAACGATGATCGCGAAACTGACCAGCGGCAGAACCACCAGCGGAATGGTTACCTTCGAGAGCACGGTGGTGAGGTCCGAAACCGGCAGCGATTTCCAAAACAGGATGCTGCGATCGCGCCGTTCGCTGTGCAGCGCGTCGAGGCAATAGAACACGCCGACGATGAAGACGGTAAAGATCATCATCATCGCCACCACGTCGTACGGCATCTCGATTGCGCCTCGCTGCTTCGCCGGGTCGAGTAACAACAGCGCGCGTCGGCGTTCCGCCAGACCAATGATGCTGATCGCGAAACCGAACACCTGAACCGCGGCGACAATCAGCGGCGCGATGTAGATCGAGCGGTTCTCCCACAACTCGCGTCGCACCGACCAGCAAAACGGTCGAGTGGTGTAGCGGCGGTCTGTGACCGCCGACTCAACGGGAATTTCCGGCACAGCGTTCGATGTACTATTCATCTTTCCGGTCTCCGCTTTTGCTGCTCATGACCGCAACAAAAACGTCCGCGATGCTCGGTCTCCGCACCTCGCCAAGCGCGGCGACTTGGTCGCGATCGACATGTTCGAAAAGCATGACGCTGCGGCCGAACACTGGCCGCTCGTAAATCGGCTTCAGAGCCCGCGCGGCGGCGACGTGCGCGGGATTCACCATCACTTCGAGATAGCGCGAATCGAATTCTTCCATGCTGCATTCGAGCACGATCCGACCCCGTTCGATGAACATGAGATCGGTCAGGACGTCCTGGATCTCTTCCACCTGATGCGTCGTTACCACGATGGTGCGACTACGATCGAAGTAATCGTTCAGCAGTGTCTCGTAGAATTGTTTGCGATACAGGATGTCGAGGCCAAGCGTCGGCTCGTCCAGCACCAGCAATTTCGCGTCAATCGCCATGACCAACGCGAGGTGCAGCTGGGCCACCATGCCCTTCGACAATTGCCTCACCTTGCTGGTGTGTTTGATTATGGTTTTCGCCAGAAAACCTTCCGCCTTCGCGCGATCGAATCGCGGATGCACGCCGGCAACGTAATCGAGCAGCTGCGAAACCCGGATCCAACGCGGCAGCACGGCAACATCGGCAATGAACGAGACATCGCGCATGAGCTGTTCGCGTGAGCTCCACGGGTCGCGTCCGAGGACAGTTAACTGTCCTTCGTACGATGTGAGACCAAGAATCGCGTTGAGCGCGGTAGTTTTGCCGGCGCCGTTGGGACCGATGATTCCGAGGATGCGTCCCTCTTCGACACGCAAATCGACGCCGTCCAACGCGATAGTTGTGCCAAAAGTTTTGCGAAGACTGCGTGCTTCTATGCAAGCCATGGCTTTAGCGCTCCTCCTTTTTGGGTTTCGATTTCGCGCCAGCGTTGTAGCTGCCGCCGTCACTGGCGGCAGAAGCGCCCGTCTTCGCGGCCTTCATCAATTCTTTCGGTGTGATGCCGAGCCGCTGAATTGTTGCGGCGACTCTCGGCCAGTGTTCGGTGAGAAATTTCTGGCGTTCGCCCTTGAGCAAAAGATTGCGCGCGCCGGCTTTGACAAACATGCCAAGCCCGCGCTTTTTCTCGACCAGTTCCTCGTCGACCAATTCCTGATAGGCCTTCAGAACGGTGAGCGGATTGACCCGAAATTCGGCCGCAACATTGCGCACCGACGGCAACGGATCGCCTTCGTTGAGCACGCCGTCGAGAATCATGGCAACGACACGATCCCGGAGCTGTCGATAAATCGGCTGACCGTCGTTCCATTCACTTTGCATCCTGTGTTCCACCGAGCTTCATCTAGTGATATAGTTAACTATAACACCTGATCACAAGCAAGCCTTTTTTTGATCTTTTTACCCGGCGTGTAGGCCCGTCTCTCCTTGACAGCTTAGGAGAGGTTGCGTTAATCTCCTAATCAACTTAGGAGGGCACATGAATGACGAAGCCGAACTTCTGCCGGGCACGCTCGATCTCCTCATTCTGAAAGCCGTTTCGCTCGGGCCTCTGCATGGCTACGCCGTCCTCTTGCGCATCGGGCAGATCTCCAAAGGAGCGCTGCTCATCGAGCAGGGAGCGCTCTATCCCGCATTATTCCGTCTCGTGCGTCAGGGCCTTCTGAAAACGGAGTGGGGTAAATCGGACAACAATCGGCGCGCTAAATTTTACGAACTCACGACCAAGGGACGCAAACGTCTGCGCGAGGAAACGGATTGGTGGAACCGCTCGGCCTTAGCCATTGCTTCGGCGCTGGCAGCGCATCCGCAGGAAATATAACGCTACTACGTAGCCAATGACAAAGGACCAATGACGAAGGACGAAGGAATGAAGCAAATGACGAATGGAGCGACTGAGGTGAGCGACATGGCCGGTACGGCGTCGCAGGAGCTCCGTCCTCAATTCGCACGGTCAAACACGCTTCAACGCTTCATCGCTTGAGCTGTTTAACGGTCGCCTAGCGCATGAACCCGCTCGCTTACTTTCGTTCGCTGGCCGCGAGATTTTTTCATCGTTCTCAGACCGAGAATGAGATGGAGGAGGAGCTTCGCGCGCACATCGAGCATCGCGCGGATGACCAGAAAGCCGAGAAACACGCTGAAGATAACAGATCGAATTGAGGTCATGGAACCTCCTATTACGTACATGAATAAAATCGAATGTTTTAATCCCGCCATTTACCGAATAGGATCGGCTCCGGCGAAAAGGCCGATCCTGCGACATTGGCCTTCGCGGGCGCATCAAGCGCGATAAGATCGGCATCATCCGGGAAACGATAGGCGCCAATCAGGACATTCTCCCCCACACCGTTCACGATCACTCCGAGATACTGCGTTGCGTCCGGGCAGTTGCCTGAATTCTCTGCCGTTATGACCTTGGCCAACCCGGCGTATCTAGCGAAGCACGCATAGTAACGCGTCGCCATCTCGAGCGATTGGCCGTGGGCGCCGCGGTAGGCATAGGCGTTCAGCCCGGTACCCTTCATGAGCTCCGCGGCCATATAGAGACCTTGCAAGGACCCCATGGGGTAACCGATGGTTTGCGCCGGGTTATCGTGACGATAGCGGTCGTTAATCTCGCCGGGGGCTACAATCGTGGTGGAAAAGGCGGGATGGCTTTTCAGGGGATCGACGCTGGAATTCGGCGTGATGTTTAGAAGAGGACTGTCATTCGGGCCATAGATGACGTGATCGAAGAGCTCGATCCATGGCAGTTTTACGGCCCGGCTGCCGTCGCCTCCGTTTAGAGCGGCGTCAAAGTCCGGTTCGTCGTCGAAAAGACGCGAGATAGAAAGAAGAGCCGTAAGATGGCCGACAAACTGGTTGTTGTAAACCTCGTCGGAATACCTCCACTTCATATTGAGGTCTGTACTCTTGGTTATGTATGGCGCGAATCGTGTCGAACATGTTGTGGTGAAAAGTGTCGAGCCGGGCTTGCTCGTCGCGTGTCAGCGCGCCGGTGCCCAGTAAGAGATCCTGTGCGTGCACGGAATAGATGACCCCGCGCGAATGCGTGAGCGCGCCGACAAAAGTGCCGAACTGCGTAACATGGGGTTTGCCGTCGGGATTAAGGTCGCAATATTTATCCTCCGTGCGGCGGAAGGCGCCTTTTTCGTCTCGGAATCCGTGGTCGGCCCAGGCCAGCAGGATGCGCTTGGCAAAAGCCGCCGCGTCGGTGGCCAAGGGCGCTCCTGCGGGAGGGGCGGCGCCGGCTTCAACGAGGGCGGCATAGAGGGCGGCACGCGCTGCGACAATTGCCGCGCCGTGCGGCGGGGCCAGGCTGGGTTTCCCATGCATAGCCGCTCGCAATTCGTCGTCGGAGCGGTCGTTGCCGTAAGCGGGCTTCTGCTCGTAGGCGAAGCCGCGCAAATAAATTTCCAGGTCGCAACCAGAGTAGGTCGCCTGCCAGTCCACCTTGGCGGCAAGATCCCGCCGCACGCGGTCAGCAAGCCTGGAGAACTGTTTGGAGCTAAATGTTGCCGGTGAATTGGCGCGCCGCGCGATGTCTTGCAATTCCTCACGCGTGTCGAACACGCGCGGATGCGCGTCAAGGCTTGTATAGCGGCCAGCCACATGCGGATAGGACGCGGGCGCGCGCCTGACCGGCGGCGCATCCGGAAATTTTACTGTCCCCGATCCCGCGATCGTTGCGTTCTCGACGCCCCCGGCGACGCGAATGCCGTGGACAAAAAGGTGCATCCCGTGAAGTTTGACCAGAAGCGCGCCGGGCAATGGAATGTCAAAACGATGCTTGCGGCCAACCGTATCCCGGCAGGCCGCGTCGACCGCGGGCTCTTCATCGAGATCAGCTTTGCCGGCCAGCGCAAAGATTCCCTTGGGCGCCTCAGAGGCGCCAGCGCTGGCGTAAATGTGAACGGTGATCGACTCCGAACGGCCCTGTTGACACGCCCAACCTCTGACGTGCGGACCACCGGCGGCAACGGCAATGCCATCAATGTGGCCGACCACACGGCCTACGTCCGAACGCGCGCCTGAACTCTGAGCGGACGTTCGTGGCATGGCCAACGACAAGCAAAACGGGCACCCAATCGATGCCGCGACCAGCCGCGACCACTTCAAATTCAGCGAAGTACCGGTGTTGTTCGTGGAGCTAACTTCTCCTTCGCATATTTCATGCATGCATCCGCCGCGTCCAGAGCGCCCGTTTGCAGTACCAGACACACGGAAAGAGTTTAACGAGAACAGGCTCAGCTACGGCCACCGACAACCGCCCCAGTGAACCTTGGCATTAACGGCTTTGGTCATGGTCACTGGCACGTCACCGTGAAACGCCGCACTGTATTCCCCGGCCAACCCTGCGCCGAGCCGTACGTGAAAAAGACATAGAACTGTTTACCGAGGACGTTTGGGTCGTCGCCCGTCCCGATGGGCACCGCATAATCGAAGCTCATCTGGTTATTCTCATCTTGCTCCAACAGAACCGGAAGCGTCCAAGACAAACCATCCACCGATTCCGCATAGGCGATGTGTTGCGTATCGTCGGTAATCATCACGTAGCGACCAAACGCGCTATCGTAGGCCACGTTCGGCGAACCCGCATAACCCGCGTTCGGATTCAGATCTGTCGACAATCCTCCAATCCCAGGCTGGCTCCACGCCCCTTTGTAGTACTTCTCAAACGCCGCCGCGTGTGGATGTTCGCCAGACGCCGCCTCGAGCACGGATGTAATCGGCGCCCGCGCTACCGAAACGATCGTAGCCGTGGTTGGCTGGGTCGTTCCGTTTGCAATCCAATCCGGAAAGTACACATAGAAATACTGCCCGTCGGGAGAGTCAACCAGCCGCGGCGACCCTATATCAAAACCCGCCAGGTCGGCTTCGTAACGCTGGTTCAGCCGAATGATTTCGCCCAGGTCTGTCCAGTGAAGGCCGTCGTCCCTCGACACCGCCAGCCCCAGCAAGGAGTAAAAACTAGTGTCGGTGTTGATTTCGGCGTGATACACGTCGAGCAGACTTCCCGCCCCTGGCTTGCCCTCGGGCACACGGTAAATTCTCCCGCCGCCCAGATAGGTATAAGTACCGTAGTTCGGATTCACCGCCGCGTCCCGATTGGGATGGATGATCACGTCAATTGGTGGCGCCGTGCCCACCGGATTGTCCAGCGTGCCAAATGTGCGCGTCACCGACCCGTACTTGTTGTTGCCGTTGTGATGCGCCCCGTCGCTGGCAAAAAACGTGTAACCCACATCCGTCTTGAATACGCCAAATTCCGAGTCCGGCCACGCGAAGCCAAACTGACGATCGGTGATCGGTGGTCTCGCCTCCTCGCCCGCTGCCTTCCGCTGGGCCGCAGTTACCACCGTTTTTTGATCGCTGACCGCCGGCTGGCAGAGCTGCGTAATGCTCTGCGCCGCGGCCCCGATGGGCCAGACTCCCGCAATGCACACGAGCATTAGGCCCCGGCCAAAAAGTTCGCTCAAAACCCTTGCCACGTCTGTTTGAGTAGAGAATTCACCAATTCGCATCGCGAGTTCCTCTTGTCCGGGATATCTCACTCTCTATAAACCCTGCCTCAGGCAGAAAGTTTGGTTCTAATGAGACTTTCTTCAGCCTTGCACGATTAGAGCCGGAATCTCCTTTTTGACTTCAAGAAAGTACACCCATCTCGCCTATTCGCAATGTGTGAAAGGATTTTCGGCCTTCTTAGTACAACTTACAACGGCCATCGGTTGGTTGCAGTGCCTGGTTGGGCGTTAGGAAGACTGTCAGATTCATTTGATCGGGGTAGGGTTCTTCTGGCCCTTTGGGGAAACGATCCACCACGAGATTCAATCGTCCCGCTGTCGCGGGGATACGGCGAGCCAAGGAGGACAGACATCAGACATCAGAGGTTAGAGGCGGGCTGAAAAACAGCCAAATATGATCCCCGTAGCCGCGGGCGTGCCGGACAATGTAGTACTCCGCGGGCGCCAGTGATTCGCTCGAAAGCGACCGCTCTCCGGAATTTAATATCGCGACAGGAACCTTCTTGTGGTGAAATCTCTCGCTCGCAATGATTTCCTCATTCCGGCCTCATGAATTTGAGCAACTTCTTTAGCGAGCTGAAGCGGCGCAACGTTTACAAGGTTGCGGTCGCCTACGCTGTCGTGTCGTGGCTGCTAATTCAGGTCGCGACGCAGGTGTTTCCGTTTTTCGACATTCCAAACTGGGCGGTACGTCTCGTAGTTTTGGTTTTAGTCATTGGTTTTCCGATCGCGCTGATTCTGTCATGGGCGTTCGAGATCACACCGGAAGGCATCAAACGTGAGTCGGAGATCGATCCGAACAAGTCGATCACCGCCTACACCGGCCGGAAGATTGTTGGCCTAACGATTGTTTTGGCGGTGATTGCAGCCGGCTTGCTCGTCTTTCAATTGTTGCGCTCGAAATCAGCGAGCAAAGAGGTTGCTTCGCCGCCGACAGTTGTGAGCACTGCCGCACCTGTTCCGGAAAAAAGCATCGCCGTGCTCCCTTTTGACAATCTGAGCGATGAGAAAGCGAATGCTTATTTCGCCGAAGGCATTCAGGATGAAATTCTGACGCGTTTATCCAAGATTGCCGCGCTCAAGGTCATCTCGCGGAGCTCGACGCAAAAATACAAAAGCGCGCCGGATAACTTGCGTGAAGTTGGTAAACAGCTGGGCGTTGCGAATCTGTTGGAAGGCAGTGTACAGAAAATCGCCAACGCTGTGCATGTCAACGTGCAGCTCATCCGCGCCGCCACCGACGAACATCTCTGGGCCGAAAGTTACAATCGCAAACTGGACGATGTGTTCGGCGTCGAAGGCGAAGTCGCCAGCGCTATTGCCGACCAGCTCAACGCCAAACTTTCCGGCACGGAGAAAAAAGCCGTCAGCGACAAGCCGACGCAAAACACCGCGGCTTACGACGCTTACCTGCGCGGACTGGCGATCGAGCACACACAATACAGTATCGGAGCCTATCAGCAGGCCGCGCGCGATTACGCTGAAGCGGTCCAGCTTGATCCAAATTTCGCTTTCGCCTGGGCGCGACTGGCCGTCCTTCGCAGCTTTCTTAACTTTAACGCGGTTGATACCAATACGAACAGTGCCGCGGCGGTGAAGGAAGCGACTGATCGCGCCATGGCGCTTGCACCGGAAGCTGGGGAGTCGTGGATCGCGCAGGGCGCATACCGTTACCGAATTTTACGCGATTTCGCGGGTGCAATAACCGCCTACAAGCAGGCACAGACACGGTTGCCGAATAATTCCTACCTGTTGCAAAATCTGGCCTTCGTTCAACGCCGCATCGGTCTTTGGCAGGAAGCCGAAACGAGCTTCAAGAAAGCGCTCGACCTGGATCCGCGGGACTTCCAACTGCTCGGCAGTATCGGCGGAGAATTCTACGCTTATCTGCGCCGCTTTGATGACGCCCGGGCCGCTCTCGATCGCGCGCTTGAGATTTCGCCGGATTCTTCCTCGGCCCGCGCAAGCAAGGCAGGCGTTTTTCAGAACGAAGGTCGGTTGAATGAGGCCGCCCAGGAGCTAGCGCGGATTCCGGCGGACGTGATGGATGATTTTGTCGTCCCTGTCCAAGTCGGCCAGGCGATTTACGAACGTGACTTCGATAAAGCGATTAGTGTGATCGAGCGAAAGCTAAACTCACTCCCGGCGGGACAGCCGCTCGACTCCTACAGTGAGCTCATGTTGGTCCAACGTGGCTACTGTCAGCTGTGGACAGGTCGCGATGAGGATGCGCGTAGAAGTTTCTCTCGCGCGATCGAAACGATCAACCCTAGACCAGACGGGTCCGTCGCGCCCGATGCCAACGGAACGCCGAATACTCTCGCGCTCGCGTATGCCGGGCTTGGCGGAAAGGAGAAAGCTCTGGAGCAAGCGAAGCGTGCCGTCAAGGCCTACGACGGCGATGCGGTGAACAAGCCATGGTCTGAAACCACGCTCGCCCAGATTCAAGCGCGCTTCGGCGATCACGATGCCGCCATCGCGGCATTGCCGCATCTCCTCGAGGTCCCCGCCGGCCTAACGATTGCAAACCTCAAGTTCGACCCATTCTGGGATCCGCTCCGCAAAGATCCGCGCTTCATCAAGCTCGTTGGTGAGCCCGAACCAAGCGGTACCAAAAAGTAATTGATCGTCATTCGATGCCCGAGTCCGAAAAAAACAAACTGCGTTTGGAGATCGCGCATGTGCTCTTCATGGACATCGTCGGCTACTCCAAGTTGCTCACCGACGAACAATCAGAAGCGCTTCAGGAGTTGAATCAAATTGTCCGGAACACCGAGGCGGTCCGCGAGGCCGACGCTGCGGGACAGCTTACCATTTTGCCGACCGGCGATGGTATGGCGCTGGTCTTCACGGGTTCGGTGGAAGAGCCGGTCGAATGCGCCTTGGAGATCAGCCATGCTTTGCGCGCGCAGCCGAGCCTGCCGGTGAGAATGGGAATCCATAGCGGCCCGGTCCATCACGTGAAAGACGCAAACGAGCGCGAAAACATTGCCGGCGTAGGCATCAATATCGCGCAGCGAGTGATGGATTGCGGGGATGCTGGCCACATTCTCGCGAGTAAACGCGTGGCCGACGATCTCGCACAACAGCGTCGTTGGCAGCCGTATCTTCACGAACTTGGCGACGTGGAAGTCAAACACGGAGTTATGGTCTCGCTAGTGAATCTTTATGCCGAGACAATTGGCAATCCCGCGCCACCGACGCGACTCGGGAAAGTGCGCGGCCGCATCCCCGGCTCTAGAGTAGGGACGCGCAAAGCACTCTCCCCAGTCACGCGAGCGATTTTCATTGTTGCGGTGTTGCTTCTGTTGCTTGCCATCGTGTCAGTGATTTTCGCCCCGGCGATCATGCGGTCTCTCGGGAGAGGCCAGGTAACATCACCACCTCAGGGTCCCTCCATTCCGTCACCTCCGTCGATTGCTGATACCATTAAGAGCCAAGTCGCCAAGAAAGTTAACGATGCTCTGCAAGATGCATTCTCTGCGGAGAAGAAGGCGAAGGTCGAGCCATCTCCGAACGGTTCGGCGATCCCGGACAAATCGATCGCGGTTTTGCCATTTGAAAACCTCAGCGACGACAAATCCAACGCCTATTTCGCCGAAGGCATTCAGGATGAGATCCTGACGCGCTTGTCCAAGATTGCGGCCCTGAAAGTCATCTCGCGCACCTCCACGCAAAAATACAAAAGCGCGCCGGACAACTTGCGCGAAGTAGGAAGGCAATTAGGCGTAGCAAACCTCCTCGAAGGCAGCGTGCAGAAAATCGCGGACGCCGTGCACGTGAATGTGCAGCTCATTCGCGCAAGCAACGATGAGCACATCTGGGCAGAAAGCTACAATCGCAAGCTAGATGATGTCTTCGCCGTCGAGGGCGAAGTCGCCGGTGCTATCGCCGAGCAGTTAAACGCCAAACTCAGCGGCGCGGAAAAGCATGAAGTAGCAGCCAGACCTACCAGTAACGCTGACGCCTACGACGCCTACCTGCACGGCCTCGCCTTTTTCGACCGTCCGGATCTACTCAGCGCCGATCTGCTCAGTGCCATCGAGTCTTTTGAAAAGGCAGTCCGTCTCGATCCGAATTTTTCCCTTGCCTGGGCGAAGCTCTCAAGGGTGCATTCCGGCTTGTTCTTTGACGGTGACGACACTTCCCCGGCGCGCAGGGCAGCGGCACACGAAACGTTGCAAAAGGCATTGCAGTTACAGCCCAATCTGCTCGAGACGAAACTGGCCGAAGCGTACTATCACTACTTTATCGAACGCGACTATGATCACGCCCGCCAGATTTTCGAACTGGTCCATCAACAATCGGCTAACAACTCCGAGGCGCCACTCGCGCTCGCGCTGATTGGGCGCCGGCAGGGCCGTTGGGAGGAAAGCCTGGCCCATTTCCATGAAGCGATCGAGCTCGATCCTCGCAATCTCAGGACGCTGATGTGGACCTCTGATACCTATCGTTCCATGCGCCAGTTTCCTACGGCGCTCAAGTTCATTGATCGAGCCTTGGATATCGCTCCGGGCGACAATGGAGCGCTCGTGCGGAAAGTAGACGTCTACCAGGCCCTCGGCCAGCTCGACCAGGCAGAAACCGTGGTGGCGCAAATGCACGCCGATTCCAGAGACACCACGATGGTTCAAGCCATGGCGAGACAGCTATTGCTGCGAAATAATTACCCCGCTGGCGTCGCACTGATGCAGTCATCTCTCCCGAAACTGGATCCATCGCAGCACTCGGATCGCGGCGAGTTCTTATTGTTTCTCGCTCAGTTTCAGCAGCTCATCGGGGATGCCGTCGGCGCGAAAGCTAGTTATACCCAAAGCCGCGAGGAAATTGAGGCACTTCTGCGCCAGCAGTCGGACAATGCCGACCTCATAAGCACTCTTGCAATGATTGACGCCGGCCTCGGCAATAAAGAGACCGCTCTGCAGGAGGCGGACCTAGCGATGGCAAAGCTGCCGGCTTCCAGGGATGCGCTCTTAGGACCGCTCCACGAGGAAGTACGAGCACGCGTTCTGGCACGCTTCGGCGACAAGGATCACTCGATAATAATCCTGCAGCATTTGCTCGCCATACCCTACGCCGGCTCGTTTGGTGCGCCGGTCACGGCTGCGTACCTCCGACTCGACCCTGACTGGGACAATCTCCGCGGCGATCCGCGCTTCGAGAAACTTTGTCAGGAACCGACGAAATGAATTTCAGCAATTTTTTCGCCGAACTGAAGCGACGCAATGTGTTTCGAGCCGCGGCCTTTTATGCGGCCAGTTCCTGGCTGCTGGTTCAAATCGCAACGCAGGTTTTTCCGTTTTTTCACATTGCCGAGTGGATCGTGCGCTGGATCGTGGTCGCGGCCGTGATCGGGTGTCCGTTCGCGCTCGTTTTGTCGTGGTTCTACGAATGGACACCCAAGGGCCTGCGACTCGAGAGCAAGATCTCGCCTAACGAATCTGTTATTCGCCAAACCGGCAAGAAGCTCGACAAATGGATCATCGCGATCCTGGTCCTGGCTGTGGTGCTGCTGCTGGCCAATCAATTCGTCTGGCACAAGGACGCGGCCGAAGGCCCGGCGATTTCAGACCAATCGATCGCCGTGCTTCCGCTCACCAACGAAGGCGGCGCGAAGGACGAACAGTATTTTTCCGATGGCCTCTCAGAAGATCTCATCACCGCGCTCTCGCAATTTGCCGGTTTGAAGGTCATCGGTCGTAACTCGTCTTTCCAGTTCCGCGACAGCAAAGACGACAGCAAAACTATTGGCGCGAAACTCGGCGTCGCCCATCTGCTGGAAGGCAGCGTGCGCCGCGCGGCCGATGCCGTCCGCATCAGCGCTGAGCTAGTCAATGCCGCCGACGGCACCACCCTTTGGTCCCAGCATTACGACCGTCCCTACAAAGATCTATTCAAACTCCAGGATGACATCACGACGGCGGTCGCCAATGCCCTTAAGGCGAAACTGTTCAACACGAGTGATGCCCCCGCGCAAAGCGATCGACCGCCCAGCGGCAATCTGGCGGCTTACAACGCCTATCTCCAAGGCCACTTCTACGATCAACGCAACACCGAGGCTGATTATCGCAAAGCGATCGATTTTTACCAAACCGCCGTCTCGCTCGACCCGGGCTATGCGCGCGCTTACGCCGCGCTCGGATACGCGCAAATCTTCCTCGCCGATATTATCCACGGCCCTCAAGCGGAGCAGGTTTTCGCCGCGGCGCGCGCATCCATTAACACAGCGTTGACCTTGAACCCGGATTTGGGGATGGCGCACAGTGCGCGGGCCCTGCTTCTGGCGTTTTCCGATCTAGACTTCGCCGGTGCCAAAGCGGAATTTGAGCGGGCGGTGCAGCTGGCGCCGAATGATCTAAATCTCGCGGCATCGCTGGCGCAAATGCGCGCAGCGTTTGGACATCCGGAAGCGGCCGTTGAACCGATCCGGCAAGCGCTAGTCACCGACCCACGCAGTGCTGGTTGGTATGGCTTACTGGCGGCGGATCTAATGACGAGTGGGCGTCTCGATGAAGCAGAACAGGCAACCCGTGAACAAATCGCGTTGGAGAGTACCGAGCAAGGCCCTAAAGGGCGACTGTGCGCCATCGAGGTGCTACGCGGAAATGCTGCCGCGGCCCTCGAGAAGGCCGAGCAGATTGCGCCCGGAAAATCTCGTGACCTTGCCGTGGCCAGAGCGCTGCAGATCGGCAGCGACCCAGCGGCAGCTTCCGCTGCGCTCAAAACGTTGATCGATCGTTATGCCAATACCGATGCTTATCTTATCGCGGGAATCTATGCCTTGCGGAGAGATCCGGACAGCATGTTCACATGGTTGGATCGCGCCTGGGCCAACCGCGAGAATAGTGTCTGCGTCGTCTACTACGATCCGCTCCTCCTGCGCTATAAGAGCGATCCGCGCTTCGCTGCGTTTTGTCGAAAGATCGGATTGCCTACTCCCGCTGAAGTAGCGGCAGAGCCGAAGTCATGACTGACGCCACTGAGCAACGCAGGCTCGCTGCGATCATGTTCACCGACATGGTCGGCTACAGCGCGCTGTCGCAGCGTGACGACAAGCTCGCGCTCGAATTGTTGGAGGAGCATCGACAATTGTTGCGCGAAATTTTTCCGCGTTTCAACGGCACCGAGATCAAAACCATCGGCGACGCTTTTCTGGTCGAGTTCAACAGCGCCTTGGAAGCGGCGCAATGCGCGATTGAAATTCAGCGCACGCTCGCCAAAAGGAATGCGGATGCTTCCTCGGGCCGCCAGATTGAACTGAAGATCGGCATTCATATTGGCGACGTGGTGCATCGCGGCGGCGATGTTTACGGCGACGGGGTGAACATCGCCTCGCGCATTGAGCAAGTAGCAGGCGCAGGTGGGATTTGCGTTTCGATGGATGTGGAACGCCAGATTCGTAACGCGCTGGAGGCACGCTTTGAAAAGCTGGCGCCGACCGAGCTGAAGAACATCTCCGTGACCATGGATTTGTTTCGCATCGTCTTGCCGTGGGAGCAGTCGGCGAAGGCAGAACGTAAGAATGCAGAACTGAGCGCGCCCAGTCGCTCAGTTCAGGCTTCACGTTTGGCTTGGATCGGCGCGATTGTTCTAGCTATCGTCGGAGCCGGTTGGTGGCTCGCTCATCAATCAGGAAAGCAAGTTGCGAGTTCACCGAGAGTTTCAATCCCGGAGAAATCGATCGCGGTTCTGCCGCTGGTCAATACCAGTGGCGATCCCGGGAATGACTATTTCTCCGACGGCCTCTCGGAAGAGTTGATCGCGGTTCTCGCCAAAATTCCGGGTCTCAAGATAATCGGTCGCAGCTCGTCGTTTCTTTTTAAAGGAAAGTCCGAGGACAGCCGTACGATTGGCGAGAAGTTGGGCGTGGCGAACCTGCTCGAAGGCAGCGTCCGCAAACAAGGGGAACGCGTTCGCATCGTTGCCGAACTGATCAATGCGGCCGACGGCCGAGAACTCTGGTCCGATACATACGATCGCGAGTTGAAGGATGTTTTCGCAGTCCAGAGTGAGATCGCCGTCGCGGTGACCGACCAACTCAAGATTAAACTCCTCGGTGCGTCGGCGAAATCCGACGCGGCGCCCTCGAACGACAATCTCGCCGCTTACAACGCGTTACAGCAGGGAACATTCTACTTGCGCCTTAGTACCTGAAGAAGGCACGCGCAAGGCCACAGAGTTTTATGGCGAGGCCATCCGGCTCGATCCGAATTACGCGCTCGCGCATGCGAATCTATCCAGCGCATGGCGACAACTCGGAGCCACGTGGCTGGGTGGGACTGAAGCCAACGAGGCCTATGCCAAGGCGAGGAACGAAGCCCACGTCGCCTTGTCGCTCGCGCCCAATCTCTCCGCTGCACACGAAGCGCTCGGCTTCGTATTGCTGACGCCCGATCTTGATTTCGCCGGCGCCGACGCCGAATTCCGCAAGGCCGAAAAACTGGCCCCGGCCGACGCCGCACCCAAAAATGCGCGGAGTTATTCGTTCGCTGCGGAAGGCCGCCTGGCGGAGGCTGAGAACCTGGCGCGACAGGCGTTGACCCTTGACCCGCTAGGCGTGAGTCGCTATTTAAATCTCGCCCGAATTCTGATTGGCGGCGGCCGCTACGATGAGGCCGAGGCTGCCTTGGGCAAAGCACGCGCACTTCAGCCAGCGGCCGCCCGGCAGCATGTCTATCTTACAATCATCGACATATTACGCGGGAACACTGCAGCCGCGCTGCAAGATGCACAGCTCGAGCCGCCAGGATTTTGGAGGGATTATGCGCTGGCTCTCGCGACGCAGGGACAGAGCGATCGCGCGGCCGCCGACGCTGCGCTGCAAAAATTGATCCACGAGGATGCGGTGAACGGCCCGTTCCAAATCGCCGCCGTCTACGGGTTGCGCAAAGAACCCGACAAAATGTTTGAATGGCTCGACCGCGCCTATACCGCGCGCGACTCCGGATTGACACAATTGTTAGTCACGCCCTTCATTCTCACTTACAAAAATGATCCGCGCTTCGCTGCATTCTGCCAGAAACTGAAGTTGCCGGTACCGACCACCGTCTTCACGAAGCCATGAGCGAGAAACCTTCGTTCTTTTCTGAACTGAAGCGGCGAAATGTTTACAAGGTCGCGGTCGCCTATGCCGTTGTCGGCTGGTTGTTAGCTCAGATCGCGACTCAGATTTTCCCTTTCCTGGAAATTCCGAACTGGGTAGTTCGGTTGGTCATCGTCCTAATCGCGATTGGCTTTCCCATCGCCCTCGTGATCGCATGGGCTTTCGAAGCGACTCCGGAAGGAATCAAGCGCACCGAGATTGCGGACGCGATGCCGGCGACATCAGGACATAAAAAGCACGCATGGGTCTATGTCGTTGTGATCGGCGGCGCCCTCTCGGCGGGGTTGTTTTCCCTTGGTCGCTACACGGCGGGAAACAGAACATTGGCCTCGCCTCACGAGCTTTCGAAGAAGTCGATCGCAGTGCTGCCGTTCGAGAACCTGAGCAGCGATAAGGATAACGCTTATTTCGCGCAAGGCATCCAGGACGAAATCCTCACTCGGCTGGCAAAAATCGGCGCGCTCAAAGTCATCTCGCGAACATCGACATCCCATTTCGCCAGCAGTCCGCAAAACCTGCCGGAGATTGCGCGCCAGCTAGGAGTAGCAAACCTCCTGGAAGGCAGCGTGCAGAAGGCGCACGACGCGGTGCACGTAAATGTGCAGTTAATTCGCGCAGCGACCGACGATCATCTCTGGGCGGAGAGTTATGATCGTAAGCTGGACGACATCTTCGCCGTCGAGAAGGAAGTGGCACAAAGCATTGCCGCTAGCCTGAACGCGAAGCTTACCGGTGCAGAAGAACAAGCGATCGCGCAGAAACCGACTACTAACCCGGCCGCCTACGACGCTTATCTCCGAGGTAATACCCAGTTTTGGGAGATCAACGAACAGTCGCTGCTGGCGGCCGAGAAATCCTACCAAGAGGCGGTTAGCCTTGATCGAGAGTTTGCGATCGCCTGGGCTGCGCTCGCTCGATCGGACGCGGTGCTATATTTGATCAACGACACAACAACAGCACGACGCGCAGCCGCAGAACAAGCTCTGAACGAAGCTGAGCATTTACAGCCGCAGGCTGCGGAAACAAAAGTAGCGCGCGGTTACTTCGCCTATCTCGTTCAACACGATTTGAAAGGGACGCTCGATCTGATGGAGCAGGCACATCGAACCTGGCCAAACAACGCCGAGGTCTTGCAGCTATTGGGATTTGCGGCGGCTCGCCTTGGCCAGGGGAATAAAGCCGTCGATGCCTTGGATAAGGCCGTGGTCTTGAATCCAAGGGATATCGCCACGCGCTGGTGGGCCATCGATCTTCGCCTCGGTTCGCGCGATTTTATCGCGGCAAGCCGTATGATTGACGAGGCACTGCAAATTTGGCCGGATGACCCGAACCTGCTCGCCTACAAAGCTCAGATCTTTCAGGCGACAGGCCAGCTCGACAAAGCACAGCCGCTGGTAGCGCAGATGAAGCCAAGCCTGAAAGACTACAATGCAATATCCACCGTTTGGTATCAGGCGAAGCTGCGACGTGATCCAGCGCCAGCTATAAAAATCCTCGAGCCGCTCGCTCGTCCGACAAACTTAGGATTCGATTGGATGTTTAACGCCGCCGACGTCGCCGATCTCCGGGTCCTTTCCGGAGATAACGCGTCGTCGCAATCCATCTTCCGCCAAGTCCGCGACCGCGCGGCAGCGCTCGCGCGCGAGCAACCCGACAATGTGCGCTATCTCGGTGTCCTGGCCCAGGCATTAAGTCATCTTGGCGAACGAGAAGCGGCTCTGCATGTTATCGACAAAGCGATGGAATTGCGCGCTGGAGATCTGCGCAACCAACCTAGCGTAGAGGAACAACGTGCCCGCATCCTAACCTTGTTCGGCGAAAAAGATCAGGCGATCGCGATCCTGCAACGCCTATTGCAGACACGCTACAGCGGTTGGGCCACGGTGCCGCTCACGCCAGCTCTTCTCCGGCTCGATCCCGATTTCGATCCGTTGCGGAGTGATCCGCGTTTTCAAAAGCTCTGCGAAGAGAAATCAAAGTGAAGATCGACAACTTCTTCTCCGAGCTAAAGCGACGCAACGTCTACAAAGTTGCGGTCGCCTATGCAGTGGTTGGCTGGTTAATCGCTCAAATTGCGACGCAGATATTTCCGTTCCTCGAAATTCCAAATTGGGTTGTGCGTTTGGTAATCGTGTTAATTGCAATCGGATTTCCGATTGCGCTGGTAATCGCATGGGCTTTTGAAGCGACTCCACAAGGGATCAAACGCACGGAAGTTGCCGACGCCAAGCATGAGCACTCACGTGGAAAGACATGGATCTATGTCGTTTTCATCGGCGCAGCGATCTCGGTGGCCTTATTCTTTGTCGGCCGTTACACCGCTGGGAATAATCCCAGTGCGGCTCGCACCGAACTGCTGGCAAAATCGATTGCCGTATTGCCGTTCGAAAATCTGAGCGACGACAAGGGCGCCGCTTATTTTGCCGACGGCATTCAGGATGAGATCCTGACCAAGCTCGCAAGCATCGCCGATTTGAAGGTGATCTCGCGCACGTCGACCGCGAAGTACAAGAGCAAACCGGAAGATCTAAAGACCGTTTCGCAACAGCTCGGCGTCGCGACCGTTCTCGAAGGCAGTGTCCAGAAAGCCGTCGACAAGGTTCGCGTCAACGTCCAGCTCATCGATGCCCGGGCTGACTCACACTTATGGGCGAAGACATACGATCGCGACATCAAAGATGTCTTTGCCGTGGAAAGCGAAGTAGCGCAGGAAATCGCCGATTCATTGCAGGCGAAGCTCTCTCCGGCCGAAGCGAAAACCATCGCCACCGCCCCAACGACCGATTCCGGCGCCTACGATTTGTTCCTCAAGGCAGAATCCGAGTTTCACAATGCGCAAACCTCCCTTCATCCGGAATCCTTTCAGCAGGCCGCAGCCTGGTACGAGCAGGCAATTGCGCGGGATCCAAATTTCGCGCTCGCCATCGCTCGCCTGGCAGAATGTCGCCTCAACGCTCATTGGTTCATTGAGCCACTCCAGGATGCCGAGCTCGAACAAGTTCGGAGAAACGTAGACCACGCGTTGGCGCTGGCTCCGGACCTGGCCGACGCACATGTGGCGCTCGGGCTCTTTCACTACCTTGGCCACCGGGCCTACTCGGAAGCGCTGGCTGAGTTTGCCCGCGCGATTGAGCTACAGCCTAACAACTCTCCGGCGTTGGAGTATTCGGGGTATGTGCATCGGCGGCAGGGGCAATGGAAACGGGCATTGGACGAGTTAAACCGGGCGCTCAAGCAGGATCCGCGAAATTCCTCATTGGCCGGGAACCTTGCCAATACCTACAACATTTTGCGACTGCGGGAAGAGGCACAACGCATGGCCAGGCACGCGATCAACATCGACCCGCATGAAACAGTTGGGATGGTCGCGTGGATATACAGTATTCTGCAGGGGAGTGGCGACGTCGAGGAAGCGCAGCGCGTCCTCGCCACCTTCCCTACTGACACAAAGCTGACGACAAACTTGACCGTGCCGGACTTCGCAGCCCTGATCGGCTATCGCGCTTATACTCTGCTCGTCGCACGCAAGTTTGACCTCGCACTTCATGTCTGGGATGACTCGGCCGACCAACGTCGTCAGCTGGCCGCAAAGGTCGCGATCCGGGTTGTTGCCGGCGACCTGGCCGGCGCACGGCCTGACGCACAGACCGCGCTTCCGTTACTGGAGCAACGATTGCAAGCGCGACCTGACGAAACTGCTACCATGACCGAGCTGGCTTGGGTATATCTCGCGTTGCAGCGAAATGAGGACGCGGTGCGCATCGCACATCGAGCCGTGGATGTCTTACCGCCATCGAAAGATGTATTAGCCGGCGGCGGTCTCCTCGTCGGCCTGGCCGAAGTAAGCGCGCACTGCGGCATGGCGGCAGACGCCATTAACATCCTTCACCATCAACTTTCCGCTCCGACCGCCGGTCCTATCTCGATCTCTTTGGTAAAGATCGACCCGATGTGGGATCCAATTCGCAATGATCCTGCCTTCCAACAGCTGCTGACAATAAAGGAACACGTCGGTCCGTGATGAACGACAAGCCTTCTTTCTTCGCCGAGCTGAAGCGGCGCAATGTTTACAAGGTTGCGGTCGCTTATGCAGTGGTCGGCTGGTTAATCGCTCAAATTGCGACGCAGATATTTCCGTTCCTCGAAATCCCGAACTGGGTTGTACGTTTGGTGATCGTGTTGATTGTGATTGGATTTCCAATCGCACTCGTAATCGCCTGGGCTTTTGAAGCGACTCCGGAAGGGATCAAGCGAACGGAAGTTGCCGACGCCAAACATGAGCACTCACGTGGGAAGACGTGGATCTATGTCGTTATCATCGGCGCAGCGATCTCGGTGGCCTTATTCTTTGTCGGCCGTTACACGGCCGGGAATAATGCCAGTGCGGCTCGCACCGAATTGCCGGCGAAATCGATCGCGGTTTTACCATTCGAAAATCTGAGCGAAGAAAAAGGGAACGCTTTTTTCGCGGAGGGGATTCAGGACGAGATTCTGACGCGCTTGGCCAAGGTCGCGGACCTGAAAGTGATCTCGCGCACCTCGACGCAACGTTTCAAAGCTGCGCCGTCTGATCTGCGCGAAATCGCGAAGCAGCTCGGCGTAATGAACATCCTCGAAGGGAGCGTGCAGAAGTCTAACGACAAGGTTCGGGTGAATGTGCAGTTAATCAATGCGATCACAGACGCTCATCTTTGGGCGGAAATTTACGATCGCAAGTTGACCGACATTTTCACAGTCGAAAGCGATATCGCCAAAACAATAGCTGATACTTTGCAGGCGAAGCTTACTGGGTCGGAGCTGAGCGCGATTTCGAGCAGGCCAACCCAAGATCCGGTGGCGCAGGATCTTTACGTACAAGGACGCCACTTCCTCGCCTTGCGTCGCGACGATAACCTGCCGCGTGCGATCGAATTCTTCCATCAGGCGATCGCCCGCGACGCGAACTTCGCGGCAGCCTATGCGGGCTTAAGCGAAGCCTTAATTCTACTTCCCAGATATACCGGCGCCTACCCCAGCGAAACTCGCCCGCAATCCCGGGTCGCGGCGCTGAAAGCATTGGAGCTCAATCCTAACCTGGCCGAAGCGCACAACGCACTGGCCAAGATCGCCATGGATTACGACGTCGACTTTGCCGAAGCGACGCGCGAGTTTAAGCGTGCCATCGAGTTGAATCCGAATTATGCCGGCGCCCACCACTGGTTCAGCGGAACACTCGAGTCACAGGGGCAGTTCGCCGAAGCCATCGCCGAAAGTAAGTTAGGAACCGAACTCGACCCCTTCTCGGCCGTGAATCTGGTTGATCAAGGCCGGATCTACGGCTCGGCACGGCGTTTTACGGAAGCGAAGGCGGTCTTCGAGAAAGCGCTCGCGATCGACCCTGCGTTTTCCTACGCGCACTGGCATTACGGCGAGATGTTGCAGGTAAGCGGTGATCTGAAAGGCGCCGCCGCGGAGTATGCTAAGGCAAGCACCGCCAATAACACTCCGGAACCTATCGCGCTGAGCGGACAGCTGGCTGCGATAATGGGTCGACCGGAGGAAGCACGCCAAGCGCTCACGGCTTTGGATGAACTGGAGAAGCACCGATACGTAGATTTTTTCTGGCGGGCTCTTCTATATCTCGGTCTTGGGGACAAAGACCGCGCGCTGCAATTCCTCGAGCAAAGCTACGCTAATAATGAGGGCTACGAGATAGGTCTAATCAGAGTCGATCCGATGCTCGACTCATTGCGGGCAGAGCCACGCTTCCAGGCGCTGGTGAAGAAGGTGAGAGGACGACCGGAGGAACCCAAGCATTGAACCCGCGGAGCTTCTTCGCCGAGCTGAAGCGGCGCAACGTTTACAAAGTCGCGGTCGCCTATCTGGTCGTCTCGTGGCTCTTGATCCAGGCAGCGTCGATTCTCTTTCCGACTTTCGATGCGCCAGCGTCGGCGATGAAGATCCTCGTGGTCATCCTCGCGATTGGATTTCCAATCGCCCTCGCTTTCTCCTGGGCGTTTGAGATCACGCCCGAAGGAATCAAACGCGAATCGGAGATCGCGTCTGACAAATCGATCACGCATCACACTGGCCGGAAAATTGTCGCATTAACGATCGCACTCGCGGTAGTCGCGGCGGGGCTGCTAGCGTTCCAGTTGTTCCGTGCAAAATCGACAACGCCGCTAACCAACATTGCCGGCCAGGCGAACCCAATTTCGGACAAGAGTGTCGCAGTCCTGCCGTTCGAAAATTTGAGTGACGAGAAGTCGAACGCTTATTTTGCCGATGGCATTCAGGATGAAATCCTCACGCGCCTGTCGAAGATCGCGTCGCTTAAAGTCATTTCGCGGACTTCCACCCAGAAATACAAGAGTGCGCCCGATAATCTTCGCGAAATCGGCAGGCAACTGGGCGTGGCGAATCTGCTCGAAGGAAGCGTGCAACGGGCGGCTGACGCGGTGCATATCAATGTGCAGTTGATCCGCGCGGCCACCGACGAACATCTCTGGGCCGAGACTTACAACCGCAAACTGAACGATATCTTCAGTGTCGAAGCGGAGGTCGCCGGAGCGATCGCCGATCAACTTAAAGCCACTCTCACCGGCGCTGAAAAACAGGAAATCGCCGTTAGGCCGACTAACAATCCCGCGGCTTACGACGCTTTTCTCCGTGGCCTCGCTTTCGAGGGGCGGATCGACGGTCTGGCGGGGAACACTCTTCGATCAGCTGACGCCTTCGCCGAAGCCGTTCGATTGGATCCGGGTTTCGCGCTGGCTTGGGCGCATCTCGCGAGAGCGCACAGCTTTTATTTCTTATTTGAGCCAACCCCTGCGCGTCGCGAGCTCGCGCAGAAGGCGCTCGAAAAGGCCAAGGCCTTGCAGCCCACGCTGGTGGAGACTCAATTGGCCGACGGATTCTTTCATTACTGGGTGGAACGCGATTACGCGAAGGCCAAAGCGCTCTTCGAAGCGATTCGAAAACAATACCCGAATAATTTCTACCCGCCTTATGCGCTCGGAGCAGTGGCACGCCGGGAAGGACGTTGGGAAGATAGCCGCTCTCTTTTCGCTCAGGCGGTGGACCTTAATCCACAGGATGTATTCCTGCTGGCCGATGCGTGCCTTGATCTGACTTGCATGCGCGATGGCGCTGGCGCTCGTCAACTTGTCGATCGCGCATTGAATCTGAACCCGGGAAATGCCGGCCTGCTCGCGCTCAAAGCGCAGGCTTGGCTCCTCGACGGCAATGTCGCTGAAGCACAGAAGACGCTTGCGCAGGTGCAACCTGAAGCGGGAGATTTCGGTGCAGTCAGCACGATCACCGCCTGCGCGATCCTGGCGCATAGTTACGATAACGCGATTGCGATTGTAAAAGCGCAGCTGGAAAAACCAGAAAAACTCGGTATCCGAATCGGATCGGCTGAAAACTTCCTCGGCGATCTTCTTCGTCTTTCTGGCGATACTCCGGGCGCCCTGGAAGCATACACCCGGGCGCGTCAGGCATACGAAGCCGCTTTTCGGAGTCAGCCTAACAATGCCGAATTCGCCAGCCCCTTGAGCTGGGCCTGCGCCGGCCTTGGCGATAAGGAGTCCGCCCTGAAGTATGCCCGACAGGCCATCGCCCTGCTCCCGGCGTCGAAAGATGCTCTTATCGGGCCGAGCTACGAAGAAAATCTTGCCCGGATCCAGGCGCGGTTTGGAGACAAGGACGATGCCATCGCTGGCTTGCAACATTTGCTCGCAACCAACTACAGCGGGCCCCCGCTCACGCCGGCTCAGCTCCGGATCGATCCCGATTGGGACAAGCTGCGCGGCGATCCGCGGTTTCAGAAACTCTGCGAAGAAAAGCCGAAATGAGCGAAGGAAATTTCTTTGCTGAGCTGAAACGGCGCAATGTTTACAAGGTCGCCGTCGCTTACATCGTTGGCGGCTGGGCGCTTTCTCAGGGGATCGCGCAGGTGTTTCCAGTCTTCGATGTTCCGAACTGGATCATTCGCCTAATCGTCCTTCTGATCATTCTCGGTTTGCCGGTCGCGCTTGTTCTGGCGTGGATGTTCGAACTGACGCCCCAAGGAATTCAGCGTACAGCGACGGCTGATGCGATGCCCGCTGCCGACAAGCCGAAGAAATACGCTTGGCTTTATATCGTTGTGATCGGTGCAGTGGTGTCGATCGGATTGTTTCTGCTTGGGCGTTATAGCGCGGGAAACAGAACGCCTCGACAGGATGCCAGTGCGGCTCGCACCGAGGCGGCTACAGTCGCTGAGAAATCGATCGCAGTGCTCCCGTTCGACAATCTCAGTCGCGATCCCGACAATGCGTATTTCGCAGAAGGTATTCAGGACGAGATTCTGACGCGCTTGTCGAAGATCGGCGCGCTCAAGGTGATTTCGCGCAGTTCCACCCAGAAATATAAGAGCGCACCGGAGAACCTGCGCGAGGTTGGCAGCCAGCTGGGCGTGGCCAATCTGCTTGAGGGCAGTGTCCAGAAAGTCGCAAACGCGGTCCACATCAACGTGCAGCTGATTCGCGCTGCGACCGATGAGCACGTGTGGGCGGAGAGTTACAACCGAAAATTGGACGACGTTTTCGGCGTGGAAGGTGAAGTTGCTGCCGCGATTGCAGATCAACTCAAAGCCAAACTGACGGGCGAGGAGCAAAAGGCGGTTACCGAGAAGCCGACCCAGAACGCCGCGGCTTACGACGCTTACCTGCGCGGCGTTGCGATCGAGCGTGACGCATTTAGTACATCCGCATTCCAACAGGCAATGGTCGCCTACCAAAAGGCCGTCGAGCTCGACCCGAAGTTCGCTCTGGCCTTGGCGCGTATCGCCGTCCTTAGAAGTTTTCTCTACTTCAACGGTCTCGATTTAAAGGTCAACTCTGCTGCGACCGTCAAACAAGATGTAGACAAGCTGATGACCCTGGCGCCGGATGCAGGCGAAACGTGGGTCGCACAGGGGGCCTATCGCTATCGTGTGCGGCGTGACTTTGCCGGAGCGGTCGAAGCTTACGAAAAAGCACGCAAGCAATTGCCTAACAATTCATTCCTGCTGCAAAACCTGGGCTTTGTCCTGCGTCGACTCGGCCGCTGGGAAGATTCCGAGCGTGCCTTCAATACCGCGGTCGAACTTGACCCTCGAAGTGTCTCGCTCCTTGGCAGCATCGGAAGCCAATTTTATAACTTCCTGCGGCGTTACGACGAGGCATTGGGAATACTTGATCAGGCGCTTGAAATTTCACCGGACTCCGGAGTCGCGCACGTTGGAAAGGCTGGGGTTTTTCAAGACCTCGGCCGAATTGATGAATCGCGCCAAGAACTCGCGAGGATTTCTTCGGCCGAATTGTTAGACGATCTGGCACTGGGGGTTGGCGTTCGGCAGTACATGTATGAGCGGCAATTCGAGGCCGCGGGAGCACTCGTGCAGCGAAGACTCGGCGCGCTGGCCGCGGAAGAGGTGCCGGATTCGCTCGTCTCTTCTGCGACCGTGCACGGAGGATTTTGCCAGGATTGGTTAGGCCGGCGCGACGACGCGCGCCAGATATTCACTCGGGTAATTAACTGGATCAAGCCTACGCCGGATACCGTTGTCGCGGCGGATGCAAATCGCCGGCCGTCGACACTGGCATTGGCTTACGCTGGATTAGGCGATAAGGACTCTGCGCTGCAACAAGCTAAGCGCAGCGTGGCGCAGGACCAGAACGACGCCGTCGATAAACCAGGGGCGGAAGCGATCCTTGGCCAAATCCAGGCGAAGTTCGGCGACGTTGAATCTGCCATTTCAATCATTCCGCACTTACTCGAAGTGCCGGCCGGAATCACGCGCGCCGATCTTCGCTTTAACCCGATGTGGGATCCGCTGCGCACAGACCCGCGCTTCCAAAAACTCTGCGAAGAGAAACCAAAGTGAACTTCTTTTCCGAGCTAAAGCGGCGCAACGTTTACAAAGTTGCAGTCGCGTACGCGGTCGTCGGGTGGTTAGTCGCTCAGATTGCAACGCAGATATTTCCGTTCCTGGAGATTCCAAACTGGATTGTGCGTTTAGTGATCGTGTTGATCGCGATTGGATTTCCGATCGCATTAGTGATCGCGTGGGCGTTTGAAGCGACTCCGGAAGGAATCAAACGAACCGAAGTCGCTGACGCCAAGCATGAGCACTCACGTGGAAAGACGTGGATCTATGTCGTTATCATCGGCGCAGCGATCTCGGTGGCCTTATTCTTTGTCGGCCGTTACACGGCCGGGAATAATGCCAGCGCGGCTCGCACCGAATTGCTGGCGAAATCGATCGCCGTCTTGCCATTTGAAAGTCTGAGCGAAGACAAGGCCAACGCCTATTTCGCCGAAGGCGTACAGGACGAAATTCTCACCCGACTCGCGAAAGTTGCCGACCTGAAGGTAATCTCGCGCACATCGACCCAACGTTTCAAGAGCGCCCCGTCTGACCTGCGCGAGATCGCAAAACAACTTGGCGTAGCTAACATTTTGGAAGGAAGCGTCCAGAAAGCGAATGATCAGGTACGCGTCAATGTGCAGCTAATCAACGCACTGACCGACGCGCATCTTTGGGCGGAAATGTACGATCGGAAGCTGACCGACATTTTCGCGGCTGAGAGCGACATCGCGAAGACAATCGCTGAAACGTTGCAGGCCAAACTGACCGGTTCAGAAAAAGCCGCTATATCAAAGGCGCCGACGTCGAATCCTGAAGCCTACGAGCTTTACCTCAAGGGCAAATTCTTTTGGAACAAACGCACCGCGACCGATCTGCGGAGGTCGATCGACTACTTCAATCAAGCAATCGCGAAAGATCCAAACTATGCGCTGGCCTACGCCGGTCTCGCACAATCGTGGAAGCTGCTCCCGGCTTTCAATGGGGGCGCACCGCAAGATTGTTTTCCACAAGCCGAGAGTGCGGCCCGTAAAGCCCTCGCGTTGGATGACACTTTGTCCGACGCCCATGCTGCTCTGGCGTCGCTCAAGGGCCTCAACGGGTTCGATTACGCCGGGGCAATTACTGAATACGAACGGACTCTGCAGTTAAATCCGAACGATGCGACGGCGCGTCAATGGTTCGCTAATGATACGCTGGCAAACATCGGCCAGAACGAGCGCGAACTCGCAGAACTGAATCGCGCAGTGGAGCTCGACCCGCTCTCACTCGTCATTAACAGTAATCTCGGATGGGCCTACATTCATTTGGGCCGCCTCGATGAAGCAGTCGCGCAGTTGCGCAAAACGGTGGAAATGGATGGGGCATTCTACTACGCCCGCTACACCCTGGCGTTGGCGCTGGAGTTGAAAGGCGCCATTCCGGAAGCCATCGCGGAATATCAAAAGACGGTCAGCATCACCGAGGATTCTGTCCCACTCGGAATGCTGGGCCGTCTTTACGCTGCGCAGGGTCGAAAACATGAAGCGCAACAAATCCTTCAACAATTGCGCCAGAAACGAGATCAACGCTACACTGCGGCTTACTCTCTGGCCCTCGTTTATCTCGGCCTGGGTGATCGCAACGAAGCACTCAACTGGCTGGAGCAAGGTTATCGCGAGCACGATGGCTTTAACATTGGACCAATCCGTGTCGATCCCCTGCTCACTTCGCTGCACGGCGATCCGCGCTTCGAAGCGCTTGCCGAAAAAGTTGTTCCGGCGCGAGAATTCAAATCAGCGATCTCCCCGAAATGAACAACTTCTTCGCCGAGCTGAGGCGGCGCAATGTTTACAAGGTCGCGGTGGCTTACATCGTTGGCGGATGGGCTCTTTCGGAGGGGATCTCGCAGGTCTTTCCCGTGTTCGATGTTCCGAACGGGATCATTCGTTTGATCGTGATTCTGATCATCGCGGGTTTACCGGTTGCGCTCGTCCTCGCCTGGATGTTCGAGATAACGCCTGAAGGAATTAAGCGTACGGCAACGGCTGATGCGATGCCGGCGTCAGCGAAACCGAAGAAATACGTCTGGCTTTATGTCGTTGCGATTGGCGCCGTGGTGTCGATCGGATTGTTTTTCCTTGGACGCTATAGCGCTCAGAATTCAAGCGGTGCGGCCCGCGCTGGCGCATCCGAACTTCCGCAAAAATCGATCGCCGTTCTGCCATTCGAAAATCTGAGTGATGACAAGAACACCGCCTACTTCAGTGATGGCATCACCGAGGAAATACTCAACGCGCTCGCGCAAATTCCGAACTTGAAAGTGGCAGCGCGGCGATCGGCTTTCCAGTTTAAGGGCAACGATCTCGATCTGCGTAAAATCGGCCAGCTCCTCGGGGTGGCACATATTCTCGAGGGGAGTTTGCAGAAGGCCGGCGATCAGGTGCGGATCAACGTGCAGTTAGTCGATGTACAAAACGGGCTGCAGTCGTGGTCCGAGAAGTACGATCGCAAACTCGACAACGTCTTCGCAGTTGAGGATGAAATTGCCAAAGCGATCGCGACCAAGTTGCGCGTCCAGCTCACCGGCGGCGCCGGGCAACCGCTCGTCGTTGACAGCACGAACAATCCGCAAGCGCACGAACTTTACCTGCGCGGACTGACTTTGCTGGCCGCTCGAGGGCCCGGATTACGCGAAGCGCGTGATTTATTTCAACAGGCGGCAAAACTCGACGCCGGTTACGCACAGGCGTGGGGAGCGTTAGCCATAGCCGAACTCCTGCTCCCCTCCTATGCACTCGATTCGTTCGACGCTGCGCTGCCGCGAGGCGAGTCGGCCGCGCAACGCGCTCTTTCACTCGACCCTAATACGGCCTCGGCCGACATCGCGGTGGGGATAGCCAACACAATGCGCGGTCGCTGGCCCGAAGCCGACCAGGCATTTCGCCGCGCCCTTGCCCTCGCGCCCGGCGACGCGGAAGCGGTGAATCAATATGCCCAATTCCTCTCAACCATCGGACAGCTCGAGCCCGCTTTGCGCGAGATCGAGCGTGCTCAGCAACTCGATCCACTATCACCTATTATCGGAGTTATTCATTCAGGGGTCCTCGTTGGACTGCGTCGTGATAAGGCGGCGGAGGCACAGATCAAGAGCGTTCTCAGCGCCCACTCCGAATTTGCGGCCGCACATTACTGGGCCGCCGCGCAGTCTATTCAGCAGAAAATGTATGCGGAAGCGGAAGCGCGGCTGCGTTCGTCAGCCACACTCAACGGCCGGAATGGAGACACTAAAGCGTTGCTTGTCCGCGGCATGGTCGACCCGGCCCAACGCGCGACGGCCGTAAATAGCCTGGAGACTTCGCCGGACAATGCCGATATCCGACAGGACGCAATTTTGTACGCGTTCTATCTGATATCATTGGGAGAACGTGGCCGCGCCCTGGATCAGCTGGAAATCTATGCGGTTAAGCCGACCAGCGCCTTCTCGCCGTGGCTCTGGAATCGAGGCTTCGATCCGTTGCGTGACGAACCGCGCTTCAAAGCGGTTCTTGCCAAACTGGCTCTCCCCTACACCCCGCCTGCCGTCACCGAGCCATGAGCGAAAAGCATTCTTTCTTTTCCGAGCTAAAGCGGCGGAACGTCTACACGGTTACAACTCGATTTGGTGAAATTCGTCGGCTTGGTTAAATGAATTCCACTTCAGATCTGAAGTTTGAAATCGGGCATGTCTTGTTCCTCGACATCGTCGGTTACTCCAAATTGCTCATCAACGAACAGAGCGAGCAAATTCAGAAGCTAAAGGAAATCGTTCGCGGAACAGAGCAAGTCCGTTTAGCAGAAGCAGAAGGAAAATTACTAAGATTGCCAACCGGCGATGGTGGCGCGCTCGTCTTTCGAACTACACCTGAAGCGCCGGTGTTATGTGCGATGGAAATCGGCAAAGAGCTGAAGAAACATCCCAAACTCCATGTCCGAATGGGAATTCACAGCGGGCCAGTTAACGAAGTTACCGACCTGAACGCACAAGCAAATATTGCCGGCGCTGGAATTAACATTGCCCAGCGAGTGATGGATTGCGGCGATGCCGGTCACATTCTTCTTTCCAAACGCGTCGCCGACGACTTGGAGCAATACTCGCAGTGGCGTCCGCGATTGCACAATCTTGGCGATTGCGAGGTAAAGCATGGCCTACGCGTACAAGTTGTTAATCTGTACACCGACGATGTTGGTAATTCGGCAATTCCAACAAAACTCCGGCGTGCAACGATGGCACGCACCGCAAAACGGTGGAAGCTGACCGCTTACGCAGCTGGTCTCGTCATTTTTCTTGCGGCAGGCGCTCTCTACCATCGGTCACTTCGTGGCGCGCCGCTTACCGATAAAGACACCGTGCTGCTGGCCGACTTCGCTAACTCGACTGGCGATCCTGTCTTCGACGCCACGCTTCGTCAGGGACTCGCGGTTCAGCTCGAGCAATCACCTTTTCTGAGTCTCGTCTCCGATTCGCAAATCACCCAGACACTTGGCCTGATGGGCCGGGTCCCTGATGCGAAGCTCACTTCGGATATTGCCCGGGAACTTTGCCAGCGAGTCGGAAGCAAGGCGTTTATTGCCGGATCGATAGGAAATCTTGGGAGCGAATACGTCATCGGCCTGCGCGCGGTCAACAGCCGTTCGAGTGCGACCATCGCTGAGGAGCAGGTGCAAGCGTCCGCCAAAGAAAAGGTCCTTGATGCGCTGAGTCGCGGAGCAACAAAACTGCGCGAGAAGCTGGGCGAATCACTCAGCACTTTGCAGAAATTCGATACTCCTCTCGAGCAGGCGACCACAACTTCTCTCGAAGCCCTGCAAGCCTATAGCCTCGGGATGAAGAGTCTCGTTGGCCGCGGTGATAACGCCGCCGCGCTCAGTTTCTTTCAGCGAGCGATCGAGATCGACCCGAAATTTGCGAATGCCTACGCTGTGCTGGGCGAAGTCTATTCCAATCTCGCGGAAATGGTGTTAGCCGCGGATGCTTTCCAAAAGGCCTTTTCATTGCACGACAAGGCGAGTGAAGCGGAGAGATTTCACATTGACTCTGCCTATTATTCCTGGGGCTCGGGCAATCTGGAGAAGGCGCTGCGCATCTATGAGCAATGGGAACGGACTTATCCGCGCGATTACGGCGGATTCAACAACCTCGGTTGTGTCTTGTTCCAGCTGGGTCAGTACGACCGCGCGCTCGCGCAAGAACAGGAGGCCGTACGCTTGGATCCGGCGGGTGGCATTCACTACGGGAATGTCGTCGTCGGATACATCTATCTCAATCATTTCGACGACGCTCAAGCGGCAGCCAATGACGCAAAGGCCAAGGGCGCCGATTCCTTCTACTTACATTGGTTGTCGTATCAGCTCGCATTCGTCAAAGGTGACGCTGCCAGGATGGCCGAAGCAGCAAACTGGGCCGTCGGCAAACCCGGTACGGAAGATTTGCTGCTCTACTACCAGGCAGGGACAGCCGCCTACTTCGGCTCGCTTGAAAAATCTCGTGAGTTTTCTGCCCGGGCCATCGCTTTGGCTGAGCAGGCAGGTCAAAAAGAAACGGCGGCTGGTTACTCGGCTGACGCCGCCTTGCGCGAGGCACTGCTTGGAAATTCCGCCGAGGCAAAACGCTATGCGAACAGCGCGCTCCAACTGTCGAATGGACGTGACGTGCAGTTCGGAGCGGCATTGGCGTTCGCCCTGATTGGCGATACTTCGGAAGCGCAGAAGTTGACGGATGATTTGGCAAAGCGCTTTCCCGAAGATACCGAAGTGCAATTCAATTACCTTCCCGCGCTGCGCGCTCAACTCGCGATCGCTCGGAACGAACCTTCCGCCGCCATTCACGCACTCGAGATCGCGAGTCCGTACGAATTAGGTGCACCTAATCAAGCCGCTTTTGATCCGGCCTTGTACCCCGTTTATCTCCGCGGCCAGGCCTATCTTGCGGAAAAGAATGGGCCTGCGGCGGCCAGCGAGTTTCAGAAGATTCTGGACCACCGCGGCGTAGTGTTTAACGAACTCATCGGCGCGCTTGCCCATCTGGGTCTTGGACGCGCCTGTGCCCTGAGAAGGCGATGCGGCCCGGGCCCGCGCCGCCTATGATGATTTCTTCGCGCTATGGAAAAATGCCGACTCCGAAGTTCCTATCCTTAAGCGAGCCAAAGCTGAATACGCGAAGCTGTAATGAATCCTGCAACATCACAGTCTTCGTCAGACGTAAAGTTCGAAATCGGGCATGTCTTGTTCATCGACATCGTCGGTTACTCGAAGTTGCTTATCACTGAGCAAAGCGAGCAGGTTCAAAAGTTAAAAGAGATCGTGCGCGGAACAGAGCAGGTCCGCCTCGCCGAAGCGGAAGGCAAGTTGTTACGGCTACCTACCGGCGACGGCGGAGCGCTTGTTTTTCGCAACAGTCCCGAGGCGCCGGTTCTCTGCGCCCTGGAAAGTGCGAGGGCACTGAAGAGTCATCCTGAGCTGCGGGTGCGAATGGGAGTCCACAGTGGCCCGGTCAACGAAATCACGGATTTAAACGCACAAGCCAACATCGCAGGCGCCGGAATTAACATCGCCCAGCGTGTGATGGATTGCGGTGATGCCGGGCACATTCTGCTCTCCCGGCACGTAGCCGAAGACCTTGAACACTATCCCCGCTGGCGAGTATATCTGCATGAGTTAGGCGAATGCGAAATAAAGCACGGCACGCGAATTGGCGTCGTGAATTTCTATGGTGATCACGTCGGCAACTCGCAGCTACCGAAAAAGTTTCAAGCGTTGAAGAATCGCCGCGCGGGCGTGCGCTGGGCCGCGATCACAGCAGCTTTGCTCGCGTTGGCGGCGATCGTCGGCGGTATCACCATGTTGTTGTCCCGCGCTCGCGGGCCAGCGACGCTGACCTCCGAAAAATCGATCGCGGTGCTCCCTTTCTACAACCAGAACCGTGATCCAGACACTGACTACCTTTGTGACGGGATCCCCGAAAGCATCATCAACAGCCTTTCCGAACTGCCGAAACTCAAGGTGATGTCCCGCAACTCAGTATTTCATTACAAAGGAAAGGAGATGGATGCGCAGGCGGTAGCAAAAGAGTTAAAAGTGCAGGTAGTGCTCACGGGCCGAGTCATCCAACGTGGCGACGGTCTTTCGATCAGCGTGGAGCTTATCAACGCGGACGACAACAGCCAGATTTGGGGCCAGCAGTACAACCGTAAACTTGCCGATGTGTTCGCGGTGCAGGAAGAGATCGCCAAGGAGATTTCCGACAAGCTGAGTTTGAAGCTGAATGGTGTCGAGAGACAGCAGCTCGCAAAGCGTCCGACAGAGAACCTCAAAGCTTTTCAGTATTACATGCAGGGACGGTCGTATGTCCATCGTGGCGCCCGCGAAGATCTGCTCGCGGCCGTTCGCTATTGCGAGAACGCGATTAAGGAAGATGGCAATTACGCGCTCGCCTACGCGGGCCTGGCCGACGCATACGCATACCTTGGAGCGCGCGGATACATTGCGCCAGTCGAAGGCCGGCGCAAAGCCGAAGAGGCTGCGCGAAAAGCGCTCACGCTTGATGAAAACCTGGCCGAAGCTCACGCCGCGCTTGGTCAAGCGAACATCTATTTCACCCCGGCCAATTTCCTTCTGGGCGATCAAGAACTGCGGCGTGCGATCGAACTCAGCCCGAGCTTCGCGTTCGCCCATTTCTTTTTGGGACTTTCATTCGTGCGACAGGGGCGTCTCGACGAGGGCTTGGCGGAGTTTTTGAAAGCTCGCGAACTCGACCCCCTATCCTCAGACATTGCGCGGGGAGTTGCCATTCCTTACTATCTCAAGCGAGATTATGCGCGAGCCCTTGACCTGTTGCGACAGGCCAACGAGCTAGGCCCGCCATTTAGCCACACCTGGGAAATAGGAGCATACATTCAAAACCGGAAATTCGACGAAGCACTAGCGGAATTGGAGAAGGCCAAACGGGAGCGGAAAAGTGATCCGATTTTGATTTACAGTACGGGGATGATCTGCGCGGCGCAAAGCAGGCGGGCAGAAGCGCTCCAGATCGTCAAAGAGCTGGAAGGGATGTCCGGCACGGACCTGGCCGAGGCGCAGTATATTGCCCGAATCTATGCGGCCTTGAACGAGAAGGAGATGGCCTTGACGTGGCTGGAACGCGGCCTGGCAACGGGAGCGATCGGATTCTTTTATAAAGACGACCCAATGTGGGATCCAATCCGTAGCGATCCGCGATTCGAGAAACTTTGCCAGGGCAAACAGCCGTGAGCGGTACGCCGACCGAGCATCCATCCGATGTGAAGTTCGAGATCGGGCATGTCTTGTTCATCGACATTGTTGGTTACTCGAAGTTGCTCATCAACGAGCAGAGCGAGCAGTTACAAAAGCTGAAGGCGATCATGCGCGGAGCGGAGCAATTCCGCCTTGCCGAAGCGGAAGGCAAATTGCTGCGCTTACCTACTGGCGACGGTGCCGCACTCGTTTTTCGCACGAGTCCTGAGGCACCGGTGTTGTGTGCAATGGAGATCGCGAAGGCGCTGAAGAGCCATCCCGAGGTTCGCGTGCGAATGGGAATTCACAGCGGCCCAGTCAACGAAGTCGCCGATTTGAACGAACAAGCAAACATCGCCGGTGCCGGGATCAACGTTGCCCAACGGGTGATGGATTGCGGCGATGCGGGCCACATTCTCCTCTCCAAACATGTGGCCGACGACTTGGAACATTATCTACGTTGGCAGCCGCACTTGCATGACCTTGGCGAATGCGAAGTAAAACACGGCGTTCGCGTATGCCTGGTCAATCTCCATGCCGATGAACTCGGCAATCCGGCAGTGCCCGTGAAATTCAGAAAAGCCAAGGCGGCTCGGATCGCGAAGCTTTGGAAAATTGCGGCTTCCGTCCTGCTTGTCACTTTGCTTGTAGCCGGCGGAGTCTACTACCGTTCGCGTCAAAGCAAGCCACTAACTGACAAGGACACAATTGTTCTGGCCGATTTTACAAATACCACCGGTGATCCCGTGTTCGATGGCACACTGCGGCAAGGCCTTGCTTCACAACTGGAGCAGACACCGTTTTTAACCCTGATCTCCGACTCGACTATCGCACGTACGCTCACGCTGATGTCGAAGTCCAAGGACGCGCACCTGACGTCGGAACTGGCCCGGGAAGTTGGTCAACGGCTTGGTAGTGCCGCCACCATTGAAGGCTCCATTTCCAACTTGGGAACGCAGTATGTCCTATCGCTAAAGGCAGTGAACTGCCAAAGTGGAAATTTGCTCGCGCAAGAACAAGACACTGCGAGTGGAAAGGAGCAAGTCCTAAAGGCGCTGGGTCAAGCGGCTACAAAGCTGCGGCAACGATTGGGCGAATCGCTGGCCTCAGTCCAGAAGTACGACGCGTTACCGGAAGACACAACTACTTCATCCCTGGAAGCGCTACAGGCTTATGCACTGGGCAACAGAGCCATCGATATCGAGAACGACTATCTGGCCGGCATCCCGTTCTATCAGCGCGCGGTCAGCCTCGACCCAAATTTCGCCATGGGTTATCTCCAGTTAGGAATTTGTTATCAACCTCAAGGCGAGCTCACGCTCGCGGCGCAATATACACGCAAAGCATACGAGTTGCGCGAGCGAGCGAGCGACCACGAAAAACTCAATATCGCCACGTTTTATGAAATCGTCGTTACCGGAAACCTGGAGGCTGCCCGCCGGGCCTACGAATTACTCGCGCAAACCTATCCGCGCGATGAGAGCGCAGAGGTGTATCTCTGGTTCATCCACCTCACATTGGGAGATTACGCGAAGGCGGACGCGGCGGCGCAGCGAGCATTTAAGATCAACCCCGCAAGCTCGAACAATTACGTCAGTTTAGTCTACTGCGATCAGTGGCTGAACCGGCTGGACCAAGCTAAGGCCACGGTAGAACAGTCTCGAAGCAACAAACTCGATTCGCCGTGGTTCTCGATCATCCTTTACGTCGTCGATTTTCTCAAGAACGACACTGCGGGGATGGCGCAACAAGCGGCTGCGTCCATGGGGACACCGGGAGTAGAGGACCAAATGCTTTTTCTCGAATCCGAAACCGCGGCGGACGGCGGGCAATTTGGCAAAGCACGTGAACTGAGTCGTCAGGCAGCCAATTCAGCGCGACGCGCGCAGGAAAAGGAAACCGCGGCAGAATATCAAGGGCATAATTCACTCCGTGAAGCCTTAGTGGGAAAAGCAGATTGGGCAAAGGAAGATGCTCAGTCTGCGGTGGCAGAGATAAAGGGAAAACATGGTGAAGGATTTTCTGCGATTGCTTTTGCGTTCGCCGGTGATTCTGCAAACGCGAACAGTTCAATCGCCGATCTCGAAAAACGATTTCCGCAAGACACTGTCGTTCAAACCCAGTATCTCCCAATGGCTCGGGCTGCTCTCGCCCTCAACCGCGGAGATGCCGCTGCTGCAATCGAAGCGCTTTCTGCCGCTTCGCCTTATGAACTTGGGCACACCAATGATGATTTCACTTTTGCGCTCTATCCCGTCTATCTCCGCGGCGAGGCATATCTGGCAACGAAACAAGCTGAGGCGGCGGCAAGTGAGTTTCAGAAAATTCTCGATCATTCGGGAGTAGTTGGAAATGAACCGATCGGCACCCTGGCACACTTGGGTCTCGGCCGTGCTTACGCCTTGGCCGATGATTCCGCGAAAGCTAAGACTGCCTACCAGGATTTCTTCGCTCTCTGGAAAAATGCCGACCCCGACCTGCCCGTCCTAAAGCAAGCCAAGGCGGAGTACGCCAGGCTGCAATGATTCTCGTGCCATCCGAACATTCCTCAGACGTAAAATTCGAGATCGGGCATGTTTTGTTCATCGACATCGTCGGCTATTCCAAATTACTCATCACCGAGCAGAGCGGGCAGATTCAGAAATTGAGGGAGATCGTCCGTGCAACCGAACAATTTCGGAACGCTGAAGCCGAAGGCAAACTCCTGCGGTTGCCGACGGGCGATGGCGGTGCGCTCGTATTTCGAAGCAGCCCAGAAGCGCCTGTTCTGTGCGCGCTGGAAATCAGCAACGCCCTGAAAAATCATCCCGAACTTCGCGTACGCATGGGCGTGCACAGCGGGCCGGTCAACGAAGTTACTGATCTGAACGAGCAGGCAAACATTGCCGGCGCTGGCATCAACATCGCTCAGCGCGTGATGGATTGCGGTGACGCCGGTCATATTCTTCTGTCCCGACACGTCGCCGAAGATTTGGAACACTACCCCCGCTGGCGCTCCCATCTGCACGAACTCGGCGAATGCGAAGTAAAACACGGCGTGCGCGTTTCGGTGGTTAACCTTTACACTGATGAGCTCGGCAACCCGCAGGTCCCGGAGAAGGTTAGGAATGTTCAGCAAATCGCGCCGCCGGTTCCCACTGCTTCAATCAAACACGCTAAGTCGCCATTTGTTGGAATCGGAATTTTTGTTGCGGTTGTTTTGTTGATCGTGCTCGCAATTGTCGCTCTGATTTTTACGCCTGCAATTTTACGTTCGCGGAACAAAACAGCGAATAACAATCGCGCGTCGGCTAACGAGGCGGCAACGAAGGCGATTCCCGAGAAGAGTATTGCGGTTCTGCCGTTCGAAAGCTTAAGCGAGGAGAAGTCGAACGCCTACTTCGCCGAAGGCATCCAGGATGAGATTTTGACCAAGCTCGCTAGCATCGCCGATCTGAAGGTCATCTCGCGAACCTCGACCGCAAAGTATCAGAGCAAACCGGAGGATTTGAAGACGGTCTCGCAGCAACTTGGAGTCGCAAACGTCGTGGAAGGGACTGTGCAAAAGGCTGCCGATAAAGTGCGCGTTAACGTGCAGCTCATCGATGCGCGCGCGGATACGCATCTTTGGGCCAAGACTTACGACCGCGACATCAAGGATGTTTTTACCGTGGAAAGCGAAGTTTCACAAGAAATCGCGGATGCCCTTCAAGCGAAGCTATCACCCAAGGAAGCGAACAATCTGGCAGCTGCGCCGACCAAGGATGCAGAAGCCTACGACATGTTCTTGAAAGCCGAAGGCCAGGAAAAAGAGGCGGAGAGCGCGATCAAACCGGAGCTATTCGATCGGGCGGCGGCTTTGTATCAACAAGCCCTGAGTCGCGATCCAAACTTTGCGCTGGCGGCCGCGCGTCTGGCCGAAAGCCGGCTCACTCGCCACTGGTTCGTCAGCAGGCTTACCGATGCCGAACTGCCTGCGGTCAAGAGCATCGCCGAACGGGCGGTTGCTCTTGCCCCTGATCTAGCGGAGGCGCACATCGCGCTCGGAATATTCTATTATCTCGGGCATCTGCAATACGATGAAGCGTTAAGTGAATTACAACGCGCGCTCGAACTGCAACCGGGCAACACGAGGGCGCTGGAATTTTCCGGTTATGTTCATCGCCGCCAAGGACGCTGGAAGCTCGCCTTGTCCGAACTCACTCAGGCCGAAGACCGCGACCCGCGAAATGGATCTTTGGTGGCTAACATCGGTGCAGCCTATTGTTATCTGCGAATGTGGACGGAGGCGAAGCGCTATGGTTTGCGCTCGCTTGCTCTCGAGCCGCATAACGTAGTCGGAATGCGCGCTTTGGTCGCGAGCTACCTTAATGAAGCCGGGGATATCAATGCGGCGAAGCGCGCTCTCGCTACCTTTCCCCCGGACGTCATTCTGATTAATAAGACCGTGATCGGCGAGATTGGAAGCGTCATCGGTGAAGGGACCTATCTTCACGTGATCGAGCGGGACTTTGCCGCCGCTTTGAAAGATTGGGAGGCTGACAGACCTGACCCGGAGGAACGCCGGATGCAGCTCGCGGCACGCGTGACAATTCACCTCTTGGCTGGCGACACCGCGAGCGGGCAAGAAGAGATCGGGCAGGCTAACAATTCCTTGGAGGCACGATTGCGGGAGCGGCCGGGTGATCGGAACGCCATGGTCCAGCTAGCTTGGGTGAGCCTGGCACAGAAACGCAACGCTGACGCGCTTCGTTTCGCGCACGAGGCGTCCGAGTCACTGTCGATTGAGAAAGATGCCGGCCGGCGGCGTTCTGTTCCTCAGCAACCTGGCTCAAGTTGAGGCCCGCGCGGGCGAACCCACTGAAGCAGTGAAGACATTACAGCGGTTGCTTTCGATTCCCGCTGGTTACAACGTTTCAATCCAGCGCCTCAAAATCGATCCGGTTTGGGATCCGATTCGTAATGACCCTGGATTTCAAAAACTTCTCGCGGGCAAAGAGCAGATCGGGCCTAACAGGTAAAGGACCGCAAAGTTAAAAACATTTGTGAGTACGCACCGCCAGACACCGCTCAGCTTGCACGGACGTAAAATTCTGTTGTTGGCTGGATTTCTTGCTGTCTCGATTCAGTTGGTGCGCGGTTCGGAAACGCCCACGCTGATCGAGCGGCCGAGCGCTAACTCGAGCCCGACTCAAATCTCCGTCGCCATATGGTTCGTCGATATTAATACTATCGACAGCGCACAGCAAAGTTTCACGGCTGATGTTTTCGTCGTTTTGCGCTGGAAGGACCCTCGTTTGGCCCACACCGGGAATGGAATTGCGCACTACCCGCTCGACCAAATCTGGAATCCGAGGGTGGTCATCGTGAACGAAACCAACTCCGTCAGTCGCAGGCTGCCGGAGTCGGTCGAGGTCGATGCTGACGGTACGGTGACTTACCGCCAGCGTTATGTCGGTTCCTTCACTCAGTCGTTGCATCTGAAATCGTTCCCCTTCGACAAGCAAACTTTCCGCTTGCAGCTCTCCGCCGTTAAATATGGCCCCAGTGAAGTTAGTTTCGTGCCGGATCAAAAATGGGTGGATGCGGGCATTAAGCAGGCCGGCGGAATTTCGAAATCGATCACCATCACGGATTGGACCGTCGAAAAGTGGGACATCAAGACGCTTGTCTACACTCTTGCGCCAGGTCTGGAGAATTCCGGTTACGTCTTCGAGTTCACGGCCTCGCGCAACGTCGAGCACTACATTTTGAAAGTGATCCTTCCCCTTGTTCTCATCGTGATGATGTCGTGGGCCGTTTTCTGGATCGATCCAGTCACGTCCAACTCGCAGATCAGTATCGCGGTTACCTCGATGCTGACATTGATTGCTTACCGTTTCGCCGTTGATAGCCAACTGCCACGCCTGCCGTACATGACGCGCCTCGATGCCTTTTTTCTAACGAGCACGTTACTTGTTTTCTTCTCCCTGATTGAGGTTTTGGTGACGACAATCCTGGATAACGACCAGCAAACCGAGCGGGCGAAGAAAATCGATCGGTACTGCCGCGCAATTTTCCCTGTCATCTTCGCTGTCGCTGCGATCGCGATTTTTGTGAAGCCGCGCGACTAGGAATCCCTTAAAGAGGTCGGCGCGGCGCTGCGATATTGACTTTCGCTCTCGGGTTTGAAAGAAATCTTCTTTAATCAAATAGAGGAGAAAAAGAATCATGAAAATTGGCGACACAGCGCCGGATTTCGAAGCGGAAACGAGCCAGGGCCGGATCCGCTTACACGACTGGGCCGGCGACTCCCTGGGTCGTCCTGTTTTCACACCCGAAGGATTTTACCCCGGTCTGCACGACCGAGCTCGGCTATATGGCCAGGATTAAGCCAGAGTTCGACCGCAGAAACGTAAAAATCATCGGATTGTCGGTCGATTCAACTGGCGATCATCAGGGATGGGCGAATGACATCAAGGAGACGCAAGGATACGCGCCGAACTACCCAATTATCGGCGACGCCGACTTCAACGTGTCGAAGATGTACGGAATGCTCCCGGCCGATAGCGCAGGCGATGCCAAAAAGCGCACGCCGGCCGATAATGCAACTGTGCGCAATGTTTACGTCATTGGGCCGGACAAAAAGATCAAGCTCATTCTTGTCTATCCGATGACAACAGGTCGCAACTTTGACGAAGTGCTGCGGGTGATCGACTCGCTACAACTGACCGCGAAGCACCAAGTCGCCACGCCGGTCAACTGGAAGCCGGGCGAGGATGTGATCATTGCCGGTTCGGTCTCCGACGAAGAAGCGAAGCGGCGTTATCCGCAAGGTTGGAAGGCGCCAAAACCCTACATCCGCATCGTCCCGCAGCCACAATAAGGCGCTGATGAGGTAAACCGCGGGGCAAAGACTTGGCCTACGTGGGACAGAGGACGGCAGGCCGGAAGACAGAGGTCAGCGCAGGTTGACAATCAGTCCAAAATGATTCCGCAGCCGCGGGATTACCGGGCTTCGATCAGCGATTTTACAAGATTGAAACACAGCGGTTACCGCATCGTCACAAAGGTGTTTTAAGCTGATTGTATGGATATTGACGCTTTACACTCAGCTCTTCTCTCAATCGTTGTTCTCTCCAAAAAACTTCGATCCGTGCGCGAGAACCTTCCCGTAAAAGACGGTACGCGATCCGGCGTGGCAGAATTCCTCCATGAGGTGGAACGCGATCTGCAAATCACGAAAGCTACGCTGGCTGGCGAACTCGGCTTCACTCTGTGTCCGCGTTGCTGGCCGCCGGAGCTGGTGACGACCGATCTTGAGGGCCGGGCCAATTGCCCCTCCTGCGGAAAGGCTTGTCACAATGGCAAGGCGCCTGACTCGAAACATGGCAATGGGCGTTTCAAATGAACGGAGATTCCGAGGAGCCAGATCTATCGTTGAGCGAGACTTGATGCTCGATGACAAATATCAGATTCGGCGTCACGGTGCCGTCAGGGGCTGGAAGTTGCGCTTTCTTTAGAAATCTGGCGCCAATCTTCTGCAGGGCTCTTTGCGATCGAACATTTTCTTCTCCGACGACGAAGAGGACGCGATCAACAAATCGAAATGCGTGGTCGAGCATAAGGGATTTCAACTCACGATTGTACTGTCCGCCCCAAAATGCCCTTTCGAGGAAAGTCCAGCCAACCTCCACTTCGCGTTCGACCGGATTAAGATTGCAGAACCTGGAGCTTCCAATGATTCTGCCTGACTTCCGTTCGATGATAGCAAAGGCGCCTTTCGAGTCGATCGCTCCGTCGAAGAATCTCTGAAAGACCTCTTTTTTGTGGCGGTCATTTTCCGGATGCTGCTCCCATATGAGCGGATCGCTTGCGGCTGCAAAAAGCGCGTCGAAGTCCTCCCGCGTGAGAGGGCGTAACTCGATCAGATTTCCCATCAATGTCGGTTGGAGATCAAATTCCACTGCCGCATCCCCCTGCGCGTCGTTTCACCAACGATACAATCGTTGCCGCGTCCGCCAAGAATTCCGTCGTAGGAACCGGTGCCGAGCGTGAGATCGTAACCTTGGTTTGTTCTCTAGCTCGTCTCATCTTTTATAAGTCAGGGATGTTGCGCGAGGGGCGTCACGCCTAAACACGCTACGATCGCCACGACCGCCAGGCCGAGGCAGGCCTCGCAGATCACATTGCGGCGGAGTTGAGGCAGCAAATCCGAGCCCGCTGGAGCTCCCAACAGCTTCGTTTTGACGACGAATTGGTTGCGGGCGCCGAAGCCAATGAGGATACCGAAGAGCGCGAGCTTAAAAACCAGGAGCCGACCATAAGGCGTCGTGAAAAGCGCGTGAATGGAACCGACCAGCAACCAGCTATTGGAAATACCGCTGACGACGAGAACGCTTACACAGAACAAGCTGAGCATGGAAAAGCGCTGCAGCACCGAAGCGGCCCTTTCGCCTAATGAGAAAGATGAACGGGCGCGCGTCAGAAAAATTGCCAGCGGCGCGAGTCCGCCGAGCCACCCGCCGCCGGCGCAAAGATGGAGCGCATCGCCCAACAGACCAAGTGGTTGCACTCTGGCGGCCGCGGCGTGGCTGATCCAGGCGAGCGAGACGAGGAGAACAACGCTGAGCAGCCAGAGAACGAGGACCAGCGCGCGCCGCACTTCATCTTGCGCCAGGCCTGACGCGGCGAGCGCAAACGTCACTACGATAAGGCCAAGGCGAAGCTGCCAGACGCGACCGAATTCCGTTTCAAACAAAACCGTTCGCCAGGTCATTGTAGAGAAAGCGCTCGTGAGCAACGAGCCACTCATGCTCGCGATTTCCAGCCAAAACCAGAGCAGAGCGGAAAGAAGCGCTGCGACCAGACTCCAAACGGCCAGGCGGAACAAGCGTCGCTCGACGTCACGGAGGTCGCCGCTCGCGGGCAGGGCTGCCAGGCCGAGCGGGATGAGCTCGAAGGTAAAGATTCCCGCGAGCAGGATCGACGCAGCGATCTGCACAGTGCGAGCGATGATAAGCAGCGCAGTGAGCATCGGTTCTCCTCCGCACTAACGCCTAACGAACGACCCGGAACGTGAAGTCTCCGTTCGTCACGTGTGTATCGACAGAAACGACGCGCCAGACGACCTTGTAGATTCCCGCTCCGAGCTGCGGCAGAGAAACGTGCAACAGCGCGTGGTCGGAGGGGTCCAGATGCACATCGCGTTTGTCCACTTCCTTCCCGGACGCGTTGAACACCTGAATCTTGCTGAAGGCGGGTTCGATGTTTTCCGTAAACCGGATTCGCAGGTCGTTCGGCGATGTCTGCACCGTGCTGCCCACCGCGGGTTCCGCAGCTTTGAGAAAAGCATGCGCTTCAAGCCGGGCCGAATCGGCCAGAACAATCAGAAAGAAGCTGAGGATGATACGTTTCATTTATTTATTTCCTCCGAAGAGCGGGCGGCCCAGGCTGTGCGGGAAAAGGTCGTCCAGATAGAAGTGCAGCTGCGCAATGAACCCGACGTCGTTGCCAGTGCGCGAATTGATGGGAATCACCGCTTCAGCGCCGACTTGGAAGTATTTGCCAGACCAGATTATGCCGGGATTAACAGTGCCGGTAATTAGCCCGCTCTGTCCGCGGTCGAGTGGATCGCTAAGGGAAACCTCCACCAGTGGAATCAAGCGGTCGAACGGCGCGCGCAGCCCGATGTCTCTGACCTGCTCCTGCAAGTAAATGACGCTGTATTCGACCGCAAAACCCAATTGCAACACAGCAGGATTTGGTGATCCGTCCGTGCTCGCGCTGCTCGGCATGGCGACGCCAACGAGGCCGGTGACCGCGAATGGTCTCACCAACGACAATCCTTGCGGCAAATCGCCCAAGCCTTTGCCGAAGAACAGCCCCGGCGTCCACGTACTGAAAGTGTCTGCTCCCACCTCCTTGCTTCCCGTGCCGCCGACGTCCACGGCCAGGCCGAGAGAGACCACTGCTTCATGTTCGTCGTTTTCAAAGAACTCGTATTTCGAGCCGGTGGAAAGATTGCTGAAGCCATTCACCGACTTGCCCTGTGAAGGGTTGAGCGTGATGAACGTCTCGCCAAACTCGATGTCCCATTTCGGCGTGATGCGCAAAGCGATGTCGGAAGAAACCTCCGTGTCGCGCGTGCCGCCGTTGTCCGGAGTGACGATGCTGGAAACAGTTGGCAGCGAAAACTCATCGGCGACAAATGGATCGTCGGTCGAGAGCGTGGCTGGGAAAAATCTGCTTCCGGCAAAACCGTGCGCCGAGATTGTTTCAGGCGCCAGCAAGATCATGATGAGAGAAACTGTGACAGCAGTAAGAGCCGCTCTACTGATTGGTAGAAGAATAAGATGGGAAAAGCTGCGTTTTATATGCGGAGCTCGGTAGCAACCGCACAGATCGCACGCGCGATTGGTAAATCGCCCGGTGATAAAAATGGACGAATAAAGCAGACGTAAAATTTTCATTTTGGTTTTTTCTCGAACGGTGTAGTCACGGCGCTCTGTCGCCGTGTTTCCAACGAGCAGGGAGCGCCTCGACAGAGCGAGGCGGGTACAGCCTTGGCCTAACGCCGCGCTACAGAAAGCGCGGCCACGGGCTGCGAATTAGCTCAGCGGTCGCGGCGGCGGAACCGGCGGTGAGGGCCGGCGCTCAAACGAAGAAAAATTGCTGACTGGATATTCGAACGGCGTGACCGGCGCCAACAAACGAACGCCCCGTGCGATGCAGATCATGTCGATCTTTGGCCCAGGCGGGTGAAGATCCGATTTTTTCTCAGAATTTTTCCCAGTGTTCACGGCGTGACAAAGCGAACAGGGATGCGCGCCATCGAACGTTTGCGCGATCGCTTCCCGCAACGGCGCGCGCTTCGAGTAGTCGACAAGCATCGTCGTCCAGGCGACGGACTGGAGCGCGATCCAATGCAACCCGATCACACAACAGAGCGCAAAAATCGTAACGAAGCGGCCGACGCGGTGGAACACGTCCCGCAGACTATCGAGAGACCGCCCGTACGTCAATCCACCGAGGCCAGGTAAACCCAACCTCCGTGAAAGCTTCCTTCGTCAGCCCACCCGACGGGATCAGAATTTGTAGTTTAAACCGACTCGGAGAATGTGGCCTTCAGTTTCTGCGCGCCATCCGAATCTGCCGTTGAATTCGCCGTCAAACGTACTACGGCCCGCTGTTGGCGCCGGCGTCGAACACATATTGGGCTGCCATTGGTCGATTACTTTGGCCTAACAAACGCGCCGCTGCCCTGGTCGAGGTACGTCGTCGATCCCAGGCGTGACACTTGAAGAGTTTGCCGCCATCTTCCTGTTGAAAAGCTCTTCGTCGCTTCAATTGTTTCTGTCGCGGGTTTTACAGTTTGCTGGTCGATCTCGCCACGGGACGAGTCCGTCCGGCTGGCGGACTTGACCAGCGCCTCAGACAAAACTCGGCCATCCATCGGCTGCGGCGATTGAATCTCGAGAATCTTGAGAATCGTCGGCGCGAGATCGACATTGCCACTCGGCAGGTCGTCGATCTGGCCGAGCCGAAAATCCGGACCCGCGGCGATCAACGTGTTGTGCATGTCGAACCGGCTCAGTGTTGCATGTGTCCCCTTCCCTGTCGCGCGCTGCCAATCGGCGTCGATCATTCCGGGAACTCCGAACTGGTTCTTTGTTTCGTTCCAGCGAAATGACATCACCACGTCGGGCGCGTCCGCGCTGTCGATCTTGGCCTTGTCGAGTGTGAACGTCCCATCCACCGCTTCCTTTGTGAAAATCACGCCGGCGAGATTCGATTGCTGCAGAAACTCCACCAGGCGATGCGTAACCGCTGCGTCCTCTCCTATCACATAGAACAGAACGCTTCCTCCGCCGCCGACTATCATAATGTCGCCCGCTTTTGGTGCGCTTCTGAATTCGGTCACCGCGTTGAACCCGGCGTCCTGCAAAATCTTTGGCAACTCGATTTCTCGCTCGATCGTCGAAAATCCATGGTCCGACACGACAAAGATGTCGGTCGTCTCCCGCACATGTTGTCGATCCAACGCGGCCAGCACCGCGGCGAGATTATCGTCGGAAGACTTGATCGCGCGCAAAGCGGCGCCCGCGCCCGGTGCGGTCTCGTGCTGGGTCAGATCGGGCTCGCCCAGCCAAAGGACCGAAAAAACCGGAACTCCATCCTTCCACAAAACATCGGTCAGAGCTTTCGTCGTCCAATTGTCCCGGTCGACATGCGATTTTGGAAACGGACCGAGCGCGGCAATGAGCGGGGCGAGTGCTTCGTTAGGCCAGGCCGCTCCCGCCGAAAATGTTACGGAAGTTTTTACAGTCGCCTGATTGGGATTTCGATTGTGCAGTAATCCAACCGTTTTGCTCGCGGCGATAACGGCGCGGCCTCCGGACCGTTCCACCAGCTCGGCGACCGTCGGCGTGGCGATATATTTTCCGCCGGAAAGTTCGTCACCCTTTTTCACCGCGGACGCGGCTTCCACATCGATCGGGTTTTGATTATCGATCTTGGGCCGGAACTCGCGGTTCGCGATCAGGCCGCTGCGGGCGGGATAGACCCCAGTTGCAATGGCAGTTCCGTTAACATTCGTGGCGCTGAGATAAACAGCGTGATGATTGCGAAACGTCACTCCATTTTGCGCGAGCTTCCAAAGTGCCGGCGTGTTTTGTTCGCTCACGAAATCCGGTCGCATCCCGTCCCAAACAACGACGACGACACGGTGCGGCCCGGCCGCCAGCGCGCGCGGGAGTGAGAAGCCGGAAAGAATCGCAGCTACGATCGAGAAGTACGTTTTGATCCGTCGATGAAGAGCCATGAAATCATTCCACTCCCAAGCGCCAGGCCCGCGCCAACCAACATGACACGGCGAAAGCCATCAACAAATGATTCATCAATTGTTTGACGGAGAATCACGCGAGTGGACGCAGCGACTTCTTCAGGAATCGCGGCAGCCGCCAGATTGATGCGCTGGGCGTCCAATGAATGCTTCACCGGCGCGGGCAGGTCGATCTCTGTCAGGCGCCGATCGAGTGAACGGTTGAAGACGTGCAACATCACAATGCCGAGAACGGCGATGGCCAGCAGCCCGGCCGCGCGCGAAACGGCGTTGTTGATTCCCGATGCGACGCCGACGCGATTTTCGGGCACCGAGTTCATTATTGTGGTGGTCAACGGCGCAACACTCACCGCCATACCAAGCCCAAGGACAACGGCCGCTGGAAAAAATTTGGTCCAGTAACTGGCTCCAACCCCCGGCACTGCAAACAGCGCGAAGCCTGCCGCAGCGATGATCGGGCCGATCACGAGCGGAAGTTTTGCTCCATACCGTTCCACCAGTCCGCCGGACCAGCGTGACAACAAAAACACGATCAAGATGAAAGGGAGCAGCGCCGCTCCCGCCGCAGCTGGAGTGTAGCCTTGCACTTGAATCAAATTCAACGGCAGAAAAAAGAGAGTCCCACCGAGGGCAGCGTAAAGAAAAAGTGTAATCAAATTGGCGCCGCTGAAGTCGTGCGAACGAAAAAGCGAAAGCGGCAACATGGGATTGCGCGCACGCGTTTCGAAAAACAAAAAAGCGATCAGAAAAAAAATCCCACAAATCAGGGTCGCCTCCACGGCAGGATGCCCGAAGCCTAGTCGCGATGATTCAATCAAACCGTAAACCAGCGCGCTCAAACCGATCGTTGTCAGCGCGGCCCCAGGCCAATCGGGTCCCTCTTTTTCGTCCGGGTCGCGACTTTCCGGAACGCGATAGAGAGAGATCACCAACACAATCGCAGCGAGCGGCAGATTAATAAAAAAAACTGCGCGCCAGGAAATTTTCTCGATCAACCAGCCGCCGAGCACCGGCCCGATTGCGGCGGTAATGGCAGTAAAGCCGGACCAGGTGCCGATGGCGCGGCCGCGGTCCTCCGCCGGAAATGAAGCGCTAATGATGGCAAGACTTGCTGGCACCAGCAGCGCGCCGCCGACGCCTTGAGCGGCGCGGGCCAGGATAAGCTCGCGAATGTTGGTGGCAAACCCGCACCACGCCGAGGCAAGAGAAAAAAGCGCGACACCGAGAAGAAAGATACGGCGCCGTCCGTAGCGATCTCCTAACGAACCGCCGACGAGCAAGAGTGCAGTCAGCATTAACGAATAGGCCTCGATGACCCATTGAACATCGATCACAGTGGCCTTGAGGCTGGCTTGCACCGCCGGCAACGCGACATTGGCGACCGTCCCGTCGATGAATGCCATGCTCGACCCGAGAATGGTTGCCGCGAGAACCCAGGCCGCGGCGGATTTCTCGCACGGCGAAATCGCCGCTTTCGAACGAATCACGACTTCGTCGCACGGTTGAACGAAATTTGCCATCTTGTGTCGGAATGCGATGTGACCAACCGCTGTTTTGCTCTTGTCCTCGCGATTTGTCCACTGACTTGCGTTGCGGCCAATCCACTTATCCCGACGACCGAGGGAACCGGCTGGAACTACGACATGGTTCAAGAACGCGGCGATCGCGGCGATCTGGATTTAACCGAGCCGAATCTGAAAGATCGTTTTACTGTGACCTATCGTATTGGTGGCACGCAAAAGGTCGACAATAAAGATTTGTTGAAGCTCGAATTGTATCGGGGCGCGACGCTCGTCAGCACCGATCTCATCGCGGTGGAAGAACACGGAATTGTTTGTTCGGCGCGAATCGATGATAAAGGCACGCTCATCAAATTAATCCCTCCGCAAAAGATGCTCGCTGCGCCCCTGAAAACCGGAACGAGCTGGAATTTCGATGGACAAATCGGCGAGACAAAGGTGAATCAACGTTATAAAATCACCGGCGAGGAAGATGTCGCAGTTGCGGCGGGAAAATTTCACACTTGGCGGATTCATTGCGACCAAACTGCGCCCGCCTCGGCCACTATCGATCGCTGGTTCGTTCCCGGAACCGGATTCGTCAAAGTCGTGACCGCAATCAAAACATCAGCCGGCGGTTTGCTCCAACAAACATCACTTGAGTTGAAGGAGCTGCCGAAAATCGCGGCCGCACCGCTGCAAAAGCCGACGCCGGAATCCGGAAAGCTTTCTGTCGGTGTGTCGAAGGACCCAACCGGAGACTTCACAACCAGCTTTAGCTCGGAGACGCCCGCCATTTACGCACGCTGGACAGGTCGCGGCTTGCCGCCGCGAGCAAACATCCGCGCCGTCTGGATCGCCGAAAACGTCGCCGATGTCGCGGCCGATTACGAAGCCGACGAAGGTTCCACTGTCGCGCCCACTCCCGATTCTCATGGAACCTTCACGCTGTCACGACCGATGGGTGGCTGGGCGCCCGGCGATTATCGGGTGGAATTCTATGTCGATGATGAGCTCGCCGGTACAGTGAAGCTCAACGTAGTGAAGTAAGGTGATGCCTTATAGCCCCCTCTCCACGCTGAAACTGCGTTTGACATCAGAGAGCGATATTCCCCAGAATCGGCTTAGCCAAATACCCGCACGATCCGGGCCGATTTTCTCATAACAACGGTATATCGAGGAGAGGCATCGAGCGTATCGCGCAAAAACTAGAATCCATATGAACTCAAAACTTGCTTCCAAAGTAAAGCATCTCGTAGCCGCTCTGACTGTCATTGCATTCGTCGCAGTTGCGTCGCTCGGCCACCTGGCCGCTCAGTCGGCTGTCACATTGCCGATGAAAGTCGATAGCGACATCAGTGGCATTGGCCTTGAACTCACATCTGTCCAGAGAACAGGCGATACGATCATGGTTCGATTCAAATACATCAGCACTCGAGACAAGCCCACCAGGATTGACAACGAAGCCGGCCAGCAGGTCAGCGACATGTATTACGTCGATGCCAAGAACAAGAAGAAGTACCCCATTATCAAGGACACGGAGAGCAAGCCGTTGTCGAGCAATCTGGTATATCTTGAAGTTGGGGCCGGAGAAACAAAGGCCGGTTGGGCGAAGTTCCCGGCGCCGCCACCAGATGTAACCGCTATCTCCGTTTACATTCCTGGCGCACCCCCTTTTGAGAACGTCCCGATCGCACAGTAAACCGAGCGAATTTACTTCAAATATGAACCCATTCGGCGTCAGCCGCCGAATTCTATTGTTGATCTTGCTCTGCGTCGCGTCCGGACTATCGGCAGAGCAACCAAAATCCCTCGATCTTGTTTATCGTTCGCTTGACCTGAAATATTCCGCCCTGGGCCTAGAGGGCGGCGCGCAGAACGTCGGCGGTAAAGGAGAAGGCACAGCGGGTGCGAGCAGCGCATTAAAGAGTGAGGTGGTCGATCTTAAAGCGGCCGGCGCGGAAATTAAGGAGAGCCCGACGGAAATTAAGATCAGCCTGCAAGGCGAGATTCTTTTCGATTTCGACAAGGCGGACATTCGCGCCGCCGCCGAGCCAACGCTCGCGCAAGTTGCTAAGATGATTGGCAGCTATTCGAAAGCGCAGGTCCTAATCGAAGGCTACACCGATGCGAAAGGCTCCGACAGTTACAACGCAAAGCTGTCCGACCGTCGCGCGGTGTCGGTGAAAAACTGGTTTGCGAAACACGGTGTGACCGCAAACTCCATGCAGACCCACGGCTGGGGCGCGGCTAAACCGGTGGCGCCGAACACGCATCCCGATGGCTCCGATGATCCGGACGGCCGTCAGAAAAATCGCCGTGTCGAGATCACAATAAAAAAATAGCGCGCCGCGCCGGCAGGCGGCGATACCAAGGCCACGAACCCATGAGGCGACCATGACGAACTTATCCTTTGCATTGCGGATGTGTGTGTGCGGCGTGGCGATGGCGTGGCCATTTGCCGCCACGGCTCAAACCGGCGGCAAGAGCGCCGGCAATCGGCATTCAAGTTAACGTGCGTTAGTAGCAGCGGTTTGATGGTGATGGCTTAAGTGATCTGAGGAAAATTCTAAAAATTGTTTGAATCCAGAACAGCGACCCGCCGCATCATACTGATAGGAACGCGTCTTTCACATGAACAAGATAACAATCACGGTTTTCGGGGCTTTGGCCCTTCTCGCTGGCGGCTGCGACTGGGCGGGCATGCGAGGCAACGGCCACATCATTACCGATCAACGAACGACCAGCGCGTTTTCAGAAATCGAAGCGGACGGCGCCTTTGAGATTGAATGGCACAGTGGAGCGCCCGCTTTGAGCATTACGACCGACGAAAATCTTCTCCAGTACATCAACAATCGTAACATCGACAATCGCCTTCGGTTGCACTCGCAGCGAAATCTCTGGACGACCCACGGCATCAAAGTCGTGGTTTCGAGTCCGACCCGGATTGGAGCGAAACTCACCGGCGCAACGCGCTTGACCGCGGATCACCTTTCTGGCGCAAAATTCGCCGTCGAATCGACCGGCGCAGCGCGCGTCACGTTGGATGGAAATGTCGACACATTGCTCGCAGATATGACTGGCGCGAGCAAGCTCAATGCGCAATCGCTTCAAACCAAAACGGCGGAGCTTTCGACCACGGGCGCCGCGAACGCGGATGTCTCCGTGAGCGATACCTTGAAAGTTTCGATTACCGGCGCAGGCAAAGTTAATTATTCCGGAAATCCGCCGACCATCGAAAAACACGTTACCGGCGCAGGTTCCATTCGCCACAAGGAGTAGCAAATATGTCGTTCGGACTCATTCTTTGGATCATCATTTGTAACGCACTGTCGCACTAAAAGGCCGGCAGCGCGATTGAGCATTGTCGCCACGGCGCTCTGTCGCCGTGCCACGCGACCCTCGCCTCGACGGAGCGAGGCGGCTACTGGGTAAACCGATTGTTTGCGACGATTGGAGATCGCCGCTACAAACATGAATCGCGATGCACAATTTTATTTGCGTGCAGTGCGGAACGCAGTTTGACGAAACGGCACAACCTCCGGTGCGGTGCCCGATTTGCGAAGACGAGCGGCAATTCGTTCGTCACCAAGGTCAACAGTGGACGACGCTGGAAAAAATTAAGAGCGCTCACCACAACCGGTTGGAGGACGAAGCGCCGCAACTTCTCGGCATCGGCACCGAACCGGAATTTGCGATCGGTCAGCGCGCGTTGCTCTTAGAATCGCCCGGCGGAAATCTGCTCTGGGATTGCGTTACATTCCTCGACGACAACACTGTCGCCGCAGTCAGCGCGCGTGGCGGAATTCGCGCGGTCGCGATTTCGCACCCGCATTATTACTCCGCGATGATCGAATGGGCCGAATGTTTCGACGCCCAGATATTCTTGCACGCAGGAGATCGACAATGGGTCATGCGGGAAAACCCATGCATCCAATTCTGGGAGAAAACGACCTTGCCGCTTTGGGATGGACTCACGTTGATCAACTGCGGCGGGCATTTTGAAGGCGGCACCGTGTTGCATTGGCCTGCGGGCGCGAACAGCAAAGGCGCGTTGCTGACCGGCGACATCATTCAGGTGGTGCAGGACCGGCGTTACGTCAGCTTCATGCGGAGCTATCCCAATCTAATTCCGCTGGGCGCCGCTGCCATCGATAGAATTCTTAAAACGATCGACCCGTTTCCTTTCGAGCAAATCTACGGTGCGTGGTGGAAGGCCAACGTTTTATCCGACGCAAAAGCCGCCGTCGCGCGCTCAGCCGAGCGTTACCTTCGCGCAATCAGCAAGTAGATCATCATCGCTCCGCCGATCGGGAGTCCGATCAAGGTTCGCAGATCATGGCGGACCAGCGCGTTGACCAAATCGCCGAAGAGATTGACTCCGAGAATGGCGAAAGCAAGTCGGCGTCCCCACGGCGCACGCCGAACCAGTCCAATTGCGGCCAGGGCGCAAGCCAAACCGACAACAAACATCAGTAAGATCGACAATGCGCCGATTTTTTGAAACGCAACCCGCGCATCCGGATTAAGACGCCAGATCGGGTCGAGCACGCCGCCAGGGAAAAGCAGCGCGATAATCGTGATCAGGCAGACCAGCGCACCGAATGTGAAGAACGCGGACAGCAACTTAATCCCAACCGGAAGACGCTGTTCGCTCATGTTGAAGAATGATCTGGTTAACTAAACGAGGCAATGCTACTGCCGCCGGCTCGCGCACCGATTTCGTGGCGGACTGCGATAGCGGCGTTTCATCGGGATTCACTTCAATGAGTTGGCCACCTCTACCGGCGCCGCGCAAAGCCCAATCGACAATATAACCAAAGGTTGCTGTTGTGCCGACGACGAACACGATGTCGCATGGGCCGCTGGCGAGAAAATCTTCGGCGACGTCGATCTTACGCGGATCGAGTTGTTCGCCGAACCAAATCACGCCCGGCCGCATGAGCGCGCCGCAATCAGGACATTTCGGGAGGTCGACATCTTTCCGCTGGTGCTCGTGCTTCTTTTCGCTCCGACTGAATTCGCACCGGGAGCAGCACGTAACGAAAATGTCGCCGTGTATTTGCAACATCTTATCTTTCGCCAACCGTTTTCCATTCCACCGCGCGCGCGCGTGGAGATCATCCACGTTTTGGGTCACGAGCAGGAAATCGCGCGCCAAGATCGACAACCGCACGATGGCTTCGTGCGCGGCGTTCGGCTGCGCGCTGCGAATGCGCCGGCGGCGTTCGCGATACCATTGCCAAACCAATTCCGGATCGCGCGCGAACGCTTCCGGCGTCGCCAGCTTCATCGGATTCAAATTTCGCCAGTAGCCATCCTTCCCGCGAAATGTCGGAATGCCGCTTTCCGCGGAAACTCCCGCTCCGGTGATTGCGAGGACACGCATGGCCGATGTTGCTTCGGAACGCCGGACGCCTGCTCGCCCCATAGGCTACCAGATTTACTCCAGCCAGCCTGCCGGCGGAAGGAAAAGAGAGAAAAGAAGCCGGCAGAATTTGTCGCGATGCATATCGGCGCGTTATCTCAAACACGCGTTGTGGGGCCAGCGCTCCGCTCGCGAGCACGCGGATTTTTTTTGGGCGACTGAGCGGTTCGGCGCTCCGGCTGCTACGCTTGCCACGGGCGCGCCCCGCGGGCTAACTTCATCCCATGCGCAAAGTCTTGAAATCGGATAAACAACCTTTGGAAATCAAGCCTCAACAACAGTCGGTCTGGATCTGCATGTGCGGCCTTTCCAAGAACCAGCCGTTTTGCGATGGGTCGCACAAGACCACCAGGGATGAGGAAGACGGCAAAACTTACGAGTACGATGCACAAGGGCATCGCCGCGAAATCTGAAGATCGACATGAGCGCCGACACACTTTGTTGGACCGATATTCCGGTGACGAATCTCGATCGCGCGACGAGGTTTTACTCCGCTGTGCTGGGCAAGGAGGTCCGCAAAATGGCAGAGATCACAAACGTGATTCGTTGAATCGTTACATCGGGGGCGGATCAGAGCCGGCGGAGATGCACAACCCGGTTTCGAATGTCGAGCGCGGGCACGAATGTAGCTGAATGTCCTGGGAAGAAAGATCGCCAGTGCTGAGAACGTTATTGACATTTATTCACAATTAGTGGAAACGAAACTCCCGCGCTAAACCTATGCGTCCGACTTGGAAAGGCAGTATCAGTTTCGGGTTGGTTTACATCCCGATTGCGGTGTATCCGGCCACCCGCGAAGAAAAGCTGAGCTTTCGCCAGCTGCGTCGGACCGATCTTAGCCCGATCAAATACAAAAAGGTCGCTGAAGCCGACATGAAGGAAGTGCCGGCCGACCAGATCGTGAAAGGTTTCGAGTACGAACGGGACCGCTACGTCGTGTTGAGCGATGAAGATTTCGAAAAAGTGAAAATCGAATCGACTCATTCGATCGACATCACCGACTTTGTCGATCTTGAGCAAGTCGATCCAAAATTTTTCTACAAACCGTATTTCCTCGAAGCACAGAAGGGCGGCGAAAAAGCTTACGCACTTTTGCACAGGGCGCTCAGCGGGACGGGCAAGATCGGCATCGCCAAGGTGGTGATCAGCAATCGCGAATATCTGGCGGCGGTAAAGCCGGACGGATTATTTCTCGTTCTCGAGCTGATGCATTTCGCAAGCGAGGTGTTGACTCCGGAGGAATTGAATCGGCCAGCCACAGCGTTGAACGAAAAAGAGCTAAAGATGGCGCAAGCGTTGATCGACAGCATGAGCTCGGAGTGGGAGCCCCAGAAATACCGCGACGAATATCGCGACGCGGTCATGGAGATGATCGAGCAAAAAGCGAAGAACAAAAAACTTCCAACGCCGCAAGTCGCAGCGCCGCGCACGACCAACGTCGTCGATCTTGTAAAAGTGCTGCAGGAAAGTTTGAACCGGAGCCAGTCAGTCCGGGTCAAGCGCAGTGGCAACGGGGCCGGCGCTCGCCGCCGCTCCTCAGCGCTCGTCAAACAAAAACGCCGCGCGGTAGCGTAAGGTGCTGTAGCGGCGGTCATAGACCGCCGCTACAGAAGAGGAATTGCGCGACTGCGCACGTGCTCAGGTCGTGGGCCGATTCCAACCAGGCGCGCGGGAATCTGCCGCAAAATAGGAAAGGCCCGCAGGAGACGCGGCATAAGCGACAGCGATGATTTGCCGGAGGTTGCTCGCCCGGTCACGACGTGGCGGTGAACAAACACCTGTATCCGCTGAATCACACGCGCCGGCCATTCCCGCCGTTGTTGCACTTTCCGCAACTCCTCCACCGGCACCGGGCCGTCTCGTAATTTCTCCGCGAGCAGATTTGCCGCGGCGACTGCGTCCTGGACTGCCAGATTGATTCCAACGCCGCCCGCGGGCGACATGGCGTGCGCGGCGTCGCCAATGCACAGCAAGCGGTCGCGACACCAGTCCCGCAAGCGATTGATTTGGACGGTGAGCAGTTTGATTTTCGACCAATCGTCAAGCTCGGCCACCCGATCGCGCAAGAAAGGGACCATAGTCAGGATGTCCGCATGTAACGTCTGTAGTCCCCGCGCTTTAATTTCGTCGGCGCCGCCCTTTGGTATAACGAAGCCACATTGCCAGTAATCACCTCGACCCAGCAAGACGACCAGCTTGCCGTGCTCAAAAAAGCCGAACGACTGTTCCGGATCGTCCACGTGTTTGGAAATGCGCATCCAGAGGACATCGATCGGGACGCCGAATTCGCGCACCTCTAAACCGGCACGGTCACGGACAATCGAGCTTCGCCCGTCGGCGCCAACGATCAGATCGGCGCGCATTTCGAGCTCGCGGCCAGGAGTTTTCACGCGCACGCCCACGACCCGCTCGTTTTCGATCAGCAAGTCGGTCACTTCACTTTCCATCCGCAACTGGAAGCTCGGGAAGCGTTTCGCGTGACGGGAAAGAAAATTCAGGAAGTCCCATTGCGGCATGAAAGCGATAAACTTGCAGCGCGTGGGCAATTGCGAGAAATCGGCAATCGGCACAGTGTGGCCGTTGATCACCCCGCGGAGCTCGCGTAATTCCTGGTGCGGTTCGCGCAGAAATTCCTCAAGCAAGCCAAGCTCGTGCATGAGTTCGAGAGTGGATGGATGAATTGTGTCCCCGCGAAAATCGCGGAGAAAATCCGCGTGCTTTTCCAGCAGCACGACGTCCACACCCGCGCGCGCGAGAAGAAACCCGAGCATCATTCCGGCGGGACCTCCACCCACCACCAGGCAGCGCGTTTGAAATTTTTCCGTTTGATTCATCGAGAATCAGCCGTGGTCGGCCATCTCGGCCACGAACTCTTCGGGTCTTCGTTCTTTAATCTTGCGAAATATCATCCAAACGCCAGCAAGGACGAAACAGGCGCCGAGCAGCGACCAGAGAGAAAATGTTTCGCCGCCCAACAACCAGCCAAGCATGACCGCGCCCGGCGGCGTAATCAGTGAGATCGTTTGCAAGTTCGTAACCGTCATCCGCGGCATCAGCCAATAGAGCAGCAGGAAAGCAAGAGCGGAACCGATTAGCGCCAGGTACAGCAAACAGAAGATCGACATCGTACTCCAGTGGAAGTGGATTGGATTTCCCTCGACGATAAACCCGAGCAGAAGCATCGGCAGACACCCGAAAATCATTTGCCATGCAGCGATCATCGTCGGCGCGAGCTCGAGCGCGCGCGCCTTCAATTGCACGTTCGAGAAAGCCGCGCCGGCCGCGCCGAGTGCAATACCAAGCCCACTCCAGAACGCCATCAAACCATTGAAATTCAAAAGGCGGGCGCAGATGATCGCGACACCGGCCACAGCAAGCAGCCCGCCGGCCAGCCTTTGCAGGCGCAACGGTTCGTCAGGCAATATGAAGTGAGCAAAGAACATTCCGAAAATCGGAATTGTGGCCTGCAACACTGCGGCGAGACCGGACGACACATACAGCTCGCCCCAAAAAAGCAGGCCATAGTTCACCGCAAACATCAGCACCCCAGTGGATGCGAGCAGCACGTAATCACCGCGACGCGGTGGAAGCAGGCGCACGCGACCGACCGACACGACAAGAAGCGCGATGATTGCGATTACAAAGCGAATCGCGACAAAAGAAATCGGCGGCAAATCGCGCAGGCCGACCTTGATCGCAAGCCAGGTCGAGCTCCAAACAACGCAGAGGACAGCGAATGCAGCGACGATCGGCAATTTCCGCGGACTCGGCATCGCTTACCACCGCATCAGCGATACGCGGCTGCAACTCCTTTTCTTTACCGGTCAAATCGACGGAATTGCACTTGTTGCGGGCACAAGCCGGTCAATATTAGCAGCGATGAAAGTAAACGTTATCGTCAAGCCGAAGGAAGCCGTGCTCGATCCGCAAGGCAACGCCGTCCGCGACGCGATGCGCCATCTCGGGATGCCGGAGGTACGCAGTGTGCGGATCGGCAAATACATGGAAATCGATGCCGACGGAGAAGACGCCGATCTGGAGGCGCGATTGCACGGCCTATGTCGCGACTTACTCTCGAACCCCGTGATCGAAGAGTATTCCATTGAGAGATCGAGCAAGTGAGCGAATAAATGAATCGAATCGCTAAATCAGTGAATCACTAACTCACTAAATGTAATGAAAGCGCTGCGATATTTTTTCTGTGTCGTGCTTCCGCCGGTGGCGGTGCTGACGACGGGACGACTTGGCAGTTTTTTCCTGAGTATCTTGCTGACCCTGCTCGGCTGGATTCCTGGAGTGATCCATGCCTGTCTGGTCGTGAACGATTATCATGAAGAGCAACGCGCGGCGCGTTATGCCATCGCTCGTTAGATCACGATGAAATTCGCCGTCATCCAATTTCCCGGATCAAATTGCGACCAGGATTGCGTCGCGGGCATCAACAGTATCGACGGACTGCGCGCCGAATATGTCTGGCACAAGGAGACGTCGTTGCACGAGTACGATGCGATTGTTTTGCCGGGCGGCTTCGCTTACGGCGATTATTTGCGCTGCGGCGCAATCGCCCGCTTTTCGCCGATCATGCAAGCGGTGACGAGCGATGCGCGGGCTGGCAAACTCGTCCTTGGAACATGCAATGGCTTCCAGATTCTTTGCGAGGCCGGACTTCTTCCGGGCGCGCTCGTGCGCAATCGGTCGCTGCGTTTTGTTTGCGAAATGATCACGATGCGCGTGGAAGTTCCCGATTCACCGTTCACACACGGTTGTCCGGAAGGAACGCTTCTCCGCATGCCAGTGGCCCACGGCGAGGGTTGTTATTTTGCCGATGTCGAAACGCTGCGCGACTTGAATCAACATCGACAAGTGATTGTACGATACGCTAACGAGCACGGCCGGAATGTTCCGGAAGCAAACCCAAACGGGTCGATCGAGAACATCGCCGGCATTTGCAATCGCGAGCGCAATGTTTTCGGGCTGATGCCGCATCCCGACCGCGCCTGCGACGCTCGCCTCGGCAGCGCGGACGGCGCGAAGATTTTCCGTTCGATGATGCAGACGATCGCAGCGGAACGAGCGCGGGCCGCCTGAGCGGTCCGGGCAAATTCGCGTGAGCTTGTTCTTCACCGGCACCGACACGGGCATCGGCAAAACGCATACCGTCGTGCAGCTTTTGCGGTTGCTGCGCGGATCGGGAGTTTCATGCGCGGGATTCAAGCCGATTTGTTGCGGCGACCGGCGCGATGCCGAACTATTGCTCGCGGCAAGCGAGCAAGGTCTCACGATTGACCAGATCAATCCGCTCTGGTTGAAAACGCCGGCGGCGCCATTGACCGCTTCACTGGCCGAACAGGTCGAGATCGAGATCGAGCGTTTGCTTGCCGCCTACCTCGCGCTTCAACGGCGCGTCGAGCATCTTCTTGTCGAAGGGGTGGGCGGCTGGCTGGTGCCGATTCGCGCAGATTATTTCGTAAGCGATTTGGCCGTCGCAATGAAATTGCCGGTAATCGTCGTCGCGCAAAATCGGCTTGGTTGTCTCAACCACACGGCCCTCACGGTACGCAGCATTGCGAGTTATGGATTGGATTGCGCAGGTGTCGCGTTGAACGCCCCGCCCGGCACTGCTGACGTCGCGATGACGACGAACGTGGAGATTTTGCGGAAGATTATAGACGTTCCGTTACTCAGCGAATTAAGCGAAAAAATGACCGAAATGCCAACTGATTGGCGGTTAGTGATCGACTGTTTGCAGGCAGCTAGAAATGTCGCCAGAACAGACATTTTGTAAAAAAAATTGACACAAAATAGAGCCCGTCTGACGGCTTTCCCAGGTAAAAATGAGTGGCACCGACATTGCTAAAGTCCCCAGCAACTTAACTCTACAACTATGCTCCTGGAAAAAAACCTTCACATGAGTCAACCGCTGGACGAGTGCAAAGCGCGCCTCGCCAGCATCCAATCTTATCGGCGCCAGTTTCTGATGGTGACCAAAGCCACGGTAACGTCGTCGAAAACAGTCGATTTTAGCTTTCGTGGTCCGTTTGGCTTTCAAGCCCAGACGGTGCTGCTTGCGATCCAGAGTGACACGCCCGATCAATGCGCCTTTGAGTCAGCCGGCGGAAACATTGACTTGATGGGAATCGTGGATTTCACCGAGATCCGGCCAAATTGCACGGAAATCACGCTGGCCGTCCACTACCAGATCAAGAACAAGCTGTTTGCCTGGCTCGACCGGCGTTTGCATTTCGTCGAGGCGTTCGTGACCGCGGAGTTGCGCAGCATCCGGGCGCACTTCGAGGGAATCGCGGCGCCTTATGCCGAGCACGCCGTGCTTGTCCCGATGTTTGAAACCGCCGCCGCGGCCTGAATTTCGCCGGCACGGGATTCGGCAAGAAGGGCACGGACTTTCGGCTCCGTGCTCTTTTGTTTTTATTTCGGGATAATGCGGACCGCGTGCGTCTTATCGAGTCGCAGGACCTGGCCGGGTCGCAATGAGAGCTTCATTTTCGGATCGACAATCTTCTTTCCGTCGAGCTGCACGCTACCCTGTTTGATCAAACGACTCGCTTCAGCGCGTGATTTTTTGATCGCCAGCGGCTGGGCGTAGGCATCGACCACGATCGTCACGAGTTCGTCGTCCCGGGCCACGAAATTGGGAAGGTCGGAGTCGGCCAGTCGTTTCTCGCTAAAGCGCGCGTTCCATTCATCCAGAGTCTTTTTCGCGACTGCCGGCGAGTGATAGGTCTGCACGGTTTCGAATGCGAGCTGCTTTTTCGCTTCGAGCGGGTGCGCATCGGATGCGAGCGCACGCCCGAGCAGCAACGAATAGTAACGCGCCATCAAATCATCGGACATACTCATTAGTTTTCCGAACATCTCCGCCGCAGGCTCGCTGACGCCAACAAAATTGCCGTAGCTCTTGCTCATTTTCTTTGAGCCATCCAAACCCTCGAGAATCGGAAGAAGAAAAACGACCTGTAACGGCTGGCCTTCTTCTCTTTGGAAATCGCGGCCGACCAGAATATTGAAGAGCTGATCGGTCCCGCCCAGCTCGACATCGGCTTTTACCATAACCGAGTCCCAGCCTTGCATGATCGGATATTGGATTTCGTGGGCGCGGATCGCCTGCTGATTGTCGACCCGGGCCCGGAAATCCTCGCGCTGCAACATTTGCTGTAAAGTCACGCGGCTGTTCAGGCGGATGACATCTTCAAAAGACATCGTGCGGAACCAATCGCCATTGCAGACCGTTTCAGTCCGGGCCGGATCGAGAATCTTAAGCGCCTGCTCGCGGTATGTCGCAGCATTGGCCATTACCTCTTTGTGCGTCAGATGTGGCCGCGTAGCAGATCGACCGCTCGGGTCGCCGATCATTCCAGTGAAATCGCCGATGATAAGAACGGCCTGGTGACCGAGATCTTGAAATTGCCGCAGTTTGCGGAGAACGACGGTGTGCCCGAGGTGGATGTCCGCGCTGGTGGGGTCGACGCCCAGTTTGATGCGCAATGGACGGCCGAGCGCGAGTTTTTCGCGCAACTCGGCCTCGCTAATGATCTGCGCGGCCCCTTGTTTTAAAAAAGCGAGGGCTTCGTCCGGTTGCATGATCCGTTAAGGAATAGTGCACCGGGCCGGCGCGCTATTTATTTTTATTTAATAACTCGCGCACCTGCTCGATCGTCAGCGGCGGATTCTGCCGGTTCTGCGATTTTTGACTCTTACCTTGGTCGAGAAACGGCCGTTGATCGGGAAAGCTGCGGACGACAAGCGCCTTTTGGCTTTCACGCGCGTTCCGAAGGTCAAGGCCGGATGAAGTTGGGTAAGTCGCCGGCAAATTCACGATCTTCTGGCCGGAAACCGAGCTGGTTCGATTGGCACCATAAAAAGGCCGCGTCGTAAACTCCTCGGACAAAATTCGCGGGTTTCGAGAAAACGTTTCTCGTTCGATCCTGGCTGGAGATAAAATGTGCCTACCGTCCCGCGGTTTTCGACAAACGCGCTGCCGGCAGCGAAGTTCTTGTTCTGCGCCCTGTTTTGCAAAGTCGTGTCCGGTCTAAGCAGGCGATCGACCAGTTTGCGTTCCTGGTCCTGGGCCTGGGCAGCAGCCAACAAGAAAATGCCGAAACAAATCGTCAAGAACCCGCGCACGTTGCCCAGGCTGCCGAAGCAGCGCCGCGCTTGTAAAGCAAATTTCGGGAGAACAGGCAATTCACTCTCCCAAAGGGCGAATCACTTTTTTTGCTCGACCTAACGACTAGCGGCCAAGTGCGGCGCGGAGATTCCCAGCACCGGCAGGCGCAACCACGCGACCATGCAGAATATCGTAGGCAGAAACCGGCCGCCGATAATAGCGTGCGTTTGCTTCCTTCCTAGTGCCGAGCACTGCGCCTTCCAAAGAAACCCCGGCAAAGAGACCTTTGCTCCTACTGTAAGTATAAACAGCCGCCTTCGGGGCGACCGCCCCTTCCGCAGTGCGACCTACCGGGCCTGCCGCCGCGCTGACGTCGACGCCCAGAGTGACATTCCCGCCGCGTGAAAATGCGCGCAGCGCAGCTTCATTATTAAGAACGATCACAAAATCGGTCACTTCCGCGCCGATCTGAAGACCCCATCCGGCGCCGCCTGTCCCGATAAGTGACGGCCCCGACCAGCCATGGCGGGTGCGCGCCACTACGACGCCGTCGCCAGCTTTACCGCTAAAAATAAACCCTGCTTTGACGACGCTAATAATCGCCACTCCCCTGGCGTGCCGCATGATGTCTCTTGGAATCGCCTTCTCCGGCATGTGGCGGAATTCGCTGACGATCGTGGCACTACGATCTACGATGTCCTGCTCGGTAGCGCCGGCCGCCGCCAATGAGAGAGACAAGATTGTGAGAATAGGAAATAATTTCTTCATTGGTGTACAATCACTTCGCCAGCGTAAGGCTGCGTGGATGTATCCCGCGAGAAATGATGTCAATCCAATCAGCTCGTTAGGCGTTTGGCTCTAGAGATAAAGATGCAAAACGATGAATCTTTCATGCACGAAGCGCTACGGCTGGCGCGAAAAGCGTACGAGGCTGACGAAGTGCCCGTCGGCGCAATTGTAGTTCAAAGCGGAAAGATAATTGGACGCGCCTATAATCAGGTTGAACTGCTCAAAGACGCAACTGCGCACGCCGAAATGCTGGCCCTGACCCAGGCCGAGGCGGCAGTTGGCGATTGGCGGCTCCTGGACTGCGACCTTTATGTCACCAAAGAACCGTGCGTGATGTGCGCAGGCGCGCTCGTCCACGTTCGGATCCGCCGCGTCATCTTTGGCTGCGCCGATGTGGGCGGCGGCGCCGCCGGCAGCGTGATGAATTTATTGCAAATGCCCGGCTTGAACCATCGCTGCGAAATCACCGCCGGAATTCTCGACGCGGAGTGCGCGACCATTCTAAAGGATTTCTTTCGCAAAAAGCGAGCGTCCAATCTTGACACGCCTCGGCTGACAGGAACGCCTCCAGAGAACAGGGATCAGTAAGGCCGATAATCGAGGCGCGGACCGAGCCGGCAGGCGGAATAGTGAATGTTAACGCCGAAAAGAAAGATCGGCGCGATTACAGATGAGCTCCGGCCTCTTTCAGAGATTCCGCGCCGCCCTTATAGGCAAATTTTCTGCGACGCAGTACGGCGGCGCTGTTCGGACGCCTCCGGATCAGATGAAAACCGTTTTCATCTTCAAAGGCTTCCGGGGCTTTGTGCAAAGTCCTGGCGATCAGAACCAGTGAGCCGCAACTGGCAGCGGCGAGCCCAACCAATAAGAACATACCTGTAAGTTAGCATCTTATATGCCGCCTGGCAAATCGCCAGTCAACCACAAAATATTGGGCCTGTTTAGCCGCCAAACCACAATTCCTACGAACTGTGCGATTGATTCTTTCACGATGCGTCTAAATTTTGAACACGCTCAAACCGGGCGGAAACAGAGACCACAAAGCTGTTTTGAATCGAGAACCCGGTCGGCCTGGACCAGTTTCTTCCGGCGCTAAAATCGAGGCGGCCCTACCGGCAGAATCTTTGGCGTCGAGATCTCGGTTTCTACCGGCCGCCCGAGGAACTCAAGCAGCACCTGAACCCGTTCTTTAGCCGGCAGCAGCCGGGTGACAAGGACTTCGAGTCCTTGGAACGGTCCCTCCGTGATTCGGACCGATTGCCCCGGCTGAATTTCAGGATCAATCGTCACGGTCTCCTCGTCACCGGCTCTTTGTTGCAGAGCCGCGACCGTGTCTGCGTTGATCGTGGCGATGAAGTCGCCGAAGTGCACGATACCCTGAATTCCGGGCAAAGACTCAACGCGGCGGTGCTGCTCCGAATAGACAAACTCAGCGAACAAATATCCGGGGAACATCGCTTCGACAAACCAGACAGCGCCGCGACGTGTCGCCTTCCGATATCGCAGTCGAGGCGAGAAACAGGCCACTTGCATCTGCCGGCGCAACCCGACCGCCGCACAATGCTCATGTTTGGGCTGGGTCCTCAGACAAAACCAAAGCGGTGCGGTCAACGACGCGAGCTCGGCGCGTGAATGGGTCATGATTAATTGAACAAAACGGGACGAGCCTACCGCTGTACCGCGGCTTTTCAATACACAACACTCACTCAGCCCTGAATTCTCGAAAGCTTTCATCATGAGCGTGAGCGCCTCCGAAGGGCCGAAATCAGCTGCGCGCCCTCACTTCGGCAAACTCTTCCATCCACTGTTCGCCTGTTCGGTGACACCGAATTTGAGAGGCGATGGACATTGCGCTTATCACCGTGCCTGGAATTTCCTGGTGCGGTGCCTTGCACAACTTTGCTCCGTCGACGGCGCGACGCCCCGTCAAAGCAGAAATACTTTTACGTAGCTGTCAGTGTGCGACGGACGACCGCCGCTCCTAAAAGCGCCGGCCCAAGAGAGGCCGCGCTCGAACCGGTGTCCGGAAATCGGGGAGCGTGAAACACAGGCAATTGTCTTCACTCGCACTTTTCTTTTCAACGTCGTCCCCGCTTTCTCCTTAAAAAAATCGGGCGGGGTTTTTATTCCCCGCCCGATAAAATCGTCGTTCTCGGAACGTCCCTTATCCGGGCGCGCTTACGCTTTGCGTGCGCGGATCATCCTGCGCGCGCCTTCGATTCCGGCGAGCGCGATGCCGAGAAGAGTAACCGCCGAGCCGCTATCAGGAATCGTAGAGGTGCTGGAAGTGGCCGTGAATTTAAAACCCCCACCGCTGGTTGATTCGAGCGACCAAGTTGCGGCTGAACCGGATCCACCGTCGATAAATGCCGTCCCCGTTCCACCGAGAAGCAACTGGTTGCTGGTTGAGAGCGCAGAGGTTAACGGACTGTTTAGATCGAACGTATACGTGTGTCCGTTGAACGCGAATGACCAGAGTGTAAATGTAGCGGGAGGTATAAGGGCGTTGCTCACCGTGTCGTAACTAAAGTTCGTGAAGGTGGCGGAGCTGCCGGCCGATCCCGTGTAAGCACCACTGGGCGCTGGTGCTGCAAGAACCGTCCAGTTACTACCGAACGTGACCGCATTTGTCGTCCCGGTTTGGTGTGTGGCAACCGAGCCGCTCATGAATACGGAGCCAGTGAAGGCGTACGCTTGCGCGGTGACGAAGGCAGTGGCGAGCGCTGCTAAGATTAATTTTTTCATTTTATTGTCTCTCTGTCTTATAGGGTTTCTTCTTTTTGCATCGAAGCGTTCCATTTGAACGGAGCGATTATTTTAAGTTGTCTTAGGAGGTAGCATACCGGGTGCCAACCCGGATTCATCAATTCGTAAATAGTTCACCGGAAGATATTTATGTCCAAAAGTTTTTTGAAATCTCGATTTGCTCCGGTGAAAAAACGTAAAGATTTCCGACAAACGCCCCCGGCAGGCCTGATAGAGGCTGATACGTGTTGGACCTTTGTCCTGCATTTTCAGCGGACTCGACATCCTGGCGGGTTGCTTTGGCCGAGCGCGCTTGTCACACGCCTACTTTGGTTCGGCGTTTTGGTTCGGCGTCTGACACAGACGCCCTATAATTGCAACAATTGCGCGGCGATGACTTCTGGCTTGTGGGACGGAAATCTGCGAACGTGGCACGCATCCGCTACGTCACTTCGGCTCCCTACTTTTCCACCCTAAAATATAAAAAAACCGGGCGGGGTTTTTCCCCGCCCGATAAAATCGTCGTTGTTGGAATTTCGCTCTTACGCGTTGCGGGCGCGAATCAACCTGCGCGCGCCTTCGATTCCGGCGAGCGCGATACCAAGAAGAGCGGCCGCGGAACCACTGTCAGGAACCGCAGAGTTGCTGGAAGTTGCCGTGAATTTAAAGCCGCCACCGCTGGTTGATTCGAGCGACCAAGTTGCGGGTGAAGCGGACCCACCGTCGATAAATGCCGTCCCCGTTCCACCGAGAAGCAACTGGTTGCTGGTTGAGAGCGCAGAGGTTAATGGAGTGTTAAGATTGAACGAAAAGACGTGTCCGCCGAACGCGAATGTCCAGAGTTGAAATGGCGTCGTGGACGGAGACGTAATGGCGAGGGTCGTCGTGTTGTAACTAAAGGTCGTGAGGGTGGCTGCGCTGCCGGCCATTCCCGTGTAAGCACCATCGGGCGCTGGCGCTGACATAACCGTCCAGCTCGGATTCGTGAACTTGACCGTATTTATACCCAGCTTGGCTACCTTTGTTCTCACCGAGCCGCTGAAGTATATCGTGCCACTGAAGGCGTAGGCTTGCGCGGTGACGAAGGCCGTCGCAAGTACTGCTAGCATTATCTTCTTCATTTCTTGTCTCTCTACTTGTTGTTTACTGGGTTCTTCCCTTTAGGTTGCCTTAGGAGATAGCACACGGGATGCCAAGTCAGATTCACCGATTCATAAATAGCTCATCATAATAGATTTATGGCATGAAATTTTTTAAAATCTCGATTTGCTCTGATGAAGAAACGTAAAGATTTCCGACAAATTGGCGATTTGTACCCGAAACGCTTCAACCAGATATCCGCCCGGCGTCACTTTGGCTGCTGTTCGGCGAGCTGCTTTTTTGCCTCCTGCGCCAGCGGATCCGAAAGGCCCCCGACCAAGGCACGCGCGAGCGTTTCGCGGCCTTTGGAATCTTGCTTGGTTTGCAACAGAGCCATTCCAAGATAATAGAGATCGTTTGCAGGCAACTCCTGCTTCCGAGCGCTTTCTTGAAATAACTGAATCGTGTACGGAAATTCCTTCCGCTGGAAACTGAGCTCGGCCAATGTTCGTGCCAGCTCCGGATCATCTGAAAGCGTCTTACGAGCCTTCATTGCCAAATCGTAAGCCTTTGCCAGATCATCCGGGTTATCCTTGTAAATCGCCGCCAGCCGCTTCTGTGCTGGCGCGAAATCAGGGTATTGCCCCAGCACTCGCGAATAAATCCCGGCTGCCGCCTTTACGTCGTTGCGCCGCAACTGAATCGCCGCTTGCGCCATCAAGGCTGGCACATAATCCGGCTTCGAGTTAAGGATCTTCTGGACCTCGGGCTCAGCCTCGACGACCTCCGGCGAAATCCGATCCAGGGCGGTCATTGTCAGGAACTGTTTTGCGTCCTCAGATCGGACTGCATCCGGGGTCGCGTTCAGACAACGCTGCATCATTTCCCGGGCTTCCGGAACCTTGCCTAGAGCGTAGCCGGCCAAGGCAAAATCGCGGAGAACGGCGGGATCGTCGCCGCGCTGGCGCGCGCTCTCCTGCAAAAGACTGTAGGCCCAGCTGAAATTACGAGCTTGAAGCGCGATCTGTCCGACAGTGGCGCTAGTCTCAGGGTCATTCGGGGCGAGTTCCCTTGCTTTTTTCGCAAACTCCAGGGCTTTACCCTGATTCTGCAAAGGTCCAGCGTACAGTTGAGCCAGCTTCATCGCGGCGCTTGATAGTTTCGGGTTGAGCTTCAATACCTGCTCGTAAGCAGCGGCCGCTTTCGCGGGCGCCGCCTCCTTTTCATACATCTCGGCGAGACGTGTTAATGTAATCAAGTCATTCGGCTGCTGTTTCAATCGCGCTTCCAATTCACCAGTAGATGACTCCCCTTGGCCAGCGGGGGAGTTTTGCAACTGCGCCAGCCGGCGCTGCGCCTCATCTTTGCCAGGAAAATCGGCGCTGGCATGAGCGGCCCGTTCAAAGGCCGAGCGCGCAGCGTCCGGCTGACCCATCATGGAATACGTCATGCCGAGATGAAATTGCACATCCGGGCTATCCGGAAATTTGCTGGCGCTTTCTTGCAGGAGCGTTAAAGCCTGCTGGTAATCGCCGCGTTTGTAGATACCCAGCCAAGGGTGTCCGCAACCATTCCATCGCCGGGCTGCAGACTGCGAGCTTTCTGCGCCAATTCGTGAGCTCGGTCGAGGTTATTGAATCTTTCTGCGTAAAGATAGGCGAGATTGTTCAATCCGAGAATTGAGTCAGGGCTAAGCGCAAGCACTTTCTCATAAGTGTCGCGCGCCTTCGGGTAGTCTTTCATACGCTCGTAAATGAGCGCTGCCATCAAGAGCGCACGCGAATTGTTGGGATCCTTTCCCAGCTCAGCCTCGATCTGGCTGAGAGCTTCCGGCAATTTGTTCTCTGCCAGGTAAACTGTAACTAGCAACTCGTAAGCTACCGTCAAATTGGGATCGAGCTTGATCGCTTTTTGAAGCGCCGCTTCGGCGAGCACCACGTCTCTTTGCGCCCCGTGCGCCACATAGATTTTTGCCTCCAAAAAATGGGCGCCGGCCGAGTCAGGATTCTTTTGAAGTTGCTGCTCCACACGATGCGTTGCGTCGTCGTAACGCTTCTCGGCAAGATCCATATCTACGAGTTGATCGATCGGGGCCAAGTTGTCCGGCGCCAGTTCCGCCGCTTTCTCAAAGGCTTTCCGGGCCTCGTCATTTTTATTCTGCTGGCGCAAAATCGATCCCAGAAAGTAGGTACACATCGGCGGACGGCGGAGACCTTTCGATTTGTTCGCGAACAAGGGCAGCGGCATCATCGAGGCGGCCCAGCGCTTGATAGGCATTGGCCAGGAGCGAACGGGCTTGCAGAAGGCCGGGCTGTTTTTTTAAGAGATCCTCCATGGCGGAGACAACAGCTTGTGGATTTCCGGAACGAACGTTCAGCTCGGCGAGAGCGAGAATGGCTTCGGTGTAATCTGGTTTTATTGCGATCGCTTGCTGGAACGCTGTGGTGGCTTGGGCCGAGTTCTTACCGGCCAAGTAAGCGCGGCCAAGCTCGTATTTTACCAGTGGGTTGTTTGGATAGGCAGCGTTTAGTTTATCCAAGATTTCAATGGCCTTGGCGCTATCGCCCCTCGCAACCCAAACCTCCGCTTGAATGATGCGGGCCTCAGGGTTATTCGGGTCCCGGCCGAAGATGTTTTCAAGCAATGAGAGCGCTTCATCATAGTTCTTTTCCGCAAAAGCAATCTTGGCGAGATCACGCCATGCAGGGAGATAATCGGGTGCCTGTTTTGTCAGGCCTTGCAAAAGAGTCTTAGCCTCGTCAGGGGCGCGATTCGCAGCCTGGAACTCGGCATATTTAATTCGTTCCTCCGATCGCGGAGGAGCCAGCTCAGCGGCCGTTTTCAACTCCGGGCCAGCATGGTCCGGGTTCCCTCGCAATAAGTAGAAATACCCCATGACCAAGTGCGCTCGAGCTGATTTCGAATCAGCGGCGACCGCTTGCTGTGCTTCATCGGATGCCGTGCTCATATCTCCCTTGTGCATAGCAAGGCTCGTCGCGGCGAGATGAAACGCGGCCGTATTCTTCTGGGGAAATTTCTGCAGCTGCTGCTCAGCGGCAGCGATATCATCTTTGCTTTGGCTGGCATCGGCAAGGACAAGGATGGCATCGGAATTTGCGGGGTCCTGTTGTAAGATCGACATGGCTTCTTTTCTGGCCTCCGCTGATTGACCCACTGCCATGAAACTGAGCGCGAGTTTGTCCCGCGCCGCGAGATTCTGGGGCGCAAGTTCCCGAACTTTGATAAGGAATGGGGCAGCGCGGAGCGGGACGCCTTGTTCAAACCAGATAAAGCCTAGCTGCTGAAACGCCGTAACATTCTGATTATCCAGGCGCAGCAAATTCAAATATTCGACTTTCGCCTTATCGTATTCGCCCGCTTTGAAGTAGCGATCGGCACGTTCGAGGATCTGAGATTTTTTCGCTCCAGCAAAGCAACCGGAGAGGAAAACAGCTGCAAACAAAACCGCGATCGTCTTCAAGAGGGCGTTGCGAAGTGTTGGCATAATCGGTGTGGAGCGAACGGTGGGAGCTTATCGTGCCTAGCTAATAGGGTCAAGGTGTGGTGGAGGACGTAGGCAAAGGGAAGGACTTGAAAGAACAATAGACATGTCGTCCAAACGGCGGAGGTACCACCAAACCATGGTAATAGAAACTTGCCCATGATGAGCTGGACCTGGAATAACAAAAATGCGCTCATGAATATGGCGAGTCCAAAAACCAACCGGGAAGCTCTCACGCCGTTACTTTCTTGGACTGGTTGCAGGACTGATTTTTGGTCCGCTTGCGGTGATCCAATCATGGTGTGAGAGCTTGTAAGCACTGCAGAGTAAGCAGCGGCAAGTAACTAAATCGGTGAAATCCGTTTGATCCGCGGTTGGTCTAGCTAGCTCTATCCATCGAAACTCTCACCACAGACTGACGCAGATTATTACAGAATGTCCGAGCTAAACTACCACTGACTTCTTCGATGCGAGAAAGCGCAACGAGAATGCGCCGAAGTAGAGCCCTAGCGGAGCGGCGCGCGCCGAAGAATCACCGTACCAACAACCAATGAACGGAAGGCAATGAGAGCGGCGGCAGCAATGCAGCCTAAGGCTAGTGTGGAGGAACCCTCAGGGACAGAAGGAGGCGGTTTCTCAACATTTGCACCTGAAACACCTGAAGCAATTGAAATGTCCTTACCGCTGATGATTTCTCCAACAACCAAGCCAGGAGCCAAGTTTACCTTTGCGTTCAAGGCAAGGATGATCCCGTGCAGCACAGATTCATCTGGGCCGGCAGTCGCTCCGGAGAACGCGACATCAGTTGTTCCCAGGTAATTGAAAAGAACATGACTTTCCGTTGCTCCATTCGCCAAGAGCACTTTTCCGGAACTCAAATTAAAAGTGCCGCCTGCCGTCAACGGATTGTTGGGATTGGCGATATTGAAAACGAAATAACCGGATCCGGAAAGGGTGAGCGTTGAATGATCGAGTAAAAAATTCTTCAAATCATAGACCCCAGGCATGAGAGTCATTGTCGTATGGCTTAGGTTAATTTGCGTAAGAGTTGAAGTCGCAGGCACCGTGCTGGCCAATGCCGATGCACTGATTGCGTCGTTCCTGGCCTGATCAAGCAACGGCTGGGGATTGTCCGACACCTTAGTGTATGAATAGGAGTTAGGGGAAACAGTTGCGCCTGTGCCGAGGTAAATCGTCCCAGTAACCGGACGATTGCCCACGTAATTGCCGCTGAATTGCGCGGAAGCGTTGTTGCCCAGGTAGAGATCGCCTGTGATTTGTGGGCCGCTGCTATCCTGGATCTGACCATCCGATTGAATACCAACGTTCCCAATAATACCGCCTTGGGGATTAGATAAGTCCACTGTTTGTGTAAGTATCCCTCCACCGACTTCCAAAACTTGCCACTGGCTCGGACCAGCGGACCCCAAAGTCGTAAAAACATCCGCTGGCGTAGGTACCGCCAGGCAGCCGGCTCGAATCCCCAAAAACGCGATCAGCGCGATAGGGGCGATGAATTTTGTAGTTTTGTTAATCACGGTTAACTCTTCGGCACGATGCGGCGCCTTCCTTATTGACGAACTTGGCCCTCCCCGAGTACAGACCCCATCCCATGCCATTAGCATAGCGACTTTCGTGCCAATAGAGCTAGTTTGTGGCGCCATTGTAAAGCATAAATTGTTTACAATAAGCCATTTAAAGTGAATGACGTTCGAACTTTATTCGGCTTTACAAATTAGTGTAAATTGTAAAGAATACCGACACCCAAAGACAATCCTTTCGCCCGGACGTCCCGCAGCTCTTCGAACAGGCCCGGTGCAAAAGCGACGGCGGTTTTCAAGCTCGCCGGATTTCATAAGCCTTGGCGTTTTTGCAATTCGGTAAGCACAGCTTTGGCTTCTCGCGACATCGGTTCTTGCAATCCGGCAGCTAACGCTTTTTCCAGCGTTCTCCTACTTTCCGAGTCCTGGCTCATCCGCAACTGCGACATGCCAAGGTAATAAAGATCTTTCCCGCGCAACGGCTTTTTACGAGCGCTCTCCTGGAACCACTGGATGGCATAGGGATATTCCTTTCGCTTGTAACTGATTTCGCCAAGAGTTTGCGCCAACTCCGGATCATCTAGAAGCGTGTTGGTAGCTTTCAAAGCAAGACCATAAGCCTCGTCGATGCGCGCCGGGTCGTCGAGATACAATGACGCCAAACGTTTTTGCGCTGGCGCAAAGTCAGGATAACGGCGCAGGATTTCATTGCAAATGACCACCGCAGATTCTGCGTCACCGCGCTGGACCTGAAGGTCGGCTTTAGCCAGGAGCGCAGGCACGTAAGCACCATCCATAGCAAGAATCTTCTGAATCTCAGGTTCTGACATTGCGAGGCCTTCCGGAGTACGTTCCAGAGCCGTCATCGCGAGGAATGACTTTGCGTCCTCGGCTGTTTTAGGATCAGGCTGAACCTCCAGGGCGCGCTGCATGATTCGCCGGGCGTCGCTTACCTTACCCAGGCTGTATGCTGTCCAGGCGTAATCGTGCAGGATCTTCGCATCACCGCTTAGTTTTCGCGCACTCTCCTGGAGGAGACTGTAGGCCCAACTAAAATTACCGAGCTGATGAACGATCCCGCCGAGAAGCCCGGCCACCTGCGCGTCGTTGGGAGCAAGATCTCTCGCCCTCTTTGCAAACGCGAAGGCCATATCTTTGTTCCGTAATGGGCCAGCATTAAGCTGAGCCAGCTTGACAGCGGCGGGAAGAAGTTCGGAGTTGATCTTGAGCGCTTCCTCGTAGGCACCCGCCGCTCTCACGACATCCCCCCTATTTTCGTAGCAACCGCCCAAACGCATCCACGCAATAACATCGTCTGGCTGCTTCTGGAGCAGCGCTTGCAACTGATCGGTTGACAATTCACGCTTGGCTCCGTTTTCCAGAAACGCCAGCCGGCGCTGGGCATCCGCCTTAGCAGGGAAATCGTGCTCGGCGCCAAGCGCTCTTTGGAGCGCTTTCTGGGCTGCATTCGAGTTGGCCATCATGTAGCTGGCCACTCCGAAATGAAATTGCACTTCCGCGGCGTCTGGAAGTCTCTCGGCACTCTCCCGAAGCAATGTCTGCGCTTCCTGATAGTCCGCATTTTTGTAGAGCGTCCAACCCAAAGTGTCGGCAATCAGGGGATCGCTCGGTCGCAGAGCCCGCGCCTTGTGGGACAGTTCGTAGGCTTTATCAATCTGATTGAGATGCTCGGCGTAAATGTAGGCCAGGTTGTTCATTGCCTCTGCGGAGTCGGGACGAATTAAAAGAAGTTTTTCATAAGTGTCTGCAGCCTTTGCATAATCCTGCATCTTATCGTAAACTAGAGCCAGGCTCGTCACCGCATGGACGTTATCAGGACTCTTGGACAAAACGGTTTGCAACTCCTTGATCGCTTGATCGAGCTTTTTGGTTGAGACGTAGGTCGAAATCAACAGGTTGAAGGCGCTCGATAAATTCGGATCGAGATCCAGCGCCTTGTGGAGAGCTGCTTCGGCACGATCCCACTCACCTTGGGCGAAGTAGATTTTACCTTCTAGAAAGTATGCCCCTGGGAGGTTCGGCTCCTTCGCCAGCTGCTGCCGGGCCCTTTGCATAGCCGCTTCGAAGTCTTTTCGTGAAATATCCAACTCCACAAGCTGCTCAATGACCGGGAGGCTTTCGGGTGTGAGTTCCAGCGCATGCTCGAACGCAGCACGTGCTTCGTCCACCTTTTGCTGCTGACGGAGAATCAACCCCAAGCGAAAGTAGGCGTCCGGCGATTGCGGTGCGCCGCGAATTTGATCGCGAATGCTAGCGGCCGCATCATCAAGTCGTCCCGAAGCGCGATAAGCTTCCGCCAGAAGCACTTGAGCGGGAACCAGCCCGGGTTGCTTTTTGAGTAATCCTAATATCGCTGGGACGACCAGCGGAGCGTTACCATTATGAAGGTCAAGCTCTCCCCGAAGCAAGATAGCCTCGGCATAATCTGGTTTTCCTGCGATTGCGTCATTGAGGGCCGCGGCGGCTTGAGCGGAATTGTTGTCCGCCAAATAAGCTCGGGCAAGGTGATAATTAATTAACGGAACATTCGGAAAGGCCACGGCCAGACTTTCCAGTCCTCCTATCGCTTTCTTGGTTTCGCCTCGACCGAGCCAAGCCTCGGCTTGCAAGATTAGTCCTTCCAGATTCGCTGGGTCGCGGGCAAGAACATTTTCAAGCAGAGACAACGACTCATCGAATTTTTTCTGCGAGAGCGCGATTTCTGCAAGCAGGCACCAAGCAGGAAAGTAATCCGGCGCCTGCCTCGTGATGTCCTTCAAAAGGACGGTGGCCTCCTCGGCCTTGCCGATCCGTCTCTCGAACTCCGCATATTTCAATCGCGCGGCAGATCGGGCGGGCGAAACTTCGGCGGCGAGACGAAACTCCTCCCCGGCTTTGTGCCAATCTTGCCGAAGCGAGTAAACGTTCGCCATCGCCAGATGGACGCGAGCCGACTGCGGAACTAATTTGAGCGCCGCCTGAAGCTCACTTAGCGCGTATGGAAGGTCGCCCTTTCGGACGGCCAGGCTGGCCCAGGCTAAATGAAACGAAACGTCATTGCCCTCGGGTATTTTTCGCAGTTGCTCCTGCACTTCTTCAACTTCCTCGTCGCTTCCAACCGTATCGGCCAGGACAAGAAGCGCCTCCTCTTGGCCGGGCGATTGTTCAAGAATCGCGGTGGCCTCTTCTTTGGCCTCGGCGATTTCTCCGAGAGAGGCGAGGACCGAGGCCAATTTCGTTCTGATCGCGAGATTATCCGGAACAAGCTCCCGCGCCTCCAGGAGGTAAGGATAGGCTTGCAGTAGCGCTCCTTCTTCAAACCAGATCACACCTAATTGTTGAATGGCGGTTGCGTTCTTTCGATCCCGCCGCAGCAAATTCAAGTATTCGATCTTCGCCTTGTCATACTCGCCTGCTTTAAAAAATCCGTCCGCCCGATTGATGACACGCGTCTCTTTTGCGCCTTTACCGCAGCCAGTGAGAGTTGCGGCGAGCAACAACGCGGTCGCGATATGCCGACAGCCGATTCGAAGCGTTGTCATCCGTTTGTCCCCTGCGGCCTTCGGTTTAGCAAATCGCTTTGTTGTGAGGACTGAAAGGAGCCCACCCCGGGCCTTCGCCGAAGCGATCCGAGAACATTCGGCCCGCCTTAAGTTTTCTGGGGCTCGGGAGCGGCCTCGATCGGAGTTTGGGCCGAACCTTTTTCCGTTGCGGTGTCATCTTTCCCAATCCCGAGCTTATCCATCAGCTCGTACAAGGTCGGGCGGCTGACGCCCAGTTCGGCCGCGGCGGAACTGATTCTACCCGAATATTTTTTGAGTACTTGCTCAACCAGCTCGCGCTCGACATTTTCGCGCGCCTGTTTGAGCGTGGCTGGAGGTACGATTTCTGTGCTGTCGACCAGTTCGAGGTCGCTCGCCGTGACCCTTTTGCCATCTGCCATAATGACGGCTCGCTTCACCCGGTTCTGGAGCTCGCGAACGTTTCCCGGCCAAGTGTGCCGTTTTATGGCGCGCAGTGCTTCCGGAGCGAAGGTCATCGTCGGCTTGTCGGATTGGACAGCGAACTGCTGCAAAAATTCTCGGGCAAGGAAATCGACGTCCTCCCCTCGATCACGGAGAGGAGGCAACTTGATCACGACAACCGCGAGCCGGAAATACAAATCCTCCCGGAACTTTGCTTTCGCCACCGCCTCCTTCAAATCAATGTTGGTTGCGGCGATGACCCGCGTATCGATCTGAATTTCCTGCCGGCCGCCAACGCGCTGGAAGCGTTGTTCCTGCAAGAAACGCAGCAGCTTAACCTGAATGGGAAGCGGCAGTTCGCCGATCTCATCCAGAAACAAGGTGCCTCCGCCGGCGCTTTCCATTAGACCTTTGCGCTGCGCGTGAGCGCCGGTAAACGCACCCTTTTCGTGGCCGAACAGCTCGCTCTCGAGCAGATTCTCCGGAATTGCATTGCAATTGATCGGGATGAACGGACCGCTTTTTCGCGAACTACGGCGGTGTATCGCTAACGCCGCCATTTCTTTGCCGGTGCCGCTTTCTCCCAACAGAAGCACCGGTGCGTTGGTCGTCGCCACTTTGCGGATAAAGGCGAACACTCCTTGCATTTGCGGGCTTGTCCCAAGCATGTCCTCAAACACATCCGGTCGCACCTTCCGTTGCATCTCGTGGTACTCTTTTTCCAGACTCACCACATAGATGCAGCGGCGGAGAATCAGTTTCAGCTCCTCAATGTCTACCGGTTTGCACAAGAAATCATAGGCGCCGGCGCCAACCGCTTCGATCGCGTTTTTCTTTTCCCCTTGTCCGGAAATAACGATGATCTTGGCCTGGCTGTCGATCGCGAGTAATCCCGACAGCGTCGCCAGCCCTTCCTCACATTCGTTAGGACGAGGCGGCAGACCTAGGTCGAGCAAAGTCACAACAGGACGGTCCGCTTTAAAGCTCTCAATAGCTCCGCCTTGATCCTCGGCCAAGACTATTTCGAAGTCCGGGCTAAGCGCCCACTTCATCTGAGTCCGAATCTCCTGGTCGTCGTCAACAATGAGCAACTTAGGCTTCATTTCGAGTGGGATTTCACAGGCAACGTTACATGAAACGTCGTGCCCAAACCAACTTCGCTCTGAACCCGAATCGTGCCGCGATGTGCCTCGACAATCATTTTCGCCTGGAACATGCCGATGCCGAGTCCTTTTTTCTTTGTCGTGCGGAACGGACGAAAAAGCGAATCCTTTACAAATGCCGCGGCCATTCCACAACCATTATCGGAGACCGACAGCGTTACCCATTCACCGAGCTCCTTCGTCTCAACCGTAATCCGCCCGTTCGTCCCAACCGCATCGCGGGCATTAAGAAGCAGATTGGTTACCACGCTCCGGAGTTGCTCCCGATCCGCAACAATTTTTGGAAGATGCGCGAATTTCGTTACTAATTCGGGTTGTTCAGCCGCCCCGTTCAAATTCTGAAGCGCTTCGCCCACCAGGTGATTGAGGTCGACTTCCGTCGGCTCAAGTGGGAGCCCGCGCCGCAACTCACTCAAGCGGCTGATCAGGTGGTTGATCCGGTCGACCGTGCTGCCAATGCCATGCAATGCGTCGGCTCGGAAGGACGCGTCGTTAAAGTGCAGCGGTAGATTCTGCAACATGAGGCTCAGCGTTGACGCCGCATTCTTTAGGTCATGAATGAAGAATGCGGATATGGTCTGAAACGCTTCCAGCTCTTTTCCAAGCACAAGCTTCTTAATGAGCCGAAGGTTTAGCAGGCTCGCTGCCACCTGGTCACCAATGCATTTTAGCAAATCCATCTCTTCAACGGTGTAGCGAAGTCCGTTGACCCGGTCCGCCAAAATGATCACTCCAAGCCAGTGCTCTCCTGCCAGCAATGGAATGCAGACGCGATTACCTCCAGTCCGGAATCGACCGGCACCTATTTCCTTAAGAGTTTCGGTCCATTTTTCCTTTGCCTTCTCGAGGTCGAAAGGTCGCGCCAGCTTGGTTAGCCCGACTGAATTCAGCGCGTTCGCCGCGATCTCGGCGGTTCCATTACCAGTCTGCTCCCGCCCTGAATCAGACGTCGAGCTTGTTCGAATCAGCCGCTCCTTTGGCTCGTCGAAAAGCCAAACCGAGACTGATAAGGCGGAAAAAATTTCCGAGATCAATCCTGAGACCGCCATGCACAGACCGGGCTCGTCGAGAACGGAAGGCATGGCTCCGGTAAAACGAGTCCAGATTTGGCGGAAATCATGTTGCGGTCTTTTGAAGTGACGGCTGATAAAAAGCTGTAAACTTTGTCGAAGCCGCTCGGAAAAGAGGAGGACCGCCAAAATGACGACGCCGAGCAATATCAAGAAGGCCTCAACTGGGAAAGCCTTTGCTCCACCAAAATGCGCTACGATCTGGGCGAGGACGCCAACAATGAAAAGGTAACCGCCAGCCAAAAGCAGCGTGAGAGACGTGCGAAGGACAGCACGCGAGGGGTAAATATCGATCTCGCCAAAGCCACTTCTCAGGTAACCAATGGCTACCAACGCGCAGCCGATTAGAAGCCCAGCCGTCTCGATATTTAGTTGAGCCAGGTTGTATCCGGAAAAGAGCAGCGCTTGACTTCGTGTATAAATCCTCGCGCCGAACACGACTACTAACCCGAGGACCAAGAACTTAATCCGCCATCGCATGGTCCCAATAGCGGAACGGAATGTCCGCTCCAGGTTCATCAGAATTAAGACAGTCGCTATGAGGATCAGCGCGTTTAAGATTTTCGCCGGTTCGCCAAAGTTAACCGCCCAGCCTTCAGCAGGTAGCTCATAAGGCAGAACCTCAATGAATGGAGCGTGAAACGCGGGCAGCACAGAAAGCGGAATCAGGAAAAACGCGACAAGAAGAAGCCGCGATCGTGTCAGAAACTCCCGATAATTTGCTCTCGAATAAGTTAGACTGAAACATAGCCAGATTCCGGGGAGAAGGGATTTTGCCGCTAAAGTAAGAGTCTGCCAAAAAGCCACCCTCTCGGCCGAGACGGCCTCAAAGCTGATTCCAGTCAGTGCGCTCTCAATCGCGAATAGCAGCATCCCGATCGAGAAACACCAGCTAGCGACAGAACGCCGATTGCGGAGCATCACCGCCAAGCCCAGCGCGCCGCTAAACGAAGCAGCCACAAATGCGAGAACCGCATTCAAGTTCACAGTTCGCTCTTCCCTTCGGACCTGTCGCTCAATGCCTTCCCTCGAGAAGGTAAATCATCAGAATATCCCCTCAGCCAGCCGATTGCCCCAATCCGCGACAGAAAGTTGACACACTCGAGAAGCATTTTTGGGGATAGAAGCCGATTTCTTCTCTGGCAGCGGCTTCGGTCAGAAATATTCGCTGGTTGGATGCCTCTACTAGTGAAACGGCTGTATCCGAAACGAGTCTAAATTTCAATGCCATCGCGGTCATTCATCCGCCAAAAGACTCGGGGCCACGGGATCTGAAACAGGGAGTTTCCGCGGCTTGATCGGCATGTCGGTATCGAAGAACCGGGCCAGGCTGCGGGGAGTTTGTTGGGGGTTTCGGGCACAGAGATTGCTATAAATATCGACATTAGCAATAAATATCATAGTTATATCCTTGACAGATTTGGCCGACTCTTGCCCGTTTGCGCCGCCATTCTGCTCGCTGTTCCCTCGATAACGCAGGCCGCTGCCAGCGCTACGCTGGCCTGGGACCCCGCCACCGACCCAAACATCGCTGGCTACCGTTTATATTCGGGAACGACAAGCGGGGTTTACACGCAGATAACGGAAGTCGGAAATACGACCTCAACAGCGATATCGAACCTGGCCTCGGGAACGACATACTACTTTGTCGTAACGGCATACACCACGGCGTCTATGGAAAGCGCGCCATCAAACGAGGTCTCGTATTCTGTGCCAGGCTCCTCACCAACGCCAACACCGACTCCAAGGCCAACACCTACTCCCACGCCGACTCCAAGCGCAACACCGACTCCAAGGCCAACACCTACTCCCACGCCGACACCCACGCCGACGCCGTCCCCGACTGGCTCGGTCCAAATGCTTAGCCCGCACCCGGGATCGACCTTTCCTTCTTCAAGCGTGACTTTCACTTGGAGTCCGGGTAATGCCACTTTCTACCTCCTCCTTGTGGGTAGCTCCCCAGGTGCCCTAGATATTTTCCATTCCACTCTTCTCAGTGGTCATTCGATCGCAGTTTCCAATATCCCCACGGACGGCCGCACCATTTACGTGCGTCTCTATGCAGTCTCCGGAGGCAGCGTGCAACCCATCGACTATACCTATAAAGCCTTCAGCTCTACGTCTACGCCTACTCCCACGCCCACAGCGACTCCGACCCCGGCACCAACTCCTACTCCGACAGCAACTCCAACACCAACGCCAACGCCCGCGCCAACTGTCACACCCACACCAACGCCAACGCCATCTGTCACACCCACAGCAACTCCGACGCCCACGCCGGCTCAGACCGGACCTGCGGTGATGCTTAGCCCGTCACTGGGATCGACCTTTAGTTCTTCCAGTGTAACTCTCAACTGGAGCGCCGGCAGCGCCACCGCCTATTTCCTTTTTGTGGGCAGTTCGCCGCACGGAGCCGATATTTACAATTCCGGAACAGTGACAGTGCATTCGAAAACCGTAATTAATATTCCCACCGACGGGCGCGCCATCTATGTGACGCTAGGTTCCCTGGTTAACGGTTCCTGGACCGTGAACAGCTATACTTATACGGCCTTCCATCCGTAGGCTACGCTCGCACGCCCTGCGGCGGTGAAGTCGAAGGCAATGGAATCCAGCTATAACGACAGCGCCGTCGTGAGCGCCGACACCGACTCCTACTCCAACGCCGAGTCCCTCGCCAGATGCGTCGATTCTCCGAAATTCTGCAGAGCCTGTTCGTTTTCAGGAATCGGCAGAAAGAACCCAAATCCCAAGCCGAACCGGTGACTTTCTAAAAGGTGAAAGTCAGACCGGCAAATGAGCGACTCCGCGAATAAGCCCCTAGTCCGGCCGCTTGTTCGGCGGTGCTGCCCGAGCCCGACGTCACATCAGAATACTCGTAACCGATATTAAACGAGAAATGCCGATTAATCGTGTAGGTGGCATCGACGGAAAGATCAATGGAATCTTGGGAAAAATTCGGGCTGGTTGTTCCTGTTCCCGTTGAAGTCAGACCTTGATTATCATCGTGATGGTAATAACCTGACCCGCTCAAACTAATACGGGCGGTCAGGCCATATCTTACCTGCAAGCCCGTTCGGAATGTCGTACGGCTCAGGACCTGGGGCGAGCTGGGCTCTTCGACGCCATAACTGGCCGTCAAACCCAGAGTCGAGTGGTGGGCGCCCGAGTAACTGAGCGACCCTTCGAAATGTGGGTCCGTTCGACTTCCATCGTCATTGTAGGAGCGAAATGTCGCGCCGCCCCGTGCCACCACCCTTAATTGTGAAGTGAAATCCTCATCGACACCAGCAAGGGCAAAGTGAGTCGTGGAATTGCGCGGAGCGAACATGTCATAATTGATCGCTTCAAAACGATATTCCCCGACCAAAGTAGCACCTTTAGGCGCTAAATTAAACCGAAGCTCTTCTCCAAAGGTATTTTCGACGCGATTTGTCGATGTTCCAACTGAGGACTGAGCGTATTCAATTGCCCGAAACTTATAGCTGGTGACCGTAGAAAGGCGCGAAGACCAGTGATAAGCAGCTGAAAGGCTATCGAGAGTTTGAAAAAAATTGCCCTGGCGATTGTTCGTTCCGGCGTCAGAGCTAAAATCAGGCTCTACCTGGTAAGTAGCGTAAACGCTGGCATCGAGCTTAAGACGCGTAGAATAGTTGTGGGTAAGCGTTAAGCTCAGGTACGAGTTGACCTCGTTACGTCCCACGCTAGCCCCGCTAACAAAGTCAGTCAGCCCGCCGCCGGCAAGCAGGTTGAGCTGCGTCTGCTGGCCAGGAAGATTATAGGATACGGAAGCGCTCTCTGTGGTGTAGAAGGAACCGCTTTGGGATGCCGATGTTCCCGTGTTAGTGTCGTACCCGCCACGCAATCCCAGGGTGAAGTGAAGGCTCGACAGCAGATCCAGGGCACCCTGGTTCGCGACCGAAACAGTCCCACTTTGAGTGGCTACTTCAACAGAGGGCTCTGTTGGACTCTCGTTGCTGATTGGCGCTACAGTGCTGGTCTGTGTTCCTGGTAACGGACTAGGCTCAACGCTTGGGGTTTCGGCCGGAGTAGGGGTGGCGGTGAAATCTGTTGGCGAAGACTGTGAGATTTCTCCCAAAGCGTTGGTCGAGGCAAAAGAGACTTGAAACACCGCAAATAAGACACACGCGAAAGAGCATCTTTTGCTTGTTCTGCTTTCTCCGAGCTGAAATTTCCTCCACTTTCGCCCACACTCTCCTGAAAGAATAGCGCTCCAACGCCCAACGCTGTTGCCTGTTGAAGCGCCTCTCCGGATGTGTTGAATTCGCCCGCGCGATTTCAGATTTGTATGCAATTCGATTGGTGCGAAGCGCTAAGCCAGCTCGCGTGTGTCGGGCACTTTATAGCACGCGGCGTTCCGAAAAGGCCAATAGATTCTACGCGATTGAATCTCGCGTCGTACGACAAAGTGCTGGTGGAACGCGCGCTCCGTCGCAGGTTGCTATTGCTTCAGGGCTTTGCCGCTATTCTCTTGACATCGAGCGGCGGAGCGCTCGATCGACCTTTTAACATCGCCGCGCCTCCTTCGCCCGGGCTGCTGCATGCCAAGGGGCAGGCCGATCCGCTGGCATCCATTCCGAATCGCCGACCCATTTACCGCCCGCGGCGCCTGTAGAATGGGCCGCAATTGACGCGAGATCTAAAACAATTTTTGCGCGACGTAGATCACATCGCCGTCTCTAACATAGTCCGCCTTGGTGCTTTTGCCGCTCATGGCCGATTTTAGGTTAAGGACCTGAGTATGCTGTTCCCCGTTGATAGTGCGAACAAGATGAACATTGCTCAGGTTTCCGGTACTCACTCACACCGCTTGCTTCCATGATCGCCTGGAACACGGTCGTGGGCCGATCAAACGAGAACTTTCCTGGTTTGTTAACGTAGCCGGAAACGATCACGTTCGCCGCGCTGCTTTCTAATGTCGCCTGCACCTCGCTGTTTCTAAGTTGTGATTTGTAGAGGCGGGCCAGTTCCCTCTGAAATTCCGGCAACGTTTTTCCAGCTGCCGTTGCTTCACCGACAAGAGGAAGACTAACCTTCCCGTCGCCACGAACTTTCTGCGATTGATTAAGATCGGTCGCCCCAGGAAATGTCAGCTTAATCACATCTCCCGGACCAAGAGTCACCGGTGTATTGGCCATGGGTTGATCTGGCAATGGCGCACGAGAAGCGGTTTGGCAGGCAGCACAAAAGAGCAAGGCTGCGCCGGCAACAACCACGATGATATTAGATGGTTTCATTTCGAGCAAATCCGACGCTAACGCCGAGAGACCGGTTGCGGGAGCAAACGAAATTACCTCGGCTTTCGCAGCTCCTCTGAATTAATTGAGCAATCATATTTCTTCCACAAATCACCTGCAATCGTTGCACCTTTTACCAAAAACGCAAAAGTGACTATCGAATGATCCGCCAAATCAACCGGCCGCCTCGGGATTGAGCTTCATCTGATCTCTCCCTTCCGGCCTTTGTTTTCTCTGCTCGCCCCGCCGCAGCCACCAGAGTAACAGAAACAGAGGGATTAAGGAGAGCGCGAAAAACATCGGTCCGCCCTGGCGATGAATAATGCTATGAATCATCTGCGGCCCGAAGTGAACACAGAGCATTCCAATCACAAACACCCGGAATCCGTTACGGATGATTCCGAGAGGAATCACGAAACCGACCAATAGCGCGCGCCGCCATGAGCTCTTCAGAAATAAATTGGCCGCCACCAAACTGGTGATGAACAGCACCCAGCTGGACCGGATTCCACTGCATTCCTGGCCCACCTGAATCGCAATATTTGGCAACTGGAACATCGTCCCCTCCCGCAAAACGGGAGTGCCGATCATGTTGAATAACAGATTCGCAACTTCGGTCGACGCTAGCTTCGAGCCTGTCTCGAGGGTGTCAGCCATGACATTGGGCATAGGCACCATGAAGATTAAGAACGCGAACGGAAATTTCGCAGCGGCCATCCACTTCTTTCCAAGGAAAAGAAATCCTCCGGCGGCGAGCAGGCAAACGAAAGACAAAGCCATCAACGTCAAATAATCGTTGCGGCTGAGACCGCCGCTTTGGGTCCACGCTGCGATCAGGCTCCCAAGTCCACCGAGCAGCGGAATCGCCGCCCATCCGGGAGAAGAGTTATATCTCTTCGGCAATTGGTCGCGACGAATGTAGATGAGATAGGCCGAAATAAACGGCACCAGCAAGATATATGAATGCAAATCGCTGCGCGCAGCATGGATCGCGAGACCAATCAGCGGCTTGGCAAAGCCCGCTGTCAGCAAGATGGCAAAACCTAGGAAACCTAAGATACGGGCGTGCGACGCGGAACTTCCGCTCGGACATGTGTCAAATGTGACAGCCGCGGAATGGATCGATGCAGTGTCTTTTAATGAGGGTTCGGATTTCACCTAAAGTTGAGAATTGAGGGGTCCAGGGCCTTGACAGTGCCTACGCTTTCCAAACTTTTCCAGGAGCAATCGTCAGGCCTGCCATCGCATTGCGTGTATCGACGATGCACCGCGCCCAATCGGCGAGCTGCTGGTAGTTCACACAAGCATGGTTCGTTGCAATCAGCACCAAATCAAAACTCGCGATATTCCCGGCGTTCCAGTCCACCGATTTTTCTCCGGCAAAGCGTGCATGCTCACGGGTGGGCCTTATCATCGGCACATAAGGATCATAATATTCTACTTTTGCACCGCGCGCACTTAGCATGTCCATCAATACGTGACTGGGCGATTCGCGCTCGTCATCAACGTTGGGTTTATAGGCCAGTCCAAGCAATAGAACCTTGGACCCTTTAAGAGCTTTTCCTTGAGAGTTCAGGGCGCAGATTACCTGATTGATGACGTGTTCCGGCATTCGAGTGTTGATCTCGCCGGCCAATTCAATGAAACGGGTGTGCTGACCAAACTCGCGGGCTTTCCATGTAAGATAAAATGGGTCGATCGGAATGCAGTGGCCGCCCAACCCGGGCCCCGGATAAAACGGCATGAATCCAAACGGTTTCGTCTTGGCGGCTTCAATGACTTCCCAAATGTCGATGCCCATGGCGGCGTAAACAATCTTGAGTTCGTTCACGAGCGCAATGTTCACGCTCCGAAAAATGTTCTCCAACAATTTCGTCGCCTCTGCGACCCGGCAGGAAGAGACAGGCACGAGTCTATCGATGGCTTGGCCGTAAAGCGCCATCGCGCGCGCGAGGCAAGCTTCGGTATAACCCCCTACGACCTTCGGAATTGACTTCACCTTGCTTTGTTCGTTGGCTGGGTCCTCCCGTTCCGGCGAAAAGGCCAGGTGAAAATCCACACCTGCTTTCATGCCCGATCCTTTCTCCAGCACCAGCCGCAAGTCTTCATCTGTCGTCCCCGGATAAGTGGTCGATTCGAGAACGACTAATGTGCCTTTCAAAAGATGCGGTGCGATCGCCCGGCCCGTGTTAACAACGAACGAGATATCCGGCTCACGGTTCTTGGTCAGCGGAGTCGGCACACAAATAATCACCGCCTCCACTTCCCTTACACGCGAGATATCGCTACTCGCTCCAAACCGTTTGGCCTTTAGTTGTTCTTGGACTGCCGCAGACTCGATATGCTTTATATAACTCTTGCCAGCGTTGAGCGCGGCAACTTTGGTCGGATCCGTGTCAAGACCAAGCACCAGCAGGCCCGAGCGCGCCAATTGCAACGATAACGGCAACCCAACATAACCAAGACCGACCACAGCTATTTTCATTATCGGATATTAGTCAGAGACCTGAGGAGATGCCGACGGCTTTTCGCCACGTCGCGGTTGTGAAGGGTAGAAGAAAAATTGCGCGTAGATGTAGGCAACGCTCTCGCCGATTACTTCTCGAACACCATCGCTGTAACGCCACCAATGCTTCGGATCATAATCCGGGTTTATGACAGCGATAATTCCCACTGTAACGCTTTTCCCGAAAGCTTTCTGATAGAGAAGTTGTGTGCGGCGTGCGTGACAATCTTCCGTTAAGACATTCACACTATGAACGGCCACGCTATGTTCGTGGAGCCAGTCGCGCAGTGCGGCCGCCGAGCTGTAGGTTCTATCCCGTCCAATGACATGTGACGGGGCCATCTGAATGACGTCTTCTGAGATACCGGCCTTCTTTAATGCCTCAGCCCCGACGCTGGCCGAAGTTTGATAATCATTAATGTAGCCGCCCTCAATCGGACCGCCGGCGGTGAAGATACGTTCGTAGGACCCCTTTTTAAATTCTTCGGCACCAGCGCGGATGGCATATCTATGTACCCATCCTTCCACCACAAGAACGGGTGTATTAACGCGATGTGTTACAGCCAGAAAAGGATGAATGTTCAAAACAGCAAAATAACCGACAAGTAATATTACTAAGGCCGAGAGCAGCCAACCACGCCCAGACAAGCCCCAGCGTTGCGTCCGCGTGAAAATTCCCCAGAGCGTATGCGATGAGTTTTCAGAAGAACGCACCAGGTCGGAAGGCGGAGGATCGAGGACGCCAGGCAGGCTGTGGAGATTGCGGCCCATGAGCTCCTGTTCCACTTTAATGTGAAAGGGCCCTCGCCCTCTCTCTATTTAAAGCGTCTCTCCGGCGCATCTGGCTAATCTTCGTCCGGACAAATTCAGGTAACAGTGCCTTGATCAGCTGTTTAATGTGTTCCCCAATCCGTGTCTCCAGCCGCCGGAAAAAGGCTCCAACATCTGCTACAAGGCAACAAAAGACACCAACCGTGTTGGAGAATTTGCCTTCGCCAAGCACTTCATTATCAACGCCAAGATCTTTGGTCAACGAGTACCCATACTTCGCAAACCTGGACTCATACCGCCTGGCAATATAGCGGTAGTAACTCTTGAAAGTAGAATGTGCCAGGAGATTGGACCACCGGTCGAAATATTTCTTGTTGTGAGCCCCACTTACTTCTTCCATCGCACGTTCCGAAACAAGCAATCCAGTATAACTACGCCATTGGGCTACGGTGCGAAATTGATCTTCCTTCGGCGGGTCGGGAACGCGCGTGCCGATAAATGCCGCAATTTCCTGATGATACTTGTTCGGATTCTCGACGTAATCTTCGTAGCTTAACTCATAGAGGCGCTCCAGGTACGTTTTGTCCTCGTCAAAAAGTTCATGGCAGCGGAGCCAATGGTCAAACATGTTATAAAGCGAAGTTACGTTTATCTTCCACTTTTGGGTAGCGAGACCAACGGGTACTGGGTGTCGTCTGACGATAACGAAGCAGGAATTGGGAAATGCTGCCTGTAAAAAACGCGTCATGAGAAGATTCGCAGGAGTCTTTTCCACCCGAATCGTCTTGCTCTTATCCCAGAATGGATCCCAACTCCTCTCTAGTCTGGATATGTTTTCCGGTGTTAACAAACCTGAGGTATCTGTCAGGTGCATTTTTGGGTCGAATCCAAACCTGCCATCGCCACCGCACTTACTCGCAAGTGGATAAACATCTTGTAGATATTGTCCCTCATCCTCGAGCACGCCGGTGTTTTTCAATCCGGTGCACTTCTCCAGCCTCCCGACATTGCGACCGAGCACGCTCGTTCCGCTTCGGGGCAGACCGCAAACGAACACATATCGACAGTTACTCCTGTTGTCGTTATTCATAATCGTATTCTTCTTTCATCGGTTCTTCTTTAGTTCTCGCAGGGTCTCGAGCAGATGAATCGCTACCTTCCGCTGCGGAGTGGAGCCACAGATGAGGGCAATGCCGGCAAGGGTACCAACGAGACCGCAGATGAGCAATTGAGCCAGCGGAGCGAAGTTTACCACCAGGCTGAGCGTCAACCGGCTTACAAAAAATACTACAAGCCAGACAGGGAGATGACGGAAAAACACTCTCCATAAATCCGCTGTGCCTACAGGACCCCGCCGGCCGGCAGTAAAATAGTAGACGGGTATTCGAACCAGGATATTTGAGATCGAAAAGGCGATTGCCACGCCCGCCGGTCCGAATGGCAAGCCAATGACAAATGAAAGAACAATAGCACCAGCGTTGATCGATTGGGCAACGAACATATCTCGGCCGCGACCCTGACTGATAAACAACCAGGCGGAAGCATTGGCCAGCGGATAGCAAAGCGCCGCAATTGTGAACCCTCCGAAAATGACAGCCGCTTGCTCCCACTTTGGTCCCAGTAAGACAAGGGTAATCGGGCGGGCCAGAGCAAGAGACAACCCTGTGAAAAAGAAGCCTGCCAAAGCAATGGCTTCATAAAGGCGGAGGAATGTTGACCGGTAACGCTCGGCCTGGGATTGCAAACGAGATAACGCTGGTATGAAAACGACGTTGATCGGGCCCATAAATTGTTCCAACGGACGAATGAGCAAGGCGCTGGCTCTCGAGTAGAGACCCACGGCAGCCGACCCATAGAACCGGCCAATCAAAAGGTTATCGCTGCCTCGGGCAAGGGATAGGATGAAATCGCCCGCGGTTCGATGGACCCCAAAACTTAATAACGGGCCAACTCCACTGTTACGGCTAGGTAACTGTGGACGCCAGCGAGAGACTGACCATGTGAGTATGAGCCCCGCCGTTTCCATGGACAAGCTCAAGCCCACCAAAGACCAGTACCCATATCCCAGAAAGGCCATAATGACCCCGACAAGAACGCCCGTTGCCATGGAGGCGATTTCGATCAGCGCCAATGCTTTGAAGCGCATCTGTCGCTTAAGCAAAGCCTGGTGTTGAACTGTCGAGCCGCTCAGGATGAATGTTGTGGAGAGGAGAAGGGTAATCGGTATCAGCCGGGGATTATGGTAAAACTTGGCCACAAGCGGCGCCGACGCCGCTACAATCAAGGTGCTCAAGGTGCTAACGGCTATATTGATCCAAAAGAGATTGGAGACTTGAGCCTGCGTGATGCGTTCGCGCTGCACGGTGGCCACCGAAAGTCCAGCATCTTTGAAAACATGCAGAAAGCTCGTAACGGTAGTCACCATTGCCACGAGCCCAAAGTCTCGAGGCATCAACAGCCGTGCCAGGACCATTGTGGAGATCAAGTTTAGTAGAAATTTCGCGGCCTGGGCCGTCATCGTAACCGCTCCACTCGAGATTGTGTGGCCTTTGAGGTTCGTTAAAAGATGGCCGGTTTTGAAGTGCTTTTCGTGGCGATCCTCCTCTTCTACCGCCGTTGAAGATGCTACGGGCGAGCCGCTGGATATTGTTGGCTGGCCAGCAAGAGGAGGATTGTCGATCTTCATGGAGAATCTATTAAAATAGAAGAATGTAGTTACACGGCTCTCTCTAGTGAAAGACCAAGGGACAGATTCGCCGGGCCGAACCTCTAATCTCGCTTACCCATCACTTGCTGAATTAGTCTCTCGAGCGATTGCGAAACGGCGGCAGGACCATAGTTTTGCACTGCTGCCTGAGCCGCAGTGCATTCGTATTTGCGATCGCGCACCACCTGTTGCAATGTCTCCGCAATCACCTCCGGGCTATTGTCGTTCATATACGTAATGCCGACTTCAAGCTCCGGCTCCAGACTTCCCATGGGGGTCGTGATGACGTGAGCTCCAGCCGCAAGGTACTCGATAATCTTGAAGGCAAAGACGTTTCCAGGAGTTGGGCTCACGACATGCGGGTTTATGCAGATCCGTGCCGAACATAGGAGTCGGAGCAGCTCTTCCCTGTTGACCAGTCCATGAAACATGATGCTCGGATCCTTCTGAGCCATGTTCCCCAGTTCTTTCGTCATTACACCGAACCCGGTAATGTGTAGTTGCCAGTCCGAAAGGCCTGCGATCTTCCACGCTGTTATCAACTCCTGAACGCCATTTTCCCGTATGTGCGTGCCCGAAAATACTACCCAGTTCTTTTTTACTGCCTCCTGTTGTTCGCTCGCTTCCAAGACATCCTGTCCAACAACTCCTCGCAGCAGAGCCATGGGCAGATGTGATGGCAACTGTGACAATAGATGAGGTGACACGGCCATGCAGCCGGAGACACTGTTGATCGTCTTCGTGTATACAGAACTGTGGTATGCTGAAACCAATCCTCTTCCTTTCTTCCCAAAGACATTCACGAATACATCATCTTCGTACTGTAGGATAACGGGCAGCCCAAGCTCTCTGACAGCGTAGCTCGCACAACTGATTTGTGGCGGCTTTAGATTGAAAATAATAACGAGATCGAACGGACGTTCCCGGTGTCGCCTTTTCAAGAAATCTAGCGCCCGCCGGCCGGCCCAGAGGCCATTGATTCGTCTGATAGGTAACGAGGAAACGTAATAGACGGGAATGTTATCGTGAAATAGCTCCGTTTCCCAAAATCCGGGATAAAACTTCAGCTGACATTCGACTACTTCGCCGTGAGATATGATCTCTACCTCGTGAGAATTGTCCTGAAGCAACCGTGCAATCAACTCTATTTTGATCTTATTAGATATGCTCCTATTCCTGACGATCGGACGCCGGCTCACAACCGTTGCGCCCTGATAGGGCGTAACGTACGCTATCCTCATAAGTCTTTCGGTCTCTGGTCTCTGATAGGAAGTTAAGGTCCCTGATCGATTTTGATCACGTAGCTTGCAGGACTTGGTCATTCGATAGGATGGTTGCCCTGCTTACGGGAGTAATACTGCTCCTTAATCCATTGGTAAGTATGGCGCAATCCAACATCCAGTGTGGTATTCGGCTCCCATTTGAGAATGGATTTGATGAACGTGTTGTCGCTGTTGCGCCCGGCCACGCCGCGAGGAGCGTCCAGGTCATATTTCCGCTTCAGCTTCACCGCCGCGATCTTTTCGACTTTCGAAACCAAGTCATTAATCGGTATCAGCTCGCTCGAGCCAAGATTGATAGGCGTCGCAATCAGCTCGGCGGAGTGCATGATCATATCGATCCCTTTCACACAATCGTCGATGTACATGAAGCTGCGAGTTTGACGACCATTTCCCCAAATCGAAATACGATGGTCCTTCTTATCAATTGCCTCGATCACTTTACGGCAAATAGCCGCCGGGGCCTTCTCGCGTCCTCCATCCCAAGTTCCATAGGGTCCATATACATTGTGAAATCGGGCAATGAATGTCTTCATCCCCCGTTCCGCCCAATACTCCTGACAGAACATCTCCGAGATAAGCTTTTCCCAGCCATACCCGCGCTCGGCCATGGCGGGATAAGCATCGGATTCCTTTAACGCGCGCACATTGGTGTCTTGCTGCAGGAGCGTGCTGTATGCGCAGGCAGAGGAGGAGAAGAAATACCGTCCCGCCCCAGCCTGATAGGCCGCTTCGGTCATGTGAGTGTTGATCAGGATGCTTCGGAGACACTCGACGCGGAACCGTTCGATAAATCCCATGCCGCCCATGTCGGCAGCGAGATTGTAGACCTCCTCAGCGCCCTTACAAACCCGATTGCAATTTTCTTCTGTGCTACAATCAAGACAAAGATTCTCGACCCCTGGCACTCGCAGGTACCATTCGCGCACTGGTTTCTTATCCACGGCGCGGATCCGTGTAAAACCTGCATCGTGAAAGTATTTTGCCAGATTTCCGCCGATGAAGCCACCAGCCCCTGTGATGACAATCAGCTTGTCTCTGCGCATGCGCTTATGAGCCACCGGTTTTTGTTTCAAAACAGTATTACCAAAGGCCAGAACGATGGCTGGAAATCAAATCCCCAGTCCTCGAGCGATGATGTTCCGTTGAATCTCGGACGTGCCCGAATATAGCGTGCTCCCGACCGAGTCACGGAGTTCGCGTTCGATTTCGAGTTCGGTCATGAACCCCGAGCCGCCGTGTATCTGAATCGCATCAAGGCACGATCTGACGAAGGATTCCGAGACGTACAACTTGGCCATGGCCGCGTCCATGTCGGCTGATTTATTTTCACCCATCAGCCAACCCGACTTGTAGATCAGGAGCCGGGCTGTTTCGTAGCGCAGTTTCATATCCACGATGCGGTTGGCGACCGATTGGAACTTCCCGATCGCCTGGCCGAATTGCTTGCGGCTACGGGCGTAGTTGATGCAGCGTTCGAGCTGGCGGCGCATAGTTCCCAGGCACGTGGCAAGAATGCAGGCCCGTTCCCAAGCCATCGAATAGTGAAAGACCTCGGTCCCGCGGCCTTCCCGACCGAGCAGGGCATTTGATGGCACCCGGCAGTCTTCAAGGGTGACCTCCGCCATGAGGGCTGTGCGCAGTCCCATTTTGTCCTTCTTTTCTCCGGTGCCAAGCCCTGGCGTTCCCTTTTCGATGATGAACCCGCAAATACCCGCGACGCCGAGTTTCGGGTCGAGGGTAGCGTAGAGCATGAACAAATCGGCGACCGGCGCGTTGGTCACAAAGATTTTCCCGCCATTCAAAACGTAGTCGCTGCCATCTTTCGTAACACGGGTTTGCATTGAAAAGATATCTGACCCCGCGTTCGGCTCGCTCGCGCCGTTCGCGCCGATGAGACCTCCATCGCAAAGTCCCGGAAGATATTTCTTCTTCTGTTCAGACGTGCCGTATTTGAGGATCGGGATCGAACAAGTCCACATGTGAGCATTAATTGAAAAGAGCAGCCCTTGATCGGAGCCGCCGTAACCCAGCCCTTCCATCATAGCGATAGTAGTGAGCGGGTCGGCGCCCTGGCCACCGTACTCTTTGGGAAACGGCATCCCTTGCACTCCGAAAGAGGCGCACTTTTGCCACGCTTCGCGCGAGAAGACCTGGCCGGCGTCGCGCTCGATCATGTCACTGTTCAGTTCGCTGCGCGCGAATTTAATCGCAGCCCCCTGCAAGGCTTGTTGCTCAGCTGTTAGTTCAAAATTCATGATGCAGTCTGCGTCCTGCGATAAACTCCGAACCGCGCGACGATTTCGGTGACGATCTCATTTCATGGCCTTGAGCTTCTGGTAATCGACTTTGTCGGTCGAAGTCTTGGGCAGCGAATCGACGCAGCAGAACAAATCTGGAACCATATATAGAGGGAGGTTCTTGGAGCAGAACGTCTTTAGCTCGATAGCCGAAAGCTTGGCCCCATTGCGGGTGCTGGCGAACGCCTTGACCGCTACACCATTGTCGTCCGGCAACGCCACCGCCGCTGCTTCTTTGATGGCCGGATGCCGGTACAAGGCGGCTTCGATTTCACCCAACTCGATTCGATATCCCCGCTTCTTGATCATACGGTCCCGTCTGCCCAGGAATTTATAGTTGCCGTCAGGAAGCTCCGCCACTATATCGCCCGTTCGATACCACTGGTTGTCGACCCTTGGCAGGAATGCCTTGGCGGTATTTTCCGGCAGATCCCAATATCCCGCCAGGACGCTCGGGCCGGCGATGCACAACTCTCCTTCAGTCCCACGAGAGACGTCGGCCCCAGTCTCATCGGCCACCAGCGGTTGGCAGTGCGCACACGCCTTACCAATCGGGACCGGCTCGGCTTGAGATTCTGGAATCGCCTCCGCCACCTCGTAAAAGGTGCAAACATTGGTTTCCGTTGGACCGTATAAGTTAAAATACCGAGGATGCGGCCAAAGCAATTTCAGTAGCTTCAGGTACCTGATCGGAAACACTTCGCCGGCAAATAGCACCAACCTGAGTGAAGAATAATCGTACTGCTCCAGTTTTCCAAACTGCGCTGCCAGGCTTAGGATGGATGGAGCCGAGTACCAGACCGTCAGCTTCTTCTCGGCAATCCAAGGCGCCAGCCGCACAGGTTCCTTACCAAGTTGTTCCTCGACAATGACCAGGGTAGCGCCGTGTTTGAGCGAAACATAAATATCCAGAATCGACAGGTCGAAGTGAAATGGAGCGTGTGACGAAAACCGATCGCGCTCATCCGGTTGAAATAGATCCGAGCACCAGTCGATGAAGCAGGCGGCATTGCCGTGTGACAGCATAACACCCTTGGGCCGGCCGGTTGAGCCCGAGGTGTACAAAATGTAGGCCAGATCAGATGCATCTGGAATCGCACTCGGTCTCGAGGAAACCGGGTGAACGGCGTCCAGCCGGTCGAGGGCTTCCCTGAGCGGAACTCCAGCTCCGACTCCGTCCAATACGATCGAATCTGGCGCAGAGCCGCTCTGGCTAAATTCGTGGTGCAGCCCTTCCGCGAGCCGTGCTTCGATGATGATTGCCTTCACCGCACAGTTACAAAAGATAAACGCGTTTCGCGACGCAGGGGCTGTCGGATCTACCGGAACATACGCGGCTCCTGCCTTCATGATCCCGAACAATGAAGCGACGGCGTCAGCAGACTTTCTCAGACAAATCCCCACCCGATCACCGGGCCTAACTCCCATTTGACGCAACCGGTCCCGCACCCGATCCGAAAGACGCGCCAGCTCGCCGTAGCGGATGCTGCCGCCTTGGGACTCCTCGACCGCGGCTTTCTCTGGAAACCGTGAAGCGGATGAATCCAGAAGCTGATGCAGCGCGTTTGTCCTCATCGGGTTGTCGTATGTTAGGTTGGACGAAATTCGCACGGGGAAAATCGCTGGATGGGTCGCGCGGCCAAGCGAGCCGTAAATTCCACCCACTCCGCTCCAGCGGCGGCTATGCTTTCTTCGACATCACGAGCCGGGCGATGTCCGATAATGTATTAAGGTTCTCGACTACGGCCTCATGCGGTTCGAGCGTGATACCGAAATGGGTTTCCAAAAACGTCACCACCTTGAGTAATGCGATGGAGTCAAGCACTCCGGTCGTCATGAGTGCGGTAGTGTCAGTCAGCGCCGCCGGGTCCTCTCCGGGCAGGTACTCGTTCAGAATGAAAGTTTTAACTGCGGCTTTGATGTCCTGTTCGTCAACCATAATAATGCTGTGGGTTAGTATATGACAGGCAGAGCGGTCCAGTCATCATCTTATTTTGGACTCGGGAAAAGATCTGCTCCGCTTCGCATTGGCGGCTCTGCGTCAACGCGGCCCAAGCCATTTTTCGGTGGTCGCGACCGGCGAATTTACCTCCCAAATCGCCGCCCGCTCTGGGTGATAGCGAGATCCAATCGGGATCGAGTATAGATCTGCGGTTTCGTAAGATCGCTCTCGTTCGCCTTCACGCTTTAGTAACTTTCGGAAAGAGAGCAAGGCCGGCGTGGGCTGCCGCTCGTTGCCGTAGATACGGCCTGCAAACATGTCTGTCATGTACTCGGTATAGCGGGAGTAAACACAATGAGCGAAGGACAAGGGATGCTCCCAAAAGGAGTCGAGTACATCCTCCAGGAACGTCGATGCCCGTTTCAGAGAAGAGTTGGTGCTCGGCGAAAGGATTCGGCTTATCGCGATTTGCCCCCTCCAGATAAGCCCGAACGATCGGGGCCAGGAACTGGCCTTCTCGCATCGTAACTGTCAAACCGAACGAAAAGATCGGGTCGATAAAGCGATGCGCGTCCCCAATGCAGGCGAATCCTTTGCCGCAAAACCCATTCACCTGATACGAGTAGTTAGGGATCACATGGACGTCTTCGACCAGTTTGATTTCGGGAATTCTGCGGCTCAACTCCGGATGAAGCTCACGAAGTTCCCGAATATAAAAATCACGTTTGCTTTCCTTTTTCTCCAAAAAATACGCGGATGGGCACACGATGCCGACACTGACAACCTGGTCATCGAGCGGAATGAACCATCCCCAATGGTACTTCTTCTGGTAGAAGATCACTGTGTTATCTTTGTCAGTCTCGCGGGTGCCTCCATTGTCCCGGAGTGTATCGGACACCTGTGAGAAGATGGCGATCTGCTTGTCGTATGCGCCGAGATATTTTGGACCAGTCACGCCACCAAGGTTAGCCAGCCAGGTCGCCTGCCCGGAACAATCGAGAAGCACTTCCGATTCAATATCCTGAAGCTTGTCGCTGTCCGCCATGCGGATTTGCGCACCTTTCACGGAACCATTATCCCTTAGCGGTTTTACTGCCTTGCCGTGGATCAACGTCGCGCCTCGCGAAACCGCTTCGTCGAGCATCATCTTATCGAAATCACTCCGGCGCACCTGCCAGGTATCCCATTCAAAAAGGTTCCAATTCTCATCGCGTCCCGTAACCGGGACGAACCAACTACCGGCTTTGCTCTGGCCATAGACTTTGACCCCTTGCTTGGTTGGGTATTTGCGCTTGTACATCTCCTCGGTAAGCTCCAGGTCACGGAGGACTTTGCCGCCGGCGCCGGTCATAGACTCGCCAATATGATACCGGGGAAATTTCTCGGCTTCGACGATGACTGGCTTGATACCTTCCCTGGCGAGGAACATTGCAGTGGCCGCGCCGCCTGGCCCGCCACCCACTATAACAACGTCAGTCTTCATATTTAGTATTTTCTAATTATTGGCTTTCTTGTCGGTTGCAGAGCGATCCCATTACCGAGGCCCTAACCATTTCTCGGTGGTTTCGACCGAAGCATTCGCTTCCCAGATCGCTGCGCGCTCGGGGTGGAAGCGTGAGCCAATTGGCACCGAATAGAGATCTTCCGTCTCATAGGACTTTTCGCGGAGACCTTCGCGATTGAGCAGCTTGCGGAACTCGTCCAGCGCCGGCGACGGCTGATGGTCGTAAATTCGCGTTGCAAACATGTCGGTAATGAAGTCGGTGTGTCGCTTGTAGACCAGGAGGGCAAAGGCCAGCGGTTTTTCCCAGAAGCAATCGATCAGGTCCTCCAGCACATCGATTCCCTTCTCACAATAGAGCTGGTGATCGGCAAAAGGGTTGGCCTCATCCCGCCCCTTCCCATTTAGATAGGCCTTGACGTGCGGCGCCGCCAGCTGGGCCTCCCACATTGCCATCGTCATACCGAACGAGAAAATTGGGTCGACAAAACGATGAGCATCTCCAACGCAGATAAAGCCTTTGCCACAAAACTTTTTCACTTGGAACGAGTAATTCGGAATCACGTGAACCGATTCGACCAGCTTGATCTCCGGGATACGTTGGCTGAGCTCCGGATGAAGCTCGCGCAGCTCGCGAACATAGAAATCGTGGAGGCTCTCTTTTTTCTCTTGGAAATAGGCTGATGGAACCACAATACCGACGCTGACGACCTCCTCATCGAGCGGGATAAACCACCCCCAATGGAACTTGCTCGCATAGAAGATCAGTGTGTTGTCTTTGTGCTGGTCGCGGGTGGTGCCATGATCGCGAACGGTGTTGACGACTTGAGAAAAGATGGCGATCTGCTTGTCATAGGAGCCCAGATACTTCGGGCCGGTTACCCCGCCGAGGTTCGCCAGCCATGTTGCCTGCCCCGAACAATCGAGCAGCACATCGGCTTCGATATCCATTGTGTTCTCGCTATCAGCCGGACGAATTTGTACGCCGCGCACCGGACCGCCGTTCTTGGAGATGGGTTTGAGCGCCTTACCTGGAACCAGCGTGGCGCCTCTCGACACAGCTTCATCCAGCATCATCTTGTCGAAGTCGCTCCGCCGCACCTGCCAGGTGTCCCACGGGAAGAGCTTCCAATCGGCGTCACGGCCGGTGACCGGCACAAACCAACTGCCGACCTTGCTCTGGCCATAGACTTTGACGCCCTGCTTGCACGGATACTTGCGCCGGTACATCTCGGCTTCGAGTCCAAGTTGGCGCAAGACCTGGCCACCGCCGCCCGTCAACGACTCTCCAATATGGTAACGCGGAAATTTCTCCGCCTCGACGATTACCGGCTTGATTCCTTCCCGCGCCAGGAACATGGCGCTCGCCGCGCCGGCGGGGCCGCCACCTACAATCACAACATCAGTTTTCATATTTGATATTTCTTACAGAAATTATTTCTCGTCTTGCGAGATTCTCGAATGAAACTAACCCGCGGGCCTTAAAGATTTCTGACAGGCTGTGGGTTGACAGCGGGTACTATACGCCCTTTCAGATGTTCTGCCAAGCTCAGCAAAGGAACCGCCAGGAACGTCGTGACAAGCGCCATCAGCACCAGCATGGCAAAAATGGCCGGTGACAAGATGCCAAGATCGTAACCAATATTGAGCGCGACCAGTTCCACGAGACCCCGTGTGTTCATCAAGGCGCCGAGCGCGAAGGCATCGTTCCACTTCACGCCCATCAAGCGGGCGGAGATCATGGTCCCGGCTCCTTTGCCGATCGTGGCGACACAGACGATCGCCAAACAAACAAGCCAGCTTGTCGCGTCGCTTAATAAACCCACGTGCGTGCGCAGCCCGCTAAACGCGAAAAAAAGTGGCAGCAGAAACAACGAGCTAAAGTTTCCCAAGCGCAATAGGACGCAGTCGCGGAAGCCTTTTTGTCGCGGCATCACGACTCCCGCGAGAAACGCGCCAAATAAAGCATGTATTCCCATCGCTTCCGTCGCAAGCGCCGAGGCAGTCATAAAAATGAGGACAACAGGCAAGGCAACCCGGCTCGGTTCGCCGTTGTTCATACGGTGGACACCCAGCCAATACACGAGGCGGGGTCGCACCATCCCAACCATCACCGCCACGAACAGCGCAAGAAGACCGAGACAGACAGCAGTAGAGACCAGGCTACCCGCCCGCGCGATGGCCACTACAAATGCCAAAATCGTCCATGCGGTCGCGTCATTCACGGCCGCACAGGCGATGGCGGTGATCCCAAGAAAGCTCTTGGTCATGCCACGTTCCTCAAGAATCCGCGCTAGTACCCGGAAAGGCAGTGATGCTTAGAGCGATTCCCATGAATAGCGCAAAAGGCACAAATGTAGCACCGCTACCGGCATAGCTCGGGTACAGCCATACGGCCGTGAGCACTCCTAGGAAGTATGGAAAAATAATGCTGGCCTGGCTCACCACCACCGCGGTGTGCGCGTTTTGCCTGATGTGGCCCAAGTCTAATTCCATTCCTACCACAAACATGAACAGACAAACGCCGATCTGGCTAAACAATCGCAAAGTCTGCAAGGAGTTATCAGCAAACACAAAGTTAAAAGCTCCCGGCCAAAGCCATCCGAACAACGATGGACCGAGCAAAATCCCCGCGGTCATTGCCCCAATCACTCCCGGTTGCCCAAGCTTTCGAAAGATTGCGCCGACGATTTGCGTCGCACCTAAAATCACAATGAACTGCAGCAAGAGCCGCCCCAGAGGCGCCTCCATTTTCTCGCGCAACGTCGCCCACGGAGATGCATTGCCAATGGATGAGGTCGACGCGCCCGGGTCTGCCACGGTAGTCGCTTGATTGACCGGGTTAGGCTGGAGAGAAAGTTGTCCCCACTCCAGCGTGAGACAAATCACGAGCCCGAAGAAAACAAGGAGACCGGTATAAATCAGGATCGTTTGTTTCATTGGTGCTGTCACGAGCCTCGGCAGATTTTAAAACGCGCGGGTCTTTAGAGAAACGTCTTACAAGCTAATGCCGCGGTGAACCAAACAACATTGGCACGAGATCTTCGTACAGTTTGTTCGCCAGTAACCGGTGGCCGGTTGTGGTAGTGTGATCGTCCCATCGGGCGAGAGTTAAGGTGCTGCGATCCGATACCGAATCGAACGCGCCTGAGAGATCGATGACTTCAAGCCCGGCTTCTTTGGCAAGATGAACTACTTCGCTGCGACCCGTGGGTTCCAGACCTTCCAGATCCACCGGCGCCGGCCGGTAGATCACCAGCGGACGAACTCCATGCTGAGCGCATTGCTGCGCGAACCGTTTGAAGCTCCACTCATATACTTCAGGCACGTAGGGTTGCAGTCGACGTTCGATCATTACGTCAGGCATTCCTTTGTGAACACCGGCTTTGCGCATAATTGATTCAAACATTTCCCGATAATCGGGCGGTGGCTCAATTCCGAGAGTCAGGGCGCTTCTTAGGTGTTGCACGAGAAACTGATGGTCTGCTGCGGCAACTGAAAGCATCACAGCCGAGGGCTGAAATTGGAAACCGTCCTGCTCGAGTCGCAACACTCTCTGAAGCAGGCCATAACCACCAACCGACATATTTAGAATCTCGTATCGGGAATAGCGCTGATCCGGATGCTCACGATTTAATCGGTCCTCTACCAGGTTCTCGTAGGTCTGGTCTTCGTTAACTCCCGTGCCTTGGTCGTGAGATGCACCCAACAGAACGATCCGATAGGTATTTGGAGGCTTGATCATGTCGGTACTCGCGATCCCGCATCCCCCATCGATTCGACCGGATCGGCGCACCGCCCAAAACGGTGGATGTCGATGGAACGATCTCCGTTAGCAAAAAGTCGGGCCTCTCTCTGTAAAACACCTTCTTACCCTGACCCCAGCCTTCCGCCATTTCCTGTTTGCCCCACCGCCGCCAATTGTCCATCCGGCGCACGTCCAGTTCTTCATAGTAGCCGCGGCGCTGTTGCTTCATGTCGCGCTCGTTCAACACATCGGTGTGAAGACGCGTAATCACGTTCTGAGCGCTCGGCATGACGCGAATACCGATCGACGGCAGGGCTAGAAGGCACAGTGCGCTGGCCGTGACGGTCGTCGCTGAGGGCCAGAAATAAAACGGCAGGCGGACTTCGCCCGTGCCCCGGCCTTCCGACGTCTCCCGTGTAGAACGTCCCCACAGCATGGCACATATGCCGATCACGCTCAGGCCTGCGAGGATAATCAGAATATCACGCAACGTCGGTCGCGAAGCCGCGTCCAGCAGCGTTTGGAACTCAGCCCATGATTGGCATGTCCAAAATGTCCACAGAATACACATCAAAGAAAAAATTACCGCAGCCTGCAATCCGCGTATCAATCGCTGGCGCAGAGTGACCCGCGATGTCGTTAAAGTCCGCGCTCGCCCCCGAGTGGCTTCATATAGCGCAGTAACCAGGACCACCAAGGCCAGGATCATCCAAAAGAAAAAGTCCTTCCAGGTTAGGAGAGGTGTGCCCCGAATCCAAAACCACTGCCAGGAATGCAGCGCCCACGTCGCAACAAAGGTCGCCAATGTAGCTACGGTCATGGCACGAAGTGTGCCTATCTTCCGCACCACCGCGAAATGTGTCGGGTAAAAGAAGAGCTTCATCACGAAGTCCTTCCAATAGATGTTGATTCGGCGCCAGAGGTCGGTGAAACTCGTAGCCAGGAAATAGAGATGGTGTGTCTCGGGAAGGTTGAAGCCAAACATGTGCAGGAGACCGACGATGAGGTGAAAATTTCCCGATACACGCAAGTACACCAGGTACATGCCAACCACGAATCCAGCGGCGTCCAGGGTAGATGACAGTTTGGAAACATCCAGTGGCGCAAACTGGTACACAATCCGGTATAACAACAGCTGAATAATCCCTCGCATCATCCAGCGAAGTCCGGTCTGATATATCCGCACCCACTCTTCGTTGTAGTAGGTCGCGCAAAACGTCTTATAGTCCACGACGGGAAACAACGGAAAGCAAACGTTTGGCAGAAGGAAAAAGTACGATATCGCGCGCGACGCGCTGAAGGGAACAGTGTGGTGCCTTAGATCATATAGATAGATCAATAACCGGAACATGAACATCGAGCCAAGGATGACCCACATCTCGGCAACATCGGGAAACCATTGGCTGTGGGCTCGCAAGAACGTCAGCCCGGCGCCTACGATCGCAACCAGTACAACGCGCGCCCAAAACCGGATTGGAATGTGACAAAGGCCGATCAGACCCAACCCGATTCCGATCAATGTCAGGCCAGGAAGAAGTCGATAGAGAAAGTTGTTTAGGGCGATTCCACCGGTCAAGCCTGCCATCCACGTCTTCGGGCCCATCTGACCTGTAACGATGACAACTCCAACCATCGACAGGATGGCGAAAAACGGGAGACGAAATCGCAGCGGTAACAAATGGTGGATCACGAAACCGGCAAATGCCAACTGCATCAATCGAACGAGTGACAAACTCTCGAGCTGCCAGTACCTGCACAATCATGACAATCAGTCCGAATTGAGCGGCAATGGCCAAAAACGGAACCAGGCCAAGCGCGTATTGCGCAAAGGAGCTTCGAGGAGGCGCCGGCGCTTCGCCAACTACCATCTTCATTTCACGCGGTTCGGAGGTTTCGGTTTGAGTTAACATATAAGCTTGTCGGTTGTGCTCCTGCCGTTGCAAAAAAAGAGCACACAGCAGAGGTCGGATATCAGAAGTCAGCGATCGGATAGGAGATTTGAATAAACAGTGGTCGTTATCGCGGCGACCTTACTCCACGAGTATCGCTCATTGGCATAGGCCTTAATCTCCGTCCGCCGGCCTTCTAGATTGCGGAATAGTTCGCTATCAAAATACTTGGCGATAACCGTGGTTAAATCGGATGAGTCGCGGGCCTTGAAGACGAAGCCAGTGTCACCTTCGATGATGTCTTCCTTCAAGGTCCCCACATCCGCGGCGATTGCCGGCAGCCCAAAGCTATATCCCAGGAAAAGCACGCCGCTTTGAAATACATGCGTGTAGGGTAGAATTGAGACGTCGGCCGCCTTGAAGTATAATTCCGTTGTCTCATCTGGAACATACTCAATCTTCTCGATGATACGATTCCTAATGCGGCTGTGCGCAATCGTCTGTTGAATTTGGCACCAGTAATTTTCAGGGCCCTTGGGACTGCCGACAATAAGGAGACGATAAGTCCTATCTCTACTTAGCAGTTCGGTAACGGCCTTGATCAAATACTCAAGCCCTTTGTAGGGCGCGATGTTTCCAAAAAAGAGCAAGGTTTTGTCCTCGGCGCCCACACCCAACTGCTCTTTTGCCGCTGCTAGCGAGAGGCTGGTGTTCGGAACCGTGTTATTGATCCCAAATGGGATGACGCTCACCTTCTCCCGCGGAATACGAAAGTCCGCTGCAAGTTCGTGTTTCATCGCGTCGGTATGAACGAAAATATGATGGCTCAATTCGTATTGAATCTTCAGCGAAAGCCGGTTCAACCAGGAATCGTTCAAGTCTCGTTTGCCCGCATTTACATTGTGCGCGGTGAAGATGACTCGTTTCCCAAGCAGTCTGTAATAAAGCATCAGGAATGTGCGGTCGAAGAACTCAAACTTATTGTTCCAGAGAAGATGAAATAGCTTTGGCTTCGCTGTCGTCGCATAGCCGATCAGTTTGGCGTAGTACTTCAACACCCTTAGCACCTTTGCGACATATGGCACTGCCGGCCGCTGATCTCCTCGCAGATTCAGAAAATTCACTCGAGGATCGCTGAGCAACTCAGGCACGCTCGCCTCATCGCCGCCAATAAAATCAACGAATATTCCTGCTGAGGTGAGTGCGGCTGCCATCCCTAGGGCGTAAGGCTTGTCCGCGCCCCCGGTAAGGAGGGCAATATGACAGTTAGAGAACTGAGGGTTGAGAGTTGGGGATGGGTCCACCTTCGTCGAGCTTGGCCGCGGCAAGTCGTCGATGGATGATAGACCGGCGCTGCCGCCTGTCATCTGACCTCTGATTTCCGGCCTCTGGCTTCTGAGGTGCTGTGTCATTTCACCGTAACGTGCTTCGGGGCCGATGCGGCTTCCTCAAGCCGCGCGAAGACCGCTGCCTCCACTTCTTCCACGCTTATGGCTGTGGTTGCGCGTTCATCGTATCCACGTTTGTAGAAGAACTCGCCGAGAAGGGGTGAGATTATTTTCGTCTGAATCCCGTAGTCGTAAATCTCCCATGGGCTCGTGCACGTGAAAAGCGTAACGCATCGCGTGCCTGTTCCAAGGGCCAGGTGCATCGGCAGACTATCCCCCCCGACCACACACTGATGATTTCGGACATCAGACAAATGCTCCAAAAGCGATGGTCTCTTCGGCAAGACATTCACGTTCAGTCCTCGAGATTCCAGCCGCCGCTTCAATTCTCCGTACTGGGCCCATCTTTTCATCGGCCAGATAGGGCCGGCATCGGCCGCTATGGCAACATCGCCTGATAATCCGGTTTCGATCGCTCCCGGCAGGAAGTATGGCTCACCCGCAAAACGGAAGCCAAGACCGTCAAAGACCATTTCCTGGTACGTCCGTCGATTCTTAAGTTTCAGCTTGTCCGCTTCCAGTTTTCCGTAAGCACTGATGAGGCTAAGATCAAACCAATCCTTCGAATTCTCCGTGTATCTTAGAGTGTTATCGGAATCGACGTAAGCGCCAAATATTTCGCGGCACTCAACTGTTTTCAGAAATTGTGCAACATCGAGAGTATCTTCCAGATTTATCGCGAGATCGTAATGGGTATCTAAGACTTTTGCGCGTTCCTCCCATGGGAAGCAGCGAAGGTTATTCGTCAGGCCTCCCAGCAATACGGCATTCTTTGCCGCTGTCAGCCAAGTAATTTGCCCGGTTAACTGACTAAGCAACGGCGTGGTCCTGACCACATCGCCGGTAGCGCCAAGCTTAACGATCAATACGTTCATCGCGATTTACACAGCCTAGTGCCAGGCTTGGAACAACAAAGCGCACTCGTCCAGATCGCACTTTAAGAAATCAGACGCTGCCAATCGAACTGGATGTCTCCAACGGTCATAATTGCGGGATTTTTGAGGCCGGGTTTGCCGTAACGCAAGGGCTCACCATCCAACGTATAAATGGCTCCCCCTGCGGCTTCAACAACGCACTGGGCTGCCGCCGTATCCCATTCCATAGTCGGCAAATCTCGCAGATAAATGTCAGCTTTGCCTTCGGCCACCAGGCAAAACTTGAGTGAGCTTCCCATGGATTGAAGCTGAGGCTCCGTCAGACGCGCAAGCATTGCGCTGACTAAGGGTCCGGCGTGGTCTTTACTCGCCACGACGGCCAACCGAGAAGATTCTGGACGGCGCGTCGAAATCGGAATGGCCGGCTCGTCCCCGACCTGCCGCCAGGATCCTAGATTCCTGACCCCATAATAAGTAAGACCGAGCGCCGGTGCATGGACAACGCCGAGAACCGGTAACCCTTCCTTCATGAGCGCAATATTGACGGTAAACTCATCAGTCCCCTTCAGGAACTCCTTCGTGCCATCCAAAGGATCGACCAACCATGAAGTGTTTGTAGAATCAATCGTCCCATTCGTTGCTTCCTCTGACTCCTCCGAGATTACGGAAGCGTCACGGATCAGAGGCTTTAGCGATTCCACGAGAAAGTCATGCGACGCCCGATCAGCTATGGTCAGAGGGGAGGCGTCTTTTTTTAAAGTGACCGCGGCCCCAGGGCCATAGTAACGTAGAATTTTGGCGCCTGCCTCTCGCGCCAATTCGCAGACTCGCGCATTCAGTATTTCAAGTCGTTCCATTTCGTGTATCTTTGTTACTTCTAAGTAAAAAGAGTGGGCCTGGTTTGCCTTCCAGCCCGGCGCCGTTTAAGCAGAATCAGGCGTTAAAATCGGAATTCCGGAAACAAACGAAAGATCAACGCATCTCTATGTTCAATCTCACGCCTCAATTGATCACTGTACCACTCGCGGTAACGATGATTCGATCGACTGGTGTTAACTTTGTCTTTTTTAGGTATAAAGTCAATTCGTTGTCGCGCGTATCCTTGGGAGAGCAGAAACTCGAACAGTTCCTGGTTTAATCGATCTGTGTGGAGGAAGTGCACGGGGTACATCGACTCCAGTACCCTGCTTACCAAGAGATCCAGATCACCGGCAGCTTGAAACACATAATCCTGATCCCGGCAAAAATAGTAAATGAACTTGTGCGAATACCAGCCTAGTGACTCACTCTTCGGATATTTTGCGAGCGCCTTGTGAACCCACGTGGCATATCGATTGGACACCGAAATGAAATCCTCAAATTGCAGATTTCGCCAGTCGGGATAGGCCTTTTCCACAGCCGCAGGTTCGTGAAACCAGCGATGGGGGTGCTCCTTCCACCAGTTATAGGTGTATTCGGAGACATACAGGTCAAATGGATTGCGGATGCACGACAGGATGGTTTTACCGTGCTCGGTCTTGGGTATGTCATTGCAAACTGCATGCATATCACCAACATCGTCATAGCGATACTTGTAAAACGGAATCCTCATTCGTATTCCATCCCGTGTCTTTAATCGGTGCACCTTGCGAGAGAAGGCGCTCGGGCAAAGGACCTCTCGTATTGTTGCTGCTGCAAAGCTTCCACCAGTCTTGGACAGATGCACAAATACAAACTCGGGCGCTACTACCATAAGCACGAGGCTTCGGCTCGCCCTCGGATCAGCGTCATTGCTACAAGTGCCATTCCAGAGATCTCCTATAAGTTCAGTTCCCCGAAGCGAGCTCTCGCAAGAAAAGTCGTTCTACGGCTTCGAGCGTGAGGACCGCATTAATCTCGCGCACATAGTTTTTGCGACCGGCTCTGTGTTCGTCGGCCAGGCCTTTGAGAAAATGGGAATTCCAGAATTGGCCGCCTCGGAGGCGGGCGCGGGTAACAGTCTCATTTACGTATCCGGATAGCTCTCGTTGAAACCATCTCCGGTAATGCAAAAATTTATGAAGCCCCGAAATCCCTAGTCCTGAGTTGAAAAACCTGAACAAAGGGTCCAAACGGGACAACCCGCGAGGCAGGCCTTCACTGTAGAAATAGTCGCACTTGAATGTAGCCTCCCAAAAGGCACTTCTCAGGGAAGCAGTTGGCGTTCGACCAGGCCCTAACAGTCCTCTATCCGTGCGGATATCTGCAAGGACGCGATTGTGCTTCTTTACAAAGCGCAGCGCGGGAAAAGGCGATTCTAAAACGCTTAGCGGGGCCCGATAAGCAAGGGCGACCATTTCATTGTCGAGATACGGCGTTCGAAAGATAGACTGCGACCGCCCCGCTGCCAGGATTCCAAACCGCTTCTGAGGTATTTCCCGGAAAGCGGCATACGTAACCGGGTTCGCACCATCTCTGGCGACCTCTTGCTCGGAAAAATTCATGACCGGCTCAAAATCGGGATTGAGGAGTCGCCGGGAAAGTCCAAGGGACTTGAAGTAAGACGCTCCTCGGAGGATTTCACTTCCATAATTCCCTGTCACCCGCACAGGCGCTAACTGACGGGCCTGTGCGTTCATGTAAATCTCATGTGCACCCAGGGCGTCAAGGCAACCGTCGGTCGCGTACACTGTTCGATCAACGTGCGACGCGAAACCCGAGAAAAAATCGCGGCCTATGCGTAAAATCCGGTGATCGAGACCACATTCCTCTGCCACCCGGGCGGCAAGGCGAGCATCCAAAGTGTCCTTCTTCTGACCTGAAAATGTGTAGCAAACCGGCTTTTCAGCGGTTTCAGGAAGACAAGCCATGATCATCCGGGAATCGAGACCGCCGGTTAAAGAAATACCAATCTCCGAATTAGACCTAAAATAACGAGGTAGAACTTTCTCGAATGTTTCCTCAAACTTGTCCTCGAAACGCTCGGCCGAGAGAACAGGTTGCGACTCCCAGATCGCTGGAGAAAAGTAACTTGTCTTACGACAATTCCCGTTTTCAAAGGACCAGAGCGAGGCGCTAGGCAGCAAATGAACGTCCCGGAATAGCGTTTGCCCTTCCAAAGTGCACCCATAGGTCAAAAACTGCGCAACACCGTTTGGATCAAATTCGCGTAACCGTGGCGGAATTCGGAGAAGCGCCTTGGCCTCACTGGCAAAATAAAATGCGTCGTTGGCCTTGTGCCAATAGATCCGCTCAACACCAAAACGATCATTGAACAGGAAGGCTTTGCTCTGCCTTTTATCGATTAGCAGACCGCTAAAGAGACCGTTCAATTTTTCGAAAAACTGGTCGCCATCCTGTTCGTAGAGATGAACCAGCCAATTTCCCTGGTTCTTTCCGAGCGTGTCTCCTCTTCTCTCGAACGCAGATTGCGCTTCCGAGTCGAGAAAGCATTCACCGGAGAAGATAAGTGCGATATCTTTCTGTTCACTAAAGAAAACCTGGCCGGAGGCAAAGGAGCTTTGGTGTGCCACCCAACCTGCATACAATCCCATCTCTGGGACCGAGTAGCTTCCCGAAATGTAAAAAGGCTCATGCTTCATGGAGGTGAGCATTACATTCACAAGCCGTTCGCATTCCTCAGCGGGCTTGTCGCTGATAATACCCACTATCCCAGGCATAAAAAATTATCGTTTCTTGCAAAGAACCAATTGCAGGTCATCAAGACTCCCGATTGTGGGAGCCGGCGGGAGGAATTGAACGCTCCATCTGCTGTTTACTATTCAGCTGCTCTAAACATTGAGCTACACCGGCCTGCAAAAGTTATTTGTGATCCGCAGCGGAATCCTCAATTCCCCGGGATTTGCTCCCGTCTTGTCACTCTGTCCTCTTCTCCAACGTACGCGCACTGGGAACATCGGATAATCGTCTGGACTTGATACCGACAAACACCGACCTTATTCGTAACAACAAGTTAATAAGCCCGGACGGCAGCATTCCTATCAGGCCACGATGCCATTTAATCTTTAGAGCCAGACTGCCTTTCAGGGTAAGCGGAACGTAGTATCTCGGAAAAGACAGCGGTTCGAACCCATTGCGCACCTTGAATACCACGAGATCGCTCATCGCCTTGTTTCCATAGCGGAAATTCCCGTAGACAAGGTACAAAACACCCTTCTGATTGCACACCTCGACCGCCTTCGAAATAAGTGCGTTCATGGGTCTTTTGTCGTAGTGCGCATTCTTGGCAAGAATTTGCATGATCTTGGCGACACGACCTACGTAGACAAGTTTAATGAAGCCAATGAGTTCGTCCTCGTGGTAGGCGCCAAGAAATTCACTGCGCTCAATGTATTCGCCTTGTTCCTTTTTGATCGTTTCAAGGCCTTTCCCAAAATGGTAGAACCGCTTCCCTTGCCTGACGGGCGATTCATCATAGATCGCCTTGATTCCTTTCACGAAGTCATCGTCAAACTTGGCCACGCGAATGGAAACGCCCCTTTTTGCCGCCCTTCGCGTGTTCTTACGTGCCTCCTGCGGCAACTTGTTCCACCAGGCTTCAAAATCCTCCGTGCAGATTGCCGCAGCGTCATCCCATTCAAAGGGATAGTCGTACTTCGGTGTCTTTTCGTAGACCTCTTGAGGGAATGTAAAAATATCCGGTCTCGCCTCGCTCGCTTTCAACTCCGAGATAACGATCGCGGGATCACCAATGGCTTTCCTTTCCAATAATTGGTCGTTTCTAACAGCTGCAATCCTGATCCACTTCCCGGTGATGACAATCGTCGCTCCATTTACTCGAATCGACGGGACTTTGGTGATATTGCCCCTGACTCGAACTTCAGAATAATCAAGGCTCATGATTCGAGGCCGGCTTCCATCGGCGTTGCGCGAGCGGGAGCTAACGGTACAGCTTCATCACTGCGGCTATGGTTAGAACGAATCGTCCGCAGCCACTGTTCGAACATGACCAGGCTGAACAGAAGTTTATGATTGTCTTGCCGCCCTGATTGGTGGGCTGTTAAAAGCTTGCGCACCGGATCCGGTTTTAACAAACTAAATATGAGCGAATTCTCATCCAAGAGCAGCTCCGGAAGTTCGCCCTTAAGCGAGGAGCGAAACCATTCGTCCACCACGTTTACGGCAAAGCCGCGCTTCTTGCGTTTGAGGATCCGTGGGGGCAGATAACTCTGGCAGACCCGACGGTGCAGCCATTTCCGGCTGCCATTGCGGATTTTGAACTGCGAGCCCAGCCGCTGGATGTACTCCACTACTGTGCGATCCAGATAGGGCACGCGGGCTTCGAGGCTGTGAGCCATGGATAGTTTGTCGGCATACATGAGAAGTTCGTCAGGAAGCGAGGAGCGAATCTCAAGGAGTTGAAAGCCGCCCAGTTCATCGGTGTGCACCATTTGTGGAACCAGCCCTCGCCAGTAATCAACCAGGCCGTGGCTTTGTCCATTAGGGAATAGATCATCCTGGAAAAGTCCATCTATCGTCCTGGCCGGCGCCAGGGAAAAAACATCCTGGTAACGCTTTAGCCGGTCTTCTGTCCCGAGTGAAGAGACGCCACGCTTTAAAGTTTCATTGCGAGGCAGCCCGCTTACGGCGAATCCGAGAAGGGAGCGCAGTCCCGTCGGCAATCGACGCCACCATTCTCCGTAATGGATTCCTAAGTGTCGCTTATATCCGCCAAACAGTTCATCCGGGCCTTGACCGATGAGGGCTACTTTTACGTCCTGTCGCGCACGTTGAGAAACAAAATACATCGGAACGATGGAAGAAGCGGCAATGGGTTCTTCGAGACACTCCACGATCCGTGGTAGAGATCGTTCAAACTCGGCTCGGTCGAGCCTCACAGTGATGTGCCGCGCGCCCAAAATCCTGGCCGTCTCCGCCGCATCAGTTAGCTCGTCGTCTTCGAAGCTTTCGCCGTAACCTATAGTGTATGCCGGCCACGGGCCGCCGTGCTCATTCATCAGCGCCAGGAGCAATCCCGAATCAAGACCGCCGCTCAATAGTATCCCTACCGGCACATCACTCAGCAGATGTCGCCGAACTGCGGCTCGATACAATTCCAGCAATTCCTGGGTGGCCTCTTCTTCATCTGTATGACTCAGAAACGGGACTCGCGTGTAGTTATACCAGCGCTCTTCCCGGTATTTTCCCTGCTCAAAAACAAGCATCGTCCCCGCGGCGAGCTTGCGGATACCCTCAAAAATCGTCAAAGGAGAAGGGGTATAACGAAACCGAAGAAAGAGATTGAGTGCCACCGGGTCAACCACTGGCTTGGAGTCTTCGGCGGCGAGAATCGGGCGAATCTCCGATCCGAACGTCACTTGGCCATCCGCGACTCGGTAATAAATCAGTTTGATCCCCATCGCGTCCCGGGCCACAACCAGCCGCTGGTTCTCCACGTCCCAGATGGCAACTCCAAACATGCCATTGAGATGGTTGAACACTTCCGTGCCCCACTCTTTGTAACCGTGAACAATCACCTCGGTGTCGGAGCGTGTCCGGAAAGAGCGGCCGCGTTGTTCAAGTTCGGCGCGCAGCTCTTTGAAATTGTAAATCTCGCCATTCAAAATGACCCAGACCGTTTCTTCGGCGTCAGACATCGGCTGATGACCGCCGGCCAGGTCTATGATGGAAAGCCGGCGAAAGCCGAGTCCGACAGGACCAGAGATGAAGTAACCTTCATCGTCAGGTCCGCGGTGGACCATCGTTTGGGTCATCCGTCGAACCGCGTCCGCCTCGATCGGTTCCTGCGGGACAAAATTAAACTGACCGCAAATGCCGCACATGTTCTATTAAATCTGATGGCCGAGGGCCGACGACTGAGGACTGAGCTAGCTTCGCTGACAAAACTTCTCGGGTTTTGCAATCATGGTCCCGAGCATTTGACCGATCCTCGTGCATTTCCCTAGCAAGACTTCTTGCTCTTTTTCGGAGACGTAATTGCAGGCCACTGCTGTGTCCACCCAGTGCTGTGTTTCAGCTTTTTCTCCGTCAGCATCTGTTACCTTGCTAACGAAATGAGCTATGTAGAGTCGCTTTTGCCAAGCCTTAGCGATGTTCGCGCCGATTGATCGCGATGCCCTTCGGATTTGATCCATCAGCGCGTAGCGTTTCTTCCGATGGAAACCGTTTTGAGGTTCCAAAGATTTCCTGCTGGACTTCAAATGCGAGTTTGTAAACCCGCAAGTCTTTAAAGCTTGATATCTTTTCACTCATTTTATCTTCTTGCCACTGATTCAGCTGTTCCATCGTTCAGCTAGCGTATTCCGCCCTCGGTCCTCCGTCCTCGGTCCTCGGTTCTCTGCCCTCTGTCTTCCATCCTCCGCCTTCTGTCATCTGTCCTCCGCCCTCCGTCTGCCCTATGCCCTAATTGGCTTCAACCGCTTCGAGAATTCCTTTAGTGAAACGTCGTCTCGCAGTGGGATGCCAATCGTGGCGATTGGCTTGGCCGGGTTGCCTTGGACCATGGTCATGGGAGGGACCGAGGTCGTCACCACGCTACCGGCCGTAACCACTGCGGCCTGCCCAATGACGACATTGGGAAGAATCACTGCCCGCGGACCAATGAACGCGTCCTCCTCGATAACAACCGTGTGAAGTTCACGATTAAAGTGAGCGATTATCATTGCGCCGATGCCGATGGACGCGCGATCTTTGATCGTTACCAATTCGGGATACGAAGTCTCAATAATAGCGTCGTAGCCGATAAAAACGTTGTTTCCAATGTGGACACCTCGCCACCGGTGAAACAAAGGTCGCAACGTCTTCGCTCCGACCACATGGCGTGCAAGGAATTGCAGAATGCGTTCCAGTCGCGCATGTATCCAACGTCGCGCGGTTTGCGCTCCGGGCACTCGGCGCAGGATGCGACGCAATGGTCTTGCCTGAGCTGATGAGGATCCTTTTGAATCATTCATCGTCCGAATGCATCCGCGCCATCTCGTGACGAGTTCGCGGAAGAAGCTTTCGTAGAAAGCTGAGAGAGTTCTTCCACAAACCGGCAGAATGGGCCTACCTTTGTAAGATCTTCCGCATCGAGGTTCTCGAGATCCAATTCGATCCCAAACTGTGACTCGACTGCGCCGACCATTTCGAGGATGCCAAGCGAATCGATTATTCCCTGCTGAAACAGATCATAATCGTCAGGAACCGAATCTGTGCTTACATCTTTTGATCCAAGACTGGAAGCATAGCGATCTAAGAGGAACTTCCGAACTTCAATGGAGGCAATCCTATTCATTTGCTTTCTTCTAGCAGTTGGAGGAGTGCTTTTCTGTCAAATTTCCCATTGGAATTTAACGGAATGCTCGATTGAATGTGGATCCGGCGCGGCGTCATATAGGACGGTAATCGAGCCGTAAGCCGATCCTGCAACGGACCCAGATCGACCTGTTCAGTTTGGAGAAAAACTTCAATGCCACCGGCCCCGCTTACAGAAATTGGCCAGCCCAAGGCAACGACCCCGTCTATTCCCGATTCCTGTCGCACCACGGCTTCGATCTCTCCCAGCTCCACTCGATGTCCAAGCACCTTGATCTGGTTATCCACCCGACCGAGATAGGCAAGAGGCTTGTCTGCTGCAGCACGAAGTACGCGATCTCCTGTCCGATAATAGGTTCGCTGTTTGTCTGGAGGAACAACAAAACTGCTCGCTGTTTTTTCCCCATTTCGCCAATACCCAGGGGTTAGTTGTCCGCCTGTCATCAGCAACTCTCCAGGGTTCCCCAACGGGACTTCCTTCAGGTTCTCGTCGACAACTATCGCTTTCATTCCATCGAACGGTTCGCCAATCGGCACTATGCCCAGATTGCACTCTAATGGCGAGCGCTCGCGATCCCAGCGATAAGCTGTGCAGGCGATGGTCAGTTCGGTAGGACCGTACAGATTTTCAATTATGGAGTTTGGAGCAGCTTCGGCCCAAGCCTTGACAACTTCCACGGGCAAAGCCTCCCCACAAAACAAGCTAAGACGCAGCGATGGATACATCCCCGGTTTAAGACTCCCCAGTTTTTTCATGAAAACTGCCGTGGACGGGACCGAGAACCAAGTCGTTAACTGCGACTCCCGAATGAACTTCCCCGGATTGATCGAAATCTTTTGCGACGGACAACAAAGACAGGCTCCCTTCTCCCAAGTAACGAACATGTCGTGCACCGACAGATCGAAGGTCATGTCGAACGTTTGTGAGCAGCGGTCGTTCTCTGTAATTCCGTAACGCGGAACGACGAAGTCGACATAGCTTCGGACGTTACGGTGCGTTACCATCACCCCTTTGGGAGTTCCCGTGCTGCCAGATGTAAAGAGAAGATAAGCGATAGAGTCGGGCGAGACCCGCACGGGTCTGAAATCTTTCGCGCTTGCAATGTCCCGCTTGCCAACGAACCGATGTTGCGGCCAATTCGCTGCGAACGGAGCAACATCTTCGTGTTCCGGAAGGAGAACGAGCAGAGGGCGCTCGCAGCCGCCCACGAGCTCGGCAAGTTGTGCCGCGGAAAATTGATCCACCACGACTGCGTTACATCCTGATCGCTCAAGCATTGCCCGGCTTCGTTCGACCGGAAAGGTCCTGTTGAGTGGCACGTAACCATGTCCTCTCAGCAATATCCCGAGAAGCCCGGCAAGCGCCGTTACCGAGCGGTAGGCAAACAGTGCCGTGAGGGCCGGATCATCGGTGCTACTGTGCTCACACAATGTGGCGCCAATTCCGGCAGCTAGATCGTACAATTCGCGATAGGAAATCGTTGCCCCTTCGATCTCCAATGCAGGCCGGTTTGGAAACTGGGAGACGCACGCCAGGAACCCGTCCTGAATTAATCTAAAGTTTTCCATGCTTGAGTTAAAAACTGACGACAGACGACGGAGGACGGAGTCCCGTTAACTCGGTAAATCGTTACAAGGTTGAAACGTTACAGCGTCGCAGCGGCTTGCGCCGTCTTACCTCCGACCTCTGATCTCTGACTTCTGACCTCTGACCGCGATGTTTCGCGTAGATAGAACGCCAAAGCACGGAACATCTGCGACTGGCCCCACCGATGCATCGGAACGTTGTCCCAGCCCAAGTGAAGCCGGCGAGAACGAAATGAACCGTCGGATTTAATCCAATCTTTCAAGATACCTCGAACAACTGTTTCCAGGGTCGCTTCCAACTGTGGAAATCGGTCGCGAAGTAGCAGGCAGAGATTGATGCACTCGGCGCAGTCGTAAAGCTCACGCTTATACACCGTCAGTCGCGGCGCTTTGGAAAAAGGTTTTGGAAGCCCGTCCTCATCAAATAGGTTCCCCAGATAATAGGGAACCCCCCTGGAGAGCGCTTCGAGACAGGCCTCATCTCCGGTAAGCGCGTGAATTTTGCCCAGCGCCTTCATTACGAAACAGGTGTGAAAGTGATCAACGAAATCACGAACCCGATCAACCGCATAGCACCAGGACCCGTCTTGATTCTGATTCTCCAAAACAAAATTCAGATTCCGCTCGGCAACCTTCCGGTAGTCGTTATTGGAAAAAACCTCGGAGGCGCTGGTTAGCAGGAAGGCCCGATAGGCAGCAGCGTTGATAACTCCCTCGCTATCGAAAGGAGTGTAGGAACAACTGCTGGCTGTCTCCGACGTTTTGAAATCTTTGATGTCAACGCTAGCATGTCGCGCGATCGATTCTAAGATATCTCTCCACTTCTCGCGCTGATCCAGCTCGTAAACTTGGAGAAAGGCTTCATACACGTAAGGCGTGGTTGTGATCAGCGGGGTTTCCTGCTTGATGGTCCCCCCGCGCCAAACCCAGTCAAACGGGTAGCCCCAGCAATACTCTTTGAAATCGCGGCACCGGCTTGCTTTGAGAACATTTAGGAAATGAACCGCCCTCTGCAAATAAGTCCCGCAGTGTGGGATTGCCTCGTAAAGAAATGCGAATCCCATCGCGTAGTGGGCATCGGCGATCGGAAACCGAATGGGACGATGGAACAGTCGCCGGGCCGACGGCAAAAACGCCTCGCAAAGAATCATGGGAGCAACGACCGCAGTTCCAATAAGGCCTTTCCTGTAATAGAGTGACTTAGCTCGCCCACCGATCGGACCAGCGAAAAAGCTCTGATGGTCCCACGAGGTCTCACCATAAGCGTCCAGCCATGCCGTAAAACTAATCAATACGTCGGACACTCTGGTGCCTAGATGATTACCCAAATTTGTTGAATTGTGGGTCGACATCTCAGTTCTCAGCGGCTTTAACGCTTCAATGTTCAACGCGAGCCAGTGAACTTGAATTTCGCTGGCGTAATATAGTTATCACGGACCTCGCAGAAATAACGCCTGAGCATTGTCTTTGTCCTGTAGGAGAGGCTTTCCTCGCTTTGTCCATTTCCGTCTAGATCGCGAAATTTTATCTGGATCAGCGTGCTATCACCGGGATTGAGTTCGACCTCAAAATCAACGCGACCGTTGACGAAATTCCAGGCAACGTCCAGGGCCCCAACGTGAATTTCCTTGATACCTGACGGTTCCGACTCGCGTCTTCGAATCAAATACAGCTTCTGCTGCCCAGAGCGATTCTCAATTTGCAACTCAGTGCCGTACATCTCCAGTTCCACTACGTCCGGCGATAGTTCCCTTTGTCTAAAGCTTCGTCTTACAACTTCGCCCAGGCTGTGCCATGCGGGGGGACACTTTAGAGCGTTTAAGCGGTCGATAAAGTCAACCAGGCGCATGCAGTCATCGCTACAGTAATCGTGATGGATTACTATTATCGCCGGTTTACCTAGTAAAGCGTCGAACGCAAAGTTTTCGACTCCCTCCCACGGGTACTTCCGCGTAAAGATCGGAAAGTTGTTGTAGCCCATGACGGCAATATCCCACAGCTCGGCAATTGTGATCGCACGGGGATGCGGATCGGCACTAATCGTATCATTATTCACAGCGGCGATGAGATCCGTGTGCTTTAGCGCGGTCATGGCAATTTCCGAAAAGACCCCCTGCGGAAATACCATGACCCGATCATGACGAATTCCGGTACTAGATTCGTGATGATTCATGCGCTCGAGCGCTTGCTGCGTTTTCCGGTAAAGGCGCTGTCCGTCGGAACCACCAAACTCTGCCCGAGTATGATCACACCCATGAACTGAAATTGAGTAATTTCCCGGGTTTTCTCTAAACAGTCGAGCGACTTCTGGCCGGCTTCTCCGCCAGTTCCATGGGATGAATGCGATGTTCGTGGAAAACTTGTGGCGCTTCATTAAGGACAGGAGTTCGTAAAAGTTGACAAAGCCGTGTGTAGGCTTCAACAAAGGATCATCGATCACCAAACACGCATTCATCTCCGCAGCGTTCCAACACGTCTTGGAAAAGGCCCATTTTAAATATAGAACAAGAGGGACCGCGGTTAATGCGTGATTCCGGACGTCGAAAATGCCGGTCGACACCTCAGCGTCTATATCAATGATCCTTGAAGTTGAGAAAAAGACGGGGATTCCCTGATACTCAATTTTCAAAAAAGTCGCTGCACGATCGACCGAAATTATACTGGTCGCATTGCCATTTGCGATGTGAAAAGCGCTAATGCCATCGGCATCCGCCCCGGAAGCTGCAAAGCGGATGCCAGCCATCACCCCGCAAAAGCCATTCATCTGGTCCGAAACGATGACGTCGCCAGCGCTAGGATTGGTCCGGCTCAGTACCGATCGATCATCTCCGGTAAGTATCCTTGCTAACTTCTGTAGGGCACCCGGGCTGTTGCCCGGGAAGATGAAGGCCGAGTGAGCATATTTCGTCCACCATGCCCTATGGCCGGGCTTCCGATCCCAGCCCTCGACGAATCGCAGGAACACTTCTGCTGAACATAGAACCCTGATTTCGCCTGAAGTTGCATCGGCCACGACCTTAGCCAAGGGGAGTTCTCCCACAGCTACGTTGCGGAAAGGGACACCAAAGAAACGAAGCACCTTGGCGACGCAGCGATCTTGTTGCGAGCCGCTCTCCTCCGTTAATAGCACCGCTGGCTCTTTCATGCCCAATTCTTCCTGCGTTTAGGCGACTGCTGCTGCGTCCGGATCTGGTCTTCTCGTCACGACGAGCGATCTCATGGCGCGGGATCTAGCGACCTTGTTCAAAACGGGTGACATCCGGCTAAGAAGCCCGGTCATGGATCTCCCTGCGGAGTGAGGAACCCAGCAAAAATGTTCTTGTCGCAACACGTCGAAGCCGGCTTTCACGAACGGCGCAACGTATTCCTCAAGGGAAGGGACATAGCACTCTTCCCTCTTATGCCAGCGAAGTCGATTCCTTAGATCGCTCCGGAAAAACGGGAATCGATTGTTCATGTCGATGACAACGCAGACGCCTCCTGGGGCAAGCAGGTTGAAAATGTCTCGGACATTGTCCATCTCCTTTTTTGCGGCATGACAATATCGGATCGTGTTTACTCCGAGAACGAAGTGAAACGAATTCTCCAAGCTTGAGCTGTTCATCCCGGCCGACGACGAAAGATCGACCATAAGGCTTTCATTCTTAGCGACGTGGAAGTCGAGATTCCGCAACTCACTATCTCGGAGATACTTCCTTGCCTCACGTTTTGCCGCGTCGATCAGCACAGGGGAAAAGTCGGTGCCAATAGCTGTGTCAACGTGAATTCCGGCTCCATTCAGCACGGACACCAAGTGAACGAGGTTCATCCCTCCACCGCAGCCGAATTCCAGGATGCGAATGCCTTGCCGCAACGCATCAACAGGTAACAGGCGGACAGCCCTGAGATATATCTCTTTATAATCGTGATCCAAAAGATAGCTGATCCCAAACCCTGCTGTAGCTCGGGTGTATTTCACGATCGCGTCCTGCGATGTGTATTCCCGGAAAAATGCATTAGTTTCCATGAACGAGTTCGTCTCCATAAATGTGACCTTTTGATCGAATCGGTTAGAAGCAGAACTCCTCTCTGCCCTTATGTCGCCTATCACTTGTAGCCTGGTAGGGCTCAATCCGTTGCCACTCGAAAACTGTCCATCCTCTTGAATCTTAAAAAGGTTCCGAAAATAGCTCTCAGTTTTTTCATTTGCTCGCGGCGATGAAAACGCATCAATTCTGTGGGCACGGGCCGTTTCACCCGCCGCATTGAGGCCCACCCGTAGCCAGCCAACAAGGACAAGCCATCAACTGGTTGTTTTGTCATCCGGTAAGCGACGCGAAATAACTGCCACACGGGGGAACCGCCTAAATAGTAATCCTTTTCGCCATAAGAAAAGCTTGCTGCCACCGTACTTCTCCCGGCGGTGCCGAGCGTTCGGTAATGATGAAATCGCTTTTCCGGGAAAGATCGTGTTTTCCATCCTTTCATTCGCGCAGTCGTGACTGCAATCCAGTCAATGCCTCCTGCCCGGTTGGGGGCATACCCACCCACCTCCTCAAAGCACTGTCGTCGGAAAAGTTGGCAGCCGCCCGCAACATGATTCTCACCCTCGAAACTGTCCCTCGCTGAGTCGTAGCCACCATCTTCCGTGAACGGCGTTCCAGCGACGCCAAGCTTTGGATCGTCGGAGAATTTTTGCATTAGAGACTCCAGATAATCGGGCTCGAACGAAAGATCCGCGTCGAGGTTCCCGATCACTTCAAACGGAAGCGAGGCAACCTGTTCGAATCCGGCATTGAAGGCGTGAACCTTTCCCGCGAAGCTTCGATCCAAATGCTGTGGGCGGCGGACCAGCCCGATCCAGGGATAACGCCTTGCGTAACTCTCAGCGATTTCCGCTGTGCGATCGGTTGAACCATCGTCCACGATGATCCAGCGCTCAGGTAAAAGCGTCTGCGCCACCATCGAGTCGAGTGTTTTCGTAATAAATCTCTCCTCGTTTCTCGCGGGGGTGATGAGGATGTACTTCATGGCGGAGCCGCAGATCGTTAAAACGTTACAACGTTGAAACGGACAGAAGACGAAGGTCAGAGGACTAAGGACAGGGACGGACGGCGGAGGACGGAAGTCAAAGAGGCACGCAGAAGTGGCTACGGCTTACGGAGTTGGAGTGAAAGTAGCCGCCTCGGTAATGGGACCGTTCATGATAATTGAGGCTGGATTGGTCGTCCCAGAAAAGGAGCCCGTTCCGCTCCCGGTCCAATTGCTGAAACTGTAGCCGTTGGCCGCCTTTGCACTGATCGAGCCTGCCGCACCACTGTTTTTCCAGCCGTTAACGGGACTCACGGTACCGCCAGTTCCGGCGTTCATGGTCAGGAAATATTGGGTGGTGAATTGCGCCGTGTATCTCGCGTTGCTAGTGGGGGCGACACTGTGCGCGATAGCTCCGTTATCGCTCCACTTGCTCCACACGTACTGAACGCCTGTGCCACCGCTCTGAGGTGAGGTCGTGGCAATGGTATGGCTCGAACCGGGCGTCCAGGAAAAGGTCTGAGCCGTACTATCAGTACTGCCGTCAACCGTGAAGCTTAAGCCAGCGACACCGGTTTGCACCGTTATCTGAACGGTTGGCGTAGGAGTGGGGGTAGGAGTGGCAGTTGGCGTAGGCGTTGGGGTTGGGGTTGGGGTCGGAGTCGGTGTTGGAGTCGGCGTTGGGGTTGCAGTTGGTGTAGGGGTCGGAGTCGGTGTTGGAGTCGGAGCGCCGGTCGTCAGCGCAGTGTACAGCGCCGAGAGACCATCGGAGTAATCTTGAATGTTATGGCCGCTTGTAGGGACCAATTGCCACGTCAGCATCGGCTGTTGCGCTTGCGCTAGCACTTGGAAATAGTCGTTAGCGTGGTCCCTGTAAACGGACGTATCTAGGCCGCCTACGATGATGTCGATGCGGGTAGTGGGATAATTGTATTTAGTACCCCCGGTCTCAACGCTGTTTGCATTCCAGGTATTAGTAAACGACGGATCATGTGTCTGGCACGGGCCGCCTCCGCTATTGAAGCCGTAGGCTGCATCTATTTCGGCTTGATCGCCAGAAATGTAAGCATATCCCTGCTGTTGCAAGCAGCCTTTGGCAATAGCAGCCCAGGTTGGGCCCGAGGTCGGAATCGCCGCGTCAACAATGCTGTCGAGCCCGTATGATGACACGGTATAAGTAATTTCCGAGGCGCCGTCGGAGTTACCGGTAAGGCAAAATCCACATTCACCAACATTTGGGTGCAAACCCAATGGCGCATACATATTGTCATGCACCCATTTGATTACCGTTGCTGGACGCGAAGCCAGGAGTTCCTCGCCGGATTGCACACCGGTGGGTGATAAAGCCCAGCCATGGGTCCACTGCACCTGCACCAATTCAAACCCGTTATTCAATAGGGACTGGAAGAATGCCGGGACTCCCGTGCTGGCTCCAGACCACCAATTGCTCCCTTCCTCGCCAGAAAAAAACATCGCCAGTCCCGTTATTTGCCCGCCGGGTTGCTGATACGCAATCACGCCGGTTTCATTTCTCGCGATACCCGGACAAACAACTGTAAAGGTATTGCAGGTAAAACCGGCCGGACACCCTTGTGTCGTTGGTGGGCCCAGGATAAATGTGCCCAGCGACCCTCCTGCCTGACCGTTTGCTCTGACGGCCTGACCAATTAAACCGATCGTCACGATCGCTAATAGAGCTGAGCTTTTGTTCCGGAGGTTTTTCACAATTTAATGACGCGGTATCATCTCAAAACGAACCGTCACGATTCAAGGAAAATCGTCTGATCTGCGATCTTCCGTCGGCTGCCCTCTGGGAGCCCGCTTCCAGCCCGTTGGTCTTGCAGGCCGGAGCATGGGCCATTCCGAGCTCCAGGCCCGCGTTTGCTTGATAAACCGCAATTCATGGCGGAGCCGCGGATCGCTAAAACCGCAGATCGTTAAACCGTTGAATCGTTGAATCGGACAGAAGAAAACGGGAGGTCAGGACAGGCACGGACGGCAGAGATCGCTGGCTGCTGATCGCTGATCTCTAATTTCCGGCTCTACGGCGTCGGAGTTGGCGTAGGCTCGGCCGTTGGGGTCGGTGTTGCTGTAGGAGTGGGTGTTGGAGTAGGAATCGGAGTGGGCGTCGGCAGTGTTCTGGCACTCGCTGTGTTGGAGAAATTTGAATGGCCGAACGAGTTGCTGGCCGCGACCCGGTAGTAATAAGTAGCCGAAGCGCTAACCAGTGTGTCGAAATATGTCGTGACATTTCCACCAACGCTCGCAATAACCACGAATGTCTTGTTGTCACTCGAGCGCTGGATTCCGAACGACGTTTCATTGTTCGAATTATCGGTCCAGGAGAGGTCAACCTCACTCGAAGAGACACCGACAGCTGTCAAGCCAGTCGGCGCCGCAGGGGTTGATTTTGGGGTAGGCGTCGGTGTCGGACTCGGTGTCGAAGTGGGAGTCGGTGTCGTCGTTGGAGTCGGAGTTGGTGTTGAAGCGCTGCTGGTCAGCGCGGTGAACAGCGCCGAGAGACCATCGGCAGAATCTTGGATACCGTGGGCCATGCTAGGAACTAACTCCCACGTTAGCATCGGCTGCTGCGCTTGTACTAACACTTGAAAATAGGAGGAAGGGCGGTTTAGGTCATCGACAGTGTCACGGCCGCCTACGATAATGTGCAGGCGGGTAGTGGGATAGTTGTACTGCGTACCTCCGGTCTCAGCGCTGTTTGCAATCCAGGTGTTAGCAAACGATGGATCTTGCGCCGCACACGGACCTGCCCCGTTCTGACCAAAGCCGTACGATCCATCGATTAGATTTACTTTGCCGAGATTGTAGGCGTATCCCGGTTCTTGCAAGCACCCCTTGGAAATAGAAGCTAGCTGCGGACCAGAAGTAGGAATTGCCGCGTCAACTATGTTATCAATCCCGTATGACGATAAAGGATAAACGACTTGGTCGGCGCCGGCGGACTCACCGGTGATACAAAACCCACATTCACCAACGTTTGGATGTAAACCCAGGGGGGCATAGATATTGTCGTGTACCCACTTAATTACTGTTGCTGGACGCGAGGCCAAAAGTTCCTCGCCCGATTGAACGCCGACGGGTGATAAGAGCCAGCTGTTTGACCAATTAATCTGTACCAATTCAAACCCGTTATTTAATAGTGACTGAAAGAATGCTGGGACCCCACTGCTTGTTCCAGACCACCAGCCGCTGCCGCCAGCGCCAGAGAAGAATATCACGACTCCGTTTATTTGCCCATTGGGCTTTTGATCCGCAATTACGCCTGTTGCATTTTGCGCGATACCAGGGCAAACAACTGTAAAGTTATTACAGGTAAACCCGCTCGGGCAGCCTTGGGTCGTTGCGCCCAAAGTAAATGTGCCTAGCGCCCTTCCTACCGGGGTCGGCGTCGGTGTTGCTGTAGGCGTAGGTGTAGGGGTTTGAGTAGGAGTAGGCGTTGGAGTGTCGCTTGGCGTGGGCGTAGGTGTGGGCGTATTGACTGGTGTTGGCGTTGGCGTTGGCGTTGGCGTTGGGAGGGCGGTCGGTGTCGGCGTGGGTGTTGGTATCGGTAGTGTTCTGGCGCTTGCGGTGTTGGAGAAATTTGAATGGCCGACCGAGTTGCTGGCCGCGACCCGGTAGTAATAAGTAGCCGAAGCGCTAACCAGTGTGTCGAAATATGTCGTGACATTTCCACCAACGCTCGCAATCACTGCAAATGTCCTGTTGTCACTCGAGCGCTGGATTCCGAACGACGTTTCATTGTTCGAATTATCGGTCCAGGAGAGGTCAACCTCACTCGAAGAGACACCGACAGCTGTCAAGCCAGTCGGCGCCGCAGGGGTTGATTTTGGGGTTGGTGTGGGTGTCGGTGTCGCCGTCGCGCTTGGACTAGGTGTCGGAGTCACCGTTGCCGTAGGCGTAGGGGCCGGGGTTGCGCTCGGGGTAACCGTAGGTGAAGGTGTCGGCGTAGGAGTTGGGCTCGGCGACGCAGCCAGAAAAGTAAGCTGCTCCAAATGAACAGGGATCGCGTTAAACGCCGTCACGCACTGTTGTTGCGCCGGATACTGATAGTCGAAAATCGTCTGCCCTACCGCGTTCAACCCAGTGATTTCCGCCACCGTCGTCCCCGACCGACGCGTCCATGCATAGTCAACAAGGTAGTTTGACGGCCCATCCTCATAAACGCTGCCGCAATAGGGGCTATACGTACTCTGGTTTCTTGGATAGTTCCATGTTTCCGTTGCCACGTTTGATTGCAACTGATACTTACGCGGGGCGGAGTAATTCCGGCTCGCCCCGGCCGGGACATGAAAGTCGCTGTTCGCCCCATCATCAAAGAGGAGAAGGCTGTCGTCTCCTGTTATCGACACGGCGTGCTGGCCAATCGGCGGTAGGCTGCCGGGTGCGAGGGTGATCGCATAACTTCTCAAAGATTGAAACTGGTACCACTTCTTGGTCGGATCACCCAGGATCCATTTAATCGCTCCACTATCATAGTCCAGGCAGATGACGAAGTTTTCGCGGCTTGAGATTATAACCGAGTTATCGCTTGCTCTATACGCGACCGAGTTGTTATGAAACCAATCTGAAGGACTTGGATAGACAAACTGAGCCGGGTCGTCTCCCCCAGCCACCATCGCTGGACCAATGATATTAGCTAGGTCCCACGTTTTTAATACGTTGCCATTCTTGTCGACCTCGATGTTGGTCGATCTCAGGTAACTTTTGGTATTTGCCTCCAGGATCATTCCATATTTCCCGTAATCAACGTTGTGATGAAATCCGGTAAGCCCGATACTTGTATAATTCGCCTTCAAGACCCGAACCGTCCCGTCCAACTCGTTGCGAATCAGCCCTGATCCGGCGATAAACACTGCGTTATCAAAAAAGGTGGATGGAGACCGCTCCGCCCCTGCCGTTCCGACCCAGCGAACCGCTCCATCAGTATCGATAATCGTGGGGGAATTAACGCTACAGGCGCTTTTAATTAAGATATAATCATAGCTCAAACTCGTATCGGTTGTCCGGGCTTGCAAAACCGTGGGAGTCGTAAACCCACACGGATCGACATAATTATCAGTTGTTATTGCGACGCTGGCCTGCTGTGCAGAACCGTCATTAAAGGAATACGTGAGCGCGACGTTGTTGGCGTAATTCGCGTAGAGACCGAACACGGGCACGGTTATCTGCCCGGTTTGTGCATTGAGATAACCTCGATCAGAAAGATAGCCTGTAAGATATGTCGCGGAGACCGGTCGAGTAACGGATCCCGGCTTCGGCGTAATCGTGAATTGGATACTCTTGAGAGCGCTAGCGTCGCTGATACTTAGATTCAATATACTAATGAACGGAGTAAGGCCGGCGTGTTGGCCGGTGATAGTAATGGATATCGTCCCGGCCTGATCCGCACCGGCGCAATGGAAGAGGACGCACACGACTGCGGCAGCGATAATTAATGGCCAACTTTTCACAGGGCGCAATTGGATCTGCAGATAGCGTTGACCAGCTGGCCCGTAGCAATCCAGGCCCACAGGCTCTTAAAGCCCGACTGAAGATTGATCGGCCGACGTAATCAGATCTGTCATATCAGGTCGGGTCTCCGTGTAAAGCTTTATTCCTTGTATTGGACGCCATATCAGAGGGCAGAAGTCAGAGATCAGACGGAGGACGCAATCGGCTCACGTGCAGGTTCGTGCGCCTCACCGACCGGATATACCTGAGCAAAGATTTCGTCCATGATGCGGGCGGTGAGAATGATTTCACGGTACGGAATCGGAAGCGGGGCGCCCAGACGAATGCTGTTGTAAAAGCGTTCGATCAATTCCTTCATTCCAAAATCCTGATAGAGCCGCCGGCGCAGAAAATTAGTTACATTGCGCCTTGCATTCCGGAAGTGTTCCCGGGCATTTTTCAGGGGTGGAATAAAATAGGTGAGATAGCTCTTATACGAGCGACTCTTCCTTCGGATGATGCTTCCAGTAATGATATCCGCGCTTAGTGAGCCTGCCGGACCGTAAATGTGCAATTGGTTAAGCCCTTTGACCCTCGTTGAAAAACAGAAGAATGCCGTCGCGCCACTCTTATCCCGGATCAGGACCCTTAACTCGTCGAGAACTTCCTGGGCGCCGAGGCTGCGGAGTTGCTCACTTTGGTGTGCCGTGGCAACAATTTCGGTCAGCTCGTCATCAAGAAATTCCGCAAGTTTAGCAATCCCGTGGCTGATGATATTGTGAAATAATTGCCCCGGTAATTGGCGCACCCAGTGAGTGCGGCTGCCAAGGAATGCGCTGGCGTACCTTAGATCTCCCAAATCGTATGACCAGTAACTTTCCAAGTGAACAGGCCTGCCGCCAAGATAGCCCTGCGATACCAGTCGCCGCATTTCCAGCATCTCGAGCGTGAACTGATAATTATGGCCGGCGGTTGCTTTTAAGCCGCGACTCTTAGCCAGTTGGATCAGCGTTTCGGTCTCGCCGGCTGTAATACTAAAAGGCTTTTCGACATAAACATGACTTCCCGCTTCGAGACATTCTTTGGCAAGTGAATAATGGCTTTGCGGAGGAGTCGTAATGTGAACAACATCGGGAATTGTTGCCCGCAGCATTTCGCGTAGATCTGAAAAGCACGCGGAGATGCCAAAGCGTTCCCCAAGTTGTTGGGCCATCAGTGGTTCCCGATCGCAAAGGGAAACGATCTCACAATCAGGAATTCGGCGAATCGCCTCCACGTGTTGGTCGGCAACCTTGCCGCAACCGACTATCGCAATGCGCAAAGTGCGCGAAGTTGAGAGTTGAGAGTTGATGGTTGAGAGTCCTTTGACCAGTTGAGGGGTTGAGGACGCAGAACTGACGACGGATGACAGAGGACCGCTTTAACGCTTTAACGCTTCATCGCTTTAACGGATGCATGTTCACCGTTTGACTCAAATTGAGCAAGGAACGCCTCCATTGCCTTATCAAGCGGCACCCTCGGCTTCCAGCCCAAGCGCTCATGAAGCTTTTCGCTCGAATAGCGGTTTCCTTTCCACTCGGCGGCGCAACGGCGACGGTTAAAGGCTGGAGGAAGCTGATTCTTCGACCATTTGGAGTATTTCTCCCAGAGTGAACACATGAGGTAGGCGGCAGGGTAAGGAAGTCCGATTGACGGGAAAGGTTTCACCTTCTTCTTATAGGCTTTCAGGAACTGGCCGCTGGTAAGAAGCTGATCATCCACAATATTAAAAATCTCACTGCCTATCCCCGGTTTCAGACCAGCCAGAACAATAGCTTCGGCACAGTTGTCGACGAAAGTCAGTGGGAGAAGATTCGGGCCGCCGAGGTGGATGAAAAATCCGAATGTGTTAATCCCGATTCGACCGCTCAACTCCCGCTTGCCAGGTCCGAAGACGTACCCTGGGCGAAGGATCACATAAGGAAGCTGATGCTTGGTACCATACTCTTTGATCAACTCCTCCTGTTTACGCTTCCCAAAGCCGTAGGCGTCAAATCGTTCCTGAGGGGCATCCTCTAATGGGCAGACTTCGTCGAGCAGAGCGCCGCGTTTCAAGCTTAGGTTCGAATAAACGGCAAAGGAACTGACATTAACGAAGCGCTTCGGTTGGCCGCGTTCCAGAAATGCATCGAGCAGATTGCGAGTGGTCAACGCGGAATTCATAAACGCGCCGGCAAACGATCTATCAAATCCAGCAGCCAAGTGGTAAATAATCGAGACGCCTTCAACCGCTTTCCGGCAGTCATCGCGTGAAAGAAGGTCGCCGGCCATAAGCTCAACGTTCTTGCCGGCGTCGAATTGGTTAAGCGCCTTCTTAAGAGCGGCAAGGTGGCTGGAGGGCCGAACGAAACAACGGAGCCTGGAAAAGCCGTATTCAAGAAGAAGTTCGACAACCTTGGCGCCGATAAATCCGCTGGACCCGGTCACCAGGATTCGCTCATCCGGCGATGCGATGTATTGGGAATTCAATTGCTTAAGCCGACCTTCTTTCTGACTTGTGGCTTCTGACCGGTGTTCGCGGACCCCGCGTCCAGCCCTCTGATCTCTGATCGCCGACTTCTGACCTCTGACTCTGGTGCTCTACCTGGCCAACGGATGCGGGTAAGCGTAAGGCTTGTAGCCGGGCATGGGCGTATTGTTGTAAAAATCAACGTTCTCTCGCAAGGGGTCGTTAGTGTCCTTATGCGCAAAATCCAGGTTCGATCCGTTCAGCGTATTATTCCAAGAGTAGCATGGCTCCAAAGCTTGATGTGGCCATGCCGCATGAGGGTTATCACTTGATCCGATGTAGTCGCTTCGACCTCTGCCCGGCTGGTCAAGCGCAGCCAAAACTCTATAAACTGAGAATTCGTCCCCGCTGTTAAATTTGATCTGCGCGTTCGAGCCGGCGGTAAGCGTCATAGTGTCGGTGGTATTGGACGTGACAAATCCCACAATGTTCGTGGTTGTGTTGGTAACTGAATAGCCCACCCATTGATTGGGCTTCCAGTCTGCGTTTGCAACGACTAGGGTGTCCGAGTTATTCGCGCCGGTATGCTTACCACTTAGGTAAAGATGTGGCTTATGGCCTGGAACATTAGTTCCATTTCCTTCGGTATCATTCAGGTCCCAGGGAGAAGTTCCGTTGGCTGCCCCCCAACCGCGCCCGTTATTCCACGGCCCCTGCAACCGGTAAATCTTCAGCCCCATCCCATTTTTGATCGGGCCAGTGTAATTGTTGTCGTGCCAGAGCAGCGCGCCACCCCGGCATTGTCCTCCCGGCTGTTCCGGCAGAGAAGATTCAAACGTATTGTTATAAATCTCGGCAGCTCTCGTCCCCCGGAAATAAACTCCTCCCGCTCCACTATCGGTTCCGTGGTAAAAGATCGTCGTATTGTGAAAAACGTTGTGCCGAACAACGAATCTTCCTCCACGTTGACCATCGATAGTGCCAGTGTTAGCGCCTCGAGAAAGGTTGTTAATCACGTTGTCTTCTACAAAGATAAACTTTTCGCTTCCCCAGAAAGAAGGATCGGCCCAGGACCCGTGGCCGTGCGTGTCGTTGTAAGTGGGATGATCCATATCCGGGCCGCCCCAATCCTGATGAGAAACCCAAACGGCGGTACTTCCACCCATGCGCATGTCAAAAATACAATGGTCGATAACCCCGTATAGCCATCCGGACATTTGAATAATGGTTTCGGTATAAAGTTGGTCGAAATGACAATGATCCACCCTGATCGATGGAGATGTCCCTCCGATCCGGATAGCCCCGCCATTCTTACCTGTAACTGAGCCGGACCGGAAAGTGAATCCCGTCAAACGAAAGGATTGACGTCGCGGCACCTCAATTCGAAGGAGCTCCCGGTTCGAGCCTCCTCCCCATCTCTGATCACCGCGGGAAGACGACGAACGTCCATTGTTCCCGGAGAATGGCCCCGGTTGGCCCTGCCGCTGCAGGTCACGCTGTCTCCATTCTTGTCGCTGCTGCTGCTGCTGTTGTTGTTGCTGCTGTCTCTGCGCATCCGGCTGCCGCTGTCCAGGTCCTTCTGGCTGCCGTTGGCCCGGCGGCGGTTGCCAGCGTTCCGGCCGAGGAATGTCATCCAGAATTACCGTTTTATCGTCACCTGCGCCTTGCAGGGTGATGCCCTTTGTGATCTCGAGCGATGATGTCCAGCTGGCCGTTCCGGGAGGAACGGCCACGGTGTCGCCGTCGCGAGCTGAGGCAATGGCCGAACCAACATCGGCAAGCGAGACGCTTCTGGCGTTAACGATGCCGGCTTCGACTGAGCCGCAGGCGGTCCAAAGTGCCCCTGCCGTGAGCACTGTATAAAGGCGTTTAAGCATGACCCTACTCTTATCGGTGCACCGAGGTTTTCCTCGGGATGGCGACGTTTGTTCGAGGCTGAGGGAACGGAATAAAGCTTCGTTCAAGAAAAGCCCTACGTGTTGTGCGGCACGTTGCGACGCCACAGAGCTCAGAGTCCAAAGATTAGTTAACGACTCTGAGATTGGTAGGCCCAAGCAGGCTACCTACCAAAGGATGCGGGTAAACGTAAGGCGTGTAAGGGTAGATCAGGTCGCCGGACTGCGGCGCACGGTTAAAAAAGTTTATGCCTTCGCGTAGCGGATCGGCTGTGTCATCATGCTGCCACGGCAGATTAACTGTCGGGCCGTTTCCATTCCTTTGCGTATTGTTCCAGCCAAAACATCCTTCAATGGCTTGATTTAGCGGCGCTGGTGGCCCTGCCAGGGGCGGACTTCCGGTGAGCGGCGTCCCATCCTGGCCCATCCCCGGTGCGTCTAGCACATTCAAAACTTTGTAAATGGCGAAAGTATCTTTGGCATTAAAATCCAAACGGGAGTCGGCAATCGCGCCGAAAACGCAGGTGATTGTGTTAGTCGTGTTAGATACGATGTAAGATGCAAGCCCGGTCAAAGCCTTGGCACCCTTTACCGAACCCGCCTTCGTATTGGTGACCGAATAACCAGCCCATTGATTCGGAGTGAGTGGCAATGCCGGACTGGCGCTAGATACTGAAAATACCATGGTCTGGCCGTCCGACGAAACTGTCACCGATCCGGCAGCAGTCCCGGTGAGAAAACGGTAAGGCGAATGTCCGTTAACGTTCGTTACTCCATCCGATTCGGTAACATTTCTATCCCAGGTAGATTGACCATTTGCCACGGTCCAACTTCCCGCATCAGGCGTCGTTACTCCTTGCGAGAGACGATATATTTTCATCGACATGCCGCCATTGGTTCCACCTGACGGCCCTGTATAGATATATTGATTATCATGCCACAACAACGAACCGCCGCGAGAATACCCGCCCGAAATCTGAATAGAAGAAGCAAACATGTTGTCATACATTTCGACCGCTCTCGTTCCTCGAAGATTAGCCCCGCCAGCGCCGCTGTCGCTGCCGTGATAGAACTCGCTCATATTGTTAAAAGCGTTATGCCGCGCGACAAATCTTCCGCCGTGGGGGCCATCTATAAAGCCAGCATTGGGAGCTGTCGAATGGTTGTTTATGACGCAGTCCTCGATGAAGATAAACTTTTCGCTTCCAAAATAAGGTGGGTCAGCCCACGACCCCCAGCCTGAGGGTTGATTCCCCCAACTGTTGTGAGAAACGGTCACGGCACCGGTGGCCTGCGACATGTCAAAAACACAATGGTCAATCACTCCGTAAAGCCACCCGAATATTTGGATGTCTGAGTCGCAATGAAGCGAGTCGAAGTGGCAATGATCCACCCTGACCGATGGCACGGTAGATGTGCCCGAAAGCCGGATAGTTCCGCTACCAGTTGTTGTGAGTGAGCCATTCCGGAAAGTGAATCCAGTCAACCGAAAGGATTGGGTAGGTGTTGACGATATAGCAATGATCGATCCCGCCTCATTCGCCAGGGTCCTTGGAACATCATCGAGGATTACCGTTGCATCGTTGCCTGCGCCTTGTAGCGTGATGCCCTTCGTAACAAGGAGGATCGAAGTCCAACTCACAGTTCCACCGGGAACCACCACCGTATCGCCGTCCGAAGCCAAGGCAATGGCTGAAGCTACATCAGCAAAGGAAACGCTTGCCGCATTAATTATAGCGGCGTCCGCCTGACTGAGAAAATTCAAAGCTAAACCAGCTAAGAGAAGCGGGCGCGCCCAGAAGCAGGTGAGCGTAACTGCTTTTGAAGTTGCGCCGTGGGTAATTCCGGTTCGATTGGGCATAATTATGGTGCATATGAAAATAGCAGTATCTATGCCACATCAGCTAGCTCTCGGGTCGAATCATTCTTCCCTCGTCCGGTGTCTCTGACCCGGAATCTCCCATCCCATTTCTCAGCCCGTGTTGGCCGGAAAAATAAGCCAATTCCGGCTCACGCTCTTCCTCGACAGATGCTTCCACCGGAGGCGACTGAAGCCTCGGATAATCCATAGCGATCAGGTAAAAAGGAAACCAGACGGGATGAAGCGCTCTGAAGGAAGCCTCAGTCCAGTTATAAAGGACTACTGCGGCAAGAAACCCCATGCGAAACCGGCCCAGCTCGAAATCCGTCAAAATACTGAGACGCGCTTTTCGGAACGTCGCAACGAGTAGCCCAATTAACAGGAACAGTCCAATCAGCCCAAGGCTCAAGTAGGTCTCAAGATACCCGTTGTGGGCCTCATTGGGTTCCCACCGAAAGTCGCCCTGGGCTTGCTGCGGCCGATCTCCCATCCAAAAACTTTCAAATCCTGTTCCGAGGATCGGATTGATTTTGATTTTCAGCAGGTTCGCCCAAAGTACGGTTCTGTCGGTCAACGTCGGATTCCTGTTTAGAAGCTCGATTACATATGTGGAAATCCCAAATACCAGTTCCAACACGGCCAGAGTAGACACTCCCAACACCAGGTAGAGCGTGATCTGCCTCTTGTTTACAACTCGCAAGCCGAGCAGGATCACTACGAGTGACGCGATTGCCAAACATGCTTGAGACGTTGCGCTATGAGCCTCCCGAAAAAGCCACCAAATCATGAACAGAAAAGCCCCTATCAAGAGCAATTCGTTTCGCCTCGCCACGCTTCGCTCAGTTCTCCATGTTTGCAGCAGATGCCAAAAGAAAAAGAAACCAACGATCAGGCAATCAGCGCCCAGCATGTTCTTGCCTCCAGCGATGCCGGTGTTCGTAGCTTCACCGCTGAATGGATCGAATCTGCGGGCGATGTCTGGGTAATACTTGATGAGTAGGACGGAAACCGGAACCAGCACGTAAGCGGCTCTTTTCATCAATCTTCGCAGCGCCTCGTCAAAATCCGGTTCTGTCAGGACGATGAGGGCCATTACGGGATGACCGAGGACCTTTATCCATCGCTTGAAAGCCACCAACGGAAAATCCGACCATAGAACGGAAATGAGACAGAAGAGAAGAAATGCCATTAACCATCCATTGTTCCGAAAGACTTCTGAAAGCCTGACCTGCCGCTGGGAAAGCACGTAAATGCCGGCCATCATCAGTGCGAAGTAAATACAGGCGTCCAACGGGCTTCCCTCTTCCGACGTTGAAGCGCCGCCTACAGGCAAACCGAAGGTGCTGAGCCACTGAGTAACCGGTCTTGAGCAGATGATCAGCATCCAAAGAAGCGGAAGCCAGAGTGCGCCGGTTATATTGGGTCTTTCTCGAACGTCCCGTCGAAAAAGAAAGAAAACAAAAGCAAACGTAGCGAGAAGCGCGATTTTCGGCGGCGTGTGCATCGGCTAGTGTCAGAAGTTAGAAATCAAAGGACGGAGGTCAGCCTCCGGCCCATAGGGGCCTACACAGTGGAAGGAAGGTTGACGTTAAACGCTCACGTAACCGCCGAGTTCGAGGCGCTGGAGCATTCCGCAGAACTGGTCGCTCATGAGATACTCCGCCTCTCTCTGAATGGCCGGGTGTGTCATGAGCTCAACGTTGCTTGATTTCGCCAGTGCTACAACACGATCCAGTTTGTTTTCCTCAATGCACTGGGTCAGGTCGAGGAAGTAATCTGGAAGACGATATCTGCGGGCGAGCCAGCGATCGACCAGGCCTCGGTAAGCTCGGTTTAAGAAACTCTTTTCGCCGGGCCAGAAGGAGAAGTTTCGGCGCACTCTCATCCCAGCCGGAATCAGATTGCTGAGCAGGAGGTTGGCACAAAGGTGCATGTGATGGTGTCCATCGATGTGCGACGGCGGTTTTCCAAATGCACGCACGAACTCCTCAGCCTGGGCCTGGTATGAATAGGAAAACGCTTGTCGCAGAAATGGATTATACACGAGTTGCGCATACTTATTTCGCCTGAGAAAGCGCACCAACCTGGTCTGATATTCATCGAGCACTCGGGAGCGTCTCCTAGCAGTGAAGCTTTCGTCGAAGTTGAGATGCAGTCCCGTATCCACCCCATTTTGTTTAGCCAGGTCGGCGGAGCGCTCGGAATCCTCCATAAAAACCATTGCGCTGACAGATGTGACCCTTCCGGCCTTGCAACACCTGAGGGCGACATCGGTTTCCACGACCGAGCGCCCCCAATCATCCGCATTGACGATAAGCATTCGATCAATGCCCTAATTCAAGCGTTATTTAAGACCGGGTATGTGGTTCGTCTCGTATTGCGGACCTGAATAGCCTAAGGCATCCAAGGCTTCACTGAATCTCCGGTTCAGCTCCGATATCGTCTCAGGCCTGAGCTTCTCCTTATAGTCGCCGGGAGTCGCTTTTCGTTTATGCGACCGAATATCTTCCGCGCCGGACTTGACGGTTTCGGGATCGCGGCTCGACACGGCTCGCGTGACATCGTTTTGGATCTCGATTCGACTCTGGATAAACCTATAAGTCTCATTCGGATCACTTAGCTTAAAGGCAGCCAAAAACTTCCTCAGCCAACTGGGAAAGTCGAGCACCATCTCCTCATAAGAGAGCAAGGTTGCATTCGGCTTACCAATAAGCTCCCTTAGATAGGTAATATACCTGTCGCGGATATTACCAATGTACTTACCGTAGTGGCAGCCGGTTCCGTAATCGCCTTTATAGTGGGTGCAATTCTCATCACTCAGATCCAGAGCGAACTTATCAATTCCCGCCTCCGCCACCTCTTTGCGGTAACCCGTATTCGCCGCGATTTCTCCGGGATGCATGAAGCAGTAGGAAAAAAACATCGAAGTAAGAACGTCCCTTGGATCGCGCAGATGGAGAATAATATTCGCGTTCTCCAGATCTGCGCTCGAAACAAAGAACCGAAGCGGCCCGAAACATCCGTTCCGTTTGGCAATGAAATCCTCGCCGTTGAAGATACGATCGAGTGGTAACGTCTCAGCAGTGGGTGAGTAGTGCGCGATGTTGTTCTTCTCACAGACGTCTTGCGCCACCCGGTCAAGCACCATTGAGCCCGCCTTATGAGTGGTGAAAACAATCACGTCCTTGTCCAGCTTCCTGTATTTTTTTTCGAACAGCATGGCCGGTTTGAAGCTCAGGTATGAATTAACGAAGGGTACCTTCATTGGCTACAAGGCTCCAAAACTAAAACCGTTGAGGCGTTAAATCGTTACAGGACAAAGGGTTCAAAGACGCCGCAACAGACGGGCCGGATTGCCTGCGTAAATGCCGGACACGGTAATATCTCCGGTCACGACGGCACCGGCGCCAATCACCACGCAATCACAGATCGTGACCGGAAGAATCGTAGCGTTTGTGCCGATGCTAACGCGATTGCCCAGCTTTGTTTTCCCCCACGAATGCTGACTCGCGGCGGGCCCGCCGGTAACAAACAGGTCATTGATAAACATCGCCCCGTGAGAAATAAAGCAATCATCACCAATCGTAACGAGCTCACAAATAAAAGTGTGGGATTGAATCCGGCACCGCTTGCCGATGTTTACTCCCTTTTGTATCTCAACAAACGGACCGACGAACGTGTTGTCTCCGAGGACGCAACCATAGAGGTTGACCGGTTGAACTATCGTGACGTTTTCACCGACCATCACGTCGACAATCCCGGCGTGGCGAATCTTGGCCTCAGCCACAAAGGGTTCGTTTAAGGTTTGGAGATGAAAAAGCCCGCGGTCAAGAGTAGCAAGACGCTAATTACTCGACACAAGCATGCCGATGCGAGTCAGAAGCCGGTCTTTATGAATCTCCCAGCGGTGAGCTTCATAGACACTCCGCCCCTGATCTAAAATTGCATTCACTCTTTGCGGATTGCCATACACCTGTAGAATGACATCGCTAAGACTGCGAGGGTCATCGGGTTCGAAAAAGAGCGCCGATTCCGATCCGAAATAGTCGCGAATGCCCAGGGTATCAGGCACTACGACCGGTTTACCCATGGCGAGATACTCAAATATCCTGGTCGGCATATTGATTTCGGTGAACGGGTTTCGCCGGTTAGGAATTACACCAAGATCGATTGAGCGAATATTTCTCGCGATTTCGGTTTGGGGCTGATAACCGTGGTAATGAACGTAGTCGTCCAAGCCAAGCTGCCGGATCAGCGTTTCGATTTTGTCCAGGTAACCAGTACGGTTTCCAAAGATGTGAAATTCCAAAGCGGGGATGACCGATCGTAATTGAGCTATCGCCTCGAGCGCCGTGTCGAGTCCGTGACGTTCGGCGATAAGACCATGGTACATTATCTTAAACGGCTTGTCACCGTTCACCGTGTCCGACGATGAAGCGCGGTATTCTGAATGAAAGATCTCAGCCTCCGGTGAATTCATGATGATTTCGATCTTTCCCGGCGGACAGCCGCGCGAGATAAAGAGCTCCCGGAACGCCTTATTTGGAGTAAGTACCAAGTCGGCGAAGGATATACTATACTTCTCGAAGCGCTTGAGCCATTCGACCAAACGCTCCTGGGCACCGAGGTTGTAGATGCTCATCATCAACTCAGGCATTGGGTCGTGCAGGTCGAGAACGATCCGCGCGCCAAGGAGCTTTGGAATTAATGCTCCAAAAACGAGAATGTCCGGCATGTTGTGGACGTGCACGAGATCGTATCTCTTTTTTAATGATCGAGCACTGAGAAGACCAAAGCAGGCTCCGAGGAAAGTAGCGTATTGGAGAATGTAGGTGCGCTTGTTATGGCGTCGCTTTCGTAACGGGAGCCGCACGACATGGACACCACGGATAACCTCCCGTGTTTTCTCGGCGGCCGTTCCCCGCAGGCATATCAAATCCACATGCATACCGCCATCAACGAGAGCTTCGGCTGCGCGTCTGGGACGCGGATCCGCTGGATAATACGAGTAGAGCAAAACGGCGGCGCGCTTTCCTGCTAGCGCCGGTTTGGCGCCGGTTGCTGCCCGATCGCGACCCACCAATTCGGTTCTAAGCGGCCTCGGAGTCGCACGACGATGGATGGCAGCGTACCACGAAGAAAGTTCACTGCATGACGGATTCCAGAACGCGTCACCGAATTTTTTCACCACGTGATTTAAGAACTCGTAAATGCGCGCCGCAGGATAATTATTACCGGAACCATTTGTTGAGTCGAAACCGACATAGTCGGGATGAATGTTTACCAGCGCCATGCCTCCGTGCTCGGCAATCCAATCGAGTTTTCGCACCCAAATATCTGTCGTTCTCTCACGAAGCAGCAGAAAGAGCGTGGAATCTTGCGGCAGAGTGTAGGGAAGCTCAACATAACCGGAACGGGCGTTATGGGTGGCCGGAAATGGGAGATCGGACGTCCCGTCCGAGTTCTGACTTCCGTCTTCTAACTTCCGTGCAGCCCCTGCCACCCAAAAAGGAAAGATAGTATAGCGTCCTTCAGGTTGCGGCTCAAAGGGGTCGGTATCGAACGTGGAGGTATCATACTGAATATCCAGCTCATGCAGCCAATCCAGCTCGTGCAGCATGAACCCTGACCTAAACCCCACAGCATTCCAGTCGCGCAGGTAGCTGTTGATGCGCGCAGCTCTCCGGCGAAACGCGCGGCGAGACGCAAAAAGCCGACCGTCGTGTTTAAGGTCGTGTATTCCGACCTCGAATCGATTCCTCGACAGTTCCTCTCTTAGTTCGCGAGGCACTCTGTAGCTGCCCTCTGGAATAAAGTTGAACGAGGAGCGAAACCCAAGCTCCATTTCAAGCTGCATCAGTCTGCGGCATTTGCCCAAGCCCGCTGCACTTTCGACGTCATGCGTCAGAACAAGGGCAAACTTCTTACCCTCCGGCCAGCCCGGCCAGTTTTCAGGCAACCGTTCCGAACCCGGCATGATCGGCCAGATATTCGCAACCCGATCCCGCAAACGCAGGGCGAGCCTTCGCCGGATTGCCGTTCGCAGAAACTGCGGAATGAACGGCTTGACTCTGTAATAAACTCTGTTGCGTAACATCGACATTGTGAAATGCGGAGCTGAGCGACTCACTGATCGGCGACGAGTAAGCGGGCAACGGATGGCCGGACCCGATTCATAACCACCTGAATCGAACCTATTAAGAAGCGACAGTAGCCTGCTCTATTCCTCACTTCTAGCAGACCGACTGTCGCCTACCGTATGACCTTAAACTGTGCGCAGCAGAGAGTTGAGATCTTCTATCAGGTTTCCAGCTCCAGCGACCTCGGACCGTATGAATGGGCCTTGTTGAATACGACTGAAACATTGTCTCGCTCGGTCACCAACCTCCGATAACCGCGCTTGACAGCATCGCGAGTATTCTCTTCGGCCTCAACGACAAGCAGAACCTTATCCATGAAAGCGGCCATGCCCCAGGTCGGGCTTGTTTGGTGTAGAGAAGGCATGTCAAAAATGATGTAGTCGAAGTCGCTCGCTTTCAGGTTTGGCATCAAGTCGAAGAATTTCTTCAGACCGAGCTGTGCCGGACCCGCGTTTGGAGAGCCACCCACCCTAGCCAGATAGAGATTCTCCGCCGCGGCGTCGATGGGGCCATTTGGTTTAAGAGCGGCGTTCAGAGGATAGGCTGGCTTTCCTTTGAAAAACGGATGAACCTGATCGGGCCCGAGGCTGACGTCGACGAGAAGAACTTTGCCGTCGTTGGTTTCTGAGAGAGCTGCCGCCAGCCCAGCGGCGAAAGTAGATGTTCCCGCCGCTTTCGAGAACCCAGCAACGCCCACAAGCTTCGGTTTGTGGGTCAAATTATGAAGTTCGAAGTAGAGACCCAGACGGTCGCGGACCGCCTCCGCATAGGGCCGGATAAAGTGATTAATATCCCAAGGCGCGACATTCTTTGACTGCGCTTTCGGAACAATCGCATCAACTTTCCCGTTTCCCTTGGAAGCTACGGCCGCATTAGGCCCGGAGTTATAGGGAATCGACACTAAGGGACTAAGTCCGACGAATTTCTCGACCTCAACTGGGCGCCGAAGCGTTTGGGTTAAGAACAGTTCCTTAAGCAAGGCAAACCCCACTGTCGCTGCTAACCCTCCTACCGCCGCTGCCAGCATGATCTTGTTGCGCAGGTCGGTAACAAGAATGGGCGGCGAAGGCCTTTGCACAGCGCTAATATTCGGGATCTTGGACGGGTCAAGAGCTTCGTCGACCCGCGCTTTCTCGAGGGTTTGCTCGAAATATTTATAATTGGACTCTTGCATATCCTTCTGCCGCTCCAGGTCAGCGATCTGCGGCCCGAGTTGGGACAATTGCAGGATCCGCCCATTGGTATCGCGGAGCCGAGAAGCAAGAGCATCCTTCTTTGCCTGTAACCCGGCCAGCCGGGCAAGTTCAGAGGGCAGATCGAGTTCCTTACTTTTGGATGAGCCGACCGGAGCAACTTTTGTGGGCAGGTCGGGATATTTCTTTTCCAAGTTTCGACGCTGAGTTTCGACCTCGTCGATCTCCGCCTGGTTCGCCTTTGCAATTTGGCTTTCTGGGGTGTACTTGGCAAATAAGTCCAACTGTGACTGACGCAGCTTTTGCAAGCCCGAAATCAGGACCTGATACTGTTGAACGACTTCGGCAGATGCCTCGGGCTTGGCAGGAGCCGGCGACGCGGACTTTTCGGAGTTTTGATCGCCTGCCGCTTTTGAGTTCCCTGGTACAGTCTCTGTGTTCGGAGGCAAACCGCTAATTTGCCGGACCCGTGCTTGTTGCTCGGCCAGCTCCGCCTCGGCCAAATGGAATTGCTCTTCTGTCTTCGTAGCCTCGCCACCTAAATTCTTGGTGGCATCATCCAGCGACACAATACCTGTCTTCTCTTTGAGCTCTTTTAATGCATCTTCGGTCTGGTTGAGCCGAGCGCGAACTTGATCGGTTTGCTGGGTTACAAAATCAAATGCTCCGGCCGACCGGTGAACTTCAAGATGCTTGTTGAAATATCGGTTTACGAGCTCGCTTAGCACAAGCGTGGCAAGTTCTGGATCGCGATTCCTGTAAGAAGCAAAAATGATGTTGCTCCCCTTCTTAGTGGTGAGGGTGAGTCCGGAAGCTATTGTGCCCGCAGCGGCCTCTTTCGTAGGCGTACCCTTGGCGTGCGGAAGCACGCGCTTAACACCGACGGCCTCCGCCGTCTGGACGGCCAAATCCCAACTGCTGAGAATTTCGATTTCGGAGCCGATAACGGTATCCGTGGTTGGCGCATAACCGCCAGTACTTCGCGGACTGTCGACAGGCGCGTCGACCGTACTCCTTTCAACGAGATAGCGCACCAGCAACTTCGCGTCTGATTCGTAGACAGGCGGGAAGAAAAAGAAAACCGCCACCGCCACTGCCAAACCGGCAAGAGTGCCGAGGAGGATCTTCTTCTGGTGTTTGAAGAGGGCAAAGAGAATATCGTTTCGGCTCAGGGTTGAGGCGCTCGAATCGTGTACCGCCGGCCGTGGCGTTCGCACTCTGGAAAGTGCAAGGTCGTCTCTTTTAATCAGTGCCTGTGAAGGTGGTTCTGCCATATTGATGTACGCCTAGTCGAGATGCGGATAAATTAATGTGCCCGCCAGACGATTGATCGCCAGCGGCAATCTGCGAAAAAGCTGATTGCGAAATTCGGAAGCGTTGCGATAACTATTTACGCACATACCCGGTCCAAGAGCAAATCGAAAATACTCAATCATCTCTTCGTCCGTTCCCCAGGAAAGTTTGAATCTTCGCAGGCCGGCGTCGGTGACCGCTGTTCTGCCGAAATGCAGTGTTTTCAGGCCCTTTTCCACTAGCCGTTTCATAGCTTCCCACATGACGAGATTGTTCCCTCGGATCTCCTGAGTTCTCTCGTCGGAAGCACCGAATTTAAACAGAGCTGCTTCCCCAGAGTAAAAGAATATTGCGGCGGCAACCGGCCTGGTTTCGAGTTTGCCGACAATAACAAAACCGAGATCGGCTTTGACGACCTCCTCGTGAATATTGAGGAAGAACGATAATGGTTGAGGCGGAAGGCCGTGTCGCCTCCGAGTTCGAACGTGGAGCCGGTAGAAATCCACCATCGCCTCTCGGTACCTGGTTGCTTCGACATTTAATCCGCTTTTCTCTGCCTTCCGAATCGCACGGCGAACAGGATCTTTGAACCGGGCGAACAGGTTTTCTATGCCTCCGGTTAGATCAAGCTTGTGGCCGTAGTATCTTTCACTAGACGCAGGAAAGTTCTCGTTCTCTCGCCCGGCCCGGAGTTCGAGATACCGCCACTTTCGCTGACGACCCAGCTCCAGGAGTTGTGGAACCAGCGGCTCTTGTCCCCATTCATCGAAAACCAATGGCCGGCAGAAATCGCTGAATGGAAGCGAGATGCCCCGTCGCCCGGTAAAGGGGCTCGCGACCTCCATTAGTGGAATCAGGGCTGCCAATTCGCCGTCCCGGCAAAAGCGAATGTAGACGGGCTTATGCCCATAAGTCTTCCAAAGCACTTTGGCCCAGGCAGAGCGGTGGAAGAAATCGTGGTTACGATGCGAAAGAACAATCTGGTCCCAACTGGGATCGCCCAGAGGATCAATGATTCTCATCTCAGCGACGGAAGGGCGAGGTCGGCCGTTAACATGGAATCGGCCGATAGCTCGACCCGAGGCGAACTCTGCACTTCTCCAGTTCCGGTCTTGCACCGCAACGGACGCTCGAGTCGAGAGAGCAGGCAACTTACAAGCCGTCTTCAAACCATCGCACCAGTTAGAATGGCCTCTTTAACGGCCAGCGCGACGATATTGACTTGCGCTTCAGTGAGCTCCGGAAACATAGGAAGCGAAATAAATTCCAAAGCCATCTGTTCCGACTTCGGCAGATCTCCCTTCTTATATCCAAGGCTTCGGTAAGCTATTTGGAGATGGACCGGGATCGGGTAATGGACTCCACACTGAATGCCTTTTTCCTTTAGAAACCACATGACCGCATCCCTTTCCTGAACGCGGATGGCGTAGATGTGATAAACGTGCCGGGCGTAAGGCGCCTCGATCGGGGCCATAACTTCGTCCACCTCCGCGAATGCTTCATTGTACCGCCCAGCGTGGGCGCGCCGGAGTGAATTCCCGTTTTCAAGATGTTGAAGCTTGACGCCGAGCACAGCAGCCTGAATGCCATCCATCCGGCAGTTCCAACCAATCATAGTGTGCCGGTATTTGCGGGCCTGTCCGTGGTCCCGAAGGATGCGGATTTTTTCTTGCAGGTCAGAGCTGTTTGTCACGATGGCTCCCGCTTCACCAAACGCGCCCAAATTCTTGCCCGGGTAAAAACTGAAGCAGCCAGCGTCTCCAAGCGTGCCGGCCTTTCGGCCGTTGTATTTGGCTCCGTGAGCCTGGGCGGCATCCTCGATCACGAAAAGCCCGTGTTTACGGGCGAATTCTAGAATCGGACCCATGTCTGCCGGTTGACCGAATAGATGAACCGGAATAATGGCCTTGGTTCGAGAGCTACGCGCTTCTTCGAGCCCGGCCGGGTCCATCGTGTAAGTGCGCTCATCGACATCGACAAACACCGGCCGAGCTCCACAATAAGTAATCGCCTCGGCCGTGGCCAGGAAGGTATTCGGTACAGTTATGACTTCATCACCGGGACCGATGCCACAGGCCAAAAGCGAAAGCCAGAGCGCTTCGGTTCCGCTGCCAACACCAACGGCGTGGTCGCAGCCGCAAAAAGACGCAAACTCCTGTTCGAATTTTTCAACAAAAGGGCCCCCGGCAAAAGCGGCGCTGTCAATCACCTCGCCGATGACACGTTCAAACTCCCCACGCAGACTTGCATGGTGAGCGTTAAGATCGAGAAATGGTACGCGAATATGCATTTTTTGACGAGGCTTCCACAATCCGCGGAGGAGCCTCTGGCAACATTACGTTCTCCGTCTCGGCGCCGCGGCCGGCGTTGTGTCAAGGGCGATGAGCTGATGAACAGCCGGTTCGCGACTCATCCACCGAACGCTTTGACATGTAGAACCTTCTCGGCTTGTTCCAGTTCGGAGGGCAAAACTACTTTATCCTGTCGCGAGAAGGTTACGGGAGCGCCATTCGCCTTAAGCGAAATCGAAGCAGCTTCCAAAATTCGGACGAGCTCAAGCCCTTCCCGGCCCCCGCTCAAAGGCAGATTGCCCGTGTTGACGCAATCACTAAAGTGCTGACAAACCGTTCTCAGCGGCTCTTCTTGATGAATATGGGGAATGTAGCTGTCTCCATAGTGATACGAGTACCTGAAACTCAGCAAAGGTATCATAGTGCGGAGGGCGCTCCACGCGAACGTCATAGACTTTGATCTTTTCGTGGGTCTGCAGGTCGTCGTAGACGATCATTCGGCGCGTCCCAACAATGGTCATCTCGCGGATCTTTCTCGGCTCGAGCCAGCTGCTCTGGATCGTGGCAAACCGCTTGTGCCGAAAATTCAACGACATATTGGTCACGTCCTCGACGTGCGGGGTGACATGAGCATTTCCCTGGCAATTCACCGTGACAGGGAACTCGCCGAGAATATGGAGGATAATCGAAATATCATGCGGAGCGAGATCCCAAGCGACATTAATGTCTTTTTGAAACAAGCCCAAATTAAGGCGGCGGGAATTAATGTAGCGGATGTCTCCGATGTCTCCGGCCTCGACGATCTCAACAATCTTCTGCACCGGAGATGAGTAGAGGAACGTGTGGTCGACCATCAAGACGACGCCTTTGGAGTCCGCAATCTCGATTAGCTCCTCACATTCGGCGGAGGACGAAGCCATCGGTTTTTCGATGAATGTATGCTTACCCGCCGATAGGCTGGCCTTGGCCAATGGATGGTGATACTTCACGGGCGTCGCGATAACGATCGCATTCAGGCTGGGATCGTTGATGAAACGTTGATAGTCTGTTACGCAGTCGACATCCGGATATAATCCCTTTAAGTGCTTCAAACGCGCTTCGCTCGTGTCGCATACGGCCTTCACAGTACAGTCGGCCAGACTTCTAAAATTGCGGACAAGGAGCGGCCCCCAATATCCGTAGCCGATTATTCCCACTGAGATCGGCTTTCTCATATTTTCTTCATTTCTCCGTTGAGGCTCTCGGTCATCGGAACTGCCTGCTGAGTAGATTTTAGGCGCGATTCCCGGCGCGACTCGACACGAGATTCGAGGGCTTGCCATATCAAAACCGGGACCGTTTTCAATATGATCCTCAGATCAAGCCCGACCGACATATTGCGTGCATAAAATATGTCCATGGCGATCATTTTCTTGAAGGTCGTCTTGTTCTTGCCATTGACCTGCCAATAACCAGTGAGGCCGGGCGGGGCATTAAATCGCTTTTGTTGGTACCTTCTATAACGCCGAAATTCATTAGGAAGACATGGACGCGGACCGACCAAACTCATTTCTCCCCGAAGGACGTTAAAAATCTGCGGCAATTCATCCAAGCCGCTGGCGCGAAGAAAGCGTCCGCAGGCAATAAGGCGCGAATCGCCCTTGGCATCCAGTTTTACCATCGGACAATCAGCGCGCATGAGATACGCGAAATATTCCTCATGTGTTTTAGTGTCGGCGCCAACGTGCATTGTTCGGAATTTGAAAATCATGAAACGTTTCCCTCGATACCCGACGCGTTCCTGGCGGTAGAAAACGGGTCCTGCCGAAGTGAACCGAACCGCTGCCATGATCAAAATCATGAGCGGCAACCAACAGGGTAAAGTCAGCAGGATACAGGTGACGTCCAGAATTCGTTTCCAACGAGGAATCTCAAGGGGAGCTGCGCTAACTTCGGTGGCACGGGCAGGCGTCGCCCGATCAGACGCTTTCGTGAATAAAGCCGGACCGCTCGATCCATCGCGACTTAACGGCAGCGTTGCGTTGGCGCTTCGATTGGTAGCGGGTTCTGCGATCGCCGCAAATTCTTGCCGTGAAAAATGGCGCAGAAAAATATCTGCTAATCCCGCCCTGCGACCGTTTGAGAGCAAGCTGCCGCCCTTGGTTGATCGCCCGTTTTTTGGGACAAAACCGTCCATCCTTCTTTGTTTTATTCTCTTGTGTAGGAGATCGCCTGATATCTCCTAGTTCGCTATAATTACCCGTAGCTATTAGAACGATATTCGAGCCCCTTTGGTCAAGCAAAAACGTGAAAACCCAAGTAAAACTTAATAAGTCCCGAGAGGTGTGCGCCTTAAATCCACAGCCTCAAAGCTGAAATGGTGCCATTCCGCCTTGTTAAGCTGTCTTCTCCGCTTTCAAACGCGGCAACAACTGTTCAAGAAGCGTGGCGACCGACTCGTCCACCGTTTGCCGGCCAGTGTGCACTATAATCTCCGGACCCTCGGGCGGTTCGTAGGGCGCGTCGATTCCGGTAAAATCTCTGATCTCACCCGCACGCGCCTTTTTGTAGAGATTTTTTGGATCGCGTGCTTCGCAAACTTCGAGCGGGGCATCGACAAACACTTCCAGAAACTCGGCCTTGCCCTCGAGCGCAATCTCGCGGGCCCGGCGCCGATCCATTCGGTAGGGCGAAATGAATGCGGTGATGGCGACGACGCCCGAATCCGCCATCAGTTTCGCCACTTCGCTCACCCGGCGAATATTTTCCACCCGATCTTCCGGTGAAAACCCTAGATTGGAATTGAGACCGTGACGGACGTTATCGCCATCGAGCACGTAAGTATGCATGCCGCGCTTGAAAAGTTCGCGCTCGAGCGCCTGGGCGATGGTCGATTTTCCCGCGCCGGACAAACCGGTCAGCCAAACGACCGCACCGCGATGTCCGCTCCGCGCGGCCCGGGCCAGCGCCGTGATCTTGCCTTCGGTCCAGAAAATGTTTTTGCTCTTCGCCACGGTGCGGTCTGTGTAAACGCCGCCGAAGATGGTGCCGCCGCCGCAAATGGCATCGTCGTCCACGATCACAAAACGCCCCAGCTTCGGAATGCGATCATGGTTGTCGATCACGAGCGGGCCGCGCGTCTGAATCGTGAGCTGACCTACTTCATTGCGTTCTAGCTGTTCGCGTTTGTCGATCTTCGCATCGAGTGTTGACGAATCCATTACTTGCTCAATGGAAACGACTTCGCATTTCACTTCCTGGGTAGCGAGACGAAGGCCGCAAACATGGCCCACGTGCAAGGGTTGTCGCGCAATCCAGAAAAGATCGGCCCGAAAACGATTCGTCTCGACCGGAGTGTCGGTTTGATGTGACGCCACGTAGCCGCGCTCGACAAAGATTTGCTCCGTTAACGTGATCCCAATCGAATCGCCGGCGATTGCTGTTCCATTGCCGGCCACGTTCCAGCCCTCGATCGACTGGACTTTCGACGTTTTGTTCGCCGGAGAAAACACGAGCTCGTCCCCCACCCTCAATTTTCCCGTCTCAACCCGGCCGGCGATGATGCGCCGGTCGTCGAAGCGATAAACATCCTGCACGCAAAACCGCAACGGCAAATCGACATCTTGCTTTGGCGGCTCCAACAGGTCGAACGCTTCGAGAACGCTCGGGCCGCGATACCATTTCATTTTCTTGCTCGCGCTCGCGACGTTTTCTCCGCTTTTCGCTGAAGCTGGAACAAAGGCGCGCGCTTCAAGCGAAAGATCGACAAGAAACGTCCGGTAATCGGCCTCGATCTCTTGAAAACGTTTCTCGGAGAAATCGGCGAGATCCATTTTGTTGACGATGACGATCAACTGTTTGATCCCAAGCAGGCCCAGCAGATACGCGTGACGCCGGCTCTGTTCGCGCACTCCTTCATTTGCCGCGATCACGAGGACGGCCGCATCCGCGCGGGATGCACCGGTGATCATATTCTTCAAAAACTCTTTGTGACCGGGTGCGTCGATGATGACGTACCTGCGTCGCTCTGTCTGGAACCGGATCTCGGTTGTATCGATCGTGACGTTCTGCTTTTGCTCTTCCAGCAGCGCATCGAGCAGAAACGCGAACTCAAATTCCATTCCTTCCGCCGCGCACGCCTTTTTCACGAGCTCGATCTTGCCGTCAGGCAATGAATCGGTGTCGTGCAGAATACGGCCAATCAGCGTGGACTTGCCGTGATCAACGTGGCCAACGAAAACTATTTTCAGCGGCGGAGCCGCTGAAGAAACCGGAAATCGGCTACCGGAAACCGGAGAGGAAGATTGCGAATGCGATTTCGATTTCGACATGGAGTTACGCTTTAGAATTCCTTCTAGCCGTTTTGATCGACGAAACGGCGATCGCAATTATCTCGTTTGCTTCCTTGCGCAATTCTTGAACACGCTTTTGCGAGACGAAACCAAGCTCTACCAGCACATCGATCCAAATGAAGTGATTCGTCGCATTCTTCTTCGACGATCCCATTCTTGAGAGAAAATCAGCCCGCGAGCGTCCACGTATGGCTGCCCGGTAATTCGCACCGACTGACGTGCCTGCGCGAAGCAATTGCTTTCCGATTGTTTGCGCCGTCATTGTCTTCGGCAATGTTTCGACGAGCCGCACACAGCGGATTCCGAATTCGAATGTTCGCTTTCGAAATTCGTCGCTTCCCACGATTTCTTTCCGGTTTCCGGTGTCCGCTTTCCGGTTTTCACAAAAAACCCTTGGCTCTTAGTTTCTGCATCGCATTGCGTTCGTAATGGTCTTGGGCCCGGCCTGCGCGTTCGGTCGTCTTCGTCGCTTCGAGCTCGACAATAATCTCGTCGATTGTCGATGCGGTGCTCGTAATCGGGAGCGTAATGGGCATGCAGCCTAAAGAACGAAATCGCTTTCCGTTACGGGCGAAATACATTTTTGGAATTGGAATATTCTCGCGCTGGATGTAGCGCCAAATCTCCACCTCGGTCCAATCGAGCAACGGTTGCACGCGCACGTGCTCGCCTTTTGCGGCGGTAGCGGCGAATTGTCCCCAGAACTCCGGCGGTTGATCCTTGTAGTCCCATTCAAATTGCGCGTTCCGCGGTGAAAAATATCTCTCCTTGGCACGGGTCGGGTCTTCGTCGCGGCGGATTCCGGTAATCAACGCGTCCCACTTGTATTCGGCTAGCACTCGTTGGAGCGCGACGGTTTTCAGCTCGTGCGTCACCGTCACTGGATCGTGCGTTTCGTAGCCGATGCCGCGTTCGCGCGCTTCGGTGTTGATCTTCACGATTAGATTCAGGTTGTGATGCTTCGTGGCCCAATCACGGAACTCGAGCATCTCGGGAAATTCGTAGGTGGTGTCGATGTGCAAGACTGGAAACGGCACGCGCCCGAAGAAAGCTTTGCGCGCCAGCCAGACCAGAACATTCGAATCCTTTCCCATCGACCACGGCATGGCGATCTTCTTAAAAGCGTGATAGGCCTCGCGAAAAATAAAGATGCTCTGGTTCTCCAGTTCGTCGAGATGGGTGCGAGTCGTTGAGGTCATTGTGAGAATGCCGCGTCAGATTGATCTGGGGTGGGTCCGATTCCAGGGAATCGGACTTGGGCGCAGATTGCTCCGAGCTGGTAGTTCGTTTGTCTCTACATCGAAAAGCCGCACAAATGCGATTTCGTAAGGCCAAATTCTTACGATCCCGAGCTTAAATCGCTGAGAGCCTCCCGGCCCCGAATTTCGCACACCTCAGATTTGTTCGCGCATTAACAAACATGATTTTTCAGGCAGAGTTCTCCGCTGTCCAAGCCAATCGCGCGAGCCCTTTGAACGCTGGCCTTGGTCTTTGTTTTTCATTGTCCGGGTTCTCTCGTTAAGCTTGCACGGTTCAGCAAGAAGCACGCCCCGTTTTTCAGCGATTATCATCGTGTAACTTGGTGTCGAAAAATGAATAGCTTACAAAAACGGACGCCAAACGTCTAGAAAATCATGACACCAGCACCAGAGAGCGCGACTCATTTGTCGCGCGGGGGTGATTGTCCGAAAATCGGTGAAAAGCCCCAGATAGCTAAGCCTCGCGACAGACCGCATGCTAGCGGGTATCGAGGTAACGGGCCCTGGAAAAAAATGAAAAGCCCAAATTGTTCCGCGGACTGTTCGCGGACGCGAGCGGACATTCCAAGGAATATGTCGCATAGTATATAATTACCCACTTTTGTCGGAATAGCTTACATTTTACAGCTTAGTTGAAACGTCAGTTTGTTTGGCATTATAAAAAATGCCTGTATGTAAGTTGCTTATTTATAAGCTCTTACATTTGAAAATAATTTAGTAAGATAAGCGTTGGTCTATGGTAAGCTTACCGAATGGAAGGCGTGTCCGCGTAACTGAAAGCGTGGAAATGAAGATATGCCTAAACCCTACATATCGACGCTTTTAAGGTGGACGCTTGTCCTCGCTTCGCCCGCGTTCGTCGGTGCACAAACGGCTCCCGTCCCAACGCCTCCTCCTCCGCTCGCTTCCGGAACCCCCACGTCCCAGGATGCCGGTCGCTTTCTGTCCCAAGCGACTTTTGGTGCCAATGACGCGCTGATCTCACAAGTACCAGAATGAAGGATTCGACGCATTCCTGAACGAACAATTCACTGCGCCGATTTCTTCGCACATCGCCTTTGTCGACGCGACCGGCGTCAATCCGCTAACGTTCCAGCAAACAGAGGAAGCTTGGTGGACCTACGCCATCTCTGCCCCGGACCAGTTGAGGCAGCGCGTTGCCTTCGCCTTGAGCGAATTCTTTGTCGTCTCTCGAAGACCTGGATCGCTGGGCGATAAACCCGGCGCTCTGCCCACCTACATGGACGTGTTGGTGAACGACGCATTCGGAAACTTCCGGCAGCTATTACAGGACGTCACGCTGAACCCGGCGATGGGGTCATACCTCAACATGCTGCTAAGCGATAAGGGAGATCCGACAACGGGCCAGCAGCCTGACGAAAATTACGCACGTGAAATCATGCAGCTCTTTTCGATCGGCCTCTATAATCTCAATCTTGATGGCAGCCTGACGCTCGATTCGAACGGGTTCCCGATCGCCACTTACAATCAGGGCGCTGTGATGGGACTGGCCGCCGTCTTCACCGGCTGGACGTATGCGCAAGCAGGCACGCCGGTCTTCTCAAGAAAAGCGACTCCCGATTGGCGTGATCCAATGGTTAACGTGGCGAGCCATCACTCGCCTGACGCGAAGCAGATCCTGAGCAACGTTTTGATTCCGGCCGGCCAAACGGCCGATCAGGATCTGCAGATAGCTCTTGATACGATCTTTAACCATCCGAACGTCGGCCCGTTTTTCTGCAGAGCGCTAATCCAGCGCTTGGTTACCAGCAATCCAAGCTCGGGCTACGTTTATCGAGTTGCTTCCGTCTTCAATGACAATGGCCAGGGCGTCCGCGGCGATTTGCAAGCGGTGGTTCGAGCGATCCTCACGGATTACGACGCACGCGGGGCCGCCAAGATCGACCCGGGAGCTGGCCATGAACGCGAGCCGGTTTTACGCGTAACGAATCTTCTAAGAGCCTTTAACGCCTCAACGCGCGACGGAAATTTTTCCATCCGACTCGCAGATGCGTTGCTTGGTGAGGAGCCGATGAACTCGCCGACGGTGTTTAATTTCTTTTTGCCCGACTACCAAGTGCCTGGCGCGATCGCCCAAGCGGGATTGGACAGTCCGGAGTTTCAGATCACGACTGAAACGACTGTCACGACGATCGCGAATTATCTGAACGGGATCATCAACGGGCAAAGCGGAATTACCTTAAATTTGTCTTACGACCAGACCCTGGCGGCGGACCCAACGCAGCTGGTGGATCATCTGAACTCGTTGCTTATGGCCGGCAACATGTCATCTGCAATGCGCAACACTTTGATCAATGCCGTTACGCAGGTTCCGGCGACACCTGCAGCGGGGCGCGCCAGGATGGCGATCTACCTTGTGATCAACTCGCCCGAATTTGTCATCGACAAATAACTATGTATTCACCGACCCGCCGCACCTTCATTCGCCAGGCCACTTGCGCAGCACTCACAGCTTCCGGGTTGCTCGGTACCATCTGGGACTTGCGCAAATTAAGTGCCGCGACCATTCTGGGTGCGACCGATTACAAGGCGCTCGTTTGCGTTTTTCTCTACGGCGGGAACGACGCGAACAATGTGATTATCCCACACGACGCGACCGGCTACGCATCTTATGCCGCGGCGCGCGGCAACCTTGCGATTCCACGGTTGTCGCTCCTTCCGCTTACGCTCCCGAGCGGCGACGGCCGCGACTTCGGCTTCCACCCGAATTTGCCTGAGCTGCAGTCGCTGTTTAACCAGGGAAAACTCGCAATGGTCGCCAATGTCGGCACGCTCGTAGGACCGATCACCAAAACGCAGTATCTCTCTGGCGGCGCCGCGGTCCCGCTCAACCTTGGTTCCCACGCCGATCAATCACTGCAGTGGCAAACGTCGGTTTCCGACCAGCCATCGCCCAGCGGATGGGGTGGCCGCACTGCGGACCTGCTCAATTCGCTTAACAGCAGCTCCCAGCTTTCGCTCACCATCTCGATCGCCGGCACGAATATGTTCGAAGTGGGAAACACGGTGATCCCGTATCGGATTTCTCCGAGTGGCACCATCCCTCTCGTTGGTCCTAGCGGAGGTGCGACCGTTCGGCTGCAAGCATTTAAAGACTTGCTCGCGCAGCCCCATAACAACCTGTTCGAGCAGGCCTACGCTGATACGGTGACGCGCTCGATCGCCGAAAATGATTTGCTGACCGTTGCGCTGGCCAGTGTTCCGGCTCTCCAGACGACCTTTCCATTCACGGATCTTGGTAAACAACTAAACATGGTCGCAAAATTGATTGGCGCCAGAACCTATCTCGGTATGCAGCGACAGATCTTCTTCTGCGCGGTTCAAGGCTACGATACGCATGGCGATCAACTTAACGCGCAGTCCAACTTGCTCACTGAACTCAGCCGGGCGCTGAACGCATTTTATTCAGCCACCGTCGAGATGGGCGTCGACCAGCAGGTTACGACTTTCACGGCGTCAGATTTCGGTCGCACTTTCCGGTGCAATGGCTCTGTCGGGTCAGATCATGGCTGGGGCAATCATCAGCTAGTTTTAGGCGGCGGGGTCCAGGGCGGAAAGTTGTACGGAACATTTCCGACCCTCGCGGTTGACGGCCCCGACGATATGGGACAAGGGCGCTGGATCCCAACCACCTCAGTAGACGAATTTTCTGCCACAATGGCGTCGTGGTTCGGTGTTGCCACCTCGGATCTGCCCACGGTCTTTCCCAATATCGGTCGATTCGCGAATCCGAACCTCGGATTCCTAGGCTAAAACACGTCTTTTCCCAACTTCACGCCTTAGGTCGTCGAGACAATCAGTCAGGTTATTTAGTCCACTCCAAAGGTTTTGAGCGAACCTCTATTTGCCGTGAACGTACTTGAAATAAGGCCGCATCATTGAGGCTGGAAAGCCTTTGAAGCGCCCGGTGTCGAGCCTGTTTTCGCGGAAAAAGATTAGGCAATCAACTGCGCGGAAAATCGCGAAAGCTTTCGCTCGGTCGAGATTCGCATCGGCAGTGGCAGAGGTGCCAGCAATACGTTGATCAGCCGGATTTGGCAGAGCGACAGTTTCACCTATTACTTCGGCGCAGTCGAAGCGAGTTTCTCGAAACGCGGATACGCCGCGGTTATCGCTTTCAATCGGCACGCGCCGAACGGCGCTTCATTTTTTGAAATCGATTTTGTAGCGTGGTTACTAAACACTGCTGAAATCGGTGGACTTGTTTTGACTCCTGTTCTGACTAACGCGTTTTGAGCCGCCCAGGATCGCGTAAGTGCTTGATGCGCAAGTATTGGCTGCCTCGCTAGGACTCGAACCTAGACAAAGAGATCCAGAATCTCTGGTGCTACCATTACACCACGAGGCAATGCGCGAGCGAAAAGCTAAAGCCGGATTTCGCGCATCCGCAAGCGCGCCAGATCAAGAAATCCCTGCCTGCCCATCCGCTTAGCGCAGCGTAAGTTCCACACCTTCACGCGCGGCTTCGACTTCAAGATGACTCCCGCTTTTTGCAGTAAGTTTCCGGGCATTTTCGAGCATTGCATCGATGGTTGCGTCGTCGTGGTTCGGGTCGTGATGAAAAAGGACGAGCTTGCGAACGTCGGCATCAAGCGCAAGCGAAACGGCGGCTGCTGAGCGAACCGTGGCCCCAGCCGACGTGAGACTGATACTCCTCGTCCGTGTATTGAGTATCGAGAATCAAGACATCTGAGCCGTGCAAAAACTTGATTAGACTGGCTCGCTCGTCTTCTGCCGTCTTTCGGGTTTGCTCCGGACTCAACAACTCAGACTTGGCCGAGTGCAGCCTGAAGGCGTCGTAGGTTTCGTTGTCTGGCAGGTAAGCAACCGAGCCGGCGCTAGTAAAAAGGCGATATCCAACGCAAGCGCCAGGATGGTTCATAAATTTAGAACGCACTTTCACCTTGCCGACGTTGAAACTCCATTGTCTCAAGTTTTTTGATGTCGATCTTTCCGGGAAGATCGTAGAGGGCAACAGGGAAAAATGGTGTTGCCATCTGGCACTTTAAGATTTCACGCAATCCGGCGTCGGTTCCGTCGTAGCCGAAAATTCGAATTTGGTTCTTGTCGTTATAGGAAGGAACAAAAAACGGGAAACCCTGGATGTGGTCCCAATGGGCGTGCGTGATTAACAGGGTGATATCGATTGGTCGGGACCCGAATTCGTTTTCCAAGGCGATCCCAAGCGATCGAATTCCCGATCCGGCGTCCAGAATGATGAGCTCGTCGTCCGCGCGAACTTCCACACAGCTGGTGTTACCACCGTAACGGACGGTGGCCGGCCCGGGAACCGGAATGGAACCGCGCACGCCCCAAAGTTTCAGGCGCGCCGAGGGTGCCGACGCATTGGACATAAATGAGTGGCGCCGAGTTTGTCACGCAATGGTGACGAAACCAAGAGTTTTTGCAATGAGCCAAGCCATGTTCGTTAGGCTTGGTCAATTTATTTCAGGCAGATTGCAGAAGATTAAAAGAAAGCCGCCGCGCAAGATGCCGCGGCGGCTCTCAGGGAAACAGAAATTGGGTCTTTTAGCCGGCGTGCCGCCTGCGGAGGAACGATGGCAGCAAGGAGAGCAAGCCCGCGCTACAGACACTCAGGATTGGGAGCAGAGCGGACATCTCAGGCACAGGCACGGAGATGGCTCCAATGTTGTCCACCTTTGAGCCCGCATTCGGTCCACTGGTCCGCGTCGCCTCGGCAGCGAAGTCTGAGGTCCGGAGCTGATCAATGCTGGCGACGACCGAGAAAATGCCGAGCGCGGCGGAACCAATAATCGGCGTCGTCCCGGTGTAGGTCCAGGTAAGGTTCAAGATGCTCGGATTATCTGTGGGCAAGACTCGGGAGGGTGTTGTGCCCAGGAGCGATGAGGAAAACGTCCAGCCTGCAGGCTGAGTGTTTGATCCCAGGCTAAATGCGCCGAAATCGTAGATCGTGAAGAAATCACCATGGTTAATTGTCTCGTCCACCGTTACATTGGACGAGTAGTTCCAGGTAAAACCGCCGATGGTCGGCGCTACGGACGACAGCGTCGGGATGATGTCGGCGCGCGCCGCGAGGATACTTGCTACCAGTGCAAGCACGCCCAGAAAGTATTTTTTTCCCATAATTTCCTGAAGTTTGAGGCCCGATTGTTACCCAGAACGCTCTGCCGGGTCAATGAAAATCTTGGTTCGATCCAAATTTTTGCCGCTGTCTCCTGGTGCGATCGTGGAACCGTGTCTTATGCTCGCCTTGCGATGAATTTTCAGGCGACCGCGGCGGCAGGCCACCGTCTTCAGATTTTCCCGTGGCCGGCGTTATTCGTCGCCGGACTTTGGTTTTGGGCGATCTGGAGCAGTGCGGAGCATTGGCAGGGAAATCCGAACTATTCCTATGGCTGGGTCGTCCCGGTTCTGGCAATAGGGTTTGCGCTGCGGCGTTATCTGCGCATGAGCCGCGCAGAGCCGGAATCGGCCCCCCCGCAAGAGCCGATGTCGATTTGGTGGCAGGTACCGGTTGCACTCAGTTTTGGCACGGTTGTGTTTCTGCTCGAATACTCCCGCGAGCAAATGTGGCATCCGATGATCGTCCTTTGGGCGATCTGCTTACTCGCTGTAATATCGACTATTGTCATTACCTACCTTCGAGGCGGCTCCGCCCTGGCTCGGAGCGAACTTTTTCCTGTTCTATTTTTTCTTACGGCGGTGCCGTGGCCGCCTCGTTTCGAACAACCGATTGTCAGCGCCTTGATGGGCTGGGTCGCCGCAACGGTCACCGAATTGCTGCATTGGTTCGGAATCGAGGCACAAACCTCCGGTGCTGCCATCGCGCTGCGTTCGGGTCTGGTTGGGATCAGCGAAGCTTGCAGCGGCGTGCGCTCAATGCAGGCCGGCATCATGTTTGGCCTGGCCATGGGCGAATGGTTTTTGCTGCGCCCCGCGCGCCGCGTCGCTCAACTCCTGCTTGCCGTTGTCCTGGCCCTTGCCACAAATCTTGCGCGCACGCTTGCGCTGGCGCTGGAGGCCGAATGGCACGGGCTTGATTCTCTCGATCGCGTTCACGATTTCATCGGCAACCTCGCGATCACCGCGTTGATCTTGGGAATCTGGATTGCGGGAAAGCTTCTCGCGCCGCGGCCGGCCTGCCGTTTCTCATTGTCGATCCGCGAAATTGCCGGACGCGCCCGATACGTACTCCACCGGATGATGACGCCGGCGTCACCGATATTTTGCGTTTTAGCGTTGAGTCTTGTTGCCGGGATCCTCTGCGCGCGCGGGCTTTACGCGAAACTGGAAGCGCAAGACCAAACCCAAACGTCGCCTTTCTTTGTCGCGAAGATCGACAATTCCAACCAGCTTCTTCATCTTCCGCGCGAGATTTGGAACGAACTCCGCCCAACCAAGGCCGAATTCATTCGGCATCAAAGTGCAGAACTCCCGGGCGGCGCTGCGGATTGCTTTCATTTTTTTTGGAAACCGTCAGCCTGGAATCGTTTCGTGCTGGTGCACCGCCCCGATATTTGCATGCCCGGCATCGGGTGGACGCAAGTCGCCGCTCCTGAACCGCTCGATGTTACCATCGATGGCCGCACGATTCGGTGCCACCTTTTCCGCTTCCGGCGCGGGAATTTCTATGCGCTCGAGCTTTGGGGCGTCTGGCGAAATGGCGAGCCGGTGCCGCTCGAATACCAGGCGGCTCAGGTTTTTGGCGCTACGATTCCACCAGCCTCGCTCCACTTGGAAGGCAAGCGCCGCTCGGCCACAGAGATTGTCGCCTGTGCAGTGATTTCAGACGGAACTTCGCCAGCAGACGAGATAGCGGTGGCGCTTTTGCGCTCCGTCTTTCAATATAAATAAGAGCTAATGATTGAAAAAGGGCTGAAACCAACCCCGCGGCGGAAGGAGAACGGTCGACGGTCACAAAGAATACGCGCGATCTGGGGGAGTGCCGTTCTTGTTGCGCTTTTGTTCCTCGTGTTCGGGGCAAAGCGTACCTATCACTGGCTCAAGGCGAACCGCGCGGAGCAATTTGCCGCCAATGGCGCGGCGCTCGTCCAAGCTGGAAAATGGAATGAGGCCGCCGAGAAATATCGCGCGGCGCTGCAATTGGATCCACTTGGCTACCGCGGATTGCTCGGCGCTGCCCGTCTTGCTTCTCGGGCTAATCGCCCCGAGGCCGTAGATCTTTGGGAGCAGGTCGTCAAGCTCCCCCAGTCTACCGTCCAAGATCGACAGGACTACGCCGATCTTCTCCTCAAAGCGAGCCAATTCAATATTGCGGAAAAAGTCATCGGCGCACTTTTGCAGAGCGAGCCTGACACAAAAACTCTCCAGCTTGCGGCGCGATATTCTCGAACGATCGGTGAAACGGCGAAGGCGGTGGAGTTCGCCCGGCTAGCTGTCAAGCGCGCACCAAACGATGACGCGCCGCGTTTTCAGCTCGCTGAGTTACTCGCCGAATCAACTCGTTCTGCCGACCGGGCTGAGGCGCGCAAGATTCTCTGGGAGAATGCGAACACCGAGGGTAGCTACAAAAAGGCCTCGATTGAAGCGTTAGCCCGGGCGCCCGAGCTGTCCACGGATGAGCGAAACAAATTGTTGCAAGCCCTCGCAGCTTTGACTCCAAAAAACATCATCGACGATTTGCTGGCAGCCGATATGCGGATTCAACTTCAACCGAATGATACTGCGCGCATTTTCGAGGAAACAATTGATCATTGGCGGGAAGGGCGAACCGAGGAGCTTCTCGAGGTGGCACGATGGTTGAACGCGCACCAGCAGCCTGAACTCGTTCTTTCCTTGTTCTCGATCAATCGTGCTTTTAAGAACAACGCGCTCCTCCTCGCGCGCCTCGACGCGCTCGCAAGCTTGCAGCGCTGGGAGGCCATCGACAATGTGCTGAATCGTTCACAGGTGACGCTGGATCCCTCCGTAATCGAGAGTTTTCGCGCGCGCGCGGCGCAGGAGCGTAATGCCATCCTCGATGCTGAGATTCATTGGAACCACGCGATCTCGCTCGCTGCGAGCGATCCCTTCAAGCTGCGCTTCGTCGCAAATTTTGCCGAGCAAAGCCATGCCTCGGCCGCCGCACTCAAGGCTTACGAACAACTGGCGAGATTTCCCGAACAAGCTTCCTTTGCTTATCACGGCACCGAGCGGGTGAGCCAAAGAATTGGCGAGCCTTCGACGCAACGTTCGGCCGCGGAGAAAATCTCCGCCCTTGCGCCGGACGATCCGAACGCTGCCGACCAGGTTGTTTATCTGAATTTGCTCTTGGGTGAGGATGTGGAAAAAAATCTGGCTGTTGCGAAAAGATTTGTCGAAAAATATCCGGACCGGCTCTCATTCCGTGTCACCGCGGCACTTGGTTATCTTCGGCAACACGATCCCGGTTCGGCGCTTGCCCAGTTTAAAACGCCGGCGAATGCGCCACCGATCGAATGGAACCGGACGCCACCAGCCTGGCGGGCCGTTTACGCGGCTGCGCTTTTGGCCAACGATCAAAACGACGCCGCGCGCGAGATGATTGCAGCCATTCCGCTGGATCGACTGAGCCCCCAGGAGCGCGCACTGATCGAGCTGACTCAGGCGACTCAAGAAGCGAGATAACGCTTCTAGCTTTGCCGACGGATCGAGGAGTCTCCATCCGATGCCAAAAAGAGATCCAGGATTACAGCAAGCTTACCCCGAACGGCGCCGGTCCTTTTTTCCAGCGCAATTCCGGTTGCAAATTAATTTCGTGCGCGGGAATGTCGAAACCGACTGAGCGCAGCAAATAGGAAACGCCCTCACGGCTCTCCATCGTTTCTTTCAAGCTGCGGGCGAACAGCTCGACGTATTCCTTGTAGGAGTCGAGCGTCAGTTTGCCTTCTGCAAAATGGTCAGCCAGCGCTTCGTCATGATAGTCGATTAGGTCGATCAGCGCTCTCCGCAGATCCATCCGCACTTTCGGATCGACCACAATCTTGAATGGCGTAGCCCCAGGATCCGGCTTGGCCAGACTGTGCGGTCGTCCGCCAGTTTGCTCCGCCGACACAATCCGAAAATCGTGACTCTGTTCCATCTCGATCTTGTCGATTGTCGATCTTATATCAGATCAGGCAAAACTCTCGCGCTAATTTTTACGGTAGGGATATAGCGATGGCATCGCTGTCGCTGTCTTCGCCTCGACAGAGCGAGGCGGCTACAGCCTCAAAAGAAAATCGGAATGATCAAGATCGCAACAATGTTCACGACTTTGATCATCGGATTGATCGCCGGGCCAGCCGTATCCTTGTAAGGGTCGCCAACCGTATCTCCGGTCACCGCCGCGGCATGGGCAAACGATCCCTTGCCGCCAAGGTTTCCTTCTTCAATAAACTTCTTCGCGTTGTCCCAGGCGCCGCCTCCAGATGTCATCGCAATCGCGACAAACAACCCGGTCACAATTGTCCCGACGAGCAAACCACCGAGCACCACAGGGCCGAGCGGCTTAATGACTGCGACCGCGATTACAAAGACCAAAGGCAAGAGTGCTGGTACAATCATTTCGCGCAGCGCGGCCTTGGTCACAATGTCTACACAAGTGGCGTAATCCGGCATGTCTTGCCCAGTCAGGATTCCCGGTTTCGCCTTCAATTGCCGGCGTACTTCGCGTACCACCGCGCCAGCAGCTTTGCCCACCGCGTCCATGCTGAACGCGGTAAAAATGAACGGTAGCAATCCGCCCAGGAAGAGTCCGATGATGACTTTCGGTTCGGTGAGCGAGAATTGGAACGAAAAGACTTCGCCGCGCGCGGTGACATGGTTGCGCAATTCTTCCACGTACGACCCGAAGAGAACGAGCGCCGCCAAGCCGGCCGATGCAATCGCGTAACCTTTGGTCACCGCTTTCATCGTGTTGCCGACGGCGTCGAGCTCATCCGTGACCGCGCGGATTTCTTTCGGCAAATTGCTCATGACCGCGATGCCGCCCGCGTTGTCCGTGATCGGTCCGAATGAATCGAGAGAGATGATGATGCCAGCCATGGACAACATCGACATCACCGCAATCGCGATTCCGTAGAGGCCAGCGAAATGAAAGCTTAGTAGGATGGCAATGCCGATAAAACCTACTGGCAATGCGGTCGCATGCTGTCCGACGGCCAGTCCGGCGATGATGTTCGTCGCGTGTCCGGTCTCAGAGGCATGGGCGATTTTCTGGACCGGCCGGTAGCGCATCGATGTGTAATAATTTGTGATCGCGACCACGACCGCGGTCATGATCAGTCCGATCAGCGAAGCAAAATAAAGTTGAGTCGGTGACCGCGGAAGTCCGCCAATGGTTAGGCCCGTTGGAAACAGGCAGTGCGTGGCCGGCCAAAATAAAATCGCGGAGACAATCGCGCTGGTCAGCACCGCGCCCATCAGAACGGCCGCAGGTTTGCCCCGGGCCATATTCACGAACAACACGCCACAGATCGCGCCCAGGACGGAAATACCGCCGAGCACGAACGGATAAACTATTGCGGCAGGATTTCCGACAATGGTCAACGCGCCGACGAGAATCACGCCGATCAAGCTCACCGCGTACGTTTCAAAAACGTCGGCCGCCATGCCCGCGCAGTCGCCCACGTTATCGCCAACGTTGTCAGCAATCGTTGCCGGATTACGCGGATCATCCTCCTCGAAGCCTTGCTCGATCTTGCCCACGAGATCGGCGCCTACATCCGCGGCCTTGGTATAAATGCCGCCGCCCAGCCGCGCAAAGACGCTAATCAAGCTTCCGCCCAGCGCCAGGCCGACAAGACTCCGCACCGCGAGATCATGTCCAACCACCTTCCCGGCCACCGTATAAAAGATCGACACCGCCAGCAGCGCGAGCCCAACGACCAGCAAACCGGTCACTGCACCGCCGTTGAAGGCGATCCGCAATGCCGCCGTGCGCGATTGGCTTGCCGCCTGCGTCGTGCGCACATTGGCGATCACGGCAATGCGCATCCCAATGTAGCCGGCCGCAAGCGAACAAAACGCACCGACTACAAATCCGATCGCCGTCGGGCGATCTTTAAAGACGAAAAGCAAAATGAAAATGACGACCGCGATCATGCTGATCGTCATGACCTGCCGATTCAAATAGGCCTTCGCGCCTTCCTGCACCGCCGCCGAAATCTGCCGCATCCGTTCGTTTCCGGCCGATTTGCGAATGACAGCCGCGATCAGAAAAAAGGCAAATGCCAGCCCGACGACTGCGCACAACATCGACAATCGCACGCCGGAACTGAGCAAATTTAAAGCAAGAAGCGTCATGAGGTTCGCAATAAAGCGCACGACTCTATGAAGATTTGCCGCCCTGGCAAAGCCTATTTGGCCTCAACCCAGTGCACGGCAACGGCGCCTATCGATCACCCCAAAACTCTACAGCGCGAAGAATGTTTTCAGGCGCCGCAGGAAGGTAGCGCTATATTCGCGTTGCTTGGCGGCCCGGTCTTCGCCGGTCACGGATGCCTCTTTGAGAATGCCTTCGGTTTCCATTCTTCGTCTGGCCAGAATCTCGCTCAGTTGACGGAGGCAATCGGGCGAGTCGCGAATGATTTCGCCCATCACCTCTTTACCGATCTCCATGACGTAACAGTCGCCCTCCGCGCGTACGGTCGCGCTGCGTTTTTCGCCAGTGAGCAGCGACATTTCACCAAAACAATCGCCTGAGCGCAAAGTGGCCACAGGAATTGCCGATCCATTTTTTGAGATGGACACCCGGGCCGCGCCTCGGAGGAGAATAAACATGGAATCGCCTTCGGCGCCTTCTTCGATCACTCGCTCACCGCGCCCGAAATGATTGAGACTCGATTGCCTGACCAGATTTTCGATTTGCGCCTCGGAGAGACAATCGAAGAGCGGTTCGCCGCGCAAAATGGCGCGCGCTTCCTGGTGATCTTCGCCGCCGGTTAACGGCTTGCGCCGGTCGAGTTGAAGGGTGCGAATCGGGAAGGGAATAGTGATTCGTTGCCGTTTCAACTCGTACCAAACATTCGTCCGTACGGCGTCGTTGGTCTCGTTGATACGGGCGTGATTGCCCATGTAGAACTTGATCTCGTAGGTCATCGAGCTTTCGCCAAAATCGACCAGGAAAACTTTCACAGGAGGATCGGCAAGGACATTCTTCGCGCTGGAGGCGGCGCGGGCGAGCGCATCTTTTACACGGTTTGGGGGCACATTGTAGTCGGCGCCGACGCGAATGCGGATGGCGTGGAGCTCGGTCGGGTAATGCAAGTTAACGATCGTCTGGCGGACGATCTCGTTGTTCGGAATGTCGAGGTAGATGTTGTCGTTGGTGCGCAAACGGGTGGACCGCCAGTTGATCTCCATGACTTCGGCGAACCGCTCGCCCACCTGCAGCCAGTCGCCCACTTTGTAAGGCCGATTGATTTGCAACGACATCCCGGCAATGATGCCGCCGAGAAGATTTTGCCCGGCCAGACCGAAAATGATGGCAATGACGCCCGAGCCAGCGAGCAGCCCCTTCAGCTCCCGCTCAGCGTGATAACCGACACTGAGCACAATCAGGAGCGCAATCAGAAAAACGAGCAGAGCGGCGACTTCGCGCAAAAAGTGCGGGATCGGCGTCTGCCTGCGCTTTTCAAAATAGAGGTCCCAAACGTAGCGATTGACCAGCGCGACAACGAGCGCAGTGCTCAAAAGGACGACGGCGGCGCCGATATGATTGCGCCACGGGGCGTGCACTTCGTAAGCCGCGAGGGCCGCGTAAAAGGCGAGCATCAGGCAAAAGAGCCTGAACAAAGTGCCGAGCGGCACGCCCGCGCGCCGTTTCAGAAATCGGCCGATGGTTAACGCGACGAAAAACGTCGCGACAAACACGACCACCGTGACGGCCGCTTTCTGCGTCTCGAGCAAGGTCTTTAACATCGGCGTCTCGCGCGGAAACATACCAAGATGCAGCCAGTGCGACAAGCGTCGTCATGCCGCTGCCTCTGTTGTAACTGTCCGTGTCCCCAGCGGCGGACCTCGTCAGATCGTCAAAACGTTCCCGCCGCCAGAAACGGCGGCAAGCTGCCACACTTGGGTCGATCTCGCCAGCGACTCCCGCTAGTCGCGTATCTTCTTCTTTAGCTCGTCCAACCGGTGGATAATGTCGCTCAAGAGCAGCTCGTTTTTTAGGTTGAGCTGATAATCGAGGTTGGCACGCAGCCGATCTTTTTGCGCCTGCCGGTTTTGCGACATCATGATGATGGGCGCCTGCAATGCCGCGACCATGTTGAGCGCGGTACTGAGCAGCAGGTAGGGATAGGGATCGAAGCCCTTACCCAGGAGCACCCAGGTGTTCAGCAGTATCCACAAATTGAGAAAGATGACGAAGGCAATGATGAATTTCCAACTTCCGCCAAACTCGGCGATTTTGTCTGCCGCACGGTCAGCCAGGGTAAAGCGCGCCTCCTCTTCTTCATTCAGATTGCGCGAGACGCGGTGCCGCAAGAGATCATCCGTGCGGCGCAAGCGGCGCGTTATAGCCGTGAGCATTTCGAGCGCGATGCGTGGATCGCTCTCCATGAAGGAAAGAAAATCGTGGCGGGTCAGCTTGGCCAACCGCGCGTCCTCCATCACGGTTGCGTCGGCCGATCGACCATGGCCATCAAGCATCGACATCTCGCCGAAAAAATCTCCCGCGGCGAGGTCGGCCAGCGTCACCGTCTGCCCATCGGCGTCGGTGATGCTGATTCGCACCTTGCCCAAATCGAGCAAATACATCGCGTCGCCGGGGTCACCCGCTTGAAAGACGACGGTTGACCGCGAATAATCCTCGACCGACAAAAACGTCGACAACTTGACCGCGGCGTCGGGATCGAGCGATGCGAAAAGCGGGACCGCGCGTAACGCTTCAACATCCATCGGGTCGATTATACATGGCGAGCAAGGGTGGATGGAAGCCCGCTTTGTGGGGCGGTTGTGTCAACCGCGAAATCAAAAATGAGGCGCTTAGCACAAGGGCCTCTACAGTTTCGGCGCAATGACAAGCCAAGCCCAGCCCATGAGAAAGCAAAGACCGCCCAGCGGTGTGATGGCGCCGAGCCAGCGGATATTCGTCAACGCCATCGTGTACAAACTTCCGCTGAAAAGAAAGATGCCGGCCAAGAGCAACCACCAGGCGCCGCGATTGGCCGCGCCGTAAAGCGCGATCACGAAGAGCGCGATCGCGTGAATGAAATGATAAAGCACGGCCTTGTTCCAGACATCAAGCATACGGTGGCTTTCGATCGTCGATCTTAGCCAGTGCGCGCCAAACGCTCCGAGCGCGACGGCCAGGAAACAGAGCGCGGCAGCGATTCGAATTGTTATCATGTCGAGTAAAGGTGGTGGTCGGGCCCGGGCCGAAACATGCTCTCCAGTTCGATAGTTATCGTAAATTAGTTTGGTCCCGAACGGACCGAGAGCTTGCCAATTCTTTCTTTAAATCTTCGAGGGATGATTGTCGGCTCTGGCGAATCGTTTTCACATAATAAATCGTTCCGATGGCGCCGAGCGCTGCGGCGCCGAGAAAATTCAGTCTCGGACCAAGCTTCCACAGATACGCGCCGAGGATGGCACCGGTGCTAACAATCAGATCGCGAACCAGGTAATAGGTGCCAACCATCTGCCCGCACCGCTGTGGCTCGCAGTATCCGATGATGAGCGCTTTGCGCGAGGTGTCTCCGAATTCTTTGAAACCGCGAATGGCGAACGCGATGACCAGCGCGGAAAAACTTCGCGATAGGAGCAAGCTAATCGGGAAGAATGTGAACATGATGAATGTCACGATCACGAACGGCTCGCGGCCGTGCCGATCGGCGAAATAGGCCGCGGGAATGATGCACAAGGTGGCCGCCAGCATCTCCACCGTCGTGAGCAGGCCAACCTGTTGCCCACTCACGCCGACGTAATCCATCGCGAAGATCACAACCCAGGCGTAGGGAACGCGTTCGCAAAAGCGGATCATAATGTCGCTTAAGAGCAATCGTCTCATCGGGCCGTCGAACTCGCGCAAGCTCCGCCAAAAACTCCACCGATCTTCGGCCACAACTTGCTGCTTCGGTTCCTCGGGCAGTTGGCGTTGCACGAAAATCGTGGCAATCGAAAGCAGAATCGAGACGATGAGCGCGATGCGGACCCCTGGAATGATTCCGAAGTGGTCGATCAACATTCCGCCGAAAATCGGCGCGATCATGATTGGCAAACGCTTGATCACTGATTGTGTGCCAATGCCCATCGAGAGGCGGTCCGCAGCCAGCGTTGCGCCGACCAGCGAAAACGTCGCGGGCAGCGAAAAGCAAGTCCAGGAAAGAAAGAGAAACATGCCTGCGATGACGGCGCCCCAATACGGAATAAGCAGCACCAGCACGTAACCGCCGATAGAGACCAAATTGAAAATGATAAACGCGCGGCGATGTCCCCAAAGATCGACAAGAACGCCACCGGGATAAGCGTATAGTGCCCCGAGCAGTGTGCGAAGCGCGTCGTAAAGACCGATGATAAAAACCGTCGCCCCAAGCGCTTGCAGATATTTCGGCACAAAACGCATCCAGAGCTCCTCGCCCGCGCCGATCACAAAAATCGCGACGAGAAGGATTAGAAGATTGCGTTTAAGGGCGAGAAAATCCGCGAACCTACGCCCAGGATTTACGCTCGGTGGAGGTGGCGTTTGCATTCCGCGTAAAGCGCGTCGTAAACGATGAATTCGCGCTCCAGAATTTCGTGATCGCTCAAACCAAGCGCGCCAAATCCTCCCGCGATCCAGCGCAAGCCCTCGCCAGCTGGGTGCGGATTTTTCGGACGCGAATCGGCCGCACGCACGATCTCACCCAACAAGACCAGTGCGGGATCGCCGAGATTGTATCTTTTCAAAATCGAGTTGAACGAGACATCTTCGCCGTGATGGCCGAGCTCGCAGTTCGGCACGTCGAAAACGATTCCATTATCGATCTTCGCCCAGTCGGTATCGCGCGGAAGAAAAACAAAATCCGCTTCCGGATCGACAAACTTCCGGATCAACCACGGACAAGCGACGCGATCGACTTTGATTTTCTCGCGCGTAATCCATTTCATGAGGGCGAAACGGAATGTTAGACGTGGACGTTCGAACTTTGCGAGCTAATCTCGCGACGTGAGCCCGTGGTTCTGGTATGGGGCCGCCACAATTCTGCGCGGCGCGCAGCAAACCTTCACCGACGTCGGATCACGAGATAGAGCAAGATCATTGGGACGCAAACGCCGCTAGTCCTTTTCACAAACGAAATTACTTAACGTGAAGTCGCGTGTAAGGTTCTTTTCAGCGATACTCGTCGTCGCCAATGCGACTCGTTCCGATCAGGTTCCAAATCTCTTTAGGTTGTTTCCTTAATTTCGCAGTCGCGATCGCGGTCGCACGAGCGCAGTTGGAAACGCGATCGGGTACCGCAGAAGAAGCGCGGGTGAGGATTCCCGCAACGCACTTTGAACATCTCCCGCTTGGCCCACTTCCATTAGATCCTAGCACTGGAATCGGCCCGGATGAAGCTGCAGCAGTCGCGCTTTATTCGAATCCGGCGTTGCGCTCCATTAGGGATCGCCGCGGGCTGGCGGTCGCGCAATTAATCCAGGCTGGAATTCTGCCGAATGTGGCTGTCTCCTATGCGCGTGACTTGGTAACCGGTGGCAATACCGCCGGTACCAGCACAGCCTACAGCTTCAGTGCCGGCTGGGAATTCACTGCGCTCATTCCGTTCTTACCAAAGCAAACGGCAGCTCGAAAAAACCTTGCCTCGGTCGATCTCGATATAGCGTGGCAAGAATGGCAGGTCGCTGAAAATGCGCGCATCGCTGTTTATCGCGTGGTCGCGCTCGGTGCTCAGACAAGGCAAGCGCGCGAAGCAAATCGGGGTTTACAGGAAAGCACAGATGCGATGCGCAAAGCATTGGAGGCGCATGAGAAAACCGTGCTCGATCTCGCGGCGGCCGAAGCGTCGAGTCAAGATTCGCGTGCGATCATGCTTTCGCTCGAACAAGATTTCGAGCGCCAGCGGCTGGGTTTGAATAAGATGCTCGGCGTTGAACCGGAAACGACAGTCCGTTTGCGCACCGGTCTTATGCTGCCCACTTACCTCGATCCACCCGATGAAAGCGATCTGCTTATGAACATTGAGTCGCGCCGGCTTGATCTGCTCGGTTTGCGCAAAGGTTACGAAAGCCAGGATGCCATGGCGCGCGCGGCCATCCTCGCGCAGTTTCCAAAGATGTCGGTGGCGTTCGTGCGCGCGAGCGACACGACGAACGTGCACACCGATGGGTTCAACATTGCGATCGATGTGCCAATTTTCGACCGGAACCAGGGCGCGATTGCGATTGAGCGGGCGACGCGGCAGAAGCTTCTCGATGAATACAACCAGCGCGTATTCGAAGCGCGTTCCGACATTGCCGTGGCCATCGCCGACATTCGCGCGTTAGATCGACAAGTAGCCGCCGCACAGGAAGCCTTGCCCGTGCTCGAGCGACTGGTCGATTCCGCCGAGAAAGCGCGCGAACAAGGCAATGCGGACGTGTTAAGTTATTACACCGCGCGGAACAACCTGCTGCAAAAGAGAATTCAACTGCTCAAGCTGGAGGAACAATTGCTCGACGCCCAGACCGCGGTCGAGATTGCTTCCGGTCGTTTCCTGCCCTCGAATAGGACGCTCAAGGCAAGATGAACAAAAAGCGAATCATCGTTGTTGCAATCGCGATAATTATCGTCGCTGCGCTCGTCTGGCTTGTGGAGCGATTTGGTGTTGGGAAGGAAGTCAAGGCCGGCGGTGCTGTCGCGCAGGTGCAGGTCGCAAAAGTGGAACGGAAAACGATCACTGAAAAAGTGATTGCTTATGGAAGTGTGGTCGCGCAGCCCGGTAAAACGCATTCGGTTTCGGTGGCCTTCGAAACGCGCGTCCGGCACATTCTCGTCGCACCCGGTCAATTTGTGCAAGAGAACGAGCCTCTAACCGAACTCGAGCCGAGCCCGGCAGCACAACTGCAATTCCAACAGGCGAAGAATGCCGCCGAGGCCGCCCGGAAGGAACTCAAGCAAACCCAGGAGCGTTTTAATCTGAGGCTCGGGACAAATCAGGACTTGAGCGCGGCGGAAAAGACGGCGCGGGACGCGGACGCGCAGCTCACCGCTTTGCAACGTGCCGGCGCTGGCGGTGATAATCGTATCCACGCAGAGCTGGCCGGCGTAATTGCCAAGGTGGATGCACAGGACGGTCAGATCGTCGCCCCGGGCAGTCCGTTGATTGAGATCGTTGCTGAAAATGAAATCGAGGTGAAGCTCGGCGCGGAACCGGAAGATCTTTCGGCCGCGCAAAACGGGGCCCCAATCACGATTTTCCCGGTCAATGAGCCAAACGCTCGCGCGGTCGAAGGCTCCATCCGACTCGTAACGCGGCGCGTCGATCCGGCTACACGACTGGTCGATGTGTACGTGGCGCTGCCGGAAGGAACGAAGCTGCTACTGGACGGTTACGTGCGCGGCGAGATTCAACGCACGGAAAACGACGCGCTAGTCGTGCCGCGGTCCGCAGTCTTGCCTAACGAGTCCCGCGAATACGAACTGTTCGCGGTGACAAATAATCGCGCAGTGAGGCACACCGTTAAGATCGGCGCGGAGAATTCCAAAGAAGTGCAGGTCATCGCTGAAGATCTCCACGAAGGTGAGCCGGTCGTGACCGTGGGTAATTACGAGCTGGAAGACGGTATGGCTGTGGAAATAAAGAAATGAGCTTCACCGCGTGGGCGCACAGCCATGCGCGTTCCATTTTGTTCTTGCTCGGCGCGCTAGCGTTAGCCGGCGCGGTCGCAAGTTTTTCCCTGCCGGTTGCGCTTTTCCCGCAGGTCAGCTTCCCGCGAGTCCGGATTACACTCGATGCCGGTGACCGACCGGCCGAACAGATGACTGTGGAAATAACTACGCCCGTTGAGGAAGCGGTGCGCGCCATCCCTGGGGTCCGCGGTGTAAGATCGACAACCAGTCGAGGCACAGCGGAAATCTCTGTCAATTTCAGCTGGGGCGAAGACATGGTCTCGGCCATGCTCCAGTGCCAATCGCAGGTAAATAAAATTCTGCCGAGCCTGCCGTCCGGCACGTCGTTCGAAGTCGAACGCATGGATCCGACCGTCTTTCCGGTGATTGCCTATAGCCTGACGTCTGATTCGCATTCACTTGTGGAGCTGCGCGATCTCGCGCTTTATACGTTACGTCCCGCGCTTTCCACCGTTCAAGGAGTCGCTCGTGTCGCCGTCCAAGGCGGTCGCGTTGAGGAATACAGAGTCAACGTCGATCCGGACAAATTGCAGTCATTCAAGATGACGCTGGCGGAGGTGGCCGCTGCGCTTTCGGCCTCGAACGTTCTCGTCGCGGTGGGGCGTCTTGAGCAATACGACAAACTTTACCTGGTCGTTTCGGACACACGTTTCCAAAAGTTCGAACAGATCGAGCACACCGTCTTGCGCTCGACACCGGACGGCGTGGTCTTGCTCGACGACGTGGCCACCGTGGAACATTCGTCCGAGCCGCAATGGATCCGCGTGACCGCCGACGGTCACGACGCCGTTCTCTTTCAAGTTTATCAGCAGCCGTCTGGAAATACCGTCGAAATCGCGGGCGGCATCAAGGCGAGGTTGCGCGAGATAAGGAAACAAATTCCTGACGGAGTCCAAATCGCCGATTGGTACGATCAAAGCGATCTTATCATCGCTTCTGAACATAGCATGCGCGATGCGGTTCTCATCGGGATTGTCCTCGCCGCATTCGTTCTGCTTGTTTTTCTGCGCGACTGGAAAGTTACCTTGATCGCGATCTTGACGGTTCCTGCCGTGCTTGCCGCCACAATCCTGCTCCTTTTCGTGCTCAAAATGAGTTTCAACATTATGACGCTCGGTGGGATGGCGGCTGCCGTCGGACTCATTATTGACGATGCGATTGTAATGGTTGAGCACATCGTTCGTCGCGTACGCGGCGCGCGCGAAAGCGATCCGCATTCGCGCGTGCTGGGCGCTGCGAGCGAATTCACCAATCCGCTGGCCGGCTCATCCGCGGCCACGATCATTATTTTTACACCATTGGCGTTTCTTACCGGCGTCACCGGCGCGTTTTTCAAAGCTCTCTCTCTAACAATGGCGGCGAGTCTCGCCATTTCATTTGTTGTGGCGTGGCTGGCTGTGCCAATCCTGTGCGCGAGATTGCTTAAAAGAAAAGACGCTGCGATCGAAGAGCGCGGCCCTTTCACGCGCCGCGTGCACGAAGTTTATCGCCAGCAGATGAAACGGCTGCTCCGCCAGCCCCGGTTCGCAATCGTCTTTTTGATTCCGCTTCTATTGCTTGGCTTCATCGCATTCAAGAACGTGGGCTCCGGATTCATGCCCGCGATGGACGAGGGCGGTTTCATTCTCGATTACATTTCGCCGACCGGTACCTCGCTCGCGGAAACCGATCGCCTTCTTCGCCAGGTGGAATCGCTTCTGCAAGAGACTCCGGAAGTGCAAACCTATTCACGCCGGACTGGATTGCAGCTCGGCGGTGGCGTCACTGAAGCGAACACCGGCGACTTTTTCATTCGTTTAAAACCATTGCCGCGCCGCGGGATCGAGGAAGTAATGGATGATGTCCGGACCGGGATCGAAAAACACATTCCCGGTCTTCAAATCGAGACTTTGCAGCTGATGGAAGATTTGATCGGCGATCTTACCAGCGTGCCGCAGCCGATCGAAATCAAACTCTTCTCGGATGACGACCAGCTGTTGCGCACGCTTGCGCCGCGGGTGGCAGACACGATTTCGAAAGTTCGCGGCGTCGTCGAAGTGAAAAACGGCATCGTACCGGCGGGTGACGGGCTCAACATCCAAGTCGATCGTGTTAAAGTGGCCCTCGAAGGGATGGACCCGGAAGCGGTCACCAAATCGCTCAACGATTTTTTGACCGGCAATGTCACCACTCACATCCAGCAGGGGCCAAAATTGATCGGTGTGCGCGTCTGGATTCCGCGCGACGCTCGGGAAACTATGCGCAACATCGACAATCTTCTCTTGCGCGCGCCCGACGGGCACCTGTTTCCCCTCAAGCGCGTGGCCACTCTTACTCCGTTGAGCGGTCAACCCGAAATCATGCGCGACGACCTCAAAAGGATGATTGCAGTGACGGCCCGCATCAGCGGGCGCGATCTCGGATCGACAGTGAGCGATGTGAAAAGGAAACTTGCAAATTCTGGAGCGATTCCGAACAACGTTCTCTACACTTTTGGCGGACTTTACGAACAACAGCAGATCGCCTTCCGCGGGCTAACCGTCATTTTGCTGGCCGCGATCATTCTCGTCTTTCTGCTCCTGCTCTTCCTTTATGAAAATTTTCGGGTCGCCTTTGCCATGTTGCTTATTCCGCTGTTTGCAGTCGCCGGAGTCTTTCTTGGCCTTTGGGTCACCGGCACCGAGTTCAATGTCACTTCGCGCATGGGCATGACCATGATCGTCGGCATCGTGACCGAGATCGCGATTTTTTATTACTCGGAGTTCCGCGACCTTCCGCCAAGCGATGACCGCTTTGTCCTGGCCGGCATCAATCGCATGCGGCCTATCGCGATGACAACTTTCGCAGCCATTTTGGCTTTATTGCCGCTCGCGCTGGGAATCGGTCAGGGTTCGGCAATGCAGCAGCCGCTGGCAATTGCGATTATTGCAGGGTTGATTTTTTCCCTGCCGCTAGTGCTTATCGTGTTGCCGGCATTACTCGCGATGTTCCAGGGAAGCCCATCGCCGCTCGCCGCAAAAGCTGATGAGTGATTGGAAAAACCCGGCAGACTATTTGATCCGATAACAACGAATTTCCGTTGCTTGATTGCCGCGCCGTTGCACCGCGATAAACAAAGCGGCAGTATTTGAACCGAAGGCGTCGAGCCGACCTTTCCATTCCGAGCAGAGCGGCCGTCTGTCTCAACGCGGCGCGCTGCCTTCTAAACGAAGCGCCGGCACCACGGCGCAACAAGTAGACGAAGGATTCTTCTCAGGGTGAGTCGAGCTCGAGCAACCCGCCGACCAGAAGCGCGTCTTTGCACGGCTCCGGAGCGACTGCGCGCTCCAGAGCCGTAGAGTTTTTAATACTTCTCGCCCTTTTCCTTGTTCTCTTTGCTCTCGTCGTGTTTGCTCACCACTTTGCCGTTCGCGTCCATCTCGACGCCCCATTGTTTGCCATTCTTGTCGATAACGGCTTCGTAGTTGGCGCCCTCTTTCTCCCAGCGGACAATTGTTCCGCCTTTAGCGTACTTCTCGGCGGCCTTCTGCACCGCTGCTGGAACATCGGCGCTAGTGATGCTTTCCTCTTTTTCTTTTTTCTGCGCCTGCGCGGCAACGCCGAACGCAAGTCCGGCGCCGACTATCGCGGCGACAATTACGTTTTTCGTTTTCATGCTTGTTATTTTTTGACTGATACCTGCCAAGTATTGTTCGAAATTAAATGATAAATCAGGCGCAGCGACTTGATTAGAATCGAAGGTATTCACGCGGCCCTCACTCTAGATGACTGACGACGAAACGTCCGATATCGCCCGACAAGATCGACATCACGCGCCGACATTCGCCGAGGCGTTCCGTTTTTGGCTGAAGCTCGGGTTCATTTCTTTCGGCGGACCGACCGGCCAGATCGCGATCATGCAAACGGAGCTTGTCGAAAAAAAGAAATGGATCAGCCAATCGCGTTTTCTGCACGCATTGAACTATTGCATGCTGTTGCCCGGCCCGGAAGCGCAGCAACTCGCCATTTACGTTGGCTGGCTCCTTCACAAGACCTGGGGCGGCGTTGTCGCGGGCGCATTTTTTGTGATCCCGTCGATCTTCGTTCTCTGGACGTTGAGTTACGTTTACGCCGCTTTCGGCAACGTTCCGTTGGTCGCAGCGATCTTTTACGGGCTGAAGCCGGCGGTCATGGCAATTGTCGCCGTCGCTGTCATTCGCATTGGCCGCAAAGCGCTCCGAAACGAAATCATGTGGGCGCTCGCGGGGCTTGCTTTCGTCGCGATCTTCTTTTTTCAGGTGCCGTTTCCGGTCATCATCCTGAGCGCCGGCGTCATCGGATTAATCGGCGGCCGATTTTGGAAAAGGAAATTCGACGTCATCGGCAGTCACAACAACGTGGCTGAAACCGCGGTCCTAAGCGATGCGGCAGAATCGCCCGGGCATGCACGACCGTCGTGGGCACGCGCGATCAAATTAATTTTAATTTGGGTTGCGTTGTGGGCGGCGCCGACAGTGGCGGTCGGTTTGTGGAAAGGTTGGGGAAGCACACTTTTTCACGAAGGATTATTTTTCAGCAAAGCGGCGGTCGTCACCTTCGGCGGCGCTTACGCCGTGCTGCCGTACGTCACGCAGCAGGCACTTTTTCATTACGGTTGGCTGAAGCCGGGCCAAATGATGGACGGATTGGGTCTGGCAGAAACGACCCCGGGTCCCCTCATCATGGTTTTACAATTCGTCGGGTTCGTCGGCGCGTGGCAGCATCCGGAGGGTTTATCGCCGCTTTTGGCCGGCACGCTCGGCGCCCTTGTCACTACCTGGGCCACTTTCACGCCTTGTTTTCTCTGGATTTTCCTGGGTGGACCACACATCGAGCAATTGCGCGGCAACTTGAAACTTGCGACGGCGCTCTCTGCCATCACCGCAGCCGTCGTTGGAGTGGTCATGAATCTGGCCGTCTGGTTCGCGTTGAACGCGCTTTTTCCCGGTCGCGCCGCCATCGACTGGTTCACGCTCGCCGTCAGCGTGGTTGCATTTCTCGGAATGCTGCGCTGGAGATGGGAAGTGATCCCGGTCATCCTGGGCAGCGGGCTACTCGGGCTTCTTTTTAAATTCGCGACTGCTCACTGACGCGCAGATACGTCAAGCAGCTTCGCGTTTGACCTCGGCGGCACTCTTGTCTTCCCGGAGACCCAGGAAAACAGGCTGACGCAATTTCCCGTCCCGAGTCCACTCGGCGAACTTAATTTCAGCGACAAAAAACGGATTCACCCAATGCACCTTCCGCATCATCGAGGGCGTAATGCACTGAACCCACTGGCCGCCCTGCTTCGATGGAAGATCGACAAATGGACAGCCGTCGCGCTCCTCGTCGCGGAACTTCTTGTGCAGCATCGACAACGACTTGGCCGTAAACCCAGAACCGACCTTTCCGGCAAACATCAGCCTATCATTCTGGTAATAGCCGACGAGGATCGCGCCGAAATGTTTACGCGATCCGCCCGGTGGCGTATAACCGCCGATCACAAATTCCTGCTCGTTCAAACATTTGAGTTTAATCCAGGCACCGCTTCTTCGTCCCGGCTCGTAAATGGAATGGCGTTTTTTGCCGACAATGCCTTCAAGACCGCGATTTTTCACTTCCTTGAGCAACGCGCGCGCGTCGCCACCAATCTCGCCCGAGAAACGGATTGGATCTCGCGCGTCCGCACACACTTGCTGAAGGACCTTTTTCCGTTCCTCCAGCGGCAGCGACATCAAATCTTTGCCATTGAGTTGCAACAAGTCGAAAACGTAGAAATAAATCGGCGATTTCTTTCCTTCTATTTCGCGCGCTTGCAACAGCTGAAACGACGAGCGGCCTTCGTCGTCGAGCGCAACTATCTCCCCATCGATCACACATTGGTCGACAGGCAACACTTTCACCGCGCCGGCAATTTCCGGAAACCGTGCGTCCAATCTGTTCCTGTTTCGAGAGAACAGCGACACCTTATTACCGACCTTGATCCCAAGCGCGCGGATGCCATCAAATTTTAATTCATACATCCAATCGCTTTCGGTTGGCGGTTTTTCTACCAGCCGCGGCTTCATCGGTTCAATGAAGCGCGCCGTTCCAGAAGGGAGAGACTCTGCTAGCGAGGGCGCGCTGCGCCGTCCTTCATTTTTGGCGCCGTTGCGTTCTACGTCTTTTTTTTAAGCGCCGCTTTGATGCGCGCCTTTAACATCGATTTTGCGCTCGGGTCTTTTTCTTCGCGATTCGATTCCCATTCCGAATCCCGATCGCGAGCAATCTGTTTCATCGTCCGGCCAGTCTTAGCCGACCGATCTTCGAGCTTTCTCGAAATCGGTTTTGCGCTCGAACCGGTTTTTAGGATAAGCCACTGATTTTTTTCGCCGTCGCGGCCACGGATGCGAACCAGCGTCCACTCGCCTTTTAGTTTCTTCCCATCGAGGACGAGATGAAGTTTTCCCTCGCGCAAAGATTTCATCGGCTGCTCGCCATAAATGTAATATTTGCCGCGGTCCCAAACCATCACGGTGCCGCCACCGTATTGACCTTCTGGAATCACGCCCTCGAAAGTTTCGTATTCGATCGGATGATCCTCCACTTCAACCGCGAGGTGTTTCTCGCCCTGGTTCCACGGCAGTCCCTTCGGAATGGCCCACGACTTGAGGACGCCGTCCATTTGCAGCCGGAAATCGTAATGCAAGCGTCTTGCATCGTGTTTTTGAATTACAAAGCGCGACGCGCCCTTAACACTCTTCGGTAGCGGTTTGCCACCTTTCGGCTCGGCCGTACGCCGGAAATCGCGCTTTCGTTTGTATTCTTTGAGTCCCATCCGCCTTAAACTAACCGCCGATTAGCCGCCTCCGCCAGCGGTTACGGCGAGCGTTGTGAACCTGCGGCCGCAGATGCGTAGTCGCCAGGAAAAAGCACTCCTACTCTTCGCTTGGCAGCGGCTCGCCCACCAGATAACGGGTGAAACGGCGAATCACGATGTTTTCGCCCAGCTCGGCGATCTTTGCGCTAAGTAAATCCTTGATCGTTTGGTCGGGGTTCTTAATGAAGCCCTGCTCGAGCAGGCAAACCGTGCTGTAAAATTTGTCCAACTTCCCATCGATAATTTTGCTGGAAACGGCCGCCGGCTTGTCCTTTACCTGCGCCTCATAAATTGCGCGCTCCGCCTCGACGACTTTCCCCGAAACATCATCCCGACTTACATAGAGCGGATGCGCTGCGGCGATGTGCAGGGTGATATCTTTTACAAAGCTGCGAAATATCTCATTCTTCGCGACGAAATCCGTCTCGCAGTCTACTTCGACCAGTACGCCTACTTTGCCTTGGAGGTGAATGTAAGACGCGACAATCCCCTCTTTTGTCACGCGCAAAGCTTTCTTGCTGGCACTGGCGATTCCTTTTGTTCGCAGAACCGTTTCCGCTTTCGCTAGATCTCCGCCCGCTTCCGCAAGCGCACGTTTGCAGTCCATCATCCCCGCGTTGGTTTTTTCGCGGAGCTGCTTAACCAACTGGGGATCGATATCCGTCGTAGCTTTCATTGAAATTGAAGGTTGAACGTCGAGCAGCAAACGTTGCTCAACTCAAGCGGATACTCCTGCCATCTCGACGTGCTCGCGAATCCGCGCTTCGCCGCTTGCCGAAACGATGGCATCGACAAGTTTTTGCAGCACCACCCGAATCGCGCGAATGGCATCGTCGTTTCCCGGGATCGGATAATCGATCATCTCGGGATCCGCGTTTGTATCGACAACCGCGACCACGGGAATGCCAAGGCGGCGGGCTTCGTTGACGGCGTTTTGCTCGCGCGGCGTGTCGATGATCACCAGCGCATCCGGCAATTGCGCCATTTCCAGAATTCCATCGAGATTGCGGCGCAGTTTGGCCGCTTCGCGATTGAGAGCCGCAAGCTCCTGTTTGCCCATCTTCTTGTATTCGGGCGATTGCTCGATCTTCTCGATATATTGCAACCGGCCGATACTCTTGCGGATCGTTGCTAGATTTGTCAACGTGCCACCGAGCCAGCGTTGATTAACGTAAAATTGTCCGCAAGCCAGCGCCGCTTCCTTGATCGCTTCCTGCGCCTGTTTTTTGCAGCCAACGAAAAGAATTTTGCCACCGCGTCGCGCCACTTCCTGGAGAAATTCGGTCGCGCGGTGGAGCTGCTTCACCGTTTCATCCAGATTGATGATGTAGATCTGGTTCCGCTGCTCGAATATGAACGGCTTCATTTTCGGGTTCCAGCGCTTGGTCTGGTGACCGAAATGCACGCCGGCTTCGAGAAGCTCAGGCACTAATTCAACTGTATTGGCCATAAAAACTGCGCCGCGACGAGGGGAAACGGCGGACGGGGAAGATGCTACATTAGATCGGCAGCTGCAACCTGAATGTTAACGTTTCCGCCGCTTTTTGCCTCGTTCGGAATAGCGCGCCAGAACCCAACAAAGATCGGAAACCCGGTTGAGGTAGCGCACAATCTCAGGGTTGAAGTCTTTTTCATCGGCCATCCAGGTTGCGACATGTCGCTCGGCATGTCGGCAAGTGGTGCGGGCGAAATCAAGCGCGGCCGAGAGAGGGTTGCCGCCCGGAATCACCCAATCCTTCGGGTAGAGCGATTTGTCCTTTTCGAGATCGACAATCACCGAAGTGATTCGATCGACCATCGCGGCGCTTGTGAGCTCAAATCCCTCTTTGATGTAACGTTGTCGATCTTGGGGCGCGGTGGCGAGCTCGCCCATCATGATGATCAAGTCTTTTTGCACAGCGAAGATTTGCTCTGAGACAAATTTCTTGTCGGAGATTGCGCGCGCCAGGCCGAGGGCGGCGGTGAGCTCGTCGATGCAGCCGTAAGCATCAACACGCGGGGCGCTTTTCGGTACGCGCCGCCCGTACATGAGCGAAGTTTCGCCCTTGTCGCCGGTCTTGGTGACGATGGACATCAGAGTTTTAGGGCGTTTCTCTGAAACGCCATTTGTTGGATCCCTCTAACTGCCTGCGTCTGCTACGGATCCCTGCCAACGCCAATGTCACCCGATAGCCGGTTGCAGTTCAGCTACCTCTTCGAGCACAGGCGCGCCAATGGGCTCGCCTTTCTCCACGAGCCTAATCTCGCGATGCTGCGGGAAGCCAGTGCCAGCCGGAATCAAGTGACCCATAATCACGTTCTCCTTGAAACCACGCAGCTTGTCGACCTTGCCAAGCGTTGCCGCTTCGGTGAGGACGCGGGTTGTATCCTGGAACGAGGCTGCCGAAATAAAGCTGTCGGTCTCGAGCGACGCTTTGGTAATACCAAGAAGCACCGGCGTGGCTTCGGCCGGTTTGCCGCCCTGGTCGACCACGCGTTGGTTCTCCGCTTCAAAATCGAGTTTGTCCACCTGGTCACCCCAGAGCAAGGAGGTATCGCCTGGATCGGTGATTTTTACCTTTCGCAGCATCTGCCGCACGATGATCTCGATGTGTTTGTCGTTAATCTCGACGCCTTGCAGCCGGTAGACCTCTTGCACTTCGTTGACGAGGTGTTCCTGCAATTCCTGCGGGCCGCAAACCTCTAGAATCTCATGCGGCACGATCGGCCCCTCGGTGAGTTGCTGCCCTTTCTTCACGAAGTCGCCTTTGAAAACAATAATGTGTTTCGTGAGCGGGATGAGATGCTCTTCCTCGACACCGGTTTCCGGATCTTTTAGAATGAGCCTGCGCTTGCCGCGCACGGTACCTCCCATTTCGACGATCCCATCGATCTTCGCGATCTCGGCCGCATCTTTCGGGCGTCGCGCCTCGAACAATTCGGCCACGCGGGGTAGACCGCCTGTGATGTCTTTGGTCTTCGCAACTTTACGCGGCGTCTTCGCCAGCAATGCGCCGGCGCGAATTTTTTGTCCTTCCTCGACAATCACGTGGGCGCCGGCTGGAATCGAATAACTGGCGAGCACTTCTTTCTTGTCGCCAATGATGACGATTTGCGGATGCAAATCTTCTTTATGCTCGATAATGACCGTACCCATCAAACCGGTGGCTTCGTCGACGTCGCGCTTGATCGTGACACCCGCGATCATGTCGCGGAATTCGATTTTGCCACCCTTATCGGTGAGAATTGGCACGTTGTACGGGTCCCATTGGACGAACGTTTCCCCTTTCTTGACCGACAAGCCGTCGTCTTTTGAAATCATTGATCCGATAACAACGTTATAACGCTCGAGCTCGCGGCCCTCCGCGTTGTGAACGCTGATTGAGCCATTCTTGCTCAGCACAATCCAGCTCCCATCCAGTGCCTGCACTGTTCGCAGATCGTTGAATCGGACGGTGCCATCGTTTTTCGCTTTGATGATCGGTTGTTTAAATGTCTGGCTGGCCGTGCCGCCGATATGGAACGTTCGCATCGTCAACTGCGTTCCCGGTTCGCCAATTGATTGCGCCGCGATGATCCCAACCGCTTCGCCCAGCTTGACGAATTGTCCGGTCGCGAGATTGCGCCCATAGCACATCGCGCAAACACCCCGTCCACATTCGCAGGTGAGGACGGAGCGAATCTTCAAGCTCTCGACCCCAATGCGCTGAAGGTCAGCCGCAATCTTTTCGTCAATCAGTTGATTGGCCTTGACGATCTTCTTTTTCTTTTCCACCGGATCCGCGATCGTCTCGCAGCTGACGCGGCCAATGATTCGCTGAGCAAGATCGACAACTTCCTCGTCGCCCTCGTAAATCGAACGCACGACGATTCCGTTGACCGTTCCGCAATCCTCTTCGTTGATGATCACGTCCTGTGCCGCGTCTACGAGTTTGCGGGTAAGATAGCCGGAGTCCGCGGTTTTCAGCGCGGTGTCGGCCAGACCTTTGCGGGCGCCGTGCGTTGAAATGAAATACTCGAGCACGCTCAGACCTTCGCGGAAGTTCGAGGTAATCGGGCGCTCGATGATTTCGCCGCTCGGCTTCGCCATCAAACCGCGCATGCCTGCAAGCTGTCGAACCTGTTGACGATTGCCTCGCGCGCCGGAATCAACCATCAGATAAACCGGATTCAATTCCTTCCGGTTCTCGTTGTGTTCGAGGGTGCGGAACATCACGCTCGAAATTTCGTCGCCCGCGTGCGTCCAGATATCGATGATCTTGTTGTAGCGTTCGCCGTCGGTGATGATGCCTTTACGATATTGCTGCTCGACCTGCCGGATCTGTTTGTAAGCGTTCTCGAGCTCGGTCTGCTTTTCCTTCGGAATAATCATGTCCGAAATTCCAATCGAAATTCCGGCTCGAGTAGCCTCAGTAAAACCGAGCTCTTTCAGTTTATCCAGAGTGGCAACCGTGGCAGCAGGGCCGGCGACCTGATAACAGCGCCAGATGATGTCGCTGAGCTGTTTCTTGCCCGCTGGCTTATTGAAGAAGCCAAGTTCCTTCGGCCAAATCTGATTGAAAATGACGCGACCGGCTGTTGTCTCGATTATCTTAGCTTCGGCATTTCCGAGAGTTGTTTGGAGACCGTAATCCGGATTTTTGAAGCGAATGCGGTCATGCGTCTTAACTGCGCCTTCCGCCATCGCGAATTCCACTTCCACGGCTTCGGCGAATAGAGGGAGATGCCCGTCCTTTTTAGAACCGCGAGGGTTCTGCGTCATGTAATAACAACCAAGCGTAATGTCTTGCGACGGCGTGGTGATCGGTTTGCCGCTCGACGGTGAGAAAATGTTGTTCGGGGCGAGCATGAGCATGCGTGCTTCCATTTGTGCCTCGACCGAAAGCGGCACGTGCACCGCCATCTGGTCGCCATCAAAGTCGGCATTGTAAGCGGTGCAGACGAGGGGATGAATGCGGATCGCTTCGCCTTCGATCAGTTGGGGCTCGAAAGCCTGGATCGATAATCGGTGCAGCGTAGGCGCGCGGTTGAGCAGAACCGGATGCCCACGCGTAACCTCGTCCAGAATGTCCCACACCTCCGGCGTCTGGCGCTCGATCATTTTCTTCGCGCTGCGCACAGTGTGCACATAGCCGAGGTCTTTCAATCGGCGGATAATGAACGGTTCGAACAAAACGAGCGCCATCTTTTTCGGCAACCCGCACTGATGCAGTTTCAATTCCGGTCCGATCACGATCACCGAACGGCCCGAATAATCCACGCGTTTGCCGAGTAAATTTTGACGGAAACGTCCACCTTTGCCCTTGAGCATGTCGCTGAGTGACTTGAGCGGGCGGTTGCCAGCGCCGGTAACGGCGCGGCCATGGCGGCCGTTGTCGAACAAAGCGTCCACTGCCTCCTGCAACATGCGCTTTTCGTTTCGAATGATGACGTCAGGGGTCTTGAGCTGGAGCAAATTCTTGAGACGATTGTTGCGGTTGATGACGCGACGATAAAGATCATTCAGATCCGAAGTCGCAAATCGTCCGCCTTCCAACGGAACGAGCGGACGCAAATCAGGCGGGATGACCGGCAGGACTTCAAGAATCATCCACTCCGGCCGCGCATGCGAGTTTTGGAATCCTTGAACGAGCTTGAGGCGCTTAGCGAGCTTCTTGCGAATCTGCTTGCTCTTGGTCGCCCCCATCGCCTTCTCGAGCTCCTTGTTCAGCTTGTTCAGGTCGATCTCTGAGAGAAGCTTCTTCACCGCTTCCGCGCCCATCCCCGCGACGAAATCCTCGCCGTACTGTTCCTGAGCTTCGCGGTATTCAACTTCATTCAGAAGCTGCGCCTTTTGCAACGGCGTCTTGCCCGGGTCGATGACGATGTAGTCCTCGTAATAAATCACGCGCTCGAGCTGGCGCGCACTCATATCGAGCATAAGGCCCAACCGCGACGGCATGCATTTGTAAAACCAAATGTGGGAGACAGGAACCGCCAGTTCGATGTGGCCCATCCGCTCGCGACGCACCCGCGCAAGTGTGACTTCCACGCCACACCGGTCGCAGATCACGCCTTTGTGCTTGATGCGCTTGTATTTTCCGCACGAGCATTCCCAATCCCGCGTCGGCCCGAAAATGCGCTCGCAAAAAAGACCGCCTTTCTCCGGCTTAAACGTCCGGTAGTTGATCGTCTCCGGATTTTTAACTTCGCCCTTGCTCCACGACCGCATCGTGTCGCTCGACGCGACGCCGATTGCGACTTGATCAAAACCCACCGGACGCTCCTCGCCCACTAACTCACGCCACGAATGTTCGTTCATTTATTCTCCAAATATGATTCTCAATTTAAAAATTAACCCATGTTATCAAAGACAGTGGCCGGGGCCTGGCCGCCGACTTTTACGTCGAGGCCGAGACTCTGCATTTCCTTGATCAACACATTAAAAGATTCAGGTGTTCCCGCTTCGAGCGAGTTGTCGCCTTTGACGATCGATTCGTAGATGCGGGTGCGCCCTTGCACGTCGTCGGATTTGACCGTGAGCAATTCCTGCAATGTGTAAGCCGCGCCGTACGCCTCCAGCGCCCACACTTCCATTTCACCAAATCGTTGACCGCCGTATTGCGCCTTTCCTCCAAGCGGTTGCTGGGTCACGAGTGAATACGGGCCGACAGCACGCGCGTGAATTTTGTCGGCGACCAAATGGCCGAGTTTCATCATGTAGATGTAGCCGACCACGACTTCCTGATCGAAAGGATCGCCGGTGCGACCATCGAATAACCGCGCCTTGCCGCTTTCCTGCACCCAGCTGAAACCTTCTTTCTTCCGCGCGTCCTTCAAGTATTCGCGAATTTTGCTTTCCTTGATCCCATCGAACACCGGCGTAGCGACCTTAAAGCCGAGCGCTTTAGCGGCAACGCCGAGGTGCGTTTCCAGAACCTGGCCCACATTCATTCGGCTCGGCACACCAAGCGGATTGAGCACAATCTCGACCGGCGTTCCATCCGCCAAAAACGGCATGTCTTCCTCCGGCACGATCCGCGCGACCACGCCCTTGTTGCCGTGACGGCCGGCCATTTTATCGCCGACTGAAAGTTTCCGTTTCGACGCAATGTAAACTTTGACTTGCTTGATGATGCCGGGATCGATGTCGTCACCGCTCTCGACGCGATCCATCGAGCGCTCCCGCTCCAATTCAAGCTCGGCGAACTTGTGTTCGTAATGCGCGATGATCTCGCGGATCTTGTTCCGGATCGGGCTCGGATCGATCTCGATGTGATCGTAAACGTTCGCCAGCTTGCGCAAGCAGCGTCTTGGTGATCTTGCGATTCGCCGGAATGATGATCTCGCCGGTCTCGGCGTTTACCACGTCGAGAGGAATTTTCTCGCCCAGCAAAATATTTGAAAGCGCATCAGTCAGTTGCTCGGTCAGCTCCTCTTTCTTCCGCCGGTTCTCTTCCGTAATCGCTTTGATCTGCTTCTTCGTCTCGGTCGGCGTGAGTTTCTCGCGCGAAACTTCTTTGCGCGACGAAACCTTGACGTCCATGACAATGCCGTAAGTCCCGGAAGGGACAGTAAGCGAGGTGTCTTTTACGTCCGCGGCCTTTTCACCAAAAATCGCCCGCAACAGTCGCTCTTCCGGCGCGAGTTCAGTCTCGCTCTTTGGCGTGATTTTGCCGACGAGAATATCGCCCGGTTTGACCTCTGCGCCGACGCGGACGACGCCGTCCGGTCCCAAATTGCGCAATGCTTCCTCGCTGACGTTCGGAATGTCACGCGTGATTTCCTCCGGCCCGAGCTTTGTGTCGCGCGCGCCGATCTCGAATTCGTCGATGTGAATGGACGTGTAAATGTCCTCCTTCACAACCTTTTCCGAGATCATGATAGCGTCTTCGAAATTGTAGCCGTTCCACGGCATAAACGCCACGAGCACGTTGCGACCGAGCGCGAGCTCACCGTGCTCGGTGTTGGGCCCATCGGCGATGATCTGGCCGCTCTTGACGTGCTGGCCCTTTTTCACGATCGGCTTTTGATTCACGCACGTGCCGGCATTCGAGCGCATGAACTTACGCAATTCGTAAATGTAAATGCCGGCTTCGGGATCGCTCTTGAGTTTTCTACGGCTCTCCGGCATGTGCCCGTCTTTCGTGACCACGATTTGGTCAGCCGTAACCGAGGCGACTTTTCCGCCCTCGACTGCGAGTAGGACGGCATGCGAGTCGCGAGCGACTTTCGCTTCCAAACCAGTGCCGACCAGCGGCGCTTCTGAAACGATCAGCGGAACTCCCTGACGCTGCATATTCGAACCCATGAGCGCGCGGTTCGCGTCATCGTGTTCGAGAAACGGAATCAGTCCGGCTGCGACCGAGACGAGCTGCTTAGGAGAGACGTCCATGTAGTGAACCTTCGACGGCTCCACTTCGAGAAAATCGCCGCGATAACGAACCGAAACTTTTTCGCCGGTGAAATGACCGCGGCCGTCAATCGCCGCGTTCGCCTGCGCGACCAGGTAATTTTCCTCCCGATCGCCCGTGAGATAATCGATGTCATCCGTCACGCGGCCGTTTGTGACCTTACGATACGGCGTTTCAATAAAGCCGAATTCATTGATGCGCGCGAAAGTGGACATCGAGCTGATAAGACCGATGTTCGGGCCTTCCGGCGTTTCGATCGGACAAATGCGCCCATAATGCGACGGATGCACGTCGCGGACTTCGAATCCGGCGCGGTCGCGGCTTAATCCACCCGGTCCGAGCGCGGATAAACGGCGCTTGTGCGTCAACTCGGCCAGCGGATTGGTTTGATCCATGAATTGCGAAAGCTGCGAGCGACCAAAGAAATCGCGAATGACCGCGCTAAGCGCTTTCGGATTAATCAGCTTTTGCGGCGTCATTCCATCGACATTGATGTCGAACAACGTCATCCTCTCCTTCACCAGGCGTTCCGTGCGCGCGAGGCCAACACGGCACTGATTGGCGAGTAATTCACCCACGGTACGAACGCGGCGGCTGCCGAGATGATCGATGTCATCCAGCGTACCTTCGCCGCGGCGCAAGTTGATTAGGTACTTGATCGCGGCAATGAAATCCTTGTCCGTTAAAATCCGCTCCGTCAGATCGACATCGATCCCGAGTTTCTGGTTAATCTTGTAACGGCCGACGCGGCCGAGATCGTATTTCTTCGGATCGAAGAACAGAGTCGTTTGAGCAGAGCGCGCGCGTTCGCGACGGTGGGCGGGTCTCCCGGGCGAAGCCGGCGGTAAATATCCTTGAGTGCCTCTTCCTGATCGTGCGCTGGATCTTTTCTCAGCGCTTTTACGACCGTGTCATCGTTCGAGATATCGATGACCTTCACTTCTTTAATACCCAGACCCATGATCTGGCGCACTGTCGCCAGGGTAAGCGGTTCAAAGGCGCGGGCCACGGTCACTTCGCCGTCGCGCACTTCCGCGGTCAGCACTTTGGTTGCGAGTTTTTCTTCATCGAGTTTCTCACTCAGTTTGAGGTCCTCGATATTATAAAAAAGCTTGATGACCTCTTCGTCCGAGCCGTAACCGAGCGCACGCAGGAATGTGGTGGCGAGAAATTTGCGGCGGCGTTTGCGACGATCGAGGTAAATGTAAAGCAGATCGGCGGTGTCAAACTGCACCTCGATCCACGAGCCGCGATCGGGGATGATGCGGAAGCTGTAGAGCACTTTGCCGTTAAGGTGCACGCTCGATTCGAATGCGATTCCGGGCGAGCGGTGAAGTTGCGAAACAACCACGCGTTCGGCGCCGTTGATCACGAATGTGCCTTGTGGCGTCATGAGCGGGATCTCGCCCATGTAAACCTTTTCTTCCTTGGTCCCTTTTTCTTCGCGCAACTGGAACGTGACATGAAGCGGCGCGCTGTAGGTCTGCCCTTCGCGCTGCGCTTCTAACGCCGCCAGCTTCGGCTCGCCGATTTCGTAGCGGCTGAAATCCAGGACCGCTTTTTCGTCATAACTCTCGATCGGAAAAACTTCTTTAAAAACAGCCTGTAGCCCTTGGTTCTTTCGCTTCGCAAAAGGAACGTCTTTCTGTAAGAAGTCGACGTAAGAGTTGAGTTGAACTTCGATCAGATTTGGAGGCTCGATGGCTTCCTTAATTGTTCCGAAGTGGATGCGTTCCGAATTGCGTTCTGACATAATCACTAGACCAAGGGGTTAACTCGCGCCGGCCCACAAATAAATTGTGGCCGTTTGCGTACAAGGGTTACGGCACCAACCGGAGAGCGAGGAGTGCAAAAATTACCTCAAAACAGCGGCCTGTCAAATGACCCCTACCGTTTTGTTGCCAAATCTTTTGTTGCTTTCGAACTGCAGGTTAAAAATAAGTCTCCCTACTTCTAACGAAACCAGAGCTTAAGGAAAAACGGCCGCCGCGCAAGTACTTTTGCGCAGCAGCCGCTCTGGAAAAGCTTGTTATTTAATTTCGACCTTCGCTCCGGCCGCTTCGACCTTCTTCTTGATCTCATCGGCTTCCGCTTTGGTCACGCCTTCCTTGATCGTCTTCGGGGCGCCTTCTACAAGGGCCTTGGCCTCGGCCAGGCCCAGCCCTGGAACCGCGCTGCGAATCTCCTTAATCACACCAATTTTGTTTGCGCCCATCTCTTTCAAGATCACGTCGAAAGCAGCTTTCTCTTCGGCCGCCGGAGCCGCTGCTCCGCCTGAAGCGGCGCTGGCAGCGGGCGCTGCCGCCGCTACCGGTGCCGCTGCACTCACGCCCCATTTCTCTTCAAGCTGTTTAACTAAACCCGCAATCTCAAGAACGGACAGGCCGCTGAGTTGCTCAACCAATTTATCTGTATCTGCCATTTTATTTCCTCCAATTGCCGCCTCCGAAAGCCTTCGGAGAATTAAGATCGACAGCCGCCGACCCGGACAGTTTTTATTGCTCCGTTCCCGCAACTTGCGGGAACGAAAATTTCTTTATGCTGGCACCTCTGCCGGCGGCCCCTCCTTTTCGCTTTTCGCTTTTAGCAACCGCACGAGCGATGAGGCCGGCTCGTTCAGCAACCGAACAAGCTTTGTCGCCGGCGAAAGCAGCAAGCCAAGCAACTGCGCTTGCAAAACTTCGCGGGACGGCAATTCGGCCAGCGCCTCCAATTCCGCTGTCGAAAGAACTGCGTGATCGACCAGGCCCACCTTCAGCATCGCCTTTTTGAACTCGGTGGCGAACGTTTTCAAAACTTTCGCTATGGGCGCGACATCCTTTTGGCCGGTTACAATCGCAGTCTGGCCGCCGAGCTTTTCATCGACAGTGGGAAGACCGGCATCGGCCATCGCGCGCTTTAGAAAACTGTTCTTGACCACGTGCACCTCGGCGCCTGCACTGGCAAGTCGGTTCCGCAATTCGCTAAAATCCCCCACTTTCATGTGCTGGTAATTGGTCACGATCACAAACGGCGAACCCTTTAATTGCGCGGAAAGATCGGAAACGATGCTGGCTTTTTCGGGTCTCATATTGTCGGTTTAATCATGTCGATCTTAAGGCTGCCCACTCCAATACGGCGATGGATCGACTCGCAGACCGGGCGACATTGTCGCGCTTAACGTCATCGCGTCAAGATAACGGCCCTTCGCTGTCGCAGGACGCGCCCGCACCACGGCTTCAATCACGGCGGTTCCATTTTCAAGAAGCGCGTTTTCCTCAAACGAGAATTTTCCAACCGGCACTGCGACGTTCCCGTTCTTATCGAGCTTGAATTCGACCCGCCCGGCTTTGACTTCGCGCACGGCCTTTGCCGTATCGTCCGTCACCGTCCCAGCTTTCGGGTTCGGCATCAATCCGCGCGGGCCAAGCACTTTTCCAAGCTTGCGCACTTCCGCCATCGCCGCCGGCGTGGCGATCGCTACATCAAAATCCTGAAAGCCTTCCTGACATTTTTGGATCATGTCCTTAAAGCCTACGAATTCCGCGCCGGCTTCTTGCGCGTCCTTGGCTGCTTTCCCTTCAGCGAAAACCAGCACTCGCACTTGTTTACCGCTGCCATGTGGAAGCGCACAAGTGCCACGGACCATTTGGTCCGATTGCTTCGGATCGACCCCAAGCCGAAACGAGACCGTAACCGTCTGATCGAATTTTGTCGGCGGGAATTTTTTTAAAGTCGCGACTGCGTCCGCGAAATTATAAGTTTTGCTGCGATCCACCTGCTCGGCGGCGGCACGATAACGTTTGCTGCGATTTTTTTGCATGTTGTGTTGCAGTGTTAGCGTCTCGCCCTTGCGGGACTCCTGCTTAAAAAATGTGCCGTTTAGTCAACGGCAGGAAGGGGAGATTAACGGAGTTTTTTGTATTGTCAAAAGCAACTTGATCCTGGTAAAAGGAGTGATTATGAAACACCCCATTGTTTATAGTTTATCTATCGTCGCGGTCACCCTGTTCCTTTGGATCAATCAAGCTTCGGCCCGGCCGATTGGATTTAGCGAAATCTCGCTGCTGGTTCGCGCTCACGAGAGCGAGGCCTCCATCAAAGATGAGGTTACGCAACGGAAGCTTCTTCACGCTTTAACGCAGGTCCAAGAGAACATATTGAAATCGCAAGGGGCAAGCGATTCTTTGATTCAGTCTCTCCGCAATTCCAATTTGGTGATTTCCAAAGAAGAAGCGGCCGCGCTCGAAGCGCCACCCGAACAGAAAACCAGGGCAACCCAGGCTGGCGGATTTGAAGCGAATGGGCCAAGCGAGACCGCCCAGGGAAAATTATATGTGTTCGACGTCGCGCTCGGCCATCCGATTAATCTGAGCCAATGGGGCGGATACGATTATGAGCTCGCGTTCTATTCTTATCGGTTTGCGGGCGAAGATATTATTGAGCCGGCTTTGATCGACAACGTCCGCACGGTTTCGGTCGTGGCGCGACTCATACCGACAGGCGGCCTCAGCGAGGGCGAGGCTTTCGCGGAAGACAGGGGGTTTACGCGAGATTTTTATCGACGCCAGAGATTCATGTCCTACGACAACGACGCCCACAGATTCACACCCTACGACGCGCGCCGCGACCTGAGAGACGACCGCTTCAATTTTAGCGATACGGTTTCGGTGAGTTCTCGATCAGCTTCCCGCCCGCTCGCGATCGACTGGAGCAGCCCTGCAGTAATCAAGGGGGTGCCTTACATGCTTTATCCTGTGTACGGTGCAGGCGGTGTGTCGCTCTACTATATCGGTTCTTCCAGCGATTCCGTGAAGCTCGCTGTCAGCACTGTCAATCAGTGAACTGGCGCGCCTGTTAATCGACAGGAATATCAAGATTTGGAACGTCTGCCGATGCGGCCGCTGGTGGCGGAGTCGGTGGTCCGTTCCTGATGATCTTGCCTTCCTTCATCACGAACGAGACACGCTCGGTCGCAGTAATATCGGCAGTCGGATCGCCCGGCATCGCGACGATGTCGGCGAACTTTCCTTTTTCGAGCGTACCGGTTTTCTGCGCGATCCCGAAGAGTTCCGCTGTATTGGCGGTCGCGCTTTTCAAAGCGTCGATGGGTTGCATACCGAGATCGACCATCAGCTTGAATTCCTTTGCGTTCTGTCCGTGCGGAAACACCGCGGCGTCAGTCCCAAAAGAAATTTTCACACCCATCTTGACGGCATTGCGAAACATTTCCGAGCGCGCCGCCGCGGCCGCTTTCGCTTTGGCTTGCAGCGCCGGCGGATAATTGTCGAGCTTGCTCATGATCCATTCGGTCGCCATCAACGTCGGCGTGAGAAACGTTCCCTTGTTTTTCATTAACGTGATCGTTTCCGGCTTCATGAACGAACCGTGTTCGATCGAGTCGACCCCGGCCTCGATCGCTTCACGCGCCGCTTGATCGCCATGGCAATGCACCGCCACCTTCTTGCGCAGACGGTGCGATTCATCGACCAGCGCCGCCATCTCTGCCGGCGTGAGTTGCGGCGTATCAACTTCGTCCGCCAGGGAAAGCACGCCGCCTGACACCGCGGCCTTGATTACGTCCGCGCCATTCTTCACTTCGAAGCGCACGGCTTTGCGAATTTCGTCCGGCCCGTCAGCGATGCCCTCGCTCGCGTCGGGTTCGCGGCCGAACAAGAGATCCCGAAACCCGCTCGTTGGATCGAAGTGACCGCCGGTCGCACCGATTCCTTTGGTCGCAACCAGCATCCGCGGCCCAACAATTACACCCTTATTGATCGAATTGCGCAACGCGATATCGACAAACTCGCGACTGCCAACGAAACGGCTGCCGAGGTCGCGCACGGTCGTAAAGCCCGCTTCGATTGTCACGCGCGCGTAAGTTGTCGCCTTGATCGCCTGCTCCGAGACATTCAGATCGAGCTCATTCAGCCGTCGCTTATTGAAATCGCCTGAGAAATCGAGCGTCAAATGCGTGTGCCCATCCATAAATCCAGGTGAAAGCGTCGCATCGCCGAGATCGATCACCTGCGCGCCATCTGGGACCGGCAAATTGCTGCCAGCATCGACAATCTTGTTCCCTTGCACGATGACGACCCCGTTGATGATGAGCGATTTTGCTTTCCCATCGAACATTCGCGCGGCTTTTAGAACGACGACGTTGTCGGCTCCGGCCAAAGAGGAGAGGGAAGCGACAAAAATGACGGCCGTCCCCACAACAAATCGGGAACAAGATCGACAGCTAACTCGGATATTCATCCGAACGGTATAAAAATTTTCCAGTGACAAAGCAAGATTGTAACGACCACCCTGTGTGGCTGGCTTGAACGAGGCGTGTCGCGATCTGGGACCCAATCTTTGCCTCTTGTCCCGGTTCTGAACTTTCGCTTCAATCGCCAAATGAAATTCTCTCCGTTGCCCTGTGCGATTTTTCTTGTCGCCTCGGCTCTGTTTGGACAGACACCACCGCCTGCACCGTCTCCTTCTCCGAAGGAATCTCCACCTGCCGCCGCTGACTACGATCTGCGCTGGGCCGTCAAAATTCCGTTGCGCGATAAAGTGGAATTGAACGCGACCCTCTATTCGCCAAAAACCGCAGATGGAACGCCCCCGAGGACTCCGGTTATTTTCACGCTGACGCCTTACATCTCCGACAGCTATCACGCGCGTGCCGCGTACTTCGCTTCGCACGGTTACGTGTTTGCACTTGTCGATGTTCGCGGCCGCGGAAATTCCGGCGGCGAGTTCGAGCCGTTTGCGCAAGAGCCGCGCGATGGTCACGATGTCGTCGAGTGGCTGGCGCAGCAACCTTTTTGCGATGGCAAAGTGGCGATGTGGGGCGGCTCGTATGCCGGCTTCGACCAATGGGCGACCGCGAAGGAATTTCCGCCGCACCTGGCGACGATCGTACCCGCCGCGGCGGCGCATCCACCGCTCGATTATCCCTCACTCGATAACGTCGGCGAAACCTACGATGTGCAATGGTTCACTTTCACAAGCGGCCGCGCCGGACAGGCAAATCTTTTTGGCGACCAAAAATTCTGGCGCACGAAATTTCTCGACGCCTACAAAAAACACATCCCGTTTAAATCGCTCGACTCATTCGTCGGAAACCCGTCGCCGAACTTCCAGCGCATCATCAAACATCCCACCGCCGATATGTACTACGACGCGATGGCGCCAACGCGTGAGCAGTTCCAAAAAATTACGATACCGATTCTCACCATCACCGGCCAGTACGATGGCGACGAATTGGGCGCGCTCACGTTTTATCGTGATCACATCGCGAATGCTTCTCCCGAAGCCCGCGCCAAACATTTTCTTATCATCGGCCCGTGGGATCATGCCGGCACGCGCACACCGACCGAGGAAGTCGGCGGTGTAAAATTCGGCCCCGGCGCGATTGTCGATCTTAACGATCTCCATCGGCAATGGTACGACTGGACGATGAAGAACGGAGCCAAGCCGGAGTTTTTGAGAAACCAGGTCGCCTATTACGTGCTCGCATCGGGGAACGCTGGAGCAAACGGCGAATGGAAATACGCCGACAGTTTTGAAGGGTTGACCGCGAATCCGAGAAATTTTTATCTCGATTCGAAAAATGGCGACGCCAACGGCGTGTTCCATTCCGGCATGTTAACCGAGAAACAGCCTGACGAAGGCACGGACCAATTCATAAACGATCCCCTCGACACGCAGCGCGGCGAAAATGTCGAAGGAGTCGAGCCTGGGGAAAAGACCGCGGGCGTTGACCAACGTTTCGCGCTCTGTATCGCTAACGACGGTTTAGTTTATCACACCGAGCCGTTGACTAACGAAACGCCGTTCATCGGTTGCCCTAAGGTTACGCTTTGGGTCTCAATCGACACTCCAGACACCGACTTGGAAGCCGATCTCTACGAAATTCAGCCCGACGGGACCAGTATCGCGCTTTGGAGCGACATTCGCCGCTTGCGTTACCGCGAATCGCTACGCGAGGCAAAATTGGTCAAGCCCGGCGAAACTGTGAAGTGCGAATTCGCGCCCGGTCTTTTTGTCGCGCGTCGGCTCATGAAAGGGAGCCGGTTGCGCCTGGTTGTTTATTCACCGAACTCGATCTTCTGGCAAAAGAACTACAACTCGGACGGAGTTGTCGCCGATGAAACCGCCAAAGACGCACGCACCGCGCACGTCAAAGTTTATCATGATGCAACGCACGCCAGTGCGATTCAACTTCCGCTGCGCGAGTCGCCTGCTTCACATCCATAGATGCCTAAGAAAGTTCGTGTCGGGATATTGTTCGGCGGCAGATCCGCCGAACATGAAGTCTCTCTGCAGTCAGCAAAAAATATCATCGACGCTATCGATAAGAATAAATACGACGTCGTGCTGATCGGCATTGATAAGAAGGGACGATGGCATCTCAACGAAGAATCCCGATTTCTTCTCCCGACAAGCGGATCAGAATTGCCCGAGCTACCAGAAAGCGGTGAGTGTCTGGCGCTAATTCCTGGCAAGCAAGGCGAGCAGTTTGTGGCGCTCTCCGGGCAGCAAAAACTCGGCTCGCTGGACGTTATCTTCCCTGTCCTTCACGGCCCTTTCGGCGAAGACGGCACCGCGCAGGGACTGTTGAAGCTTGCTAATATTCCATTCGTCGGGGCTGGTGTCCTCGGCTCCGCTGTCGGCATGGATAAGGATGTGATGAAGCGACTTCTGCGAGATGCCGAAATTCCTGTCGCCGGATTTATCTCGGTCGACAGATGTTCTTCGGACAAAATTGATTTCGATTACGCGCGAGACCAGCTCGGGTTGCCGCTCTTTATCAAGCCTGCAAATCTCGGCTCATCGGTCGGCATTCATAAGGTCCGGGACCGCGATGGATTCGATCGAGCAATTCGCGATGCGTTCAATTACGACAATAAGATATTGGTCGAAGAGGCTATCGAAGGACGCGAAATAGAGTGCTCAGTGCTCGGCAATGACAACCCTGTAGCCTCGGTTCCGGGTGAAATCCTGCCTCGACACGAATTTTATTCGTACGAAGCCAAATATCTCGATGAGAACGGCGCAGTCCTGGAGATACCGGCAAAAATCTCGCCGGGGATTTCGGAGCGCATCCGCCAGACTGCCATCAAAACATTTCGCGTGCTTTGCTGCGAAGGGATGGCGCGCGTCGATTTCTTTTTGCGAAACGACGAAGAAATCATTGTTAACGAGATCAATACCATTCCTGGATTCACGCGAATCAGCATGTATCCAAAGCTCTGGGAAGCGACCGGCCTCTCCTACAGCGAATTAATCGATCGATTGATCGGACTTGCCATCGAAAGATTCGAGCGGGAGAAAAGGCTAAAGAGCCAGCGCTGACGCGCGGCAGCTGAAACGCACACGGGCATTAGATTGATTCACTCGCTGCGCTTAGTCGTTGCCGCGGGAATCATAAACTGCGGCACAAGCTCGAGCTGCCATTTGTACCATTTGGCGAATTCGCCGTAAGCGCCGCCGGTGAAGCCGATCACGAGGTCCAAATCGGGAATCACTATCACGATTTGACCGCCGTTTCCACCAGCCGCGTAAGCGCGATAGCTGCGACCGCCAACTTCGAAATGGTAAAGATGCCAGCCGTAACCGTAATCGTGATCGGCGCCCAGAGTCGGGCCGAAGCTCGACTGCCGCGATGTCGATCTTTCCACCCAATCTTTGCTGACCACGCGCTGGCCGTTCCAAACGCCTCCGTCCAAATAGAGCTGCCCGAGCTTTAATTGATCGCGAGGCCGCATGTAAATCCCGCCACCGGCATATCCGTCGCCGTTCGGCATGAGATTCCAGTGATAGGTTTTCATCTGTAGCGGCTTCGCGACGTTGTCGTAAAAAAATTCCGGCAACCATTTGTGCGCCTTGTTTCGCACAATTCCCCCTAACAAATTGATCCCAGCGCTGCAATAAACTGCTTGGTCGCCACCCGGATCCCGCGCCATCGGCAAATCGAGCATATATTTGTACCAGTCTGGCTGCTCTTTTTGCTGCTGCATCTTGTCTTCATTTCCGGGCGACGAATCATCGTTGTCGTCGCACGCGAGACCGGAGGTCATCGTCATCAAGTCGTGCACCGTCATTTTCAATTTTCGCGGATCCGGATTCGCGAACTCTTTGTATTCGGAAAATTGCGAATAGACGGGCGTGTCGATATCGATCTTCGCTCCGCGATCACGCGCGATTCCAACGAGCAGCGGCGCAAATGTCTTGCTTGCCGAGCGCATATCGTGCGGTCGCTCCTTATTGAAGCCGTAAAAATACTCTTCGAGGACGAGCTTCCCATGCCGCGCAATCAGCAGGCTGTGGATGGGGAATGGATTATTCAGCGGATCGACATGCAGGATCTTGTCGATCAACGCCGAGACCGGCTTTGCATCCAAAGCGACATCAGAGACGGATGCTGTTGACCATCCGTCGTCTCCAGCAACTGGCTTCTGGCAAGCATAATTTTGGTCCCGTGGAGTTCGTGGAAAACAATTACGGACATCCTCTGGTTTTCGAGTGAAGTGAAATTCCGGCCAATCCGGCGGCAATCCGACAGTGAGCCGATCTGCTTTTCTATCAAAACGTCCCCAAAACTCGTCGTCCGGATTCTTCACATCGGAAAACGTGACTGCGTCGCCGCGTACATCAACGGGGTCGCGGCGTATATCGACGCGATAAACGTTCCGGCGAAATTGATTGAATTCCGGGTTTTGAATTACGGCCGTAACCAATCCGTCCTGCGCTCGTCGGATCGACATGTAGACGGAAACATTCGTTCTGAGCGGCTCAACATTGCCTCGCCACACTTTGTCACTATTGCTCGATAGCTCGATCGGGGTCGCGTAGCGATTGTTATTGATCGAATTCGCCCGCTGAATCCAATGACCGTTGATGCTTTTTGCGTCGACCAATTGTCCACGAAATTCACCAATGCCATAAGGCAAACGAAACGTGACGTTCTCGTTGTTTCGCTGCACTGGCATTTTCCAACCAGAGACAGCTGCCAGCCATTTTGATCCTCGTGCATCGATTGTTACGGGACCATGCACGTCAGGTTCAACGATTAGCCAACTGCCCCACAATCCAAGGATTGCATCGGCGTCCTGAATTTGTTGTTCGGCGCGAACAAGATTCACTGACAGGCCGCTGGCGAGACAGATCAGCAAGAGCTTATTGCGACGCATATTCTTCGGCTGCATTTAGGCAGCACGACCACGCAATTGACAATGCGAATTGTTTCCGGCAAACCGGCGCTGATGGGAACGCCACTTTCACCGAAGAGAATTGGGACTGCGCTATTTCTAATCGTGCTCTTTTTAGCAAACGGGCTCTGCTCCCAGAGTCCGCCGGAAAACGCTCAATCAGCACCAACTCTCGACAAACTGGCGGACGATTTTTGGACGTGGCGCGCGAAGTATGCGCCGTTCAACGGCGATGACGTGCCGCGCATGGAGCGGCCGGGCGGAGTGCGCGATTGGTCGCGCGCGAGTATTGAAAAACGGCGCAATGATCTCGCCCAGTTCGAAGCACGTTGGAGGAAGATCGACATCAAAGGCTGGCCGATTGCGAAGCAAGTCGATTATCGATTGATGGGGTCGGCGCTTGCGCGCGTCCGTTGGGAACTCGACGTGAATTCGCGCTGGAAACGCGACCCGAATTTTTACATCGATCAAACGCTGACTGCATTGGCCGAAGCGTTGACTGTTCCTGCGCCGTATGACGAGACGCGCAGCAAAGAGATTCTTACCCGCATTCAGAACATCCCGTCGATCCTGCAACAAGGCGAAACGAATCTGGATAAACCGCCTGCGCCATTCACCGATGTCGCCATCCAGGCGCTCCACGGCGTGGTGACTCGAGTCTACAAAATGGGGCAGGCCTTGCTGCCGAATACGAAAGTTGCAGAACACGAGTTGGGTGCCGCGGTTGAGCAGGCCAACGCGGCGCTGATGCATTACTACTCCTATCTGGAAGACTTGCTGCCGTCGCTTCCGCAGCAAACTGCGCTTGGCCGCGACGCCTACGTTTTCTTTCTCAAAAATGTCGCGCTCTATCCCTATTCACCGGAGGAAATTTTGGCGATGGGCCAGCAGGAATGGAATCGCGCCGTCGCGTTCGAGGCGTTCGAGAAGAACCGGAACAGAAATGTCCCTCCGCTGAAAATTGCAGCTAACATGGACGCTTGGATCGCAGATGCGTCCGCAAAGGAGTTGCAGATCCGTAAATTTCTAGATGAACACGGCATTCTCACTGTGCCGGATTGGATCCAGCATTACACGTTGCGGCCGACTCCGGAATATTTGCGCGCACTCGGCTTCACCGAAACCGATGACTTCACTTCGCCCTCACGCCTGGCCGAGAATTGCATTCGCTATGTGACCGAGCCTTCACCGAATCTTGGTTACTTTTGGCACGCAACCGCGATAGACCCGCGACCGATCACAGTGCACGAAGGAATTCCGGGGCATTATTTCCAACTTTGTCTTTCCTGGAAACACGAAGACCCGCTCCGGCGGCATTACTACGACTCCGGCGCGAACGAAGGCATCGGCTTTTACGCGGAGGAAATGATGTTGCAGGCGGGCTTGTTCGACGACAGCCCGCACACGCGAGAAGTCATTTACAATTTTATGCGGCTCCGCGCGTTGCGGGTGGAAGTGGATGTGAAACTCGCGCTCGGCGAATTCACGCTCGAGCAAGCCGCAAAATACTTGGAGGAAAAAGTTCCGATGGACGCCGGCACCGCAGGCCAGGAAGCGATCGCGTTCTCAACCGGTCCCGGCCAGGCCATCACCTACCAGATCGGCAAACTTCAGATCACAAAATTCCTCGCCGAAGCCCGAATGCAGCAGGGCGAAAAATTCAACCTCCGCGCGTTTCACGATTTCGTCTGGAAAAACGGCAACGTCCCGATCGCTCTCCAGCGCTGGGAGTATCTTGGCGAAGCCAGCAACAATGGAAATCATTAGCGACAGCAGTCTGGTCGAGTTCTCGCGCCATTTCTGGGAACGCGAGGCCCGGAAAACCCAGGAGGGAAAAGAGGTGTTCGCGAACGTCGAGGCAGGCGGCAATGCGTACGAATGGCTGAAGAAGAGACACAACTACAAGTTGCCTCGTAATCATAACGATATTGTGAAGGTCGCTCGCCTTACTCGAGACGAAGTGGGAGCCTTGATGATGCGCAAGGACACCGTGGATAATAAAAATGAATGGGCGAATAACAGGGATCTGGTGCCGGATCCGTTTACGCAAGTGTTAAGTGAGTTGGCGTCGATGGCCCTTAGTCGTGGCTATTTCATCAACTGCCAAGAAAACGACACGCAGCTAAAGAAATACCGCGAGTGGAAACAGCAACCCAGGCCGTCGCTTAAGGAAGCAATCACAGGTTCGGAGAAATGCTCTATACAGCTTGTCGCACCTGATCAATACGAGATCATCGACGGCTGGGGACGATTGCTACCGTTCGAAGCGCTGTTGCAAGAAGGCTACGAATTTCATCCTGTCGAAGCCTTCCTATGCCTACCTCGATCGAAGAGCTGACCAAGACTCTTTCAAACTGCCGTCCTTCGATTTTCCCGGCAGCATCTGCGACGGGACGCCACCCGGTGCTTACCGGTCCCGTCGAAAAACTAAGAGCGATGATCGCTAGTCGACGATTTCGAGGCCCATTTGGCGGGCGGTGCCGGCGATGATGCGGAAAGCGGCTTCGTCGTTGCGCGCGTTCAGGTCTTTAGCTTTCGTTTTCACGATGTCCATGACTTGTTTGCGCGTGACCTTGCCAACCTTGGTCTTGTTCGGCTCTTTCGATCCGGCGGCGATGTTGGCGGCTTTTTTCAACAAGATCGCAGCGGGCGGGCTCTTGGTGATGAAGGTGAACGACTTGTCTTTGAAGACGGTGATGACGACCGGAAGGATGTCGCCGGCCTGTTTTTGAGTGGCCGCGTTAAATTCTTTGCAGAACGCCATGATGTTGACGCCGCGCGGGCCGAGCGCCGTGCCGACGGGCGGCGCCGGGTTCGCCTGACCGGCGGGAATCTGCAATTTGATATGAGCAACGACTTCTTTGGCCATTGTAATTCGCTAATTCGTTAAATCGTTAAATCGGAAGGCTAGCCTCTCTCGACCTGCCAGTATTCGAGTTCGACCGGTGTGGCACGGCCGAAGATCGTCACCGACACACGCAGTTTGCCGCGCTCGGGATCAATTTCTTCCACGATGCCGTTCTGGTTTTGGAACGGGCCGTCGGCGACCTTGACGGTTTCGCCGACTTCAAAGCTGACTTTCGGTTTCACCTTTTCTTCACGCTCCTTCATTTGGGCGAGCATGCTGTCCACTTCCGATTGCCGCATCGGGATCGGTTTGTCTTTCGTTCCCGCGAAACCGATCACTCCGGGCGTGTCGCGAATGAAATACCAGGTGCGCCCGACGAGCTGATTGTTCTCGTCGAGCAAATGCATGTTAACAATCAAGTAACCGGGGAAAAACTTGCGGGTGGTCTCGCTTTTCTTGCCTTTCTTGATTTCCGAGACGCGCTCGGTCGGGACGAGCACTTCGTAAATCAGATCGCCCATCTCCTCGGTCTTGACCCGCTTCTCGATGTTCTCCTTCACCTTGTTTTCCTGACCGGAGAGCACGTGCACGACGAACCATTGATCTTTGCCTGCGAGTGTTTGCGCCATAAATCAGTGCAGCCGGGTAAAAAAGTGGACCACGTTCACGAGCACGAAATCAAAAAGCGCGACGTAGCCGCCAAGCAACAACATCGCAATGATGACCACCAGCGTCGAGTCAAAGAGTTCTTTGTAACGACGGAATCCTTTTTCCTTCGGGTCCCACGGCCAGGAAGCTTTTTGGAGCTCGACCTTTACTTCGTTAAGGAAATTTTTTGTCTTCGCGATCATGAGGAACGTTGAATCGTTGAAGGGTTGAAGTGTTGGAGCGGATCTGGTCGCGGAACTAATGATATCACGATTTAACGCTTTAACGGGCTTTAGCCTCTAAACCACGCCAGGAGGGACTCGAACCCCCAACCGACGGTTTTGGAGACCGCTACTCTACCAATTGAGCTACTGGCGTAATCTTCCGCTTCTCTTAACACCACCCCTCAACATCAGTGAAATTCTTAGTCCAAAATGTCGGCGACGCGACCCGCGCCGACGGTTTTGCCGCCCTCGCGAATGGCGAACCGGATGGTCTTCTCCATCGCGATTGGAGTAATGAGCTCCACCTCGATCGAGATGTTGTCGCCAGGCATCACCATTTCGACGCCGTCGGGCAGCTTGACCGTGCCAGTAACGTCAGTGGTGCGGAAATAAAATTGCGGCCGGTAATTCGAGAAGAACGGCGTGTGCCGGCCGCCTTCCTCCTTGCTCAGCACATAAACTTCCGCTTTGAATTTCTTGTGCGGGGTGATCGACCCGGGCTTGGCCACCACCTGACCGCGCTCGACGTCCTCCTTCTTTATCCCGCGCAGAAGCACACCGACGTTGTCGCCGGCGCGCGCCTCATCGAGAAGTTTGCGGAACATTTCGATATCGGTCACAACAGTCTTCGCTGTTGGCTTGATGCCGACGATCTCGACTTCCTCCATTTTCTTGAGGATGCCGCGATCCACACGACCGGTCGCGACCGTGCCGCGGCCTTCAATGTTGAACACGTCTTCGATCGGCATGAGGAACGGCTGATCAATCGGCCGTTCTGGTACCGGAATATAATCATCGATCGCTTGCACGAGCGCGAGCACCTGCTTCTCCGCTTCGGCGTCGCCATTGAGCGCCTTGAGCGCGCTCCCTTTGACGATCGGGATTTTGTCTCCCGGAAATTCGTATTGGGTAAGAAGGTCTCGCACTTCCATCTCCACGAGATCGAGAAGCTCGGGGTCATCGACCATGTCCACTTTGTTCAGGAAGACAACGATCGACGGCACACCGACCTGCCGCGCGAGCAGAATGTGCTCACGGGTCTGTGGCATCGGACCGTCGGCCGCGCTGACGACGAGAATAGCGCCGTCCATTTGGGCCGCGCCGGTGATCATGTTCTTGACGTAATCGGCGTGACCAGGGCAATCGACGTGGGCATAGTGGCGCTTATCGCTTTGATATTCCACGTGGGCGGTATTGATGGTAATGCCGCGCTCCTTTTCTTCGGGAGCGTTGTCGATTGACTCGTATGCGCGCACCTCGGCCATTCCTTTTTTGGCAAGCACGCTAGTGATTGCGGCCGTAAGCGTGGTCTTGCCATGGTCCACGTGACCGATCGTGCCGACGTTCAAGTGCGGCTTGTCGCGTTTAAATGCTTCCTTTGCCATGTCGATCTTTCTTTCTAATTAAACTAAACTGTATCTTCTAATGTTTTCTGCCGGTCGCAAGCTTACTCTGGAGCCCATGACCGGGATTGAACCGGTGACCTCGTCCTTACCAAGGACGTGCTCTGCCAACTGAGCTACATGGGCGGCCCGACGACCCGGTCTTTGCCCTTCGCCAGAGAGTCAAAAGTCCCAAAGCCGCGTCAAATTTCCAATTTGAACGACCATGGGACCGCCTCGTTCAGCAAAAAGCGTCCGCAACGCTAACCGCCTCCCGCGGTGTGTCAAAGAAATTTCTCTGCTCGGTGACGCCTAACGTATCCTCGAACTGGTTACGTCTGGTTTGCCGCGCGTGAGCAGCCGAACGACCACGGCGATGACGATCAATATAATCACCGCAATCACGACGTTGACCGGCGTAAACAACCCTGGCGGCGCGGGTGTGGGTGTAGGCGTAGGCGGCGGCGCGTTCCTCGCCGCGAGTTGTCCCTGCGCGTATTGCAACCGCTGCACTGTATCGTAATCGTCCGGCTTGAGTTTTAGCGCGGCCTGGTAATCGGCGATTGCCTTTTCGTAGTCCAACATCGCGGCATACGTCGCGCCGCGTTTCACCAAGGCGTCGGCGTCATTCGGATTTTTCTCCAAGATGATTGTGTAATCGGCCACCGCGGCGGGAAAGTTTTTCAAGTTTCGGTTTGCCCACGCCCGCCGATCATAATTCTGCGGATCATTTGGATCCTTTTGAATCGCAGCGGTAAAATCCGCCGCGGCTTTGTCCCACTGCGACATGCCGATCTCAGCGAAGCCGCGAAACTTCAGGGCGAGTCCATCATCAGGCTTGAGTTCGAGTGCCTTGTTCAGATCGTCCAGCGCGGCTTGGTACTGCCTGAGCATGTCCTCGGTCTGGCCGCGCTCGAGATAACCGGCTGACTCTTTCGATGCCAGCTCGATCTCTTTCGAAAAATCTGTGACCGCGGCGGTATATTTCATCGCCGCGCCGCCTGCATCTCCAGCAGCTTCCGCCGCTCTTGCCGCGACCCGGTAGGCGGTACCACGATCGTGATAACATTTCGGATCGTCTGGAGCCATCTGGACCGCTTTATTGAACTCCGCGAGTGCCTGATCGAACTGTTTCGCGTTAGCCAGCTCAATCCCTTTCATTCGGTGAGCATCGGCGCCGCCACCGCCGCGCGATTTCGCTTGAGCTACCGGCGCAACCAGCAATCCGGCTAACAAGATCGACAATATGGGTAAGTTTTGAATTTTCATGTTGCTCCTCCGCTATCTATCTTTTTTGCGCGATTAATCCCCGCTAGGCGAGCAAATTAAATCGCGCGATGAACAAGGCGACCACAGCATTGGAATCCCCGAATCTATCAAAGGGTTACGCCGCTGTCTTTGCCACAGTCGTGATTTGGTCGGTGCCGTCGCTGTTCCAATTTTATTTGAATCGTTACTTCGATCCGTGGGCGCAGAATTTTTACCGTTACTCGGTCGCTTGCCTCGCCATCGCGCCATTTGTCGTTTACCGGATGCGTCGCGGGGGATCAAAGATCGGCTTTCGAGCGGTCGGCCTTTGCTTCGTTCCGTGTCTCCCGAATGTCGTTCATCAAATCACGCAAGTGGTCGCTCTTTTCTACATGGGCCCTGGCGTCTACGCCATCTTCATCCGGTCGTCTGTGATCTTCACCGCGCTGCTCGCGCTCGCATTTTTTCCCGAAGAACGTCGCGTCATCCGGCAATGGCAATTTCAAGCCGGCACAGGTCTCGGCTTAATCGGCGCCTTCGGCGTGATTTGGTTCCAATCGAGCGGTCAAGATCGACATATCGCGCTGCCCGGCTTGGTCATCGCTTTCACCGCGTCATTTTGCTGGGCGCTTTACGGCGTACTCGTAAAACGTCCTTCCGCGCAACTTGGTTCCATCCGCAGTTTCGGCCTGATTAGCCTCATTACATCGGTATTGCTGTTGCCGCTCACGTTTGCGTTTGGAAGAATCGCTACTCCGCTGCACGTCGATGCACAAGTCAATCTCATCTTGATCATTTCCGCCGTCAGTTGCATCACGCTCGCGCACGTTTTGTATTACGTAGCCATCCGCCAGATCGGCGTCGCCCTCGCCCAAACACTCCAGCTCCTTTGCCCACTCGGTGCGCTCGGCCTCTCCGCGGTTATTTTCCACGAACGCCTGACGCATGCCCAATTAATCAGCGCGGCGATTTTACTGGTCGGCGCATTCCTCGCCATGAAAACAAAACCAGCCGCCACCGCAGAAACAGCCGAAAACCTCTGATGTTGTAGCTGCCGCCGTCTCTGGCGGCAGTTCGTGATGGCCAACCTCGCATTCTGCCGCCGAGACGGCGGCAGCTACAACGCCTCTACCCTTTCTTCAGCGCTTGCGCCTTGCGCACCAATTCGATGAAACCGGCACGATAACCATTCGCATCATTGCCTTTTCATTCCTGCGCCCACTCCAGCACCGCCCCCGAGCGTGCCGTTTCCTTTGAACTCGGAATCGCGCAAGATCATTCCGAATTCGGCGACGGCCGCCGCAAATTTCAAATCGGTCGGAGCTTTCGCGAAATCGCGTCTGCATTCGTTCCGACTCCGCGTTCACGCCACTATCTGGCATATTTCCAAGAAGGTTAACGCGCGGACGGGCAAAAACTTAGAAAAATGTTCTTTGCTTCCGTAGCGGCGGTCCTTAACCGTCGGCCAAAAAATGATGCGACACTCACCGAGCGCCGCTACAATTTCGATTCTGCTTCGAATGAACTTGAAGCCCTACCTCAAATCGCGACAGCAACTGATCGACCGTGCGCTTGATCGCTATTTGCCGAAGGAGAACGCCAAACCGCCGACCATCCACAAAGCGATGCGCTACAGTTTGTTTGCGGGCGGGAAAAGACTGCGTCCGGTCTTGTGTCTTGCCGCGGCCGAAGCTTGCGGCGGCAAGATCGACGGTGCGTTGCCCCTCGCCTGCGCGCTCGAATGCATTCACACCTACTCGCTCGTGCATGACGATTTGCCGAGCATGGATAACGATGACTTGCGGCGCGGCCGCCCAACCTGTCACAAAGTCTTCGGCGACGGCATCGCTGTGCTCGCGGGCGACGCGCTGCTCACGATTGCATTTGAAATCGTTTCCCGCGCGAAGTCGGCGCCGCGTTACAACATGTCCGTCCTATTGCGGGAAGTGGCAGTCGCGGCCGGCAGTCGAAAACTGATAGCCGGCCAAGTCGCAGATCTTGAAGCTGAGGGAAAGCAAACTAGTCGCGCCCAACTCCAATACATTCACGAGAACAAGACGGCGGCGATACTGACTACGACGGTGCGACTCGGCGCGATGAGCGCGAACGCAAATCCGAAGCAGCTCGCAGCGATCACGAAGTTTGGCCGCGCACTCGGGCTGGCGTTCCAAGTGATCGACGACATTCTCGACGTGACACAAACGAGCGAGAAGCTCGGCAAAAGCGCCGGCAAAGATGTCGCGGCACAGAAAGCCACCTACCCCGCAGTTATCGGTTTGGAAGAATCGCGCTCTGAAGCCAAACGACTTACGCGACAAGCGCATGACGCGTTGTCGATTTTCGGTCCGCGAGCCGAGTCCTTGCACGCGCTCGCGAATTACCTCCTCGAACGCGAATATTAACGGGCCAACGCCAGATTCGGGTCGATCTCCTCCGTTACCTTAGAGACCAATCCGTTTTGCAATCGCACCATCGCGGCAAACGCGATCATGGCAGCATTGTCGGTGCAGAGCCACGGCTCGGCGCTCTTGAACCTGAAGCCTTCACGCTCGCATGCCTCTCGCAATTGGCGCCGCAATTCTTGATTGCAACTGACGCCGCCGCTGACCGTGACAAGATCGACATCTGACCTTTGCGCCGCAGCAATCGTTTTGCGGACCAGAACATCGACAATTGCTTGTTGAAGTGACGCGCAAAGATCGGTCGGATCTTTCTCTGCCAGTTTGTAGGGCGTCTGTGTCAGACGCCGTTCGTCATTCGGCGTTTCACAGAAACGCCCTACAATTTTCGGCAGCAAGTAGCGGACCGCTGTTTTTAGTCCACTGAAGCTAAAATTTTCCGAGTCGAGCATGCTGCGGGGCAGGTCGAACCGCTTCGGATCGCCATTGACCGCGCGTTGCTCGATCTCCGGCCCACCCGGATAACCGAGCCCGAGCATTTTCGCGACTTTGTCGAATGCCTCTCCCGCCGCGTCATCGACGCTTCGCCCGATCAACTGATAATCGCCATGACCGCGGACCAAGATCGACATCGTGTGGCCACCGCTCACGATAAGCGAAACATTCGATTCAATTTGGTCGTCGCCAAAAAATGGCGAGAGCAAATGGCCCTCGAGATGATTGATTGCGAGGTACGGTTTGCCGAAACCAATCGCCAGACCCTTCGCAATGGACGCGCCGATCATGAGCGAACTCGCCAGTCCTGGTCCGCTGGTAGCGGCAAAAGCATCGATATCCAGCAGGTCGATCTTCGCATTGCGGGTCGCCCGCTCGAGTAGTCGGGGCGCGTGCACGAGATGATTGCGCGACGCTACTTCGGGCACAACGCCGCCGAATTTTTCATGCTCCGCAATTTGAGAAGCGACTTCGCTGGCCAACAATCCGTCGCCGCGCAAAATCGCGACGGCCGTTTCATCACACGATGTTTCAAGCGCGAGAATTGTCTTCACGTTTCAGCGGCGGTTGTGTCAACCGCCGAAGCTAAGATAGCGCTCGCCGCGGCGAGCGCCTCTACAACCGGCTGCCAAATTGGGCAACCGACGCGGACGGCGATCACAGACCGCCGCTGCAATTACTTCTTGATCGGTCGGTTCTTTGGCGCGTTTTGCTCCGCGTAAATCATAACGCCCTTGAGCGCGTCGATCGCGCGCAACATTTGCGGATCGCTGTTTCTAATGAAGCTCTTCTCGTCCACCGCCTTGATGTTGTCGCTGCTCCGCGTTGTAAAAAGGACACGCTCCTGCTCCACGGTCATCGGCACACGGATGTTCGGGGTAACGCCGTTGCCGTGAATCACTTGTTGGCTTGGCGTATAATATTTCGCGGTCGTGAAACGCAGGGCCGAGCCGTCGGGCAGTTGCATAACGTTCTGGACCGAGCCTTTTCCAAAAGTCGTTTCGCCCACGACGATGGCGCGGTGCAAATCTTTGAGCGCGCCGCAGACGATTTCCGCGCCGCTCGCGCTGCCTTCATTGACGAGAACGGCCATTGGGAAATGTGGACGCTCCTTGGCCGCGCCTGAGGTCGTGTAATCGCGCTGCTGCGAGGCGATGCGCCCTTGTGTCGAAACCACTTTCGTGTTCGGCGGCAGGAATTGCGAACAAACGTCCACCGCGCTGTTAAGCAGGCCACCGGGATTGTTGCGAAGATCGAGAATGAGCGCCTGCATGCCCTCCTTTTGCATTTCATCGAGCGCTTTCGACAGCTCGTCGGCGGTCGGCTCGTTAAACTGAATGAGCCGCACGTATCCAATTTTAAACGTGCCGGCCAGGTCCGGATTGAGCAGCTTCGCTCCTTTCACGCTCTGCACTTTGATTTCCGCACGTTCTAGAATGTAATCCTTGATCTCCTTTGTCGCCGGCCGCATCAGGGTGAGCGCGATTTTCTGGCCCGGCGCGCCGCGAAGATGATTGATCACATCCTGCAAATCCATCTTCTCGGTCGAGATGCCATTAATTCTTAAAATCTGGTCGCCGGACAGGATGCCGGCTTTGGCAGCGGGCGTGTCCTCCATCGGACTCACAACCGTGGGCAAGCCGTTCTTGATCGAAACTTCGATGCCGAGGCCGTTAAAACGGCTGCGGGTGTCGTCTTGCATGTCACGAAAATCGCTCGGATCCATGAATTGACTGTGTGGATCGAGTGAGCCCAGCATCCCTTTCATCGCGGCGGTGATCAGATCGTGATAGCTCGTTTTATTTCCATCCACGTAATCCTGCCGAATCAATTGGACGGCCTTGGCGAAAATCGATATCTGCGAGTAACCGTTGTCCTCCTCCTCGTCGGTCGCGGCCTGCAGGCTATGGAAACCGAAGCCAAACAGAATACTCAGGAGGAGCAGACAGCCACAGATGGCAAGGACAAAGCGTCGTCTCATTTTCAAACGGCTTGGACAATCGCCCATTCGAAATTTTTGGCAACGCACAAAGCGTCGGCTACACTTTGCGCCGCGTGAGCACGCCGGGATGCCATTAATGAAATTTTGCCGCCTCTTTATCGTCGCTGCGATTTGTATGCCATTTGCGAGCATATCTGCCGCCCAGACCCCCGATTCCGAATATGAGGCGGTCGCGGAGGATTACATAAAAGGCTATCTCGCGGCCCGCCCTCTTCTGGGCACAGCTCTCGGCTTGCACGAATACGACGGCAAAATCACTGACTATAGCCGGCTCGCGATCGATGCCGAACTTGCTCGACTCAAACGGTTCGACGATCGACTCAAGAAATTCGAGCCCGATAAACTGAGTCAGCGCCAATCGATTGATCTGCGCATCCTGCTCGCCGCGATCGAGAAGGAGATTTTTCAACGCGAAGAGATGTCGATCTTCGAACGCGACCCGATGGTTTACGCACGGGCGGCCGATGTAAATGTTTACATCAAGCGTAACTTCGCACCGCTGGAAGACCGCGTCCACAGCATCGTCGCGATCGAATCGCAAGTGCCAAACATCATCATTGCCGCCAAGACCAACCTCAAGCCCGTGTTGCCAAAACCGTACGTCGAGCTTGCCATTCAAATCGCGAGAGGTTCCGCAGATTTTCTCCGAAAAGACCTGGTCGCAGCGACTGCGGAGTTAAAGGATGAACGAATTCGTGGAGAATTTCAGGAGTCCAACCGCAAGGCCGCTGCGGCGTTGACCGATTACGCGGCCTGGTTGGAGCGCGAAAAACTCCCGAACGCGTCTGACGATTTCGCCCTGGGCGAGGAGAAATTTCGCCGTCTGCTTGCTCAAACGGAACTTGTCGATCTTCCGCCGCAAAAGATTCTCGAAATCGGTCTGACCCAGTTAAGGAAGGAGCAAAAGGTCTTTGCCGAGGCAGCGAACAAGATCGACCCGAACAAATCGCCTGCCGAGGTATTCAAACAAATTCAGAGCGAGCACCCTACTCCGGAGAGTTTGCTTGGCGATATCGGCAAAGATCTCGAGCAAATCCGGAAATTCGTCATTACTCGCAGGCTGGTCACGATTCCGTCGGAGGTTCGAGCGCGGGTGAAAGAAACGCCTCAATATCGCCGCGCCACTTCATTTGCTTCGATGGACACGCCAGGCGCTTTCGAGAAGCGAGCGACCGAAGCCTATTACTATGTCACGCCGCCGGAAAACGATTGGCCGCCGGAGCAAAAAGACGAATGGCTCACTGCCTTTAACCATTACACGACCGACATCGTTTCTATTCATGAGGTATATCCGGGCCATTACGTTCAATTCCTTCGCTTGAACGCCTCACCTGCGAGCAAGGTCGAGAAAATTTTCGGCAGCTATGCCTTTATCGAAGGCTGGGCGCATTACTGCGAGAAGATGATGATCGATGAAGGCTACGGCACTGTTACCGGTCCCAAACTCAGCGAGGAAGACATAAAACGGACAGCGAAATATCGAATGGCCCAGGCCGACGAAGCGATGCTGCGCCTATGCCGGCTCTGCGTCGCAATCAAAATGCACACCCAGAACATGACAGTCGATGAAGCGGCGAAATTCTTTCAAGACAATTGTTATTACGAAGAAAAACCGGCCCATGCCGAGGCGATGCGCGGCACATTCGATCCCGGCTATCTTAACTACACGCTCGGCAAATTGCAGATCTTAAAACTGCGGGACGATTACAAAACGCAGGAAGGCGGCAACTTCTCTCTCCAAAAATTTCACAACGAGCTTCTCAATCACGGGATGCCACCCATTCGACTCCTCCGCGAAATCATGCTCAAGGACAAGAGCAAGTGGGACGACGTGTTGTGACTTTCATATCTACATCTGTAGTTCTTTTTGATGATCGAGCTCATCGACTTGAACCTCCCTAGCTACTTGGTCTAACTGCGGTAGTGAGGCAATGTCCTCGCTTGTTTCTGCGACACCAAGTGCTTTGAACTTTCTCGCGGTGACGAAGACTCTGCTCTCGATATTCCCTGCGATTCGATTGAAAGCGGTCACGCACGCGTTAATACTCTTACCAAGCGCGGTGAAATGGTCACCCATAACAGAGAGTCGCTTGTAGAGTTCGGAACCCAGTTTGCTGATCGCAAGAGCGTTTTCGGCCAACTTTTCCTGACTCCAGCCGTAATGCACGGCCCGCAGCAACGCGATCAGTGTTGTAGGTGTAGCGAGTATTATGTGTCTGTCCGCACCAAATTCTATCAGCAAAGGGTCGCGCTCGAGCGCCGCGCTAAAGAACATTTCGCCAGGCAAAAAGAGAACAACGAACTCGGGAGCATTGTTGAATTGCTCCCAGTACGACTTGCGCGAAAGACTCTCGATCTGCGTTCGAACGTGTTTCGCATGCTGAACTAGTAATAACGACTTCGCATGCTCTTCTGCCTCAAGCGCGTCGAGGTACGCGTTTAGAGGTGTTTTTGTATCCACCACGATCGTCTTGCCTTTCGGCAAATGCACTATCAGATCCGGGCGCAGTCGGCCGTCCTCGGTGCTGATCGTAGTCTGCTCAGTAAAATCGCAGTGGTCGATCATGCCCGCCAACTCTACCACGCGCCTTAATTGAATCTCGCCCCATCGACCACGCACAATCGGTGAACGGAGGGCTTGGACTAACTTTCCGGTCTCGGTGCGCAATTGATTTTCCGTTTGCAAGAGTGATTGAACTTGTTGCGACAGCTCGGTGTACGCGCCTGTGCGCTTGTTTTCGAGTTCGCGAATTTCTTTATCGAGTTTATCCAACGATTGCCGAACCGGTTGAACCAGCCCATCAATCGCCTGTTGGCGCTTTTCCAAGTCGCTCTTCGCCGCATCCTGAACTGACTCCAGTTCTCCTTTTGCGATCTGGACAAACTTCTGGCTGTTATCTCGTAGGGCATCCGAACAAAGGGATTTAAGATGATCCGAAAGTTGACTCTTCGTCTGCCGCATTAACACGAATACAACTCCTGCACCGACGAAGAATGCGATGAGTATGTAGACAAAGATAAGGGGGCTCATATGAACGATGAGAGATTCCTCGACTTTGCACGAAATGACAAGTCGTGCTGTAGCTCAAAATCGCAACTTCACCCCGCCATAAGCCGCCCGGCCGAGAGCAGGAAAACCGAAAACCTCTGAGTAATGCTCGTTCGTCAAGTTATCGATCCGGCCGAAAAGTGACAAATGCGAGTTGACCTCATATTCAGCCGCAAAATTCACGAAGTTGTAATCCTCAATATCAATGTTCGGACCGAAAAAGTTCACCGGATTCAATTCTTCACGCGCGTTGACCCATTTCGCCTCAATCGTTGTCCGCAGTTTTTTGCACCAAAGATACGATGCCGAAGCGTAAATTTCGTTTCGCGGACGGCGTGGTAACCGAGAACCCTCGGGTGCACCCACGTCTCGTGACGAAGTTTTTACGGCTTCGAGATAGGTGTAACTCGCCTTCAAAGTAAGATTCGTCATCGGTTGCGCGCGCAATTCTGTTTCGACTCCCTGCGTTTCTGCGGTCCCAAGATTCAACGCTTTGTTAAAACTTTGATTGAATCCGATCACGTTCGACAAATCGTTGTGGAAATAAGTGGCGTCGAGTGCGGCGCGATTCTGGAAGAGTCGCTGTTCAAATCCAACGTCCCAGCCAAAATCCTTCTCCGGATTTAAATTGAAATTGTTGCCGAAAATCTTGTCCTGACTGCTCGGCGGGCTGAATCCGGTTGCGACACTTGAATGTAACGTTGCGTCCGTCTGCTCGATTTTATAGCTGCTGGCAATTCGATAGGTCCAGACGTTGCCGAATTGGTTGAAGTTGTCGATTCGTCCGCCAGCAACGAAGAGCCAGTTCTTAATATTAGCGGTCGCTTCCAGGTAAGCGGCTTCCTCCTGCACGTCATCGTGGATAAATGTCGGCTGCGGTCCGAACGATTGGCTGACGAACGGTCGCTCCTGGCCTGCTTTGACACCGCTGTAAAAAAATCCGTTTGTGATCGTGAGCCATGATGCCGGCTCCAGGTTGTTTTGATAATCGACTGTGGTTCGCACAAACAGCGCGCGCGTCGGCCCGACAAAGCCGTCCTGATTCGGATTGTTGACCTGACGCTCGTGATCATAATCGAAGATCCACCGCGCCTGCCACCAATCGGTGACCTGAACGTCCATTCTCGGGGCAATGAACCATTTTTCGGTCAGAAAATGGTCGATGGGTTTCGGATTAAAAATCGTGTTCGGATTGCCGGTTTCACTTTCCGAATACGCGACCAGCGCACCCAGACGCACCTGCTCGGTTGGCGACCAGCCGAAATTGCTGATTCCCGAAGTATTCCGGTATTCGTTGTTGGGCCGCGCATTATCAGTATCGATCCTGCTCGCGCCTAACGAATAATCGAAATCGCCGATTTTTCCGTCGCTTTGCAGTGTTTCGCGATACGTATCAAAGGTGCCACCTTCCGAGCTCAAGGTCACTCCGGGCGTGCTGGTTCCCTGTTTGGTAAAAATCTGAACCACGCCGGCCAGAGCGCGCGGTCCGTAAATGGTGCTCTGCGGCCCACGCGCCACTTCAATTCGGTCGACGTCATCGACGGTCAGGTTGGCAAAATCAAACTGCCCGGCCAAACCTTGATTGATCGGTATCCCATCGAGCAAGACCTGCATGTCTTCACTCGGCAACCCGCGCATAAAAACGGATGTGAGCTGCCCGGGTGTGCCGGTTTGCACAACGTTGAGTCCGGGCACGTCGCGCAACGCGTCGCTCACACGCTCGATTTGTTTTTGCTCGATATCTTGCGAGTCAATGACACTCACACTGGCGGGCGATTGATCGAGCGGAATATCTGTGCGTGTGGCGGAAACAACGACCGGCTCGGTTTCCGCTTCCGATTGATCGGCGGTTGTCGATCTTACGGCGTCTTGCGCGCTGACCATGCGCAACCCGGCGTTTATTACGAGGATAAAAAATAAGACTGGGCGATTTCGCATAACAAGTTACCTCCAACTCCGAGAGTCGGACTTGTTTGCCCCGCTACGACGGGGCGCATCGCCCAGCTCTCATTCTTCTTTTTGCGAAGAAGTTTTTTCGCGGTCCGAGCCGGACTGGCGGATTCCGAAATCGGTTTTGCAGCGATAACGTGAACCCAAATCGTTCAAAGCTGGGTCCAGCGTCACGCTGGCGAATGAGGTGGACCGGTCGAATATTCTGGCTCCTGGCTTCCGGCGCCTATGCGGCACACACCTTCTTCCCGCCTTCACCCTCCCGCAATTGCAGGACGATTGGCCATGGGAAGTCGTATCCAGTTACAGCAGCGCAACTGCTCCCGATTTGCACGGGATTTCTCGCGCCGATCCACTTTTCCAAACTCGCAAAGAACTAAGATCGATAACTAGCGGCTTGCGCTTCGCGGCTCAAGATTTATTTATCATCCCTACATCACTGCCGTGCCTGCACCTTCTCTCAATCTGGTCGTTACCGGCGGAGCCGGTTTCATCGGGTCTAACCTCACCCTTGCTTTGCAGGAAAAATTTCCGGATGCACGCCTGACCGTGATCGACGATTTCCGGTCGGGCGATTTTAAAAATCTGCGCGGCTATCGCGGCGATTTTGTCGCGCAAAACCTGGCGGCGCTCGATTGGCGCGAACTGTTCGATGACAAAAGATTCGGCGCGATTTTTCATCTGGCGTCGATCACCGACACCACCTTGCACGACCAATTCATCCAGGTGCACGACAACGTCGAAAGTTTCCGGCGGCTATTGAATTTCGGGCGCCCGACAAAGACCCGAATCATTTACGCTTCTTCTGCGTCAACCTACGGGCCGGCGACAGAAGCGAGTGTTGAATCAAACGGCGCCGCTCCCGCGAACGTCTACGCGTTTTCGAAAGCGATTATGGACAACATCGCGATGCGCGAAGCGAGAGAATCGCCCGGTTGGGTCATCGTTGGCCTGCGTTATTTCAATGTTTACGGGCCGCGCGAGGCGCACAAGGGTGTGCCGGCCAGCATGGTTTATCATCTCGCGCAGCAGATGAAAACAGGACAGCGGCCGCGCATCTTCAAGCATGGCGAGCAAAAACGCGATTTCGTTTACGTAAAGGATGTCGTGGAAGGAACCATTCGCGCGCTCGAGGCGCGCGAAAGCGGGATTTACAATTTGGGCTTCGGCAAAGCCCGCTCCTTTAACGAACTTGTCGATGCTCTGAACAAGTGCCTGGGCACAAAATTGGCGCCCGATTACATCGATAATCCCCATGCCCACTATCAAAATTTCACAGAAGCCAACCTGGACAGAGCTCGGAGCGCGCTTGCCTATCAGCCGCAATTTCCGCTCGAGCGCGGCGTCGCTGATTATGTGAAGTGGTTGTATTCCGGAGAAAGGTAAGGGCTATATCATTCCAAGCGGCGGCGGCGAATTTTCAGGCTACGGCGCAGCCAAACCCCGAAAGCTGTCCTCAGACATTTGGAATTCATGCCAGTCGGGATCGATCCTGGCTCCGAGTCGCTCGTAGAATTGGATACTGCGGTGGTTCCATTTTGCCACCCACCATTTGATCCCGCCGCAACCGGCCTGCACAGCCTCTTTGGCGACGGCTTTCATCAGGAGTTTGCCCACGCCCTTGCTCCGGTGTTGCTCAGCGACATAGAGTTCCTTGATAATTAGATTCGGTTTTGCTCGATAGGTGAACGGGACAAAATAATAAACCAGCAATCCGACCAGGCCACCGTTCTCTTCCGCCACCAAACAATAAAAATCGGGCGGCGAACGCCGAAATCCCTGTTCGCGCAGCGTTTTCTCGGTCACGGCAAAGGTGTCGTCGTATTTTTCAAACCGCGCCAATTCGCGCATTAACGGCAGCAGATTTCGAATGTCCGTTTCGACTGCCTTCCTGATCTGCATGCCGATCTTGATGCTTGCGGAGACTACGGAGTCAGCCTTCCCAGAAAAACTTCGTCGGACGATTGATTTCTGCCGGAAGGCTCTTGTGGACGGGGCAATTGAGTGCGGCCTGCTCCAGCGCCTCGCGATGAGGCGAATTCGCCGGAAGCGGAACATGAACTTCAGAGGGTAATCCGACGATCCGGCGCGGCGCGTCCTTCGACATCTCCTTCTTCACATCAACGCTCATACCTTTAAGATCGAGACCGAGCTCCTGCGCTTTCATGCCCATGATCGTGCTCATGCAAGTGCCGAGCGCGGTCGCAACCAGATCGGTCGGCGAAAACGCTTCGCCCTTGCCTTTATTGTCCGTCGGCGCATCGGTCGCGATTTTTGATTTCGACGGACCGTGGGTCGCGTCGCAATGCAAATCGCCAGTGTACTTAATGGAAACATCAACCATTGATGACTATGCGGCCCGTTTTGGTTCCTGTCACGTTGAGTGATCGTGCCAGCCCTAAAATGACGAAATCTGAATGACGAATGTGGATGAAAACCCGACGGACAAAATGCCGAGTGACGATGAGACCGTCCAACGTGTCCTCATCGTGCATTTTTCGTCATTAATTCGTCATCCGTCATTCGTGCTTCGTCATTCCTGAGATGATCGGCTTCTCCTGAATTTTGTCGGCGTGCTGCGCAAATTCATCGCGGAAAACGCGTGTAAGATCGACATTGTGCAAAATGATCATGTCGGTGTCGTGTTTTTTGTGATCGTCATTTTGCCAGCCTTCGTTCCACCAGCAGAAGCCGATGATCGCCGGCCAGCGATGCGAAAATAGATCGTCGAGCGCGGATTTTACCCAGCCTACAGCATTGACATGTCGATTGTGCAGGTCGCAGCCGAACTCTGCGACAATCATCGGTTTACCAGGCGCGAGCCTCGTTAGGCGCGAGTAAGCTTGGTCGATTTTGAAACGAAAACTTTCGGTTCCTTCGCTCATCAACGGAGTGGTTGGCCCGTAAGCGCTAAGCCCAACCCAATCGCAATAATTTTCGCCGGGAAAATAATTCTCGAACGCGTTCCATTTCGCTTCCGGCTCGTCGTACCAGTTGACGTGCCAGACCCATTGCAAATTGTCGGCGCCCTCAACGCGCAGCAAATCGACAATGTGTCGATAAGCCGCGACAAAACGCGCTGGCCCCTCCTTTGCCCCGCCGTTCCATTTTCCGTTCCAGCCAAACCAATCGCCGTTCGGTTCCGTCCCCCACTCGATCAGAATCGATGATCCGAATTGTTTTGCCTCGCTCGCCCAGGCCCGAAGATCGGCATCGAATTCCCCGGCGATAATTTTTTGCAGTGAAAATCGTTTCTCCGAGTGTTCTTGATCGACATCGGAACGCAACATCAACCGGACATATGGGACCTTGCCAAGATTGCGAATCCAACCGCACATAGCTGCCGGAAATTTTCGCGATTCGAACCAGTTGTCGGAAAAAAAAATCCATGCGGTTTGTTTGCCGACGGCTTGTTCGTAGCGCGCCACATCTTCGGGCGTTACATCGTGCTCGGTTGGATCGTAATTGTCCGTACCCGGCCGATTGTAATAGAACCCGTGATAAAGTTTTCCCGTAGGCGGCGGAGCGATCTTTGTGCTTTGCGCGTGAAGATGACCGAGGCAGAGCACTCCGACCAAAGATCGACATATGAACCTCTTCATTCTTCTGTAGCGGCGGTCTATGACCGCCGATCATCTTAGAACAGAAAAGTGCGGCGGTCATAGACCACCGCTACAACGGATGCTTCCTCACTCGCTTGCGGCGAATCCGTTTCGCACTAGCGTAAATCATGCATAAGAACGTTACGGGGAAGGATCTAACCAAGGAATCGCCTCGCAGCCCACGGATTCGGGTTGGAGGTTACGCGATTCTCGGGCGCACCATCGACAAATGCCGGGCGCTGGTGGCGGGGAACATCGGCGAGTACCATTTCGACTGCCCGCTGGATAACACGCTCTTTGGATTCAAGGGAGTGAAAGGCAACGATTTTAAAGCGCAGATTGAGAAGGGCGCGAGCGACCAGCAAATGGCGGAGTGGCTCGACCAAAACGGCGAGGAAAAAACGCCGGAGGAAATCAAACACTGGTCGGATGAAGTGGAGGCAACGAGTCCGTACAATGATCCGGAGCGGCACGATTGGTTCGTCGAGCAAGTGAAGCCACTCGGGCTCGATCCGGCAAAGATAACGTTGTTCGATTGGCTCGAAGCCGACGACAAAGCCTGCCACGCGCAAACGGCATAGGCGCGTTCGTTCCAAAGAGCAGAATTCTGAATCCAGGGGAGGTGCGTGTCGCATCTCACTGCACACACTCAATATCAATATGAAATTGAAATCACTCCTTGCCCTCTCCATCTGTTTCATCGCCATCGTCACGATTACGGCTGGTCAGGAATATTCTCCACCGCCATCCCCTGCGAGCGCGCCGCCAAAAATCCCGCTGCGCGACTTTTTCAAGAATCCGGAGAGCCGGAGCTATCTGCTTTCGCCAGATGGAAAGACGTTGTCGTATCTCGCGCCCTGGGAATCGCGCATGAACATCTGGGTCCGGCCGACAACCGGCGGTGAGGCAAAGCGAATCACTTCCGAGAAAGACCGCGACATTCGGAATTATTTTTGGAAAGGAAATGACTTCGTCGTTTATGCGCAGGACAACAAAGGCGACGAAAATTTTCACCTTTTTCCGGTGAATCTGAAAACGGGCGAGATCACGGACCTGACGCCGTTTCCAAAAGTACGCGCCAATTTGATCGACGATCTCGAGGATATTTCGGCGACGGATATTTTAATTCAGCATAATAAGCGGAACCCGGAATTGTTCGACGCTTATCGGCTGAACGTCGCGACTGGAGAAATGAAAATAGCAGCGCAAAACCCGGGCCACGTCGATCACTGGGTCGACGATCACAAAGGCCGGATTCTGGCCGCGACTGAAACGGACGGCGTGAACGCGACCTTACTGACCCGGCCGAACGAAAAGACCGCCTTTAAGAAAGTGTTGACGACAAATTTCCGAGAGCATCTCGACGTCGACTTCTTCACGTTCGATAACAAACAACTTTGCGCGGTCTCAAACATCGGCCGCGACAAGGGCGCGATCGTCACGATCGATCCCGCGACCGGAAAAGAAACCGCCATGGTTTATCAGAATCCCGATGTGGATGTGGACGGTCTGTCATTTTCGAAAAAACGAAAGGTTCTCACTTACGCCAGTTACACCACCTGGAAAGAGCAACGGAAATATCTCGATCCACAAACGGAGAAGATGCTGACGACTGTCGAGCAGAAATTGCCCGGTTATCAAATCGACGTGGTCGACAACGATCATGACGAGAACCAATTCATCATCGCGACGACGAGCGATCGCACGCCGGGCTCGCGTTATTTGTTCAATTTGAAAAGTGGCGAGGTGACGAGACTCGCCGAAGTCGCGCCGTGGTTGAAGGAAGAGCAGCTCGCGCCGATGAAACCAATTGAATATAAGAGTCGGGACGGCCTAACGATTCATGGTTATCTCACGTTGCCGCTCGGCCGCGACCCAAAAAACCTGGCGATGGTGGTGAATCCGCATGGCGGTCCCTGGGCGCGCGACGTCTGGGATTATAATCCGGAAGTGCAATTCCTTGCCAATCGCGGCTATGCGGTTCTACAAATGAATTTCCGCGGCTCGACCGGGTACGGCCGGGAATTCTGGAATCATCCTTCAAACAATGGGGCAAGAAAATGCAAGACGACATCACCGACGGCGTTCAATGGCTGATCAAGGAAGGCATCGCCGATCCGAAGCGCACTGCGATTTATGGGGGAAGTTATGGCGGCTACGCGACGCTCGCGGGCGTGACCTTCACGCCGGACCTTTACGCCGCAGCCGTCGATTACGTTGGCCCCTCAAACATGTTTACGTTCATGAAAACGATTCCACCGTACTGGAAACCGTTTCTCGACGAGATGTACGAAATGGTCGGAAATCCGGAGAAGGACAAGGAGTTGCTCGCCTCCGAATCGCCAGTCTTGCATTCCGACCAAATCAAAACGCCGCTCTTTATCGCGCAGGGCGCGCAGGACCCGCGCGTGAACAAAGCGGAATCAGACCAGATGGTGGCCAGCCTGAAAGCGCGCGGCGTCGACGTGGAATACATGGTCAAGGAAAACGAGGGTCACGGATTCCACAACGAGGAAAATCGCTTTGCCTTTTACGAAGCGATGGAAAAATTTCTCGATCAACATCTGCATCCCTCCGCGCTGGAAACTACAAGTGCCGGCAGTTCGGGATTGCACTAGAAAACACATACCGCCCGCAATTCTCGCGAAGTTACCTCTGCGGCGACCCTGAAAAGCGTATTAAGCAGGCCGGCGTCGAACCTACGTCTTGATGATCGGCGGTGGGATGCCCTCTGTTGGACCCACATCGACGCCGTGACGAAGTTTGCTGTGGCGGACACTGTAGAGGAAATAAATGGAAAGGCCGATCGCGAGCCAAATAAAGAAACGTCCCCATGTTTCCAGCGGCAGGCTGAGCATCAGAGCAAGGCAAAATAACACGCCGAGCAGTGGAAAAACTGGAACGAATGGAACGCGAAATGGCCGTGGGCGAGCCGGGTCTTTCCTGCGCAGGACAATCACGCCCATACAAACAAGGACGAAGGCGAAAAGTGTTCCGATATTCGTTAGGTCGGCTAACGAACCGATATCGGTCAGCATGGCGACCCCGCCCACTACGACGCCAGTCCAGATCGTTGTGATATACGGCGTGCGGTAGCGCGGGTGAATGCGCGAAAAATATTGCGGGAGCAGACCGTCGCGCCCCATCGCCATGAAAATGCGGGGCTGACCAAGCTGAAACACGAGCAAGACCGAGGTGAGGCCGGCGATCGCACCGGCGCTAACGAGCGCCTGGGCCCATGGTTTGCTGGCAAAGGCCGTCGCCACCGCGGCGGAGTCACCAAGATAAACCGTGTACTTTTTGATGCCGGTGAGCACGGCGGCCATGAGCACATACAGCACGGTGCAAATGATGAGGCTGGCGATCATCCCGATCGGCAAATCGCGTTGCGGATTCTTGGTTTCCTCCGCGGTGGTCGAGACGGCATCGAAACCGATGAAGGCAAAAAAAACAATCGCCGCGCCGCTCATGACGCCGCCAAACCCGCTGGGGGCAAATGGACGCCAGTTTGTCGGATGAACCATGAAGGCGCCGAAGGCGATGACGAAAACGACCACGGCGACTTTGATCAACACGATGGTCGTATTGGTGGTGGCGCTTTCGCGAATGCCGTAGATGAGAAGAACCGTCACCGCGGCCACGATCAACAAGGCAGGAAAATCGAGGGCGATGGGATATCCAAAGATGTGCGGCAGGGCGAGCGGGGAATAGTACTGCGCGGCTTCACCGCCTTGTGAAAGCTTGGTCGCAGCCGTGGTCGGATCCGTCACCAGCCAAAGCGGAAGCCTGATGGAACCGTGGCTCAAGCTGTAGAGCAGTTTCACAAAATAATCCGACCAGCCTTTCGCCACTGCCATGTTCCCGACGGCATATTCGAGGATCAAATCCCAGCCGATGATCCAGGCGATAATCTCGCCGAGGGTGGCGTAGGAGTAGGTGTAGGCCGACCCCGAAACCGGAATCATGGCCGCGAGCTCGCTGTAACAAAGGGCGGCGAAACCGCAGGCGATGGCGGCCACGACGAATGAAAGGGCGACCGCCGGTCCCGCCGCCGGCCGGCCAAAGACGAGGTCAGTATGGTGGATAAATGCGATAATGAAATTGAGCACCGGCGTTTTGACAATGGATTCGACGGCATGGGCGGCCTCGCCCGCCGCGGCGGTGCCGGCGAGCGCGAAAATACCCGCGCCAATGATCGCACCGATGCCGAGGCAGGTAAGATCGAGCGCGTTGAGCGAACGCTTCATCCTGCGATCGGCGTGTTCCGATTCGCGAATCAGAAGTTCGGGGCTTTTAGTCTTGAAAAGTTTGGAAGCCATCTCGAGTTGCTCATTTTGACGCCGGCAATCGTGGCATTCCGGCGTTGAACGGGTCAATGCTAAGTTTCGATCGCGATGTCGTTGTAGCCGCCCCGCTCTGTCGGGGCGAAATCCTTCCGTCAGCACGGCGACTGAGCGGCGTGGCTACAATCTGGCGCGCATTTAGCTGCTAAGGTCGATATGTTCGATTTCGACATGCCCAATCTCATCGCTGGTTTGGTCTTCGGCTCGATCGGATCGGTCGCATTCATGTACGGGAAACGGATGCACCTCTGGAAGCCAATATTCTGCGGCCTTGCGCTGATGGTTTACCCGTACTTTGTCGAGAACGTCCTTCTTTTGTTCGGCATCGGCGGCCTCGGCACGGCCGCGCTCTTCTTTCTGCGGGACTAGAAAAAATGCGGAGCTTGCGGGTGGCACACTCCGCATTTTGCGAGCGGCCGAATTATCTCCCGACCGCCATTCCTCTTTCAGTGTCCGCGCGCGAACGCGATTCCTCTTTCAGTATCAGCGATGGCTCGATCAACGTTGGCAAGAGCGCGAACGCGCTAGCCGCCTTTGTCTAATTCCGCGACCGCGAGCTCGGCGCGGGCCGCGCGCAAATGCTCGAGCGCCCGATACATGTGTGGTTGATCCGCTCGCGCGGAGCTGAGATTGAAGGCTGAAATAACTGCCAGAATAGCAAGGCCTGTCTTTAATGTTTTCATCGGCGTCGGGTCTCACCCGCCCTCGGCGCAAGGTCAAGACAGACGAGACCTTCCAAAGTGGACGCCTCGACGGAATTTTTGTAATCTCACCGAGGCAATGGCGGACGAACCAGCAAAAATAATCCTGGGCGATACGGCTATTTCAGCAGTCGAAAGACGATCTGGACCGCGCTTCTTTAAACGTCGCAAAGAGCGACAACGAGCCCCGCTAACCCATTGCGAGAACTGCGGCGCGCCTCTGGCCGGCCATTACTGCGCTCAATGCGGACAACCGGCAATCGATTACCGCCGCTCGTTCCGGCATGTGATCGTCGATATTCTGGATTCGTTTCTCAATTGGGATTCGAAATTTTTCGCGACAATTGGATTGCTCATCGCAAAACCGTGGCGATTGACGAACGAATTCCTCTCCGGCAAACGCGTCCGTTACGTGCACCCACTTCGGCTTTACCTGCTTGCCAGCATTCTGTTCTTCTTCGCAGTTAATTACTGGGCAAAATCGATTCATCTTCAACCCAGCAACTTATCGCCTAGCGACCGCGCTGAACTCGACACGGACTTAAGGAAGGAAGGTCTTCCGCCCGAAATCCGCGGCAAAATAGAAAACGCGCTGAAACCCGAGAGTTCGTCGCCCGAGGAAAGCAAGACTGGCGAGGCGTCGAAAGGAAAGGATGCAGCGCCTGAGCCTAATGCCAAAACGGACAATGCATTAAGAAAAGAAGGGGACAGAAAGGATCAAGGTGATTTCGGTCCGCTCCTCCAATTTGGCGCCGATAACCCGGCAACTCCCTTTGAGAGTTGGGTAGAAACCCGTGCCAAAGAAAAGATAGGAGAACACGGAACCAAGGCGCAGCTCTTCCTGGTACCTGTCATCAACAACCTCCCCTACATGATGCTTTGCTGCATCCCACTCTTCGCAATCGTCCTGAAGATTTTGTATATGCGACGCCGCGTTTTCTATATCGATCACCTCGTCTACGCGCTCCACATTCACAGCTTCGTCTATCTCTGCATCATGTTAATTGTCCTTATCACCCTGGGGTTGAATCGCGTTATTCACGGAGCTTTGGCCGGATGGATTGTAGGAGCTCTGTGGTTCGCGTTTGCCGTGCAAATCTTCTCGTCGATTCGTCGCGTTTATCGACAGGGCTGGTTTTTCACCATTTTTAAATTTTTCGCAGGCGGCTTTGTTTATCTTCTGGTTCTTTCCGTTGCCCTTGCCGCCACGTTCTTCGCCACACTCGCATTGCCCTGAAGAAAATGATCCTGATTGCATTGCTTAGTTGCTCATGCATCAAGCGGGCCGCCGAAAAACTGTGATGAGAAATGGACTGATCACAAGTCGGACAACGAACCAAGGAGCCCGCATGCGTGAATCGAGTTCAGGACTTGAACAAGGCGAACGTGCCAGTCCCGACTGAATAATTTCAGCGATCTGATCAGTGACAAGAGCACTAACGGCGGTTATTCTGAGGAGCAAAAAAGCCGGGGTGGATGCAGAGCGCGTACGTTACTGGTTGGTTCGCATTCCTGAAACAAGTGAGCGACAGGTACGGAAAGTCGCCTGCTCTTAGAATGGTCGAAGCGGACGGACCGACATCGGTTTCTGAAGGGTTTACGTTGCCAAACTCGCCACGCCGCGTGAATATATGGGGGCATGTCAGAAGGTCTTTCAGGTGCTCCACCAGGGCATTCAATCTTCAGTACCGAAGACAAGGTCCGCTTGCTGGCCTCAAGGAGCTTAGCCTGAACCAGCGGGTGACCGTTGGCGTACAGAATGTCATCCTGATAGATTTGCAAGTACTGGACGGGAGCCTTGCCGTCCCGTGAGCCATAGAGATGTCCGTAGGGCGTGCCAGTGAAGAAGACTGCCAGCACGTTGGCGAGCGCCTGCTCCGGAGTGATGCTCTGGCAGACGGGCGAAAACTTGTCGTCACTTAGGCATCCTTCGCGTGCCGGGTCTCGCGAAAACCCGGTGGAAAACTCTCCTCCGGCGAGGACTCGTGGATTGAGCTTCGTATCCGCCGACATCTCTTTAACCTCCCTCATAGTCAGGGGGTGAGCCGCCATTATCCCGTTATTCTGCGTCGCGATTGCGTTTGGGCCCACCCGTTTGCTCGCAAAATAGGCCGCGATCTCCAACGTTGAAGCCTCCTGCTCCCCACGCCGAGTTGGATTGAAGGGAAGACCCCACGCTCGCGTCAGCGCGAGAGTGACATTGCTGAAGATTCCTCCATAATCGTCGATCTCCGCTTTCCACTCCTCGACAAACGCCCTGTTCGACCGATGGTACGACGGATCGGTATAAAACGCTTCCAGGAGTCGCGCCCACTTCTCCGTCTCGCCCGGTCCGTTGCGAGGCATAATGATTTCTTCGGATTGCGACGTGGGACCCGCGACGGCGATGGACACAAAGGCCTCGCGTTGCCCGAACCTTCTCGCAAACTCGAGTAGAAACTCGTGCCAGTGCCTCTTGTATACGGGGTTCCATGGCACCGGCAGCTCATGCTTCTCGCCCTTACGCGCGACGCCTTCGGGAAGCCCGAAGGTGGCCTTTCCGCAGTTGGGTGGCGCGGGGCCCGTCTTCCCGCCTGAAGCCAACCAGCCATCGCAGGATTGGAGTTCATCGAGGAGCCATTGCGGCGTCCAGAAACCGGGAAGCAGAGCGAGCTGAATGGTCTTGTGCTTCGAGTCTGCGATCTTAAAGGCCTCTTCCAGCAAACTGAAATCGAATTGGCCTTCCTTGGGCTCCAAGGTCGCCCAATCGAAGTATAGGAACAATCCCGAGATCGCGGGATTGTCAATGGTGGCAGTGTAGGGACGATGGTCGGCAGGATAACGGGATAAGGGCAGGACAACGCCGTAAATGCCCCGTGGCTGACGGGCGGAGATCTGACCCGGCGCCTTCTGAGTCGGTTTCACCTCCGGAACGATCGCAACTTCCGAAGCATCTCCCGGCGCCGGCGTTTCGTCACGCTGCGCGAAACTGGGAATCACCGCGCGTAGAGCACGTTCCCAGGCACATGCCATCTTGTCGTAGCCGCCACCTTTGGGATGAAAGCCGTCTGCATAATCGCTTGGGGAAAGGATATTCTGCATGGCAACCCTAGAAACCCGCGGGCCTTTGGATGCGACGATGCCAGGAATCGCAGTATTATAGGACTGATGGCCTTGGTCGGAGCCAAGCCGAAAAGGAATAATCTGCGCCACGATGACATGCGCCTGTGGCAGACGCGCGAGAATATCGTCGAGAAGCGCCGAGAGATTATTGGGTGCCGATGCCGCACCCCCGATTCGAGGGCGAAGGTCATTCGTGCCGATGTGGAGTAGAACGATGTCGGGTTGGTAGGTCTCAAGCCAGCCTTTTGAATCAATACCCTTTTTGATCCGCAGGATTGTCCAACCCGGGTGTCCCTCATTGTTTGAAGAAGGGATGACGCCGTTGCCACTCTGCCCGGACCCGACGAATTCAAAGCTGTAACCATCGTTTGTCAGCAGCGTCCCGAGCAAGTGCCGGTAGCCGCCGTAGCTGGGATCGGGAGTGCCCCAGGTCGTGGAATCTCCGAGCGGCATGATCTTCAGGCGGATCTTCGAGGATGCCCCCTCTACATGGGCAATACGGTCGGTCAGCGGCGCCTTCCGAGGTTGTGCTTTGTCCTGGGCGAGCACCACGGGAGCGAGAACCAGGAACGCGAAGATCGCGAATGCTGTTGCGCTTTTCTTTATCATTCTTCTCCTCCCTGAAAACTCATCGTTAGTTGTTGGCGGCAGAGTCGGCGGTGCGGAGTGTATCTCGAGTTTTAACCGGTTCCGGCGCGCAGGAGCCGGACGCCATGCGCCGGGACTGGGACTGTGAGCGTGTTTTTCTGGGCAGCCAATACATCGCCGCTGACGCCGTCTTCCCAAGTTCCACTGGTGTTCGGGAAGCTGACATCGCGCGGCTCGTCAGACACGTTTATTGCGGTAAGCGCCATACCTCTGTTGCTGGTGAACCGCCAGCCGGCAGCTTTCGAGAAAGGCGTACGCACCAACTCCACCGAGCTGCCGTGATCAATGAACGGAGCGAGCTTCTGTCTCGCGGTCAACAGCGCCTTTACGTATTCCGCTGCGGCCGGAGCTTTCCTGCCCGCTAACGTGTCATCGATGGCTGCGGCGCGAGGCCGCAACCCCTCGAGCACTCCGCGCAGCGTCTCGCTGTTCGAGCATAAGTGCTTGAAAGGGTCTGGCACGTGTTCCATCTGTTCCCAATACCTCGGGAGGATATCGTCGAGGCCAGGCATTCTGAGGCCAAGGATCAAACCGGCATTGCGCCATGCATGCAGCCCCCAGAACGCGTGATGGGCAATGTGTTCCAAATCAACCCGCTTTTCTGGCAAATCCTTCTTGAAAAACTCCCCGAGAAACTCTTGCGCGGAGGAGCTGGGCGGAGTCAGCAAAAACTGGGACCCACAGCCGAGTTTGGCGCCGATAGCCAGGATCTGGTTCCAGTCATCGAGCGAATAGCTGCTCGTCATCGTATCGGTCTTTCCCTGGTCATCCCATAGCCAGCGCCTTACGAAAGTGTCGATGCCCCACTCGAGAGATCCGTCGGTGTGCTCGAACAGTCGCATCATCTTCGGGCCCTCGGTGAATATGATGGCCTCCGGATTTCCTTCGTGCAATGCGGCGCGGGCCCGGCGGAGGAGATTGGCACAGCCGTTGTTAAATACCTCCGGATCTCCTGGCGGATGCCCATGCTTGCTTGATACGCACTTCCAGTCCTTCTGGAACCCCTGGGAATCGAAGAAGATTCCATCGGCGCCGTATCCACCAATTCGACGCGCGACGCCCTCAACATAGGCGAGCCATCCTTCCGCCCCTGGACACGGCTTCCAAGTTCCAGGATATGGTTGTTCGGGAGGACCCTTGGGCCCCATGATGGACCACTGCGCTCCATGCGCCGTGCCGACCTTTGAATCTTTGTTGATGATGAATCCTTCGACATACAGGATTACGCGCCCTCCCTGGGCGCGCAGTGCGGAGATACCGTCCTTGAGCGCGGCGCCGCCGCCCATGTCAAAGCGAGGAATGTAATCTCCCTTGTTCATCCAGTAATTGAATCGAGGCGCCCCCGGCTTCCCTTCGAACCAATCCACCAGGTAGATTGTGCTGGTACCGAGTGACCTCGCCTGGTCGAGCAGCGAGGGAAGGTCATGGAAGTTCTTAATCAAGGATGACAAGAAGGTTATAAGAGGAAAACCAAGCATGCAGGCGCCGGCGCTGACGGTTGACGGGATGTACCATCCTGGGGTGTTCCGCACCCAATCGGGAGAATTGGCGAACTTAACGTTGGCCCCTTGGCCGCTTTTCGTTGGCAACCAGAGTTGCGGTTCCGGAGAAACTTGAAGCGGGGCCGATTGGCGCTCTTGCGCACCGCGACGGCGGTTGTTGCCGCGAGGCGGTCGTTTATCCTGTCCGTAGGCAACAAGTGCGCTCCCCGCTAGGAGCGCGGCAAGGAACTGGCGTCGGGACAAATATTTCGCCATTGTTTTTCCTCCTAAACCCTGACTGTATGCCGGATCCCCTGGACGACTATCTGAATCTTCGCGCCCGCTCTGCCCTTGTTTTCCAGGCAATCTTTGCAGCTCCGAAACTCATTTGCGTGCCTTCTAGCACTAGCCTCGTGACTATCTGGAAGAGACGCATACTCCCTGTCGTTTTCAGCTCGATCTTATTCGCCTCAGAAACCTTTGCCGCTGCGGAAATTATCGCTTTCGAGCGCAACGATGCTGTTTGGATCGCGAATCTCGATGGTACCGGCGCGAAAAAAATCGCCGATGGAATTTTCCCTACGATCTCCCCGGATGCAAAGCGGCTCGCATTTACGATAGTCGAGAAATCCGGCACCAGTTATATTCGCCATATCGCCGTTGTCGATCTTGCCACCCACAACGCGACCATCTTCAAAGACGTGCCGAGCGATAATGTCTATTACCCGCAATGGTCGCCGGACGGCAAACGCATCGTCGTTACGCTGCGACAAAACGAAGTCTGGAATCTGGCAACGATTGCTCCTAACGGAACGGATTTTCACATTCTTAAAAAAGGCGCCCAAAACGAACCTACGCTTTATTCCCCAACCTGGGCGCGTGACCAAGGATCGATTTTTTGCCAGGACATGACCAACATTTACCAAATCAGCCTGGACGGCTCGATGCTCGCGCAATGGAAAATCGAGAAGATCATTCCCAATGGCAGCATGAGCGGCGACGGACGCATCGCCGTCTCACCCGACGGCAAGCGCCTTCTGCTTTCCATAGATATGGGTGAAGAGCATAACCGCAAAGATTGGGATGGCCCGCCGCCGGCCCTGTGGATTTTCGACATTGCCGCGCAACATGCGGCGCGCATCACGCCGAAGGCGCTTTTCGGATGGGACGGTTGCTGGATCGACAATGACAAGGTTCTGTTACTCAGCGAGCCAGCAGGCGAAAAATCAGCATCGATTTATCGGATATCGGTTAATGGCAAAAATTTGAAGCGCCTGATAAAAAATGCGCGCTTTCCAACGTCGAGCGGACCGTAATTGAAGGAACCGCGTTAACCCAAAAGCTCCCGCGCTTTTGTTAGCGCATCCGCAATTTTGGCCGGTTCAGTCCCGCCGCCCTGCGCGTTTTCCGGACGGCCGCCCCCTTTGCCGCCAACAATCGGCGCAATTTCCTGGATGACTTTGTTCGCCTGAAGTTTCGAAGTTAGCCCTTTCGGAACACTCGCAGTCAGTGCAACACGACCATCTTTTACGCCGGCAAGAAAAATTGGCCCATCGAATTTTGTTTTGAGCGCGTCGACTACGGCACCGAGCAATTTGGCATCGCCATTTTGGACTTCGGCAACGCAAAAACTTTTATCCTTATGCGATGCTGCGAGTTCGTTCGCAATGGTCGCAGCGCGACTCTGCAATTGGGCTTCGGCCGCTTTCGCGCCTTTCTTTTCCCAGTCGCGAACATCGGCATCTACTTTCTCCAAATGTGCACGACGCGCGTCGATTTGTTTTAGCATCTCGGCAATTGCCGCGTTCTTTTCAAAAACAGGCAACGCTGCAGCGTCGGGTTTTTTTCCCGACAAGATTTCGAATTTTTCTTGCTGACGCTTGGCTTCCTCTTCCGCCCAGGTCCGCGCTGCTTCGCCCGCAACCGCTTCAATGCGGCGAATCCCAGCCGCAATCGCCTCTTCTCTCACAATCCGGAAGGCACCGATCTCACTTGTCGATTTGACGTGCGTCCCGCCGCAGAGCTCCATCGAGTAGCCATTCAACTTCTTCGGATCGCCGCCGATTTGGATAACGCGCACTATGTCGCCGTACTTCTCGCCGAAAAATTGCTGGATTTCTTTGCGCTGCTTTGCGGCGCCGTAGGGAACTTCGGTCCACGAAACCGGCGCGTTCTCAGCGATTTTGTCGTTCACCAACTTTTCTACGTCACGCTTTTGTTGCGGGGTTAACGCAGCGCTCGAAAAATCGAACGTCAGCTTGTCTGGGCCGACATAACTGCCTTTCTGCGTCGCATCTTTGCTCACAACTTGGTGCAGCGCCCAGTGCAACAAATGCGTCACCGTGTGATGACCTTGAGTTAATTTTCGTCGATCAGCATCGACCGCAACGCGGACAGCTTCGCCCGGTTCCGGCGCGCGGCCTTGAGTGATTTTCGCGCGATGAACAAACACATTCTCGCGTTTCTGGGTATCCAGAATACGCAACTGGCCGACTTCACCTCGATCATGGCCAGGAACATGAAACAAACCGCGATCGCCAACCTGTCCGCCGCTCTCGGCGTAAAACGGCGTCTGATTGAGAATGATGTTTAGCTCTTCCGATTTTTTCCCTGGCAGGACATTTTCTACGACTGCTTCTGTCTCAACGAAGTCGTAGCCAAGAAACTTCGTCGGCGGCGCAGTTAGCTCTCCTTCGACTGCGATCGTTTCCTTCTTCTGCGCTTTCCGCGCGCGCGCGCGCTGCTCATCCATCAACTTTTCGAAGCCGACAACGTCGACAGTCAGAGCGCGCTCACGCGCCATCAGCTCGGTAAGATCGAGTGGAAATCCATAGGTGTCGTACAACTTGAACGTGTCCTCAGCCGAAACTGTCGGCGAGCAACTAATGAACTCGCGCCATTCACCGGCGCGAACTTGTGAGGCATCCAAGTCCATCACTGGCTGGGCCCCGCGGCTCAGCCAGATTGTAAACTCTTCTAGGTCTGGGTCACTCGACCTGCCAAAATACTCCTTCTTAACCTGATATCCTTGTTCCGCTGCTGCGGCCGAGATGCTGTTAAATAAGACTACGCCGTCAAATAGCTCGATTCCGCGATCGAGGGTTTTGTTAAATGATTCCTCCTCGCGTTTGATCGTCTCTTTGATGTGTTTCTGTTTTTCGCGCACTTCGGGAAAGACGTCGCCCATCGTCTTGGCGACGACGTCGACGAGCTTGAAAAAGAACGGCTCGTGAAAACCTAACGAGCGGGCGTAACGGACCGCTCGTCGCAAAATCCGGCGTAGCACGTAACCCCGGCCCTCGTTTGACGGAATGATTCCGTCCGCAATCGCGAAACTTAGTGCGCGAATGTGATCGGCCACGACCCGGAACGCGATGTCGATCTTTTCCTGCTCCGCTCTAGGGAGCACACCCGCCTCGGGTGTTGCATCCGGCGCCCGATCCGAAAAGCCAGGAAGTGTGCTAACGTATTTCTTGCCGCTAAGTTTCTCGATTTCGTCGAAAATCGGGCGAAAGATGTCCGTTTCGTAATTGGAAATCGTCCCGGAGAAATCGGTGAGATTCTTTGTGCCCTGAATGATTGCCGTGGCACGCTCGAACCCCATTCCGGTATCGACGTGACGTTGCGGCAGCGGGGTGAAACTTCCGTCCGGATTCGCGTTGAACTGGATGAACACGAGATTCCAAATCTCAATGCAGCGCGGATCGTTCTTGTTCACGAGCGCGCCACGAGTGTCCCCGTCGGGCGTAAGATCGACATGCAACTCAGAACACGGCCCGCATGGACCGGTGTCGCCCATCATCCAGAAGTTGTCGGCTTTGCCGCTGTTCAGGACGTGTATCTTCGGATCGAGGTCAGCATCCTGAAACAAGCGCGCCCAACGATCGTGCGCTTCCTGATCGAACTCGCTCGGCTCGCCAGGTCCCGGGTTGTAAACCGTCGCGTAAAGGCGTTGCGCCGGAAATTTCCAACGTTCGACCACAAGCTCCCAGGCCCACTCGATCGCTTCCTTTTTGAAATAATCGCCAAAGCTCCAGTTCCCGAGCATTTCGAAAAACGTGTGGTGATAAGTGTCGAGGCCGACATCTTCGAGGTCGTTATGCTTGCCTCCGGCGCGAATGCATTTCTGGGTGTCGGCCACCCGTGGCGGGTCCCACGATGGCTTTTGTTGGCCAAGGAAAATCGGCACGAACTGGTTCATGCCGGCGTTGGTGAAAAGCAGATTAGGTGCGTCGGGCAGAAGCGACGACGACGGCACGATGGTGTGCTGTTTCTCGCGAAAGAAATCCAGAAATGATTGCCGTATCTGCGCCGAGGTCATAAGGGAAAAAATGACGAAGCACGAATGACGAAGCACGAAGCGAAGAAATGGCAGGCCCGCTTGCTTATTTCGTCATTCGGATTTCGGGTTTGTTTCTTCATTCGACATTCGGATTTCGTCATTCGCTGTTTGTCGATCTTACGATGGGAAAGTTGCCCGCGCGCGCGCAGATTTCCAAATGGAAATATGTGCGCGTCGCTGTCATCTTGGCGCGAGAAGATATGGATCCGGTCAGAGGCGAACAGATTCTGGCGCGATTGAATTGGCGGTATGCAACCAAACAGTTCGATCCTGCCCGCAAAATATCTCCGGAGGATTGGGCAGCGTTAGAAAACGCGCTCATTCTTTCTCCGTCGTCCTACGGACTGCAACCGTGGAGATTCGTGGTAATCACGGATCAAAAGACGCGGGAGAAACTCTTTCCATCGACGCGGAACCAGCGGCAAGTTCCTGGATTGCTCCCATTATGTCGTCTTTACCGTGAACACGAAAATGACCCAAGAACACATCGAGCGGCACATCGAACGCACGGTCGAGGTCCGCGGCGGCACGGTTCAGGGAATGAAACGATATCGGGACATAATGGCGGGCGACGTGGTCGCCGGGGAACGCGCCGCGCAAGCGCTCGAGTGGGCGGCGCGACAAGTTTACCTCGCGCTTGGGACTTTTATGACGAGCGCCGCGCTCATGGGCATCGATACCTGCCCGATGGAGGGATTTGAGCCGGATGAATACGACAAGATTCTCGATCTTGCTCTGCAGGGACTTGCCTCGGTTGTTTGTTGCGCGGCAGGTTATCGCGCGACAGACGACAAGCATGCGACCCAAAAGAAAGTACGATTTTCGCGCGAGCACGTGATTCACATCGTGTGAAGCAGCGATTCGCCCTGTTTCTGCTCGCAACCATGAAATTACTGGGAGGCAATCGACGCAAACTAACCCTGGTCCTCGTTGCGTGGCTGGTGCTCGCAGCGTTGGTGCTGTCGCTGGCGAAACAGAACCTGAGAATTCCGGGCCTTTACTACGACGAGGCGGTTTTCGGAGGATTGGCGAAGGATTTTTTGACCGGCGAAGTCCACGGCCGGCACATGCCTAACAATGAAATTGCAGATGTTTTTGGCCGCCCGTTTCCCGTTTTTGTCCAGCCATATCTCGGCGCGTTGAAGAGTTGGATGTTGATGCCCGCTTTCAGTTTGTTTGGAATCAACGTGGCCGTGTTGCGGGCGACCAATTTGTTCTGGGCATTGGTCGCTTTGCTTCTGTTTATGCTTGCTACCTGGCGCTGGCTGGGGATTCGTGCAGCACTGATTGCCGGCGCCGTTTCTGGCGACTGATCCGGCGTATTTTTTTCTCGGCGTTCTGGACTGGGGCGCGGCGGTGCCTAGCTTTGTTTGCCGATGCGCTTGTTTTTACCTGATCGTCCTTTGGTGGCGGCAGCAGCGAGCAGGTCAACTCTTCTTTGCCGCCTTTTTTGCCGGGCTCGGTTTTTTCAACAAGATTGACTTTGCGCTTTTATTGATCGGTTCGGGTATTGCCGGCACCGTCTGCTACGGGCGCGTGCTGTGGAGAACATCAGGGGCGGCCGCGTCGATGGTCGGTCTCGCCTGCTTCGGGTTTCTTTTGGGCGCAGGTCCAATGCTATTCAAAATGCCTGGGCTCCTGACCTACGGCGCTTCCGGGAAAGCCTCAACCGGACCCGCTGAATTCGGTGAGAAGCTGGACACCATGATCTCGATGTACGACGGATCGTATTTTTATCGGCTGATGAATGTTGGAGGCGTTTTTGCGAAAATGTTCCAAGCGCCGACGAGTGCACTATCAATTGCCGGCATGACAGCCGTGATCGCAAGCATCATCTGGCTACTGGCAACGATCGAGAGTGCAAACCAAAAGGAGGTCCAAACTGCGCGGTTCCTTCTCTGGGCCACGGCCTTGACCACGATTTGCGTGTTTCTTCTCCCGGGTGCAGTGCTAATTCACCATGCGGTGTTGGTTTTTCCCCTGCCGCAACTCATTATTGCCATGGCCGCTTCGTCCTTGTGGGATCTCGAATCGACATCAAAGTGGATTCGTCGTGCGGTTCGAGCCCTCGCGCCGGCCGCAATCGCAGTGCTTTTGGCAAATCAATTGTGGGCCATTTCAAAAACGCAGAGTTTGATCCGCGAAACCGGTGGCCGTGGATTGTGGAGCGATAGCCTCGACGCGTTTTGTCGCGAAAACAGACATCGCACGGATCTGGTGATGGTGAGTTTGGATTGGGGGTTTAACGAGCAATTGGCCTTTCTTACCAATGGGCCAAGACTCTTCGAGCCCGTTTGGGCACTTGGCCGCAGCATACCGGCGGGTACGCCGCTGGTGAAAGACCCCGGCTCCTTGTATCTAGTGCATCCCTCCGAATACGCCGTCGCGCCGGAAAGTGTTCGCTATTCCTATGCTGCTGAACACAGCGACGACGACAAGGAGATTCAGCCGTACTTCGACAGGCAAGGTCGAGTAGCTTTTTACGCAATCCGATTTCCGCGACGCTAAACTGCGGCGCCAGTGTGATTGTCGATCTTAAGGCTTCGCCGCAGTCGCGGCAGCCGCAAACTTCCAAGCGGCTCGAAATTGTTGATCGATTTGATCGGCTTCATATTTGCGCCCTTGCGCATTCAGACAATCACGTAAACCGGAAAGAGCGCGACCATCGCGCGGATTTCGGTCGAGGTCGGCTCGAAAAACTTTCTCGGCTTCGGGGAGTTGCTTCGCTTCCAGTAAAACGCGACCTAGCATCGGCCGAACGGGCGGATACCACGGCGGCGGCTCGCTGTAGTTAAGCGCATCCTCGGCCGCAACGGCTTGCGTCAGAGAATCGATCGCGCCTTTGTCGTCGTGGCGGCTGCGCGCAATCATCCCAGCCAGGATACGATCATGAACTTTGAAAACGGCGCCAGTCTTGTTCAGCATGTCGTACATCGTGTCCGGCGGGATCTTGGCCGCGAGCTCATGAAATGCGTCCTGCTCGTTCTCGGCTTCGGCCGTCTTTCCGGTGTTCGCGAACGCGACGCCACGCAGAGAACGCCAGACGGCGTTTGTGATTAAGAACGTCGAGTCAGGGGCCGGGAATTTCACAAGATCATCCCAACGTTCGAAAGCGAAGAGCACAACTATCGGAGTCGGCAGAAAACCTTCCAGCATCGGCATCGCTTTGACACCGGGCGCGACGTTCGCGACCAAGCGGGCAGCGGCGCCTTTCGCTTCGGCAAAGTTGCCCTCCATGGAGGCAGCAAAAGCGAGGAAATGCAGATTGTGGCTGTAATAGAAGAGCGGGTAAACGCCTTGTTCGTGTGTCTGAGCGAGAAATTTCTTATCGGCAGCCACCGCAGCTTCGTTGCAATGCGCAGCCGCCAGATGATCGCCGACGCGCGCGTAAATGTGAGCCGGCATGTGCACAAGGTGGCCCGCGGCAGGCGCCAATTTCTCGAGACGCGCCGCACTCGCTAAGGCGCGCTCCGGATGCGGCGACGCTTCGAGCGCGTGAATGTAATAATGATTCGCGCCGATGTGATTCGGATCGCGTTTTAGAACCGACTCCAGGACCGACACGATTTCGCCGGTGCCTTCGGCTGCTTTTCCGTCGCCAGTCCAGAGATGCCACGGATTTAAATTCATCACGCTCTCGGCGTAGAGCGTCGCCGCGTCGAGATCGTCGGGATAATGTGCGGCCAACCTCGACATCGCGTCTTTGTACGCAACATCGAGCGCGTGAAGGTCGGAATGTGGGTCGTTCGAATAACGAACGGAAAGCGCAATGATGTAAGCGCGCTCAGGCTCCGACGCGTTTTCCTGCAACGCGAGCGCGCGCTGCGCAGCATCGTAGCCCGCTTTCTCGCGCTCTGGATCGACAGGAAGATTATAATTCGGGCCAAGCGTGAGCGCGACGCCCCACCATGCCATGGCGAGCTTCGGATCCAAATCAGCCACACGCTGGAACGAGCGCCGGGCTTCATCGTGATTGAACGCATAAACGAGCTTCAAACCTTGATCGAAAAACTGCTGCGCCTCGCGGCTCTTGGTCGAGACCGGATGGTGCACTTCGCCCAAACCGGGCATGAGCCGCGGAGATGATGCTGGATTGGTTTTCGCAGGCGCGGCCGAAACTAAAATGGCGACGCCAGCCCCAAGCGCCAGGATGATTCGTTGAATGAACATGTCGATCTTTTACCCTCGGAAATTCTATTGTTTGTCTTCGTCGAGCTTCGCCTTTACGGCAGTCTCGATCTCTTTGTAGAGCGCCTGATCGCTCTTCAAAACTTCTTTGGCGGCATCGCGCCCTTGGGCGAGTTGCGTGCCCTTGTAATTCAGCCACGAGCCGCGCTTTTCGATGATTTGTTTTTCGAGCGCAAGATCGAGAAGAGACCCGGTCACGGAAATGCCTTCGTTGTACATGATGTCGAATTCGGCCTCGGTAAATGGCGGGGCGACTTTGTTCTTCACCACCTTGATCCGCGTTCGATTACCAGTGACGACGCCGTCGGTCTGCTTGATGGCGCCGATTCGGCGGATATCGACGCGCACGCTCGAGTAAAACTTCAACGCTTTGCCGCCAGGCGTTGTTTCAGGATTGCCGAACATCACGCCGATTTTCTCGCGGATTTGGTTCGTAAAGATGCAGCATGTGCGCGCCTTGGAAATCAATGAAGTGAGTTTGCGCAGGGCCGCGCTCATCAATCGAGCCTGCGCGCCGACGGTGGCATCGCCAATTTCGCCTTCGAGCTCGGCTCTCGTAACCAGAGCCGCCACCGAATCGACGACGATCACGTCGAGCGAGTTCGATCGAATCAGCGTTTCGCAAATGCGAAGCGCTTCCTCCCCAGAGCTCGGCTGAGAAATGAGCAAGTCAGCAAGATCGACGCCGAGCTTTCTCGCGTATTGCGGATCGAGCGCATGTTCGACATCGATAAAGGCGGCCAGACCATTCCGCTTTTGCGCCTGCGCGATCACCGTAAGGGTGAGCGTGGTTTTTCCCGATCCTTCCGGCCCAAAAACTTCAACTACTCTGCCCCGCGGAAATCCCCCCACGCCAAGCGCCCGATCGATCAAAATGTTGCCGGTGGGGATGACATCGATATCGGCAATCTTATCGTCACCAAGACGCATGATCGCGCCCTCGCCATAATCCTTGGCGATTTGCTGAATCGCCAGATCGAGATTTTTATTTCGGGCGGCCGTTACTTTGTCCGCGGCGCTCTTCTCTTCAGTTTTAGTAGCCATATTTGGGGGGACTCTAACTAAGTCGCGGGACATCGATTCGCCAAGCAGAAAAGCTCGCGCGAGAAGCAAAAAGATGTCGATCTTAGCAAACGGTGATCTTCCTCGGCTTGACGTGCTCGGCCTTTGCAGAGTCATTGTTAGGATTCCCTGGTACATTTTCGCGCTGATCTTCGCACATTAACCTCGTCAAAAATGCCAGGACCCGCCTTCAACCGGATTTGCTCAAGGGGCGTCCCGCCAATATTCGTCTTGTCATGCCATCGACTCCAGATAATGCGCGCTTCATGCGCGCCGCATTGACGGAAGCGGCCAAAGGGATCGGTCGGACAAGCCCCAATCCGGCCGTGGGCGCTGTGCTGGTCATTCGAAATCGAATCGTGGCCCGGGCCCACCATCGAGAGGCGGGTCTTCCGCACGCGGAAATCGAATGCCTCCGGACCTTCGGGCGGGCGGTTCCCAAAGCCGCCATTTTGTACGTGACGCTCGAGCCGTGCTCTACGATTGGACGAACGGCGGCGTGCACCAGCGAGATCGTCAAAGCCGGGATAAAGAAGGTCGTGATCGGCACAATCGACGTTAATCCACGGCACTCGGGACGCGGGATCGAAATATTGCGACGTGCTGGAATCGAAGTGCAAATGGGCGTTCTGGCGGAGGAATGCATGGCGCTCAATGAAGGTTTCAATAAATGGATTGTGACCGGAAAACCCTTTGTCGTCGCAAAATGCGGGATGAGTATAGACGGGCGATTAACGCGACCCCAAGGTGAATCACGTTGGATCACGAGCAAGGACGCGCGGCGGCGGGCCGTAGCGCTTCGCGGGAGTTTCGATGCAGTCCTGATCGGGGCGGAAACGTTACGAATCGACAACCCGCGACTGACTGTGCGCGGAATTGGCCGGCCCAGGCAGCCCTTTCGGGTCGTGATCACGCGCTCCGGAAACGTGCCGCGGAATGCCCGGCTTTTCACCGACCGGCTTGCCCAGCGGACTTTGGTTTACCAGGGCAAATCGCTTGCGTTCGTTTTGGGCGACCTCGGACGACGGAATGTGACCAGCGTTTTGATTGAAGGCGGTGGCAATGTTCTGGGCCAGGCTCTCGACGAAAAGTTAATCGACAAGGTGCAAATTTATGTCGGCCCAATATTGACCGGTGGCCCGGTCGTCGCTTTCGGCGGTCGAGGAGCGGGCCGAACCGACAAAGCGGCTCGTCTGGAGCGAGTACGGCACGAACGAATCGGCCAAGATCTTTGTCTCACCGGATATCCGAAGTATCGCGAGCCGCTTTTAGCCGAATAGTTTTGAGAAACTTTTCGTCTTAAATAAGGTTCAATTGTTAGAATTCTTGGGAGGTAAAGGAAATAATGAACTGGAAGAAACTACTCTTAATCGCGCTCATGGCCGGTGGATTCGCATTCGCATCGGCACCACGCTCTCAAGCAGGTGTTGCGGTTGGCATCGGTGTTGGATTCCCCGGGGCCTATCCGTATCCGTACGGTTACCCCTATCCTTACTACGGATATGCTTACCCTTATTGGTACGGGCCGGGCTTTTATTGGTATCACGGTCATCGCGCGTTTTACTCGCGACCGTTTCATGGCGCCCGTTTCAGGCATTGGCGGTAACTCACGTCGATCGTAAGCTTTGCTTGAGCTGGCGGGTAGAATATCCCGCCAGCTTACTTTTTCGGCGCTGGCGCTGTTGAGGCTCCCGGCGCCGATGTCGATGCAGCTTCGGCCGACGTTTCTTGAAATTCCTTTTTCAGTCGCTCCTTGAGCGCCGGTAACTCTTGCTCACGTTTCGCTTCGGCTTCCTGTCGCAACGCGTGCTCGATTCTGCGGCGTTCCTGCATGTAGCGCTGCTCGAAAAGATCGCGCTTCTCCCCTTCCAGTCTCAAACCGGTGTCGTGCAAAACCGCGTCCACCTCGTGTTTAATGCGCTCGCGGTACAGTTTATCCCGCTCGCGCATGACTTTCCGCTCTTCCGGGCTCATCTGCATCCAACGCTCCGCGTTGCGCCGGAAAACCTGTCGATCTTCCGGAGGAAGCGAAAACCAGCGCTCGCGTGTGGTGGCGGGAGAAGGAACGCGACGAACGTGCGCCGGTCCCGGCCCTCGCCCACTGGGCCTCGGTGGCTGCCCGTTCGCCCTGGCCGCAACTCGAGGCCAGGATCAACAAGGTCGCAATGACGCTTACAAAGTTGTGTTTTCGTCCCACAGGCTATTTTCGTCCGAAGCCAGCAATTCATCCAGGTCGGCAACGACGTCGTAATCTTGCGGGTCAATCTTCGCCACTACATCTGGCGCGCTTTCCGGCGGCTTTTGGGGGGCAGGGTGATGCAAAGCGATGCTTGCCGAAATCACCGCCACCGCAAGCCCCATTGCCGGGATGAGCTTGCGGGGGCTGAACCACGTGCGCACCCGCTCGAACCGACGCGGTTCCTCGCGGATGCCTCGGATTACATTGCGGGCGAAAAACGGCGAAATCGGCGGGCGCGTTGCCCGGCCTAAAAGATCCCACAGTTGCTGGTCATCTTCGCGTTTCATTCTCTCCGCGAAATTAAACCCGGCCTACGGCCGAAAAGTTTCACCCAAATACGAGGCGTACACCCGCGCAAGATCGGCGCCTACGCTTCGGGCGCTTCGAGGAAGCCTTCCAACTGCCGAATGCGCGTAGGATGACGCATTTTCCGCAGCGCCTTGGCCTCAATTTGCCGAATCCGCTCTCGGGTGACGCGAAATTGCCGTCCCGACTTCCTCGAGTGTCCGGCTATATCCGTCAACCAGGCCGAAGCGCTGCTCAAGAACCTGCCGCTCCCGCTCCGTTAACGTCTCGAGCACATCTTTGATTTTTTCTTTCAGCAAGACGATCGCCGTCATGTCGGACGGATTTTCGGCGCCCTTGTCCTCGATAAAATCGCCAAAATTGGTTTCCTCGCTTTCGCCAACCGGTGATTGGAGCGAAATCGGTTGCTGCGCCATTTTCAAGACCGCCCGGACGCGATCGACCGGCAATAGAATTTCCTCGGCCACTTCTTCGGGCGTCGGTTCCCGCCCATATTCCTGGACGAGCTGTTTTTGCACCCGCATCAATTTGTTGATCGTTTCGATCATGTGAACGGGAATCCGGATTGTGCGCGCCTGGTCGGCGATGGAGCGGGTAATAGCCTGACGAATCCACCAGGTCGCGTAGGTAGAAAACTTGTAACCGCGGCGATATTCGAATTTCTCGACCGCTTTCATCAGCCCCATGTTGCCTTCCTGGATGAGATCGAGAAAAGACAGGCCGCGATTGGTGTATTTTTTTGCGATCGAAATGACGAGCCGAAGATTGGCTTCAACCATTTCGGTTTTGGCGCGCAATGCCTTGCGCAGCCAGCCCTTCAACGCCTGGTATTGCTCGGCGTACTCATCCAGCGAAAGCCAGAGAACCCTCTCCAGGTCCTGGACCTTGACCCCAAGGGGCGAACGCGCGCCGCACGATCGCGGATGCTTCGCCATTTCGGTCTGGAGATGAAGCAAGTTGCGATAGTGTTCGTCGGCCAAGTGAACGAATTCCTCGGTGACCTTTTGTTTAAAGTAAAATTTAGGATAGAACCGCTGCAGCGAATTAAGCTTCCTTTGAAAACCTTCCGTTTCTTGGTCTCGCCTCCCGAGGGCTTGCCGTACTGCTGCGCGATGACGCCGCTTAACTTTTCCACCTGCTTGCACAATCTCGGCAGCATCTTCATGTAACGCTCGCGGCTCTCGATCTTTTTATCCAGAATCACGCGATCAAATCGCTCCCGTCCTTCAGCGAGCTTTTTTGCAAGATCCAGATGAGCGCGCGCGGTGAAGCCAAACCCGTTTATATGCTTCTGCACCATGTTCTCCGCTTCCTCGATCCGCTTGGATATTTCTACCTCCTGCTCGCGGGTGAGCAGCGGGACCTGGCCCATCTGTTTGAGATACATGCGAACCGGATCATCCAGAATGTCGAGCTTCGTTTCCGGCTTTTCGTCTTCATCCTCATCCGTGTCCTTTTTTCCATCCTTATGCCGATCGACCTCGGAGGCTTCGATGATGTCGATCTCCATCCGGCGCAATCGGGTTAGAATGGCATCCAGTTCGTCGGCGTCGGTAACGGCCTCGGGCAACGCCTCGTTCAGATCATCAAACGTCAGGTAGCCTTGTTCCTTCGCAAGCTTGATCAGCTCGCGGATTCGCGCCTGAATCTCGCTCGCCGCTTCCAGTTCCGCTTTCGCCTTCAACAACGCACGCGCCCCTGGCCTCCGCGCGCGAACCAGAGCTGTGATTCGCTTCGATTTAAACGCAGCAATTCGCGAGGGTCGCTTCAACTGAAGACGTGCCTCAGCAGCCTTCGTTCCTGGGCGCCGCCGCGCACGTTTGAGTTTGCGTTTCGACCGCTTCGCCGTTGACCGACGAATGCTCACCTTTCGTTTCGAATGCCTGGCCAAGATATAGAGTTAAGGATTCTGACTGAGGCGTTCGATGGCTGCTCCCGAGACCGGCGGTTAAGTATCGATCTTAGTGGCAGACGAAAGCTGCGAAAGTTCGTGGAGTTGTTCGTCGAAGGTCAAGAATTTGTTTCTGCAAATTCACTACTTCCCCAGTGCTTATTTGCGGGAGTCTCATTCGGCTCTCCGCCACCTCAAGCTGGCGTCGCAAGGCTGCGCGTCGCAAGCCATTCCACCAGCCTTCTGCCACGGTCCATCGCGTTCAGCTGGCATCTTCTGCATCAGCCAAGCAGAAACCAGGCCCTCCTCTTGCGGCGAGAGCGTGGCCATAAACGCATTCAGAGAGGCCGGGTCGTTCGGGCGCAGATCGCTCTCCAAAATTCGAACGAGCAGTTCGGTGCCCGGGGTTTGCGCCAGGGTCGCCGCCAGTTCTGCTCAAGAATAAACGCACGCGCTGTCTTCATCTCGCAGTGCGAGAAGACAAAGCATCGCAACGTCGTGCGGCAGCGCCGGAGCCGCCTCAACCCTGCTCCCCTCCATTCCGGGCAGCCCCGTCCCGCGGTTGCTTCGATAAGAGCTTTTCGAAATTCTGAAGCCGGAACGCCGAGCCGCGCGCTTACTTTGCTCACAACTTCGCCGCGCATGAACGGGTCGTGGACGTGAGAAACCGTTTCGGCCAGCCTGCGCGCAACCTGCATTTTCGCGCCTAACGAACTTAGATCGACAACCGCAACTTCACGCTCGATCCAATAATCGAAAAAATCTCGGGCCCCCGCGACGCGTTTTTCAAATTCATCCCTGCCCGTCCCGCCGAATAAGTGAATCCGGGTCCTCGCCGACTGGCATCTCGACTATCCTTACGATCAAATCGTTCTGCAAAAGCGCGTCAAGCGAACGTTCGGCCGCTTTTTGTCCGGCCTCGTCGGCGTCAAAACAAAGGACAACTTCATCGACAAAGCGTTTTAAAATGCGGGCCTGACTTTCGGTAAATGCCGTCCCCTGGGGAGCGACCACGTTCTTGATTCCAGCTTCAAATAGCGCAATCAGATCGAGCTGGCCTTCACACACGATCGCGCAAGCCGCCTCAATCAGACGCGCGTTTGGTTTTGTGCAGGCCAAAGAGCACGTTGCCCTTTCGGAAAAGCTGCGTTTCCGGCGAGTTCAAATACTTCGCAGCTTTGGCGTCGCTTTGAAGAAGGCGTCCACTAAACGCGATCACTTCGCCCACGTCGTTACAAATCGGAAACATGATCCGGCCGCGAAAGCGGTCGTAAACCTCACCCTCCGGGCGCTCCTCATCGCGCAGCTTCACCAGTCCGCTTTGGAGCAACTGGCCGCGCGAATAACCGTGTTCTCGCGCCCATTTCAAAAACGCGTCCCAAGTGTCGGGCGCAAAACCGAGCTGCCAATTTTTTGCTACTTCTCGATCTATCCCGCGCCGCTTTAAGTACGTCGCGGGCTGGCCCGGCGAATTCTTTCTTCAGCAGGTTCTCGTGAAACCACTCCGCCGCGCCAGAGTGCAATTTGAGCAATGTGCGCCGCGCTTCATATTGCCGATCTTCGTCGCCGGTACCGCCGGTCTTCGATCACCGGAATGCCAACGCGCGTGCCAAGTTTGCGCACCGCTTCGGGAAAATCGACGTGCTCGTATTCCATGACAAAGCGAAAAACCCCTCCGCCGACGCCGCACCCGAAGCAGTGGAAGGCCTGCCGTTGCGGGCTCACGTGAAACGACGGCGTTTTTTCCTGATGAAACGGGCACAGGGCTTTGAAATTAGCGCCCGCTCGTTTAACCGGAAAATAAGAGCCGATCACCTCGACGATGTCATTCGCCGCAGCGATTTGTTCGATTGTCTCTGATGGAATCACTCTTTGGATTTTTCGCTCGTTTGGTCCCGGAAGCGATGTCAAACTTACCCAGCGCTCCGTCGCTTTCCATACGATGAAAAGTTTATTGACCATTTTCGCCTTGGTTGGCTGTCTGGCACAACTCGAGGCGGCCCAGCCACGCGAGATCATTCACAAGGGCGACGTGGTCGTGGTCCCGCTACGCGGCGAAATCTCGCCGTCGCTTCTGATGTTTTTGCGGCGGGCCGAGAAGCTGGCCGAAAGTAACGGCGCATCCGCGATTATCTTTGAAATGAACACCTACGGCGGACGGCTCGATTCCGCCGAGGAAATTACTAGCGTGCTAAATCACGCCACGATTCCAACTTACACATTTATCAATTCGAACGCGGGTTCAGCCGGCTCGATCATCGCCCTGGCTACGCAGCACATTTACATGGCGCCGGTGAGCGCAATCGGAGCGGCCGCGCCGGTTTTGCCAACCGGCGAAGATCTCCCTCTTACCGAGCGCGAGAAAACGATCTCATACTGGACCGCGCTGCTTCGAAGCTCCGCCATCCGGAACGGTCACAATCCAGATGTCGGCGAAGCGTTCATGAACAAGGATAAGGAGGTCAAAATCGGCGACCGCGTTATTCACCCGAAAGGGAGCGTGCTCACGCTCAGCGCGCAGGAGGCTACGGAAAAAATCAACGGCAAGCCGCTGCTGGCCGATGGAATCGCTGAATCGATCGTCGATCTCATGAGCAAGGCTGGGCTCAAGGGCAAAGCTGTCTCCTTGGACCCGACCGGCTTCGAGCAGCTCGCATTTTGGATCACGGCGCTGGCGCCGCTGCTTTTGCTTGGCGGAATCATCGGAGCTTACCTCGAATTCAAAATTCCGGGCGCGAGCTTGCCCGGAATTATTTCGGCGATTTGTTTTGCGCTCTTTTTTCTCGGCCATTATCTGGCCGGACTCGCAGGCTGGGAAGTGGTCGGGCTTTTTGTTCTGGGGGTGGTGTTGGTCATCATCGAGATTTTGTTCTTCGCCCATTCTACGATCGTCTTTGGCGTGGTCGGGGTTTTCCTGATGCTGGCTTCACTGCTCTGGGCAATGATCGACCGCTATCCCGGCGAAACATTTTTCCCAACCGGGCGCGCGCTCGCGATTCCGTTGCTGAATCTCTTTCTCGCCATCGTTGCCGCCGCCATCGTGATCACCCTGCTCGCACGCTATCTGCCGCGGACCAGCATTTATCGCCGGTTCGCTCTTACGACTTCAAACCCACCCGGTCCGTCACTGGCAGGGGAGCCGCGCGCGTTTGCCACCGCGCTCGCGTTGTCGCCAGGAGCGCAGGGAGTTTCTCTGTCAATCTTGCGGCCGAGCGGAAAGGCGCGCTTCGCTGATCACGTTGTCGACGTTGTGACCGAGGGAGAATTCGTTCCGCCGAACACGGCCATCATGGTTGTGCAAACCGATGGGATGCGCGTGGTTGTCAAACCGCGCGCTTCGTGATGTTCGGCATCCACAGCTTCGGACTATTCCTCGCCGCTGGCGTCCTGCTCAATCTTACTCCCGGCCCAGACACAGCTTACATTTTGGGCCGCAGCATCGCGCAGGGACGCCCGGCAGGAATTGCTTCGTCACTGGGCATTGCCACCGGAACTATTTTTCACACTTGCGCCGCGGCTTTGGGGCTCTCCGCGATTCTCGCCACCTCCGCCTGGGCGTTTAGCGCAATCAAATTGGCCGGCGCCGCCTATTTAATTTTTCTGGGGCTCAAAATGTTCTTTGACCGCCAGAACTCGCTAAGTCTTCCATCAAATTTCCGAAGATCGACAACCGGCGCGGCGTTTCGCCAAGGTGTTTTGACGAACGTGCTCAATCCCAAGGTCGCGCTCTTTTTTCTTGCCTTCCTTCCTCAATTCATCAATCCGGGATCAACCACAAAATTACCCGCGTTCCTCGCGCTTGGCTTCACGTTTGTGGCCACAGGCACGATCTGGTGTCTGATTCTTGCCTGGTTCGCTTCGAGCCTAAGCGAAAAATTGCGTTGCAATCGGTCCATCGCCGGGTGGCTCAATCGCGCAGTCGGATCGGTTTTTGTGTTTCTCGGCGCCCGCCTTGCGGTGACGCGCTGAAAAGAGCGCAACTGTGTCTTCCTCAGCGTGCAATTAGCCCCCAGCAACGACGCGAACAAATTCGACGCGATCGCCTTCGACGAGTGATCGCTGCGGCCATTCGTGCCGATGCAAGGCGAGGCCGTTGTGTTCGATTAAAATGGTTTGCGGCGGCAATTGAAAACGATCGACCAGTTCCGCGATCGTTTCGGCGCCCCGGGCGTCGGCCTTTTGGCCATTTAGTGAGATTGTCATGCGCCATGAGATCGGCGGTCATAGACCGCCGCTACAGATGCAATTGTCATACACCGGAAAGAGTTTGGTCCCAGTCTTTCCAGATCGGCTCAAGGCCGCGGCGACGCAAAACATCTGCGATTTCCTCGGGCGAGCGCTCATCGCTGATCTCAAATTGGCCGGTCGCGAGCTGGTCTTCGCCATTCTGAAATTCCGGCGCAACGATTCGACCGTGCACAGTTTGATGCAAATGTTCGACGCCTTGTCGCGTGTAGCCGCCGGGTTCGGTGTGGCTGCCCGCGCTCATCATTGTCACGCCCAACGAAACGAGGGCGTCGCGAAACATCGCGCGCTCACGAGTGCTCAACACAATCGCGACTTGTGGGAAACTGATTCGCAAAGCGCAAACCAATTGCGCCAGTTCGCGCTCGCTCATGGAAAAGAGCGGACGAAACCCGCCCGCGGCTGGACGCAACCTCGGAAGGCTGACGCTGATTTGGGCCTGCCAGCAACGTTTGAACAGATATTCCAAATGCGCCGCCAGCGCGACTGCTTCATCTTGCCAACGCCACAGACCAAAAAGCGCGCCGATCCCGATGCGCCGAAATCCAGCTTCATAGCCGCGTTCCGGACAATCCAGCCGCCAATCGAAATCGCGTTTTGGTCCGGCAGTGTGCAATTCTGCATACACGCCACGGTTGTAAGTTTCCTGATAAACGACCAATCCTTCCGCACCTGCCTCGACAATTGGAGCGTATTCCTTCGTGTCCATCGGGCCCACCTCGATGGCAATGGATGGAAAATCCGGGGCTAATGCGCGAACGCAGTCCGACAGATAACCGGGACTGACAAACTTCGGATGCTCGCCAGCAACGAGCAAAACCTGCCGGAACCCTGCTCGCGAAAGATGCCGGGCCTCCGCGACGACTTCATCGCCGCTGAGTGTCACCCGCAGGATCGGGTTGTCGCGCGAGAAACCGCAGTAGCGGCAATTGTTGATGCATTCGTTGGAGAGATAAAGTGGCGCGAAGAGGCGCATTGTTCGGCCAAAATTTTGCCGGGTGAACGCGCGAGATGTTTGCGCCATCGCTTCAAGATCGACGTCGGACTTTGGAGCGATGAGCTGCTCGAACCGGCGGACGAGCTGCGATTTTTCCAGCGCAAGATTGTCCAGTGTCTTTGCGAACGGCATCACAACAATTTCGTGCGCCGAGTGGAACTTCGCAAATCAACACCCTCCTGGAGCAAAGGCGGCGTTGAGCCGGCGCAACGGAGAAATTGCGAAAAGCAGGACGTGGCACGGCGCGCTTTATATGCTAACCGGATTAGGCGTCAGAGCGGAATGACCACAAGGCACCAAGAAGCGGCGCGCGCGAGATCGATTCGCCTGGGCTCGATCGTCAGCTCCGTTTTATCGAACGTGCGGGACGCCGCAAACGGACTAAAGTGTCACCGGGATCTTCTCTTCGGCGCCATTTTAGTTGGCGTTACCGTGCTGACGTACCAGCCCGCGTGGAATGGCAAACCCCTTTTAGATGACGCCGATCATCTTATCACCGATCCAAAACTACGTTCGCTTCGTGGTTTAGTCAGCCTCTGGATCGCGCCACCGCCGACGCACCAGTACCATCCCCTACTCGATACTGTCTTCTGGATTGGGGACAAGCTCTGGGGCCAATCCATGCTGGGCTATCACCTTGTCAGTATCTCATTGCATGCTGTTTCAGCCTTGTTGCTGCTCCGAATTCTTCGCCGCTTGGAAGTCCCCGGGGCGTGGATCGCAGCCGCGATCTTTGCCCTTCATCCTGTCCAGGTAGAATCCGTGGCGTGGGTGGTAGAACTAAAAAATACACTGTCCGGCATTTTCTTTTTCGGATGCATTTTGACATATCTGAACTTCGACCAGAACCAGAATAGAATTCGCTCATACGTTGTCGTTCTGGTTCTATTTTTATTGGGAATGATGGCGAAGCCGATTCTGGCGGCGCTACCCGCAGTAATATTGGTCGTGTTATGGTGGAAGCGGGGCACACTGGGATGGAAGCGCGATGTGCAACCCTTGGTTCCCTTCATCGTTCTCGGAATCGTAGCTGGCTTGCTCAGTGTCTGGATGGAGCGGGAGTTCAGCGGCTCCCAGCGCGAGATAACAGAACTTTCGCTAACACAGCGATTGCTCGTAGCCGGCCGGGCGTTCTGGTTCTATCTCGGCAAAATCTTCTGGCCATCCAAGCTCTCTTTCATGTACCCGCGCTGGAAAGTGAATCCCAGCGAATGGTGGCAATACCTTTTTCCGATTGCCGCACTTTTCGTTTTCGCTGTGGCATGGCGACTACGAGGGCGCTGGCGCGCCCCGCTGGCAGGCCTGCTTTTCTTTGTCGTGACACTGCTGCCGCTGCTGGGGTTTTTTAATGTCAGCTTTTTTCGTTTTTCGTTCGTAGCCGATCATTTTCAGTATTTGCCGATGGTCGGAATTATTACGCCCGTGTCTGCCGGAGCAGTCCTGCTCTTGAATCGCTCTGGGCGATGGCAGCAAATGCTCGGCTACGGATTCTGTGGAGCTCTGTTAGTCACGCTGACTCGGTTAAGTTGGATGCAGAGCCACGTCTTCCGCGATTCCGCAACGTGTTACCGGGCGGTGGTCGAGCGCAATCCCAGCAGCTGGGCGGGGCACATTAATCTCGGCTTCGAAGCTTTGGCGCAAGGATCATGGGACGAAGCGGCCGCCCATTTTCACAAAGTATTGGAAACAAACCCCGATCATCCGCCAGCAGCAAAGCGAGCCTACCTTGCCCTCGGCGGTATCCTGCTAACGACCGGCCACACTGATGAAGCGATCGCTCATCTCGAAAAAGCTCTGCAAATTGATCCCAATTATGCGGAGGCTCACGGGAATCTCGGCAATGCATTCCTACGAAAAGGTCGTACGCGAGACGCGATCGCCGAGTATCGAAGGGGCCTTGAAATTGCCCCGCGATCCGCTGGGATACAAGGCAATCTGGCTTGGATACTGGCAACCTCTTCCGATCCAACACTGCGGGACGGGGCCGAAGCGGTTCTCCTCGCGCTCCAAGCTGAACGTTTGTCCGGTGGAACAAACCCTAGAATCCTGCGCGCGCTGGCCGCTGCTTACGCTGAGCAGGGGCAGTTTGCCGAAGCCAGTAAGGCCGCTCAGCGCGCTCGGGAGGTAGCCAGGGAACACGGAGAGACCGCGCTCGCACAGCTGCTCGAGAACGATATTGCGCAGTACGATGCCGGATATCCCTACCGCGAAGGTTCACACTAGCCGGCGCCCTTAGCAAATACCGCGCGACAACGAAAAAGCTGACGGGCTCGACATCGTCAGACCAAGTTTTTCGCGGCCAATCGAAGCGCACTGTGTTAATCATCTCGAAACTGCAAATGAGCCGAACGCAAAAGACAACAGCGCAGCGCAGAAACGTGGGACAGGGCGCAAGTGCAGCCGGTCCAAACTCGAAAAGACAATTGGCATCCTACCAGAATTATTTTCTCGGTTTGATTTTGATTACCGTGACGTTGCTGGCTTATCAGCCGGCATGGAACGGACAACCACTCATGGATGATGAAATGCACCTCATCACCACGCCGGAACTGCGTTCGGTGAGCGGGCTCGTGAGTCTGTGGATCGAGCCGCAAACCACGCGTCAGTACCATCCATTAGTGGATACCGTGTTCTGGATTGAAGATAAACTGTGGGGCAGCTCGATGTTGGGGTATCACCTGGTTAACATCGTTCTTCACATAGTCGCAGCATTTATGCTGCTGAAGATTCTCCAAGAGATTGAAATACCGGGCGCGTGGCTGGCGGCGGCAGTGTTCGCGCTTCATCCCGTCCAAGCCGACTCAGTCGCGTGGATAGTGGAGCTTAAGAATACGTTATCGAGTATCTTCTTTTTCGGCTGCGTCCTGGCCTATTTCCGCTTCGATCGAAACAGGACTGGAGCATCTTATGCTCTTGTTCTGCTTTTGTTCTGCGTCGGTTTGTTAGCGAAGGCCATCGTGGCGATGTTTGCCGTAACGGCGCTCATCGTATTTTGGTGGAAGCGCGGCAGATTGGAGTGGAACCGAGATGTTAAGCCTATAGTTCCTTTTGTCATTCTCGGAATCACAGCCGGGCTGTTCACCGCGTGGATGGAGCGAAATTTCAGCGGCGCCGAACCTTTCTCGCTTTCGTTTCTTGACCGCGTCCTGATTGCCGGGCGCTCGTTTTGGTTTTACGTGAGCAAAGTTTTCTGGCCATCGAACTTAATGTTTATCTACCCGCGCTGGGATATAAGCGCGGCAGTGTGGTGGCAGTATCTGTTCCCGCTTGCCGCGCTTTGCCTTTTCGCCATGTCCTGGATTTTGCGAAAACGCTGGCGCTGGCTGCTGGCTGGCCTGCTTTTTTTCGGAGCGATGTTACTGCCCTTGCTCGGTTTCGTTGACATGAGTTTCTTCCGTTATTCGTTCGTGGCCGATCACTTTCAATATTTGGCGATGCTTGGAATTATTGTTCCGCTGTCAGCCGGCAGCGAGATTCTACTAAATCGATCGAGCGATTGGCCGCGAATCGCCGGCTACGGATTGTGCTTAATGCTTTTGGCCGCATTGGCGGCGTTGACCTTCAGACATAGCGAGATGTATCGCGACCTGCAAACTTGCTCCAGAATGATTCTTGAAAAAAATCCCACTCATTGGATCGCCCAAAATAATCTCGGCGTCGCTCTTCTGCAGAAAGGCGAGCCGGATGCGGCAATCGCTCACTTCGATCTCGCGTTGGAAAAGGCCCCGCGTGGTTCAAAAGTCGGAAAAATGGTTCACTACAACCTGGGCAGTGCTTTCTCCAGAAAAGGATTGATTGATGAAGCGATCGCTCAGTTCGAAAGGGCGCTCTCGATCGATCCGAGTTACGCAGCCGCTCACCACAATCTTGCCAACGCTCTCCGTCACCAGCGACGGTTTGGTGAGGCCATTGCACAATATGAATACGCCCTGAAGATAGAACCTCGATCCGCTTTAACGATGAACAACCTGGGCTGGATGCTGGCGACCTGCCCGGATCCGTCATTTCGAAACGGGTCGAAAGCGGTCGAGGTTGCTGAGCAAGCCGACCGGCTTTCTGGCGGAGGCGATCCTTTGATTCTCCATACCTTAGCCGCCGCCTATGCGGAGAATGGTCAATTCTCTCGAGCGATTGAAACTGCCCAGCGTGCGTTGCAGCTAGCTGAGAACCAAGGCAAGAGTGCTTTGATCCGGGCGCTTCCAGGCGAAATCGCGCTTTACCGGGCCGCTTCGCCCTACCACGAAATACAACGGTAACTCTCGCGTTGCACTCTGCTAACGGGAGTCGCCAATAATTAAAAACGGTGGCACCGGAAACGGCGCCAGTGCCACCGTCAGAAACTGCGATCGTCGATGTTAGTAGGAGAAAGTGACGCCAAACCGCGCCATCCCGAAGTCCTGATTATCGCTACCCGTGCCGGGGCTCAGGTTTAGCGCCCTATTGGTGACCACGGTTGAGGAAACCGGCGCTCCGAAAAATGTAATCGTGTCGCTACCCTGTTGGACAATAGGCTTGAGCTTATCCGCGGACCCTTCCCTGCCGAAGATAAAATTCCAGGAAAAGTCGGCCATGAGACCGATGTGACATGTGACACGAAACTCCAACCCGATGCCCAACTGACCAAGCGGTCTGACTTTGTTGTTCTTAACGAGGTCATCGGTCCAGAATTCGTGCTCAGTCCCCGGGACCGCGACGCCACCCGAGAATAGCTGCTTCTCATTGAAGAAATGGTAGAGGGTGCCTCCACCTTCGATCGCTCCGATACCGCCCCAGCCATAAGGCGCGAAGCGGCCAAGGGGGTAACGCACTGTTATCGTCGCCGCTTCACCGCCGCCGAAATTTGATTTCGCTGCAAGACCAAAGCCTTCTAGGCCAGCTCCAAAGTACTTGCTCCAAAAATACTTTACGTCGACGCCGCCACCCCAGGTATTGTCGCGCGCGAGGAATTGATCCTTGCTCACCTGACCCAAATTGATGCGCTCTCTGGGATTCTGACTTTGAAGCTCCTGGGTGACATCGGTGCCAATGTCAAATGTGAACGGATCGCTATCGGGAGTGAAGGGGTCGGTATTAGCGACATCGTTTCTGCCCGAGTTGCCTGAAAAGGCGAAAGCGCCCCAGATGTCGAGGTCCCACTCGTGAGCGCGATACCACTCACATACCGGCGGGGCCGGCTGCAGGACTTCTTTGTCTTTGCCCGAATATTTTTCCGGGCCGTCGGCAAAAAGAGCCGGCGCTACAACGAACACCGCGAACAATGTGCAAAAGGTTAAGGTCAGTTTTTTCATAACTTGGCTATGCGTTTAGGGTTTCTTCAGAAGTTCGTCAATAAAAAAAATCAATTGTTTTTCAAGGGCATTATTTTGGCTGAATCCGAGGCTGTTCCTGCTTTCCGCTTTTTAACACGAAATAGCGGCAGGAGGTCAAGCCCCGAATACAACCTTTTCTGACCCCGGTTTCTCCATCAGGCCGCTGTTTAACAAAACGGCGGCATTCGGTCAACTGCCGAATGCCGCCGTCGCGAAAGGCGATGTCGATCCTTTATCCGCCGATTTTAGAACGCGAAATTGACGCCCGTCCGGGCCATTCCGAAATTGTTCTGCGGACCATCAACAACATTCCAGCTGAAATCACCCATCCAACCGATGTGGGGAGTGATACGAATTTCAAGACCGCCACCGAATTGGGCCATGCCTTTGCTTTCCTCCCTGAGGTCGGCTTGGCTCTGGCCAACGTCGTTAACAAAAAGACGGTCGTTGTGCCCACCGAAAATCCCACCGCCGCCAGCCCATACATACGGCGAGAAGCGGGTGCAGCGAATCGGATAACGAAGTGTCAGTGTTCCCAACACACCGCCAACGACATGCTTATCTGTTTCGTAATGCTCCTCAAATGCATTATCCGGAGGATGATCGAACCGCGCTTGGGTGCCGTGGGCTGCAAGGCCAAATCCTTCGAGTCCAATGCCGAAATAACGGCGAAAGAAATATTTCGCGTCGATGCCGCCGCCCCAAGCATGATCACCGCCAAGAAAACGATCGTAGGTACCGAAGGTGTTCCCATCATCCGCTAGTTCTGGATCGGCTCGGTTATTATCTGTGCCAGTAAAAGCGTAAGCGCCCCACACGCCCACGTTAAACTCGTTATCGGCATACCACTCCGGACAAGGTGGCGGTGCCGGTGCCACCTGCTTCATTTCTTTGCCGGAATAACTTTCTGTTCCCGCGCAGACCATCGAGGCCAACGCGCCCATTGCGATTAAACCCAAGATTAACTTTTTCATACTGTTTCCTATGGCGGTTTACGTAATCAGCTTTGCTTGATCGTCAAACTGAAATGCGGGCTTTTGCAGCAAAAAACAAGCCAGACCGCGCCCGACAATGCTAATCCAGGAATTTTGTTGGCCTTTACGCTTTGAGCTCAGCGCCGGAGTTGGCGTCGGTGACAATAAATTTTTCGTGATGATAAGTGGGATCGCCGCGGAATAAGAGCCGGCTCGCATAACGCCGTTCCAGGTCGATGAGTAATTCTTCGTCTTCCTCTTTCAATCGCTTGAGCACGTCCGGATTTAGAATGACGCGAAAATCGTGGACGCTCTCCTGATATTTGCGCATCACGGTATTGAGGGTGCGATGCAACTCCACGCTCGTGGTCATGGAAGTTTTCACGATGCCGCGGCCGCCGCAGTAGGGGCAATTCTCATAAATCGTGTCGCTCAAGCTTTCCTGTGCCCGCTGGCGCGTCATTTCCATCAAACCGAGTTGAGAAATCGGGAGCACATGCGTTTTGGCCTTGTCCCGCTTGAGCCGCTCTTTCATCAAATTGTAAACCATCTGCTGGTCTTTGCGGCTCTTCATGTCGATGAAATCGCCGATGACGAGGCCGCCGATGTTGCGCAAGCGAAGTTGGCGGGCAATTTCGTCGGCCGCTTCCAGATTTGTCTGCAATATTGTTTTCTCCACGTCGCGTCCGCCTTTGTTCCGGCCTGTATTTACGTCGATCGCGACAAGCGCTTCGGTTTCATCAATCACGATGTAGCCGCCACATTTCAGCCAAACTTGGCGATGAAACGCGTCGTCGATTTGTTTCTGAACGCCCAATGTTTCGAAAATCGGCGTCGCGCCGTCATAAAACTTCAAGCGATTGCGTGCCCGCCGTGAAATTTTCTCGACCAGCTCGTTCATTCGATCAACAGAAGCGCGATCGTCGCACAGCACTTCATCGATCTCCTCGGTAAGAAAATCGCGCACCGTCCGCTCGACCAAATCCGGCTCCTCGAAAACGCGGCAGGGCGCCGGTTGGTCGCGAATGAGCTGTTCAACTTTCGCCCATTGATCGAGCAGAAAGCGCAAATCGCGGACAAAATAACGGGCGCGCTGACCTTCGCCCACCGTCCGGATGATCACGCCAATGCCTTCGGGAATATCAAGCTCGCGCAAAATCTTCCGGAGACGATTGCGTTCCTGCGGGTCTTCAATTTTCCGCGAGATGCCGCTGCGATCGCTGAACGGCATCAGAACAAGGTATCGCCCGGCAAAACTCAGGTTCGTCGTAACGCGCGGCCCTTTCGTTCCTATCGGGCCTTTCGTGACCTGGACGATTACCTCCGAACCCGGCGGATAGATGTTTGGAATATCTTTGGCTGTGATCCGCTTTCTCTGCTTTTTCGACGGTCGATCGATTTCTTCGATCCCGCTGTCGAGGGCGGCCGGAATCGCGTCCCAAAAATGGAGGAAGGCGTTTTTCTCGAAGCCGATGTCCACGAACATCGCCTTGAGACCCATCTCAATGTTTTTGACTCTGCCCTTGTAAACGCTGCCGACAATATTGCGCGAGCTGCTTCGCTCGACGCTGTATTCTTCAAGGCGACCATTCTCGAGCAACGCTACGCGGCGCTCGAGTTTTTCCACACTGAGGATGAGTTTGTTGCCGGTCTTGCGTGACGTAAGACCTAAAATTTTCTTCACTCTGTCTAACATAAATTTCGAAAGGTTGCGCGATCGCGAGCCGAAACCCGGCCAAGGACTTGTTCATTGCTCGTTAGATCGACATTGATTGTTAAAAACGACGACGGACCGGAGTCGGCGCGGGCTGCGCCGGAGGCCGTTTGACTCCGAAAAGGCGCTCAAAAAAGTTCGGCTGACGGGGCGGCGGGGCGGGAGCAGCGCGTGCCACTCGAGGCCGTTTGGAAACCTGGCCTTGGGCGTCAGCTTCCGGTTCGACATCGGGCGAGGCGTTGTCGCTGGCCATTTGCACGTCGGCGCTTTGGCTAGTATCGGCGCCTTCTTCGTCCTCGCTGCCGAGATTACCTCCAGCATAGCTCACTGCTTTGATCAATTGGAGCGGATTGGCCTTATGTGCGGGTGCGAGCCAGGCGACCTGCATATCGAACTTTCCTTCATCCTGCGCGAGAGTGCGTTCGAGAATGCGTGTAGCGATCGGGCCCGCGACCTCGCCGCCGTGCCCAGAGGCGCCCTGCACCATCACTGCGACGACATACTTCGGATGGTCAAATGGCGCGAAACACACAAACCACGCCACGTTTTCCTCGTGGCCACGGTCGGTGGCCTGCGCAGTGCCAGTTTTCCCAGCCACCACAACGTCTTTCAAACGCGCTCTGCCACCCGTTCCTCCGTCTTCGTTGACAACTTTCCAGAGCCCTTTGCGGACAAGATCGATATCCTGAGGCGAAACTTCCCGCCGTAGATCGGAGCGGACGCGCGGTGTTTGCGAAACGGCCGGTTTGCCATGCTCGTCCAGGACCGGCGAGCCGTCCTGATTCAGAACTTTATCGACCAGCCGGGGGTAATAACACGTTCCGCCGTTGGCCGCGGTGGAATAAGCCATCGCCAATTGCAGCGGTGAGACCAGCGTGTATCCCTGCCCGATCGAAACGTTGGCGGTTTGCGCCTGCGACCACCTCTCCTGCGGATGGTGAATTTGCATCCACTCAGGCCCCGGCAGATTGCCGGTTTGTTCACTTGACAGTTGCAGACCCGATTCTTCGCCGATTCCCAACATCTTGCCAACGGCGTCAATCGACTGAATGCCCGCCGCGTTTCCGTACTGGTAGAAAAACGAATCGCATGAAACCTTGATTGCTTCCGCTAAGCCGATGTTGCCGTGCGTGTAATGCTTTTCGGCTACCCAGCATCGGAAAAAGTGATCGCCGTAACTGACACCCCCTCCGCAATTGAAATGCGCGTTGGCCAGATTTTTTCGCAGACCGGCAAATGACGTGATCAACTTGAATGTCGAACCCGGCGGCAGCGCGCTGATCGCGCGGTTAACCAGCGGATCGCCTTCGTCTTTGCGCAACGCCTTCCAATCCTTTGCCTTGATGCTCGGAATAAAAGTGTTCGGATCGAATGACGGCACCGACGCCATCGCCAGAATGTTGCCGTTGTTCGGATCGACAACTACCGCCCCGGCGCGGCTCACCGCGCGCAAAGCTTCATCCGTGATCGCCTGAATCCGCGCATCGATGGTCAGAAAAACATTCGCGCCTTGTTGCGGCGGCTCTTCGCGCAAAACGCCGTCGATCGTGCCCTTTGCGTTGCGGCGCAGATAGCGCGCCCCTGGTTTGCCGCGGAGATATTCGTCCATCGATTTCTCGACGTTCGATTTTCCCTCCACGTCGCTCTGATAAAATGTGAACTTGCGCGCTTCGTCTTTGTTCGTGTCGTCGGGCGCGCCGACGTATCCGAGCATGTGGGCCGCGAGCGCGCCGTAAACGTAGGAACGCACCGGTTTGATCGCGATGTCCACACCCGGTAATCCGACATCATGTTCGGAAAATTTCGCCATTGTCGGAAAATCGATGTCTTTGATGTAGGAGTACGGCACTTCAGTGTCGTTGCGGTAATGCCGCTGCAATTGGCCGGCATTGTAATCGCGGGCAAGATCGAGATCGTTCAACCGCGGCACCACCCCGTCATTGACGATCTTAATAATGTCGGGCTCCTTCACATCTTTCGGCATCCCGTTGATCGATGGCGCGATGTTCGGTCAAGCGGCGGCGGGCCAAAGCGCTCGCGATATCCTTTCACCATTTCCGGTAGATAAAAATCGACTTCGTAGCTCGCCCGATTTTGCACCAGAGTCAGACCGTTGCGGTCTTTGATCTCTCCGCGCACGGATGGAATTCGCACTGTCGCTTGCGAGCTGCCACGAATTTGCGCGGTCCACTCCGCGCCGTGCGCAACCTGAATCCACCAGAGCCTGAGCCCCAGCGCGCCCATACCCAGCCAGCATGAGCAATCCTAAAAATTGAATCCGCAAACGCGGACTGAGCCGGCGGCGGTTCATTCGAAGCCGCTCCTTTCCGTTAGATAGGGATAAACGGGTCGCTCGCGCCACCCAGTTTAACATCCAGAAAACAACCGGCGCCATCAGCATTGCCATCAAACCGGGGCCGCCGATTTGCCACCAAACTTCGCGCGAAAATAAAAGCGAGCCGCGCCGGAATGTGATCATAAGATATTGCGCCAGAATAATTGATGAGGTGCAGATGCCGGTCAGCACGCAATGGATTTCCCAGCGACCGCGAATAAACAGAGGCCTTAGGCCATGCATAATTCCCGCCAGCACAGCGTAAAGAAGTATCGACCAACCAACTGAGATTTCAACCTTCGACCCGATCACCTGCACAGTCAGCGCATCAAGCAAAGCCCCGGCGAAAAAGGCCAGCGCCAGCATGAACGGAAACGGCAACGCCATCGCACCGTAAAAAACTATCACCGGTACGATATAAATATGCGCGTTGTACATCCACTCCAGCGGAGGAATGAAAAACTCTGCGATCTGCGCCGTCACCACCAACACCAGCAAAATAAAAAAGAAAATCATTTTCGCCCCGTCACCACAAAGACGTCCTCCAGATGCGATAAATCCACCGCCGGCGCCAGTTTCGCCTGGCCATCCAGCTCCCGCGTCCGAAAACTTTTAACCGTGCCGATCAACAGCCCTGCCGGGAATACGCCGCCCACGCCCGAGGTATGCGCCTTCTGCCCCGGCTGAAGGTTCGCCTGTTTGGAAAGAAAATTCAGATCCAGCACCGGCGCCAATCCGCCCGACGCTCGTTCGCCCGAAACAATCCCCTGTTCACGCGTTCCTTCCACCGACGCCGCGACCTTGCAATTTTCATCCGTCACCAGAAGGACAATCGAAATGTGTGTTGCTCACCGTGGTCGTTTTCCCGACCAATCCCTCATCTGTGACTACCGGCATATCGCTCTCGATGCGATCCTCCTTGCCGCGATTGATCGTGACCGTGTGCCACCAGGTCGAAGCATCGCGCGTGACAATTTCAGCCGGAATGAGTTTGAAAACCGAGCGCTCCCGATAATTGAGCGCGTGCCGCAAGCGGTTGACCTCGTGCTCGACGTCGCGCAAGCGCCTGATTGGTCGCGCGGAGCTGCCGATTGTCCACCCGCAAAGCCGTGTTCTCGCGCTCCAGTTCTTCCAGCGACTTCAATCCGGTGCGCACCGACGTGATTTGCTTTTGCAACCCCGAGCCGGTGGTAAAAAATGGCGCGAGCAATTGATAAACACGCGCTTGAAAGTTGCGCGTCGTCTCCGCTGCCGAAGCTGAGAAAATATCCGAGAATCGCGCCGAAAATCAGCAACGCAATGATGCTGGTGCGACTCATTCCGATTGCGGATTGGCGATCGCGGATTGCGGAGAAAAAAAGATCAACATCAATCGCGGATCAAAACTCGTTCCGAAATCCGCAATCCGAAATCCGCACTGCTCACCGCCACTGGCGATCTGCCGCAGCCACTTGACGCAAAAATTTAAGTTCATTAAGGCATTTGCCTGTTCCTTCCGCCACCGCGCTAAGCGGATCTTCGGCAACATGGACAGGCAAACCGGTCTCCTCGCTCAAAAGCTTGTCGAACCCGCGCAACAACGCCCCGCCGCCCGCCAACACCAGTCCGCGATCGACCAGGTCGGCCGAAAGTTCCGGCGGACAACGCTCCAGCGTGATGCGCACCGAATCGACAATCGTCGAAATCGGCTCGAGCAGCGCCTCGCGCACTTCCTGTGAAGTGATCATGAGCGTCTTCGGCAAGCCGGCCACCAGATCGCGCCCTTTTACTTCCACGCTCGTTTCCTTTTCGCTCGGATAGGCCGAGCCGATCTTGATCTTGATTTCTTCCGCCGTCCGCTCGCCGACCATCAAATTGTAAGCGCGCTTCATGTATTGAACGATCGCTTCATCCAGCTCATCGCCCGCCACCCGCACGCTGCGGCTGAATACAATTCCGGAAAGCGAAATGAGCGCGACCTCCGTCGTTCCGCCGCCAATGTCGATGATCATGTTGCCGGCCGGGTCTTGTACCGGGAAGACCGACGCCGATCGCCGCCGCCATCGGTTCTTCAATCAAATAAACTTCCCGCGCCCCGCGTGCGTGGCCGATTCTCGGACTGCGCGCTTTTCCACTTCGGTAATTCCAGAAGGAACCGCGATCACCACGCGCGGTCGCGCGCGCACGCGGCGATTGTGCACTTTCGCAATGAAATGCCGCAACATCGCTTCGGTCACTTCGAAGTCCGCGATCACCCCATCTTTCAACGGGCGCACTGCCACGATGTTCGACGGCGTGCGGCCGAGCATCCGTTTCGCTTCGTCGCCCACCGCCAGCACTTTGTTCGTGCCGGCCTGCACGGCCACGACCGAAGGCTCGCGCAAAACGATGCCCTGATCTTTTACATAAACCAGCGTGTTCGCCGTGCCGAGATCGATGCCGATGTCGTTGGAGAGAAAGCCGAAAAGTCCGTTGAACATGAATTAAATTTTGGTTCCCAGTCCGCTCCGGAAGCGCGTCCATTGTCGATCTTCGCAGCAAACTGCGCGCCGCGAGGGCGATTCGACCGGCTGAAACGCCGTAACATGAAACAGCGCCTCGCGTCGTCAAGCTCTTAATATATAGACGTTGGAGGGTTGAAGCGATAGAGCGTTAAAGCGGCAACCCGAATGAGCGCAATCGCTTCATCGCTTTAACCGTTCTTCACTTCAACGCTTCAATGCCAATCATCGTCGCGCCTTCCATTCTCGCCGCCGACTTTTCCCGCTTGGCCGACGAAATCACACGGGTCGAGAAAGCCGGCGCGGATTGGATCCATTGCGACATCATGGACGGCCATTTCGTTGACAACATTTCGTTCGGCCCGGCGATCGTCGATCTTGTCCGCAAGCAAACGAAACTTCCGCTCGATGTTCATTTGATGATCGAGCATGCCGATCATTACGTCCCGCGATTTGTCGAAGCCGGCGCAAACTCGATCACTGTTCACGTCGAGCCGGAAGCGAAACACGACGTCGCAAGAAACATTGAACCAAATTCGCGACGCCGGTTGTCGGGTCGGTTTGACTTTGAATCCGGCGACAGCGTTTCGAATTGGTCGAGCCCTTTCTCGACAAGATCGACATGTTGCTCGTCATGACCGTGCATCCCGGTTTCGGCGGGCAACCGTTCCGCTCGGAGATGATGGAAAAAGTGAAACGCGCAGCCGAGTGGAACAAGTCGCGCGAAGCAAGATCGACATCGAAGTCGACGGCGGCATCAATCCCGAGACCGCGCGCTTGTCGATCCAAAACGGCGCCAACGTCCTCGTCGCCGGCACTTCCATTTTTCACGCGCAAGATTACGCCGAAGCGATTCGCGAGCTGCGAAATTCGTGCGGGCCAAGTCGGGATCTGACTTCGCTATTTAAGTTAGCTTCGCACACGCTTAGTAAACTTGCGCCACTACCGTACCGGCTCGGCTTCTTCGGTCGTTTCGGCCATCACTTCGTCGGTTTGCGTGACGCGCACCACTTCTTCGATGGTCGTCTTGCCTTGCGCGACGCGGCGCCAGCCGTCCTGCCGCAGCGTTTCCATTCCTTCTGCGATGGCGCATTGCTTGAGCTCGCCGCCATCGCGCTTTTGCATGATCATTTTGCGAAGCGGTTCGGTCACGACGCAAATCTCGTAGATCGCCGCGCGACCCTGGTAACCGGTCTGCCGGCATTGATCGCAACCCTTGCCGCGCCGGAATTTGCGTGCCGAGTTCTTTCACCGGGAAACCGATTTCGGCCAGATACTCCGGCGGATATTCGACTGACTGCGACGCATTCCGGGCAGATCGTGCGCACGAGCCGTTGCGCGATGAACGATTTCACGACCGAGGCGAGCAGGAACGGCTCGACATCCATATCGAGCAAACGAGTGATGCCGCCGACTGCGTCGTTCGTGTGCAGCGTGCTGAAAACAAGATGGCCAGTCATGGCAGCGCGAATGGCGATGTCCGCCGTCTCGACGTCGCGAATTTCACCGACCATGACGACGTTCGGGTCCTGCCGCAGAATGTGACGCAAACCCTTTGCGAAGGTGAGATCGATCTCTGGTTTCACGTCAATCTGCGAGACGCCCAGGCAAGCGGTATTCCACCGGTTCTTCGATGGTGATGATGCGCCGCTGCACCGAGTTGATGCTGCTCAAGAAACAATAAAGCGAGGTCGATTTTCCGCAGCCGGTCGGGCCGGTGAGCAAGATGATTCCGTTCGGTTGCGCGAGCAGATGGCGAATGGTGTGTTCCTGCTTCTTGCCCAGATCGAGACGATCAAAACCGAACTGCTTGTTCCGCCGCGGCTGAGCAAACGCAAACTGATCGACTCGCCATTCACCGTCGGAATGGTCGAAACGCGCACATCGATTTCCTGATTATTCGCGTGCAGATTCATCCGGCCATCCTGCGGCAGGCGCCGCTCGGCGATGTCCATGTGCGCCATGACTTTCAGGCGCGAGATGATGGCCGATTGCAACACGCGCAATTGCGGCGGCACCGCCACTTCGTGCAGGATGCCGTCAATGCGATAACGAATGCGAAGATCGTTCTCGAGCGGTTCGACGTGAATGTCGGTCGCGCGTTCGACGATCGCTTCGCGAATGATCTGGTTCACGAACTTCACCACTGAGGCCTCCGGGTCATCCGCGTTCAGGTCGGTGCTTGTCTCACCTATCCTGCAACACTTCGAAAGCGCGGTTGGTTTTCAGAATTTCGTCGAACGTTTCCGCGCCGACGCCGTAGAGCGTTTTCATGGCGCGCAGAAGTTGCGCGCGCGGCACCAGCACCCATTCGGCCGGCTTTTTCAGAAGCTGACCGGCGAGCTGGCGGCCGATCGAATTGAAAAGATCGTAGGTCGCCAGCACGACCGAGTTTTCCTTCACTTCAATCGGCAGAATGTGATGTTGAAAGACAAAACGGCTCGGCAAAATCGACAATGTCTGCCGGTCGATTGTCTTCGGATCGATCGAGACAACCGGCACGCGGAAGAAATTTCCGATCACGCTGAGAAAACGTTGCTCGTCGACTTTGCCGGAATCGAGCACCTGGGCTGTCCAGGAACCGCCGTTCAGATTTTGCGCTAGCTGCGACCGCTTCATCGCGCGAAGGCACACCGCTGGCCAGCAACAGATCGATAACTGACTGGCCGGCGGTTGGATTCACCCTTACGGCAAATACAACGCTCGCCGTACCGGGACTGTGAGCGTGCCGGTCACGCGCATGGAATAATTTTTTTGCAGGCGCGCGATGGCGTCGCTTACTTCCTCCGAAAATACGCCGTCAATCGGGCCGCAGTAGTAACCAAGCCGCCTCAAATCGCGCTGCAAGGCACCAACGTAAGCGGGTTGGTCAACCAGGTCGCGCCGTCCCTCAAACCAATACAGCGGCCGCCATGGATACCGCGGGGCAAAATCGGTCGCATTGGGAGCCGCCGTTTGATGCAGCAGCCCTAAGTCGTCCCGCGGCGCTAATGCATCGGTGGAATGAAAGAACGGATGGTCACAGAAGATTTCCGCCAAATCGCGACAGCAGTCCTCAATCCCAGAGCGAGCACGATCAGAATTACCTTTTTCATACAATAACTACTTACCTCTTATCACGTCTTTGACCGACGGCACATCCGGCGGCGGCAACCGCTCCAGTTGTTTGCCTTCGCCTGCGCGCGGCGGACAATCTGGGCAATCATCTTGGTCAATTTCCGGTCCAAAATGTGTGTGGTCCTCAGATTTTTCGCGTAAACGATAAAGATCAAGCTTGGTCAGCGTAACTTCCGGGCACATGAAAATAATCAACTCAGTGCGCATCTTTTTGTTGGTTGTATTTCGGAAAAGAGCGCCAACGTATGGAAGGCGATCGAGGATCGGAATTCCGGCAGTACTCTTGTCCACGCTGGTGGTGATAAGGCCGCCTAGAACGATTGTCGATCCACTCGGCGCGGAAACATTTGTTCGGACATAACGCGTGGCAATCGTGGGAATGGAGTTGCCGTCGATGGTCTGGCTTCCAGCCAGACTGTCGAGCTTCTGCAAGATATCGAGCGACACTTCTTTCTCCGAATTGATCAGCGGCACGACCTCGAGCTGGAGCGCAACTTTTTTGAACTCGATGTTGGATTGCTGACCGAGACTCGTCCCAGGCGTTCCCGTCACACCCGCCGCGTTGACGACGGACGAGAGCGTGCTAACCGGGACTGGAATTTCCGTGCCACTGGCGATAATCGCTTTCTTGTTATTGCTCGTGAAAACGACCGGCCGATTGATGACACGGAAGCGGTCGGTCGATTCAAGCACATGAACCACCGTAGCGAGTGTGTTTCCGGCGGCGAGATAGACATTCGCTCCACTCGCGGCGTTCGTCGCGAGCTGCGTGAAGCTAATTAGGTTGCCAGGATCGAAGACACTTCCACCGGTGGTTGTTGTAATGGGGGTGGATCCAACGACAGGACTCGTCATGGTGGTACCGCCCCCAGCAAATGGAGGAATGCCCGTAAAGTTCGTTGTGCCCGCGACTTTGTGGTTCGCTCGAACAAAATAATCGACACCGAATTCTTCGTTGTCATTGAGCGTTAACTCACCGATCACAGTGCTGATCGCAACCTGCGGCGCTTCGACATCCATTTCGTCAAGAATTTTTTGCACTTTCACGACCACTTCGCGATTACCGAGCACGATGATCGCGTTAGCACGCTGGTCGGCGATAATTTTGGCGTTGCCGACCGTGACCGCTTTTGGCGTCGTATCGACGGGCTGGGTCTGGAGCTCTTCTGAAACATTGAGCGTCCTGTCGCTCCCTGTGCTGCCAGTCGTCGAGCTTGTGCTTGCGTAACCCCCGGCCGCGGTGGAGGACGTCGTCGTGCGGCGCGACGGCGAGGCCCCTGGGGCAGCGCCCGGGAGTGCGCCTTCTGCTCCCGCTGCCGCAGCCGCGCCCGGTTCAGTCAATGCCTGGACAATTACAGGCAAAACGTCGGCTGCTGAAATATATCTCAACGGTCGCGTCACCGGTTTGGCAAACTCAACATTGGCGTCAAACTCGGCGATCAACTTGCGGACGAACGGCATGTTAACTGGTCGGGTGATGACGTGAATGCGATTGGTCCGCACGTCGGCCGAGAGTTTGATTTTCCCGACGACAACCGATTCTTCGGTCAGCGCAGTCAACGCGCCCACTTCGCTCTCCACGCTCACCGGCTGCGGCACGTTTGCACCGGCTGTCGCACGGCGCGCACGCCGCCATAACCCGGTTGCCCAGGTTGGCCGCCGGTCTTGTCTCCTTTTTCAAAGATATCCTTGAGCATGTCCACGACCTTGCTCGCGTCCGCGCGCTCCAGTTTAATGAATTCGCTCACCACTTCCGCCGGCGGAACGTCCACCTGATCGATGATGCGCGCAATCGTGCGAATAACGCTCGAATTTTCCGTGATTAACAAGGTCCCGGATTTCGGCAATGCCAGAAAAGACGTGTAAGGCTGCGGCGGCGAAAGATATTGTCCGAGCGCCTGCTGCAACTCGGTCGGATCGGCGTAGCGCAACTTGAAGAGATAGCTGATACGTGATCGCCCGTGGGAATCTCCGATTCATCCGAAATAATCGGCACGCCAGACGTGCGCGGATTTTTTCCGGTACCGATCACTTTTACGATATCTTCATCGGATGGGACTAACGAGTAGCCGTTCATCAGCAAATTAATTTCAATGATCTTGATCGCCTCCTCGCGCGGCACGTCTTTGCTGATAAAAATGTTGACCTTGCCCTGGACGAAATTGTCCATCACCAGCTTCTTGCCGGTGAGCTGCTCATAGAGGTGAAGAACGTCCTGGACATCGCTGTTTGGAAATTGCAGTCGCACCATCTGCGGCGCGCCCGGCGGCGGATTCGGCGCCGGATTTGGGGCAGACCTGGCAACCGCCACTTCAGGAGGGTTTGAGGCAACCGGCGCCTCCTGACCGAGACCGCAGGTGGCTACGCCCAGCGACAGAACCGCGCTGCAGAAAAATCGATGCACGGTATTATTTAATGAGCTGACGATGCTAACAGGTTGAATATGGTGGGTCAATTGCTTCGCCCATTCGACCCAGAGGAAAAACCCAGTGCTCGAACTGGGCGCTGCGAGCGATATTGTATTGGAAATTGTCGATCTTGCAACTGGGCTGCATTTTTAATGCCGCAGCTGCCGCAAATTTCGCGACTTTTCTTCGTTCGCCATCAAGCGTAGAATCCGCGCAACCATGAAAACCGCCCTCGCTCGAGTTCTGCCCGTTCTTCTTTTGTGCACGCTCACCAAATTCGCTGACGCCGGCGATTTTAAGACCGTAGTCATCATCGGCGGCACTTCTGCAGTTTCTCTGCCGCAGCCGATCATTGTCCCAGAGGACCGTTTCCTAGTGATTCGCAACTTCACGCAAGAAGGCACAGCAGCAACGAGCCGCGGGGTCGTCACCGTCACAGAACTCAACAATCAACCCGTGCCTATGAATACTGGGGATATTCTTACAGCAGCGATTATCGACCCAACCAGCAGTTCGGGCATGCTGGAAGTGATTAACAACGTCGTCGTCGCGGGCCCCGCAACTGTCACTGCGACGTGCCCGGCTAACGCAACCTGTTTCATTACTTACAGAAAAGGCACCGATTGAGTCGCAGCCGCTCCAGAAAAACGGGAGCGCAAGAAACGATTAAATCAAATGAAGAGGCTGACTGCGCCGCTGTTCACCATTGCCTCTTGCGCTGTCGTGTTCCTGGCTGTCGCGAGTGACTTCAAGAGTCACATCATCACGACTTCCAGCCCTCTTCCGCCGATCATTGTTCCTGATGGACAGTTCCTAACAATCAACAACTTTACGCAAGAAGGAAGCAGCTCTACGCGAGGAACTGTGATTGTAACATTCGGCACTCCTACGCCAACACCAACTCCAACGCCGACACCTTCACCAACGCCAGCTCCTACACCTACACCGACGCCGACTCCAACACCCACACCAACGCCCACACCGACACCAACTCCAACGCCGACTCCCCCTCCGCAAACGGTACTGACCGCGTCAATAATCAACCCAGCGACGCCTCCAGAATTTATTAAACCCGTAACGATCCCTGGTCCGGTGACCGTAACAGTCGCGCCAGTTTCTGGAGCGACGTTATTCATTACCTACCGAAAATTCGATCAACCCATTCAGCCGACTCCCACACCGACAAGCACGACTACGACATCTTCGGCGACGACGACCACGACATCGTCTGCGACGAGTACATCTTCTGGGTCGGAGATGATACTTGAAGCACTGCCGTCGAACGACGGAACAACAGATTTGCCGACACCTACGCCGATAACTCCGGAGCCGGTGGCAACTTCAACACCAACTCCAACCGCCATACCGCCAATCAGCCCTACGCCTTTACCTACTCCAACGCCGACTCCTTGAAATAAATGTCCAGGGAGCTCTTCACTTCGTTCAGGCTCTCAGTGCTTTGCCTGTTTGTGGCGTGTTCGTCAGCGCGAGCGCAAAGCGATTCGAAAATCGTTTCAGAGATTCGCACGGTGCTCGAATCCCAACAGCAAGCGTGGAACCGCGGCGACGTCGATGCGTTCATGAACGGATATGCGCACGGAAGGCGCCAGTCCGGCTCGGACTCGACAGTCTTTGTTTCCGAAGACAAAGTGACCCGCGGCTGGCAGACCGTGCGCGATCGTTACAAGAAAAAATATTCAGATCGCGCCAAAATGGGCACGCTCGCTTTCTCCGATCTCGAAATCACTCCGCTTGGCAACGACGCGGCAGTCGTGCTTGGGCGCTGGAAATTAAAACGCGCCCAGGATCAACCGCACGGCTGTTTCACTTTAATCTTTCGGCGCACATCGGAAGGCTGGCGAATTGTTCACGATCACACGTCGGCGGCGCCGGAGAAATAGCTGAAGAAAGCATGAACGCAGGAAGCTGGTGAAAACGAAGCCAAAAAATTCCTGCCTTCTTGCTTTCCTTAGATGTCCCTTAGGCGCGCGAGCAACTTCTCGTGAATGTTGTCGAACCCGCCGTTGCTGAAAACAGCGACAATGTCTTTCGCCTGCAACATCGGCGTGATTCGATCGACAATCGCATCCGCGTTCTTTTCATAAAACGCCGAGCCGCCCGTCCTTGGCTATTGCATCAACGACCGCTTCGGGATGCAATCGCTCCGCTCTCCGGAATTTGTTCCAGCTTCGCGACCTCGGAAATGAAAACGCCGTCGGCAAGCGCGAGCGCTTCGGGTAAACTTTTTTGAAAAACGGCGCGGCGGGTTGTGTTCGAGCGCGGCTCGAAAATCGCCCAAATCCGCTGGCCGGGATAACGATGACGCAGCGCCTGCAACGTTTGGGCGATCGCCGTGGGATGATGCCCGAAATCGTCAATGACTTTCACGCCGCCCGCTTCGCCGCGCACTTCCTGACGCCGTGCGATCCCGGCAAAGCTTTTCAGCGCATTGTCGATCTCCGCGTTGGGGACATCGTAAAATCGCGCCGCGGTCGCCGCCATCGCCGCATTGCGGACGTTGAATTCGCCGATCAGCGGAATCTCGAAGGTGTCCTCGCCAAGTTTGAAACGCGAGCCGCTTGCTGAATACGCGACGTCGCGGATTCGCTGGGCGCAGTTTTTCGAGAAACCGACTTCAATCATCTGGGCGAGACAATCGCGCGCGACTTCCACGCAATTGTGATCGTCGCCGTTGAGCAGGACCATGCCGTTTTGCGGCACGATGTTGAGCAAACGGCGGAAGCTCAGCTTGATTTCGTCGAGATTGTTGAAGATGTCGGCGTGATCGAACTCGATGTTGTTTACGATCAGCAGCTCGGGCAGATAATGAATGAACTTCGAGCGCTTGTCGAAAAACGCGCTGTCGTATTCGTCGCCTTCGATCACAAAATACTTGGAATCGTTCAGCCGCGCGCCTTCGCCGAAATTTTTCGGAATGCCGCCGATCAGATAACCGGGTTTGCGTCCGCGCTTTTTCCATGATCCAGGCCAGCAGGGCGGTGGTCGTGGTTTTTCCGTGCGTGCCGGTGACAACGAGGTTGTGCCTGCCGCGCAGAAAATAATTTTTCAAAACTTCCGGCAGCGAGAGGTAAAAAAGTTTGCGATTCAGGACCGCTTCCACTTCCGGATTGCCGCGCTTGATCGCGTTGCCGATCACGACCACATCGGCAGTCGGCCGGAATATTTTCAGCGCGATAACCTTCGCTGAAGGCGATCCCGCGCTCTTCGAGAAAGATCGACATCGGCGGATAAACATTTTCGTCCGAACCGCTGACTTTAAATCCGCGCTCCTGCAACGCCGCCGCCACCGCCCCCATCGCCGTCCCGCAAATCCCCAGGAAATGAAATTTTTGCGGCGCACTCTTCACGCCGATTCTTTACGCCGAGAGCTTGATCTGCGCCAGAGATTTGACCCGCGAATCACGCGAATGACACGAACGATTCACCTGAGACCAATTCGTCGTCGATCAGAATTTATACGCGTGATTCGCAGGCTATTTCTTCTCGAAACACCTCGACCGCGTTCCAGGCTTGGTCGGGCGGGGCTTGTTCGTATTCCAGCGCGCGTTCAAGATACATTTTCGCCAGTGAGTCGTCGGGATAGAATTCGAGAAAACGGGAGAAAAGAATCTTGGCTTGGGTGAAATCGCGCTCGCGGAATTTTCGGATCGCTTCTTCGTAGACATCGAGCCACTTCAAGAATTCCGGATCGACAGGTTCGCTTCGCGCCGCGACCAGCGTGCAGATCTCGACCGGTTCGGTTTTACCCTTGACCTGCGCCCGCGCGACCGTGCGCAAATGAAACTCATCGCGCACCAAATCGCAGACAGCTTGTCCGAGCAAAATATCGACGCCGTAAATTCGCGTCAGACCTTCGAGACGCGAAGCGAGATTGACCGCGTCGCCGATCACGGTCGGATCGAGCCGTTCATGCGGTTCGTAGGAACCAATGTTGCCGACAACCGCGTCGCCATGGTTGATGCCGACGCCGAAGCCGAGCTCGGTCTTTCCCTGCGCTTGCCAGGTTTCGTTTAGCTTCACCAATTCGCGCCGCATCGCCAGCGCAGCGCGCACTGCCGCTTTGGCGTCTTCGGCCACGCCATGGCTGCTCACGTTTCCCCAGACCGCCATGATTGCGTCGCCAATGAATTTGTCGAGCGTGCCGCCATTATCGAAAACGCCTCGTCACCATGCGGCTCAGGTATCGTTGAGCTGCTTGACCAGCGCAGCCGGATCGGCCCGCTCCGTCATCGTGGTGAAGCCGACGAGGTCGGAAAAAAGAACGGTGACCGGTTTGCGCGAACCGAGCATCGAGCTGTAATAGCCGCCCGGATTGTCGAGGATTTCCTTAACCAGATTTTTCGAAACATAGCGTTCCAGGGTGCGGCGGGTCCGCAGTTTCTCCAGACGCTCGAGGGTGTACTCAAACCCGAGTCCAGACAGACCGCTCGCCAAAAACGTGCCCAGCGTCGGCACGACCAGGATCAGGGCGCCGAACTGGTCGTAAAGAACGCGAGAGAGACCGAGATAAGCGCCGGTTACTCCCAGAAGTGCGATCAAACAAAGAAACGGCCGCCGGACAAACGCGACCAGCACCCACGCAAGACCCCGCCGCAGATGACAGTCGCGAAGTCGAGCGAGATCGGCGCCTGGTACAAGAATTCGTTGTCGAGTGCCGCGGCCAGCGCATGCAAATGCAAAAGAGGTCCTTTTGTTTCCGGGCTAATCGGCGTATCAAAAACGTCATGCGCCACTTGCGAAGAGGCGCCGATTATGACGATTTTGTCTTTGAAAAACACGCCGTCCTTGTAATTCCCATGCCAACTTTTCGGATCGAAAATCTCCCAAAGTGGAGTTGGTAAATAAGCGTCAATGGCGCTAAAGCGAAGCAGGTGGGCTTGCAAATCACGCGGCACGTCGGCGGAACGCCCAAGTTTCTCCAAGGCCCGTGCGCTGAGCGCTTCGTAAGGCTTTTCGTACGGTTGTGGCAACTGATTTTGCAGTTGCAGATCAGTCACCGTGTAGCGAACGGACCGGATCTTGCCATCGAGAGAATCGGGGAAAAAAACAGCGTAGCCGACCCGATCATCCTCCATTTGTGGCGCTGGAATTAACGAGGTATTCGGCGGCACGTTTATCGCCACACCCCCGCTTTCCTTAACCTGGGAGTAGTCGAAGTTCGCGCCAACTACGACCTTATCGTGATAACGATCGAGCGCGGCGCGAAACGCGGCGTCGCCGTCATTCGGCGACCCGAAAATCATATCGAACATGACAACACGCGCGCCGGCCTGAAACAATCGATCCAGCAGGACGGCCCAAACTTCGCGCGACCACGGGAACGGGTGCTCGGTCATTAATTGAAATGCGCGATTGATTCTCCAGCATTGACTTCCTCCTCGCCTTCCGGCTTCAGCTCCAGCGAAGCCTGATCAATCCCCACGAAAACGAAATCACGATGAGTCTTCGTTTTTCGCCCTTCACGCCGCAGCAAGTCTTCAAAGCTTTGTTCGCTCCGCCAAACCGCCGAAAGAAAGGGAACGCCGGCCGCAAAATGCAAACTGAGCACGACCGCCGTTCCGAAAACACAGATACCCGCGAGAACCAATAATCGATGACGCGCGAGCCAGTGCATGCGCTGAATTATATCAGAAAATGACGAAGCACGAATGTCGAATGTCGAAGGAAAACCGAAGGCTCAAATGACGAAACGCGCCGTGCCAGCATTATCCCGTCGTTCCGACGTTCGTCATTCCAGCGCCGCCCTCTTTACCGCAGGAAATCATTTGTCATTTACACTCAGTCGCCTATTTTCCCGTCCCGACCGCGAACGCGGCGGAGCATCTTTCCACCTGGTCCTGCGCCTGCGGGATTAAATCAGCGAGCGAGGTCGGAAAGATTGATAACAAAACAACAGCCCGCTGAACGAGGAGTCCCGAAGCGATTCGGGGCAAAACAAAATGCCAAGAGCCACCAACGCCCCGGCCAGCCGGGCGCGACGCAAACGCGTCATGGAAAAAGCCAAAGGCTATCGCGGACGCCGTTCAAAACTTTTCCGTTACGCCAAGGACGCGACGATGAAAGGCCAATATTGGTCCTATCGCGACCGCAAAACGCGCAAACGCACATTTCGCTATCTTTGGATCCAGCGCTTGAACGCCGCCGCCCGCGCCAACGGCATCACCTACAGCCGTTTCGCGGAAGGGCTGAAAGCCGCCGGCATCGGCCTCGATCGCAAAATTCTTTCCGATCTCGCGATCACCGACGAAGCCGCTTTCAAATCGATTGTCGATCAAGTCGAAAAGCGCGCTGGAAAACAAATCGAAATCCAAGTCGAAGAAAGCGGCGTGATTCGTTGAATCGTAATTCGTGATTCGTTAAATCGAGAATCGATTTGCCGATGTAACGATGTAACGTTTTAACGATTAACGCTGCAATGCCTCATCCACTCGAACAACTTCGCGACGACGCGTTGCGCGAAATCGAATGCGCGCGTGACGAGCACTCCCTCGAAGCCGCGCGCGTCAAATATCTCGGTCGCAGCGGCAGCATTTCCGCCTGGGGCGAGCAGATGAAAACGCTCGGCGCAGGAAGAAAAGCCGATCGTCGGAAAGTTGCTAAATGAAGTTCGCAATTCTGTCACCGCCGCAATCGAAGCGCGCGCAGAAAAATTTCGGACGGAAAAAGAGTCCGAGGCGCTCGCCAAGATCGACATCTCGCTTGCCGGGCACGCCATCGGAGCGCGGCTCGCTCCATCCGCTTACCCAAATGCTCGACCGCTCGATCGAAATTTTTCGCCGAATGGGTTTCGCGCTGGCCGACGGTCCGGACATCGAAGACGAATGGCATTGTTTCGACGCGCTCAACACGCCGCCCGAGCATCCCGCGCGCAACGAGCAGGACACATTTTATTTGCCAGACGGTCGATTGCTGCGCACCCACACATCGACCGTGCAAATCCGCGCGATGCAAGCCGCGCCGCCGCCGATTGCGCGTGATCGCGCCGGGCGCCTGCTTATCGCCGCGACGAAATCGACGCGACCCACAGCGCGCAGTTTCATCAGATCGAAGGACTTTACGTCGATGAAAACGTCAGCGTCGCGGACTTGAAAGGGCGCGCTGGAATTTTTCATGCGCGAACTGTTTCGGACGCGGAAACGGCGGTGCAATTTCGCCCGCATTATTTTCCGTTCACCGAGCCGAGTTTGGAAGTCTACGTGAAATCGAAAGCGCTCAAAGGCGGCGAACAATGGATCGAGGTCGCCGGTTCGCGGCATGGTGCATCCCGCTGTTTTCGAAGCAAGTGAACAAAGCGCGCGGCGACGAAGCCTACGATCCGGAAAAATGGACCGGGTTCGCATTCGGTCTCGGGATGGACCGGCTCGCCATGATCTTGTTCGACATCCCCGACATCCGATTGTTCGCGCAAAACGATCTTGCGGTTTTTCAGACAATTCGCATGAGCGCGGGATTCTGTTCATCTGGGGTGCGCACGCGGCTCGCGTGACTGTTTCCGGCGCCCTCGCCGGAGACTCTTGTCATTACGGATTCTGTTCGGCGAGGCACCGACGACGGACGCGCGCGCTCACCAGACATGAAATTCTCCGTTAACTGGCTGCGCGAATTTGTCGATCTTCCGGAAAATGCCGGAGAGATCGCCGAATTGCTCACGCTCGCCGGCGTCGAAACCAAAAACATCGAAGGCCGCGGCGCGAAGATCGATAAGGTGATCGTCGCCCAAATCACAGCCTCGTCGCGGCATCCGAATGCCGATCGTCTGACGTTTGCGAAGTCGATGATGGCAGCGGAACAAAACGCCAGATCGTTTGCGGCGCGACCAATTACAAAGTTGGCGACAAAGTTCCACTCGCACTTGCCCGGTGCGAAGTTGCCGAACGGTACGGAGATTCGAAAAAGCAAACTTCGCGGCGTCGAAAGCGAAGGAATGCTTTGCAGCGCGATCGAGCTCGGTCTCGGCCAGGATGCGGCCGGATTTTGATTTTGTCGCCGGAGGCAAAGATCGGGGCGCCGATTGCCGATCTTTTTCCCGGCGACACGATTCTCGATGTCGAGATCACGCCGAACCGCGGCGATTTGCTCAGTCATTTGGTCTTGCGCGCGAAATTGCCGCACTTAACGGACAATAAAATTGTAGGGCGTTTCGATGAAACCCCGCGGCGGCTGACACAGCCACCCTACAAATCAAAAGGCGTTACAGATCAGCGCATTGCACGAGTGCCCATTCTTTTCCGCGCGCACGATCGACAACGTCAAAGTTGGGCCAAGTCCAGCTTGGTTGCGCGCCAAGATCGAGAGCGTTGGGATTCGTTCGATCAACAACATCGTCGACATCTCCAACTTCGTGATGCTCGAGCTCGGCCAGCCGACACACGCGTTCGATGCCGACAAATTCAAAGGCGGAATCAACGTGCGCCTGGCCCGCGACGGTGAAAAATTCCTCGCGCTGGATGGCAAGACTTACTCGCTGACGTCCGAGAATCTCGTGATCGCTGATGATGAGCGCGCGGTCGGAATTGGCGGCGTGATGGGTGGCGAAGAAACTGGTGTCACCGAGTCGACCAGGAACGTTCTACTCGAAGCCGCTTATTTTTTACCGGCCAGCATTCGTCGCACCGCGCGAAATCTTAATTTGCCAAGCGACGCAAGTTATCGATTCGAGCGCGGCGTCGATCCGGGAATGGTCTTGCGCGCGTCGCAGCGCGCCACCGAACTGATTCGTGAAATCGCGGGCGGACAACCGGCGAAGGAAATCGCCGACTGCCGGCAAAATTCCACCGAATCCGGCGGACGTTTCACTCGGCTACGAAAAATGCGATCGGGTTCTCGGACTCGGGATCAAACCGAAACACGATCGACGAAATTTTGACGCGGTTCGGACTGAGCAAAGCGAGCCAGAGCAAGTCGCCTGCGAGCCAAAGCCGTTTGGGCGACGGCGCAACATGGAAGATTCCGAGCTATCGCCGCGACTTGCAGCGCGATGTCGATCTTATTGAGGAAGTCGTGCGCGCGTACGGCGTCGAAAAAATTCCCGGCACAGACCGCAGCCGCTTTACGCCTTCGAGCGCGGCCGATCGTTCGCACGATCTCGAATCGTCGTTGCGACAGCGGCTGGCTGGCCACGGACTTTCCGAAGCGCGGACGTCAAAGTTGCTCCCGCGAAGTGCGATCTGCGTTTAGCGAAAATGCGATCGCCTTGCGCAATCCGCTCAGTGAAGATCATGTCGCGCTGCGGCCGAGTTTGATTTGCGGACTTGCTCAGCGTGCTCGATCGAAACATTCGCGCAGGGGCCGAACGCGTAGCAATTTTCGAAATCGGTCGCGTTTTCGTTCCGCCAAGTCCGGAAAAGAAGAACGCCGTCTCGGGATTTTGCTTTGGGGAAACGCGACGAGCGCGCCCCATTGGCGGCAACGCGAGAAGCACCGGCTCGATTTCTTCGAGCTGAAAGGCTGTAATCGAATCGCTGATGATTCCAACACTGTCGTTCCGGCGCAGCGAACATCGCGATCTCGCCCTGGCCATCGAGATTTTATCTGGCGATCACTCGATCGGTTTTGGCGGGCCAACTTTCCACGACGCGAACGTCTACAATTGACGCGCCGGGTTCAATTTTTTTCGCCGAGTTACATGTCGATCTTGTGCTCGGGAGCCAGGAATCCACGAAGACATTTCGCGAGATTGAAAGATTTCCAGCGGTCACACGCGACATCGCGATGATCGTTCCGGAAAAGATTTCGCACGCGGAAATTTTGCGCACGATTGAAACTCCAAAAGAGGCGCTTGCTGGAAAGCGTGCAGCTTTTCGACTTATTCACAGAAGAGATGGAGTCAAGGAACGAAAGTCGCTCGCATATCGATTGACATATCGAGACCGAAGTCGCACACTGACTAGTGAGGAAGTGACTGCGGCGCACGCGAAAATTCGCGAGCGATTGCGGCGCGACCTCGGCGCAGAATTGCGCGAATAGTTCTTTGAGACGAGAGCCGTTCGTTGAGGGTTGGGCAGGAAACCAGTGCTTTTCTCTCAACTCTCAACCAACGGCTCTCGAAAATTTACCCTGCGATGTTCGAGATTACAGGTGACGTCCCCGAACCGATAGTTGATGAAATAAGGAGGCTTGGTTGCGCGGGAAATGACATGCCTTAATTGGAAGTCAGGTACCGCAGCGACGGTCATCCGCCGTTTACCGAAAGGGAACGGGAGATCCACCTAAACGGCACCGGCGGGGTAAAATTTTGCGAAAGGCCCGGATCGATTGTCGATCCGGGCCTTTTTCTTTGTCCAAGCAACTGCCCAACGCCCACGTTTCAACGTCCCATGTTAAATTCAGAGTCGATTTCTGTTGAGCGTTAAGCGTTGAGCGTTGAACGTTGGGCGTTTTCGAGTCGATGCGAGCTATACTCGCCCTCGAAGACGGCCGATTTTTCGAGGGCGAATCATTTGGCGCGACCGGCACGCGGGTCGGCGAGATTTGTTTCAATACCGCGATGACCGGTTACCAGGAAGTGCTGACCGATCCTTCGTATCGCGGCCAGATCGTGGCCATGACTTATCCGCTCATCGGCAACTACGGCACAATTCGCTCGATCAGGAGAGCGGCTCGCCCCACGTCCGCGGATTCGTGATCGAAGAACTGAGCGAAGTTCCGAGCAACTGGCGCTCGGAGATGTCGCTCGAAGAATATTTGACGCAAGTGGGACATCCCAGGCGTCCAGGGAATCGATACGCGCGCGCTGACGCGGCATCTGCGCACGCGCGGCGCGATGAAAGCCTGCCTGACAACGGAGGAGATGTCGATCGAGGAAGCGGTTCAACGCGCGATCAAGGGCGAAGGCGTCATCGGGATGGATTATGTGCGTGAAGTTTCGACGCCCGAGATTTATCAGTGGGATCCGGACGACAAGTTGAGCGCAGCCGTGGTCGATCGCGAACGGACAATGGCGGAAGTAAACGCGACACTTCCGCCGGTCCGGTTTCGCATCGTGGCGTACGATTACGGGATCAAACAGAATATTCTGCGGTTGCTCCGACAAAAAGGGTTCGGCGTCACGGTTGTTCCGGCATCGACAACCGCCGACGAAGCGCTCGCCTTAAATCCCGACGGAATTTTTCTTTCAAACGGCCCTGGCGATCCGGCGGCGCTCCCCTACGCGCACAAGGCCGTGCAGGATCTGATGGGCAAGAAGCCAATCTTCGGGATTTGCCTCGGCCATCAAATCCTCGGCTTCGCGTTCGGTGGATCGACGTTCAAATTGAAATTCGGCCATCGTGGCGCGAACCAGCCGGTGAAAGACTTGCAAAGCGGCAGAGTTGCGATCACTGCGCAGAATCACGGTTTCGCAGTCGATCCCGAGTCGCTGCCGCCAAATGTCGAAGTAACCCACATCAATTTGAATGACGACACCGTCGAAGGAATGCGTCACAAGGAATTGCCGATCTTTAGCGTGCAATATCATCCCGAAGCCGCGCCCGGGCCCCATGACGCTTCGTATTTTTTCTCGCAGTTTGCCGATTTGATCGAGCGCGAGAAAAAATAATCCGGACTTAGACGAATTGACCGGGCTCCGAATCGGCGGACATTCGATTCATGTTTAATTCAAAATCAGAAAAACCCGGCGTTCTGAAAGTCGCGGTGGCAGCAGCGTTCATTGCGGCCTTGGCGATTTCCCCGCTGGCCGTCGCGCAAGAGCACGAGCATGGCAAAGATGCGGCCATGACAAAAGAAGTTACTGGCGAAATTGTCGACATGATGTGTTATGTCGATCACAACGCTAGTGGCGACAAGCATGCGGCCTGTGCGGCCAAGTGCATCAAAAGCGGCGGGCCGGTCGGCATCACAGTGAAGGCAAAACTTATCTCGTCGTCGGCGATCACAAGCCGATGAATGATCAGCTCGCCGAATACGCGGCAAAACGATCACGCTTAAAGGCAAAGTCGCCGAGCGCGAAGGTATCACGATGCTCGAGAACGCCGAGATCGTTAAGAAATAACGTCCGAGGAATTCGAGCAGGCGCGCAAGATCGACACCCAGATCTGGCGCGCCGATTTATTTTATCGGATTGCCGCGTTATTTGTAATACGGCCGAAGCGATGGGCGCAGCTTCCGACTTTGAGAGCCGTTTCAATCTGCGCAACAGAAGCAGGATCGTCGGCAAGCGTGCGGATCTCTCCCGCCTCCAGGGACGCAATCGGTAATCCGTCACGAAAGAGAACACGATTTGCCGTGAGCGCGGAGATTCGTGGTCCGGGGGTGAGAATGCCCTGCAAATTCAGTGGATCGGCTGCGCTCAGCGTGACCAGTTGCGTTTTTGGGCGACGCTTTGCGGATCGACCGCAGCAGGCCGATCGCTTCGGGCAAGGCAAATTGTTCGCCGCTCACGCCGCCGACGAAATAACCGCCGCGAATTTCGCCGCGCGCCTCCCATCTTCGATAAATTCGGCCCAACTCGTACCAGGTCACTGCAAAACTCTCGCGCTCGAGCAAGCGGCGAAACACAATCGCCGTAACGCCGCAATAGAACACGCGCGAATTTTTCCAGGGCAGCCTCCCGCAATTGCGCGTCGACCGGTAGCCCGTTCGCACCCGGTTGCGGTTCCGCAACCGTGGATTCGTGATCAAAGACCAGCGGCCGGCGAATTCGATGCTCGCGAGATTTGTTTTGCGCCGGCGTTTTCCTTCGTTGCGTCCAAACGTCGGCCGTTTGTTGGACGGAACAAGCAAGCGCGCGCAAACCATCAAAGCTGTCGGAGGTGACAAAACCGAGCGCCGCCAGCTCCGACAGCGCTTCTTCCACTTGCGACGGAAGCAAACCGGTTCGCCGCACAAGTTCGGTGAAAAAAACCGCGCCGCCACGCGCCAACGTGTCGCGCACACCCGATTGCGCACGGCGGAAAGTTCCATTGCCGGCTTCGTTGGGGCCAAGCACAGCCAGTGCTCGAAGATTTTCCCGCTGATAAAGTGCAATCGGACTTGTCCGCAACGGCGCAGATGCGCGCGCTCTCGGATTTTGAGGCGAGCTCAACCGCCCCCAGCCAACGCGCCCAGAAAAACAAAGGCGATCGAGCCATTCCGGATCGTAATCGACTACGCGCGCGCTCAGAACCGCCGATTCCCACGACGCCAGCGGCAGTTCGCAGCCGTCGAGTTGTTCCAGGACCGATTGCAATCCTTCCGGGCCTTCCACGCGATGGTCGGAACCGACGCGCTGCCACGCAAAAAGGAACCGATAGAAATCCTGCGGCCGAGACCGGTTGAATTTCCGCGCGCAGCCGATCGATCGTGAGCCGATGAATTCGCGCCAGCAATCGGCGATCGCACCATTCCTGTTCGATCGCCGTTCGGATGAAATTTTCCGCGCAGAACGAAACCTTCTGCTTCCAGGCCCAGCAACGCGCCTTCAATTTCCGAACGCGGCAAGCGTCAGAATTGTCTGCCAACTGACCCGTCGTGACCGGGCCGGAAACTTCCATTCGGCCACGCAACAATTCGCGAATCGCGTCGACCGCGTTCCCAAGTTTGGCTCTTGAACGGATTCCGGCGCAGTGATTTCGGGTTCGAGTCCGGTTTCCGGATAAATCACTTGCAGCATCGGCAAACGCTCGGCCGCGATCCAAAACAGTTTTTCCCGCGATTCGCAAGCTGAGCCGTGCGTTTCGACGCGACCAGTTCATTCAACAATTGTTCCGGCCGCTGCGCCGTTGCGTTCGTGATGAGTAGAAACAGTTCGTTGCGACTTCATCATCGCGTCATCATGCCGAGCAACATCAGCGCGTCGTGCAGTTCATCGGCGTTTGTCGCCTCGGGCCAGGCTTCCTTTTGCACTTTCTCGATCGCAGCCGAATCAAGAATTCCGAGACCATCGCTGTCCCGCCGTTTCGGATTCGGAAGCGCGACGGGTATAAACAGCCTGGGTTCGGCGTTCTTCCAAGCGGCGCATTGTCGAGAAATGCGTACGGTCGCGCATTCAAAATTTCCGACCGCCATCGGCGACGGTTCCGGCAAGTCGCGCGCGATGCAGCGAATCTGCGCCGCCCTCGATCTTGCGCAAGACTTCTTCCAAGCCCGTCGATGTCCATCGCTTCGGTCAGGCAATCGTCGATCGTTTGTTTGACCAACGGATGATCCGGAATCTCGCGGTCGCCAACGATGTGTTCGAGGCAGGCAAGCTGATCGGGAAAGACGGCCGCCAGCAGATTTTCCGATTCCATTCGCTGCAACGGCGCGGCGAGTTTCGAGCCGCCGCGAAACCGCGGAACGGCCAGGGATCGCGTGGCATTCCAGCGCCAGCGAATCGTGAACATCGGTGCGTCCAGCAACGCCTGCACCAGCAAGTCGCGAACGGTTTTGGAGTTGAGATACCGAAAGACTTCTTCGAGCGGAAACGAATGTTGCGTCCCGAGTGAAATGACGATGGAATCGTCCGTGGCGGCCGCCTGCAGTTCGAAATTGAAAGATCGACAAAAACGTTTTCGCAACGCCAGCCCCCAGGCGCGATTGATTCGGTTCCCGAACGGCGAATGCAAAACCAGCTGCATCCCGCCCGACTCGTCGAAGAAGCGCTCCATCACCAGGGTTTGCTGTGAAGGAATTGCGCCTAGCGCGCGATAAGTGCCGGCGAAATAATCGGCGACTTGTTCCGCGGCTTCTTTCGACAATTTCAATTTCACTGACCAGCCAATCGCAAACATCTTCCGCCGTGGCTAAGCGCGTTTTCGATTTCAATGCGCAAGTCTGAAGTGGCCTTCGACAATTCCGTAAGTTCGCGCCGGCGCTTCGCCGAGCCAAAATGGAATTCCCGGCGGCTGACCTTTGGCGTCTTCAACGCGAACCACTCCGGAATTAATGCGCAGGATTCGCCAGGAAGCATTGCCGAGTTGAAAAATGTCGCCGGCGAGGCTTTCGACCGCGAAGTCTTCGTTGACGGTGCCGACGAAAGTTTCCGCCGGCTCAAGAACAACGCGATAATCGGCGTTGTCCGGAATCGCGCCGCCGGAAGTCAGCGCTGTCAACCGCGCGCCGCGACGGCCGCGCACTCGGTGGTTCACGGCGTCATAATGAATCAGTGCCGCGCGCCGGCCGCGTTTTGTGCTGAAACCTTCCGCGAGCATTTTCATTACGCTGTCGAATTCAGCTCGCGTAAGATTTCGATAAGGCCACGCTGAACGAGCCAGCTGGAACAGTTCGTTTTCCTCCCAATCTTCGGCCGCCGTTGCGGCAACAATTTGTTGGGCCAGCACATCCAGCGGCTTTTCCGGAATCAGCAGACGATCCAATTCGCCACGACGAACAGAACGCAGCAATGCGGCGCATTCAACCAGTTCATCGCGGCTCAACGGAAAGATGCGGCCCTTCGGCAAGCCACCGCGTCTGTGTTCGGCGCGACCGACGCGTTGAAGAAGCGTCGCGATTGAACGGGTAGTGCCGAGTTGGCAGACCAGATCGACCGAGCCAATGTCAATGCCCAACTCGAGCGACGCCGTGGCCACAAGCGCTTTCAGTTCGCCACGCTTCAACCGGTCTTCGGCGTCGAGGCGCAGCTTGGCGGAAAGACTTCCATGATGCGACGTGACCGCATCCGCACCAAGCAGTTCGCTCAGATGATGCGTCACGCGCTCTGCCATTCGGCGCGTATTCACGAAAACCAGCGTCGTGCGATGCGCTTGAATCAGCTCCGCGAGGCGGTGATAAACTTCTTCCCACACTTCGTTCGACATCACCGCTTCCAGCGGCGACTTCGGAATTTCAATTGCCAGATCCAATTCGCGCCTGTGCCCGATGTCGATGATCTCGCAATCCGGACTGCCTTCCGCGTCCACTGCATGCGTCCCCACTAGAAACCGCGCCACTTCCTCGATCGGTTTCTGCGTCGCGGACAGACCAATGCGTTGCAGTGGACGCTGCGTCAGCGCGGCCAGGCGTTCGATGCTCAAGGCAAGATGCGCGCCGCGCCGATCGTCCACGACGGCATGAATCTCGTCGACGATCAGCGTTCGGACTGTGCTCAACATGCACCGGCCGGACTCGGACGTGAGCAGCAGATACAAAGACTCCGGCGTGGTAACGAGAATGTGCGGCGGTTGCTTGATTAATGCCTGCCGTTGTGCGGCGGTTGTGTCGCCCGTGCGAACTTCGGCGCGCACATCGATTTCACGGCCTTCCGTTTCATGCAGCAAAGCGCGAATTTCTGCCAATGGTTCCTGCAAATTTTTGCGAATGTCGTTGCTCAACGCTTTGAGCGGTGAGACGTAAACGATTTGCGTTTCGTCGGGCAGTTCGGTCTCCGCGCCTTCGCGGAACAACGCATCGAGCGACGCCAGAAATGCCGCCAGCGTTTTGCCCGATCCGGTCGGAGCAGAGATCAACACTTGCCGGCCAGATTGAATCGCCGGCCAGCCGCGGACCTGCGGTTCGGTCGGCGAGCCAAATTTTTGCTCGAACCAGCGCGCGACCGCGGGATGAAATCTAAAAGACTGCATGAGATTTCCTCAAAAAGGGAAACTGCTAATTTAAATGAGATGCAGACAAAGAAAAGCTACGACGTTGTAGCTGCCGCCGTCTCTGGCGTCAGAGTCTTAGCAAATGCGTTCCTGCCGCTGAGGACAGCGGCAGCTACAACTGCCTTCGCAGCGCAATCACTTCGCGCAGCATTCGCAGGCTGTCTTGAAAGAACCGCACTTTGCTTCCTTCGGCGTGGTTCCAGCGCACCGGCATTTCGCGCAGACGCAATCGGGCGCGATGCGCGAGATAAAGCAGCTCGACGTCGAAAGCGAATCCCTCGATGCGTGCCGCTTCCAAAATCGGCCGGCAAACATCGAGACGAAATGCTTTGAATCCGCATTGCGTGTCCCAAAACGGCAAGCCTGTCGCAATTCGGACAAGCAAATTGAAAACGCGGCCGGCTTGCTCGCGCCGCCAAGGTTGATGCTGGCCGATCAAACTTCGATCAAGTGCGCGCGAACCGAAGGCAAGATCGACATCGCCATTTGCGATCGGCTCGATCACTTTCGGAACTTCGCTCAGCGGGGTAGAAAGATCGGCATCGAAGAATAGTCCGATTGGTCTTTGGGCGGCGAGCAAACCTCTGTGCACGGCCGCGCCTTTGCCGCGGTTTGGAAAATTTTCGAGTAAACGCGCCTCAATTTTTGTCGCCCCCAAAGCATCTCTCGCGATTGTCGAGGTCGAGTCGGTGGATCCATCGTTCACGACGATCAGTTCGCTTTCAGGGCTGATGTTATTCAGATAATCGAGAGTCGCACGAACGGTCTGCCCGATGCGCGCAGCTTCGTTAAAGCAGGGAATGACGACGGAAAAAGGAGGCAGCATGTGATGACGTAACTCGTGAACCGTGATTCGTAATTCGGAGATTCAACGATTTGAACGATTTAACGGGTCTCGGAAGTTTCCTTGTAAATTTCGACTACGAACTTGCCGTTCGGATCGACATATCCGCGGTACATGCCCGACGTGTTGAAGGGCAAGGCGACGTTCCCATTCTTGTCGATTGCGATCATTCCGCCGGTGCCGCCGAGCTTGGCGATTTTGTCGAGAACAGCTTGCGCGGCCTCTCGCACCGTTTTGCCGCGATATTCCATAAGTGCAGAGACATCGTGCGCGGCAGTCGCACGAATAAAATATTCGCCGTCACCGGTCCCCGAAACCGCGCAAGTGGCATTATTCGCGTAGGTGCCGGCGCCGATAATGGGCGAATCACCGACCCGCCCGCTTGTCTTGTTTGTCATGCCGCCGGTGGAGGTAGCAGCGGCGAGATTTCCATTTTGATCCAGCGCGACCGCCCCGACCGTGCCATGTCGATCTTGATCGGTGATGATGAATTTTTTTTCGCTGGTTCCGCCGCGATTTTTTTCCGTTTCCTTAATTTTCTGCAATGCTTCCCACCGTTCCTGGGTGAAAAAATACTTTTGATCGACCAGCTCGACGCCGTGTTCTTTCGCGAATTTCTCCGCGCCTTCGCCAATCATCATGACGTGGGGCGATTTCTCCATGATCAAGCGCGCGAGCGAGATCGGATTTTTAACGTGCTTTAAATCTGCGACCGCGCCGGCCTTAAGGGTTTTGCCGTCCATGATTGCGGCGTCCAATTCATTCGTGCCGGCGCTGGTAAAAACGGCGCCACTGCCGGCGTTGAAATGAGGATCGTCTTCGAGCACGCGAACAGCAGCTTCGGTCGCATCCAGGCTCGAGCCGCCGCGCTTCAAGATCTCGAAGCCCGTGCTCAACGCGGCCTCCAGACCGGCGCGATATTCGCGTTCGCGTTCCGGCGTCATTTTGCCGCGCTCCATCGTTCCGGCCCCACCGTGAATGACGAGGCCAATTTTATTTTGTTTCATTAATCTGTTTCCATTCGTTCTTCCAGCCGGCGAATTGTCGATCTTGCCCCGGTCTTGCGCATCAGCTAATGCAGCGAGCGCGACTGCTGCGCAAACGAGAAAACACTTTGGCGTGAGAAGAATTTTCATGGCCACCACTGAACGCCAGTATCTCTAATGCGCCGGCCTTGCGGGTGCATCTAAGAAATTTCTTTTCCGCACCGTGAACTGGGGCAATGTCACGTAAGCATGGCGGAAAGCAGTCAAAACTCCGGCGATCCGACGTTGACGGCGAATCCCGTTGCCGCCCTCCAGGAAATCGGCCAGCTCGGCCGCAATTTCTTTCGTCGAAGTGGGAAGCATGTTCTGGTTCATCGAGCAACACCTTCGAGGAAACACTCGACCGGATTCGACATGGCCGCGTCCCCTTTCGCGCGGCGAGTTTTTTTCGTCACACCGAACGCTCGGGAGTCGATTCGGTTCCGCTAGTCGGGTTGGTTTCATTTTTTCTCGGCCTAACGATGGCTCTTCTTACCGGTTACCAACTGCAACGATTTGGAACCGAGCGATTAGTTCCCGGTCTCGTAGCGATCGGGTTCACCCGCGAGCTCGGGCCGCTGATTACGGGCATCATGCTGGCCGCGCGAGTCGGGGCAGCCTTCACCGCCGAACTCGGCACAATGCAGGTTTCGGAAGAGGTCGAAGCGATTGAAGCGATGGGTATTGGGCCGCTGCGTTTTCTTGTCGCACCGCGCATGCTTGCGCTCTTTCTTCTCATGCCGTGCCTTTCCACGGTTTCGAATATCTCGGCAATCTTTGCCAGCAGCCTGATTTCGAAGGCTTATTTCAGCATCGCCTTCGTTTATTTCATCGATCTCGTGCGAGATTCACTGCTCATTCGCGACATCATCACCGGCGTGTTAAAAAGCTTTTTATTCGGTTTGCTCATCGGCGGGATCGCCTGTTACCGCGGCCTGACCGTCAAAGGCGGCGCGGCCGGCGTTGGCACAGCGACAACCTCGAGTGTGGTAACCGCGATCACGGCCGTGATCGGATTCGATACGCTCTATAACATCGTTTACACCGTCTTTTTTCCGACGTGAGCGCGCCGACTCGCATATGGTCGAACTGCGCGACGTGCAGATGCAGTTTGAGCAAAAAAAGGTACTCGATGGACTTTCACTTAAGGTCGAGCCGCAGGATCGCCTTGTTATCATGGGACAAAGCGGCAGCGGCAAAAGCACGATCTTGCGCTTGATCCTTGGCATCTTCAGCCCCACCGATGGATCGATTTTCTTTAAACAATTCGAAATCACGCGGCTCCAGCGGCGCAAACTGCAGCAGGTGCGCCGGAGCATCGGAATGGTTTACCAATATTCGGCCCTGCTTAGCTCACGCAACGTTCGCGACAACGTCGCCCTTCCCCTTGAAGAGTTGACCGATAAGTCGCGTAAGGAAATCGACAGGATTGTCGATGAAAAACTCGACCTTGTCGGGATGAAGGATTCCAAAGACCTGATGCCTTCGGAGCTGAGCGGCGGCATGAGGAAACGGGTTAGTCTGGCCCGCGCACTCGTGCTCGAGCCGGAGCTGGTTCTTTTCGATGAACCCTCCGCCGGCCTCGATCCCGTCATCGCTTCGGTGATCGATGAATTGATTATCAGCCTGACCGAGAAATCGAAGGTCACATCGATTACGGTAACCCATGAAATGGGCAGCGCCTTTCGCATCGCCACGCGAATGGCTATGCTTTATCAAGGAAAAATTATTGAGGACGCCGAACCTGAAGAATTCAAACAATCAGAAAATCCGGTAGTCGCTCAATTCTTGAGCGGGAGCACAGAAGGTCCCATTCTGGAAGGCAGCCAAGATGCAATTACAAAGAAATGAAATCATGACCGGGTCTGCTCGTCGTCGGAACGATCGCGGTGCTCGTTTTCGTTCTCGTTCTGCTCGGCGCGCCCGGACTTTTTCGGCCGCTTGTCGATTTACAAGATTTACTTCGACAACGCGGCTGGAATTAAACAGGGCGCGCCGGTCATGCTGGCCGGCCGCAAGATTGGGCAGGTGCAAAGACTATTCTCGCCGGTTTCGCGCGAGGAGGACACAGCGCGCACAAGAGGCTGCCGCGGCGGTCCATCCGCCCGAACCCAACGCGACCCCGACTCCGGCTGACGGCAAACCCAAGTTCGAAGCGCGAATAGATGTTCAGGTGGACAGAAACGCGATGGTTTATCGCGACGCCAAAACGCGCTTGATGCAGCTCGGGTTGCTCGGCGACATGGCGATCGACATTACGCAGGGGACGGAAGCTTCGGGCCGGGCAAGAGATGGGGAAATGTTCGCCGGAGAACGCACGCCCGATTTCGGCGAAGCGGCCGCCAAAATGCTTGAAATTATCAAGCCGGTCGCCGTCGAAGCCACTAACACAATGAAGGACCTTCAGCAGACCGCGCGAAAATGTTAACCATATCACCGACGAAAATTCCGAACTCAACCAGGCGCTTGGACAGTTCAAAACTTTCGGCGAACATCTTGTCGATCTCACCGCGCCGGACGGCGCGCTATCGCATTCGCTCAACAACATCGAAAAGATCAGCACCAGCCTTTCGGAGAACAACAACATCGAGGTCACGCTCCAGAACCTTCGCAATTCCTCGGAAAAACTGAAAGCTACCGTCAGCGACCTCGGACCCAGCCGGTCAGAACATCAAGGAATTCAGCGAAACAATAAAATCGCAGCCGTGGCGGCTCATTTGGCCGAGCACAAAAAAATCTCCCGCGAAATCGCCGACGCCTGCGGCGGCGGAGGCCACCATCACTGTGCGCAAAAGCACCAAGGCGAAGCCGAGCCCGGCTCCGGCCGCAGCACACGGTCGGCCGTTAGCTGGTATTGGTTAGGCCGCTTTCTGTCCAGACGCGCCTGGAGAAATTTCAAGACCGCGGCTTCGCCGGCGCGAAAATCGGCATCTTTCTTTTCCAGCGCCGCCTCGGTGATTTGTTTCAATCCTTCGATTGAATTTCCGTCGAGATAGGCTTCGAGCACGGCCGGATGCACGTAACACTTCCGGCAAATCGCGGGCGTATTGCCGAGAATTTTTGCAACGGCGCTGATTGCGGCCTTAATATTCACCTCTGCTTGTTTCTTCGTTTCGAATCTCTCTTGCGCGTTCAGCGCGATTGCCGTCAGCACCGTCCCTGCCCAAGTCCGAAAATCTTTCGCCGTAAAATCCTCGCCGGTGATTTCCCGCAAATAATCGTTTACGTCTTGCGACGTGAGCTCGCACACTTCGCCCTCACCATCGACGTACTGAAACAAATCCTGACCGGGAATATCCTGCAGTTGAGAAACGATTTTGGCGGTGCGGCGGTCAGTTAGATCAACTTCATGCTCGCGACCGCTTTTGCCGCGAAAACGAAAACGCAGCTTTGAGCCTCTCACATCAACATGTCGATCTCGCATCGTCGTCAGGCCAAACGATTTGTTCTCGCGCGCATACTCCTCGTTGCCGACGCGGATAAGAGTGCGCTCGAGCAGCTGCACGACGGTCGCCGATTACTTTATTCCGCGGCATTCCCGGCAACTCGAGGTCGCTCTTCACTCGTTTGCGAATTTTCGGCAACGCTGCGCCGAAGAGCGCTGTCTTTTCGTATTTGTTTTCGTCGCGCATTTCGCGCCAGCGATCGTGATACCGATACTGTTTGCGTCCACGCGCGTCGCAGCCAGTCGCCTGAATGTGGCCGTTGGGCGACGGACAAATCCAGGCCTTTCTCCACGCCGGCGGAATGGCAATGCGTTTGATCCGCAAAAGGCGTTGCTCATCCCGAATGGGTTTTCCTTCAGTGTCGAAATATTCGAAATCGTCGCCTTGCGGCCTCCGCGTGTAACCGGGCTTACTGTCGCTGACGTAGCGCAAGCCGGCCTCCTCGGCCGCATCGACTGAATCGGCGACGATCTTCGGGTCGGCGATTTTCTTTTTCTCTTTGCCGATCACTTTGTAGCTGCCGCCGTTCCTGGCGGCAGGTCTCTGTTTCATAACCCTAATACCCGGCCGCTGAGGAGGGCGCCGCTATAACTTCAGGATCCGTAGCTTTTCGTGAACTTTTTCTTCGACTCGGATTCGGTCGAGGCGATCTGCGGCGCCTGCTCGGGGGGGGTTGTCGACGTTTCCTCCGCGGGTTTTCCTTCGGGCGCAGCTTCTTCTCTTTCAGCTGGAGCCGGCTGCGCTCCCTTGGGGGCTTTCTGCGCGACCTCGACATACACCATCTGCAAATTCGAAAGTGTGTTGCGCAGAACGGCGGCCTCTTCATTCGTTAAGTTGCCGCGCGTTTTTTCCTGAATCATGGCGAGCTGATCGATGAACATCTTGGCCAGATCGAGGTTCACTTCGCCTTCACCGGTTTTGGGATTTGGAATTTGGCCGAGAAAAAGCGCCGCGTTCTGCGCGTGCATCATGACAAACTCGATGAAGCGCTGCGAAAGCTCGCCGCTCTGGGTGCCCTGCATTTTTTCGCCAGCCATATCTATTTTCCTTTCGCAGCGCCGTGATCCGGCGGTCGCACCGTGGCCAAAACATACGGCTGATCGCGAAAATATTTCGCCGCCGTTGCCTTGATGTCGTCGAGCGTCACCGCCCCCACGTCCTGCTCGAGTTTTTTGTAGTAATCGAATCCGAGCCCGTAAAGTTCGTCGAGCGCGCATTGGTAACCGAACGAATCGTTGCTTTGCATCGCTATCTGCTGTTGGCCGATCAACTTCTTCTTGGCCCGAGCCAGTTCCTCACTTGTTAGGCCGTCACTGGCGAGTTTGCGGATCTCGTCGAGCAACGCCGTTTTCACCGGCTCGATTTTTTGCGGATCGGTTCCGAGATAAAACGCGAAAAGCCCCGGCACCAGTCCCTGCATCTGGCTGGCGCCGACGTAATAGGCCAGGCCCATCTGGTCGCGAATCCGAACGAAAAACCGCGACCCGAGATCGCTGCTTGCTTCATCGATCAGTTCGAGTGCATGCCGATCTTTACTGAAAATGTCCGCGCCGCGATAACCAACCATGATCACGCCTTGCGCTTTTTCTTTCTGGCTCTCGACGCTTTCCATTTTGCTTATGGGCGTCGGCGGGCGGGCATCGGTCAAGGCGAGCGTACCCGGGTTCATCCGGCCGAGCGCTTGTTCGAAAAGCTGTTTCACTTCCGAAGCCTTCACATCTCCAAAGACCGAAATCACGCCATTTTTCGCCACGAGATATTTGTCTCGAAACTCGAGCAAATCTTTCTGGGTCAAACGTTGAACCGATTCGACCGAACCGTTAGTCCGCAATGCGTAAGGATGATGATCGAAAAGCGCCTGTCGCAAAATGTTCCGCGCGACCGTCGTCATTTGTTCGTCTTCTTGTTTGATGCCGGCCATCTGGATTTCCTTTTCGCGCGCGACCGCCTTTTCCGGCATGGTCGCGTTGAGCAAGACATCGGAGAAAAGATCGACACCGAGTTTCAGGTCGGGCTTCGTGACGTGGACCGCGACGCCGATGCTATTGTTGCCCGCGTCGCTCGAAATGGAGCCGCCGACAGCTTCGATTTGATCGGCCATTTGTTCCGCTGTGCGAGTTTTTGTGCCCTTCAGCAGCACCCTCGCGGTCAGACGCGTGATCCCGTTCGTCTGCGGTGTTTCGGCGAGCAGCCCGCTGCGAAAAACGGCGCTCATCGATACGAGCGGCAGGCGCGGGTCTTCGCGGACAAGAACGCGCAAGCCATTCGGGAGCTCGAATTTTTGAATCGGGGTCGCCAAGGCGACCCTGACGCCTTCTTCTTTCGCGACCAGCGAACTTTTTGGATCAAGCGAAGCGACGGTCAAGTTTTGATCGACAAGATATTTCGCGGCCACGCGGCGAATGTCTTCCAGGGTTACTTTCTGAACGGCGGCGAGATAATCGCGACTGAAGTTCAAGTTTCGAGTGAGCAGCCAGTTCGATCCAAGATCGGAAGCCTGCCCACGCATGGTAGTCAGGGAATCGAGATGGTGACTGAGCAACATCTTTTTCGCCTTGGCCAATTCGTCCGCGCTCACGCCCGTTTGTTTTACTTCGTCGACGATTTGCAGAATAGACTGCTCCGCTGCGTCGCCTTTCTTAGGATCGACCGTCGCATCGACCCCGAGCAATCCGGGGTCCCCCGGGGTATAGGAAAATGCGGAGATACTGAACGCCAACCCGCCTTCCTCGCGAACGCGGCGGTACAACCGTGAGCTGCGCCCGTCGCCCAAAATCGTCGAGAGCAAATCGAGCGCTGGCACATCTGGATGCGTGATCTCGGGAATGTGCCAGGCGAGCGAGAGGCGGGTCAGCTCGGTAACGAATTCGTTATGAACTTCGCGACGGCCAAGTTGCGGAGGTTCCTCCGGAATGAAAACCGGCTTGAGCGATTTCTCCGGATAGATCTTGAAGAAGTCCGCGAGCTGCTGGTGCACTTTTTCTCCATCAACATCTCCCACCACGATGAAGGTCAGATTGTTCGGAACGTAGCGCGTTTTGTAATACTGCATCACCTGTTCCTGGGTGAGCTGATTGTAGATTTCCATCTGCCCGATGACCGGCAGCCGGTAGGGATGCCGTTGGTAGGCGGTCGCGAAAAGAAGTTGTCCCGTCATGCGGTCCGGGTCGTCGAAGCCCATCGCAAATTCGCGGCGAATCACTTCCTGCTCTTTCAGATATTCATCTGGCGGCAAGGTTGAATTCATCATGGCGTCGGCCAGAACCGCGAGCGCGGTCTCGACCCCATCCTTGGGCACATCGATCCAAAAAACCGTGCGATCGAAGGACGTGTAGGCGTTGATGTAACCGCCCACGTCCTGGATTTTTTGCGCGATTGCATTGCTCGATTGCGTCTTAGTTCCTTTGAAGAGCATGTGCTCGAGAATGTGCGAAAGGCCCGCTCCGAGCCGCTCATCTTCATCGATGCTGCCAGTCGCGCACCACGCCTGCACACTTGCCACCGGCGCGCTGCGATCTTCCTGCACGATCACCGTGAGCCCGTCGGGCAAGACCCATTTCTTCGCCGAGCTCGGCGGAAATGTGATGCCTGTCGAATCGTCAGCCGGGGCAGAGTTCAAATTGCTCATACTAAGGATTATCGCAGAAAAAAGCCCGGCCCGCAGCGCCGCGCGGGTCATAGACACTTCGGCGCAGGCAGACTGGGCGGAAGTTTAGGAGCAATGGGTTCGGTCGGCGCGAACGGTTTCTCGAACGCTTCTTTGAAATCGTAAACGTTCTTGAAGTCCTCAATCGAGTCCTCCTCGGTCTTTCCGAAAATTCCGGCACCGATCAAATTGAAAACCATGTTGCCGATGTCCTCGCACGAACGGATACCCCACGAGCCGAACACCGTCAGCACCATTGGGCCAAATTCCTTGAGAGAGTACTGCCGGACACCTTCGAGCAACTCCGGCCCAGCGACGTGCCGTACGGTCGTGCCTTTGATCTTCTTCTGCTGTTTGGTCGTAAAATCGAGCGCATCGCGCAAAAAAACATACGCGTCGCGGTGATAACGCGGGTCGCTCGCCACGATGGAATCGAGAGCTTCGGTAAATCCAATCTTCTGCATGAATAGAAAACGCGCGTCTTAACCGCGCCTCCCATCTTAATCAGCAACTACGGAATGAGCAACTGTCGCGAGATCGACAAGTCGAGTTGCCCTGAATAGGTAAGATCGACAGATCGAGAAGAGGAAGGTCGCGCGACGGTTCGTTTTCACCAGCTACGTACCAAAGCGTATCCACGCATGGCGCGGTCCGGCGAGTACGAATTGCGGATGGCGTACCCCAGAAACGGCGAAACTCTGACCGAGTTAAGGCGTTTAATCTATGAAAACCCCGTAGCGGTTTATGAAATCAAAACGAACAGTTCTTCTAAGTTGGTTCGCCATAGTGATGTTGATGGCGCCGCTGGCCGTGGCTGGGCCGCACGGTAGCGGTAGTGGTCAGCTCGCTCCGGCTCCAATGGCGCCAAGCCACCCGGCTCCCACCGGGCCAATGGGCCAGGCACCCTCAGTGACACACAGTGGACCGACATCGACACGCAGCACTGCAAACATGGGCGGGGCAACATTCCATCATCATCGGCACCATGGGCCGGGCGTCGTCTTCTTTGACGACTTCGGTTACCCGTATTGGTATGACTGGTACGGTTATCCGTACGGCTACTACGGCTACTATGATAACCAGTCCTATTACGGCGATGTGGTTGTGCAGACGCAAGTGCAGCTAGCGCGAGCCGGTTACTATCACAGCGCAATTGATGGCGTGACGGGACCGCAGACGCGCGCCTCGATTCGCGCTTACGAACGCGCGAACGGTTTGCGCGTGGATGGCGCAATCAGTCAACAGCTTCTCGGGACGATGGGTCTCCGCTACTAGCACAGATCGATTGTCGATTTTCGGTTGGTTGATCGGCGGGCCCAAGGGAGACAGGGCGGGCTCGCCGGTCACGATCTTATAGCTGCGGTCCTATAAAAACGACCTTGCCGTCGTGCATTTCCATTCCGCCCATTTTGGAGATCAACTTGCGCTCCCGTTCGAGAGCCGACCAAAGATCCGCGAAAATGATATCGGCAAACTGCATGACGTGCGGATCAATCGGCAACCGGCCGATCCAGCCGCCTTCGTTCGCCGCGGCAATCTTCCCCTCACCCACATTTACCCGATATGACGCCCGCTGGTAAACCGAGTAGCCAAGCAACGAACGTTCGACCGTGATATCGCAGCTGCCTTCGTGAAGAGCGACCATCGCGCGTTTGAAACTCAGAAGCGGCTTGTTCAGCGCATTTTGTTTGGATTTCAGTGCATAGCCGAGGTAGGCGTTCACCTGATCTTCCGTGTATTGAAGCTGGGGCGGCCGGTGATAAAGCGCGGCGTTCTCAAGGTCGAAGTTGATCTGCGTCGTCAACCCCACAGTTTTCAGCGGCGGCGCAACCTCCGGTGGCAAGATCACTTGCGCGAGCGCAGCAGCGACGCAAGCAGCCAGCATCAATTTGCTGATTGTGAAAAGCCTTCGCCGCAGCTTCCCGCGGTGCGGGTCCAGCATTTTCTGAAGGCGCTGGTGTGCCTTTTTTGCTCCCTCCGGCCCGGATTTCTGCGTACCACGGCGGAGCGGTCCAGTCGGGCGCCGCAGTTATGACAATAAATGCGCTCCGGCTCGTTTTCGTGCCTGCACTCCGGACAAATCAGTTTAGTCATGCGGCCGATTCCTTTTTTGGTTTACTCGGCGAGTCGGTTGCCGATCTTGCAGGTGCGCTTTTGCCGGCAGTTTCCTTCGCTACCCCCGATTTTTCCGCGCTCGACGTGGCCGGCGCCTCTTTCTTGGCTGCTTCCTGGTAAGCCTTGCTCCGATAATCGGTGCCGTAAAAGCCGGAGCCTTTGAAAATAATCCCCGCTCCCGTGCCAAGAAGCCGTTTCACTTTTCCATGTCCCCACTTAGGCAGACGGCACAGATCTTTTGGGCATTCACGGAACGGTTCGTCGCGCATCGATTGAAACGCCTCGAAATTTTGATCGCACTTTGCGCAGTGATATTCATAAGTCGGCATGGCGGAAAATGGCCGCGAAAGTCTGCCTTAAACAAAGCACAATTCAAGCCGCACGGCCTCGATGTAAAATGGAACGCTGCGATGATTGGTCATCTTCTGCATCCCTTGACTTTGCTTGCGCCGCCGGTAAAGGGTTCGTCCGAAAAATTTTTATGCGTTCTACATTTTATCGCTTGTTCCCCGTTTGTTTTCTCGCTGCGTCCACCCTGTTCATCACCAGCTGCGAGGAAGACGTTCGCTTCTCCGGCCAAACCCAGTATCTCGGCGGCATCTACGGAAATCAGCCGACCAGCTGGTGCGCCGCAGGACACGGTCTCATACTGGGACGGCGATGATATCGGAGGAAAGCCATCGGTCAAGATCAGCCTGAGAGAGCAGCGCGCTTATTTTTATAAAAACGGAATGCTCGTCGGCATCTCGCAGCTTTCCACCGGTCGCGAAGGATTAAACACACCCATCGGCCATTTTTCAATCCTCCAAAAGGACACAGTCACGCTTCCAGTCGATACGGCGACTACGTGGACGCCAACGACAACGTGGTGAAGCCGAATGTCGACGTTGAAAACGATCCGAAACCGCCGGGCACGCATTTCAAAGGCGCGTCGATGCCTTACTACATGCGCATTACGCGCCGGGATCGGCATGCACGCAGGCTATCTTGCCCGGCTATCCCGCGTCGCACGGTTGCATTCGCATGCCGGAATTCATGGCGAGAACTTTTTCAAATCGGTCTCCGCCGGCACGCCGGTCACAATCACGAATTAAACGCGACGCCGGCTGTCGGTTGTCTTTGAAGTTGCGGTTGTTTCGGCGAACATTCGCCGTGGAAGAGATCGACGCCCGGCGAATTACTAGAGCTCGTCGCGCGGTCCGAACCGATCGGGCGCAAAGTTGAACCAGATCGAGAACACGCACTGGCCGGTAAAATTTTCCCACGTCATCGAACCGGCCCAGGCATTTCTCGTTGCCATCATCGCGCGCAACATCAACAAGACGATCTGGATTCTCTGCCCGAGCGTCCATTCCCAGGAATCGTTCTACGAGACGTTTGCTCAACTGGCTTCCGGACGCGCAATTTCTTGCCCGAAGCCGAGTTTGCCGCTGTCGAAAATATCTTGCCCGACCCGGAAATCGCGGCCGAACGCCTCGCCTTGCTCTCTCGCCAAGATCGAGCGCGAAGCAGGACCGCGACGTGATTGTGGCCACGCGCGCGAGCCTCGAACAAGCCGGCGCCGCAAACGCGGGCGCGCTCCAATCGGCCGCTCGCATGCAACTTCAACGCGGGACTTACGGAGCAATTGGAGACGCTCCTCGAAAAACTTGCCGACGCCGGTTACGAACGCGTCGCGCAAGTGACCACGCGCGGCCAATTCGCCGTCCGCGGCGGGATTGTCGATCTTTATTCCTGGCAGGCGCCGCTGCCGGTGCGGTCTGAATTCTTTGGCGACGACAATCGAATCCCTTCGCGAGTTCGACATCGACACCCAGACTTCGGTGCGCGATCTGCGCTCGATCGATATTCTGCTCGGCGCGGCTGACGATCAAAGCCGGCGTGCGTTCGCGATTACATCGGCGATCAAGATCTAAAGATCGACATCGAACCGGAAGAAAGCATCCGACGCGCAAATTCAAATCAGCGAAGGCTGGATCGAAAACGGTCCCGAGGATTTCAGCGGCGCGTTTCAGGATTGCGAAGTCGGCGAGTTCGCGATCGGCGATTTCATGCTGGCAGAAGCAAAACGCGCATCAATTCGTCGAGCGCTTGAGCGAATGGCGCAAGAACAAGGCGCACGATCGTCATCTATTTTCAGACCGAAGGCGAAATCGAGCGTTTTCGCGAAATCATCTGCGAGGAGCGCGCTCGAAGATGTCGATCTTGTCCTGGGCACGCTCGCGCGCGGATTTTGTTTTCCGGCGGCCAAACTTGTCGTTCTGTCCGCCGCGGAATTGTTCGGGCGTTTCGCGCCGCACGCGCCGCCGGCGACTTGCACCGCGCCGAACGCCATCGCGCGCAAATTGATTTCAGCGAACTGAACGAGGGCGATCTTCGTCGTCCATCTCGAACATGGCGTTGGACGATTTCTTGGCCTCGAAAGTCTTGGATGCCCGCGACAAAGCCAGTCCGGTTCGGACCTCGGCACGTCGGATGTCACCGTGAAAGATCGCCAGGCGGTCCGTCTTCCACAACAGCGAAGTTCTTGTCCTCGAATTCGCCGACGAAGCGAAGACTCTATGTTCCGCTCGAACAGGCCTATCTCGTTTCGCGCTACGTCGGCGTCGGCAAAAAATCGCCGTCGCTCAGTTCGCTCGCCGACGCAAAATGGGCGCGCGCCAAGAAAAGTGCCGCCGCCTCCATTTTCGATTACGCCGGCAAAATGCTCGCCGCTCCAAGCCGAGCGCGAAACCAATCCCGGCCACGCGTTCGGCCCGGACACGAAATGGCAAGCTCGAATTCGAACATTCGTTTCCATTTCGCGAAACGCCGGACCAAATGAAAGCAATCATCGAAACGAAGATCGACATGGAACGGCCGCGACCGATGGACCGCTTGATTTGCGGCGACGTCGGTTTCGGCAAAACCGAAGTGGCAATCCGCGCCGCGTTCAAGGCGGTAATGGACGGTAAACAGGTCGCGGTGCTCGCGCCGACCACCGTGCTCGCGCAGCAACATTTCGAAGTTTTTCGCCAGCGCATGCTCGATTATCCGGTCCGGATCGAGATGCTCAGCCGGTTTCGATCGCAAGGCGAGCAACGCAAAATTCTCGAACTTCTCCGCAAAGGCGGCGTCGACATCGTGATCGGCACGCATCGGCTGATTTCAGGCGACGTCGTCTTCAAAGATCTCGGCCTCGTCGTCATCGACGAAGAGCAGCGCTTCGGCGTTTTGCACAAAGAAAAATTCAAAGAGCTGTTCAAACTGGTCGATGTCCTGACGCTTTCGGCGACGCCAATCCCGCGCACGCTTTATCTCTCGCTCGTCGGCGTGAAAGACATGTCCACGATTGAGACGCCGCCGCTCAATCGTTTGCCGGTCGAAACGGTCGTCTGCGGTTACGATGAGCGAATCATTCGCGACGCGATCAATCGCGAGCTGGAGCGGCAGGGTCAGGTTTTCTTTTTGCACAACCGCGTCCAAACAATCGAGCGCGTGCGAGATAGAATTGCCGATCTTTGCCCGAATGCGCAAGATCGACATCGGCCACGGCCAAATGGATTCGGACGAGCTGGAAGCAGTCATGGCGCGCTTCGTCGCCGGAAAAATCGACGTGCTGGTTTGCACGACGATCATCGAGAGCGGCCTCGATATTCCAAACGCGAACACGATCATCATTGATCGCGCCGATCGATTCGGTCTGGCCGATCTTTACCAACTTCGCGGCCGCGTCGGCCGGGCCGAGCACAAGGCCTACGCTTATTTGCTTTTGCCGCGCGAGATGATGGCAATCGGCGCCGCGCGCAAACGGATCAACGCGATCAAGCAATACAGCTCGCTTGGGCGCCGGTTTTCGCATCGCCATGCGCGACCTGGAAATCCGCGGCGCGGGCAGCATTCTCGGCACGGCGCAGAGCGGCCACATCATGGCCATCGGTTTCGATTTGTATTGCCAGTTGCTCAAGCAGGCCGTCGCTCAGCTCAAGGGCCGAAAAGTTTCAGCCGCGGCCTCGATGTCGATCTGCGGCTCGATTTTGTCGCGACCAACGAAGCCGAATTCGTCCAGCTCGGGCCCGAGCAGCGCGTGCCGGCGTTTGTCCCGGCTAGCTACATCAACGACACCGCGACTTTGCGGATCAAAGCCTACCGCGAAATCGCCGAGATCAACGACGCGCGAGCAATTGGAACGACGTCCGGACGCGAATGGCGCGACCGATTCGGCAAGTTTCCGCCGGCGGTTGACAATTTGTTACTTCTCACCGAAATCAAGCTCGCCGCAGCCAAAGCCGGCATCAGCCGAGTGGAGGTGCGCGAGCGCAAATTGATGCTGACCCGGCGCGGCGATTTTATACTTGTCGATGGCAAATTCCCTCGTTTAGTTGCGGATACAATCCAACAGCAACTCAGGGAGATCCTGGAACTGATCAAGAAATTTTGAAGCGTATGATGCGTCCAATTTTTATCGGCGCTGATTGCGGTTTGCGTGCTTGAATTTCTCGCCGATTTGCCGCGCGGCCTTGCCGCGGAGCCGTCGAGCCGGAGGTGGTCGATGGGGTTGCCGCAATTGTGAACGGCGACGTGATCACCTACTCACAAGTGCGCGCGTTGGTCTGCGCCGCGAGAAAAGTTGCTGCGTTCGCAGTCCACCGGCGAAGAGCTTGCTGACCAAAATCAAGGAGCCGCGGCGAAGCGGCCCTGCAAGGACTTGATCGATCGGCAGCTGATTATCCAGGCGTTCAAAAAGGAGAGCTATCAGATTCCCGATCATTACGTTGAAGAACGGGTGCACGAAATCATCCGGCAGGATTTCGGCGGCGACCGCAATACCTTTATCAAGACGCTGGAGGCGCAAAACTACACGATCGGCGAATTCAAAAAGATGGAGACCGAGAAAATGATCGTGCAGGCGATGCGGGGCAAGAACGTGCAAGCGCAACATGATCGCGTCGCCGTCAAAGGTTGAAGAATATTACAAGGCTCACCGGGACGAGTTTACGGCCAAAGAGCAAATCAAGCTGCGCCTGATCATGATTCCCGAGCCATGCCGGCGACGGCAATGCTGCAGCCCAAAAAGCGATGGCCGAAGAGATTTTCGGCAAGCTCGTCAACGGCGCCGAGTTCGACCGCATGGCGCAGATTTATTCCGAGGACAGCACTCGCGAGCAGGGCGGCGATTGGGGCTGGATCGAACGCAAGACCCTCGCCGGTCCGCTCGAAAAGGTCGCGTTCAACCTGCCGGTCGGAAAAATCAGCAAGATCATCGAATTCGGCGGCAACTACTACATTCTCAAGGTGGAAGACAAGCACGGCGGCGAAACCAAGTCGCTCGCCGAAGCCCGCCCCGAAATCGAGAAGAAACTGATTCAACACGAAGCGCAGAACCTTCAGGAACGCTGGCTCGCCAGTCTGCGCTCAAAGGCCTACATCCAGACTTTCTAAGCTGTCTTCGACGCTTGCAGCTTGCCAGTGCTTCGGTGCGCAACTGTGCAGAAGTCGCACATGCCACTCTGCGCATCGGCATCACGCTCGGTGATTGCGCCGGGATCGGCCCGGAGATTGTCGATCTGCGTTGAAGTCCGGTCGCGTTCCCGACTCGGCCGAATACGTCGTATCGGCAAATATCCCGATTGCTCGTTAGGCAAGCCAACGATCGAAACTGCGCGCGCGGCCGCAGCGGCGCTGGAAGAAGCGGTCACGCTCGCGCGGCGCGGCGAGCTCGACGCCGTCGTGACCGGCCCCGTTCACAAAGCGCGCATGTACGAAGCGGGCTTCAAGTTTCCCGGACAAACCGAATTTTTCGCTGAGCGCTGCGGCGTTGAAGAATTTCGCGATGTTCTTGACCGGCGGAAAAATCACTGTCGCGCTCGTGACCACGCACATTCCGCTGAGCGAAGTTCCACGCGCGCTCAAGCAAATCCGAGATTGTCCGCGTCGGTCTGTTGCTGGTCGATTTTCTTACATCGTCGATCCAACAAAACGCCGCGCATCGCCGTTGCCGGATTAAATCCCCACGCCGGCGAATCGGGAAAAATCGGCCGCGAAGAAATCGAAATCATCGCGCCCAGCAGTCGCTCAACTGAAATCCGACAATCCGACGATCCGCAAGTCCGACAGTCTTACCGGTCCACTCTCGCCCGACACAGTCTTTCATCGCGCGGCTGAAGGCGAGTTCGATGCCGTTCTTTGCATGTATCACGATCAAGGATTGATCCCGCTCAAGCTGCACGCGTTTCATAGCGGCGTGAACATGACGCTCGGCTTGCCGTTTCCGCGCACCAGCCCCGATCACGGCACCGCGTTCGACGATCGCCGGCAAAGGAATCGCTCGACCCGACAGCATGATCGCGGCGATCAACCTCGCGGTTGAACTCGCCGTCGCTCGTAACCAACCAAAATGATGCGACGGTCATAGGCCGCCGCTACAGTTAATTCGAATTTCTCCTGGCTTCCTGATTTCCTGATTCGATTTTTTTACGTGAAGATCGACAAGTACGTTTCGGTTTTCAACATCGGGCTCCAGAACACGTTCGTATATCGCTGGAATTATTTTTTGCGCGCGCTGTTCGGTTTGATTCCGCTCGCCGGCACAGTTTTTCTCTGGAGCGCGGTTTTCAAAGAGCGCGGCGGCGGGCTGCACGGCTACGATTACGGCTCGATGATCTATTATTATTTGCTCACGATCCTGGTCAGCAACCTGGTCACGCCGACCGAGGACGAATGGCAAATCGCGGCCGACATTCGCGAAGGCCAGATCAATTCGCTCCTGACCAAGCCGATGAGTTATCTCGGCTATCGGTTTAGCATTTTCTTGAGCGGCCGGCTCGTTTACACATTCGTCACCCTGCCGCCGATCGCGCTCATCTTCCTTTATTTCCGGCACTACATCGCGCTGCCCGCATCACGCGATGACTTACATTTACGCGTGTCTGTCGATGTTGATGGCGGCGTTCATGCAGTTTTTCATCACCTACTCGCTCGCGATGATGGCGTTCTGGATTTTGGAAATCTCGACCATCGTTTTCATCGTTTACTCCTTCGAATATTTCCTCGGCGGCCAAATGTTTCCCATCGACATCATGCCGGCCGGAATCCAGGCGGCGATGAAATGGATGCCGTTTTATTACGAACTGTTTTGTCCGGTTGCGATTTTTCTCGGACGCTTAAAAGGCGCCGAGCTCTGGCACAGGCATTCGCTATTCAAACCGGCTGGCTACTTCTCACTTGGGCCGCCGCGCGCGCGATGTGGAACCGCGGCCTCGGCCATTACCAGGCCGTCGGTGGATAAGCTTGGAGCTGCCGCTGTCCACAGCGACAGAAATTCCGAGCGCCGAACCGAGTTTCCTGCCGCCAGAGACGGCGGCAGCGACAACGCGCGGCAACATTATTTGGTTCGTTGGTAATCCGACGGCTTTCCAGGCTTTAAACCCGCCCGCCATCGAGCGGACATTTTTGTAGCCCATCTTTTGCAGACTTTCGGCTGCAAGCGCGGAGCGGCCGCCGCCGCCGCAATGGGAGATGATCGTCTTGTTTAGATCCGGAAACTTTTCTTCGATTTCAAGTTCGATGGTTCCGCGACTGAGATGAATGGCATCTGGAATATGTTCCCGCTCCCATTCCTCCTTTTCCCGGACATCGACAATGACCGCTTCGCCGCTTCTTGATTTTAGCCGCGGCGTCTTTCGGCGAAATCTCGCGTGATGTTCTTTTTCGCGCCGGCGACCAATTTTTCGAAACGAGTTGTTATGTTTCAGAGTCGATCACGAAAAACAAACGTCAAATCATCCGCAGCTTTTCGCAGATTGACGCGGATTATTCACTTTCTTTGACCCGTAGTCATCAGTTGATCAGATTTAAAATGCCTGCGAGGACAACTAGGCCGATGATTATGACTCCGCAGAGGGATAAAGCGCTTCATGGAGGCGAGAGTTGACTTGGCTTATAACTAAATGACAGGAAAACGTGGTGCGCCGTTACATCGACATCTACTCAATCATGCTGCGGAATTCGCTCATCCGCGAGATGAGTTTCAAAGCCAATTTCCTCCTCTGGATGATGGTCGAGGTCCTCTGGTTCTGCGGGCAGATCGTTTTCTTCAGCATCATTTTCGGCAACGTCGATCGGATCGGCGATTGGACGAAATGGGAAGTGGTGTTGCTCGTCGGCACGCACCAAATGATCGCGCAACTGTTTCAGGCGATTCTTTTTCGTCAACGTGGCAAACATTCCCGAGCTGGTGCGCACCGGAAAGCTCGACTCGCTGCTCGTTTTGCCCGTCGACAGCCAGTTTGCCGTTTCGACAAAACAATTTGGTCTCGACAGCGTGGTCAACGCCGCTCTCGGTGGCGCCGTCGTTTGCGTTTCCTTGTCCAAACTCGGCATCGTCCCAAATCCGATGTCGATCTTGCTTTATCTGACCGCGCTCGGTTTCGGCGTCGCCGTGCATTACTCGATCATGCTCAGCCTCGCGGCGGTGAGTTTTTGGATCGTGCGGGCGCAAGGCTTGGTTTACGGTTACTTCAATTTTCTCGAACATCGCGCGTTATCCCGACGCAATTTTCCCGCGGATTTTTCGGTTCATCTTTCGGCTGGATCATTCCGGTCGTGATCATTGCGAACATTCCCGCGCGGCTGCTCATCAAATCGCTCGGCCAGCCGGGCTGGCTGATGTTGCACCTGGTCGATCGCCTCCACAATTATCTTCTGCTTATCGCGCGTTTTTTGGCGTTTTGCCCTGCGCCATTACTCCAGCGCCAGCTCGTAAGGCACAGTCGGAGGAGAACCACGACGCGGACGCCGAACAAGAATAATAGCAGTGGCGCTTCGTAGAAACGCCCTACGGTTTCCACAAAATCTCCCCTTGCGCCTTTGGTGAAATGTTCTTAATTAAGCCTCCGTTTTTCCGGCGCCCGAAACCGCCGGCGCCTCGTGAATTATGGCCAAATCAAAGAAAAAGAAAATTTCCGCAAAAAGGCCCACCGCGCGCAAAGCAAAGGCGACTCGCAAGGCCGGCCGAAAAGATCGACGCTGAAAAAAGCCGCGCGAGTTAAAAAAGACGCAAAACATCGGCGAGGCGTCCACCAAAGTTTTCGCAAATCCAAAAGCGGAGCAACGACTCGCGCGGCACGCAGGACTTGCTCGGACTGCAATCATCGCGAGCGGAGACTGACTCCGTTCATCCGCCAGCAAAAAGAGAAGCTGCTTCAGTTGCGCGATGCCATGGTCGATTCAATGGCCGGAGTCGCGCAGGACACGTTGCGTTCGCGCGCCGAAGGCAGCGAAGCTTCCGCCTTCGGGATGCATCAGGCCGATGCCGGATCGGACGCCTACGATCGCGATTTCGCGCTAAGTTTGCTCTCGCAGGAACAGGACGCACTTTACGAAATCGACCAGGCGCTCAAGCGCATCGAGCTCGGCACCTACGGCACCTGCGAAATGTCGGGCAAGCCGATCCCTCGTGCGCGACTCGAAGCGATCCCGTTCGCGCGTTTCACGGTCGAATGTCAATCGCAGCTCGAGAAACAAAATAAAGCTTCGCGCGTCCGCCAATCCGTCACTTCGCTCTTCGGTTTGACCGAGGACGAAGGCGGCGAAGCCGAGGAAGAAGAGGCCGCGCCGGCTGCGAGAGCGAAAGAGTAATCGCCATGGCGCAGGAGATTATCACCCTCGAGTGCACCGAAGCGAAGGCGCTCGGCAAACCGGTCTCTCGTTACACGACCACGCGGAACAAAAAAAGCCCGCGCACGCCCAATCGTCTGGAAAAGAAAAAATACAATCCGTTTTTCCGAAGCGGCACACGCTCCACCGCGAGACGAGATAGTTTTAAATGCAACCCAAAACTGCCAAACGCCGTTCTGCGTTCCGCCGCGCCAATCGCGCCATGCCGCGCCGCCGGATCGACATCGCCCTGGAAGCGATCGATTACAAAAATCCCGATCTCCTGAAAGAAATTCGTCACTGAGAGCGGCAAAATTTTGCCCCGCCGCGTGACCGGCATGCCTGCGCACATGCATCGCAAAATCACCCGCGAAATCAAGCGCAGCCGCTCGATGCTCTTGATGAAATAACTGTGACGCAACTTTCCAAGTTGCGTTTTGCGAGCGATTCGCAAGTTGGGAAATTTGCGCCACTCTCTTACACCTTCCGCGTCCGCTTCCCCTGCTCGATCAATTTCCAAAACTCGCGCGTTTTCCCGAGCTGTTGATCTTCCGAATCGGCAGTTTGCTGCGGAAAAGAAAATCGCGCAACGTGTTTTTGTGCAGAACGCGATGAACGGTGATCCCTTCGCGCGCTCTCTCGAAGTAAATCCGATAATCTTTCGCGCGAAAGCGATATAACTTTTTTGCCTTCGCGCTCGATCACGCCAAATCGCTGAGTTATCGAGATGGTCGAGGTCTTCGGGCAAAATTTGAAACTCAGCGAGCAGATCAAGCTGCAACTACTTCGGCAGCGCCGAAATCTCCGCCGCGCTCAATTCGTTGAAAATGATTTGAAACATGGGAAGCGTGGATTCGTTAAATCGTTGAATCGTTAAACGCTAAATCAACAAACACCGCCGGACGCGGCTGCCAACGCGCGTCGTGATTTCCCAAGTGATCGTGCCGGCTTCGCTCCGCCAATTCCGCGCACGAAATTTCCGCGGTCGCCCTGCTGTCCCATCAAAACGACTTCGTCGCCCACTTGCACATTGTCGATCTTGCTGACGTCGATCATCATCAAATCCATCGTCACGCGACCGAGCAGCGCGCAGCGCTGACCGCGAACCAAAACGGCGGCATCACGATTCGAAAGATGCCGCGGATAACCGTCAGCATAACCCGCTGTCAGCGTTGCGACCCGCATCTTGCCTGGCGTGATGAACGTCCGGCCATAACTGATCGAACTTCCCTTCGGCATGTCGCGGATCAGACCGATTCTCGTTTTCCATGTCATCACCGGTTTTAGAATTTTCTGAAATTCCGGCAAAGGCGAAATCCCGTAGAGGATGATCCCCGCGCGGACAATATCGAACGTCGGATCGGCAAAGGCGAGCGTCACCGGCACTTTGCAACACGTGCGCTTTGTAATCGCCGGGAATTTCGGTGCGTATTTGCCTAACGAGTCTTGCCAAATCGCACCAGCTCGATCGCGCGTATATTCCGCGTCCTCGTTCGAAACCGGCATGTGCGTCGAGACGCTGTGGATGTCGATCTTCGGCAACGCCGCAACTTTTTTGAAAATCTCGAGCGCTTCGCCTTCCGGAACGCCCCATGCGCCCCATGCCGGTGTCGATCTTGAAATTGATTGAGATCGCGCGTCTTTTGCGTGCGAGACATTGAATTCGTCCGCTTCTTCAAAAGTCGGAAACTGTCGGAATAAATCCGCGCTCGACAATGGTCGATCTTTCTTCGGTAAGGAGCCGGACCAAGAATGATGATTGGATGCGGAAGCGCGTCTGCGCAACGCGATCGCTTCCTCCAGATTAGCGACGCCAAACAATTGCGCGTCTTCGGCGAGCGCTTCCGCGACACCGATCAATCCGTGCCCATAAGCGTTCGCTTTCACAACGGCGAGCATTGTCGGCTGATCCGATCCGCTCGCGCACAACTTGTGCGTTGTGCCGCAACGCGCTCCGATCGATCTCAGCCCAGCATCGATAAGTTTCCGGCGTCATGAAGCGATTGTTGCGGTTTTCGGCACATGTGATGTGCGGTTCGCGCAAATAAATTGGCTCAAGCGGTGGCAATACAAAATTGCGACTCGGGCTTCGCGCAAGCCTGCCAGCACAAGCGCCGAAGGATAACGCAAGCTCACAGCCCGTTCAAACTGCGGCAAGTTTTTCCGGACGAAAAGATCGGACATCTTCTCTCCGAGCTTGTCCCGTTTGTCTTGCAATTCGCTTCAGTAAACAGCGTTGGGCCCTCGAGCAATCGCTGCGCGCGAATGCGCGCAAAGAAAAATGATTGCCGGCGCGCGTCGCCGATCACGCAATACTCCTCCGCACTCGCATTCCATCGCGCAGATGGATGGAAATCCGATCAGTCGCGCTGCCGACGCGGCTTGCAATCCAATCGCCGCCGAAATGGCAATCCGGATGCCAGCGTAAGAGCCGGGCCCAAGACCAACAATGATTTTTTCCGGAAGACCGAATTTTTCGCGGATGAATTGAAGGTTTTCAAAAAACGGTCCGGAATTTTTCCGATCGTTTGTCCATTCGCGCATCAGATTGGCATCGTCCTCTCAGCCAGGCCATGCTGCCGCGCGCGGTGGAAAGTTCGAGCGCAAGAATTTTCATTCCGCTTGATCATCGCGCTCGTTTTCCGATTTCATCTCAAACGAAATCCATGCGCATGGTTCGGCACTAACTCCGGAAATCGATCCGCCCATTCGATGACCGAAACGCCGTCGCCAAAAAAATAATCATCGAGACCGAGTCGGCCAGCCGATTGTGGATCTTCTATACGGAAAAAATCGAAATGATAAACCGGCATCCGGCCGTCCGAATATTCGTGAATGAGCGTGAATGTCGGGCTGGTGACGGCTGCCGTAGCTGCCCAGGCCGGCGGCGAGACCTTTGACAAATTGGGTTTTGCCGCTGCCGAGTCGCCAGTCAGCGCGAAGACATCGCCCGCTTGACATTTTTGGCAAAGAGCCGGCCGAACGCTTCTGTTTCGGCCGGCGCTATTGGAAATGAACGTAGCCACTTGGCAGAGGCTGAGATGTTGAGGATTGCGAGTTGAGAGAGGCGCCCGATGCGCGTGAGCGGAAGTTTTGGGAATTTCTTGCTTCCAATGCCGTTGCAGACGGTCGCGTTCGCGCGGAGAAATGGCGAAAAGCAATTCGTAATCTTCGCCGTCTGAGAATGCATTGTCGATCGTGGCGTCGCAGGGCTGAGCGGCAGCAGTTCTATCTCGATCTCGAAACCGAGCTTGCTGGCCCGCGCAAGCCGCGGAAGATCCGCGCCGAGGCCGTCGCTCAAATCCATCATAGCGTGGACGGAGAAAGTTTTCTGTCAGCCAGCGCGATTCCTGGATGCGCGGAACAAATCGCAAATGTTTTCCGCCGAAGCGATCCACCGAGCTGGCCCGTGACAAAAAGATCGTCGCCGTTTTTTCCGCCAGCGCGCGAGACCCAGCGATTCTTTTCGACGAATCCGGAAACGCTGACCGAAATGACGGCCGGGCCGCGGGTCGCGCTCGTTTCGCCGCCGACAATGTTGACATCGAACGCGCCGCGGCCCGATTCAGCCCGCGATAAATCTTTTCGACCCACGATGCCGATCTTGTCGCTCGGCACGATCAGCGTGATCAAAGCAAACTGCGGCACGCGCGGAAATGGCGGCAAAATCGCTCAACGGCCGCATCATCGCTTTCCAACCGACGAGCAAGAGGATCGGTCGCCGGCTGAAAATGAATTTCTTCCACCACGCAATCGGTTTTAAGAACGAGCAGATTTTTGCGCCTCGGGAGGTTCAACTACCGCGCAGTCGTCGCCGGCCGAGGAAATCACCCGTTTGTCGGGTCGGCAGCGAGGGGAGCAGGCGCGCGAGCAGCCGATCTTCGCCGAGCTCGGCTCAGTTTCATTGCTGAAACGAGTTCCGGGAAAGCGAGAAGCGCGAGCGTGACCGAATTGAAAAGCGAATGCATCGTCATCGAAACGAGGATCGATCCGCTCCATTCGTAGGCAAGAGTGAAACAAGCTCCCCAGAACAAACAACGGCGCGAATGAGGGCAGATGCGCGTGGACGGCGGCAAAGAGCAGCGCGTTAGAAAAAGTCCGAGCCCCACGCCGAGATAGCGTTTAAGCACGCCGTAGAGAAAAAAGCGGAAAATGAAATTCCTCGGCCACCGGCGCGACCGCGACCGCGAGAACGATAATCATGATCCGCTGCTCGAGCGTTTGCGATTGATTGAAAAGATCGACAATCCCCTGTTTGCTCGAGCCGCTGCCGAAAGGCGCTGCGCGATTGCGTCGGCCAGAGCAATCAAAGGATAGCCGCCAGCAACAAGATTATTCCCGTGCTGAGCGGCCCGGAGAAAACTGAGTCCTGGAAAATCCGCCTAACGAAGTTGAGGTCAAGCCCGCGGAATTTCAAGAAGGCAGCAACGAAAACAGCGACGAGAGTCGTCACGAGAAGATTGGCGACAAGGTCGCGGCTGTTCAGTGGAATGGCGGAGCGCGAAAGCGAAGCGAAAACGTTGAGCAAGAGAAACGAAGACCAAGGCGGCAGCCAGAATGGCTTCGGGCAAGCCAAATGTTTTCGCCGGGGCGACGGCGACGGCCGATTCAGTTGCCGATTTCCTCGCGCTGATTTGGCGGATAAGCGAGACGTAAATGTAGACGCCGGCAAAAAGAAAAAGGGCGCTGGCGATGACTCCGAGCCCGCTGGGAAAAGCGTCGGCTAACATTCTAGTCGGGCGCGGTTACGGAGCGTAAAAGCTCGGCAGAAAATACGCGCGCCCACTCTCCAGTTGCGGGACGAGTTGCTTCGGGAAGTTGGAGCTCGATCTTCGAGTCACCGGCCTGGCCAAACGCACGGAAAAACCGGCTCAGGCTAAAGGGCGGACCATATTTTACAACCGTCGCTTCGGGCGCGCTGCCGAGTTGTTTCGCTTTGGCATAGGCGTCTTCGATTTGGCCCAAGTCCATCAATCAACTTGATGTTGTAGGGCGTCTTTCCCGGAAAGGATCCGGCCGTCGGCTATGGCGTTGCGCAACAGTATCGGCCGGGATGACTGCGCTCTTTGGCGACGATGCCAAGAAACTTGTCGTAGGTTTGCATAACGAAACTTTGGATCAGTTCGCGTTCTTCCGGCGTCATCGGCCGTGCGCCGTTGAGGATGTCCTTAAACTTACCGCTTTTAAAAACGACCGAAGCGAGCCCGATTTTATTGAACAATTGCTCGTAATTGAGGGTTTGGATGATGACGCCGATGCTGCCGGTGATGGTGGTCTCGTTCGCCATTAAAAATTTGCCGCCGCAGGAGACGTAGTAACCGCCGGAAGCAGCGAGCGAATCCATGTAAACGACCACCGGTTTTCTGCGCGCGCGCCTTTGACTACGGCATTGTAAATCTGGTCGGAAGCCGTAACTTCTCCGCCGGGCGAATCGATTTCCAGCACGATCGCTTTGACGCGGCTATCATCGCGCGCCTGTTGCAGCGCCGCCCGCATGTCGTCGACCATCGAATCGCTGACGTTCCTGGGATACTGAAGAACTGATCAAGCCGCGCATCATGATCAGCGCAATCCGGTCCGAACACCCCACGGGCGCCGCGTTGGACAATGACCTCCCGAAAGCGCGGCACGCGCTTCTTCCAGCATGCGCTACTCCGCGCATGCGGCTGAAAGGTGGCGACGGCCAGCACGAAATTGATAAATACGCTGGCGCAGAGCGCGACGAACAAAAAGATGCTGAGACACCCAAGCTTGCGATCGGCCATGACGGCTTGAAGCTGGCGGAGAACAGCGGAGCAGACAAGCGGTTTTCACGGTCTCGGCTGGCGGTGGGAAGATTTTGTGCGAACCGTTAATGTCGGGACGGTTCGAAACACAAAGGGAGCAGTGAGGGAGGAAAAGCTGAGCTGGCCTGGAAGCTGCTAACTATGGGAATTATGAATAGTAGCGGAAATTTTACCGTTGGCAGGGCGGCCGAGTCGCCAGCTTAAGAAAACAAAGGCTCAAAAACAATCGCGCCCCCGCACGCGCAACGGCAAGACCTCTCACGCCAACGGCAATTACGATACCGCCATGGCAGCCGCAGGTACCCTCACCCGCACAAAAGCGCTCTTGCTCGCGGCCTTGCGCGTTTGGGAGCTAAAGCACCGGGTCGGTAGCGAGTAAAGTTCGTTGAACGTTGAAGCGCCAAAGGCTTTGCCCTTAATCGCTTCATTGTCTTAACTCTTCCGCCCTGACGTAAATCTCACGCGGCGCGCTCGGGAAATACTTGAAGAGCGCCGGGCAAAGCCAACCTTCGATCTTAAATTGGTCGGAATAATACCAATTCCCGCCGGACTCTCCACGGCGCCATTCCAGTTTGAAATCGGCGCCCGGAAATGGGTTGGCGCTAAAGATCGCGCGAAATCCCTTGTCCGCATTTGGAATGTTCGCAACCACCTTGTCGATCATCGTGTCGATTCCGGCGATGAATGGCTCCCTCGATAAACCGACCGCTGGGTCGTCGAACACCCAAATCCCTTCGTATTTGTAGGGCATAATGACGAAAAGGGCGTTCATGCAGCGATGCTAAAGTGTTAAAGGGTTGAAGTGTTAAAGCGACCGAAAATTATTGCGAATCTGCTGCCGCCTGACCCGACCAACCGCTTAATCCTTAAGTTTGTCGATTGAAGTTTTTTCGCCAGTTGGCGGCCCAAAGTTTTATACGGCGTAGGCCCCAACTCTAGGAGCGGCCCGCGCCTAGCCGCAATATTCCGAGGTCGAAGGTTGGTCCCCTAGCCGACCTGCAGCGCCCGGAGCGATTCGAACTCTCGATTAGCGTGGGTAAGTTCGTCGATGCAGACAATAAGTGGCACGGGAGCGGCTTATGCCTAACGAGTGGAGCCCTGTCGTTTTCACATAAGTGGAACAGTTTACGCCCCTTGCGCATCGGGTTTACCTGGCCGCGCGCGCCGCTCCATTCACCACTCCTTGCGCTTACGAACGCGTTTGCTCTCCAGCGGTCTTGGGTTGCTGACGCTCTTGTTTCTTGCGCCGCAACTGGTCTTCGGAGCCGACACAGTGTGGACCGGGGCGACCAACACGACCTGGAGCACGAGCACTAACTGGACCGGCGGTGTCCCCGGAGCGGCCGATAATGCCGTCTTCAACAGCACATTTAGCAATCAGCCGAATCTGACTGGAAACAGGAGCACTGGCGGCATTTGGATGACCGGCAGTGTCGGGCAGAACGTCACCATTTCCGGCGGCAGTAACACTCTCACTTTGCACGGCAACACGATCAACGGAACTGCCGGCCTTGGCATTTTAATCGACAACGCAAATGCTTTCACGTTCACCATCAATTGCGATCTGAAGGTCGGGAGTGCCCAAACCTGGACGAATAACTCGAGCAATCTTTTCACTGTAGGCGGAGCAGTTAATGCTAATAATAAGGCGCTGACCATTAACGGCAGCGGAAATACGACCATCTCCGGCGTGGTAAGCGGTGGTGGGGCGATAACCAAAGCCGGCAGCGGTATGTTAACACTTTCGAATACGGGAGATTCTTATACCGGTCAGCTCACGGTCCAGGCAGGTACGTTGCAGATCGATACCATCAACAACGCCAGCGCCAACGGCGAATTAGGTAATAACACTCTTTCCGTGATTCTTGGTAACGCCGGTGGCGTAACCGGCACCCTGGAATACACTGGCAGCACCGCATCGACCACCAAAAAGTTTACCATGGCCACCGGCGGCACCGGCGCTTTTCAAGTTGATACAGCCGGAACCACTCTCACGTTCAGCGGCGTGATCGACGGAAGCGGCGCGTTGAGCAAAACCGGTGCGGGCACGATGGTTTTGAGCGCCTCGAACACTTACACCGGCGGAACAACGGTGAGCGCAGGCACCTTGCAAGACAGCGCGAGTGAACGGCTCGCGGATTCCGGCGCGTTGACTGTCTCCGGCGGCACTTTCGATGTGCAGACTTTCACTGAGACGGTCGGCACAGTGACTCTCTCCAGTGGCTCGATTACCGGCACGGGCGCCGGCACGGTAATCGGTTCATCGTATGCGGTGCAGAGTGGGACGGTGAGCGCGATTTTGGGGGGCACGGCGGCATTAACAAAAACGACTTCCGGAACTGTCACGTTGAGCGGCGCGAACACGTTCACCGGCACAACCACGGTAAGCGCTGGCACATTAATCCTGGCCGCGAGTTCAGGCAGCGCGCTTGATTCGACAAGTGCGATCACCGTGAACTCGGGCGGCACATTATTGTTAGGCGCAAACGATCAAATCAACAACAGCGCTTCGATGACCCTGGCTGGCGGAACGTTTGCGAAAGGAAGCTTCAGCGAAGGCACTGCAAGCTCGGTTGGAATCGGCGCGCTCACTTTAACGGCAAGCGGGTCGCACATTGACTTCGGAACGGGCGCCGTTGGCGTGCTTAGCTTTGCCAGTTTCAACCCCGGCTCGTATACGCTCACGATCGACAATTGGATTGGAGCCGCGAATACAGTCGGGAGCGCGAGCACCGATCGATTGGTTTTTGCTTCGGACCAAACAGTTAACTTGGTTGATTTTAGTTTTACCGGCTATGCGCCGGGTGCAGTCGAGTTCGCGTTGGGCGGCGGCTTTTATGAAGTGGTGCCGGCAATCCCAGAGCCCAGCACTTACATCGCCGGAATCCTTGCACTCGCGACGCTGGTTTACCACGAGCGAAGAAACATACGGCGCCTCGTTTGCGGACAACTCCGCGCGATCGACAAAAGGCAACCTTGCTGCCCGAAGGAAAAACTACTCTGCAAGAGTCGATTTCTGGCGCAATTCAAGCTTTGGGGCGGGGAAGGGTTATGAGACATCTCCCTGCCGATCGTTGCTACCTTGTCGCGGCCATCATTCTTGCGTGCCTGCTTCTCCGCATTCCATGCGTTTTCGGAACCGGGCCGACAGAAACGCCGAACGACGTCGTCCACACGACGCTGTCCGTTCGACCTGAGGGAACTGCTGATTTGGATTTGGCTAAACTCTACGCGGGCGCCCGAGTTGTGTACGTCAGTTCGGGCGCGATCGCCTTTGCCGCCCGTATGATCGACGATACGCGAAGAGCGTTTCGCTTTTCGGGCTCCGATCTGCATCCGACAGCCATCATTGAACTGGCGCAAAGCCAGCAGCTGCATCGAGTCAGTGTGGCGTATCCGACGAAAGGCACTCGGCTCGACGTTTATCTGCTGAATGAGTTGCCAAAGCACGGGGGTGATCTCCTTGCTCAGAAGCCGATTGCCTCAATTGTCGATCCTCCCGACCGCGGCGAGACAGCAGTCGATCTTGCCCCAACACTGGCGCGCTACGTCGCATTGCAATGGACACGGAACAAAGCGACCAGCGAACCGTTTGAAGTCGCCGGAATCAGCGCACTAAGCGTCGTCCCGCGAGAGCAAAATCCGGCGGCGTTCGCCGATTTAAGCAAGCTCACACCGCCGACCGATCCGCCGACAATCCCCAGTGTGAGTCCTTAGTGGGTCACACCCCCTACCGAAAACCGTAATTGCATCGATCTCCGGAGGGTGTCTTTAGCGACTTCCAAACCTCTTTGCCGCCAACAAGAGCTCTGGCATAGTAGCGTCCGGACTTCTGTCGAATGAAATTTTGAAGCCGCGTTCTTTGCCATATTTTCGTTGGTTTGCGCTGTCCAAATTCAGCTATAATAGGCGCCCTGATCCAGGAGCGCTTCGGCCTGAAGCCCAGAGTCTAAGGATTAGTTAACAACCCTGAGGTTGGTAGGCGGCCCAGGCAGGCCACTCACCAAAGGATGCGGGTAAGTATAAGGGGTATAGCCCGGTCTGGCGATACCATTGAAGTAATGCACACCCTCAACCATTGATCCGTCGGCGGCGGTCGTGTTATCCCCAGCACCGGCGATACCATTTACTGAATTGCCCCAAGAATAAATCGGATCGATTGTCTGATGAAGGTTCTCGGGAATGGGAGTGACCGATGTTTCATCGGCGGGCACATCGGCTATGCCGGCCCCCGGTTGGTCGAGCGAGAAAATTACCTTGCGGATTGCAAACTGATCGCCGGGGGCGAATGGTTTGAACATATTTGTTGCATTTGAGCCAGGGGCCACAGTGATCGTGTTGCTCGTGTTACCCGTGCAAACGCTAAAAAAACCGTTTGGATAATTATAACTGTAGCCAGGGGTCGTCGATGACTTAGGCGTCGTGTCCTTAACACTGTAATCCTTCCATTGATCTGGGGCCCACCCAGCTCCCGGCACCACTAGCGTTAACTCTGTGCTGCCCGCCCCAGCCTTGCCGCTTAGATAAAGTCCATCATGATTCGGCCCACCGGTGATATCGTTGATATCCCAGCCATTAGTTCCATCAGAACCACCCCAGGAATCGGTATCGAGCCAAAAACGATAAGTGTGTAACGTGAGAAACTTGGTCGTTCCGTATATTTTGTTGTTAAAAAACACACCTGTACCGCCTCTGCAATCGACACAGAAGGTCGCGCTGGGCGGGTTGTCAGTAAATGTGTTGTTGTAAATTTCAAAATGACGCCAGCCTCGGTATCTCGATGTACTTCCGCTCCCGTGGCTGTCGATGAACGTGTTATTAAAGGTATTATACCGGAAGACAGTGCGCGCTCCGCCAACCTGGTCGCATATAGCGAGCTGCGCCTTAGGACTGGCGTTATCGAACTCGTTATCCTCGACGTAGACCGCGCCGGGGCCGCCCCAATCGGGTGCAAGAGCCCACGAACCGTCTCCCCATTGGTTTCCGTTCCATGTACTATGGTAAACAACCAGTGCGTAAGCCCCATTTGCCGGAAGAATGAATGTATTGTGATCGATGACCCCACAGACTGACTCACCCGTGCGAATACTGACATTTCGAACCCCATTGAAGCGGCAATGATCAACCCTGACCGCCCGGCTTTCTCCATTCAGTAAGATCATTCCCTTGCCAAACACTGTGGTTCGGCTGCCGCCTTGAAATTCGATTCCGGTTACTCGGTAAGATTTGCCCGCTGCCGTGCTGAACGTCAGCATTTGTGTGTCGATTGAAAGATTCTCCTTGATAATAGTCTGGCCGATACCGGCGCCTTGAAGCGTGATGGCATTCGTAACTGTCAGAGTGGAACTCCAGCTGGCAGTGCCCGCGGGTAGAATCACCATATCGCCATCGTTAGCCAGGGAAACGGCCGCCGTCACATCCGCAAAGGAAACGCTTGTCGCATTAATTATAGCGGCGTCCGCCCGACTGAGAACATTCAAAGTTAAACCGGCTAAGAGAACCACGCGCCCCCAGAAGGAGATGAGCGCAACCGCCTTTGAAGTTGCGCCGCGGGCAATTCCTGTTCGATTGGGCATAGTTATGGTGTATATCGGACATCGGAAATAGCAATATCCCATTCCGCTGCACCACGATCTCAAACGCGAGATTTTGAAGAAACCGGAAATCGGCAAGGCCTTCTTGTTTCCGTCGCTAGCCGGTCAAGGCACGGACGCCAAGCATGGGTTGAGCGGGCGATTTGCTGCGATCATGGAAAAGGCTGGCATAGAACCAAAAATCACCCGGCAAATCGAAGGCGGGCGCGCAACATCCAATCTTTCGCTTCCCTCGCACATCCCTAGGGAAACGGCCGGACAGACAAGACCGCTCACCGAAGCGGATTATGCGAATCTGTCTGAAGAATTTACATAGAATTTACATTTTACACCTCGGTCGAAACACCTGTGACGTTCGGTCGTTAAAGAGTGTTTCTGTATAGGGTGCTTTTTACACGCCACTTGCATTTGTTCAGCGGTAACCTAAATGAGCGTTGGTCTATGGTAAACTTACCGATTCTCAGTGTGCTGAACACTCGGTGGGCGCTGCTCCTAATCGGGGGCCCCATAATTCTGGTTTGCTCGCTCTTCGAAGTGGAGGCGGCGGATGTCACGTTGGCATGGGATCCCTCTTCCTCTCCCAGCATCGCTGGTTACCGCCTGTATTTGGGAACAACCAGCGGAGTCCTCACCCAAACCATTGAGGTTGGCAACGCGACCTCCACCGTGGTCTCCAATCTAGTAGCCGGGAAAACATACTTCTTCGTGGTCACCGCCTATAACACAATAGGCGTCGAAAGCGCGCCCTCCAATGAAGCCTCCTACTTGGTGCCCAACTCTTCACCCACGCCCACTCCAACGCCTTCGGCCACCCCTACACCGACACCCACCCCGACCCCAACGGCGACTCCGACACCCACGCCTACCCCGACACCAACTCCTACTCCTACTCCTAGTCCTAGTCCTACCCCTATCCCGACACCAACTCCGACTCCTACGCCTACTCCCACTCCAACACCTACTCCAACCCCCACACCTACTCCCACTCCGACTCCGACTCCCACACCCAGGCCGACGCCTACTCCAACTCCCACTCCCACGACCGGCCCGGCAGTGATGCTTAGCCCGCCGCCGGGATCCAAGTTTAGTTCTTCAAGCGTGACTTTTAAGTGGAGCGCTGGTAGCGCCACGGCGTATTTCCTTTTTGTGGGCAGTTCGCCAAATGGCGCCGATATTTACAACTCCGGGCAAGTGACTGTTCGTTCGAAAACCGTAAAGAATATTCCCACTGATGGGCGCACGATCTATGTGACACTAGGCTCGCTGGTTAACGGTTCCTGGGAAGTGAACAGTTACACGTATACGGCACTCTAAATTCGCGAGCTGTCAGTTAAATCCGTCCGTCCGCACCCCTAGGGAAACGGACGGACGGACACTATTGTTCACTATTTGTTCGCGGACACGAGCGGACAAACGGCTAAGCTTTCGTTCAGGCGAGATTCGGATTCTCGATTCAACCGGCAATGTCGAACGGGTGATTTCGTTCAGCGAAACGGATCGAAAACTGTGACGAAGGCGCTAGCGCAAGCGCCATGAATAAAAGAACAATGACATAACAGCGCCTGTAGTGTGTCGAAGAGTGCAAGTGCGTGTCGAAGAGTCAGCAAATCAGTATGGAGGCCTTTGCCCGACATACACGATTTGTTGGTTAGGCGGGAGTATCGGTACTTCCGGGAGCTGGGACCTTCGCTGGAAAGCCGCTTAACGCGATCTCCAGATAATCCATCGCTTCAGTAGTTGTCCCCGGCGAAACCACGTACTCACCGAGCCCATGTGTAGCACCCGCGCTGCTAAATCTGACGTATGCAAATGCAAAACAGTTCAGCGCAAAAAAAACATGCCCGCAGGTCGGCTGCAACGTGCGCAGCGGCATTGACCGTTTTCGGGCTGCTCGCGACCTCCTGGTCCGCGGCGGCCTCAGTCATTCCGCTGGGTGCGGCGGAGAACGTCGCCGTCTTGGGCGACTCAACAGTTACCAATGCTGGCCCAACGACCGTCACCGGGAATGTGGCGCTCAGCAGTCCGGGAGTCTCCGTTACTGGATTCCCGCCCGGAATCATCGTCGACGGGGCCATTCACATCGGTGACGCGCTCGCCAACCAAGCTCATGCCGATGCCTCGACCGCTTACGCGCAAGTGGCCGGCGAGACGCTGACGAGCGACTTATCGGGACAAAACCTGGGCGGCATGACGCTCATGCCCGGGGTCTACCATTTCGCCACCGCCGCCGCGTTGAGCGGAACGCTCACTCTAGATACCGGAGGAGATCCAAACGCCGCCTTCCATTTTCAGATCGGCACCACCCTGACCACGGATCCCGGCTCCATGATCACGTTGCTGAATGGCAATTCGGCCAACATCTTCTGGCAGGTCGGCACTTCAGCCACCATTGGCGGCGACAGCACGTTTTACGGCAATATCCTTACCGACCAAAGCATCACTGTTAACAGCGGAGCCACTATCAACGGGAGAGCCATTGCGATCAATGCAGCCGTCACGTTGGATACCAATACTATCAATATTCCTGTTGTTCCTGAACCAAGCACTTGGTTTCCGGGCGCTCTGGCTTTCGGCGTTGTCGGGTTCACAGAACGCCGGCGAATCCGAAAGTTCCTCGTAAAACTGGGACGGGATGGGTTATGAGACATCTCCCTGCCGATCGTTGCTACCTGCTCGCTGCCATCATTCTTGCGCGAATCCTCCTGGGTATTCCATCCGTTCACGGAACCGAGGCGATTGAAACGCATAACGACGCCGTGTCCACGACACTATCCGTGCGACCTGACGGAACTGTTGATTTGGATTTGGCTAAACTCTACGCGGGCGCCCGAGTTGTGTACGTCAGTTCGGGCGCGATCGCCTTTGCCGCCCGCATGATCGACGGTGACCTTCGAACAGCGTTTCGCTTCTCCGGCTCTGATCTGCATCCCACAGCCATCATTGAACTGGCGCAAAGCCAGCAGCTGCATCGGGTTTGCGCGACGTATCAGAGGAGAGGCGCCCAGCTCGACGTTTATCTGCTGAATGAGTTGCCAAAGCATGGGGGTGATCTCCGTGCTCAGAACCCGATTGCCTCAATTGTCGGTCTTGGCGACCGCGGCGAGACAGTGGTCGATCTTGCCCCAACCAAGGCGCGCTATTTCGCATTGCGATGGACACGGGACAAAGCGAGCAGCGAACCGTTTGAAGTCGCCGGAATCAGCGCACTAAGCCTCGTCCTGCGAGAGCAAAATCCGGCGACGTTGGCCGATTTCAGCAAGCTCACAGTACCAGCCGATCCGCCGACAATCCCCAGTGTGAGTCCTTAGTGGGTCACATCCCCTTCCGAGATCGACATGTCGGATCGATAAGAACTGGCTTCTGACATCTGAATTCTGCGCCTCTGGAATGGCGGCCTTGATCGCGTCGAAATTAATGTCGCAGATGCGTTTAATTTCGTTGTAGCTAACATGCTCGCGATGTTCGGCGAGGAGTTGTGCGACTTCGGCGATACGCTTCGGGTCGTTCGCGCAGCACCCGCTGGGCGGTGTGACGTCCGAGCTTGGTTTTAGGTGGATCGGGCGGCGATTGCAATTGACCGTTCCACATGACACCGTGAAAAACGCAAAAAAATCTTTTGCGCTATCCAGATTTACCTATGAAATGCGCCCGTAGCTCAGCCGGATAGAGCAACGGATTTCTAATCCGTCGGTCGGGTGTTCGAGTCACCCCGGGCGCGCTTTTCTACCGTAGCGGCGGTCTATGACCGCCGTTCTGATAGCGTTTCGGCGCTCATAGAGCGCCGCTACAGTTTTACCATCTATGATAGGCAGGATGGCCTTCTTTAACCGCCACAAAAATGCCGCGACAAGTCGCGCAAACTTTTCCGCCGGCGGTAAGCGTTCCTTCGACGGTCGCGCGATCGTCGGTTAAATCGACAATTTTCGCGGAGAGAAAAACCGAATCGTTTGTTGGTGTCGTACGCAGCAGCTTTATCGCGTACTCGGCCGTCACCGTGCACGGAGCGCGATCTTCACCCGCCCGCTTCATCAAATGATACGCTGCCGTCCAGTTACAATGGCAATCGAGCAATGTGCCGATGACTCCACCATTTAAGACCCCCGGAAACGCTTCGTATTTTGGCTCCGGTTTCCATTCCGCGACCACTTCGCCGTTGTTGGGAAAACTGCGGATCCGCAAACCTTCCGGATTCGCCGGGCCGCAACCCCAGCAGGCGTTGTCAGGCGCGTACTTTTCCTGCAACGATTTCGATTGGTCGCCCGTCACCGTTTGTCGCGCGCTGCTCCGTTCGAAGAGACGCTGTGATAAGGACGCGCGGGTGGTCCGATATAGAGGGAGCGCGGCCGAATCAGACGATTGTTGTCATGCTGTTCGGTCACATGCGCGCACCAGCCCGCGACGCGAGACGCGGCGAAAAGCGGCGTGTTTAGCTGTGGCGGGAAACCGAGCATCCAAAAGACTGGCGCCGCGTAAAGATCGACATTAGCGCAAAGACCCTTCTCGCGTTCCATCGTTTCCTCGAGTTTCTCACAAATCGGGATCCATTGTTCCTTGCCCGTTCGCTTGCCGAGTTCACGCCCAATCTCGCGCATCACCGGCACCCGCGAATCGCCTTTTTTATAAACGCGATGGCCAAAACCCATGACTTTCTCTTTGGTTGCGAGCTTTTTCTTTAACCACGCTTCGGCGCGATCCGGCGTTTTGATTTCTTCGAGCATCCTCATCGATTCCTCGTTCGCGCCCCCGTGCAAAGGGCCTTTGAGCGTGCCGCAAGCGGAGGTGACCGCCGCATAAATGCCGGCGAGGGTGGATGCCGTCACCCGCGCCGCGAACGTCGACGCGTTGAATTCATGGTCTGCGTAAAGAACAAAAATGGTATCGAGCATCCGGATTTGCCAGTCCTGCGGAACTTTGCTATTCAATTTGTAGAAAAAATTCCCCGCGTGAGTGAGGTCCGGTCTTTCGGGTAACGGCTCGTCACCGTGCAAAATGCGCCAGCTATCGGTGATCAAGGTTGAAACGCGCGCGATGAGCCGAATCGACTTACGAATGTTGGCCGCGTGCGAGTTGTCGCTCAATTCCTTGTCGAACATGCTTAACATTGAGACGCCGGTCCGCAGCACATCCATCGGGTGCGAGTCGCGCGGCAGGAGCCGCAGCATTTTCATGACCGGAGCCGGCACTTCGCGCTCGGCCGCAATCTGTCGCGTAAACTCCGCCAGTTGCTTGCCGTCCGGAAGCTCGCCGTCGAGCAGCAAGTAAGCGACCTCCTCGAAACTGGCCTTCTGCGCCATTTCATGGATGTCGTAGCCGCGATACATCAGCCCGGCATTGGGATCGACCCAGCAGATTTTCGTTTCCCCCGCAATCACTCCGGCAAGACCCGGGCTGTATTCTGGTTTTTTTTCGGTGGTCATTTTGTCTTGTTTCAGCTTAACAGCGATACGCGCGTCGACAAATCAACGGTTGTCAAAACCTCTCCAGCTCGCCGCAGTTGGATCGTAATCCAGCAGCTCATAAAGTTCCTGCGCGCGTTTGCATCTTTTCCAGCCAATCCGACTGGGCGCCGCTCTTTTTCAGAGCGCGCAGAAACTCTTCGCTCGCTTTCATTGCCACCCGAAACGCGCTCATCGGAAAAATTACCATGCGATAGCCGAAATCGGACAATTCTTGAAACGAAAGGGGCGGACTCTTGCCGAACTCGGTCATGTTTGCTAGGAGCGGGAGATCGATCTCCTTCGCGAAATCGCGAAACTCCTCCGCGCTTTGCAACGCTTCGGGGAAAATCGCGTCGGCGCCAGCCTCGAGATATCCTCCGGCGCGATCGACCACCTGGCTAAAATCTTCCACGGCCCGCGCATCCGTCCGCGCGATGATCAGGAAATCGGGATCGCGGCGGGCCGCAACTGCGGCTTTGATTTTTCCAACCATCTCTTCAAGATCGACAATCGATTTTCCGGCGAGATGGCCGCAGCGTTTTGGAAATTCCTGGTCCTCGATGTGACAACCGGCCAGTCCCGCGTTTTCCAATTCGCGAATTGTGCGCATCACATTCTCTGCGCCGCCAAAACCGGTATCCGCGTCGACAATTGCCGGAATGTTCACCGCCTGCGCAACGTAACCACCCAGACGCGCTACTTCCGTGAGCGTGAGCAAACCAATATCAGGCAGGCCCGCGGTCGCGTTTGCCATTCCAGCGCCGCTTATGTAAACCGCATCGAACCCAATCTGCTCGACTTGCCGCGCCATCGCGGCGTTCGGCACTCCTGGCATCAGCACCGCGCCTTTGGCAATCCATCCACGCAGGGCCGCGCCTTTGCTATTCATTGCATCACGACCGCTTGCATCAATCCGTCGACATTCTTCGCTTGATCGAGGTTCCAAACAAGATCGACGATCTCCCGCGCCCTCTCTTCCCCAAGCTTCTGCCTAACAAGCGCGTAAAATTTTCCCTCAACTTCCGGATCCTTCAAAGGATTTTTCGCGTGCCCAAGCGGATAATCAACCCGCTTGGTCAATCGCTTTCCGCCTACAAGATAGACATGCACGATGTTGGCGACCGCCCCCGGATACATCGCGCTCAACTCCGCGTTCCGTTCCACCTTCACGTTCTCTAAAAATTTCCAAATCTTCGGATCGGCAAAGCGCTCGGGCTCGAATTGCTTGCTTGTCACCTCGCCATCGATGAGCGCAATCGCCGTGAGGTAGGGTAAACTGTGGTCCGCCGTTTCGCGCGTTTCTGGTTTCCATTTCTCCGGCTCGCTCCCGATGATGTCCACCGATGCATCGTGACTTTCGATCGTCATCGATTTCACTTGCGCAAAATCAGCGATTTGCTTTCGCAAGAATAGCGCCGCTTCAATCGCGCTCTGGCTGTGATATTCTGCCGGCCAAAACTTGATGCTCGTTTTTAAAATCATCGCGGCCGTTCCTTCTTCCGGCGACTTCGCGTCCGGTCGTTTCACAAATTTTTCGCCGACATTCCCTAGCGACACGCCAAGCTCTTTTTCGAAACCCATTTGCCCTTCGAAAATAGGCGCCGGTCCGGTCATCCCCGCGCGCGCAAGCAACGCCGAGTAAACTCCATGCCGTGCCGCATTTGCAAACGCGACGCCTTTCCAATGCGAAAGTTCGCCCACGCGCGCCTGTCGCATGGCTGCACACGCAACCCCTGCGATGTTCACCGCGTGCCGCGTTTTCTCCGGATCGAGCTTCATTAATCGCGCGCTCGCCAGCGCGGTTGAGAAGGCGCCATATGTCACATGGTCCCAACCGCGTGCACGAATACTCGCCGCATCGCACAACCGGCATTGCACTTCGTAGGCAAGCGCGATTGCCGTAATCAATTCGCGTACCGCTGGCGCCGAGGCTTTCCGCAATCGCAAGCGCAGCCGAGATGTTGTCGCTCGGGTGCGCCGGTTCCTTCGACAAATAAGTGTCGTTGTAATCGAAATAGCGAATGCAACAGCCGTCCGCAAATGCCGCCCAGTCCGGCGGCGCCTTGTGGGTCGTGCCGATGATTGTCGATCCCGCTCTCGCCGAAAATTCCGACGCGACTTTGCGCGCGATTGCGCAGGGCTCCTCATTCCAGGCCCCGAGCGCGCAGCCGAGTGAATCGATCACCCGCCGTTTCACTTCATGCACAACCTCTTTAGAAAGGTCTTCGAAACGAAGCGAACAAGCGAAGTCTGCGAGCTGGTGCGCGAAGGTCGTAGTCATGAAAAAGTGAAACTGCAATCTGCCGATGAATTGTAATGCGGCAAGCGCCGTGTCATACGAGCGCGGCGTCGCAGAAAGAGCTGGAAGTAACGCGCCGCTGGGTTCTTCGCTCCGCTCAGATGACTACAGTTAGGGAATTGAACCGTGTGCATTCGTGTAATCCGTGATTAATCTCTTTCCACATGAACAAAGTTTATCCCGACGCCACGGCTGCGCTTGCCGGCCTGCTCCACGACAACATGACGATTGCTGCGGGCGGGTTCGGATTGTGCGGCATACCCGAGAATCTCATCGCCGCCCTGCACGAGAGCGGCGTTAAAGGCCTCACCATCGTCGGCAACAATGCGGGCGTGGATGGTTTCGGCATGGGGGTTCTGCTCACTACGCGGCAGGTGAAAAAGGTCATGGCTTCTTACGTCGGCGAGAACAAGGAGTTCGAGCGCCAGGTGCTGGCGGGTGAACTCGAACTGGAGCTCATTCCGCAGGGCACGCTCGCCGAGCGATTGCGCGCAGGCGGCGCAGGTATCCCGGGCTTTTACACTCGCACCGGCTTCGGGACCAAACTGACCGAGGGCAAGGAGACGAAAGTTTTCGACGGCAAGGAATACGTGCTCGAGCCCGGAATCACGGCCGAGCTTTCGATCGTGAAGGCGTGGAAGGGCGACAAATCCGGCAACCTTATTTATCGAAAAACCTCGCGGAACTTTAACCCGATGATCGCCAGTTGCGGCAAGGTCTGCGTGGCCGAGGTCGAACAACTCGTCGAGATCGGCGAGCTGGATCCCGATCAGATCCACACACCGGGCATTTTCGTCGACCGCATCATCCAAGGCGCGAGCTACGAAAAACGCATCGAGTTCCGCACCGTGCAGGGCAGCGCAACCGCAAAGAAAGAAAACCCCACTCGTGAGTTGATGGCGAAACGTGCCGCGCAGGAATTGCGCGACGGTTATCTACGTCAACCTCGGCATCGGCATCCCGACGCTTGTCGCCAATTACATTCCCAAAGGTATGAACGTCACGCTACAATCCGAGAACGGCCTGCTCGGCATCGGCCCGTTCCCGACCGAGGACGAGGTGGACGCCGACCTGATCAACGCCGGCAAGCAAACCATCACGACAATGCCCGGCTCGGCTTTCTTCTCGAGCGCCGACTCGTTCACGATGATTCGCGGCGGGCACATCGATCTCGCCATTCTCGGCGCCTTCGAGGTGACGGACAAAGGCGACATCGCGAATTGGATGATTCCCGGCAAGATGGTCAAAGGACCCGGTGGCGCGATGGACCTCGTCGCCGGAGTGAAGCGCGTGGTGGCGGTGATGGAGCACTGCGCCAGAGACGGCAGCCCGAAGATTTTGAAAAAATGCACGCTGCCAATCACGGGTTTGGGAGTCGTCAATCTCATCATCACCGACCTGTGCGTGTTCGAGGTGAAGGAGGGTGGCGGCCTCGTTCTCACTGAATTGCATCCCGGCGTCACAGTGGACGACATTCGCGCCAAGACCGGCGCACCGTTCGACGTTGCGCTCAAGCGCTGAGTAATGTGGGGGCCTTAGCGCCCCGACTGCTAAGTCCAGCAAATACGGCCGCGGATCAGTAACCGAATCCTTATCTAATACCGGCTTCTTCGGTCGCAGGGATTTGGTGATAGAGAAGGTGGCGGACGCATCAGTCCAGCGATGCAGACGCAGGTTCCGAGAATGTGGGGCTTGAGCTTGTGGGAGCTGCCTTAGTGCAGCGACCTTTCTTATTTTCATCATCCATCAGATCGGGGCACTGAGGCCCCTCCCACATTTTCACGCGGGCAGAGCAGGACCAGGATTACCCCGATCGTCCAGCATGCGATCATGCAAATGAATCCGGAATTGAACGAACCGGTACGCTGACTCAGCTCGCCGATGATTTTTGGACCGACGAATCCGCCGATGCTGGCCATGCAATTGATGAAGCCGACAGCGGCGGCCGCCGCTGAGCTGGAAAGATACGCCGACGGAAGCGCCCAGAACGACGGGAAGTAAGCGTTGGTGCCGAATCCTACGAGGGTGAAAGCGGCGAGCAGTAGGGCGTCCGAATGTGGGAGGAAAAACCACAAGCTGAGCGCGACTGCTGCGGTCAATTGCGGGACAGCGAAATGCCAGCGCCGCTCGCGCGTGCGATCAGAGTTCCAGCTCAGCAGCAGCATTCCGATAAAGCCGGCAACAAATGGAATTGCGCCGATCCAGCCGATCTGGCGAACGTCGGTCCAATGCGTGAGGCGCTGAAGCATCGTCGGCATCCAGAAAGAAAACGCGTAGCCGCCCGTGTAACAAAAGAATAAACCGGCTGTCAGAATCAGCACCGCTGGATACCGGAGCGCCTGCCAGATCGTAAAGTGCTGCACGTGTCGCCTTGGCTTCACGTTCTTCGTCAAGCCGGGCGACCAACCAGTCGCGTTCATCCGCTCGCAACCATCGGGCGTCGTTAGGCCGATCCGGCAAAACGAACAGCGTCGCCATACCTAGCAAGATGGCCGGCGCGCCTTCCAGCAGGAAGAGCCATCGCCAGCCGGCGAGACCGAACCAATGAGAGCTAAGGATCGCGCCGGCAATCGGTCCACCGAGCATATACGCGATCGGAATGGCACACATGAAGCGCGCTACCGCTTTGGCGCGGTCCTGATAAATGAACCAGTGAGAAAGATAAACAATCACGCCGGGAAAGAAGCCGGCTTCGGCTGCGCCCAACAAGAAACGTGCGCCGTAGAGCTGCAGCGGAGTGTGGACAAAACTGGTCAGTGTCGTTAGGCCGCCCCACGTAATCAGCGTGATCGCGAGCAGACAGCCTGGCACTCCAACGTTCCACCAGGAGCGCCCCGGGAATTTGCAAAGCGAAATATCCAATGAAGAAAATTCCGCTCGCTGTGCCAAACACCGAATCGGTTAGGCCGAGATCGCCTTTCATCCCGAGCGTCGCATACGCGATGTTTGTGCGATCGAGATAGTTCGCGACGTAAAGCAAAAACAGAAACGGCAGGAGCCGCACTGCAACTCGACCACGCGCACTTGCCCCGGCGCCTGTTTCCAAAAAAGCCATCTTTGCGCGTAGCATAACGCGCAGACCGTAACGCTCACAATTTCAATCCCCGCTCATTCGCGGTCGAAGATTCGTGCGCGTGCCCCGACTGCCTGATATAAACAGGCCATGAAAGATCGAGGTTTGATTTTGCTCGTTGCGCTCGCGCTGGTTTCGATTGCCGCTGGCACGCCGAATTTTGCTGGCGAGTACGCCGACAAGAAATTCCTCGATGGCCAGGCTGTCTTCGAACTAAGCCTGGAGCAAAATGGAAACACCGTATCGGTGTTTTTTAGCGCCGTTTATAGCGATGGTCATGGTGCCGCGCCGGAAGCTAATGGAACGGGCGAGGTAACGAACAAGGGGACCGTGGAATTCAAATTCGAAGACAGCTTTAACAACACCGGCACCGGATCGATCAGGCGTGCGGGTGACGATGTTATTGTATCGATCAAAATGTCAAAAGTGGCAGAACCACGCTGTTTGCAATTTTACGGCGAGAACATGCGTCTCAAGCGAGTAAAAAAATAGGCGCAAGAATCGGGTGTTTGGTCGCGGAATGATACGGCATCGTGCCGTCATGAACAGCACATTTCGAATTGTTGGTCTGCCGCTCGAAAATTTCGCGCCACTGTTTTCGCTTAACGAAGAGCAACTTCGGCAGAAAAATGCACGGCGTTTAATTGTCGATGCAAAACCCGGTTTTCCCTGCCGGGTCAGTTTGCAAGACGCCGAAACCGGGGAGCACGTGATCCTCTTGCCGTTCGAACACCACGACGTCGATTCTCCCTATCGGGCATCCGGCGCGATCTTCGTGCGTGAAGCCGCGCAAGAAATCGATTTGGCGCCGGGTGAATTTCCGGAAGTTCTTTGCAGTCGGGTCTTATCCGTGCGCGCCTACGATCAGAATGGAATGATGGTGAACGGTCTGGTTAGCCCGGGAGCGGAACTGAAACAACAAATCGAAAAGCTATTTTCCGACTCAAACATCAGCTATTTGCATCTGCATAATGCCGGTGCCGGCTGTTATTCCTGCCGGGTCGATCGCGCCTGATCAAACCATCGGCCGGAAGCGGCCGACGACTTCCTGCAGGCGGCCAGTGATTTGGCCTAACGAACAGACTTCCGCGGCTTCGAGCAGCGTCGGGAAACAATTTTCACCGCGTTCAACCACATCGACAAGTTTATCAAGCGCGCGTTTCGCTTTCTCGGCGTTTTTCTTTTTGAACTTCGTGAGCCGGTCGACTTGCAACTGCTGTTTCTTGCGCGGCGTGCGGGCCAGTTTCACTTCCGGAATGTCGTCGCTGCCGTTGCGGTAACGATTCAGACCGATAATCGGTCGGGTGCCATCGTAAATCTGCTTCTCGTAACGGTGGGCCGCATTCTGAATTTGGCTCCGCTGATAACGATCTTCCACCGCGGCGAGCACGCCACCCAATCGCTCGATCTCGCGGAACTCATCGAGAATCGCCGCCTCTACCGCGCGCTCGACCGCTTTCATTCCGGGCGAGCCGCTCAACATGTTCATGGTGTGCTTGAAAATGCCGGACTCCTCGAGCAGGATCGCCTGTCCATGGGCGGCAAGCCGGATCCATTCTTCGCTTGGCGTCGTGAACGGTTCGTCTGCGCTGTTTGAGTGACACGAGTTCGTTGCGTTCATGTAGGCGAGCATCAACTCCGCCGCCGTGCGCGTGAGATTGTTTTTAAATTCCGCTGCGATGAGCGAACGGCCGCTCGTTTGCGTGTGCAATTTGAAAAGCTGACCGCGCGCACCGGCGCCGAACACTTCGCGCATACCAATCGCCCAAATCCGTCGCGAAACGCGCGCCAAGGCGATGTATTCGACGTCCAGCCCGCAATCGAGAAAGAACGAGAGTCGCGGGCCAAATTGATCGACCGGAATGCCGCGCGCGGCGAACATTTCTGCGTAAGCAAATCCATTCGAAAGCGTGTAAGCGGCCTGCTGCACCGGGGTCGAGCCGGCTTCGCCGATGTGATAGCCACTGATCGAGATCGGATACCAGCGCGGCATTTCGCGGGTCGTGAATTCCACCATGTCAGTAAGAAAACGGAGCGATGCCTCGATTGGGAAAATCGTTTCGTTCTGAGCCTGGACTTCTTTGAAAATGTCGGCCTGAATCGTGCCGCGCAGTTTCGGAACAACTTTTGGACCGAACCGCCGCTTCGCCGCCGCGATATACATCGCCATGATAATCGGCGCCGGGCCGCTGATCGTCATTGACGCGGAGAAATTCGGCGACCCCAAATCGAATCCATCGTAGAGCCGGACCATGTCTTCGACCGTGTCGATCGCGACACCGCCCTCGCCGATTTTTCCGAAGACGCCGTCCGCATCACTGTCGATTCCGTAAAGGGTCGGCCCGTCGAACGCGGTGCTGAGCCGATGGGTGCGCTGATGCGCGGTCAGATAATGAAAACGCTCGTTCGTGTCTTCGGCGAGCATCAATCCGGAGAATAACCGCGTCGGTTCTTCTGCTTTCGGATTTCGGAGCACGTCCGTCCGGTCCGCCGATCGGACGGACTCGTCCCGTCGCGAGCTTGGACCGGGCTTCGGACTGGCTTTCCGGTTTCCGCTGTCCCGTTTCCGCTTTCGGCAAGATACATCTCCCGATATGCGCCGTTCAAAAACGGGAAATCTCCCGGCAATCCGTCGCCAAACAGATACCGCGCGATTTCGCCCGGCTCGTCGATCTCCGGCAGCGCCAGCCGCGGCAGCGCTAGTCCCGTCGGCGCGCGGGTCATCGGCGTGCTTGATTTGATTTCGTTCCAGCGATCGATCAGTTCGCGCCCAAATTTTTCATCCGTGCGCGCGCGCTTTACTTGATCGAGGACGAACCGGTTGTACTTCTCAACCGCCTCAACGACTTGTCCGAGTTTGCTCATACGATTCTCCTGAAATTAAATCGAACAATCGATCCACGCCAGGGTCGCGATGCCGTTTTGCGACGGTATCGACCATGCTGGGCCCGGCGATTTTGCTCGAGACGCTGTTCGATCTCGGTGTGCGCGGTGCGGGCTCGCTTAAGTCGGTCTTGTTCACAACGACGACATCGGCGAGATCGAGCATGACGATTTTTTGCAGCTGCAACCGGCTGCCGTAATCCGGATTCATGACCAGCACCATAAGATCGACAATTCCATTTTTGCGAAACGGCATCGCTTCCTGACCGGTGCCGACCGTCTCAATGATCACATAATCGAAACCTGAATGCGCGAGCAAGGCGAGACAACCTTCCGTCGCCGGGGAAAGTCCGCCGGCCTGTCCGCGCGTGGCCATGCTGCGCATGAACACGCGATCGTTCTGCGAATTAATCATGGTGGCGCGATCGCCAAGCAACGCGCCTTCGCCGATGACGCTCGGATCGTGCGACAAAATCGCGATGCGCGACTGTCGATCTTGGTTCAGGAACCGCAGGACCAGTTCGTCAATCAACGTAGTTTTGCCGGCGCCGCCGGGACCGGTAAATCCGATCACTCTCGAATTGCGGATTGCGGATTTCGGAATGCGGGTTTTCTTGCGGCGTCCGCCGGCATCCTCGATCTCGGTGAGTTTCCGCGCCAGCTCGATCTCGGGCGTTTTGGCGCGGCGCCGTTTTTGGCGCGGCTTGCCGTAATGTTTTACGACAAATCCGTCATCTCCGCAAGCGAAGTGCCGGCAAAGAAAATCTCGTCCACGCCTTTGCGTTTCATCGTCGCAGCGTCGTCATGCGTGATCGTTCCGCCCCCGCCGCCGAAAACTTTGATATCGTCCGCGCCACGTTTCCGCAGAAGATCGACAACTTCCGCAAAAAACTCGATGTGCCCGCCGTTGTAACTGGAAATGCCGATCGCGCGCACGTCTTCCTGGATGGCGGCCCGAACGATGTCGCTGACCGAGCGATGATAGCCGAGATAAACTACCTCGATGCCATGCCGGATGAACTCGAGATTGATCGTGTTGATCGCGCTGTCGTGCCCGTCGCAAATTGGGACAGCTGTCAGGATCCGAATCGGTGAAGCCATTTCGTTAGGACAGGATTAACAGGATTGTTTTTGATTTCCCAGATACGATTCTTGTTCGGCAAAATCTGAATATAGCTCGCGGATTCTGTTTCCTCCTTTGCAGATGCTATCCGATTTGCCTTTCCCAAGATCTCGTTAATCCTGTTAATCCTGTCTAGACAAATGCCTGATCCTCTCAATTTCACTGGCAAAGTCGTGCTCGTTACCGGAAGCTCGCGCGGGATTGGCGCGGAAATGATCAAAGCGTTTGGCAAACGCGGCGCCGAATGCGTCGTGAATTACGTCGTCGATCCGGAGGGACAAAACAAAGCCGACGCGGCGAGCATTGCGAAAGAATTGAAGGATCCGCTCGTGATCGAGTGCGACGTGACGAAGCCGGAGCAGGTCGAGTCGATGATGAAGCAAATCGAGATCAAGCATGGCGGGCTCGACGTTCTCGTAAACAACTCCGGGATCATTCGCGACCGCACGATCAAGAAGATGTCGATGGAAGAATTCGAGAGCGTGGTGCGCGTCAATCTCACCGGCACATTCACCGTCACGCAAAAAGCGATGCCGATTCTGCGTGACGGCGGACGGATCATCAATTTTTCCTCCGTCAGCGGACCAAGTGGGACTCTTCGGCCAGGCGAATTATTCTTCGAGCAAAGCCGCTATCATTGCCCTAACCAAAGTTTCCGCGCGCGAGTTGGCCCGGCAAAACATCACCGTTAACGCCATCGCGCCCGGCTTCATCGACATTGGGATGAGCAAAGGTATGTCCGAGGAAGAAGTGACGCAAAAATTCATCAAACAAATCCGCTCGGCCGCCTTGGCGAAGCGAGAGAAATCGTCGATGCCAGCTCTTTTCCTCGCCTCGCCGATGGCCTCTTACATCACCGGCCACGTGCTCAACGTTAACGGCGGGTTTTACATGGGATGACGACTCCCTGTTCTCTGTTCTCTGTTCGCTGCCCTCTGTCCCCTGCCACGCCGGAGGTTGCCGCGGCGACCGAAGGCAAATCAGCCCCAGTTTTGCACCAACAACCAAACGACCGCCGAAAGCATCGCGGCGAATATCGATAAGACCAAAGCTGCGCGCCGCGACTGGCGTACTTTAAATTCGGGCCTCGGAATGTCGTCGTGAATGTGGCTGCCCTCGTAAAGCTTCATCAGAAAAAATGCCACCACGAAGCCAACTGCGGCCCACTTGAGACACCCGATGATTGTTTCAAACATCCCGATCTCAATTTAGCGTGGGAGCAGCCGCACTCAACACTCGAAGGCGACCCGTAAAATCAATACCGTGGTTGCGGGCGAAGGCAACCGCGGATGCGTTATTCCGCTCAAATTTCTCGCCCGGCCGAGCCGAAGCCTTTCTCGGCTCATGGCGATCAGCTGAGATATTTCCCGCTGCGGCCGAAAAGCGGACCGCTGAATTCTGCTGCCTACGGCGTCGGCGCAGGCGATTCCGACTCGCTGGCCGAAGGCGAGGCTGACTCGGAAGGCGAGGGCGATGCCACGGGTTCGGCGGCCTTCTTGGTCGCGGCCTTCCTCGGTGACGCCGTTGGCGACGGCGACGCCTCTGGAGCAGCGTGCTTTTTCGTCGTTGTGGCTTTCTCCGTCGTCGCGGTCTTCTTCGCGGTCGTGCTCTTCTTCGTCGTCGATGCCGCGGTTGCCGTGCTGGACGTTGTTGCCGTTTCCTGCTTATGGGCGCAAGAAATGAAAGATGCGACCACCGCGATGGCCGTGATCAAAGAAAAAACAGATATTTTCATAAAGATGTGATTTAACGGCCCCCAGACTGGTGATTCGCCACAACAAGCGCAAGCAATTAATCAACGTTTCCCGGTGCGTCTTTGACTTCTGACTTCTGCCCCAATGATTTGTGCCGCCCCGATTTTAGTTTTTTACTTATCGCTTCCTCTTTCTTACTTTTCTTTACTATGGCTACACGAATTGGTTCGGCGGTTTGGGAAGGCACATTGAAGGGCGGCAAAGGGATAATGAAACTGGGGAGCGGCACATTCGAAGGGCCCTACGATTTCGCGTCGCGATTCGGCGACACGAATCGCACAAATCCGGAGGAGCTCATCGGCGCGGCGGAAGCAGGTTGCTTTTCCATGGCGCTCTCGCTCGGCCTCGAGAAAGCCGGTCACCCGCCCAAAAAGATCAGCACCACTGCGGAGGTAAAGCTCGAGCAGTCCGGCGGCGGGTTCAAAATCACCGCGATCAACCTGACGACCGAAGCAGACGTGCCGGGGATCGACGAGGCGAAATTTAAAGAGCAAGCGGACCTGACCAAGAAGAATTGTCCCGTCTCGATCGCGTTATCGGGCACTCAAATCAATCTGGATGCGAAACTTGTGTCGGGCTGATCGAAAATTCCGCAGCTGGTTTTTTCTTCCTAATCCTTCCCTTATCCTTCATTCTTTCTCGTTATGAAAATTCTCCTGGCGGGTGTTCTAGGCGGAATTGTGATGTTCATTTGGACGTCAATTGCGCACATGCTTTTGCCACTCGGCGAAGCAGGCATCGGCGAGATTCCGAACGAGCAGGCAGTGCTGGCAGCCATGCAATCAAACATTGGCGACAAAACCGGGCTTTACATTTTTCCTGGGCTCGGTCTCGGCCCGGACGCGACCGGGGCGCAGAAGCGCGAAGCCATGCACCACCTGAGCGAGAAGTACGCAAACAATCCTTCCGGCCTTCTCATGTATCATCCGCCCGGCCGGGCGGTCGCCCTGGCCAAGTCGCTGACTATCGAATTCGCGACCGAGCTCATTGAAGCCGTTCTTGCGGTTTTCCTTCTCGCTCAAACCCGCATCGCCGGTTTCGGCGGACGCGTCGGCTTCGTCTTCGCTGCCGGAATTCTCGCCGCTATCGCGACCAACGTCTCTTATTGGAACTGGCACGGCTTCCCCTGTGTTTACACGGCAAGCTACATGTTCATCCAGATTGTCGGGTTCCTCTGCGTCGGTATCGTGGCCGCGCTGGTCTTAGGAAAAACAAGCCGGGCCACCTCTGATACGTGATCTCCTTCGTCTCCTTTTAATTTTGAGACGTTGAATAGTAAGATGGCGAGGCTTCGACGCTGAACGCAACGCCGGCGTTCGCACCGCTGGACTCCTCGCGCGCCAAACGCCTGCGAACCTTGGCGCAATCCAAGCTGCCATCGAAGATGCCGTTCGTCCTTACGCGAAAGGCGATGGCTTCGCTATTCCGAAAGCAGCGTACGTGATCGCGATTTCGAAACGGTGACACGTTGAACGACTTCGCCGCCAGCAATTAGCCTTTGCGCGCCGCGGCTTGGCCTCCGAAACCTGTCATCTCGCCCCTGACTTCTGGTTCGATTGCTCACTTCTGACTTCGTACTTTTCCGCCCCTGGCAGTTAAGCTTGCACGTCTCTTGCTCTCTTTTAGCTCACCCCCATCCCGCCAAGTGATCGACCAGGAAACATTCGAACACCTTTTGCCGCTAGCTATTAAGTGGGCGAAAACGCAGGAGCAATTCATACTCGCCAGCGGGGCGCCGTTGGGGCCACAACATACGACCGACGCACGTCGGGTCGGCGTTCAGGATTGTTCCCGTGTCCGAGTGCTGGTCGTCGATCGGATTCCGCTGCCCGATGATGAGGCGCTGGCTAAGGCCGCGCGGCACACCCAAATCATTACCGATACTTCGCGTGGCGTAGCCATCGGTCATGGCATCGTCATTCGGGCTGATCGCTGGGGCGATCGCGAGTTGATCCTCCATCAACTCGTGCACGTCGCTCAATGCGAACGAAGTGGCGGCCTCGAAGCGTGGGTTCGGGAATATCTCTGCGACCGCCGCACCTGCGCCAAGTTCACCATCGGCTGTCTCGAAGAAGAAGCGCGGAGCCTTGCTCACGAAATCTGCGCCGCGGACAGTGTTGCTAACCGTCGTTGAAAACCGCTCGGCAGCGCGGGCGCGAATTCTTTGCATGAACATGCGCGTTCTTTCTCACGTCTGCGCACTCGTCGCGGCCATCCCCCTAACTTCTCAACCTCTCAACGGCTCAACCTCTTTATGATCTCTTGGACTACAATTATTGTTTGGACAATTTGCGTTGTTCTGGCGTTAGGGATTGGCTGGAGCAAATACGAAAAAAAGAAAACGCGGGACAAATTTGTGGCCGAACTGGCCGCGATGGATCGTGACCGACGCGAAAAGGTGCTCAGCCGGTTGCAACGGGGAGTTCAGATGGAAATCCGCCAGCAGCTCCTGCTCCGTTACGGACTGAGTTGAGATCAACATTCGCCGCGGCTGACGTCCTTGGTTCGCCGCCCGCTCGCGAAAAGCTTTCGGAGTAGCCTTGGCGTAGGTGGCTGACCTCTGCTTGCTACGCCTTGGGACTCGGCTCTTAATATATAAGCGGGATCAGCCGTTTCGTCCGGCGAAGGTAGGAAAGGTATTGTTCGCCGAGCGCGGCAATCAGAGCGCGTTCCTCGACCTGCATCCGGTAAACAAACGCCACAAAAATCGGCGCCAGGATGATGATTGCGGCCGCCCAGTTTCCCAACGAAAGACCAAAGCCGAGAAACGCGAGCAACGCCCCCGTGTAAGACGGGTGACGAACAAAACGATACGGGCCTGACTCAACGAGTTGATGATCTTTCGCAATCGCGACGTTGACGGTGAAGAAGCGGCCCAATTTCACGATCGGATACCAGCGCAGGGCGATGCCGATGATAAAGAAGACAAGGCCCGCGCTAGCAAACATGTATTTGTGGGGAAGCGCGGCAGCCGGCCAGGATGCGGCGACCTGAATGCCGGCCCAGAGACTGACCAGGATTGTGATCCAGAGAAAGCGCAACGAATTTCGGTCCTTCGCCGAACTATCGATTTTTCGAGAACGCCTCGTGATTACCAGGAGCAGCTCGGAAGCGAAGTAAACAAGACCCAACAGATAAGCAGGCAATCTCATATCACGCGCTTAGCCAACTATCCGCCGAGCGACCGGGAGATCACTAGTCATTTTCGCATTTCAACCGTCGCGCCGTAAGCCGGGTGGAGGCGAGTCAACTCCTCAACTTTTTCTTGCCTTTTGCCTTCTGATCAGGCACACCCAGGACCACGTTGCGATCCGATTCAGGCAACGCCGTGAAAAAGGTAATGCGAGCCGACAGCGAAGTGTTTGTTTGCGATAAGTGCGGCGCCCGAAAACGCTTGCAAAGCGCCAAGCGCCATTGGTGTGACGTCTGCACTGTTGGAGCGCCGGTTGAACTGCGATCCGTAAGAGATAAGCGGAAACGTTTCGGCGAGGGCGATTTGACTGGCCGCCACGGGCGGTCTTAACGCTCGCGCGTCATCGACGGCCGCCGCCGCGTTCCTCGAACGGGTTGTAAACCGGCAAAGCATAATAGTATATGAAACCGTCGGGACGTTTTGCGACACTGTGTCCGTGGCCGAAAAGCGCTTCCACATCATGGACGGTCGCACGGCCGCGAGCGAGCGATCCAATTCGGCGCGTATAAAAATCGCTCGGCGACTCCTGGGCAATGTAAGCCGGGGGCGCAATTAATACGCCCCTTTGATTGAATCGAAACGCGAGCACGTCCGCGCCATAGCCGTGATGCAAGGGATCGGCTGTATCGATGAAAGGCGCTTCATAGAGACCGAGCTGAGCAGACAAGCGCGAATCGGGCCGCACAATATAGTAGCCGTTGCGCGGCCCTAGCGAAACATAATGCGAGTCGTCGGAAAAAGAATTGGCAAAGCTCAAGCCTGCGATCGCAAGGAAAAGACCAATCGCTGCCAAATGGACCTTCACACCATACTATTATCGCATCTGCTCTTTATGCGAGCCGGTCACCATGACCGGCAGTGAACTTCCGCCACGGGCGGTCTCAAGGGCTGACCCCTGACTTCTGTCTCTTACGCTGCTTTTTTCTTCGCCACCGTTTTCTTGGCGACGATGATTCCGGGAAACTGCACGACTTCCGCCGGCGGGGTGTTCCCGTTCTGGCCGAAAGTGGACTCGAACGCCAGCTTCCCATTCGCGATCTCACTCAGGGCGATATCGGCGTGCCCGAGCCCGGGAACAAATTCCACAAGCGGACGATGCCCGAGACAAAGCTGCCGGACACGGCGCGAGACCATGTTCACCAGAATTTGCTGATTCGGAATAATTTCGGAGGCGGCTTTAACAAGATCGGCTTTCATAATTTGATTCTGACTTCTACAGGGCCACCAAGGTCGCACCGACTTTGGCGCGCTCCGGAGGTTAACTCTCCTCCTTCTTCCTTCTGACTTCGAAGGCTTGCCCACTATCGTCCAGAAAACGCAGAACGCAACCGCGCTTTCTCCGTTCTGCCTTCTGATCGCGGCGCCCCAGTTTTAAGCTTCAACTCCAAGCGTCATCCTCCCCGGGTAGGTGTTTCGGACCCGCCTTTGGCGACCTCGCACGATCTATGTCACTCGTTCCACTTGCTCGATTGATTCGCTTTCTCCCGAAAGCTCACCCGCTACCCTAACGGGCTTGACCGTCCGTCTCGCACAGGTCCTGCTGGCTCGATTCTACTTTTCTGCTTCAGGACGACGATTACAATCCTAGGGCCATTTGAATTTCGAAATTCTCGTGTGCGACCGAAGAAACAAAGCCGCGGCGAACTGCCAATCAAGGTTCGACAATCACGCGTCCACGGGCGCGGCGTTTTCGCCACGAAAACGATCCGAAAGAACGCACGCATCATCGAATACACGGGAAAACGCGTCGCGTGGGAGAGTGTGCCCAACGATTCCGACGACGCGCACACATTCCTCTTCGGTCTGGACGACGGCGCGATGGTGATCGACCCGAGGATTGGCGGGAACGACGCGCGGTGGATCAATCATTCCTGCGCCCCAAACTGCGAAGCGATCGAAGAGGACGGTCGCGTCTTCATCTACGCCTTGCGCAACATTCGGCCGGGTGAAGAACTCTTCTACGATTACCGGCTGGAAGTGGACGAACCGGTCACCGCCGCGGTCGCGGAAGAATCGAGATGCCACTGCGGGACTCCACGTTGTCGTGGAACCATCCTCGAGCGCGCCCCGGCGGTTCCCGCCAGTCGCGCGTTTCTTTGACGACTACATAAAAGCGGAAGCAGCTCTCCTAAACCAAATCCAGGCCGAACGTCAGCGTCACTGACATTGTCAGTCCGGGCGCGGCGAGCTCGGACTTGCTTCTGACTCACGAGGGTCCCGCTAGAGCATCAATCGTTTTCCACTCTTCCGGAGTTAACTTGATCTTGGCCGCGGCGACATTTTCCTCCAGGTGCGGGACAGACGACGTGCCCGGAATCGGCAGCATCACCGGCGATCGTTGCAGAAGCCAGGCAAGCGCGAGCTGAATAACACTCGCGCCGTGAGCCTTCGCAACCGCTTCCAACGCATCGCCAGGTTTCAAACCCCTGTTTCCTCCAATCGGCGACCACGGCATAAAGCCAAGACCCTCCTTCTCGCAATAGACCAGCGTTTTTTCCCATTTGCGGTTCGCGATGTTGTACCGGTTCTGCACACTCACGATCGGTAAGAACTTTGCGCGCCCGCTCGATTTCCTCCGGCGCCACTTCCGATAATCCAACATGCCCGAATCTTTCCGGCGCCCTGCATCTCCTTGATCGCGCCGAGCGATTCTTCCATCGCCACTTTCGGATCGACACGGTGCAATTGATAAAGATCGATCCGATCGAGCCGTAAGTCGCTTCAGACTCCCTTCGACACATTTTTTGAGATATTCAGGTCGACCGTTCGGTACCCATTGGCCGGGTCCTGGTCGGGTCAGACCGCCTTTCGTCGCGATAACGAGGCCCGCCGGATATGGATGGAGCGCTTCGGCGATAAGCAGTTCGCTTGTTTCCGGGCCGTAAGCGTCGGCGGTGTCGATCAAATTCACACCGAGCTCAACTGCGCGCCGCAAAACCTTGAGCGCGTTGTCCCGATCAGGCGGCCAACCCCAAACACCTTCTCCGGTGATGCGCATCGCACCAAAGCCGAGCCGATTGACCGAGAGATCGCCGCCCAACTTCCAAGCGGAATTCGTCGCCAAGCTCGGGGTCGTTGACGACGCGGCTCCGAAGATCGTGGCCGATCTTCCCGCCAACAGTGTGGCTCCGGTTGCCAGACTCATTCCAAGAAATGTTCGGCGCGTGAGACCGCTCTCCGCTCGTTTTTGCTTCGGTTCAGGAGACTTCTTTGGCATGGACTTACAGTTACGTTTATCGAAAACGCCGTCAATGGAGCAGATGACCAAAAGTGGCTCGGCGAAGGCAGATTCAGTTCAAACCGAGCGCTTCCACCGTCGGCGCATCAACCACACCGGTGACGAACAAGCCGGCATCCCGCTGATAGTTCGCGATTGCCTGTCGTGTTGCCGAGGTGAGCGAACCGGTCGGTACTCCAGCGTAATAGCCTTCTTCCTGGAGTGCGCGCTGCACATTCACGATCACCTGATCGGGCAACAGATTGCCGTAGGTATAAATCGGGCCGTCATAATCGTAAAATTCGTAAACGGGATCGTAACCCCACGCCGGAAACCAATAGCCTGCATCCCAATAATAGTAGCCGCCCGCGACCAGGACGATGGTCGTGAAATGCCGCTTCCACCAAACACGGTTGTGCCGCTCATGCTGATATCTGCGCACCGCATCCGAATAACTGAGGCGAACGTTGGCCGGCGCGCGTCGCACAGATGGTTGCTGCTGTTTGGGCGACACCTGGACGCGAGCGACTCGAGGTTTCGGCTGCGCCGCCGGCGTCTTGTTAATCTCCTGACTTTTGACCGGGTGAGTGAACGCAATCAATAAACAGGCGGTCGACAGGATAAGTCGTTTCATGTCTTCTCCTCGCAGATTGGACAACGCGCACCCCGCTTTGCTCAGCTTTCCGCCTCGACCCGTCCTCAACCCGATCCTGCTTGTCATGTCGCGGCTGCGAAAGGAAGGAGGATTGCTTTTCAACTTTTGCCTCAACCTTTCTATCTTCTAATCTGTTCGTCCCATGTCCGCGAGTTTCGAGATGACTGTTCCGGTTTTGCCAGGCGATATCGACGAGCAAGATCACGTCAACAACACCGTTTATCTGCGCTGGGTGCAAGACGTCGCGACCGCGCACTGGCGCGCATTCGCCAGCCCAGAAGCGCAACAGACCGTTGGCTGGGTGGTGTTACGCCATGAAATCGATTACAAAACTCCGGCCTGTCTCGGCGACGAGATACTGCTGCGCACCTGGGTCGGCCAAGCCACCCGGCTCACCTTCGAACGGTTCACCGAAATCCGCCGCAAGATCGACAACGAACTTCTGTCCCAAGCGCGCACGCTTTGGTGTCCTATCAACGCTCAGACCGCCGCCGATTCGCGTCTCCGCCGAAGTCCGCAACCAGTTTTCCACCTGATTCGGTTTAGCTAATTTCAGAACCGTCTCGACATCGCCAGTCCGTCTCGACACCGCCAGTCCGGCTCGGAACCGCCAGTCCGGCTCGGAACCGCCAGTCCGGCTCGGACCTTTCAGCAGTCGCAGTTTTTGCCGCAATTGCATTCCTTGCCGTTATTCATCGGGCAATTCTTACCGCTCTTCTTGCAGGTTGGCTGATCCGCCGCCAGAGCACCCGCGCAAATCGCCGCCGCAAGAACCGAGAAGAGAATTTTAGCGTAACTTTTCATACAGCTAATCTTCTCCAACGCCCGCCCGATGCGAGCAAAAAAACACGTCGTTTCTCCGCTTGCCTTGTTCCTGTTGGCTTCTGTCCCTCCTTGGCTCGTCGTAATCTTGAAGGCACCTTCCCTTTGCCGTTGGGCGTTGGACGTTTGCTGCTCTCTGTCCCTCGGAACGAAGGCGGCTCAGCGTATCGGCTTGTCCCCCTCAGTCCATTCCTTCTCCCGTCCGATTACTCGCACCGTCAGCGTCAATCGGTCATCCACTTTGCGACACGTAGCTTCGGCTTTGTGATCGCTGCGCTCGAATCTGCGTTCTTTCGATGTGCCAGTCTCGTCGCCGATCCACGTCACCGTTCGGCCGGCATTGGCCTTCAGAAATTTTGCGATCTCTTTTTCCGACAGGTCGGCGCCATCGACGCGAGAATACTTTTCCAAAACGCTCACACCGTTATTGAAGACAACGAAGTAAAGATACCGGTCTTTGTGATAAAATGTGGTGACCGTTCCGTCGTCGCGCAGGTGGCGCTCGACCATTTTGCCATATAAATCGTCAATTCTATCACCGCCATCGCCCAGGTTAGCGCAGACAGAACTCACGCCCGACGAAACCGTCAGGACGAGAACGAAAAATCGCTTCATAAAATAACCTGTCATTCGCCGTACGTTAGCCTTCTCCTTTGTAATTTGTAATTTCCTTCAAACAAGTCTCTTCCGATGAATGGAAGAACTTGAGGTACCAAATTGGCACCTTAAAGAGCGGCCGAGGCCAGCAGGCCGCACGACAACATGAAAACGCATCGGCTTGAAGGCGGACTCCATTAGTCAAGTATAAGTCAACTTTTTGGTCGAGCGACGTAGCGGACGGCCGTCAACTCCTCAACATCTCAATGCCCGTGCGGCTCGCACCTCAACTCCTCAGCATCCCCTCTCCGCTTTTTCGCCTTTCAAAATTCCAAATGCTTCCTGCAGATCTCTCCCAAACACCACCAGACCTCCATCATGCGCCGCCATTACGACAATCTTTCTCCTTTTCACATCGCAGATCTCGAAAAGACGCTGCACCGCGTAGGCCATTTCGGGTGTTCCGTATTCAACGCTCTTCGGCGTCGTCGGGGCTTGATCCAGAAGCGCTGACCATAACTTCATGTCGTGACAATGGATCACCGCACGCGCAGTCGGATCCGATTCGTAAACAGCCGCGTGGGTAAGGGATTCGGATGACGCAATCGTTTGTCCTTCGCATCGCAACCAGTTCCTTGCGAAATCGTAACCAACCACTTTCGCGCAATCCGCCGGCGTCAGCTCCGCGATCCCCGCGGTAGCCGAGCCCGTGATATAGAACTGCGCGGTCGCGCCGTCGCGCACGCTTAAGTTTCCGAAACCGATGCCGTTCGCATCCACGCCGATCATTCCAAGATCGAGAAGTTTGCGGCGGTAAGTGCTCAGCTCGGCAAATCCGGCGAAGCGCGAGATCTCTATCGGCGCCTGTTCGCATTTAAATTTCACCGACCCCGTTTCGCTCACGACGCGTGCTCGGGAAAAAGTTCGAGGATGCTCTTTTCGTCGGCTTTGCAGACGCCCCGCTCGGTAACGAGCCCGGTCACCAAACGTCGGGGCGTCACATCAAATCCATAGTTCGCCGCGGGACTGTTTTCCGGCGCCACGCTCACTTCCAATATTTGGCCGTCCCGCCAACCGTCAGCGTGCTTGAGCTCTTCGGCGCCGCGCTCCTCGATCGGAATTTCGGATCCATCGCGGAGCGTCCAGTCAAATGAAGATGAAGGCAACGCCACGTAGAAAGGAATCTTGTTGTCCTGCGCGGCCAGCGCCTTCAGATACGTTCCAATCTTGTTTGCCACGTCGCCGGTGCGCGTTGTTCGATCCGATCCCACAATCACGAGATCGACCTCACCGCGCTGCATCAAATGCCCCCCGGCGCTGTCCGCGATGATCGTATGCGGCACACCATGTTGACCGAGCTCCCACGCAGTGAGCTTGGACCCCTGGCTTCGTGGGCGGGTCTCGTCAACCCAGACATGAACCGGTAAACCGCGATCGTGCGCGGCGTAAACTGGCGCCAGCGCGGACCCGTAATCCACGAACGCCAGCCATCCCGCGTTACAATGTGTCAAAACATTGACCGGCTTGCCGTCCTTTTTTCGGGCAACTTGCTCGATGAGTTTCAGGCCGTGCTGCCCAATCATCCGGCAATGTTCTTCATCTTCCGCGGCAATCTGTCTGGCTGTGCTCAGAGCAAGATCAATCTTTTCCTGTCCGGTTTTTCCTTGGGCGATGCTGGCCAGTTGCCGTTCAATCGCCCAGGTCAGATTCACCGCCGTCGGCCTGGTGGATTTGAGTTGCGCAGCCGCGTTGGCCAGATGTTGATCAAACGAACCGCTCCCGGCCGCTTCGATTGTGGCAAGGTACATCCCGTATCCCGCACTCGCTCCGATGAGGCCCGCTCCTCGCACGTGCATTTCCCGGATTGCATTTGCCATTTGCGCGACCGTGCTGACTTCTTCGATGACGAAACGGTGCGGTAAAAATCTCTGATCGATCAGCTGCACGACTCGCTCATTTGCCGGGTTAAGCCAAATCGTCCGAAAATGTTGCCCGCCTACGTTCACGGGTCAATTTGCCCTTTCCTCCGCCGTCTGTCCTCTGATCTCTGTCCTCTTCGCCAACGGACGAAGTCGCCGTGGCGGCCGTCCTCCGTCCTCTGTCCTCTGTCCTCTGTCCTCCTCTACCTTCTCCCGCTCGATGTCGTGATCGACGGGTCGACTGCCGGTAAAGCTTCGCCGGCAGTTTGCCGGCCGGTTCTTTCCAGATCGCTGCCACTGTAGGTGCGCGTGGTCGGATCAGCGTTAGTGCTAGTGGTCTGTTGGTTGTTGGCGCAGCCGGCGAAACCGAACACTGAGATTGCGACCGTAACCGCAGTCAGGAAATAATGAGTTGTCTTCATAATCCTTTGTCCTCTTTGGAACTTCTCCTAATTCTTAATTCCATTCTCCTCGGCCCGCTCGCCCATCGGCGCAACCTCTGCCCTCTGTAGTTGCAGCCGCGGCGCTCTGCGACACGCCTTCGATTTCCTCCTTTTGCGCAGCTGCATAGTTTCGGGCAAACTTGTAAGATGAAAGAACAAGCATTATCTCTCGCTTTTTCCGACCTTTCTACGCCGTTCATCGCCGATGCCGGATTGCGCCTGAAGATTCCGCTCCGAATCTGCCCGCCGGGTATTCGGCCGGTGATTGAGAATCAGCGCGTCGCAGGCTCGGCGCGCCCGGTCAGGCATTTCGGAAGCGTTGATGTTTTTCTGGAAGCAATGCAGAGCGCGCGAAGAGGCGAAGTCTTAGTAATCGATAACGGCGGCCGACTCGATGAAGCCTGTATCGGCGATCTGACTGCGCTCGAGGCTCAAAACTGCGGTTTGGCGGGGATCGTGGTGTGGGGCCTGCATCGCGATACGCCCGAGCTCCGGCGGATCGGCTTACCCATTTTCAGCTATGGCGCTTCGCCATCGGGTCCGCAACGGCTCGATGCTCGCGATCCCTCAGCGCTGAGTTCCGCGCGCTTTGGTGAGTTCCAGGTGCAACCTGGTGACATCGTCTTCGCCGACGACGATGGCTGTCTTTTTGCTGCTGTGGACCGTGTCGAGGAGCTGCTCGCGGTTGCGCATAAAATCTGGCAACGGGAACGGATTCAAGCCGAGGCGGTCAAAGGCGGGCGTTCGCTGCGCGAGCAATTAGAGTTTGCCCGCTATCTCGAGAAGCGAACAACAGATCCCAGTTATACCTTTCGGAAACACTTGCGAAAAATGAGCGGCGCAATCGAAGAATAAATCAGCGGCAAATATCCTCTGTCCTCTGTCCTCTGTCCTCTGTCTTCTGTCTTCTGTCTTCTGTCTTCTGTCTTCTGTCTTCTGTCTTCTGTCTTCTGTCTTAATTAAAACCCTCACCGCACACGAACGGTCGTCTTCGGAGTCGCCTGGTCCCCGTTTTTTCCCGGCGAATAGACCGTGTAGGTGCCCCGTTTGAGAATTACGTGCATGACCTTGGTTTGACCCGGATTTGGTGCGGCCGCGAACTTCCGGTCAACGCTTCGCCCCTCGACTTCGAAGTTCTGCGTGGTCTTGCCTGCATTTTTAACGACGAACGCAGTCTTTCCAGGCTTAAGCTGCGTTGGCATGTCGATTCGATCGTCGGTCACCGTCACGTCCACTCTGCGTGCATCGCTATCCGGGGTGACGGCGTCCTCCACGGTATCGGCGGCCCTCTTCACGCCATGAGCAACGGTCCGAGCGGCCTGTTCTGTTCCCCGCACGGTCGAATGCGCAACGTTCTCGGCCGTGTCAACTTGCGCAACCGCGGTGGAAATCATACCAGCGAAGACCATCGAAAAAAATGTTTTCATTCTACTTTAGGAATCGATCCTTAACGGCGGCGCGTGTGCCTTTTTTTGAAACAATGCGTGGATCAGCTAGCGACGACTCCCGTCTTTCCATCCGTTTTCAACGTCTGAAACTCGTTCGTTGCCCAGCTTCACAACGTTTCAACTCCAATATTGATCTTGCCAGAAGCGCGAAAGAGGCCTAATAGATAGGATGCGACCGCTTCGGAAAACCAATACCGAGGTTTTTACCTGCGATAAGTGCGGTATCCGCAAGCGGCTGGACGGCACAAAACGTCATTGGTGCGACGTTTGCACCGATGGTACACCCATCGAGATGCGATCCGTGAGAGATAAGAAGCCTAACCTGCTCGCCGCGGCTTAATCCCGGCCTTCTCCTTCCGCTCCTCCGGTTTGAAACTCGTTCCCCCCCCAGTCTCACTCACTACTACCCGTTTTCGACTTCTCTCAATTTTTGATCTTAATTCTACTTTGCCCTAGCAGATGCTTCCTGAATTTCACCGCTGCCGCATACGCCTTGATCTCGCCGGCCCAATCCGCCCAACCAAACGACCGGCTATGCAATCGTCCATTGGCCGAGCGGTACGACACCTGAAATAGTCGTCGATTCGGATGGCGTGACACGCCTACCGTTGGTTTCTTCAAGCCGAGCGCGGTGAGCAGCCTTCGTGGAATAAGATTTTTACGTTTGTTAGGCAATAGGCGCAGCAACTGATCCCGATACCGGATCGCCGCGCGCAGACTCTGTCGCGAATGACCGGCGAAATGTTTGCCGTACTCCCGTTGCCGCCGCGTCACCGCCACCTGATAACCGCTTGGCAAAACGCGCAAATTTCGGAACTCAACAATCGCGTGTGGCCGTTTCCGCTTCATTGTTACCATTGTTGCATGAGAGGTGTGATCATTCCGGCCCAAGCGATTTCATGTTTCAGCTCTCCTGGGAGGATATCACAGTTTGTGACATCCTTGTCGCGTCTGAAATTTTTAAAACAATTCGCCGTGGCGTACCATTGCCTTCTCGTCTCTGATCGCTGACCGCTGATTTCTGACATCTGAAATCTGCATTTCGGCGTCTCAGCTTTCAGCGCGATCACACCACCGGAGCCGGCGAAACCGCGCATCGGCTTTAAACCCTGTCCTCTGTCCTCTGTCCTCTGGTATCCGCCCTCACTGCGGTCCCTTTTGTTCCAGGTCCATCAAGCGCGGCATCAGTTTGTCGTTCGCATGTTTGAGCGACGTGAAGAGCAACAAATAAAAGAGCACGACCGACCCGAGCAATACGCCCCCCGTAATGTAATGATGCGCGCGGATCCGTTGCCAGCGTGGCAGAAAGGCCAGTATCCCGAAAACGCCCATGAGCACGATCACAGCATCGAAGCTCGCGCGCTGCCAATAACTCCCGCCCAGGTGCAGCCACATGCCGAATTCATCGAAGGTTAGCGCCATGCTGAATCCGTACGCCAGCGCACAAACGCTCCGTTGCTTATCGTTAAGCCGGGCAAAAAGCAGGACACCGGATATCGCGGAGAGCAGAAAAATTCCGTAGTTGAGATGATGCACATGAGTCCCGCCCATGTGGAGAAACAGGTCCGGCATACGCCGGGCCATGATCAGAATCACCAGCGTCCGCGACGCGATAAATGTGAAAAGAAACGCGATCAAGGTCAGCCTGGCCAGATGCCGTGTCGGCTTTGGCGGTAAAATGTTTGATTGGGACATAACTCGACTTTTTACCGCTTCTGCCCTTTGACGTCTGAAATCTGAAATCACCGCATTTCCGTTTTCCCGTTTCCGATTGCGCCTACGGCCCGGCCCCGAACTTCCCTAACCAGAGGCCAAGCGCGAAAACTACTCCACCGCCGATGATCACCTGTACGACGGTAGTCAACAGCGGAGTCTTCATGAACCGGTAGCGGATGAACGAGATCGCCAGTAGCTCCAGACCCACGACACCGTACGCGATCTGCAGCGCTGTGTTCAGGTTCGGAAGAAGAAAGGGCAACGTATGCAGCATCCCTCCAATCGTCGTCCCTATCCCGGTGATCGCCCCCCGCCCAATCGGACGGCCGCGTCCGGTTACCGTACCGTCGTCCGACAGCGCTTCGGCTAATCCCATGCTAATGCCCGCGCCCACTGATGCGGCGAGTCCAACGAAAAACGCTTTGTGCGGATCGCGCGTTAATCCCGCGGCTGCGAACAATGGCGCCAGCGTCGAGACCGAACCATCCATTAGACCGAGTAACGCCGGCTGCACCTTCTGGAGCACAAATGCTCGGTCCGCTCCTCCTCTCGTCGATTTTTTCGCCATAAGCGCTATAAAGGATCCGGCGCTAAAGTGATGATGAGAAGGACATCCAAGCTCTTCATAGCGCTCTAAGTCACTTCGGCCTGGGCCTGTTCGCTGCGCGTATCAATGCCAGCTCAACAATGCCAGTGCGGCTCCCAGCTTCCGACCTCTGATCCGCCCAAGGACGGATTCGCCGTGGCGAACCTCTGGCCTCTCTCATTAGGCTGTGGCGGCTACTTCCGCGCGCTTCAATCCCGGCATCGTGAAGGAGATCGCGTTGAGTTCCGCGGCCAGCGTTTTTGCCTGCTGTGCAGTGAGTTCGACCAGCGGCGGCCGCACCGTCCGCCACGCCGGATCGTTCGCGTAGATCGCGATGCCCTGTTTCAACGCGCTTATCATCGGATACTTCTTGCCGAACACGTCGCGTACGACATTTAACCGTGCCTGCTGATCCTCGAGATCGGCTCGCGCCGCAGCGCTACCGCCAGTCCGGTCGCAGACTCGCCGCGGAGAGCTTCGGACCCATTCGGTGTAGAGCTTGTGAATTGCGGCCGGGTTGACGTTGGCGGTCGCCGAAATAGTGCCAACGCCGCCGTTCCGCATGTTGGCGAGCAGGAAGGATTCGCTGCCGACAAAAACATCGAAGGTAGTTCGGGTATCCCTTTCGAGATCGCTACTGCGGCGCGCGTCGAGAGAAACTGCCCGTCCGGCTCGGACGTTGAATGCGTCGAGGAAAGTCTTGGTATTGTTCCAATCGCCCGAGCTGTCTTTCATCCCGGCGATTGCGTTCGGATAAGCCGCAAGCAGGCGCTCGACCAATCCCGTCGTAATGCCGACCACCGCGACCGGCGGGATGTGGTAGAGATAAATTCTCAGCCGCGCATCGCCGACGCGCTGCACGACTTCGCTGAAGTAACGGTAGAGACCTTCTTCGCTCACACCCTTGTAATAGAAGGGCGGCAGCATCAAGACACCCGCGCAACCATGCTTTACCGCCTGCGCTGTGAGCTTGACCGTATCCGTGATTGAGCAACAGCCGGTGCCCGGCATCATGCGCGACGGATCGACCCCGGCCGCGACCAGGGCATCAAGCAGCATCGAACGCTCCTCGGCCGCCAGCGAGTTCGCCTCGCTGTTGGTGCCGAACACGGCGAGCCCGCAGTTCTGCGACAGCAACCATTTGCAATGCGCGATGAATCGTTCTCTGTCAGGAGAGAGATCGGCTTTGAACGGGGTGACGACGGGCGCCAAGACGCCGCGGATGCGTTGGGTCATAGTTTCTCCGGAGCGATGAAAGGATAAAGCGTTACATCGTTACATCGTAAGAGTGAAGGCTGAAGCAACCGTAGCCCGGACGGAATGAAATGAAATCCGCGGAGACCGCTTGTCCGCTTTCTCTTAGAGAATAACCATTTAACAATTAACGAATAACCGCAGCAAAGCTGCTTCCTCTGTCCTCTGTCCTCTGTCCTCTTCTTACTTGTATATCCAGAGCAGCCCTGCCGGAGCCACAATTCCGATCAGCAAAGAAACGGTCGCTACAATTGGCCGCTGGCTAAACCGGTACGCCATGATCACGCCGAGTACCGTGGTCGTGACCAGGCCGACTGCGGCCGCGAACAGGAAATAACGGAGCGGCGTCGGCTTGCGATTTGGCGTCGGCGGAATGTGCGCGTCCTTATGAATATCGGAGAGAACAGCCAGTGCGCGCGGCGCAACGTAACTGTGGTCCTTGGTTGATTCATGCCAGTTGAACAATTGCCACGAACCGCTGACGGCAAAGAAAATCAACGTCGGCGCAAAGAGACAACCGAGATAAAGATGCAATCTGCGCAGGAAACTCATCGCTCAAACGTATCTTAACGAAAGAGCGACCGCGCGCCATCCGGGACAATTCTCGCCTTTCGCCTTTGAAACTCCCTCGTTGCCCACACTCCGTCGCCGCTACCCTCGCGGTCCGGCAGCTGCCGGATCGCTCAGCCCGTTCGCTCCATTCCGCCCCTTTTCCAACAACTCGCAGTTCCGCTACGCCCTGAAACAGAAAAGCCGCCGAGGTCCCGCGACCGCGGGACGCTCCGGCGGCTTCTCGTAATTACGTTTCAGCTTTTGAGAATTCTGCCTGCTGACCGCTGATAACTGATCTCTGACCTCTGTCCTCTGTCCTCTGTCCCCTGATTTATCCCATCCCGAGAGAATCGAGCGTCGGCTCGTCGATCACTGCCGTCGCGATGAGCCCATGGTCGGCCTGGTAGGTGGTGAGCGCCTGCCGAGTCAACGGCCCGAGCAACCCATCCACCTCACCCTGGTAGTAGCCCATCTGTTGCAGCTCAGCTTGCACGTCCGCGATCACCTGGTCCGGCGGCTCAGCGCGTTGACCCACATAGATCGGTCCATCGTAGGCATAATACTCGGCCGAAGAATCGTAACCCCACGCCGGATACCAGTAGCCGCTGTTCCAGTAATAGTAACCGCCACCGATCAACTCGACGCGGTTGTAATGCGACCGATACCAACCTTGATCGTGCCGTTCCGGATGATACGAGCGGAATACTTCGTATTGCGGGCCCTGCCACTGCTCGCTTCCTTGGATCCGATAGCTTTGATTGAACGTCACCGCCGGAGCCTCCTGCGGCTTTGGCTGGGCATGAAAATTCGTGTGCTGCGCCTTGATCTGCTGAACCTGCGCCGGATCGGGCTTCTTTGCCGCAGCCGCCGTATTAGCGCCCCCGGTCCGCTGGTTACCGGTCGAAACTGATGGCGTTGCACTTGCCGATACTGCCGTTGCCGGAGTCGCACTCGGCGATGTCTTCGCGTTTGCGCCAGGAGTCTTCATCCCTTTCCTGCGCTCCCCTGCCTGCTTCGCGCCGGGCGTCGCACTGGCGGCCGGTTGACCGGAAACGTTCGTTTCCGTACCGGCGGCCTTCTCAGATTTCGGTGTCGCCTCGGTCTTCTGCCCCTTTGACTCAGGCCGCTCGTTTCTCGCTCCGCGCTGCTTCGCCGGCGTGGTCTCAGGCTTCGCCGTGTTCTCGCCTCGCGCTTTTGGCGTTTTTGGTTCGGCCTTCTCGATCTTTTCAGGGGCCTCTTTCTTATTCTTCGGTGTCTGCTGTTCTTCTGGCTGCTGGGAAAAAGCGACTCCAGCCAGCACTAGGGAACAGCCTATTAGTAAACTCGTGAACTTTTTCATATTGGTAATGTTTAGTCGTTGGACGTGCGCGATCTATTCACGGCCTTTCTGTAATTTCCCTAAGCCGCGTGAGGCAAACGCCTTTTACGCGGCATCGATCGCCTAACGATACTTCGCGCAATCGCTAACATCTGGATGGCTAAATTTAATTTAAGAAGATTTCTAATTAGAAACGCCTCGGTTAGTTTCTCCCGCCCAAATGGCTGAGCTTCCCATCGGAAAAAGTTTTGGCTGCGGACTCGTCAGCTGCGGAATGTTGAATATTTAGATACGCCCCATTTCCCTCCGTGTCCTCGGTCCTCCTTGGCTCGCCGTAATCAGTGAAGGCGGCCGCTTTCCGACCTCGGATCTCTGATTTCAGCGTTTCAGCGTCTCAGTTCTTCAACTTCTGACAGCTGTCCTCGGTCCTCCTTGGCTCGCCGCAATCAGTGAAGGCGGCTGCCATCCGTCCTCTGTCCTCTCCCTGCCTCGCCGTAGCTTTTTGCGAAGACGGCTCGGCGAAGGCGGCTACTTCTAATTTCTACTTTTGTCCCGATCGTCACTCGTCACTTCTCTACCCCTCTTCTATGCTCGACATCGGCCACCCGCCGTGATGTTCATAAAAGTCGAGCGCTCCAACACCAACCCAAAAGCAATGAACAAATACATCGCGGAATTTATCGGCACGTTCTTCCTCGTTCTTACTGTCGGCTGCACCGTCATCCCCGGCGCAGCAGGCGTCATCGCACCGCTGGCGATCGGTGCCTCGCTCATGGTCATGGTCTTTGCTACCGGGCACATCTCCGGAGGGCATCTTAATCCCGCCGTCACACTCGCTGTGTTTCTGCGCGGCAAATGTCCGGCGCGCGATGTGATCCCATATTGGATCGCGCAGGTCGCGGCCGGTGTGGTCGCCGCCTTGGTCGCCGTCTTCCTTTGCGGCAAGAGCGGCACTCCCATGGAGATTACGAATGTTCCCGCGGCGCTCGTTGCGGAGTTTGTCTTCACATTTGCACTCGCCTTTGTTGTGCTCAACGTCGCCACCGCCAAAGGCACGGCGAACAACTCCTTCTACGGGCTGGCCATCGGTATGACCGTGATGGTCGGCGCATTCGCGGTCGGCGCCATTTCCGGCGGCGCCTTCAACCCGGCCGTAGCGGTGGGTATCGGCGTCATGAAGCTGGTAAACCTCTCCCAAATTTGGATCCACATTGTCGCGGATCTGCTCGGCGGAGCCGTCGCCGCCTTCACCTTCAAGATCGTTAATCCCGGCGACGAATAACGGTTCCCAACTCGAAAGTGGTGAACGGACAGAGGACGGATGTCAGAGGACCGAGGACAGCTGTCAGAAGTTGAAGAACTGAGGCGCTTTGGAAACCTAATTCACGCGCGTGGTCGGGCTGTAATAAGTCGATGGTCGCAGGACAAGCCGATCCGCTTCCCACCCAGCAGTGAATATATAGAGGTGGCCCGATCGTACCGTCACCGAGATCGACGTTGGCCGGCGCGACAGAGTGTTTGGCAGAGCGAGCACGGCCAACACATGGCGCCCTTTTGACACAAAATCTCCGTAATGCTGATTGCGCGGGATGTCGGCGACTTTCCTGCCGTCGATCGACAAACGGACGACGAGATCGGCTCCAAAGTTCGGGGTCCTTTGCACAATCAAACGCGCGCTTGGGTGTCCGGTCGCGGCGACACTCGCCGTGGCGGCGCGACTGGTCGCCTGGATCTCAGCGGTCGGGACTGCGATCGTGCAAACCGAAGCAAGAATCCAAAAGATCCTGGAATTGTTGTTCATTCTTCTTCAACTTACCCCGCATCGAATTTGTCGCGACCGCAGCCTTGGCGAAGCCGGGCACACTCTCGATGCACTAGCGGGAGCGTAATCTTGCACCAAGAATTCCAAGGTATTCGAATAACTCCGAATCTTTATACGACCCTTTCCGAACTAGAGAGATTTTGTGAACAAATTGAGATGATTGCTCGCAGGGGTCTTCCTTCGTAGCACCGCGAATCCCGCGGCGCCCGGCGAAGGACAGTGCCGGTTGACAATCGGTGCGTAAAACATAGTATTACAGCATGACCAAGACCATTTCAAAGGTCGGGAATTCTCAAGGGATCATTTTCGACGCCGCGTTGATGGACTTGACCCGATTAAAAGTCGGGGACCAGGTGAACATCACGGTGCACGAGGGCGGCTCGATTATCTTGACGCCAATCCATCCAGTCATTGAGCCGAAAATCGCGGCGGTGACGGCAAAGCGGCTGATTAAAAAGAACGCGGCCTTGTTTAAGCGATTGTCTTGAGTCGCGAGATTAAGCATCTGACGGCCGGAGCGATCAAAGCGATCCACCGCGAGGTGTTGGCGGCACACGGCGGAGCAGCCGGGATTCGGGACGAAACGTTGCTCGAGTCAGCGGTAGCGGCGCCTCAAGCCACCATGATGGGCCAGCCGCTTATCTCGGACCCCATCGAAATCGCCGCAGCCTACCTGTTTTACATTTGCGGAAACCATCCGTTCATCGATGGGAATAAGCGGACTGCGCTCGCGGCCTGCCTTGTGTTCTTGGAACAGAATAATCTTCTGCCAGCCGCTAAGTTAGCCACAGACGAGTGGGAAAAATTCATGATTGACGCGGCCGGCGGCAAACTTGATCGGGATGCAACCACGCGACGGCTGCGCAACCTTCTCAAGCGACCGCGGAAGCGCTGACTTCCCTGGCACGCCGTAATCTTGATGAAGGCGGCTGCCCTCTTCGCCAACGGACGAAGTCGCCGTGGCGACTGTCCTCCGTCCTCTCACTTCTGCCCTCCGCCCTCCGTCTTCTGACATCTGCCCTCTTCGCCAACGGACGAAGTCGCCGTGGCGACCCTCATCCTCCGTCTGTGGTAGTGGTCGTGCAGCGGCACCAGAATGATCATCGAGAAATAAACCCAGCCGCTCCATTGGATCTTCTCTGCCGGCAAAGTAAGCGCAAAGACCAGCGACACGATTCCGACGCTGACCGGGACGCTCCAGCCCGTCAGTTCGCCGCGCGTCACCAATCTTTCCAGTGCAGTCAATCGCAACGGCTCACGCAATAGCCAGGCACGCAAATTCAGCAGCAGGATCTCAGCGGAAATGGCCATAGTCCCGAGCGCGTAGATCGCAAAGAGCGTTCTGGCCTGCGATTCGGTAGTGTGAAGCGAGAACGGCTGACCGACCTGGCCACTGCTCAGAAAGAACCACATCGCCCCGAAAATGGCCTTCAGCGGGTAGATAAAGATCAGGATCGTAACAATCATCACCCAGCTAATCAAAATCGAGGCGCCATCTTCGAGGCCGTAACGCCGGCTCCACAACCAATGGCCCCGCCAAAAGATGCCCAGCACCGCGATGCTGCAGACAAAGGTCGGGACATTTTTAAAAGCCGCCAGGAGCGCCTGGATGTTATCGGGGATCTGCTGCGCGGCGATCACCAGCATCGAAATGGCGAAGGCGAAGGCTGCGTCGATGAAAGTCTCCAGCCGCGTCATCTGCATCCCGCGCAACCGAAATCCATGAAGCCGCGGCAGCGCATCCAGATCGGCGGGCAACGCAGACGCGATGTCCGCATGGCGCTCTTTCATCGTGCCGTGATGCCATAACTAAGGCCACGGTGGCAATCTCCGCTTTCAGCGTTCCTGTCACGCCGTAGTCCCCGCAGCTGCGGAACGAAGGAGGATCAGTGTCTCAGTTTTTCAACTTCTGACAGCTGCCCTCCGTCTTCTGTCCTCCGTCCTCTGACCTCCGTCCTCTGACCTCTGCGGTTCGCAGGGCGCGAACTATACGGCGGGAGGCTGTGAGCTCTTGCAAATCAGTCTAGGGAAGCCGGCGACTTGATTTTGGTAAAAATCGAGGATTCCGCGTTTCAGCTTTTCAGCTTTTCCCCCTCGGTTAGTTTCTTCCCGCCTATGTTCAACGTTATGAAACTTGCGCTCGTCATTGTCTTCGCAACCACGCTCGCTCACGCCACCGATGCACCGATCACCCAAGACGAGCTCGTCCGCCGCACCCAGGAGCTTTGCGACGCAATCGCGCCGGGAAACCAAGCGCCCTGGAAAAAATACTTCGCCGACGACTGCGTCTTCTCTGATGAGAAAGGACGCACCATGGACAAGGCGAAACTGATGGCCGACATCACGCCGATGCCGGATGGATATTCCGGCGCGATCAAGATCGCCAATGTCCAAAGCCGGATCATCGGCGACACTGCCGTTCTGAGCTACGACCTGAATGAAACCGAAACCATTTTCGGTCAAAATCTTACGGCGCGTTATCATACCACCGACACCTGGCTGCGGCGCAACGGCGACTGGCAGATTATTGCCAGCCAGGCCCACCGCTATTACGAAGATCCGGCTGTTGGGACGGCGGACCCGAAAAAGTTCGCTGACTATGCTAGCACCTACGAGCTCGCGCCCGGGCAAACCAGATTGGTCAGCGTCGAGGGCGACAAATTATTTGTCGAACGCAAAGGCAAGAAGGAACAGTTGTTCCCCGAAACTTCCGAGATCTTTTTCCGCAAGGGTGTAGAGGGTCGTATTCTATTTCATTATGACGCGAATGGAAAAGTGGACGCTCTTATCGACCGCCGAAACAACGAAGACGTCATCTGGCGCAAAATAAAATAGCCGCTTTCAGCTTTTGCTTCAGGCCCTTCGCCTTCGAAGCAGAACGCCGGCGAGATCATTGGCGGCTGGCGAAAGATCAATGTTCAAGACGACCCCGCCGCCTGACCGATTCTTCACGCAAGTACCAGGGGGTATTAATGACGATGATCCGTTCGTCGCCTTGTAGGAACAGCCTCACCTTCAGAAGCGTGGCACGCTGGTTGTACAGGAAGTATTCATACCAGTGCGTCTGCACGAGCTCGGGAATCACGACCGCGATTAGTCGGTCCGGCTTTTCCTTTTTCACCTCCTGGACATAATCCAGCAGCGGTTGCAAGAACCGCCGATAACGCGAAATGATGATCTTCAAACGGGGCGGCTCGATTCCCTTTTCTTTCGCTGGTGCGACCACATGATGGTTCCAAGCCGCGGGCAGACCGCCGGACGACTGCGCGGCGCAAACATATACAGCCGTGATGTCGTCAGAAATCTGCACCGCCAGGTGCAGCGCTCGCGCGGTCACGCGATCCCAGCCCTCGATCGGTACGATCACCGTCAGTGGCATCTTGCCGAAGAGTTCCAGGTCGGCTGGGCATTTGATCTCGCGCATAACGCGCCGGTAATGCCGATGAATTCCGAGGAAGAGCATGATTAGTCCAGGGACGACGATCAGTGCGATCCACGCACCCTCAACGAACTTCGCGACAATGATGACCACCAGCGTGGCCGCCGTGGCACTCGCGCCCAAAGCATTAATTAAAAGTGAAACACGTGCGCCCGGCCCGCGTTTTCGCCACCAGTGTGCGACCATCCCGGCCTGCGATAAGGTAAACGCGCCGAAGGCACCGACAGCGAAGAGTGGAATCAACCGGTCGGTAATCCCGCCGAAAATAATGAGGATCACGCCGGAAAACACCGCGAGAACGCTGATCCCTAACGAGTAAACGAGACGCCGGCCACGATTGGCAAAGCCAGCTGGCAGGAAATCGTCTTCCGCCAGCAATCGGCACACGCGCGGGAAATCAGCGAAACTCGTGTTCGCGGACAAGATTAGCACAGACAGCACGCTCGCGATCGCGATGTAATAAATCGCTCCGTGTCCTAACACTGCTGAGACCACCTGCGAAAGGATGCTTTGATAACCAGGCTGCTGCTGGTCCATCGCTCCGATGTGATAGGCGCGCGACAGGTAGGCGATGCCAGCGAGCAAAACGCCGAGAGTGGCCACGATTATTGTCAACGTCCATTCCGCGCGTTTGACCCGTGGCTCCGCGAACAGCGGCACCCCGTTACTCACAGCTTCCACGCCGGTCATCGCCGTGCACCCGCTCGCGAAAGATCGAATCAGCAGCCAGAACGTCACCGCTTTGGTTGGACTCATCATCACCGCTGGCGGCGGGACGATCGCATTCGGGTGCCCGCCGCTCATGATCGACCGTAAGAGGCCCACACCTATCGCGATCATCAGCGTCACCACAAACGCATACGTCGGCAAACCGAACGCCGTCCCGGCGTCACGCACGCCACGCAAGTTCACCATCGTTATCAAGACCAGAGCCACCAGACACGCGGCGAGCGTATGCGGTTGCAGCCACGGGATGGCCGATTCCAGAGCACCAATGCCGGCGGAAATTCCGACCGCTACGTTCAAGAGGTAATCCAGCATCAACGACGCCGCGGCGGCGATACCAGCATATCTGCCCAGGTTTGCGCTGGCGACAATGTACGAGCCGCCGCCATTCGGGTAGGCAGCGAGCGTCTGCCGGTAGGAGAAATAGACGATCGCGAGCAGCGCGAGTATGACAGCGGTGACTGCCGGCAGGTACTGTAGCCCGAGCAGCCCCGGCCGGAATGAGAATCGCCAGCGCCGCTTCCGGCCCGTACGCTGCCGAGGAGAGCGCGTCCAGCCCGAGCACCGGCACACCGCTCAGCACGCCGATCTCTTGCCCGCGCGATTCAGATGTCGCGAGTGGTCGACCAAAAAGCGCCGAAACAACCGATGAAACAATCGACATTACTAATAAAACGTCGCGTGATGTTGATTAGGCGGCAATCGCAATCCGAAATCCGCGCTTCCGCTTTCAGTTTTCCTCAACTTCCTCGGGACGTGGGCGAAGCCTTTACGTCCTCAACTTCTTCTCCCCGCTTTCCGATCTCCGGTCAATCCGTCCAACCAAGATACGCTGCCACGACGCCGAACGTATCAATGAATCCGTGCGCCAAAACAGCGACCCAAAGGTTGCGTCCAGCCAAAATATAAGCCGATCCCAGGATCAAACCGGCTACGCTCGAATCGAGAATCCCGGTTGGTCCTTTATAATAATGACCGTAACCAAACAGCACTGACACCAGGATCGTCGCGATCCAGTAAGCAGCGCCGGACCTTCCGCCGATGTCCGCCGCGCGGATCGTGAGATAACCGCGGTACGAAATCTCTTCGCCAAACGCGGCGAAAGTCCAGACGATAAGCAAGTAGAGCAACGCCAGCTTGAGATTTCCGGTGATATGCTCTGCCCCGGCCGGAGGATGGATTGGCGGCCAGAAATGCGTCGCCAAAGGCTCGATAACAACATTGCCGAGCACAACCCTTAGCACCGCGGCAAAGAGGGCGATTAAGACAATCCACTTCCACGATTCTGGTCGTTTGAATCCAATCGCGGACCAACGGCCATCCCGGAGTCGGACGGAGAGCAAGCCAATCACAAACAAGATCGGCACCTCGTTAGGGACAACGTGATAAACATTATGCCCGATGACAATGGCCGCGCCGGTCACAAGCTCGATCGCGCTGAAGACGCGCCAAGCTGGAGTGAACGATAGCGAATCCTTCATCTTCCGATCAAATGAACGAACTTCTCTCGCTGGATCAAAAATTAGTTCAGTCGCTCGTTCTCCCAACAACACTTAACTGATAACGATTAACCGAAAGCTCCTCCGGCACGCCGTAGTCCCGCGGCTGCCGGACGAAGGCGGCCGCTTTCTCCGTCTCACAACCTCGGGACGTGTGCGAAGCTTTCACGTCCTCCCTTTTCTCCTTCATTTTTCCCAATTTCTAATTTAGGCTGCGTCGCTTAGCTTCTCCCCCCACGGCGCATGGCAATCATCCTGAAACCGGAAAACGTCGCGCAATTCGTTTTCTTTATTCGCGGGGAGAAGGTGATGTTGGATGCAGACCTGGCCATGCTTTACGGCGTGGAGCCGCGCAGCCTGAATCAAGCCGTCGCTCGGAATCGCAAGCGCTTTCCACCGGACTTTATGTTTCAACTTTCCACCCGGGAATATGAAAACATCAGATCACAGTTTCTGGCCGCATCGCGACACAAAAAGCCCAACTCATCACAAACTGTGATGAGTTCGCGAAAACACCGTGGGCGGGTTTATCGCCCTTACGCCTTTACAGAACAGGGCGTAGCGATGCTTTCCAGCGTGTTGCGTAGCGAACGCGCCGTCGCGGTCAACATCGCGATCATGCGAACGTTTGTGCAACTTCGCCGGCTCATGGACAGCAACGCTGATCTTGCCCGCAAGATCGAGAATTTGGAGAAGAAATACGACGAAAAATTCGCGACCGTTTTCGCTGCAATTAAGCAGCTCATCGCGCCGCCCGCGCCGGCCGGGAAACGAATTGGATTTCACCCCTGACTTCCGTCCTCCGCCCTCTGACCACTGCGGTTCGCAGGGCGCGAACTTTACGGCGGGAGGCTGTGAGCTCTTGCGAATGGAACGCGTGGGACGCGCGACATAGAAGGTAAAGTGACGAGGGTGGGAGCGAGTGAGTGTGGGCAATGAACGAGTTTCAATCAGTCTAGGGAAGCCGGCGACTTGATTTTGGTGAAAATCGAGGTTTCCGCCCTCCGTCCTCTTCGCCAACGGACGAAGTCGCCGTGGCGACTGTCCTCTGACTTCTGACCACTGCGGTTCGCAGGGCGCGAACTTTACGGCGGGATGCTGTGAGCTCTTGCAAATCAGTCTAGGGAAGCCGGCGACTCGATTTTCGTAAAAATCGAGGTTTCCGGCCTCCGTCCTCCGCCCTCTGATCTCTGATCTCTGATCCGAACTTCCCCTGCCATTTCCCGTATTAGATAATGGTGAATCGTCTAGCGTGAAAAAGAGGAAACAGTTGGCGAATGTCCCGCGACTGGATGAACTCATCCGCGAGGTTCGAGGACAAAAGGTCATGTTGGACTTGATCTGGCGCGGGTGTACGGCGTGGAAACCAAGTCATTAAATCGTGCTGTGAAACGCAACGCTGACCGGTTTCCGCGAGATTTCATGTTTCAAATCTCTTCCCGTGAATGGGAAAACTTGAAGTACCAAATTGGCACCTCAAGTCCAAGTCACGAGGACGTCGCGGTCGACCCTATGCCTTTACCGAGCACGGAGCGATTATGGGATTAGATCGCGGAATTCCCGCAAGATTGCGCTTTTCTATCTGCTCGGTTATTTTCTTTTGTCATGAAACCGGTCGCCAAAGCGAAGGGGAAAAGGAAGAACGTGCCGTTCGACCCGATATTCTTTGCCGCCACCGTTCCGGCGCGCAAACCCACCACGAAGGATCTCAAGGACGTCAAGGAACATGAAAATGACCCGATCGAGCCCAGGGATCACGACGCGATGGACGATGCGGTCGAAGACTTGTGATCTATCGCCGCACCGTTGGATTTAAGCGAGAGTTTCGAAACCTCCCTCCCGAAATCAAGCGAGCTGCTCGCGCTAAATTCGCCCTCTTCTCAGCGAACTGGCGGCATTCTTCGTTGCACAGTCACAAACTCACAGGCGTCTTCTGGCATGGACACCAAGTTTTTGACCTTTATGTCACCGACAAATACCGCGTTCTCTTTGTCATCGATCATGACATTGTGGTTTCTTTTTCTATTGGCACTCACAGCATTGTTTCCAAATAACGTCCTCCGCCCGCTGTCCTCTGACTTCTGACCTCTGCGGTTCGCAGGGCGCGAACTTTACGGCGGGAGGCTGTGAGTTCTTGCAAATCAGTCTAGGGAAGCCGGCGACTTGATTTTGGTGAAAATCGAGGTCTCGCCGCCCGCTCGCGAAAGCTTTCGCCGTAATTAGTGAAGGCGGCTGCCCTCTGATCTCTGATCCTGACGCGATTCCGCTATAGTTTATCCTTTCGAGTTTTATGCGTACGGAGAGGACACAAACGAAGCCGCACCTCATACGCGCGCTCAAACTGCGCGATCTCATCCTGTTTAATCTGGTCGCCGTCCTGGGTCTCAGGCACCTTGGGACAACGGCGAAATTCGGTCCCGGGTCGTTGCTGATGTGGTTGATCGCCGCCGTCTTTTTCTTCATCCCGCAGGGATTGGCCGTGATCGAGCTGTCATCACGGTTTCCGAAAGAGGGCGGCGTTTATTTCTGGACGAAACATGCGTTGGGCGAAGGTCATGGGTTTCTGTGCGGCTGGTGTTACTGGATCAACAATGTCCTCTATTACCCGAACCTGCTGATTTCAGCCGCGGTTATTGCGACTTTTATCTTCGGGAAGAGTGAGAGCGGGCTGAGTGATAGTTGGGCATATGTGCTGCCGGTGGCGCTCGGCGCGCTGTGGATCGCCACCCTGATAAACATCGTCGGCCTCGGCACGGGCAAATGGTTGCAAAACGCCGGCGGCGTCGGCACGTACGTCCCCGGGCTCATTCTGATCTTGCTGGGCGTTTACGGCGCGATGACCGCTCCTCCGGCTAACGAACTCAGCTTGGCGACTTTGAAGCCCGATCTAAACAATCTCCCCGCGTTGAACCTGCTGGCTTCGATCGCGTTCGCGTTCGCGGGGCTCGAGTTGGCCTCGACGATGGGTGACGAGGTCGAAAATCCACGGCGCAATCTGCCTCGCTCGATCTTCATCTCCGCGCCGTTCATCGCCGTTGTCTATATTCTCGGAACAGCCGCGGTCCTGTGGCGCCTGCCTAACAAGGATGTCAACGTAGTCTCAGGATTTCTACAGGCGATCAAGGCTGGCGCCGATAACATTTCCCCGGCGCTGGCGTGGATCGCTCCGCTCTGCGCTGCACTTTACACCATCGGTAATCTCGGCAGCGTCGGCGCCTGGCTGATCGGGCCGGCCCGCATGGCATTCGTGATCGGGCTGGATCGCTATTTCCCGAAAGCTTTCGGAGTCGTGCATCCGCGCTGGCATACGCCGTATGTCGCGATCCTCGTTCAAGCGACGCTCGGGACGATATTTCTGTTGGCCTCGGTCCTCGGGAAAGGCACGAACGTCGAGGACGTTTATCTGATCCTGCTCGACACACAGATTCTAATTTATTTCATCCCCTACCTTTATTTGTTCATCGTCTTTTTGATTCATCGCCGACGCGGCGAGAACGCCAGTGACGTTGTGCTGTCGCCTGGCGGATCGATTGGCGCATGGCTCACCGGCTTGAGCGGTATGATCGTGACCTTGTTTGCAATGATCATCGCGACGATCCCTCCGCCGGACATGGGAGGAGGCTCTCTCGTGTTTCGGCTAAAAGTCATTGGCGGCGCGCTCGGATTCATTCTGATCGGCGGATTGATCTACGGGTGCGCTCGCCTGAAAAAATTGGGCACGCCGTAATCAGGTGAATGGAGCGCGTGGGACGCGCGACATAGAAGGTAAAGTGACGAGGGTAGGAGCGAGTAAGTGTGGGCAACGAACGAGTTTCAAAATCGAGGTTACCGCTTCCGGTTTCCGGTGTCCGCTTTCAACCGCGTGAGCGGAGCTTTTACGCGCCCCCGGGACGTGTGCGAAGCTTTTACGTCCTCCGAAATTGCTTCATTTTCCCCAATTTCTAATTTACAACGCCTCGGTTAGCTTCTCCCCTGAAATGGCTCCAGCGGACATCCGAACACACGAGGTAACGTTCTGCAGTCGGGTCAAATCTTGGACAGACGAACTTTTTCGAGAGCATGCGGATTTGCCGTTTAAGCGGGTCGACATTGAAGAGACGCTCAAGAAAACACGAAAACGCTCCGACCTTCGTGTTTATGACAAAAGCGGCAAACTGGTACTAGCCGGCGAGGTTAAGCTGCCGGGCACGTTTGAAGGACGTGATCCTTATCACCACGCGTTAGTCGAAGACGCGTATCGCAAGGCAGATCAAGCGCAGGCGCAGTTTTTCTTCACTTGGAACGTGAACAAACTTGTGCTCTTTGATCGGAGTCTTTGGGATAAATCGCTGTACGAGAAACGCATCCAGGAATACGATCTCGGACTCAACCTTCAGTCGCCCGATGACGTTGGGCGACCCGCGGTTGAAGTAAGCCTTCAAGCATTCGTAGTCGCGTTCTTCACGGAATTCGCTCAGATCGTTTCCGGCGCAAAACCAGATTGGGGCATGGCACCGGATGAGTATTTTATTCGCGCCTTTAACAGCCATATCTCATGGCCTGTGAAGCTCACTTCTGAATTTTTGCTCGCGAAGTCGGGGTCCGACAAAGGATTCGACCTACACTTGCAGGAATGGATGGCGCGGGAGCAGGGCTGGCTCGTCATTCGCACACCTGAAGGGTGGCGGGAGCTCGTCGATCGCGCGGCAAGGTCGGTTTGTTACGTTTTTGCAAACCGTTTGATTTTTTACGAAGCCGTTCGGACGAAATTGGAAAATCTCAAACGTCTGGAATTGCGATCGAGCGCGAAGACGCCGGCGCAGATGAACGCTTATTTCAACACTACCTTTCAACGGGCGATCGATGAATCTGGCGATTACGAAACGATTTTTTATCCCAGCGAGAAAGACTGGGCCGGTCCGCTAATCTTTCAGCATCCAGATTCTGCGGATGCTTGGCGTTCAGTGCTCGGCAACTTGAAGCCGTTTAATTTCAAGGAAATTCGAACCGATGTTCTCGGCGGAATATTCAAACGGCTTATCGCGCCCGAGGAACGACACAAGTTCGGACAATATTACACAAGCGAAGATCTAGTTGATGTAGTGAACTCGTTTTGCATCCGCAAGGGCGATGCTGTTGTTCTCGATCCTGCCTGTGGCTCCGGTAGCTTTTTGGTCCGTGCATATTATCGCAAAGCGCTAAAAGACCAGAGCGTCACGCATCAACAACGATTGCGCGAAATCTACGGCGCGGATATTGCAGTCTTTGCAGCACATCTTGCAACGCTCAATCTGGCAGCTCGCGACATCACCGACGAAGAGAACTATCCGCGGATCGCTCGCAAAAACTTCTTTGAAATAAAGAAGGACAAACCGTTTTGCATTTTGCCCGGGGGTCTTTCAGGCGAAAGAACGAAAGAGCCGATCGAGCTTTCCATCCTCGATGCCGTAGTGGGAAATCCTCCTTATGTCCGGCAAGAGTCAATTCCGCGACGTGGGCAAAAAGGCGTTAAGGAAACTCACACCAAGGAGTACATGCGCGAGCTATGCGCGCGAGCGTGGCCCGGATTGAAGTTGAGCGGCCGAAGCGATCTGCATTGCTACTTTTGGCCTCACGCTGCTTCGTTTTTGCGCGACGACGGTTGGTTTGGGTTTCTTGTTTCGTCAAGCTGGCTCGATGTTGAATACGGCTTCGCGCTACAAGAGTGGGCGCTGCGTAATTTTCGTATTAACGTGATCCTCGAGAGCACAGCTGAGCCTTGGTTTGAAGATGCTCGCGTGAAAACGTGCGCCGTAATCATGCAACGTTGCAAAGACGAAACGGAACGAATGTTGAATGCCATCAAATTTGTCCGACTGACAGTTCCGCTGCGAGCGATCTTAGGGGAGCGAGTTGACGAAAGCTCGCGACAAAAGGCTGCGGAGGGATTCCGAAAACTCGTCACCGATACTAAGCAGGACACTGTCCGATCCAATTTTCGCATCATTGTTAAAAGCCAATCTGAACTCTGGAGCGAAGGTCTGCGTGTGGCGCGGCTTTTCGAATTGCAAAAACAGCGTGAGGACGCAGACAAAGAATCAATCTCCGAAATGGAAAGTGATCGCGAAGAGGACGATGAGATCGACGAAGATAACGAAACCACTCAAGATGCATTCGGCACTGTCCTGCCGAGTGGGTATGGCGGCGGGAAATGGGGCAAATATCTACGTGCCCCCGATCTGTACTTCCAAATCATGCAGCGATACGGGAATCGGTTTATTCAATTTGGAGAAATTGCAGCCATCCGGTTTGGCGTCAAAAGTGGCTGTGACGCGTTCTTCATGCCGCGAGATGTCAGCGCCAAGTTTCTAAAGAATTATCCCACGACGACGGATTGGAAAGACGCTCCCATATATTCTCATTGCAAGCGCTCAGAAGTAGAGACGGGCAGAGTAAAGCTAATCATGGCCGGAAATGGAACAGTCCATCCGATTGAATCGGAGTATTTGGCACCCGAAGTACATAGTCTAATGGAAATTGATGGGCCGACAATCAACACGGGTTCACTGAAGCACTTAATCTTAGTGGTTGCCGAACAGCTCAAGGATCTGCATAGCACCCATGTCGCAAGATATCTTCGGTACGGCGAAAAAACGTCATTTGCATCCGAGAAAAGTAGAGCTGTTCCAGTACCGAAGCGCTCAACATGTGCCGCACGCAACCCTTGGTACGATTTGACCTACACAAAACCGGGCCATCTCGTGTGGCCGAAGTCCCAGCAATATCGCCATATCGTCGCATTCAATTCGACCGGGCTGATTGTGAATTGCAATTTGTATGATGTAACCATCATCGACGAAAAGCTACGACCGCCCAAGGTTGTGGCGGCAGTTTTGAATTCCACGATGGTTGCCCTGTTCAAAATTTACTTCGGCCGTTATGCAGGTACTGAAGGCAACCTAAAGACGGAGGTCATTGACGTAAATCTCCTTGAAATCCCGGACCCCCGCTACGCAACGCGCGAGGTTGCCGCTAAGCTCACCGATGCTTTCGACCGCCTCTGCAAGCGCGATACACAGCCGCTGGTCGAGGAGGAATTCATGGCTTGTCGGTCTTCCGAGCGGGCTGCGAAGTTGAAAGAATCACCGATCAACTTGCCTGCTGAGTTGCAGATGAGCGATCGCCGCGATCTTGATGTTGCGGTATTCGAATTGATCGGCGTCGCTGATCGTGCAGCGCGTGAAAGGCTTTGTGATCAGCTTTACTTCGAAACAGCGAAACACTTTCGTGAGATTCGGATTGTCGAAATAAAGAAGCAGGAACAACGTGCGAAATCAGAAGGGCGAGGCTTTCGAATTGACGAACTCGCGGTCGATATTTGGGATGCACTTACCAACGATGAACGACTGCCGATCGCCGAGTGGGTTGAAAGCAACTTTGCTCACGATTGGCCCGTTACGATACCAGACGGCAATCCCAAACTTCCTGACGCCGACGATATGCTTGACGCAGCGACCGTATTTTTCAGTGGTAGAAAAGGCGCCCGTGCGGCGTGGCTCAACTGTCCCAGTCGTGCGCATGCAGAAATCGTTTATCAACTCGGCAAGCTTGGAATTCGCGGAGATCTTTCCTTGCCGAATCCTGCAGAAAACCTCGCAGTCGAATTATCGCGGCGGCTTTTAGGCATCGATCAGCGCGCTGATGAACTTGCGCGAAGCCGATCCACCGATGAATCGCGGATCGAGGATTTGGCGGCGCTTCTCAAGCATTGGATGATACTTGGCAAGCCAAAACATACTTAACCGATGTCAATACCAAAATACGACGAGATGATGCTGCCGCTGCTCCAGTTGTTGAGCGATGGAGCGGAACACCATTATCGCGATCTCGCACCACGTATTGCAGATCACTTTCACCTAACCGAGGAGGAACGGAACGCGATGTTACCGAGCACTCAATCTACATATCTGCGGAATCGACTTGGCTGGGCTGGCTTTCATCTGCGGAGAGCCGCCTTGGCAGAACTGCCGCGTGAGGCCACTCTGCTTATCACATCCACTGGCAAAGAAGTGCTCAAAAACCCGCCGCCAAAGATTGATCGACAATTCCTAATGCGTTTTGAGCCCTTCAAACAATTCATGCTGGAGCAAAAGCAACGCGGTCTGACGGCTGCTCGAACGAAAGCTCTTAACGTAGTGCAGCCAGCGCCACTGAATGATGAGGAAGCTACGCCTGAAGAGAGGATTGAGAGTGCGTTCACGGAGTTACGCGAGACCTTGATCAGCGACCTGCGCGCTCAGCTTGCCAAAGTCGATCCATTCCGTTTTGAGCAGGTAGTCCTCGATCTGCTAGTAGCAATGGGCTATGGCGGCTCGCGGAAGGAAGCTGCAGCGGTAACTCAAAAGACTGGTGACGAAGGAATTGACGGTGTCATTAATGAGGACCGACTTGGCTTAGACGTGATCTACATTCAGGCAAAGCGTTGGAAGACCAATGTCGGTCGGCCCGAAATTCAGAGCTTTGTTGGTGCATTAGCTGGGAAAAAGGCAAACAAAGGGATCTTCATCACCACGAGTGCCTTTCACGATAACGCCAACGAATACGCCGCCGGCGTGCATAACAAAGTGATTCTTATCGATGGCCGTCGCTTAGCCGAGCTGATGATCGAACACGGCATCGGCGTTTCCGAAGAACACGCCTACAGCGTCAAGAAGATCGACAGCGATTACTTTGAGGATAGCTAGCAAGCAAATAACAGGTGAAAATGAGGTTGATTCTCCCCGAACAAGATGACTAACCAAGAATTTGGAGGAGACTGGACTCAACAGAAGCTTCAGATTCTCGACGAATATCTCGCTGCTTACTGCCAAATCTTTCGCGCGAACGAGCGAGCGAAATTCTTTAAAACCATTTACGTCGATGCTTTTGCCGGGACGGGCGTGATTCAACATCACGTTGACCCGGACGAGGATGGATCCACCGCAAAACTCCTCGAGGGAAGTGCGGCCAGAGCGGTCCGCCATTCTTTCCACCAATATCTTTTTATAGAGAAGTCGGCAAAGCGGATAGCCGACCTAGAAAAACTCAAACGCAATTCGGATGCGCGAGATCGAATCTCTATTCGCCATGGCGACGCAAACAAGAAGCTTTTGGAATTTGCCCGATCTACGGATTGGAAAACGCATCGCGCGGTTGTGTTTCTGGATCCTTACGGAATGCAGGTCGAATGGGAAACGATTCGGGCGCTCGGCAGCACGAATGCGATCGATCTTTGGTTCTTATTTCCGCTCGGACAAGCCGTAATGAGGCTCCTAATGAAAGGCTCAGAGCCACCGCCCGAATGGCGATCACGCCTGGACAAGATTTTCGGTACTTCCTCGTGGAAAAAGCAGTTTTACATCACCTCGATCCAAGCCGATTTTTTCGAAGGTGAAATAAGTACCACGCAACGTCACGCTGATTGGCGCGCGGTGAAAAATTTCTTAGTGGAGCGACTAAGGACTGTTTTCCACGCCGTGCATCCGAAACCCGCGGTGCTTCGCAATTCCAAGAATGTTCCGATATATCTCTTTTGTTTTGCCGCATCGAACCCCGTCGGCGCAAAAACAGCTTTGAAAATAGCGAATCATCTGCTTAAGCCGTTTAGCAACTAATGGCCGACAAATCGCATATCGAATGGACAGAGGCGACGTGGAATCCGGTGACGGGTTGCACCAAGATCAGCGCTGGTTGCAAAAACTGTTATGCAGAGCGGCTCGCGTTACGCCTGCAGGCGATGCGGAATCGACGATATCTAAATGGCTTCCGGCTCACGCTGCACAATGACGTCGTCGATCTGCCGAGATCGTGGTCGACGGGGCGAATGATTTTTGTGAACTCGATGAGCGATCTTTTTCACGAGGACGTTCCGCTTGACTTCATCCGGCGTGTTTTTGCAACGATGCAGGATTGTGCACAACACACGTTTCAAATTCTAACCAAGCGAAGCGAGCGACTGCGAAGCGTCGCTGCGCAAGTTGATTGGCCACCGAATGTTTGGATGGGCGTGAGCGTCGAGGATGCACGAGTCCTATCGCGGGTGGACGAGCTGCGAAAAGTACCCGCCGCCGTGCGCTTTCTTTCCTGCGAGCCGCTAATAGGTTCGCTCGCAGGCATCGATCTAACCGATATTCATTGGGTAATCGTGGGCGGCGAATCTGGTCCATTTGCACGTCCAATGAAGACTGTATGGGTGCGCGAGATCTTCCGAGCATGTCGCAAGCAGGAAGTTCCGTTTTTCTTCAAGCAGTGGGGTGGAGTTCGGAAACACATCACCGGCCGCCGCCTCAATGGCAAGACTTACGACGAGATGCCACAACGCATTGCGGCGTGAGAAACCCAGACATCACATCGCCGCCGAAATGTCGAAGACCTCCCCTGGCGCGCCGTAGCCTAAGCGAAGGAGGCAAGCCGCCCTCGCCCAGTTCGCCGAAATCGGTAATGATTTGAAGAAGTAGATCCCATGCCAATCGACGATCAGGATCTTCATGACAAGTCTTCAAGAGGGAACGCAAGTCAGTTCTTTATCGCGGGGGAACTTTGCCGCCGGGGTTACTCTGCTGTTGTCACTCTTGGTAATACACCAAACGTCGACATCCTATGCAGCAATCAAAAAGGAACATGTTTCGCCCATATTCAAGTTAAGACATTTGTTCCAGGAAACAGAGCTTGCAGCGTTGGAATGAAAGCGATGAAGAATGTAGGGCCGACGTTCTTCTGGGTGTTAGGTGGCATTCCTTTGGCTGGTTCGAACAAGCCATTCGAGTATTATGTTATTCCATCTGAGGACATGGCTAAGAATGTTTCGAAAGCACACGAACTTTGGCTGTCGACTCCGGGCAAGAAAGGTCAGTCACACAAAAATAACACGGTTCGGATAGTTGATTTACCGCCACACAAATCCATCACTGGATGGGGCATCTCCCAGTATCGTGATCGATGGGATCTGATTGAGAAGGTGCTCCGGCCTGACGCGAGCAACGCGGATGAAATGTAGCCTTGAGATTGTGGAAGGCCTCCAAGCCGCCCTCGCCCAGTTCGCTGAATGGAGCCGCAGGGATGCGAGCGACATAGATGGGTTAAGCCGAGAGGCCGAAACGAGCGGGAGCGAATGAGTCAAATCGCAGCCGACCTGAAACGCAACTAAGCACTATGCCATCGCTACAACGCGAGGATTGGGACTTCAGCGAGGTACCAGCCGGCGAGCTGGTTGGTTGCTGTTACTGGGAATATGCCCGCGAATCGGCGTTCATCCGGGACACCTTGCAACGCTATCGCGAATGGTCGGCGGGAGGAGGCAAGCGCGACAAGGCAAGCGATGAGCTGTTTGCGCGCACGGATCAAATCCAAAGTATCGGCTACCCAGCGAAGGTGTTCATTGCCGGGTGCGTGTTCGGACCGGGCCAAACTTGGCAGTCGGAAGACCGCGCAAGACCAAACTACCGTCATCCGGACGCGCCACCAATCTCCGGAGGTTTTCCTGCGCCGTGGCAATCGCTCACCAAAGACGAGCGGAAATATCGCGCTCACATCGGGCACGATGTTGAGCAACTCGACATCGTGCCAATCAAGCTGGCGCACTAGTCATGGGGGAAAGACATTGCGCAAGTGTGTCAAATAATTGCCGACGGGCAAGACGAGCAACGGAAAACGTGGGAACGCGGCTGCTTACGGCGCGACGACAAGGGCAATTTCCTCACGCTTTCCGATCCGCCCGACATTGAGCCGATCCATCCGGGAGTCCGCTGGGGTTTTGGGGAAACTCTATTGGTTGATATCGCGTGGAGGTGTTTTACGAACGACGAGATTGCGAACTACTTCCGGCGTTGGGTTAAGCACAACCGACCGCGCGAAATCCCAGTGCCCAGCAACAAAGGGCGCAAGCCGGGTGACGTGCGCGCTCAACTGACGCGACTCGCCGTGATGCGGTTGCTGTCGCGTTTCAAGCTGTTCCACATCCTCAACCCTCGCCATGACGCGCGCTTTATGATTTGGGAAACCAAGCAATTTGCCGGACGGAAATGGCTCGACGCCACGAAATGGAACGACGCACGGCGAGAAGCGAGACAGGTTTTTCGCCGGTTGTTTCCCTTCCTTCCGTCGACGGAAAAGCCCTTGTCCTGGGAACGGCGATCACCCGGCAAATAGCGTGGCGTTTGCCGGTCTGGCGCTTCTGAGCTGAAGCGCGAGAGGTGGGGCATGACAGTCGCCTCGCGAGACGCGGACTTGAAAGGGAAGCGCAAGATCACCATCGGGCTGGAAACGCTGAAGGTCTATGTGGACAAGCACCCGGAAGCCAAAGCCGCGCTGGATGAACTCCGCCGGCAGGTGCGCCACCCGTTCGATCCGACTGAATCCGACTGAATCCGACCTATGAACCTAACGCGAAACGGAAAAATCGCCCGGCTCCCCCTCACTGTCAGACAGGAATTGAATCGCCGCCTGGACGAAGGCGAGGAAGGAAAAAAGCTCGTCGTGTGGCTCAACGGGTTGCCCGAGGTGCAGGCCATCGTGGCCGCGGAGTTCGGCGGGAAAGCCATCCGGGAGCAGAATCTTTCCGAATGGAAACAAGGCGGCTATCGCGATTGGCTGGCAAAGCAGGAGGCGCTCGAAATTGCCGAACGGCTTGGCGAGGATGCGACGGAGTGGAACGCGGAAGGTCGCGCGTCGCTCACCGACACGCTGGCGCTCTGGCTGGTGGCGCGTTATGCCGTGGCTACGCGGCGCGTGGCAGAAACTGGGGGCCGGGAAGGATGGCGTCTACTACGCGAAATGTGCACCGACATCGTCGAGCTTCGGAAGGGCAATCACAGCGCGGAGCGGCTGCAAATCGAGCGCGAACGGTTGGAACTGGAAAAGGAGCAGTCGGAAAAACGAGTGCGCGAGAAGGTTGAAAAGTTACAGAAACAATTGGCGAAGAAAAGAAAGGGCGGGATTTCGCGCAAGACGCTCAGGGAAATTGAAAGGGCCATGAAAATCCTTTGAACCGGGGAAAAAAGTAGGGTCGTGTCTAAACATTTGACATTTGCAGAGAAAACCGCGGAATTACAAGGTGGCACAACCGGACAACTGACGGCGGACTGACCGGGAAGTCAGCTGGAGCAACTAACAAACGCGCAGGCTGGAACTATTCGCCGCTACGAGGGTAACCCGTGACGGGCGATCACTGACTTAACAACCGCTCGTACGCATCGTGTGGGCCGATCCAGATCCACAAAAATCCGTCCGGCACATCCACGGCAATGGCGCGATAACCTGTGGTTCCTATTCGCACCGAGTAAACATCGCGCACTTTCTTGAAGCGCAGCGTTGAAGCACGCGGGTTTTCCTTCCAGAGTCGATAAGTGCGGCGCGCAACTTGTCTGATCGGATCTGGCAACTCTCGATAGAGCTGCCAAAACTCACTCGTCCCGGACGATTTCATCCATCGGCCGAGTTTTGCCCGCGGTGTGTTCCTCGCGAGCCCGCGCGATCACCGCATCAAGCCGGCCTGCTTTCACATCTTCTTCGAATTGTTTGTCCCAAAGCGCGTCGAGATGTTCGCGAAGTTCCTCCGCCAATTTCCACGCCTCCCGTGGCGGCAATTTGCGGATCGCTTCCCGAATCTCAGTCACCGTGCTCATGCGCAGATTTTACATCAAAGTGCGAATGCATGAAAGCCAAGATATGACGATGGGAAAAATGGGGTCGCGTCTAAACTCCGAAAGCTTTGATTCGGTCGCCTCCCGCTCTCTTACCCTCGCCGCTCAGGTTGTGTGATCTATCCCGCGGCCTCCCGGTTCGCTCCATTCACAAAGGGTGTGAAATGGGGTCGTATCTAAACATTTGACATACCGCTTCGCGGACGTTGCCTCCTTCGTTCGACAGCTTCTTACTTCCGCCTCCGCTCATGCTATGGGCGCGACGCGAACGCTGACAGAAGAAGCTGAGCAGTTGAGACGTTGAGTTGGCGAGATGTTGATAGACGCGTTGAGCTCCCGCTCGGTTTTGAAACTCGTTCGCTGCCCGCGCTCTCTCGCTCCTACCCTTGTCACTTTACCTTCTATGTCGCGCGTCCCACGCGCTTCATTCACCACAACCGAGTCGCCGGCTCCCCTAGACCGATTGAAACTCGTTCATTGCCCACACTCACTCGCTCCTACCCTCGTCGCTTTACCTTCTATGCCTGCCGCGCCGTAGCGCGTTGGCGTAGGCGGGTCGCTCGACCCGTCTCTCCATTCGCAAAAAAGCTCGCGCCCTCCCGCCGTAAGGTTCGCGCCCTGCGAACCGCTTAGGCGACGTGTGCTAAAGAGTCGACCAATCCGCGAAGTTCGTGGACGTCAAACGGTTTGGTTATCATGGTGTTCACATTGAGTTCGGCGTAGGCGCGCCGGTTTTCGTCGGTCAGGTGCGCGGACAAAACGACAATCTTCCCACCAAACTGCGCCGTGCGCAGACGTTGAACTAACTCGATTCCGGACACTTTCGGCATTTTGTGATCGATAATGACCACATCAAAAGCCTCGGAATGGTTACTTACCTTGGCCAGCGCCTCGTCAGCGCTAGACGCGAGGGTCAGTTTTCGCTCAGAATTACTGAGCGCGAACGCCAGGGCATGCGCGACGCGAAACTCGTCATCAACGCTAAGAATGTTCAACGGTTTTGCCACGCGACTACGTTTTAGCATCACGCGTGCCCAAACAAGCGGAACCGGGTCGTATCTAAAGGAAAGAGAATAACAAAACCGGGGTCAGATCTAAACATCCCTTAGACAAGCTGAATGGAGCGACTGGGGCGAGCGACATGGCCGGTAACGCCGCGCGGGTAGCGGTCGAGCGCTGCGGGAGCTCCCGAGATACAAACACTGAAATCCTGACAACGGACTACGGACCACTGACCACGGGACAAACTGAAATCAGAATCGGCCTGACATCCGTTCAGTAACCCAATTCCGCTTTCCTTTGGGCGGCGGTCGGCAAGGGATCCTTTTTCGTCTCGATGGCACCCTGGCCCGACTCTTTTACCCGTCTGGCCTCGGTCGCGTTGAATTCAATGTCGGATTGAAACTCCGGCGGAACGTCCGCCTCGGCGTAGATGGCGTGCACCGGACATTCATCCACGCAAGCCATGCAATCGATGCACTCCTCTGGGTGAATAACCAGTTGACCCTCCAACTCGTAAAAGCACGCCACCGGGCATACCAACACGCAGTCGGTGAACTTGCACCCCAGACATTTATTGGTAACGACATGCGCCATAAATTATTTTTGCTCCAGGTTCATCGGGCTTATGACAGTTGAAACAGATAGGGTCAGTCCTTACTTTTGACATCGCGCTTCGCGGACGTTCGCCAACTTCACATCGTTAAAGACGTTGAGTTGTTGATCCTCCTTCGCCTAGGCTTCCAGTCTTCGTTGAAACTACGACGTGACGAGACGGCGCAACAAGGAAGTTTAGGGGAAAAACGATGAAAAACCGAGAAATGAAATACCTCATAACGATTCTAGCGGTTAGCGTTTGCGGTATCGGCGCGAGCCCCGGTGGCATTGATGGAGCGCAAAAGACCGTCCACCCTCGCCCAGTTTGCCGAATGGAGCGAGCGGGATGAGCGACATAGAAAATAAAGTGACGAGGGTAGGATCGAGCGAGCGTGGGCAGCTAACGAGTTTCAAATTGCGAACGATCTGAAGAGGCAGCATGGGCAAAAAATCCAAAAAGAAATGGCTAAGTGAGCCTGAAAAACACGATTATCCGGCAGCGGAATCGTATTTAACTCTGCTTTATGACGAGGAAACCGCGGCGAAGTACGCCAAAGACCTGTCTCGTGCGCCTATGACCTCGTTCGCGGCGAAAGATATCTTTCGCGCCTCGGGCTTACCTTTGTTGGGAGCAACCAATTCGCATGTCCGGAAAAATCAGAAAAAGCTTGCCGCAGGAAAGAAGCTATCGCCGCTGCTCCTGGTCAGAGACACAAACCATGGGAAGCTCCTTATCGCAGATGGGTATCACCGAATGTGTGCCGTCTATTCCTTTGATGAGGACACTGTCGTCCCATGCAAAATCGTTTAGCAACTTATGATATAATGGTGATGATGAAATCTCCTCGTGCCTGCGCTCCTGCTCTCGCCCTCGTCGCTATTCTTTGTTTTGCCGTCGCGCCTTTTGCTCGCGCGCAGACGAACAAACCCGTGCCGGGCGAATTGGAAGTGAAACCCGGCAAGGAGACACAATCCGCCTCTGAAGCGGCCACGCCGGGCAGCAAGGATGCGAAGGATCGCGACAAGGATAAAGATAAAGACAAGGACGAGGAGAAAGAGCCGCCGCCGAGCGTGACCGAGCACACGCTCACCGTTGGCGGTAAGACAATCCAGTATCGCGTGACGGCGGGTTACATGGTGATGCGCGATTGGAGCGAGAAGAAAAAGCCGGAAGAGGGCGACGATGAGAAAGGGCGCGAGCCGGCGGCGTCACCAGCGAAGGAAGGCGATAAGTCGAAAGAGAAGGACAAAGACCACAAAGACGAGCCGAAGCAAAAGGCGAAGGTTTTCTATGTTGCCTACACGCGCACTGACGTTGGCAACGATCCGGCAAAGCGACCGATCACGTATTCCTTCAACGGCGGGCCGGGTTCCGCGAGCGTGTGGCTGCACCTGGGCGCGCTCGGACCGCGGCGCACGGAATTGACTGATCGCGGCGAAGCGCCGCTCCCACCGTATCACCTGGTGGACAACGAAGCGACGTGGCTCGATGCGACCGATCTGGTTTTCATTGATCCCGTTTCCACCGGTTACAGCCGCAGCGCGCCGGGTGAAGACCCGAAGCAGTTTCACGGGTTCAAGGAAGACCTGGCCAGCGTGGGCGATTTCATCCGCCTTTACACGTCGCGCAATGCGCGGTGGGCATCGCCAAAGTTCATCATCGGCGAGAGCTATGGAACGACGCGCGCGGCGGGGTTGAGCGATTATTTGCAGGAGCGCTACGGCTTCTACGTCAATGGCATCATCTTGGTGTCGAGCGTGCTTGATTTTTCGGCAATACGCTTCGCGCCGGGTAACGACCGGCCATATCCGCTATTTTTGCCGAGCTACACCGCCGCGGCGTGGTACCACAAAAAACTGCCGCCGGATTTGCAGAGCAAACCGCTCGCCGACGTGCTACGCCAAAGCGAAAACTTCGCGTCGAATCCGTACCTGCTCGCGCTGAATCGCGGGGATCAGCTCGACCAAAATCAGCGCAAAGAACTCGCGAGCAATCTCGCACGGCTCACTGGCTTACCGGCAGACAACATCGCCCAGTCGAATTTCCGGATCCCGGCGCGGCGCTTTTTTTTCGATTTGCTCAAGGATAAGAACCGTTCCATTGGCCGCTACGACGCGCGCTTCACCGGCATTCGCTATGAGCCGGGCACGGAGGAGTACGATTTCGATCCGAGCTACGAAGCCGTCCTGGGCCCTTACAGCGCGATGATGAACGACTACTTGCGGCGGGAGTTAAAGTTCGAGAGCGATTTGCCCTACGAAATGATCGCGGACGTGCGCCCATGGAACTACGCCAACGTCGCGCAGAACCAGTATCTGGATGTCGCCGAAGACTTGCGCAAGGCGATGAGTCGCAATCCCTATTTGAAGCTGTGGGTTTGCTGCGGCTACTACGACCTCGCTACGCCCTATTACGCCGCCGAGCACGTGCTGCATGCAATGCAACTCGATCCGACCATCCGCGATAACGTGCGGACGACCTTCTACGAAGCCGGGCACATGATCTACATCAATCACCCGTCGCTGGTGCAATTCCGCAAGGACGCTGACGCCTTTATGCAGGACGCGCTCAAACCCCGCGTCGTGCCGGCGGCAGCGCCATAAGTTGCGCACTCAAAGAGTAGCGAGCGATCTCGATCTTAGAAAGGAAAATGCAATGGTGAGAAATGGGGCCGTGTCTAAACATTAATCATCTGACGAATTAGCGAGTTAGTGACTGAGCGAACGTTCAAGCTTCGCCGGAAGACCGCGTGGCGAGCGTCGCGCGATCATCCTGGAAACTCTGCGATACCAATCGCAGTGCCCGGCTTCCTAGGTGCGCTCGCTGCTCTCGGCACCTCCCGCCGTAAAGTTGGTTCCCACCAACGCTGCGATTCCCCAATCGGCTCGGTCGCCTCACCATGCGACCAATCGCCAGTCCGGCTCGGACCAGTCCACTTGGCGGCGTCCACGCACGCACGTGTTGTTAAATCGTTACATCGATCCACCATTGCGACCCCAACATCATCGTCGCCAAAATTTGTGGAAGATTTGGAAGCTGCGCTTGAGCAAAGTTGAAACTCGCTCATTGCCCGCAATCGCTCACTGCTTCCCTCGCAGTCCGGCAGCTGCCGGATCGCTCGTCCCACTCGCTCCATTGTATCTCGGCACCTCCCGTTGCGCTCGACCGCTAAACACTCTACCCGGGTCGTGACCCCAACCCACCGGCCATGTCACTCATCCCAGTCGCTCCGTTCAGAGATTGTCCGGCTGCCAATCCGGACAATACAAAGAAGTAGCACCAGGGCACACCAACTCGCTGTGCCGATTGATTTCAAAGCTAGGAGCGAGGGATGGAATCCAGTTTCCCGAAACGGTAATGAGAGGGCAACCGCTGTGGCCACCATTGAAACGATCAACACGATTTGCGGGCCGCGCCGTTCTTGAGTGAGGACTATGGCCATCGCAACCGTGTATACCAAGATCAGAAAAATCATGTGACGGGCCGTTGTTTGCGGACCAAAAACTAGGGCGAGAACTATAAGCGCGGCCCACTCGATGGTCCCGGTGCCGGGATGGCTCGAGGTGGTCTGCGCGGTCGCCAGTTGAAAAAGGTTTACCCCCTGGCGACGGCCAATCAGCACGATCGCCGTCACGATCGCCGCAAACAGGACGACGATAACGCTCGCGCCAATAAAATCGGGAACTCCATGTGAGCGAGTGACACGTAGGATTGCTGAGGTCAGGGAAACGGAGTTATCCCATGTGATAGAATTCACAATAGGTTCGTCGCTCCGACTCGTTGCAGTAAGACTTATCAACTCAGGTACGTCTGCCACCCTGTTCAGGACAGCAATGGCATCGATCGCGCAAGTCTTGATCGAGCGTAGTCCCATTTCGAGAGCCGGAAGCGTGAAAAAAAACAAAAACGAAACAATCGACGCGACCGCGGCGCGATAGTTTCGCTTGATGAGGAAGTACGGGACAAAGATTAGAGCCAGATATTTGATGTTCGCGGTCGCGCCGGCTGTGATGCCGGCGAGCGCAGGGCGACGATCCATCCACCACAGGACGCCGGCGAGACCAACAAGGATAAGGCAATCGTATTGGCCCAAAGTGAAATCACTCCGGATTTTTGTGAAGCTCAATAGAAGAGCGGTCGCCGAAATCAACCACGGAATGGAAGGATCAGTCTCTTTTTGCCCAAGTCGCCAGCTTTGGGTGACTTTCCGCGCCGCGATAAGCGACGCGACGAAGATGATAGACGCGCTCAAAGCCAACCAGACAATCGCAGCGGCCCGTTCGGGCAACGCTGCCAAAGGTTGAAAGATGAAAGCGAGAAATGGCGAGTAGATGTACATCCCGGCTGTGCCGGCATAGATATCAACCTGATTCGACATTGCGCGGGCCGCTGAGTAGACCACCAGGAAGTCGTCCGGGATTTTTCGCCCCGACCAGGTGCGCAAAAACGTCGGCACGCCGCTGGCAATGAAGACGACCACGATGATGAAAAGCGCAGCGCTGAAACGTTTTAAAGAATTCAAAAAGTGAACAACAAGGTTCACATGAGCAACCCTGCGCTGCAAACGGTTAGCGTAGAGCAGTTGAGGGGTTGAGTAGTTGAGGGGCGCTAATCATTTAGCGAATTAACGATTAGTGATTGAAGGAATTTCATTCCTGATTTCTCGCTAAGGAACGAGTCCGTCCGATTGGCGGACACGGCTAGCGCGCGGCGTCGCCGGTAAGCGCGCGCTTTATTTCGGGGATCACCGTTTCGTAGCGGCTGATCAGGGCGGGCTCTTGCTGGTTTACGTCACCGAGATAGAACATCATGGCGGGAGCCAAACCTTTCAGATTGTCGCTCGACATGCTCGCCGGAGTGTATGCAGAAGCGAGGAAGCTGTTTTCCAAAACCTGAAAGGCATTCTGCTGGGTGTAGACTTTTGAGATGTCGAAGGCTAAATCCGGCTTGAGATGGGAAAGTGCTTGCGTCGCCAGGGCGAGGTCCCACGCGGTGTGCTCGTAGATAACAGGACGCACCCCTTCGAAATTGACTTCCTTATTGAAACGGTCCTGGCTCGGGGCCTCTTTGCTATGGAGAAACTGATCCAGCTCCCGCGCGAGAGTTTCGTGATATGACCGATTGCGCTCCGTGGCCTCGCGGTTGGCTTCCATTTCTCCGGCAAAATTGCGCAGGGCGGCCTGGGCCTGCGCGCGATGCTCGCTGTCCTCGTGCCAACTGTTCGCCCACAAGGCGAGAAAGACGCCTACGGTAATGAGGACGACCTCGACAAGCAGGTCGACGAATGTTCTTCCATGTTCTCCGCTGCGCAGGCTCACGGGCGACATCTTTGCCGGGGGGTTGCGGGTATTTCAAGCTTTCCGATTTCGAATCTTCGCGCAACAGGCTCGCCGCCGAAGCTGCCGGTGACTTAAAATGTTATGCTTGTATCAGTTTGATGTCTAAACGACCAACGGCTTACGGCATGAACAGATTACTGATAGTCGTTATCCCCGCAGCGATCGCGCTTTGCTCTGCCTACGCCAAGGATGGATTGCTGAACTCTTCCGTTGAAGAAGTGGCGGCGATTCTAGGTAAGCCAACCAGTCACGAGACGGGCAAGGTGTCCGATGTCGCCTACGAACGATACCATTTCGAAACGGTAGGTTGGAAAACGACCGTTCTGTTCGTAAACGGCAAAGCGCAAAAACTGGATACCGAGAAAAGCGATGGCTCGCCTTTAACCGCTGAGGAAAAGACAGTAATTTTCGATCGATACGATGTGCCCAACGCCGGTCAGAACTTGAAGATCCGCGGTTGGCGCGAATTAACTGAGAACCATTTCATCCGCGGCGATGGCCGCGTTCGCATCACCGTACGTCCCGGTTCCATCACGATTTTTCTGGACGATCTGCCGCGGGACTTTTGGTAAAACTGATCCTCCTTCGTCCCGCAGCCGCGGGACTACGGCGCGACAAGAACGCTTAAAGCTGAGACCGAACGGAGTGCGCGGGTCGCGCGACATTTCCGCCTTGTTCCTGGATCCGGGGCCATTCGTTTGATATTGCTTTATTGTAATATTGTTAAGGGCCACGAGCTAAGAATGCAGCGGCAAGGCCGCTAGTTATTCGTTATTAGAAATCTGAAAAGCTGAGCATCGAGGAGTCTACCCGGTCGATGAGGAAGAGGTGCGCGGCCGGAAACGTATTGGATAATCCCATGATATGCAGAAGACAGAGAGGACCGCCTCGAGTGTTTGATTGCAGGGTGACGCGACACGGCTAACGTCCGCTGTGATCGTGCGATTGTTTTGCATTTGCAGCGTCTTCCTGCCGGTGTTCGCCGGCGTCGCCTTTGCTGAGGGGACCTATCAGCGCACGAAAGACGGTAAGACGATTGTCTGGAACAACGATCCCAAACCGGGTGATGCGGCGGGGTGGTTCGGTGACCGGGACCGTGACCGATACGCCACTAAAGTTGGCACACTAACCTGGTACACGGCGGACGGCGCCGTCTACGTCCGTTACTTCGGGAACATGGTCCGCGGCAAATTTAATGGGATGGTGAATCTCCATCTCAAGGGAAGAACAGACTACGCCATTTTCGTTGATGGCCAACAAACCACGCGCTGGGCGGCCGGTCCGGCGCCTTCGCGGAGAGTGGCACAGTTGCCAGCCCTGCGGCCTGCTAAACCGGCGGTTACCGCGGAAGCACTAGCAGAGGGACCGCCGGCCGTTAGGAAAACAGAAAACGTTCAACGGCCTGCCCTGAGCGCAAGCCGAGTGGCTCCAACTCGCCTTCGTAACGGTCCGGCGCGGCCAACGCCCGACTCCGAAAGCGTTCCCGAGCAGGCAGCCCAACACCCAATCGAAGACACGCCAGCAAAAGAACTCTCAGAGCAGCAAGCCCAACCTGCTAACCCGGCGGTCACTTCAAAACCCGCCTCCGCCGTAATTCCGCCTACGAATTCTCCGGCGCGACAAGCCGACGTGGCAGAGCCGGAACCACCAGCGGATGTACCGGGAGTCGTTCGGGCAGAAAGTGCTCTCGCCACGGCGAGTTCGTCCTCAGGCGAAAAACCTGCAACTCCCAGCTCCCAAGGCTTTCCTGAGCAGGCAGCCCAACACCCAATGGAGGACACGCCAGCAAAAAAACCCTCAGAACAGCGAGCCGGGCCTGCTAACCCGGCGATCACTTCAAAACCCGCCTCCCCCGCACCCTCCCACGTGGCAGAGCCGGAAGCACCAGCGGATGTACCGGGAGTCGGTGAGGCAGAAAGTACTCTCGCCACGGCGAGTTCGTCCTCAGGCGAACAACCTGCAACTCCCAGCTCCCAAAGCTTTCCTGAGCAGGCAGCCCAACGCCCAATGGAGGACACGCCAGCAAAAAAACCCTCAGAACAGCGAGCCGGCTCTGCTAACCCGGCGGTCACTTCAAAACCGGCCTCCGCCGTACTTCCGCCTACGAATTCTCCGGCGCGACAAGCCGGCGTGGCAGAGCCGGAACCACCAACAGAGGGACCGGGAGCCGTTCAGGCAGAAAGCGCCCAACCTGGAACTCCTAGCTCCCAAGGCTTTCCTGAGCAGGCAGCCCAACACCCAATGGAAAACGCGCCAGCAGTCTTGATTCAGCCGTCGGAAAAATCTGTTCCCACACCGCCAACCAGCAAGAAATCTCAGGCTGAAGTCGAAGATTCTCTGCAATCACTTGTCCGGCCGCCCTCGTCCCTTCCGCGCCTAACGAAGGTGCAAGTTATCAATATCGCGAACGCAAAGGCTCGCACGCACGGATACAATCGGACTGATTACCGTAGGCCGGAGCCGCAGTATAACGCGGCTTATAAAATATGGTCAGTGTCGTACGAACGGCGCGTGGCCGATGGAATGGAGGAGGCGGGCGAACATTTCAGTGTCATAGTCGATGATAAGACGAAGGGGACGGTGCTTTTGCTACGCAAGTAACTGCCTCGCGGCACGTTGAATCGCTAAATCATCAAACCCCCTGGATTCCGACATCATCGCGACCGAATGGAGCGAATGGGATGAGCGACATAGAAGGGTCCGAGCCGGACTGGCATGAGCGACGAGGGTAGGAGCGAGAGAACGCGGGCAGCGAACGAATTTGTAAATCGTCGAGGATGTAAACCAAAACCTTCTTGACGCGGCGGCCAGCGCCAGTTGGAATAGTCTCCATGAACTCCCCGACTTATTTCCGGATCAGAACCGTTGCAGCGACTGCGGTTTTTGTCCTCTCGCTGGCCACGGCCACCGCAGCGACGACGAACGTCATCTTTAGCTTTGGAGGGGGTGAGGGCGAATACGCCGACACCGATTTGGAGACGGACAGCGCTGGTAACATTTATGGCACGACGGTGCTGGGCGGGGATTTTGGAGGTGGCACAGTTTTTCAGCTCAGCCCCACAACTAATGGCTGGGTGCACACCGTGCTCTATAGCTTCACGGGTGGCGCCGATGGAGGCGAGCCGTACAAAGGAGTCACACTCGATCGCGAAGGTAACCTGTACGGCACAGCAGTTACGGGCGGGTCAGGTAGCTGTGAAGGGGGCTGCGGCGTGGCTTACAAGCTAACGAACTCCGGGGGAACTTGGACCCAGACAGTGATTCATGCTTTTACCGGCGGAGACGATGGCTCTGGCCCGGGCGCAAGGGTGACAGTGGATCGGAGCGGCAACGTCTATGGAATGGCCCCGACCGGTGGCGCGTACGGCTTAGGCACCATTTACAAAATCCATCAGGTACAAAGCGGAGCTTGGACCCTCGAGGTCATTCACGCTTTTACGGGCGGCGCAGACGGAGCCACAGGCTCGGCTGGAAGGATGATTCTACGCAATGGCCACCTCTATGGCGCGGCTACCGCCGGCGGCACTTATGGAAGCGGAGTTGTTTTCGAGCTCACGCCGAGGGGAGTTGGAGAGTGGGATTTCAGGACGATTTATTCCTTCAAGGGCCAACCGGACGGGAATTTTCCTTATGGCGCGCTGCTCTTCGATGCTTCGGGTAATATCTACGGAACCACTTATTACGGCGGGGCTAATAATATCGGCGCTGTTTACGAGCTGTCTCCTCGGGCTATCGGCGAATGGAACGAGAACGTACTCTATAGCTTCCAAGGCGGAACCGACGGCAATAGCCCCATCGGCAATCTTGTTTTTGGCGGGGGTGGTCTCTATGGGACTACGAGTGGGGGTGGTTTGGGCAGTGGCACCATCTTTAAGCTAAGTCCCGTTGGCGCCGGTCAGTGGATCGAGACTGTAGTTCATCTCTTCCAGGGCCCTCCAGATGGCGCGTTTGCCTATAACGGGATGGTCGTCGATCGGTTCGGACACTTTTACGGCGCCACCGTTCATGGGGGCGATAACGACGACGGATCGATCTACAAGTTCACGCCCTGAGTACGCGGAAGGGCTAGTTAGAAACTGCATTCGGCGAGTCGGGAGCTTCTTTTCAGCGGGGAAAAAGGCAATAGGGGATCTGATCTTCACATTTGACATATCGCTTCGCGGACGTTGAATCGTTTAATCGCTAAATCGTCCCGTCACGGCGGGCTGGCTGCCGGCGCGACAGGGGAAGGTGAGCAGTTGCGACGTTGAGACGCTACCAGAAACCATTGAAAACTCGGGAGTTTTCTCCCATCCTGGTTGGCAAGGCGCAACATGAGCATTTACCGGCATATCCCCGCTCCGCCCCTGAATCGATATGTCGATTTCTTTTGGTACTATGTTGATTTGTCACCTGACCATGACCGCGAACATGTCTTACCCGATGGCACGTTTGAGCTGATCATTAATCTTCAGGAAACTCCGCGAAAGCTCTTCCATCGTGCGGATTCGACGGGGCACGATGCCTTCAAACGAGGTTGGATTTCCGGCGCCCACTCGAAGTTCCTGGTTATCGACGCCCTGCCGCGATCATCAATGATCGGTGTCCACTTCAAGCCAGGGTGCGCGGCCGCTTTTCTCGGATTTCCGGCAGGTGAACTGGCTGGGCAGGTTGTTGAGTTGGACGCGGTTTGGGGTCGTACCGTTTGGGATTGGCGAGACCAATTGCTCGCGGCCTGCACTGCACCTTCAAAATTTGGTATTCTCGAACGGTTGCTGAGTGGGAGGCTTGCTCAGAATAACTTACGGCAACGCCAGAGCATTGCGATTGCTTGGGCTCTCAACCGGTACATAGCCGAGCCAAATCTTCAGACAATTACGTCCGTTTCAAGCCAGGTCGGATTCAGCCACAAACACTTCATTGACCTGTTCCGGCGACAAACCGGCCTGTCGCCCAAGGTGTTTTGCCGCATTCGCCGTTTTCAGAGGGTCTTGCTCGAGGTGCAAACACGCGCAGAAATAAATTGGGCGGACGTCGCGTGTAGTTGTGGGTACTTTGACCAATCCCACTTTATCCACGACTTCGTCAACTTCTCCGGGCTGAACCCTTCCGCGTACCTTGGTCGTTGTCTGGAAGGTGAGCGCAATTTCGTCCGGGCTGCATAAGGTAAAATTTTTCCAATACGCCTCGGCGAGCGTCAGGCAGAATGGGGAAAACCGAAATCTCATATGAAAATCAAACTCTTTTTATCTTTCTTTTGCGTTGGCGGCGCACTCGCGGTTACCCCGGCCGAAGAGCTCCCGCTGAATTCTCATTTGGAACCTTTGCGTCCGTTGCTGGAGAAAACTTGGAGAGGAACGTTCAAAGACTCAAAACCCGCTAAGCCTACAGTCGATGTGCAAAAGTGGGAACGCGCGCTGAACGGTCAGGCCATCCGGCTCCTTCATTCGATCAATGACGGTGCTTACGGCGGCGAAACGCTGCTCATCTGGGATGACCAGCGTAAGGTCATCTCCTTTTACTACTTTACCACTGGGGGCTATATGACCACTGGTACCCTTGAAACCAGGGATGGGAAGTTCATCACACACGAAGATGTGAAAGGCAGCGCCGGTGGCGTGACTGAAGTGCGCTCGACCAGCGAAGTCCTCCCTAACGGAAATTTTCATGTCAAAGCCGAGTATCTGAAGAACGGAGAGTGGACTCCGGGTCATGAGGTTACCTATGAAGAAGCACCGGAGAGCAAGGTCGTTTTCAAATGAGGCAGAAAGCGAGAGGACCGTCAAATCGAAGATCTCCAAGCCGCCCTCGCCCAGTCCGCTGAATGACGGTTGGTTACTCGATCGCGTGGACGACGTAGGTACCGACTTGTTTGTCGCGTTCCAGCTTTAGCAGCCCGCGCTTTTGCGCTTCGAGGAGCAGTTCGTTGAAGGCCCGGAACCCATGCGCACGCTCGTTGAATCCAGGGTTCTGACGTTTCATCGCCTGCTTCATGAGCGAACCGCGGATCGGATAATCCTCGCCTCGCTCGGCCCGTAGCGCTTCCAAGGTTTTCCTCAGAAGATCGAGCGCCCCGTCGATTGAAGGTCCATGATCCTGACCAGCTTTCGCTATCGGCGCGGACGCGGCCACGCTGGGACGTTTCTTGGCCGGCTCCACGCGCACGAAATCGTCGTAATAGAGAAATTCGTCGCAGTTGCTGATGAATAGATCAGACGTGGACTTTTTAACGCCGACGCCAATGACCGTCTTGTCGTTCTCGCGCAATTTACTGACGAGCGGGGAGAAGTCCGAGTCGCCGCTGATGATGACGAAGGTGTCAACGTGACTCTTGGTGTAACAAAGATCGAGCGCATCGACGACCATGCGGATGTCGGCGGAGTTTTTGCCCGACTGGCGCACGTGCGGGATCTCGATGAGCTCGAACGCCGCTTCGTGCAGCCCCCGCTTAAACGTCTTGTAACGCTCAAAATCGCAGTAGGCTTTCTTGACCACGATCTGGCCCTTGAGCAGCAGGCGCTCGAGCACCTTGCGGATGTCGAACGCGGGAAAGTGCGCATCATGCGCGCCGAGCGCGATGTTTTCCAGATCGAGGAACACCGCCATTGTGGCGTCAGAATCTTGCACACTCATGAGGATATGATGTTAGCGACATCTCGCGCGCGAGACAGCGAAAATATTGCGCTCCGCGCTCGTTGAAAGGTTAAAGCGTTAAATCGGAAAGGAAAAAAAGGGCAGACCTTACTGTCGACACTGCGCTTCGCCCTCGCCAAGCGAAAGCAGAACGCGGCGAAATATCGCCGCGTCCCACTTTCATAATCGCCTCCGACTTGGCGGTTGTCTGGCTTAGGACATTCCCAACGATTCGAGCGTTGGCTCATCAATCGCCTCGGTCGTGTAGAGACCGTGGGCCTGTTGATAGCTAGCCAGGGCCGCGCGGGTCTCCGGTCCGAGCGTGCCGTCTACCGCGCCCTCGTAGTAGCCCTGCGCTTGCAGCGTGGACTGAACATTTGCGATCACCTGATCGGGCGGCAGATTGTTGTAGGCGTAAATAGGGCCATTATATGGGTAGTAGGCGAAAGCCGAATTGTAACCCCACGCCGGATACCAATAGCCGGCATTCCAAAAATACCAGCCACCGCTGATCAGAACGATGCGGCTGTAATGGTTCTGCCACCAGCCTTGATTGTGCCATTGGCCCCTGTAATTCTGGAAAACGGCGTAATTCTGGCCTTGCCAGTTCTGACTGCCCTGAATGCGATAGTTCTGATTGAACTTCGCGCTCGCGATCTTCGGGTTAGGCGAATTTGACAGAGCAAAGTGTTTACTCGTCACTTTTCCGTTGGTGCTCGACTGCACGCCCGGCACGTTGTTGTTCTGAGCGTTCAACGCGTGATGCTGGCTTTGGCCTTTCAACTGTGACGAGCTGTTTAGTTTCGTTTGCGAGGCCGTTTTCGCGCTGTAGTGCTTAGTTCCCACTTTCCCGTTGGTGTTTGACTGCACGACTCGCACGTTGCTCTTCTGAGCGGTCAACGCGTGATGGACTTGGCCGTTCGACTGCGACGACTTGTTTACTTTCAGTTGCGAGGCCGTGTTCGCGCCATAGTGCTTGCTCTGTGTCGCTGTCTGCTTCTGCTGTGGGCGACCTTGCGTCGTTTGCTTTTGCTTCTTGTTGTTATCCTGATCCGCTGCCCGGGCGACCAATGGGATCGCTAAACAGCAAATCAATACAAAAAATAATCTCATAACTTTATGCTTTCTGGTTAATTGGACTGGAACCGGATACACCTCCGGTCTTCGACCGGCCAATACCTTCTTCGTAGCACGCAATACTTTTCAGGTATGACCGGCGCCTGCTGACATTGCGCTTCGCGGACGTTGTCTCCTTCGTCCCGCAGCCGCGGGACTACGGCGCGACAGGGTGAACCGTTGAAGCGTTGGTTTTATGACCCGCCAAGGTTAAAATTTGACGCGCTGATGTGATGCTGGTAAGGGTGCTGTTAGTTACGTCACTCGACGTTTCATCGCATCTTTGGCCGGGCTGAGCTGCCCGTGAGGCTGAACCTTCGTTGGGACACCGCTTTACGCGATTTCCAGATCCAACTGGAGCCCCGAGTCAGCCGAAGGGAGGCCGCATCTCATCATGCGCATCGTGAGGATGGCTCCTGGTTCCATGCGGGGCTGGAGCTACAACCAAAAAAGGACCTCATGATCTCGAAAATTATTAGCCGCGCAGCATGCCTGGCAGAACTCGCTTCCAATCCCAAATCCTTCTCCAACTGTCCAGACTTGCACGGCGGTTCGGGCTTGCCCGCAGGTGGATTTCGATCTGGAGAAATTCGTCTTCTTGTTGAAACTTCCAGCTTGCTTAGCGCAAGTGAGGTTGATAGGAGGGTTCATGCCAAAAACCTCATCTAAAAAACGCAAACCAAATGCCGCTTTCATGCGGCCCGTGCAGCCCGACGAAAAACTTTCCGCGATTGTCGGTTCAAAACCGCTACCGCGTACTGAATTAACCAAAAAACTCTGGAAATATATTAAGAAGAACGGTTGCCAGGATAAGAAAAAAAGAACCATGATTAACGCCGATGACTCGCTCAGGGCGGTATTCAACGGCAAAAGACAAGTTAGCATGTTCGAGATGACCAAATTGGTCTCGAAACATACCAAGTAATTCTTTGGGTGGACCTGGGAACGGGCGATCCCAAGGTGAGCAAGTTGAGTTGGACGCCTGCACCGAGCGGGATTCGATACACCTGCTCTATTCCGCGAAATACTTCGTGGCGAGGGATTGCGCGCCAGCGCCTAACACACTGGCCGCTGCTTTGGTGCCCAACAGTTTTCGCAGCAAAGATTTCGCCTCATTTTTCTCCTGCTCCGACACATCGGCTTGATTGATCGCGGTGATCACTTTCTCCAGTGCCTCCGTAATCACCTCCTGCTGCGGAGTGCTCGCCGCGATCGGCGCTTGTTGTTGCCGAGGAATGGTGGTTCGCCGGCTCTCGTCGATCGAGATTGAGATCGGGGAGGCGGCGCCAGCTTCGACCACTTCGACTCCGAAGTCGTTTATCTTAGCAAAGCCGGACAGCAGCCCCATCCCGCTCTGATCTTCAAGAGGGGTCCAGTCGATTAGGCGATACTCTGAAAGCTGGGCCACGGCGCGCAGCCAGTCCCGGCGATTTATACCTTTTGGCGGCGGGGCCGCCTGCTCAGCGTGGCCAAACAAAATGGAACCTTCGCGTCGACGTTGATAGAGAAGCTGCAGCAAGCGTCCTCTGACGACCGAATCCTTCATAAACTTTGCCAATATGCTCTGCATCCCGCGCAGCAACAACTCGGGTCGACGGGGGCTTGAACCGTTACATCGTTCAATCTACAGACACCTCCAAGTCGCCCTCGCACAAGCTGAGCCGGGCGGAATCTCCTAACGAACCAAAGTTGGTTGCTGCTTGGCAGTGTCCCCTACTTTTTTCTCGGCGCAGACTTGGCGGCTGAGGCCTGTTGCTCTTTCTTCTGAGCCGCGCTGTCGGTTTTCGCCTTTTGCTGTGCTTTGTGCTTCTGGTTCGCTTTCGGAGATTTGTCGCCCATGATGAGAAAGGCTCGTCTTGCCATCCGTAAAGTCAACGTGGCGTTGGACAGCCCAGGCTATTACTTCAGCACGAGTCGCAGCCTGATTCGCCCTCTAAAGAAAATTAATCAGGAAAGCAGGAAATACAGAGCGCTGCAGGGGTGCTTGTGTAAAACGCCAAACTGCAGATCGGTGCCGCGGCGAGCGCCTTCAACTTTTCAGTTGGCACCGGCCGCGCGTTGAATTGCATCCGCGATACGGTTTGCTTGCTTGTCTATCTTGTCCGGCTCGCGGCCTTCAATGATCGCACCTTCTCGTTAGCGGAAGAAGATCAAGTAAACGAGAACGCTTAGCACCACCACGGCTATGATTATTTGCGGCAGGCGTTTCGCATCAAACGGCCGGGACAATGGGAGCGCCCTCGATGGGACAGAACAATGACGGCAATGATGATCGAGGACGGAAAGCGCGTAGCCATAGGCAGGGCAGGGTTCTAACGGCACGTAACACCAATCGCAGACATCGACCGAATAGCGAGATGTATCGGTAACCGCACTCATCGCGCGGACGTTGAACCGTTAAAGCGTTGAATCGGAAACCTCTCGGCCGCAGTTGCGCGAGAGAATACTCAACTTGCCTTCTTCTTTTTCCACGTGGCGAGAATTTCGCGCTCACGTTCGGGCGAAATGCCCCATTCGAAGCTGTACCGTTTTTGCGGATAGGCGAGATCAGTCGCTACAGTTTTTTGATACCAAGCCCACGCATCTTTCGCGGTCTCGCTCAACGGCCGGCCTGAAAATCCCGCGGCGCGCGCTTTGGCCGATGAGATTCGTTCGAAGCCGGGTCGGTCCGGAGTCCAATACGGCATGTGGTCGAAGGTGCGCACGTGTTGCTCGTTCCGCAGAAAATCGCCGTCCACCCAAACGATCTTCGCTTTCCCGCCGATGCCGCGAGAGCTTTCTTCCAGAAAAACACGGAACGGCGTCGGCGAACTGAAGACGTTGTAAACGCCGGCGCGATTCTGCTCGACGCTGTCGATGATCCAGTTGGCCACGTCGCGTACATCGACATATTCGACAAAGGCATCGTCGCCAGTGCCTGGTGCGACGATCTCCTCATCCTTCGCCAAACGCGAAAGCCAAAAGTGATAAGAAAGACTGTCGTCGCGCGGGCCCATAATCGCTGATGGCCTAACGATACCGACACGATCCGCGAACATTTCTTGCAACGCTTTTTCCGAGCGAGCCTTGTCGCCGCCGTAACCCGGCCGGTCGAGCCGGGTCGGCGCGGTTTCGCCCATGCCGATCTTGCTGTAGTCGGCATAAACAGAGATGGTCGAAACGAAGAAATAGTAGCGCGTTCGGTTAGCGAGCAGTTTCGCCGCGGGAGTGACGATGGCCGGATCTGACGGCCAAACATCGACCACTGCATCCCAGTTCCGGTCTCCGGCCAAACCGGAAAGATCGCCTTTATCGTTCGGCTCTCTGTCGCCCTGGATCTTTTCGACCGTCGGGAAAAGATCAGGATTCGTCTTGCCGCGATTGAACAAAGTGACGATGTGTCCGCGCTCGAGTGCCCGTTCGACGGTTGGCGGGCCGAGGAGTCCGGTGCCGCCAAGAATTAGAATTTTTTTGGGCGAAGAAGAAGCCCGAGTGAGGCGAGGAAATCGCGTGGCTGCAAATGCGTACGCTCCCAGCTTCAGCAGTTCGCGCCGGCTCAGCATCTATTATTAGACTCCGCAGCACCTGATGCGTTTTAACAATGTTTCGATCTCTCTTCCTAATCCTCGCGTCATCGCCGCCGAAATTGATTCGTAATCTCCCGCTTCCTCACCCTTCGGGCTTCCCTTCCATGTCGTCCGCTCCCGCGATCTCCATTGAAACTCGCTCGTTGCCCACACGCACTACCTGCTTCCCTCGCAGTCCGGCAGCTGCCGGATGGCTCATCCCATTCACTCCATTGTCGAAAGACCTCCAAGCCGCCCGAACTTCGTGTTTGTTCGCGCTGGCTGAATCCGATCTAATCCAAGGCGATGGAACCAGGTGAAGCTCTCGCGACCGCCGCTCAAATCGCGGTGGCGCTGGCAGGATTTGCCGGGGTCGTGGTGGCGTTTCGCAGCAGTTCGCTGCACGAGTGGTCGCTCGTGGATAAGTTTCGCTTGTGGCTGTTACTGGGCAGCGCCCTGGTCCCCCTCTTCTCTTGTTTATTCGGAATGCTCCTGCTGACGATCAAACCAACGCCGCTTTCCATCTGGCACTGGTGCAGTGGGTTTTCGCTCCTGTTGATTTGCATTTTTGGTTTTTTAAGCCGGCGACGCCAATCAGAGCTATGGCCAGCGGTAATCAAGGAGATGGGGGCGTTTCGCTATGTTTTTTATGTGATTGGCGCCCTGGGCACGGCAGTCGGGCTACTGCAGGCTTACAATGCTTTGGTCTCAGGGCTTTTCTGGCTCTTTTATGCCGCCATCATGTTCCAGTTGGCCATCGGCACTTTGCAATTTGCCCGAATGATTCTTCTGCCGCCGCACACGAGCAAGACTAAAACGGGCAATTAAGACTCGCTCGTTACCCACATTCGCTCGCCGCTTCCCTCGCAGTCCGGCAGCTGCCGGACTGCTCATCCCATTTCGTCCATTGTCGAAGACCTCCAAGCCGGCCGAAACACAAAAAGGTCCGAAAATGGGGGTCAGTCCTCACTTTTGACACTAGACAGACCTATGGTTTCCAGTGCCACCCGTTGGGCATGAAAATGTAGATTATGTGCCAGGTTGATTCTACTGGCCGGCCGTTTCGAAACGCGGGCAGAAAGGTGGCCTCCTTGTTATCTTTCAATGCGCTTTCGCCGTAGTGCTTTCCCGGCGGATTTTCCTTGAGCACTCGGATCTCCTTTAATTTGCCGGTGCTATCCGTAGTCATTTCTAAGTCCACGGTTCCCGGAATTTCTTCGGTCTCCCACGAGGCTTCAGGATACTTTCTTGGCTCGTAATGATGCCCGGGGACGTATATGGATTGCGGCGAGATAAAATTGCTCCCCTGCGCCAACTCCGATTTCTCCTGGTTCGCGTAAACGCACAGATGCGGTTTCCCATTGACGACAGAGAAAGTCACCGTTCCGTAAAACCAGGCGTAGGTGTAGTGATGATGATAAACTGCTGGAGTAAAGCGCGCGGCGTAGAATTTGTTCTTCACTTCTTCTCGGAGAACTTCCGACCCCGGCGTGCCTCCGTAAACGACGCGATATTCGGTCGAGCCGCTCGGCAAAACCAAGCATTGGAACAAAACCGCGCCGTGTTGCATGCCTCGTTTCACTAGGGCCTGGGTGTCGATCAAGTTGACTAAGGAATTCCGCGCGGAACCCGCCAGAGCGGGTCGCATGTCGGGTAAACTTTCAGCGATTACCGGTGCGAACGGAACAAAAGAAATCGTAGCGATTATGGTAGCAAGACGCGCTGGTAAACGGAGGGAACGCATACAACCGAATCGGAATTACAATGCATCAAGGTCGCTCTCTAGCCAATAACATCTTCAAAGCCACGCGAGGCGCGTGCGCTCCCCGGATGATTTTCCGAAATCGCGGACGTGCCGCGTTGGGAGACTCATGACCGCAGTTGCGGCGCATCCGCCCGCGGGTGAGCGTCACCGCGTGAATGAGATCGACATCGTGCGCGACATCTCATGCAAATTCGAGCAAGCGGGCATCGCGTATATGCTTACCGGATCGATGGCGATGAATTATTACGCCCTGCCGCGTATGACTCGCGATATCGATGTTGTCATCGCGATCGGGCCTAAAGATGTGCCGCGGCTGATCGATTTATTTCGACCGGATTATTATATGAGCGAACAAAGTATCCGTGAGTCACTCGTCGAGGAATCCATTTTCAATCTCATTCACAACGAAAGCGTGATTAAAGTCGATTGCATCGTGCGCAAAACGAGCGAATACCGAAAGGCCGAATTTGAGCGACGGCAAAAGATTTCCATTCTCGATTTCGCGACTTACATTGTGAGCAAAGAAGACCTGATTATTTCGAAACTGCTCTGGGCGAGGGACTCGCACTCCGAGCTTCAGCTCTGCGATGTGAAGAACCTCCTCGTAACCGAACACGATTCCGATTATTTGAGACATTGGACGCGCGAGCTGAACCTCGATAGCTTGGTGGAGGAGTGTTTGCGTGACTGATACCGCACCGGAAATTCGGCGGTTGGTCCGGGCCCGACTCATGTCGCGCTCGGCCGAGGAGCGTTTCATCATGGGGGCGGAAATGTTCGAAGCGGCGCGCGAAATGGTGAAGGCGTCATTACAGCGAGATTTGTCCCAAGCGATCCGAAAACGACAGTTATTTCACCGCATCTACGGCGAGATTTTGCCAGCAGCCAAAGAAGAAAGCGGGCAAGGCTGACCGTCAATGACCGTTCACTAATTTCATCGTCATGACTGACGTCTCCGAACTCCGGCTCGCCAAGCGCATGGCGCGTCTCGGCACCGAGACCGCCTTCGAAGTACTGGTGAAGGCGAAAGCGCTGGAGGCAAAGGGCCGCGACATCGTCCATCTCGAGATCGGGGAGCCCGATTTCGATACCCCCGGCAACATCATCGAGGCGGCGACCGACGCTCTGCACAAGGGCTTCACCCACTACGGGCCTTCGGCCGGTTTGCCGCAGCTGCGCGAGACCATCGCTCAGTACGTGAGTGAGACGCGGCGAGTAAACGCGACACCCGAAGAAGTGGTCGTCGTCCCTGGCGGTAAGCCCATCATCTTCTTCACCATTCTTGCGCTGGTCGAAGAAGGCGATGAGGTCATCTACCCGAATCCCGGATTCCCTATTTACGAATCAATGATCAACTACGTCGGCGCGAAAGCCGTGCCGATCCGCTTACGCGAGGAGATGGATTTCCGGCTCGACGTCGGCGAACTCGGCGGGCTGATCAACGATCGCACGAAGCTCATCATCATGAATTCGCCGCAGAACCCGACTGGCGGCGTGCTCACGAAGAACGACATCGACGGCATCGCGCGCGCGATCGGCGACCGCAACATCATGGTGCTGAGCGACGAGATCTACAGCCGCCTCATTTTCGAGGGTGAGCACCATTCCATCATGTCGGTGGACGGCATGAAGGAGCGCTGCATTTTGCTCGACGGTTTTTCCAAGACCTACGCCATGACCGGCTGGCGTATGGGTTACGGCGTGATGCGCGCCGACCTGGCGACGCACGTCGCCCGTCTGATGACCAATTCCAACTCCTGCACCGCCACCTTCACCCAAATCGCCGGCATCGAGGCGCTCCGCGGGCCGCAGGCGTCGGTCGAGGCGATGTGCGCCGAGTTCAAGAAACGGCGCGACGTGATGGTCGCCGGCCTCAACAAGATCAAAGGTTTCTCCTGCCGCTTGCCCAAGGGCGCGTTTTACGTTTTCCCAAACATCACGGCGACCGGATGGCCATCGAAGAAATTGGCTGACGCGTTGCTCGATGACGCCGGCGTCGCTGCGCTGTCTGGTACCGCTTTCGGCGATTTCGGCGAGGGCTATTTGCGCTTCAGCGTGGCCAACTCGATCGAGAACATCGAGAAGGCACTCGATCGAGTCGGCGCCTGGGCGAAGAAAAATCTATAAACAATTTCGGATTTCGGATTGTGCCTGGGCAGCCTTCGCACTATTTTTCGGCGCGTACAGAATCTGTGGCGTCCGCGAAATCCGCGGTTCTGTTAGCCAAAAGCCAAGATCCGCGATCAATTGTCCTGAACGGAGATTGACGCCTCAATTACTGGCTCACTAAAAGGAGAACATATGCCGATCACTGCCTTCAACAGTTTCACCGACGGCCTCGATCCGAATCGAAGGAGCCGCGAACACTTCATTACCAACATCAACCTGGAAGATGACCGTCTCTGGGTTCCTTACGCGAATGGTGTCTGGTTCCAGCCCTGTTCCTTTAACGTCACGTCTGGCGGATTCAGCGTCGTTCTGAAAGGTCTCCCCGGCTCTATGGTGGGAACACACTACCACGTCGGCACCGTTCATGGCTATACGATGCGTGGTCACTGGCGATACCTGGAGCATGACTGGATTGCAAAGCCCGGAACTTACATCTACGAACCCGCGGGCGAGGCTCACACGCTGGTGATCACAGAAGACTCACCAGAGCCGATGGTAACCTTGTTCGTGGTTGGAGGCGGCCTCATCTATCTGGACAAGCCGGTGAATGGTAGCTTTGCCGCCTACGAGGATGGATTCACCCTTCTCGAGCTGAGTCGGAATTACTATCGCGAGGCCGGTCTGGATTTGCGCCAGCTGGACCTGCTCGTGCGCTAATTAAGGACGCTTCGGGACACGTGATCTTGAGTAAATATTTAGAAGGTCTAATTCTTCAGCCATGACTGACAAGAAACGAATCTTTGCCACCTCGCGCATCGGCGATCCGGCCGAGAACCGTCTCCGCGAGCGCGGCTACGAGCTCGAAGTCTTTCAAGGTCCTGAGGCGCCGCCGAAGAAATTGATCATCGAGAAAGTGAAGAGCGGCATCGACGGCTTGATCACGACGCTCCGCGATCCTATCGACGCCGAGATTTTCGAAGCGGGAAAGGGCTCGCTCAAGGTCGTAGCACAGATCGCCGTCGGCTTCGATAACATCAATCGCGCCGACGCCAACAAGTACAAGGTCCCATTCACGAACACGGCCGACGTGCTCACTGAAGCGACCGCCGAGTTCGCTTTTCTGATGCTCGGAATGCTGGCGCGCAAAATGTATTCCAGTGAGCGCCTGGTCCGGGGCCAGAAGTGGCCGTCGTGGCACCCGTTCCTGCCCTTCCTTGGCGACGAAGTCACGGGCAAGACCATCGCCATCATCGGCACGGGACGCATCGGCCTGGCGATGATCAAGAAGTGCTCGGGTTTCGATATGAACATGCTGTGCTACGACCCTGCGTATCACAATGAAAAGTACATCGCCTCCATCCAGCAGCTGATGGACCTGCGCCGCGCCCAGGGGATCCAGAACGAGAAGACCTGGATCAAGTACGTCGAGTTCGAGGATGCACTGCGTGGCGCAGATTACGTGAGCATTCACGTGCCGTTGTTGCGCAAGGGCGAAACCGACAAGCCGACCTACCATCTCATTAACAAGAGGACGCTCAAGCTGATGAAGCCGACGGCGTACCTCGTGAATAGCTCACGCGGGCCGGTCGTGGACGAGAAGGCCCTCGCCAAAGGGCTGAAAGACAAAATCATCGCCGGAGCGGCGCTCGACGTCTTTGAGAAAGAGCCGTTGCCGCCGGATTCGCCGCTCCTCGATCCGGAAATCGCCGACCGCACGCGGTTGTTCCATCACTTCGCCAGTGGAGCGCAGATCACGCGGCTCTCGGTCGACCCCGACAAAGGCATGGCTGGGCGCACCGCCCAGGCAGTGATCGACGTGCTGGAAAGGAACTACGGCGGCGACCCGACGAAGATGCCATATGTGGTGAATAAGGAAGCGTTTGGTCCGAGCCGGACTGGCACTTAGCGTCCAACGTTCAACGACGGAGGACACATTGAGCAGTTGAGAGGCGGGAGATTTCGACGGTCGCAGACCGCCGCTACAGAAGGCCGCAGCTAACAGCAGCTCCGAATGCCTTCGCGAGCAGGCGGCTCCAACTTCTGATTCGGCGAATCCGTCGCCCTGGTTTTGTTTACTATTTCTTAATAAGCGTCGCCGTCGCGGTATGCGATAAAGGCGGAGTGCCGCCGGTGCCGGTGCCGGTAAATAAATATGTCCCGGACGCCGTGGAAGAGCTGACAGTTATTCTTAACGCTGAAGAGGTAGTGGCGGGATTCGGGTTAAAGCTTCCAGTGGCGCCAGCTGGAAGACCGCTCACGGATAAATTCACCGGCGAATTGAATCCTCCGGTGCGCGTGATTGTCACGCTATAGGGGGCACTTCCCCCAGAGCGTGACACAGTCCTTGATGACGGCCTGATCGACAGCGAAAAGTCTCGCGCAGGTGTCGGGGTGGGCGTTGGGGTTGGAGTCGGTGTCGGCGTCGGAGTCGGTGTTGGCGTTGGCGTTGGGGTCGGTGTTGGCGTTGGGGTGCCCGATGCCAGTTTGAAGTTGCCGATGCGGGTGCGCCAATTGAAGGCGCTCGTCGTGGAATAGTACTCGTTGGTATACCAGAAAGTGCTGTCATCCACCGGGTCAACGCTCAACGAGCTATAATCGCCCCAACGATTGCCGGTGCCGCTCTGGCTGCCCGTGCCGTCAAACAGATGGGCTTCACCCTGACTGAGAGTGTTTAATGGATCGGTCACCAGCCGCGCCGCGTAGCGGACCTGGGGGTTGATGGCAGAACTCGAAGCGCTAAAACCGATGGCAAGATTTCCCTGTCCGTCCATTGCCACGCTGCCCATCCAACGCCAAGTCGTGTCCGGCTGGTAGGTGCTCTCTTGATAGACCGTGACCGGTCCGGCCGTGACGTTGCGGAGCTCGAACCAGCGCGCGCCTGCCACCCCGCCCGCACTCACGGTATAGTTTCCCACCACTGATTCGTGGTCGCCAAAATTCCGGTAGGCCAGCCGGAACATTAAGCGGTCACCAATGCCATCCACGTTGCTTCCCGAGGAAACTCCCTTCTGCGGTACGCAGGCACGGGTGTTTGGACAAAGCGCCGTAAAGCCCGCAGCCGGCGGCGAAGCAAACGTGGTCAAGGTCGAATTCGCCGGCGTCGCGAAGTCTACGTGGAAGTGATAGGTGGTGTAGTTTGGATTGGACGCCTGGCCCGGGAAACCGACGAACGTTTCCGGCGCACCAACGGGCGGCAACGTCGGACCGTCAACATCGGCGGGCAAAAAAGGATCAACGCTGCTGCCCAGAGGGCCGGTCGGGCTGACGAACGTGGCCGGCGCGCCGGCCAGCATGCTCGTGCGATCGAGAGCGAAGGCCTGGGGACCAAGATACGCGGTGCCGGAAGCGTCGAACACGTTCATGCTCATGTAATAGGCGTCTGGCCAGACGCTCAGTTTGGGATAGTCGAAAAAGTTGGAGCCGAGGTGAAAGCCGTAGCGGTTGTATGTGCCGGTGGCATCGGCAGTAGTGGAAACGGCGACGCATTCGTCGGTAATTGGGCCGAACCCCGAGCTAGCGAACTGGCTGATGACCCAGCGATCGGCCAGGTGATCGTAGAGCATGATTGGATCGCCATTCCCGCCTGTCTCGCAGACACCACCAAAGCCGGTCCAGACTGACGAGATGCTGTTTGGTCCCAAAACCGAAGCCCCTGTGACTTTGTCGAAGACCTGATACGCCTCATTTACGATTTGAACGTATTGGGTTTTTCCCACTGCTCCATCGGTATCGGGCGGCGCGCAGTTGCATCCCACGCCGGGGAAAGGGATGCCATTAAAATTCAGGATCGTGCTGGGCACGTTGGGTGCCATTGGACTCCGCGTGAAGGCGTGGTAATTCTGGATGACCAGGTCAGCGCTGTCCTTGTGGCGGTAGGGCACCTTAGGGTTTTCGTTGGCCTCGTGCTGCTGCTTTAAGTCCCCAGCCTTCCACGCCGGCACATCGCGCATCGGAGGTGAGACGTCGTTACGATACGACGCACCGACTTGGACGGCGTTGGACACTTGACTTTGGTTCGGTCCCTGGGCCGAGGCTGACCTCCCTGAAAACAGACCGAACGCGAACAGCACAAGGAAAACGCCGGACGAGCAGAGAACAAAAGCAAGTAGAACGCGTAGATTGAAGAAGGCGGCTTCAGAAGGGGATTTTCTTTTCATAAGAAATTGTTGTTGGAGACGGGACGGTTGAATCATGTACGTTTTGCAAATGTTAGCAAGGCCGCAATAAAATGTCACGCGGTAAGAGCGCTAAGCCGCGGAATTGTGCTTCGTTCATGGTTTACATTGCCGCGCTCTTTTTCGAGCTGCGTTAAAACTCAAATTAAGGCCAGCTCCCACTTCGAAATTCAACCTTTCGGCAGAGGTGAACCGTTGAAGAATTGAATCGGGTGCCAGCCATCTGATATTGTTTTATTGTAATATTGTTTTTAGGCCCGGTGTCTGTATCATTGATGGTAGTAAGATGAATAGAAAGACTACCTTTGATCTACCCCACGATTTGCTTCAGCAGGCTAAACATGAGGCGGTTGAGAGAAATACGACGCTACGAGCGCTGGTGATTTCGGCTTTACGAAAAGAGCTCGGTTTGCATGGTTATGTCCGGGCCAAGAAAGCGATGCGCAGGCAGCGGTAACTCTACAGGCTCTGCAACAGTTGAGTCAGGTCGGTGCGGAAGGTGGTCTCGGAGCTGTTGTATCCTTCTCGGGTCAAACGCACACGGCCAGTCCGATCAATGACCACGATTCCGGGAAATCCGCTCAGACCGAATGCGGCGTGCGCTTTTCCTTCCTGATCGAATGCGAGGGGAAGCGTGATGTGGCGCAGCCGGCCGAAGGACCGCAAGCGTTCCGGCGTGTCTCCGCCGGAGTTAGTTGCCACGACAACAAATTCGATGTCGCGTCTATCTTGTAAGCCCGCCCTGACACGCGCGATTTCCGGAAGCTCTGCAATACAAGGAGGACACCACGTGCCAAAGAAATCGATCACTAAAATTTTACCGGGCGTCGCGGTCGTGGGCACCGCTCCTTCGCTGACAGCTTGAAAAGAAAACGCGGGCGCCGAGCCATCGCCAAAATGGTTCATGGCGCGCTTCATCTGATCAGGAATGTAAGAGATGCAATACCAAGCCGAGATGACGAGCAAGACGACGACTCCGGAAATCCTTGCTCTGCTCCCGAACCGGGTAGCCAACAGAAACAAACCGAGGACGGTCGCGAGAGCCCATAACAACAGATGTGGCCAGAGGAACGGCAATTGATGCAAAACGAAAAAGCCAAACATGCCGGCCAACGGCATGTATAAGAGACAAGCGCTGAGCCAATCTCGCCCGCTCTTAGCGCCCACCCAGGCTGCGCCGCAGAAAAGCACAATCGCTCCGCCGATATACAGAAGGCGCAGGTCCTCTGAAACCGCTAGCGCTACTCCGAATACGAGAGCAGGAGCAAGCACACCCAGACCAAGCGAACCCAACCTTAATTTCCAGCTACTGCTGTTTGCAGACGTTCGTTTCACAGATGCCCTTCCGATAGGATGCGGCTCGCAGTGCGTTTGGATTCAAATGTGCTTCGCGCTCGTTGAATCGTTAAAGCGGGACGAAAAAGGAATAGCTAGAGACAGCCAATCGCTCCCTAGTTCCCATCGCCGCCGGTAACCGCGGCAAAAAACGCCCAACGGTCCGAAGCCGGACAGGCATTTAACGCCTGACGCCCAGTGCCGAAGGCAGAAGAAGCGAAGCGCCTGATCTTATTGATCGTAAGCGTTTTAGGAATAGTGGATAGGCAGCGCCTATCGCGGCCAGAGGCACAAAGTATTTCAAAGATCAGGCCAGTTGGTGTCGCTTGTTTATATGCAGACATTAAACTTCGAAAGCACACATCAGGAGTGCTGCCTGGTCCGGCCGGTTGCCGAGCGAATTTCGATCGCAGGGGTCGTTGATCATCTTCAAGGGGCGCTCCTCAACCTCGAATTGTTCGGTCCCGGCATCGGGGCGATCGTTATCAGCGGCTTGTTCCTGTTGATCTCACTTTTCCATCAAGTTGCGCAATGCGGCGCGGAGAAAGGGGTAATCTAATTGAAACCGACAACTTCGATGCGCTTGCGCATTTCTCGTTTTCTGAGCGAGCGTTACACGCAGCGGGAATACCCGAGCTACTTCGCTGAGCTCTTTCTTTTTGCGGTAATCGTCATCATAGCGACGTGGCCAATATTCTCATTGGCCAACGCCATGGCGGTGACGAAGTGAACTGGGCTGAATCGCTAACGCGCGTTTGTTTGTGAGGAAAAAGCGGCCGCGGCTTCCTGATGGAAGGCTGCGGCCGCTTTACTCTGAGAGCGGAGAGGGTTGCGCACCAAATTGAGCTCGCGCGTGGGGGCGGGCGGCGCAAAAGGCAGAGCAACGCATCCCGTCACGGGCTCGGTCGCAATCATCATTTGGGGCACGAGCGACACTCCCATTCCGGCCGCGACCATTCGAGCGATGGTGCCGAGCTGAGCGCCCCTTACCGCCAGTTCGGGCCGGAGATGGTGTGTATCCAGCAACTGATAAATCTGCGCCGACAGGCAGTGCAATTCGTGTAAGAGCAGAAACTTTTGTGATTTGAGATCGCCCCATCTAATCTTTTTCTTTTTTGCGAGCGGATGTTCTTCCGGCAGGAGGATCAACAGCGCCTCTTCGCCTAACGAATGACGTTCCAGACCGGGGCTTTCGCTGCAGGTGGAGACCAACGCGATGTCTAACTCGCCGTCTTCCAATCGCCGGACGAGCGCTTCGGTTGTGTCCTCAAAGATCTCAAGGGTCACTTTCGGATAACGGTGTTGAAATCTTCCGATCAACGCCGGCAAAACGTACGGCGCGATGGTCGGAATGGCGCCCACGGCCAGCCGGCCCACGACCTCGCGCTTCAACTCGTCTACGCAACGGCGCGCATCGGCGATCTCGCCCAGAATCTTTCGCGCGTATTCGAGGAAACATTTGCCGGCCTCGGTCGCCACAACCGAGCGCGGGAGGCGATCAAACAACCGTTCACCCATTTCCGTTTCCAGTTTTTGAATTTGCTGGCTCAGCGAAGGCTGAGCGACATGTTCGCGAGCGGCCGCGCGCGAGAAGCTACCTTCGTCAGCGACAGCAACGAAGTAACGGAGCTGATGAATCTCCATCGGAAAAGTTGGTTGCGGCAACAGTCGGCCCGCGGCTGTGATTTGTAAACGCCCTGGGCGAGGAAAGCAGTTGAGGAGTTGAGAGGCTACCAGAACCTGAAACACTGACGGGCTGAAAAGTTGAAATGCGGAACGATCTCCGTTGTCGAAGAGCTCCAGGTTGAGTTCGCCAGTTGCCGAAATTGCGTCCGATCTTAAACATTAAGAGGTGAAGCTCTCGATAAGTTGATGCTACGACGACGAAAACGCCGGTTAAGATCAGCCGAGAAGCAGTTTCATCACCGCGTATACGTAATTCTGCTTTCCGACCGTGCGCTAAGGGAGTCGTCGATCTTGCGGCTGAATCCAAAACGCGATCCGGCTAAACCGTGCGTTTATGTCGGGATGACCGGACTACCTGTCGATCATCGATTTGAAAATCACAAGAATGGATACAAAGCAGCGCGGCTTGTTAAGAAATATGGTGTTCGGCTGATGCCGGAAATCTATGCCCATCTCAACCCGATGCCTTTCGAAGCGGCCGCGCAAATGGAGAAAGATCTCGCGGAAGATTTGCGTAGGGAAGGATACACCGTCGCTGGCGGAACGTAGGCCGAAGTGTGGAAGTTGCGCACGGCCAGAATTGGAAGTGGTTAAGAGCATCCCGATGGGTGGCGAAAAATTGGCCTCGCGCTAACTTGAGCCATGAACTCAAGACACGCCTTCATCAACAGTATCTTTCTGTTCCTTGCTTTTGCGTGCGCGATCGTCACTAGCACTGAGACGCAGGCCCGCGATCCTCACAAAGGCGCTCGCCTGACTGTACAAAGAACGCCCAACTTTGGAACCGATCTCGTCGCCCAACTGTCGATCGATGGCAGAAAAATCGCCGATATTCCGCGGGACCAGCACTATGAAGGTTTCGTGCCGGCTGGACGTCACGTGTTGACCGTTTTGGCCCTGCCAAATACCGATTTTCGCCGGCCAACCTCTGTGTCTCTGACCGTACAATCGGGGCGCACATATATATTCACCGCGACCTGGCGATCGGACCGCGGCGTTGTTCTTCAGAGATCGAAGTCGGTCAGCGACACGACCCGGGTCCCGCCGGTCAAAGCGTCAACTCGATAGAGGCTAGGCGCATGGCGCCGTAGGTAGCGCCAGCGAAACCGGTTGTCGAGACGGCCTTCTATGTCAGACGCGGTTACAGGTGGTGCGGCTTTTTCTTGGCGTTGACCTTCGGAGAAGCCGCAGGCCCATGCGGATGAACTGTTGTGCCCTGGATATTATTAAAGGGGACCGTCTCCGCAAACGTCGGCAGATTGTGCGCCCGCACCTGCGTCGCCGCTTCGAAGCCGGAAGCAAGCTTGATCAACGTCGGCTCGCTGAAAGCTGTGCCGAAGAAGCTGATCCCGAGCGGCACGCCGAAGACGATGCCCGCGGGCACTTGAACGATCGGATAACCTTCCGCCGCGGCCAAACCGGAGGTCCCATAGATGAAGTGATCGCCGTAGAGAAGGTCCGTGGCCCAGGCCGGGTTATCCGTCGCCGTCACCACCGCGTCGAGATTGAACTGGCTAATCGCGGCGTCGATACCGTTGACGCCCACGTTGTGATCGATAGCGAGGGCTTGGTTGTAAGAGAGGCCGAAGTTTGGATCCACAAAGTTCGGATCCGGGTTAATCGTCTCCGCCAGGTCGAATATGTCCTGATTAAAAAATGGCATCTCGACATCGGCGTGAGCGTTATTGAAGTCGATCGCGGTCTGAAGCGTCCCGCCCGCCACCGGCACGCCGACGCGCGTGGCGAAGTATTTCGCGACATCGAACTTGAAGTCGTAGAGGAGGACGAAGGTTTCGCCGTCAGGCGACGGGAAGGTAAAACCTGCGGCATCGAGATCGATGACCGTGGCGCCGGCCGCGGTGAGGGCGGTGACGGCTGCCTCAAAAGCATCGAGCACTGGTTGCGGCGTCGATACGTTGGTAAAGCCGGTCAACCCCGCGCGAGTCAGACCGAGTCTCGCTCCTTGAAGGCCGTTCGGATTAACAAACTGAGTGTAGTCCGTAGGGATGTTGGTAGGACGGGTCCTGCCTGTTCCCTGCCAGCCGAGCGGCACGCCGCCAGTCGCCTGATCACGCCCGTCGAAGGTGCGGCTTTGAATAACACCAAGGGCCGTTGCCGCATCGGCCACCGTCCGTCCGTGAGGACCAATTGTATCCTGGGTGTGCGAGATGGGCACTACTCCAGCGCGGCTGGTAAGCCCCACCGTCGGCTTGATCGCGGCGACGCCGTTGGCGTTGCCAGGGCAGACAATGCTGCCGTCGGTCTCGCTGCCAAACGACACCGCGGTAAAGTTAGCCGAAGTGGCCGCGGCTGAGCCAGCGCTCGAGCCGCAAGGGTTACGGTTGATACCGTAAGGGTTGTTCGTTTGCCCGCCGCGGCCCGACCAGCCGCTGATCGATTCGAACGAGCGAAAGTTCGCCCACTCCGACAAATTGGTTTTGCCGAGAATGACCGCGCCACCCGCGCGCAGGTTGGCGGCGACAGTTGAGTCCTGTTTCGCGGGCTGACCGACGAGCGCGAACGAACCGGCGCTGGTTTGCATCTTGTCACCGGTGTCGATGTTGTCTTTGAGCAACACTGGAATACCATGGAGCGGACCGAGCACTTTGCCCTGTTTCCGCAGCTTGTCTGCATTCTCTGCCATCGCCAGCGCGTCGGGATTCAGCTCGATGATCGAGTTTACGCCTGGACCGCCCTGGTCCAGGGCAAGGATACGAGCGATGTACTCCCTCGTCAGGTCCTTGGACGTAAGCTTTCCCGAAGCCATCTCCGCCTGGAGCTCGGCTATGGTCGCTTCGTTGTGCTGCGTCGGAACATTGTCCGCGCGCACCGTGAGCGTTAATGCGGTGCTGGTTAAAATGAGAAGAATCTTGTTCGTGGTTTTCATGGTTTTGGTCTCCTGGCGAGAAACATGGTTTGTTAATCAGTGAGCAAAGAACCCGATCATGCGGGCGTTCTGCCGCCCGCAAGGCGTGTAAGATATATCGTATCGACCGAGAGACCTGGTCGTATCCGATCAGCGCGGAAGAATCAAAAAGGGGTCAGGGCTTGCTATCGACCCTTATTTTGAAAGCGGAGAGCGGAAAGGTTAAAAACCTGAAACACTGAAATGGTAAGAGACTTCAAGCCGCCGACGGCCGTCAAGCTAAGGCGGTGAGACGATCGACAGCTGAGCGGAGTTGGTCGACGTTGAAAGGCTTGCTAAACATAATCTCTACGCCCATCCGCTGATAGGCTTCGCGGATTTCCGACGAAAGGTGCGCCGACACCACGATGATTTTGCTGGTGATGCCGCGTTTCCTGATCGCATCGACTAACTCGACGCCTGTGAGATTCGGCATTTTTTCATCAACGATGATCACATCGTACGGATCCGAATTGGCATCGAGTTTGGCCAGAGCAATATTGCCGTTTTTGGCGCAGGTCGTGTTATAGCGCGGCCCGTCAAAGACATACCGAAGGGAAAGTGTAACCGACGGCTCATTATCGACAGCCAGGATTCTGAGAGGTGTGCCCATACGCCATCAAAGCGTAGCAACGTCCGTACCGGCAACGGACGGATACGCGCTGCGCCGCCTTTGTTTTCCGCAGAATTTGGGATCGATTTCATCAACCGGGAAAAAAGTCACAGCCAGTTACCGGCCCTGATGCGTTGTATTTCTTGAGCGGTGCGTCCTGGAATGGCCGCATCGCGGGGACCGATTTAAAGAAGGAGGCATTACCATGATTCCAAACCGTTAGCTTTTGACCACAGAACTGTGTTCACTACCAAGAATCCAATCACCAGGCTCTTTTACGCAGGAGTTGCGCTCTTCGTAATTTTTGGCGCAATATCACGCGCTGCCGGCGACCCTGACGACAACGTGTTCCTGCCAAATCCAGTGCGCACAGTTTCCACGGTGCCGACGAACGGGGACGTGAATCCCTATGGCGTGGCCTTTGTCCCGCTAGCCTTCCAAAGCGGCAGTGGTCCTCTGCAGCCTGGTGACATTCTGGTCTCGAATTTCAACAACAGCTCGAACCTTCAGGGCACAGGCATCACCATTGTACGCGTGCCTGCAAGTGGCGCGGTCTCAACTTTTTTTACTGCGACACCTGCCGGACCGGGTGCAACGGGCTTTGGTCTCTCCACAGCTCTGGCGGTGTTACGAAAAGGCTTCGTGATTGTCGGGAGCGTGCCGTCAATAGACGGCACTGCTGCGACCGTCGGCCCCGGCGGACTGCTAGTGATTGATAACAATGGCCATCTGGTCAGCACGATCACCGATTCGACGATTAACGGGCCATGGGATATGACGGTGCTAGACGAAGGCAATCACGCGATTGCCTTTATCTCGAACGTGCTTTCGGGAACGGTCCTGCGACTTGACCTCAATGTAGCTTCCACTGGTGTGACGGTGGCTAACAAGACCGTGATCGCCTCCGGATATCAGCACAGGGCCGATCCCGTTGCTTTCGAAGTTGGCCCCACAGGTTTGGTATATGATCCAGGGCATGATGTCCTTTTCGTAGCATCAACGGAAGACAACGCCGTGTTTGCAGTTCAAGGAGCAGGAACCAGAACGAGTAGCGGAGGAACGGGCACGACTATTTACACCGATGCCACGCACCTGCATGGTCCGCTCGGTATGGCTGAGGCTACCAACGGCCATCTGCTTGTTGCCAATAGCGACGTGATTAATTCCGACCCGAACCAGCCGAGCGAAATCGTCGAGTTCACTAAACAGGGCCAGTTTATCAAGCAACTCTCGGTCGATCCCGCACAGGGCGGTTCATTCGGATTAGCATTGCAGACTAAACAGCAGACAGCGTTTTTCGCCGCGGTGGACGACAACACAGCATCTCTGACCGTGTGGACGATTCCGCTGCCTTTGGATTAGTAAACTCGTTTCTTTTTCCACGCGGCGAGGATTTCGCGCTCGCACTCGGGATCCGCCTACGCATTGCTACGGCGTAATAGGTAGGCGAGGGTTGCGGAATTATGGGAAACAGCAAAGGCAGAGATAATGTTAAGAAACGCAAGGCACGCCGTAAAAAAACCGAGCGCCTCGCGCTGGCGAAGCGCAACGAGAAGGCGGCGAAGTAACGCCGCTAAGTTGAAAGCTGAAACGCGGAAACGCTGTGCTGTGCGCTCGCTGAATCGTTCCGCGCCGGGGCCCGCAGCGGACGCGGAGGGCTGCCTCTTTCGCTCTGGAAATCGCCCTCGTGTTTAGGGAGTAAAATCCTGGTCCTTCTTTAGATTTGTACAAAAGGCGGCGAGCAGGCGCGCGGTATTTTCGAGATCTTCGAGCGACAACAGTTCGTTAGGCGTGTGCATGTAACGCAGCGGGACGGAAAGCAGGCCGGTGGCCATCCCGCCGCGGGAAAGCTGCATCGGATTGGCATCGGTGCCGGTGCCTCGCGCGGCTGAGGCAACCTGATACGGAATCTTTTTCGCTTTGGCCGCCGAGACGAGCAAATCAAACACACGCGGATTTATGTTCGCACCGCGAGAGATCATCGTCCCTTTGCCAATGTGGAAATCCCCGGCCCGTTTTTTCTCGATACCGGGCGTGTCGGTAGCGTGGGCAACGTCGAGGGCAATGCCGACGTCCGCTTCGCTCGAGAATGCGCTCGCGGTCGCGCCGCGCAACCCGATTTCTTCCTGTACGGTCGAGACGCCGATAACGCACGCGTCGAACTGACGACGGTGAAGCAGCCGCAGCGTTTCGGTAACGATCCAGGTGCCCATTTTGTTGTCGAACGCCATGGAGACGGCGCGCCCGTTCGCGAGCTCGAGGTAAGGCTGCACGAAAATTCCAGCGTCACCGATGGAAATAATTTTGAGCGCGTCCTGTTTGCTCGTGGCGCCGATGTCGATGTAAAGGTCGTGAATCTTCGGGACTTTCTTTTTGTCCTCGTCGTCCATCAGATGGATCGCTTTGCGGCCGATGACACCCGGTACAAGACCCCGGCGCGTCATAATCGAGACGCGCTGCGACGTCGCCACGACCGGATCGACTCCGCCGATCGGCTCGAGGTGCAAGAATCCTTCGTCAGTGATGTATTGCACAATAAACCCGATCTGATCGCAGTGGCCGGCGAGCATGACTCGCGGGTTGCCTTCGGGATTGCGAATGCCAAAGACGTTGCCCATGACATCGGTCCGCAAGCTGTCGCACCACGGCCGAATCCGCTCGCGCACGAGCTTCTGCACATCGTGCTCGTAACCGGACGGGCTCGGCGTCTCGACGAGTCGTTTGAGAAAATCTTTGCTGTCAGCGTTCATGATTTGCGGAGTAAACCTTGCCCCGGTGCGACGCATCCGACAAGCTGAGAAGTCACGTTGGTTCTTGCCGCAGATTCAGAGTGCGGTAGCATCCGTCGGTGTTGTTTAGGACAGTCGCTACGCTGCTAACCGTGAGTGGACGATGCCTTTTTGTTTGCGGTGCGTTGATGATGTTCGCGAACATTGCGTTGGGTGACGGGACTTTTCAGCGCACGAGAAACGGCAAGGCGCTCGTCTGGAACAACGATCCCAGTCCTGGTGACGAAGCGAGCTGGTCAGGCGGCCGAGATCGCGAAGGCTACGCCAGCGGGTTTGGTACGCTGACCTGGTACACGGTGCAGCAACAGGATGGCTCCACCAAGTCAGCGCTTTACGCCCGTTACTGGGGCAACATGGTGCGAGGCAAATTTAACGGACCAGTGAATGCTCATTCTAAGGGAAAAACAAATTACGCGATTTTTGCCGACGGGGTTCGAATGACGCGTTGGGCTGCAGGTCCGGCGCCGTACCGAGCAAACGCTCAGCAGCGCGCGGCGATTGCTCTACAGACCACCGTTCCGGAACCCTCCTCCGCCAAACCCTCCGAAGCGGTGGAACCGGAAGCGCCGGCCGAAGCACCGCCAGGTCCGAGCCGGACTGGCAGTTCGAGCTCGGCTGGCGGTTCGAGCTCGACCGACGAAATAATCGCAGGAGAAGAAAGCGCGCAACCTTCAGGTTTCAATCCTGAGCCTGTATCGACCGCCGACCGACCCAAGATTGATATCGATGATTCTTTACGGCTATTGGTTTGGCCGCCTCGCTCTTTGCGCATGAGATCCTTTAGCGGCGGCTCGCCCGCAGGCGCAAACCCGGGCGCCGCGGCGCCGCCGGCTACGACCAATGCGCGCCTAACGAAAGAGGAAGTTGTCGATCTTGCCGACGCGGAAGCTCGTTCGCGTGGCTACGACCTGACTGAATACCAGCGCCCTGAGCCGCAGTACGATCCGAGCGATCAGACCTGGTCGCTCTTCTACGATCAAACGCCGAGCGACGGAATGCAGGAGATTGGGAAATATTTCAGCGTCGCGGTGGACGATAAGGCGAAACGCAGAGTGCTTGTGCCGGGTAAGTGAGCAGGGAGACGTTCAAAGCAAAAAGCGGGAAGTCAGAGATTCGCCATATTTCTTTCGCCTTTCGTAGACGAGTTTCTCCGGCGGCTTCGTCTTAACATTGGATGTCATTGAACTGTGCCGGGCGATGTTTGTGTGCCGTTGGTTGCGCTGGATTGATCGCCTTTACGTTCTTTGGATGCAGTCGTCCTTACTCAGAACTCGACCAAGTGATCGAGCGAAACACCAAAGCAATGGGTGGTCGTGCCGCGATCGCGGCGATTAAATCGGTCGAGATCGATCTTCATATCGTCGATCCTGGCTTTGAAGTAGACGGAATTTATCGCGCCGCGCGCCCAGGGCGGATGCGAATCGATGTAATGGCCGGGGGCAAACATGTTTTCACCGAGACGTTCAATGGCGAACGGGGCTGGGAATGGCCGGGCAAGGGCGATCCGGTAGCTGCGTCTTCGCAGGCGACGGCGGCACTGCGACACGGCGTTGAGTTTCCGGGCAAACTTTTTGGTCTGCATGAACTGCGCGAACGCGGTGATCAAATCCGTCTTGCCGGTCGCGAAACCGTGGATGGGATCGAATACTTCGTCCTGGAAGTCAGGCTCTCGGATGGCTACGTCACCTCGCTTTACGTTGATCCGCAAACATGGCTCGTAACCCGGCGCCGCGATGTCCGTCCGCTGCACGTGGACATCGATCCCACACCGACTACTATCGAATCGCGAAGCTCGGATTTTCGAAAAGTGTCCAGGGTAATGTTCCCATTTGCCACCGCCGATATCGATGTTGGAACGGGGAAGGTGCTGGAGAGCGCCACCGTCCGCGAAATAAAAGTAAATCCCGGCTTCGACCAAGCCATCTTCGACAAATTGTAAACCTGCACAGTTTTCGAATCCGGCCGATTCACCGGCGGCCGAAGCTGCGAAAATCCCCGTCAACGCTCTTCACTCTTTGACGCCCGCGCTGGAAACCGGCTAAATTGTGGCTCTAGTCGATCTTCAGCCGGCCTACTAACCAATGACTTTCGCTAAATGGCTTTCCCTTTCCGAGGCAGAACGCGAAACCGAGAAGCGGGGCTGGTATCCGTTCGAGCCGGGCTATTGGCATTCCCTTGCCGCGGAAGCTGCGGCCCGGTTCAAGGCTGAGTTTGGTTCCAAGCCGCATGTCACCGGTGTTTTCAAAAGTCTCCATCATGCCCGCGAACTGATCGTGGCGGTGCAAACCGATTTATCGCCGGCAAGAGAGCTTGACCTTCCACCGTCATACCTCGGTTTCAAGGTCTTGCAGTTTGCCAATCAAACGCCGGAAGGGATCCTGGTTGAGCCGGGTCGCCCCAGTAAATCATTGCGTCGAATGAAAGGCGCGAAGCAGAGACCAGGGTCAAGCGTTTCTCAACCTCGAATACATGAGGCCGAGACAGGATCGCATCGCATCCTGCCGCTGGAAGGGGAAATCGATCTGCACGTCTCGCAGCGGATCGCCGCCGAGCTGCGCTCACTGATCAAAGATAAGCCGGAGAAGCTTGTGGTCGATTTCTCAAAAGTATCTTATATCGACAGCTCCGGGTTGGCCGTCCTGATCGAAGGAATGCAAGAAGTTGAAGCTTACCACGGCAAACTTTACCTGGTTGGGATGCAAGAGAGCGTCCGGATAATCTTTGAGACGTCACGATTGGACCAGGTTTTTCGAATACGCGGCAGCATCGCCGATGCCCTCGCTGCCTCTTGAGATGAGACCATCTGCCGTTGCTCTTCGCGCTCGTTGAAACGTTGGGCCGTTAAAACGTTACAATGGCAGGAACGAAAGGAACGCCCTAAAACTAGCGTTTTCCGCGGGGCAGGATGGGCGCGATTGCGAAAAAGATTATCGGAATCGTCGCCACGGCCACGGCTGCCGCAAGCGTCACAATGTTTACCGACAAGGCCAAGATGGGATCAGCCAGTCGCAATGACAAGGCGAATAGCCCCGACAGGAGCAGAACGCCAACGACCGAAGCTTCCGTGATGATAAATCCGATAAGCTTGCTGCGACGTCGCCGCTGAAATTGCGATTCGTTTGGGTCTGACATGTCGATTTTGAATCCGTTAGTATATTAACACAGTACGCCTGTGTTGGCGTGGTCTTAAGTGAAGAGAAAGGGGCGACGTTAAATGTTCACATTGCACTTCACGCTCGTCGAACCATCGCGGCGTTACATCGCTACATTGTTGCTCGCCATCTGGACGGCGACAGAGATAAACTCGTCCGCAACGATAGATCGATTGAATGGTTCAATAGCTGACATGTCTAATGGGTGAGGCCTTACATTATGAAAACTAAAAAAATCCTTTTTCTTGCCTTGGTCGTAAGTGCCGTCCTGGCGGTTTCAGCAAAGGCTGGCAACCATCACGGAAACAGTGGATCACAGGTCGCGCCCGGACCGGCGGGCTCATCGGGTCGGAGTTTCAGTTCCGGATCAGGTTTCCGCTATGGCGGTGGACGCATGATTGCGCCGTCCCAACGCTTCTCATCGATCGGCATGCGTTCGATGCCGAGCGGGTATCGCCCGTACTACAGTAGAGGTCCCTTGCTCGGTCAGGGCCGATTTACGCCTGGAACGCTCAGCCGTAGTAATGGTTTCGCGCAATTCGAGAACAGTCGCACTCGAAATCTTGGAGCAATCCAGAGCAATCGGGTAAATCACACCGGTTCGCTCAGGAACGGCAGCACCCGCGGCCTCGCTGGCGGGAGCAACCACGTTTTCGCGCAGCGCTCGGCTAGTTGGCATCGCGATTGGGACCGTGGCCGCGACCATTTTTGGAATGGTCACCGTTGCCGGTTTGTCAACGGCTCATGGTTCATCTTCGATCTCGGATTCTTCCCGTGGTATGGGTTCCCCTACGATTACTATGGATACGGCAATTATTATCCGTATCCATATGGATATGGGTATGGATATGGCTACGGGTATGGATATGGAAGTGATCCCGGCGCTTACGAAGGGGGCAATTACTACGATCAGGGCGGCTACGATTCTTCCGATCAAAACGCAGACTCAACTGTCGCCGGCGCTCAGGACAAACTGGCGAGGCGAGGTTATTACCGCGGACAAATCGATGGCGTCTTTGGTCCGGCAACGCGGCGCGCAGTCACGCGTTATCAGAGAGACAATGGGCTGGGCGTGACCGGAGATTTGACGCCGGAAACGCGGCAATCGTTAGGCTTGTCTCGAGTGGCGAATTATTGAGGTAGAAGCCAGCGATCAGATTCGCTGGTGACTGAATCAGGTGGAATTGAGGCGTTGAGAGGTTTGAGAAGCTTCTCAAAATCGGCCCCCTGTACATTACGACTCCGGCGTGCCGGAAAGGGAGGGCGCGAAAATCTTGTGCTCGCCAGTCGAGTGCGAACATAGTCCATTGTCGATCCAACAATTCGTAAGAACTGAGGCGCCATGCAAAAGAAAGATTCAATCAGAGCCCCGCGCTCGAGGCTCTTGGTGCTGGTAGACGAGTCCAATGTTGGCAGCTCGGTGCGGACCGCCGGGCGTGGACTCGATTGGCTTAAACTTCGCGAGTTTTTGGCCGGCGAAAACACAGGACGCGAGTTGATCGAGATGGTGGTCTATGCCGGTTTGCCGCCGGCCATCCCCGCCTGGCAGGAGGAGCGGGACAAAAAGAACAAGTTCATGCAATGGCTTCGCTCCAACGGATTCCTCGTCGTTACCAAAGACGGATCGCCCGCGGAAGAAGGCCACTACAAAGCGAACGTTGACGTGATGATGGCGATCGACGCGGTCGAGCTTTCCATCGAGATGCGGCCCGATGTTGTGATTCTTGTAACCGGCGACGCCGATTTTGCGTACCTCGCAATTAAGCTGCGCCGACACGGGATCCGTGTTGAAGTTGCGTCGGTCGCGCAAAATCTCGGACACACATTGCGCTCGGCAGCGAACGAAGTGATCGATCTGGCGCCGTTGTTTCGAACATTCGAGATGATGAAGATTCAGGATTCTGGTCCGGCGCGGTCACCCACCGCTTCGGGCGGGCAGCGCGGACGCAGACCCCGGTTTCGCCCGTCGACACACACGAAGCGTGTAGCCGTCTGACCGAGACCCCTAACGATCAGTCGCAGCCGCTGTTTGAGCCGACTGAGCCGACGCAAGGGCCCACCGATTTACCGGGAACGAGAATGCTGTAGCCAGCCGAGATCACCCGACGGGCCGCTTCGCCAGTTTCCGGATCGCTCTTGAGAGGATCATCGTGGACACTTTGCTTAACCTCGAAGTTTCGCACCGGTTTTGTGGGGTCAGTCGTTTCGTAAATGTAAGTCGGCATTGCGATACTCTACTCGAAAACAGAGTGTCGGCATGCTCTTTCGCGCTGCGAAAACGTCTCGCCTCCCGAATAGATTAGGGAATCCGTGTCTGTGCGGTAGATTGGTTCGTGACTTCGCAACATCGATTCGACCGCTGGCGCAAGCCAATCCTTGTAAAGTACCGGATTATGGAACCAACGCTCACCCAAAATGGCGCGCTTTATCGCGCGCATCATAGAATCTCAAAACGCCGATCCGGGTTTTTCCGGCATCTGGGCGTTCAGGCCAGACTTCAGCCACCGGACATCCAGCGGCGGACTTTCGCCGATGCGCACGTCTCAAGGCAGTTTCATCCGGACAACGGCCGGTAACACCGGCGGACATTCGGCGCTGTTTTGCTTTGCATCCGCGGGTTTAATTCGCTAACGCTTTTGCGCAGTCCACGAACCTTGGATATGGCTTGGCCGTGAGGGAGATATCATGGTAAAGGCCCTATCTGGCGAGCAAAAATAGGATGAAACCATGACAGCCGACACTTCTCATACTCCTCCGCATGTAATCGTCCGCGGCAATTCCGCGGGGTTTACGCAAGAAATTGAAATCGATCGGCATCGTCTCAAAGCCGACGAACCGGTCGCGTTTGGCGGGACCGACGCCGGACCATCTCCCTACGATTTTCTTCTCGCCGCGCTCGGTACCTGCACGTCGATGACGATCTCGCTCTATGCGCGACAAAAAGGGTGGCCGCTGGAGAATGTCACGGTTTCGCTCCATCACTCGAAAATTCACGCGACCGACTGCGCCGAGTGCGAGACCAAGGTGGGAAAGATCGACCGGATCGAGCGGGACATTCACCTTGCCGGCACACTGACCAACGAACAGCGCGCCAAGTTAATGGAGATTGCAGATCGCTGCCCGGTGCACCAGACGCTGACGTCGGAAATTAACATCCGGACCCGGGCAGTTTGACTTTGCCTGATCCTTGAAGGTTAGAGTTGACGTAGAGCGCACAAGAAATCCGAAACGCGGAGAATCGGGAACACGATTTGCCGCGATGATGAGTAAGGGCAGGCAAACGCCCAACTCGAGGTCAGCGAAATGAATCGTGCCGGCGTGAATGGTTCCGACAGAGCCCGAATCGCGCGTCGTCTGACACCGGCGGATGTGCGATCAGCGACCGGGTTAATCATCGGGCTCTACGTGACGATGCATCTGTCGAACCATGCTCTGGGTCTTATTTCGGTGCAGGCCCAGGAGGCGGTGAGGCCGTGGGTGATGATGTTGTGGCATTCGCTGCCGGGCCAAGTGCTGTTGTATGGAAGCCTGAGCGCCCACGCGACCGTGGCGCTGGTAGCATTAGTCCGCCGCCGGCATTACCGGATGCCGGCGTGGGAAGCGACGCAAATTGGGCTCGGATTGGCAATTCCCTATTTACTGGTCGTCCACGTCGTGAATACCCGTGGGACGCGCATCCTTACGGGGATCGACATCGATTATCCTTATGAAATCGCTAATCTTTGGGTCGATCCGTGGACACGCTTCCGCCAAGTGTTGCTGGTACCACTGGTGTGGGGACATTTCGCGGCAGGGTTGCATTTCTGGTTGCGGATCCGCGGTTGGTACCAACGCGCATTCCTGGCCATCTTGATCGCATACGTGATCGTCCCGGTCGCGGCCTTGCTCGGATTCGCGGAAGTCGGAATGACTATGACCACACACGCGCGAGCCGAGCCACAGTGGATGCTAGCGATGAAGGCACGGGGTGTGCCAGCAGATCCGCGGCGGGCCAAACTACGCGCCGCGCTAAAAGATTGGGCGGGACCATCGTGGTTCGCAGTCGTAGCAGTGATTTTTTCCGCTGCGCAAGTCCGCAATTGGCGGCAGCGCCATCATCGTTTCACAGTGACTTACCCTGACGGTCTCGTGACCGAAGCGCCCATCGGTATGTCGGTGCTCGAAGTGAGTCGAATGATCCGTCGGCCACACATGTCGGTCTGTGGTGGTCGTGGACGCTGCACGACGTGTCGCGTGCGAATCGACTATGCGGCGGAAGAACTTCCAGAGCCGGAGAAAATTGAAGCCCATGCCCTCGAGCGGATTGGAGCGCCAGCGGGCGTGCGACTGGCGTGTCAACTCAGGCCCGCCGTAGATGTCGCGGTGCAACCGCTCCTGCACCCAAGTCTTGTCACGCCGAAGCACCTCGCCGGTGCAAAAGAGTTCGGCGAAGAGCGCGAAGTCACAATTCTTTTCGTCGATATTCGAGGCTCCACCCAACTGGCGGAGACACGGCTGCCATACGACGTAGTTTTTTTGCTAAATTATTTGTTTGCCGGGTTGGCCGAGGCGGTCGAGCGCGCGAGCGGATATTATTCGAACTTTACAGGTGACGGCCTGATGGCGCTATTCGGATTACAGGCGGCTCAAGACAAGGGAGCGCGGGCGGCATTAACATGTGCGCTATCGATGTTCGAGACCGTGGATGATCTAAACGAACGTCTCGCCGGCGAACTTGAAGCGCGCCTTGCCATCGGCATCGGCATCCACACCGGCGAAGCAATTATCGGCCGAATGGGTCCTCCAAAGACGCCGATCATTTCCGCCATCGGGGATTCTGTGAATACAACGGCCCGGCTTGAAAGCACGACTAAAGAACTGCACATGCCACTCGTGGTATCGGTTGAAACTCTGCGCGCTGCTGGGATCGAAACGACGATGCCGTTGCAAGAGGTTTCGCTCCGCGGACGCTCGACGAGCATGGCAGTGGCTGCGCTGGATGCAAAGAAGTTGCACGAATTACTCTCTTGAAACGGCGCCTGCGTTGAGCATGAGCCGCTCGATCGGTTTGCAGTTCACGAGTCCATCTACAATCTCGGGCACATCCGCGACTGTGACGCGCCCGTAAAAGAAGTGATCCGGTTCGACCAAAACGGTAACGCCGGTCGCGCATTGATCGAGACAACTCGAGGTGCAAACTCGCGCTTCGAGCTTGGCGAGTCCGCGCGCCGCCACTTCCGCTTTCAACGCTTTGCAGACTTCTTCGGAGTCCTTCGCCGCGCAACAGCCTTTCGGGTTATCGTCCGCCCGGCGGTTGATGCAAACGAAGAGATATCGCTTTCGCATTGCCATGCGCAGAGAGTATGAAGGTAGAAGAAGGCGAGCGGGCGACTATGACGGCCCTGGTTCGGTGTCGTGGATGCGGCCGTAATCGACCGTAAGCTGTCCGTCGCCACTCGGTGTGTACATCTCCACGAAGCGCTGGCCGAACTGGATATCTCGCCACAGGTAATCTTGCTGAGTTTGCACAGATGCGAGAATGACTGGATCGATGCCAACGACAGATACGACCAGGATGGCGCGGGCCGACTCGAGCGTTTCGGGAGTTGCGCCAAAAAGCGGGCTTTGTTCGTCGATGACGTGACGCAAAGTGAGTGCGGCGGGAAACAGGGCCAGCCGGTCGAACTGGAGTTTGAGATTATAAAAATAGCGAAAATCTCCGCCTTCGACGAGCGGCTCGTCGCGATGCAACATGATGCGAAACTCGGTCTCGACCAAGCTGTGGTGACGCATATTGCCGATGCGCACCATCAGGGTAGGCCGGCCGTTCAAGGGCGCGATGACGGCCGATTTACTGAACAGGATGCGCGCAATTGGTCGCGAGAATCGAACGAAGATGAGACCGGTCATGACGGCGAGGAGAAACACTCCGCTCATGATCTCGATGGTCGTGACGATGTGGCCGTAGAGTGTTTGCGGATACCAATGGCCGTAACCGACGGTGGCCAAGGTTTGGACGCTGAAAAAGAACGAGTCGAGAAATGAACCGGGCCTTAGTCCGGCGATGCTGTTCCCGCCGATCATAAAGAGCGCGGCGAAAATCAGGTTAAGCACGACGTAAACTGTGGCGACGAACGCGGCGAACTGGGGCCAGGTCAAACCCAGTAGCCATTGATAGGCGTCACGCCACTCGACACGCCCAGCGTTGACTTTGAGGAACTCGACCTGACCGGAACGAACTGAGACTGGTTTGGGCATTGCGGTTGCGCAAGTTTGATATCGATCTTGCACGATGTCGATCTTTGTAAGGACGCGCGAGCACGGATTTCTGTTGCAGGCGCCACGCCTGCCACTACAGCATTCGATTGAAGCGAAGAGAGAATGAAAGATTTAACGCAAGGATCGGTAACCCGCCTCCGCCAAGGCTACGGCGCGGCGCGAGAAACATCGCGTGTGCTACAGACCATGGGTTAAGGCTGCGAATCAATGAAGGATCTTAACCCAAGGATCTGTCACCAGGCATTTGCTGAACATGTCGGCGTTTATGGCCGTGAGCATGCTGGTGCAAACGCTTTATCTCCTGGCCGATCTTTACTGGGTCGGGCATCTCGGAAAGGAGGCGATCGCGGCGGTTGGCGTGGCCGGAAACATGACGATGATAGTGCTGGCACTCACCCAGATGCTCGGCGTGGGGACGACAACGCTCATCTCGCAGGCAGCCGGCAAAAAGGATCAGCCGCACGCGGAGCTGGCCTTCAACCAATCCTTCATGATGTCGATCTTGATCGCGTTGGCCCTCGGCGTTTGCGGATTTCTGTTGATGAATCCGTATTGCGAATCGTTAAGCGCAAATGCGGAGACGGCAAAGCTGGCAAAGAGTTATCTGCTCTGGTTCATTCCCGCGCTCGCTCTCCAGTTTCCGCTGGTCACGTTAGGCTCGGCATTGCGCGCGACTGGGATTATCAAGCCGACCGTCGGATTACAGGTGCTCAGCGTTCTTCTTAATATCAGTCCTCGCGCCTTTCTTGATTTTCGGTTGGGTCGGGCTGCCAAGACTAGGCGTGACCGGCGCGGCGCTCGCCACTTTCATTTCCATCTTGATCGCCGACGTGCTGATGGTGATTTATTTCGAAAAGAAATATCATTATCTGCGCTTTCGTTTTCCACTCTTTCGTCCGCAAATAAAGATCTGGACAAAGATGCTCGGTATTGGCGTGCCGGCGGGCGCTGAGTTTGTCCTGCTCTTCGTCTATATAGTCATTGTTTACGCGATCATTCGCGACTTTGGGCCGGCGGCCCAAGCCGGATTTGGAGTGGGCGCGCGCGTGATGCAGGCGCTCTTTTTGCCGGTCGTGGCGCTAAGCTTCGCCGTTGCGCCGGTGGTCGGCCAAAACTTTGGCGGTCGCCGGGGCGATCGAGTCCGCCGCTCCGTTTATTCCGGAATCGGGATTGCGTCGGCGATGATGTTCATTCTCACTTTGATCGTGTGGCTCGCGCCCGCCGGGATGATCCGATTTTTTTCAAGCGACCCGCAGGTCGTTGCTTTCGGCAGCGATTATTTAAAAATCGTATCGTTCAATTTCGTGGCGGCCGGAATTGTTTTTACAACTTCGAGCGTCTTTCAGGGAATCGGCAATACCTGGCCGCCGCTTCTGAGCTCGCTAACGCGCCTTGTCCTCTTTGCTCTACCGGCACTATTCATTTCGCGCACGCCCGGATTTGAGATCAAACACGTGTGGTATCTTTCGGTCGCGTCTCAGGTTCTTCAGATGTGCGTTAATCTTTTGCTGCTCCGGCGCGAGCTGCGAAAGAAATTAACGTTCGACAAACCCGAAGACTTTATCCCGGCAAGCGCGACCGCTTCGTGACAGAGTTGGTTGAGCATTGGGGCCGAACTTCGCGGCCCGTTGCCGCCTAATCTAAACTGACCTTCAGTCCGCCAATGAATTGCCTGATCGCTTCCAAGGCACGTTGATCGACATCCTCCTGAGTTTCGCCAGCAGCGGCGAGAGCGCGTTTTGGGACATTCAGCGAATGATCGCCACCTTCGATAACGTGAAGAAAATTTGGGGCCTTCATCTCAGCGCGCACGCGCTCAAGAAGGTCCAACGGACAAAGCGAATCGCGGGTGCCTTGGACAAAGAGGATTGGCGTTGTTAAAGCGCGCAGAACTTCGTCACGCAATTTCGTCCGGTCGCCCATCGCGCAGAGCGGATAACCAAGACAAACGAGGCCATCCACTTTTTCTTCGAGAGACACATGACAACCGATGCGTCCGCCCATGCTTTTCCCGATCAAGATCGTCAATCGAAGAATTTCTGCCCGAGCCCGGGCGAGAACTTGCCTATGTGCGCCGATCAGTTCCGGAAGCGGATCAGGACGCTTTCGTTTCTCGCGCATGTAGGGATAATCGAAAGCCTCGACCTCACCAATTTCTTCGAGGCGCCTCTTCCAACGTTGCATCCAGGGATGGGATGACGGCGCGCCGGCGCCGGGAGCGAAGAGAAAAAGCGGGGCCAGCATCGAATCTAACTTATCGAAGCAAACGCCCAAGGCTCAACGCTCAACATCCGATGCAAAAAAAGTCGCGGTAAGCGACCGCAGCTACAGGCTATTTCTTTGCATTCTGCACGCTCAATTCCCATCTATAGCCGTCGAGATCGTGGAACCAGAGGCCCATGTGCTTCGAACCGGGCGATTCGGGACCGATTTCGTGGCCCGGATCTTCCAAATCAACTTTCTGCTCCTTCAGATGCGCGAGCGCTTTTCGCAAGATCGACATGTTGGGCAGGTGGAAAGACATGTGCTCGAATGTCTGCGGCGCTGGTTCGCCTCTGAATAACGCGATGGTAACGTTGTCGTTGCTGACGGCCATGCCGTGATCGAACTCGAATTCTTCGCGCAACCCCAGGACACGCTGGAACCATCGCGCGCTTTTCTTTGGATCGCGTACCGCCAGTCCAAAGTGACCGACCGTGCCGAGAGTGAAAGGAACTTTCATCAGAGACCAGAGGTCGGAAGCAAAAGTTAGTGAGCCTCAGAGCCGTTCCGGGAGACGACAGGTTCCAGGAAGTTGCGGTTGAAATCTTCCAAAGCGTCGCGTGGCGTGTTCCCCAAACCAGTGGCGCCTCTTCGCAGGTCCGGCCCAATAAAAACGAGCCAGACTTCGCCGACCATTCCTATTCGCGGCCGCAAGCGCGCGGCCGGACTGCGCGGATGCGCTTCCAGAAATTCCTCTACGTCCTCTTTTATCACCGACGGAAGCTGCTCGATTTCAATGGAAGTCACATAAACAGAAACACAGAAACGCGCGCCGCACGTCCGATGGCCTTAAGAAAATAGAGAGGACTGTGCCGACGAATCAATAACCGATGGCGTGACGTTGAGGTTAGCGTTACAGAAGTGATATGAAAGCGCGAATTTTAATTGGACTGCTGCTCATTGTCTTCGTGCAAAAAGCGCAGGCGCAGGGCGAGTATCAATTTCTCAAAAGCATTTCAATCGGCGGCGAAGGTGGCTGGGATTATTTGTCGATCGATGCGCAGGCGAGGAAACTTTACGTCGCGCACGCGAGCAAGATCGTGGTTGTCGATCTTCGGCGCGACGCCCTCGCGGGCGAGATCGGCGACACGCCCGGGGTCCACGGGTTCGCGATTGCGCCGGAATTTTCCCGCGGATTTTCCAGCAACGGCGCCGAAGCGCGCGTGAGCGTGGTTGATCTCAAGACCCTGAAAACTTTGTCGAAAGTAGAGACCGGCGAGAATCCGGACGCGATCCTCTATGAGCCAGCACGGTCGGAGGTTTACACGTTCAACGGTCGCGGAAAATCGGCCAGCGTAATCGACGCAAAGACCAGTAAAGTGGTCGCGACCATCCCGTTGGCAGGCAAGCCGGAATTCGCAACGGCCGATCCAAAAAGTGAGCGCGTTTTTTGCAATATCGAAGACAAGAGCGCGGTGGCGGTGATTGACACAAAAAGTCACGCGGTCACCGCGACCTGGCCGCTTGCTCCTGGCGAGGAGCCAACCGGCATGGCGATCGACGCGGCGCATCACCGGTTGTTTGTTGGTTGTCACAACAAGCTGCTGACGATGCTGGACGCCGACACGGGCAAGATCATTGCGACGGTTCCAATCGGCGCGGGCGTGGATGCTTGCGCGTTTGACGACGCGACCCAGCTCGCGTTCGCATCGTGCGGCGATGGGACGGTAACAATCGCGAAAGAGAGAGCGCCCGACCAGCTCACGGTTGTGCAAACGCTCACGACCGAGCGCGGAGCGCGAACGATGGCGCTCGACCCGACCACGCACTGCATTTACACAGCCACCGCGCAGATCGCGCCGGAGCAGTCCAGTCCATCGCCCGGCGAGCGGCGCCGGCCTAATTATGTACCTGGCACTTTTCACGTGCTGGTTTACGAGCCCAAGTAAAGCTGGTGTTCGTCGACAAACCTTCAACCGCAGTGGCCAAGTTCCGGCACGCGAGCTGCTCGTTTTCCGGTTATGCATCTCGCGATCAGTCCGGCCAAGCCTGTTTCCAAATCGAAAGCTCGCATATCAAAATCTCCCGAGCGGGCCAGCTCGAAATGGGCGATCGACGAAATCAATGCCTACATTGCGATCCGCGATGAACTCCTCGCCGAAGCCGAGGAACTAAGGACACGGGCGAAGCTTGATAGCGCCACAGTAGCCAATGATTTCGTACAGACTTGCCTGACACCGGCGCGGGCTCCGTACGAGGCGCAGTCTCTGCCGGAATCGGACGCCATCCGTGAACGCAAGCGTTGTGACGTGGTCACGCACCGTATCGCCAAGTTACGCGAGCAGGTGACGATCTAACTACAATAGGCAAGCGACGCGTTTGCCCTAAAATGCTAAGGACAGGACAGGCCTGCTATAACCAATCAATCGCGGCCCCAAATCATGGCGACGGAAGTCGTCAGGCTGCCACCCATGTTGAACGTGAGAAAACGTTTCACGTTTTCGATTTGGCGTGCGCCGGCTTGGGAACTGAGCTGCTGGTAAGCGTCGAAAACCTGGCGTACACCGGTCGCGCCGACCGGATGCCCATCGGCGATTAAACCGCCGCCGGTGTTAACCGGAATCTCGAAGGGAAGCTTGCCGCTCTTCTGGTTGCGCACTTGGGGCAACGCGGTCGCGCCACTCTTTACGAGATCGACGCCTTTTCCTGACTCGGCGAGTCCGAGAATTTCGTAAGCAACAATTTCAGTGATCGAAAAACAATCGTGCACCTCCGCGCCTTGTAGGTTGCGCGGCTTCAGGTTCGCCATTGAAAATGCTTTCTCGGCGGCTTTGCGCGCGATCGAAAACGTGGGCGCATCCTTTTTGTCGAGCGGCAAATAATCGGTCGTGTGACCGAAGCCGAGCAGACGCGCGGTTTTCTTTTTATCGCGCCCGGTCTTTTCCAAATATCTTCCGGAGACGAGCACGACTGAGGCGGCGCCATCAGTGATTTGCGAACAATCTGAAACCTTGAGCGGCGGGGCCACGCTCGGGTTTTTGTCGGAGACTTGCGACGCGCAATCGAGAGTGAGATCGGCGTCGCGCATTTGCGCGAGCGGATTCAATTTGGCATGGGCGTAATTTTTCCACGCGACTTGAGCGAGGTCGGCTTCGCTAGCGCCGTACTTGTCGATGTAAATTTGGGCGATGCGTCCAAACAACTTTGGGAACATAAAATCGCCGTATTCGGGCTTCTCGTTGTGATAATCAGCGGCTGCGCCAAGAACATCTGAGCCGTCGAGCGACGACATCGTCTTCTGCTGTTCCGCACCGACGACAAGAACCACGTCATAAAACCCGCCCATGATCCACTGCGCGCCGAGCAAAACCGAGAGCGCGCCCGAGGCGCAGGCCGCTTCTGTGTGCATGGTCGGAATGCCGCGCAACTTCGGATCGATCTCGGGAATGAACGCGCCAAGCTGCAATTGCTTGGTGAATTGCCCGGAATTGAAATTGCCGACCGTGCCTGCCTGAATTTCCGCGGGATCAATCTTGGCATCGTCGATCGCTTTTTTGCCGGCCTCGATAATCACGTGCCGGATGGTTTTGCCCTCTTTTTTCAGGTTACGCTTAAAATCCGTGCGCCCACCGCCGATGATGTAAACTGGCTCGCTCATATATAGAGATACTTTAGCTAATCATCGAAGTCTGTCACCCCGAATGCTGGATCCCGAGCGGATGTAGCCGCCTCGCTCTGTCGAGGCGTCGATGCCACTTTTTCTCAACGCGGCGACAGAGCGCCGCGGCTACATAACGCAAAGGATCGCGCTCTCTGACTTAGCGATTCTCTTCTCCCAAAAGATTACCAACCGTGCGCCGCTCAGCCGGACGATCGAGCGTTTGGATAAACTGCTGAAACCGCGCCGAGAAAAGATCATGCCGCAGTTTCCAGTAATGCTCGATTCCGGGAGAAGCGATGTAATGCTGAAGAAGCCCACACCATCCTTGCCAGATCTGTTCGTCCATCAGGCCGTAGATATGGTGAAAGTGGATCGTCTCGAATGCCTTGAGAAATTGATAGGTGGAATGGAAGAAGCGTGCTTGCTCTTCCGCCGGCAGAGACTGCAAATCTTCAAGACCTACTCGCCACACTCGGGCCAGCTCAGCATTCTCAGCAAACGGTCTTGTTACTTCACGGAGTGCCGTTGCCGCGGCGTCCTGCGCGGCCACCTTTGCTATGCGTGTGCTGCGATGCACCTGAATGGCGAGATAAAGGACGGAGAAAACCACCGCAATCGAGCCAATCATTTGCGAGATCGCGTTGACTGCTTCCCAGTTCGTTTGACTCATACCGCGTAGTTAATGATTAGGAGCCGTCGAAAGCATTGATCTCGGTGATGTCGTGGCCGACGACCAGCGTATGGATGTCGTGTGTACCTTCGTACGTATAAACGCTTTCAAGATTCATGACGTGCCGTATCACCGAATAGCGATCGGTGATGCCCACGGCGCCCAGAATATCGCGCGCCTTGCGCGCGCATTCGAGCGCCATCCATACGTTGTTGCGCTTGGCTAGCGAAATCTGCGCGGGGCACGCCGTGCCTGCCTCCATCAGACGGGTGAGACGCAACGCGAGGAGTTGCGCCTTTGTAATCTCCTGGACCATCCAAACCAGTTTTTCCTGCACCAGTTGGAAGCCGGCAATCGGGCGGCCAAATTGCTCGCGCGATTTTGCGTAGGCAAGCGCCGTTTCGTAACAATCGATTGCTGCGCCGATCACACCCCACGCCACGCCCACTCGCGCCTGCGAAAGACACGACAACGGGGCGCGCAACCCCGACGCCTTGGGCAGGCGATTCCCCGCCGGTATGCGGCAGTTTTCGAACCAACATTCTGACGTGCGCGACATGCGCAGGCTGAACTTCCCTTCAATATCTTGCGCGCGAAATCCGGGCGCGTCCCTTTCTACGATAAATCCCCCTACCCGTCCGTCGTCGTCTTTCGCCCAAATGACCTTCACGTCAGCGATGGACGCGTTTCCAATCCAGCACTTGCTGCCGTTCAAGACATAATGATCGCCATCGCGAATGGCGCGGGTTTCCATTCCGCCCGGGTCAGAACCATGTTCGTGCTCGGTCAATGCGAAACACCCTACACGTTCGCCCGATATCAGTCCCGGCAACCAGCGCGCGTGCTGCTCCGGCGCGCCGAAGGAATGAATCGCGTATATGGCAAGCGCGCCCTGCACCGATGCCTCCGAGCGCAGGCCAGAGTCGGCTCTTTCAAGTTCCTGCATGATGAGGCCGTACGCGGTGTAGCTCAGCCCCGCGCAGCCATGTTCTTTCAGGTGCGGAGCGAAGAGCTTTAATGCACCTATTCGCGGCCTGAGGTGTTCCGGAAATTTGCCAGCCCGATGGCATAGCACGATCTCGGGCATGACTTCCTCCTGCACAAAACGCCGCGTCCGATCCCGCGCTGCGCGCTCGTCTTCAGTGAGGAGCTCTTCGATGGCGTAGTAATCGAGCGAGGTCATGCGTCGCCTAGCTTTTCAGATTGCTATATCTTTTCAAGAGTCTGATCTGCAAACCACTTTGAAAGTTGATAAAGTTCATGGAATAGCACGCAACCATGGCACGACTTCACGAATATCAAGGCAAAGCCATTCTCGCCGCTAACGGATTCAAGATTCCGCGTGGCCGCGCCGCCTCGACCGCTGATGAAGCTGTCGCGGCAGCCAAAGAAATTACCAGCTCGCCGCAGGACGAGTCTGTCCGATTGGCGGACAAGATAGTCGGCGAAGTCGTCATCAAGATTCAAGCTTGGACGACGGGTCGCGCTGGCATTGGCGGCGTGGCTTTCGCTAAAAAGTCCGATGACGTTCGCGCGCACGCGGCGCGCATGCTGGCGATGAAAGATTGGACAGTTTCCCGTCGAAGCGGTGTTGGTGGAAGAGAAGATCGACATCGAGCGGGAGTTTTTTCTTTCGTTCGCTATTGATGACGCCGCCCGCGCGCCGGTGATTATTTTCGCCGCCGGCGGCGGCAGTGGAATCGAAGAACGCGCCGCCTCGACGCGGCGCATTGCCTGCGACGTGAATAGCGGACCACTGGATTCCGCCGTGAACGAAGCCGTCGCTTCGTGCGGACTTTCGGCGGCGCACGCGACACAACTGGCCGAGTCGATTCGAAAATTATTTGCCGCCGCGCGCAGCGTTGAAGCTCGTTCGCTGGAAATCAATCCGCTGGTCCTGACCAAAGATGGTCAGTTCGTCGCCGCTGATTGCCGCATCACGATCGATGATTACGCCGTGGCGCGGCATCCCGAATTAAAAATTGAAATTGCGCGCGAGTTCGATCATCCGCCCACGGCTCTTGAACGCGTCGCCTACGCCGTCGAACAAAACGATCATCGCGGCACATTTTATTTCGCGCAGTTGGCGACGGCGGCCACCAAAGATTCCAAAGGTCTGGTCGGTTTTCACGGCGCCGGCGGCGGCGGATCCATGATGTCGATGGACGCGATCGTGAACGCGGGATTCACCATCGCCAATTTCACCGACACCAGCGGCAATCCATCCGCGTCGAAGGTCTATCGCGCCGCCCGAATTATTTTGGCCCAGCCCGATCTGGTCGGATATTTCGGTTCCGGCTCCGGCGTCGCCAGCCAGGAGCAATATTGGTCCGCGTATGGACTGGCCAAAGCATTTTGGGAACTCGATCTCGATATTCCGGCGGTGATTCGTTTGGGCGGCAACACCGAAGATCGCGCCGTCGATATTTTGCGAGCGAATGTCGAAACTGTTCCGCGCGCCGGTCGAGGGCTATCGCAAGACGGACACACCGGCCATGATTGCCGAACGTTTTGCGGAACTTGTCGCAGGCGCAGAACGGCACCAAATGGAAACCGCGCGCTCAGCGCATGCCGAAGTTTGTTCAAGGATTCGTCGGCAACCAACTTTTCCGGTGAAAAGTGGCCGCGTTTGGATCGACACCGCGAAGTGGGCGGAGATTCGTCCGCGCCGTCGAAACACAATCTGGCGGACTGATCGTCGATCGTGACGGCGCGCCGGCCCCGCTAAGCGGGGACGAATTCGCCAACAAAGATTCCGAGTTGCTCGCGTGTCGATGTCGAGTGTCGGCTCGCCGGAGTCGAAGGTTTCTATCTTGAACTCGATATTCCTGGGCTTAAACGAGCTGATTGGAGGCGTGCGCTAAATGGCAATTTTGATCGACGAAACCAAGCGCGTTCTGGTGCAAGGCATCACCGGCCGCGAAGGTCAGGCGCGCACGCGTCTGATGCGCGAGTACGGAACGAACGTGGTCGCGGGCGTGACTCCGGGAAAAGGCGGGCAGACCGTTCTCGGCGTGCCGGTCTTCAACACGCCACAGGATGCGGTGAAAGCTTTGGGCAAGATCGACATCTCCGTGCTTTTTGTTCCGGCAGCCGGCGTGAAAGACGCGGCGATTTCCGCGATTGAAGCGGGAATCAAACTCACGGTGCTGGTGCCCGATCGCGTGCCGGTTTGGGACGCGATGGAAATTGCGGCGGCGGCCAAAGCGAATGGCGCAATGTTTGTTGGACCGAATACGCTCGGCGTGTTGAGTCCGGGTAAGGCCGTCGTCGGCATGATTGGCGGTCGCGCGGAAAGTGCGCGGCAATGGTTCAAGCCCGGAATTCCAAAAGGCGTCGGCGTGATCAGTCGCTCCGGCGGCATGGCTTCGAGCACCGGCTATTATTTAGGGCAAGCCAGGCGTGCGCATTTCAACGATCGCGCACATCGGCGGCGACGCCGTTCTCGGAATTCGCATTCCCGATGCGGCGCTGATGTTTGAAGCCGATCCGCTTACCGAAGCGATCGTGATCTTTGGTGAAATCGGTTCGTCGCAGGAAGAAGAACTGGCGCAACTGATTCGCGATCGAAAAGTCACCAAGCCGGTGATCGCATACATCGGCGGCAAGGCCGCGCGCGAAGGCACGCGCTTCAGTCACGCGGGGGCGATCATCGAGGGCGGACGCGGCACGCATGCCGGCAAAGTGAAAGCGTTGCGTGAAGCCGGCGCGACCGTGGTCGATGCGTTTGGTGAATTGCCGGATGCGGTCGTCGAAATTCTCAAGAGAATGAAAGGACAAAGCTCTGATGAGCGAAGCCGACAAGAACGCCGTGTGGAATACAGCCGTCACGCGCATCGAGCCGAATCGCGTCGCGGTACGCGGCTACGACATCGCCGAATTGATGGGACGCGTCTCGTTTGGCGCGGCGGTCTATTTAATTTTGACCGGCGAATTGCCGTCGCCTGCAGTCGGCCGTTTGATGGATGCGATTTTGGTGTCGTCGATCGATCATGGCGCCACGCCTCCAAGCGCGTTGGCCGCGCGAACCGTCGCATCGACCGGCGCTTCGTTGAGCGCGGCGGTCGCCGCCGGCATCATGTCGATCAATCGTCATCACGGCGGCGCGATTGAAGATTGCGCCCGGCAATTGAAAAAAATCGCCGATCGCGCCGCGAGTGAATCGATTTCGATGGATGAAGCCGCTACGCGCACGCTCGCGGCGCATGAGGGAAGCGGGCGAGCGCATGCCGGGATTTGGTCATCGCTATCACACCAAGGATCCGCGCACGGCGCGACTTGTTCGAGCTCGCACGCGAAGCCGGCGTGGACGGCGTCGCACATGAAAGCGGCGCGGGCCGTTGAAAAATCGTTCGCCGACGCGAAGAAAGCGTTGCCGATCAACGTGGACGGCGCCATCGGCGCGATCCTCGCCGATCTCGGAATGAATCCCGCGGCGTTCAACGGCATTTTCATGATCGCGCGCACGCCCGGACTGGTGGCGCACGTGATCGAAGAGCAAACTCGCGAGAAACCGATGCGTCGGATCGATCCGGTCAATCACGGCTATGACGGACCGGCGCCGAGAGAGCATTCCCTCTGAAACTGGAAGTTCACGCTAAGATGTAGTGAATGCAGCAATGCAATGACGAAGCTCGAATGACGAATGAACGAATTGATGCCGAAGTCCGAATCGGCGGCTCGCGTCAGCACTTCGTCATTCGGATTTGTTTCGGATTTCGTCATTCAGCAAGATTCACCGAATCATGAAAGAATACTTTGACATCACACCATGAAAACCCAACGAACCAACTACGGCGTCAACGAAATCGCAAAACTTTTTCCCAGCTTGATGAAGATCAAGCAGAAGTCATTGCGCGAAAAAGTGGCGGCGGTTTGGAACGAAGCGATCACCACCGGCTGCGGCGGGAAAGGCTGGACCTTCGCCGAACTTCGCGCGGTCAAGTTCACACTGCTGGCCGGCGACATCGACATGAAGTTCGTCGAGCATCTGAATTCCTGCGCGCTGCAATGCATCGCCATCGCGGATGTGCTTGAAGAGATCGTTCCGCTGTAGCATTCCCATTCAGCGCGATTATCTCATCGCCGGCGCGCTGCTGGCCGACGTCGGCAAGCCGCTCGAGTACGACAAGGACGCGTCAGGCAAAGTGATTCAGGGAAAATTCGGGCAGCAAGTCCGGCATCCATTCAGTGGCGTCGCGCTCGCCTACAAGCACGGTATTCCCGGCGAAGTCATGCACATCATCGCGACCCACAGCCATGAGGGCGACAAGATGGAGCGCTCGATCGAGTCGATCATTTTCCATCACGCCGACTTCGTGGACTTCGATATTGCCAAGCTTCTTGGCAAGCGCGCCGCGAAGAAGTGACCCTCAAGCAGTTGAGAGTTGAGAGTGATTGTTGATTGTTGAGAGTCTGGTATCGGGAGAATTGATATGGGCCTTACGCTCGTCGAAAAAATTGCCGCTCGACACGCTGATGGACTCGCTCCCGGCACGGTCGTGCACGCCGGAGATTTCATTTCGATTCGTCCGCGCCATGTGATGACGCATGACAACACCGGCGCGGTGATTCCGAAGTTCAAGCAGATCGGCGCGACCGCGATCGCCGATCCGGCGCAACCGGTGTTCGCGATCGATCACGACATTCAAAACGTCACGCCGAAGAATCTGGAGAAATACGCCAAGATCGAAGCGTTCGCCGCCGAGCACGGCATCGATTTTTACCCGGCCGGCACCGGCATTTCGCACCAGGTGATGGTGGAACAGGGCTACGTTGTTCCCGGCGCGTTGGTGGTGGCCAGCGATTCGCACTCCAATTTGTACGGCGCCATGGCGGCGCTGGGCACGCCGGTCGTGCGAACTGACGCCGCGAGCATTTGGGCCACCGGCGTTACATGGTGGCAGGTTCCCAAGGTCGCCAAAGTGTTGCTCAAAGGAAATCTTTCACCCGGCGTCACCGGCAAGGATGTCATCATCGCGTTGTGCGGGCTCTTCAATAAAGACGAGGTGCTCAATCACGCCGTGGAATTCATGGGCGATGGCGTGGCGAATCTTCCGATGTCGGCCCGCATGACCATCGCCAACATGACGACCGAGTGGGGCGCGCTGGCCGGCGTGTTTCCATTCGATGAAGTAACGGTGAATTATTTGCGCTCGCGCGTCGGCGAGTTCACGAATCCGAAACGCCCGGGAACACGCGGCCCGAAAAGTCGCTCCGGTTACACCAACGATCGACATCGACGAATGGTGGAAGAATCGAAGCGAGCTCACCGCCGACGCGGACGCAGATTACGCGATCGAGCTGGAACTTGATCTGGCGACGGTCGTTCCGCACGTGTCCGGGCCTAACGAAGTGAAGACGATGGTGTCGCTTGCCGGAAATGCAGCGAAAACATGTGTCCATTCAAAAGGCGTATCTGTTGTCGTGCGTGAATGCGCGCTTTGAGGATCTGCATGACGCCGCCGAAGTCGTGCGTGATCGCGGTGGACACGTTGCCGACGGGCGTCGAATTTTATTTGGCCGCCGCCAGCGCGGAAGTGCAAGCCAAGGCCGAGTCCACTGGTGATTGGAAAACTTTGGTGGATGCGGGCGCCATTCCGCTGCCGTCCGGTTGCGGAGCATGCATCGGCTTGGGTCGCGGTCTGGTGCAGAAAGGCGAAATCGCGATCAGCGCCACCAACCGCAATTTCAAAGGCCGCATGGGCGACCGCGATGCGCTGGTGTATTTGGGTTCGCCCGCGGTCGTGGCGGCCAGCGCGTTGGCTGGATTTATTTGCGCGCCAAAAGATTTCGCCGAGCGCGCCGCGGGCACGGCAATTCGACGCGCCGAAAAGAAAACGCAATCAGCGGGCTCGGTAGAGATCATTGCCGGTTTTCCGCCAAGCGTGCGCGGTCGCGTGCTGTTCGTTGATAAGGACAATTTGAACACGGACGGCATTTACGGCAGCAAACACACTTACCGCGACGATATGACGCCGGAAGAAATGGCGGCGGTAACATTTGAAAATTACGATCCGAACTTCAACACGCTCTATCAAAAAGGCGACGTCGTGGTCGGCGGACTGAACTTTGGCAGCGGCTCCAGTCGCGAGCAGGCGGCCACGGCGCTGAAGTTCAAAGGCATTCCGTGCGTCATCGCCGCCAGCTTTTCCGAAACCTACAAACGCAACGCGTTCAACAACGGCTTCGTGGTGTTTGAATGTCCCGAGTTGGTGACGCATTTGCGCGCGATCCTGCAGACTGCCGGCGCGCCCACCACGGTTGCGTCGGAGATCACGATCGATTACGCCAAATCTGTGCTGACCATCGATGGAAAATCATTCGCCTTTCCGCCGCTGAGTCCCGCGGCTCAGGAATTAATCGTGGCAGGCGGCGCCGAAAATCTGGTGGCCGCGCGGCTTCGCGCGAAAGCCTCGTTTGGGTAGCGCACACGCCTCGCGTGGTGGCGATGGCGCCGTCGCGAACTTTGGTTTTTGAACCGCGATGTGCTCGCGAGAGCCGATGACCTACAAATAATTCCCGCGATCGTTCCCGGAACCGGTCGCAATTTGCGACCGCATTGTCTGAACGCGTTGCACCATCGCCACGGCCGCCATGAGGACGAGCGCCGAGCCGACCTGGTGTGGCCGGAGCGTTGCGTGAAAAAAGCCCCATGTGATGCACACCGCGGCGAGCGTTTGCATCATTTCGAAGTAGCCGGCAGTCGATGCCTGGGTAAGGCGCAGTCCTTCGAAATAAATAAGCAGCGGAATACCGCCCGAGATCGACGCCAGCAGGATTAGCGCGACGACCGCTTTGATGGCGTGGGTTTGCGCGGCTGCCTGGCCAGAGGGCCGCACTGTGGAACTTGCCGTGGCCAAGCAGAATTAAAGTCATGCAGACGAGCCCAATGACCACGCGCAGACTCGAGGCCAGCCGGAGCGACACACCGAGCATCACGCCCCGGCCGGCGACAGTTGCCAGTCCCCAGAAAAGCGCACAGACGAGAGCGTAACCGGTGCCGCCAGTGAGTCCGGCGCGTTCGAACGATACGCCGATGAGGTTGGGATACGGGACGGAAAGGAAAATGCCGGCAACGATCGCGATCCCGGCGTAGAGGAAAAAGCGCCGCGCAAGGCGATCGCCGAAGATGAAAAATGCGCCGATGGTCGAGATGACCGGTTGAATATTCAAGATCACGTTGACCACTGTCGGGTTGCCATGTTTGAGCGCCAGAGTGAAGAAGACCGTTCCGACGGCTGACCCAGCGAATCCGGAGAAAAGCAGATAGCCCCACGTGCGAATGCCGATTTTGAGAACTTCGCCGAGGCGTGGAAGAAGCAGCGGCAGGAACATGGTCAGAATGAGGACGTGCTCCCAGAAAACAATCACCTCGGCATCGAACAGATCGTTGAGGGGAATGCGCCACGCGCTCTCAGTGCCCCAAAGCGCAGCGCCGAGACCAACGAGCCACGGCCCGTAGCTCACGCCGTTCGCAGCGCGGTTTTGCATCACGAAGCGTCTATCGCCAGCGCCAGCCCGCGTCAATGCCCGGAACCTCATGTGACTGCGGCACAGAGCAGGCCGTCCCCACAATGCCTTCGTCGGCAGCCGAACTTGCGGGCAATTACGCTCGTCGATAAAGTCGCGACCATGTCTAAATATAAAATTGCGTGGATGCCTGGTGACGGAGTCGGTCATGATGTCATGGAAGCGGCGCGCATCGTGCTTGGATCGACTGAAACTCGACGCCGAGTACGTGCCTTGCGACATCGGCTGGGAATTTTGGTGCAAGGAGGGCAACGCGCTTCCCGATCGGACGGTGAAGGTGTTGAAGGAAACAACCTGTGGTCTCTTCGGCGCCATCACCAGCAAGCCGCAAACTGAAGCCAAGGAAGAATTGATTCCGGAACTCCAGGGCAAAGGGCTGGTTTACTTCTCGCCCATCGTCAAGCTGCGCCAGATGTTCAACCTGCACACCAACATGCGGCCGTGCAAAAGTTATCCCGGCAACCCGTTGAATTATCGCGGCACCAAGATCGCCAATCCCAGCGGCGAAGACGTCGCGATCGATCAAGTCGTGTTCCGTGAAAATACCGAAGGGATGTACGGTGGCGTCGAGTTCTTCCCGTTGCCCGAGCCGGTTTACACCGCGCTCTGCGCCAATCCGAAGATGAAGCCGTGGAAAGACAAAGCAGGCCTTGAAAATATCGCGCTCTCCACGCGCATCATGAGCAAGCAAGGTTGCACCAACATTTGCAAACAAGCTTTCGAGTTCGCCAAGAAAACCGGACGCAAACGCGTCACGCTGATCGAGAAACCAAATGTGCTGCGTGAAACCGGCGGCTTGATGATGCGTTGCTTCAAGGAAGTGGCCAAAAGTTATCCGGACATTCGCGCGGATGACGCGAACATCGACGCGATCTGCATGTGGATGTTCAAGAATCCGCAGGATTACTCGGTGCTGGTGGCGGAAAATATGTTTGGCGACATCGTCAGCGATTTGTGCGCCGGTCTGGTCGGCGGACTCGGCTTCGCCCCTAGCGCCAACCTCGGCGACAAATATGCCGTGTTCGAACCGACGCACGGATCGGCGCCAAAATACGCCGGCCAATACAAGGTCAATCCAATCGCGATGCTCTTGACCGCAAAGCTGATGCTCGACTGGCTCAAGGAAACCGAAATGGCCACGCGTCTGGAAACAGCCATCGCCCGCGTCATCGCGGAAGGCAAAGTGCGCACTTACGATATGGGCGGCAAAGATTCCACACTCGATGTAGCCAAAGCCATCGCGGACTACGCCCGTTTATAAATCACAAGATCGACACCTTCTTTTTGCCATCATCAACGAAAAATCCGTGAGAACAGTGATCGTTTCTGCCGGCGTGCGATTTTTTGCTCGACCAGGCTCTTTCCATCGAAATCGTATACCACGCCTTCCTTTTGGGGGTACCTCTTCTTGTCTGCGATTAACTGCTGGATCGCCCTGCTTACCTCAGCTGGCTTGCAGCCGAGTCCCTCTGCTATTTCACGGTGAGTCCCGGACTTCCATGGCTGCTCCGGAAGTTTAGCATCAACAGCTCTCAGGAAATTGTCTTCGAGAGGCTCGACTTCGCGCGGCGGCGCTGCTTCGTGTGGAATGTCTCTTTTTCCGACCACTTCGGAATTGACTATCCCGTATCGGCTTCCGGCTGCCTTGCAGCACGCTCGGAAAAAATCCAATCCCGGCGTCGGCGGCTCTTTCCGACCTTGAATCACCTCTTTCCGCAGCTCCAATATTTCAGCAACTTCCTCTGGCGAGAATGTCGCAGCAGCCAAAGTGAGTAGCTGACAGTCAGAGTACACAAATGTCCTTAGGCGCTTTGCAACCAACACCAATGCTACAAGCGGCCGCCAATTGCGGATAAACCTCTGGCCACGCTTGCGCGGCGAAACGGCCTCCAGTGCTGCATCCACTTGTTTGTAGATCGAAACTATTACGGGCCATAAGCCGATTGGAAGCGCCGAGGAGAACACGCTTTCGTAGCTTTGCTGATCGCGCAGGAATTTCGTTTTCAACCGCCTTGCTTTCGCAGGATTTTTGAATACGAGCGCAATCACTGCGCTAGCCAGGTATAAAGGCGTAACAAACCGAACCTGCGGCTTACCGATATTTCGGTAGTAATTTTTCCGGCGTTCGTAATACCAGTCATCTCGCTCCAAAATCTCTTCGATATCTCGCTGAATTTTGTCAGTGGCCCGCAGAGCGGCGACTTCAACAGGGCTTTGATTGTTTGTTGCACGAATGATTCGGTCCCGTGCGAGCGTGTCCGACGACACGACAATTTTGACTAGCAACGAGCGATTTGCGGATTCGCGCGCACCAGATTGAAAATGTCCGAATATCGTCTCCGTTGTTTGCAGCCCATTGACGATCTGGATATCCTGTAACTGGATCGTTTTTCCTGGCACTGTGGCGTGCGTAGCTAAGATCGTCACGCCATTGTTCAGCCACCAAAAATCTGGAGCAGCAGGATCTGCAAGAGAACGAGCAATGTCTTCGTTAACTTGATTTATGCCCAAATAGTCCCGGACGTTGGAATCAAACAAATAGCGTCTGAGCTGGCCATTTTCGTCAGACACGAATCTCCAGTAATCTTTCAACCTCACCAGCAAGACGTAACTATCTTTTCCGGTCGCGAGGTGTTCCAGAAAGGGCATCTCCAGCGAGAATCGTTTTGACTTCCGATGCGATGCAATGAGCTCAGCGGCTCCGACAAAGCGAAAAATCACCGAGCAAGAACTGAATAGGCCAGCGATAACCGCTTCGATTTGTTCCGCCCGCGCCGCTACGCTTTCACCGATTTCACCGCTGTCACCCCTGCTTGCGTACAGTATGGAAAAGTTAATCTTTGGTCTTCCAATCGAGAGCCGACGGTAAGCCGCCGAAAAAAGTGATCGGAAGTCAAGCAACTGTTCGGAATACCGGCCGCTTAGCTCCGTCGCCTCACGCGAGAGGTCGAAGAACTCTTGAATCGTCGCCAGCATCGCATTGAGAGGCGCTTGAAGAAACGTCGGGTGATGCTTGCAGGTGAGCAACCACACGTCGATTGATGCGTCACTACGGGGCCACTCGAAGTCTGAGCTGTCATCGAGGAGATGCCCGTTAACGAATATATAGAATCCGTCGATGCCTCCATCGCCGTCACCATCAGTCCAGCCAAACTCCAGCTCGTCGCGCGAGAGATCGTAATCTTTCAACGTTTCCTCTAACGCCAAGAATTCAAATACCTCATCTCGTTCATGCGACGGGACGCCATCTGCAACGCGTTGATCGATGATTCCATCAATTAAAATTACGTCGTTCTTTGCCATTGAGATGTTGTCTCAACTAGATTGGCGATATGGTAAGTCGGAAATTGTTGTTGCGCTATTCAAACGATCCAAAGGTCGCGCAATCGATTGATCGATCATATCGTGTGCTGTGATTGACCTGGCACATTTTCCCAAAGATCCGATTAACTACGACCGCGTTTTGGGTTGGGCAGTTTATCGTTTTGATCCATGGCATCTGTTCGGTTTTTATCTTACCGAATCCGAAGCTCGCACGGCGCAAGCGCGAGCCGGCAGCAATTACATTGTTGCGTACGGCTCAAGCAACGTGACTGGCGACGACTTCATCGAAGGCAGTAGTGAGATTTCCGGTTAGAGTGCGAACGATCCACGATGGCCCTACGCTCTCCGTCGCTGCCGCGCTACTTAAGACACGTATCAGCGCTGAACCGGCGGTTGACATGTTCGGATTTCGTTTACGAGCAGTTCATGATCGACCACGCGGAGAAAGTAAGAACCCGCGCAACCGCATTCACTGGAGAGCTTTTCCCTGCGAATTCCTTCAGCCAGCGCTTCTATTTTGCAATGGGAAAAGTGCCTTGTGAGATCGACGACACTCGCGCGGCTGGCCGGCGAAATGCGTTCGTCGTCAATTACTCGCTGATCGAAATCTTCCAAGGAGCATTGATCGAATTAGCGCAGGCAATACTGGCAAAGTCATTTCAGCCGTCGTAGGCAACCGACTACTTTGACGCACTCCGGAAATTTCTCGGTAGTCCTGTGGATTGGTTTTCAGCGAACGAGGTCGCGAGCTTAGATTTTCTGCGCCTAAGACGAAATTGCTTTGTTCACCGAGATGGAACAGCAAACGCAGCATTCACAACGTTGCAGCGTCAATCTGGGACTTTGCTCAATCGTCATTGGGCCAAACGACGATCCATCCAACACCTCGATTTTAAAAATGCGTCGGCTTCAGTAGTCCTGCGAGACGAATTGATAGACGTCTTCAATATAAGCCGGGATTTAATGACGAAACTTGACAGATTGGTTGTGCGATCATTCGCCGCAGGAGCGCTTTCCATTCACGCTCTAAAATCCTTTGCTTCTCAATTCCGAAAACCACCAAACTTTTCGGAGCTACGAATGCTGCGCAAATTCAAGGCTTACGCCCGGATCGAATTCAACTTGACGCTGAGCGATGAGAAGGTACGCAAGTTACTGTCTTCGGGTTTGTAGCTTAATGGTAGAGCATCACCCTTAGAAAGCTCTCAGCGACGCGGAGGTTTTTCTAAGGTGATGATGTAGGTTCGAATCCTGCCGGGCCTGAAGACACAGTTTTGCCGGAAGTGCGCCATCGCACTATTCGGCGCGCGGGCCGATGCTGAAGGCGCCCATCGGCCTCGCGTCGGGGTGCGGTTTGCGTTTCATAAGATCGTTCTCGACATGGCGACGGAATTCTTCGCCAAAGAGATAACCGCGTTCCTTCCAAAACTCTCGGCCGCCCGGCGCAGCAACGAGGTTCATTATTAGAAGCTCCCAACCCATCCATAGTGGCGGATCGAGCATTCCTTCGCGCCATTTGAGAAACGCATTCTGCGAATACGAAAGAAACGCCATGAAAGTCGCGATGAACCGGGCTTTCCTCGATTTCATCCAGCGCCCGGCTTCCCTAGGTGCGCTCGTTCCTCGGCATCTCCCGCCGTAAAGTTTGCTAAAACTAAACGGGGTTTTGGCAAACGCCATTCTCCGAAAGCGAGAAGTAATCGCGCAATCCGTTCACGGCGATTTGAGAGAGCTCGGCGTCGTTGGCAAGCAAGTGATACCAGCTCGCGAAATGTTCGTGCACAACCTGGGCAGCGGCCGAGCGGACAGCGCTCGTGTTCTGCCGGATCTGCAATGCGACGTAGATCAACGAAACGACCACGGCAAGCGCTCCGATGATCTGTCCGAGATTCGCGAGATCGTTGAGATTCATACGCTTCGCTCACGAGAATCCGTTAAATTGTTGAATCGTTAAAGCGTTAAAGCGCGTCGACTCCTCACCTTGATCCTCTCCTCGACCGAGGAGGAGAGACGAAAAACGCGCCTATGTTCTACCGCCAGTCCGGCTCGGACTCGCGAGCAGTCCGTCGACCCATCGCGCAAAGTCTTCCGAAAAGCCTGGGCCAATATCATCCCAGGCTTCCCTGAAGCCGGGCGATTGCATGTACCTCGTCAGGTATCGTTCATACGGGCGCCAGTGCGCATCAGGCATGAGCCCCAAATCGTGGTGATGAAAATACGTCTCGGCATGCAGCAGAAATTGAACATGACTCCAATACCGAAACTGACGATCCCCATCGGTCAGTTCCGCTCCGCTCTCAAGCTTGGCAAATCGATCCGCGTGCTCTGCCCGAAAAATCGAGATGCGAAGAACGAATTCGGAGAGAGCATGGCGGGCTTGCGCGCTCGCGACTTTGGTGTTGCCGCGGATCTGAATCGCCAGATAGACAAGCGTAAGCATGACGCCAATCGCACCGACGATCTGTCCAAGATTCGCGAGCTCGTTGAGATTCACAAAGCAGGTTTGAGCCAGGCTGGCAGTTCGAGGAGGTCAGTCCAGGTTGCTGCTGAACATGATCGCGAATCCAATTATCATGGCTAGAAAGCAAACGCCGGCCGCCCACTGAGCCGCCCGATTGCGTGATATCATTCCAAGCGCGGTTGGGATTAACATCGCGATGGTCCCCAGATTTTCCTTAACGAATAGCGCCGCGTTCGGTGTTTTCAAAAAATCGAGATTGGCGAGCAGCGCCAGAAGCAAGCAGGCGATGAGGGCGCCGTAAAAATAAGGGCGTTGGCGCCAGAAAAAATCCTCGAGATCGATTAGGCCCTCGTCCGGGCTTTTAGGTCCGACCAATGCGCAGATCACATATACGGAAATTGCGAACAAGAACTGAATCACGATCGACGCGAGGTCCCAGCTCGTGACCGAACGGAGATCCCAAAGCGACAACCAGTTGACGAACACCAGGAGAATTGCATTCACCACGCCGAGTGCAAGCAACCCCGAGAATCTGACGCGCTCGCGCGCGACGATAAGTTCGGCGATTCGTGCCAACAGGTGCGTCAGCGCCAAGGCGTAAACAAACGATAAAAGCGCAGTGACGTGTTCGAATGCCGACATTGTTTAATTCACACCTTCTCGCAGCTGGCGTTCGTACTCCGCGTTGTCGAAATGGCCCTTCGATTCCGCAATCAATCCGTCGTTGTCGATCTTCCAAAGTTCGTAGCCGCTGATCCGAACGCGTTTTCCCGTGCCGCCCGGCCCGGTGTTCGTTCCGGTTAATGTCCACTGGAACTTCGTTCCTTCTTCGTCGTGCACGACCTTGTCCATGGTCACGACCACGTCCGGAAATGTTGTCATGAACGCTTGCGCTTCCTTGGCAATCGCCGCGCGTCCGACGACGGGCGGCCCGTTGTTAATGCTAATTGAGCCACGCTCCGCGAAGAATGCCGCGACGCTTTCAGGATTTTGGCTGCACCAAGCCTTCCCGTAACGGGAAGCGAAGTCATCCAACTCGCTCATATCATCGGAGCGGGAAGCTAACAGCTTCCCCTACAGTTGCCGCGTTCGTTCATGTTCCTGTCTTCGGCGCGACGATCTCGCGTAGATTGTAGGTTGAGAAAGCCTTCGGCTTACTGCCTTTTGCGATGAGTTCGGCGACGACGCGGTCAAACTCTTCGGTGTGCCAGTGCCTTCGCGTTTCCCACCACTGTTGAACGCCCGGATAAGCGATTAAATCACTCATTGTCCGCTCGACCGCGCGCCACGACGATGCCGTAAGGATACCCTGGCAATGAGAGAAATACATTCCCTCGAAGATATTGATGAGACGATTGAAGAACGCACTAAACCTAAGTTTGGATACCGCGTCGAGATCAGTGAAAGAGTTCATGCCGCGAAGAAAAATTGCGGCGGTCTCAGCGTTGTCGTGCAGGGATCCTGTAAGGTCCCCCCATTGCACAGTGAGAGCGTGGACCGCCGACTGCCGGCGTTCTTTCGTCTGCTCCCGGATTTGAACGGCGAGATAAATGAGAGAAGGAATTCCGACAAATACGGCGGCTAATTGGCCAATCGCTGCCAGCATTTCCCAGTTCACAGAAATTAAATATCTCAGGAACTCTGGAAACCAGGAACCAGAATTCCGGATTTTTCATGTGTTCTTGCTTTCCTTAGCGATTCGAATTCTTGGGATCCGATTAATCCTGTCGTTTTAGCTGCTGTGAGCCCGGGCTCGTGCGTAAGCCGGAACATAAGGCCGGGTCACGCGATACTCTGCGATCTGCGTCGCGAGCCATTCGCACCATTCCAAAAACTCATCGTGGCCCGTGCGTTTCCGCCTTTCTTCCGCCCAGTTTTTCGCACGCGACCAAAAACTGAGGATAGCGCCACCAGCGAGATCGTTAACGGTTTGAACGTTCACCAAGCCGTGAAAAACCATGTAGCCGATTACTTCCACCCGAAGTCCGAACAGAAAAATCTGGCGTCTCGTGTCCGCGTCCAAGTTTTCGATCACTGCGGCGGAAGCAGCGTCGGGAATTTCGCTGAGCAATTCTAAAAAGCGCGCCGAGTTTTCGCTCAGAGCCGCGGTTTCAATCACGGTCACGGCCGCCTGATCGCGGCGCGCGCGATTGGCGGCGCGCACCTGCAAGCCGGTGAAGACAAGCGCGCCAATCAACGTGACAGTTGAAACAAGATTGAGCGCGTTAGCGAAATCGAAATGCATCAAATGATGCTTAGCGCACGAGCAGACCCAGTTGGCGCACGTCCAAACCAGCCTCGCGATAGTACTTCCGCGTCAGTTCGAGAAGAGTAAATCCATCCTCGTAAGCGGCAACGGCACCGTTGTTTGGCTTGTCCAGATAGATGAGGCCGCCATTAACTACAAAGAGCGTCATCATCGGCTCAGGTGAATCTTCAGTGATGACGAGCGTGTGAGCCTCGCCGGCGGGTTCGAAGATGTAAGTTCCGGGCTTGGCGATCCAATCATGCTCGAGGTATCGCCAGTGACCGCGCATGGTATAGCCGTGAACGGTGCCAACATGATAGTGAGTTCCCACAACGGAACCGGGGGGAGACCTTTTAGAACGACGCTGAATCCTCCAGATGTGACGTTAAAGTAACAGGGCTGGAACCAGACGCCGTTCGCATAAGGGACCCAGAGACGGTCATCCTCCAGGTTCAGGTTGGTAATGAAGTGTTCGCGGCTCCGTTGATTCGGATCGAGACCGTCGGTGAAACTGCTGAAGGCAGTGATCGGCATATGTTCTCCTTTTGGTGGATGTCTGGCTTCTGTAGTTACTCAGGTCCGTGTTGGACCTATTTTTTATCGGTCGGCGCGGCCGGAAGATCGGAATTCCAAATATCGGTCCCGCACTTCCACATTCCGGCTTTCTTTTCCCAAACCTCGCAATACTTGCCATGATCTTTCGTGCCGTCGTTCATGGTCAATTCATAGGTGCCGCTCAAGCAGGCCATGTCGCCTGACTTGGCCATTTCTACTCTGGTCGCCGTCCAATTCACACTCGTCACGCTCCCAATTAGATCCTTCCAGAGACCACGGATCCCGTCCTTCGTCGTTACGGCCGCTTGATTCGGCGGGAAAACAACCGCGTCGTCGGCATAAAACGACACCGTCTTGTCGAGATCTTTCTCGCCCGCAGCTTTCGACCATTCCGCATCAGCGTCGCGAACCGCTTTCTCATCAGCGCCTCGAGCGGTCGGCGGAAAATTGCAGACGACGGCAAGCGGCAGCACGACCACGCAAACAGTCAGAATCAATTTTCTTGTTCTCATGTCGACCATTCGAGTCCGGGTTTCGACCGTCAGTCAATCATTTTTCTGTCGGAACCAGTCTGGTCGATGTTGCACGCGAATTCGTGTTGACCTTTAAGGGTATTTTTGCCGGAATCGGCGCATGAACAAATCTCGAATTGCGGTAGGAGCTGTGGCCGTTTCCTTCATGGCGGCAACGGCCTGTTTTGCGGCCAACGCGCACATCGGCACCTGGAAGCTGAATGATGCGGAATCAAAGCTGTCGGCGGGGATGGGAAAAAACAAGACCGTTGTTTACACCGAGGAAGGGGACAAAATCAAAGTAACAGTTGACGGGACAGATAAGGATGGGAAACCGACGCATAGCGTCTGGGTTGGGAAGTTTGACGGGAAAGCCTATCCAATCAAAGGCAACCTGGCCTACAACTCTGTCGGCTACAAAGTCATAAATGATCACACCAACGCCATCCAGGCGTTGAAAGATGGAAAACTCCTGTGGTCAGGGACAATCACGGTCGCGAAGGATGGCAAATCGCGCACGGTGACGATCAGGGGCACCGATGCGAGCGGAAAGAAGTTCAGCGGTAAGGCCGTTTACGATAAGGCGTAGATCGTAAGGTTTTAGGATTCAGGTTTCAGGGTTCAAGGTTCAGAGACGGGCGAAAAGCTGGTCGCTGAACTTCGGGCTAATTTTGTCGTGCGTCGCCAGATGCGGACCGTCAGCAACTCGTCGAGAGTGGATAGCTTCGACAATGCAGTTACGTTGCGAAGTAACTGTTAATGCAGTAATTACGTATGACGAAGGGCGATGAATGGCCGCGAATAGCTGTCGTAGGCGCCGGCGCGGTTGGCGGTTATTTCGGCGGAATCTTTGCCCAGGCCGGCGCTCCGGTTGTGATGATTGGCCGGGAACAATTTGTCGACGCGGTCAAGCAAAAGGGTCTCGTTCTCGATCGGCCACAAGCCCGAGAGCGGATAAGCGTCGAAGCGACTGTCGACATGAGCGCGGTGCGAGATGCCCGACTGATTCTGTTTTGTGTGAAATCGATGGATACCTCGTTGGCGGCAACACAAATGGCGCCGTTCCTCGCAAGGGATGCGACGGTTGTTAGTCTGCAAAACGGCGTGGATAACGTTGACCGGATCCGCGAAGTCACCAACATTTCCGCTCTTCCCGCCGCCGTTTACGTTGCGGTGTCGGTGCCGGAGCCAGGCCACGTAAAACATTTGGCGCGAGGTGATGTCATTATCGGGCCGCAGAACGACGAGACCAAATACTTGGCGGACATTTTCGGCCGCGCCGGCATCCGCAGTCAGATTTCGAATAACATTGCAGGTGAATTATGGATCAAACTTCTTTGTAACTGCGCGCTGAATGCTATCTCTGCATTGGGCCAGGCCCGTTATGGGCAGATCGCCGAAAGTAGTGACTCGCGGCAGGTCATGCAGACCGTGGTCGAAGAAGTCCTGGCGGTGGCGCGGGCCGCGAAAGTGATTTTGCCTAACATCGCCGACACGAAAGCAGGAATGGCCGCGGCGATGGGGATTGCCACGCAAATGGCTGGAGCACTGTCGTCCACGGCACAGGATTTAGATCGCGGCCGACCTACCGAGATTGATTCGTTAAACGGCTATGTATCTCGCCGGGGGGCGGAGCTGGGCGTGAATGTTCCGGTCAATCACGCCCTGTTTACTTTGGTGAAGCTGGCGGAGCAACGCCTCTCAATGTGATCTGATCTTCACTATTTCCCGCGCGTAATCTTTTGGACGAGCGCTTCGAAGCGCGGCTGACCGCGTAGATCGTCGAAGAATGGATCTACTGTGATTAGAGAAATGTAGAATCCGCCCTCGTCGTAGCCATGCTCCAATTCGTCGAGGGCGTGCGCCTTATCGCCTAACGCCGTAAGAACAACCGCCAAAGCATAGGGCGCGACGTATCGCGATTTTGGTTTTTCGCTCAGGCGGGCGAGGACCCTTCGGGCATCGTCCATTTGTCCCTCGCGGGCATACGCCTGACCCAGCATGGCGAGCGAGTACTGATCATCGTCGTTTAGCTCGGCTGATTTTTGATATTCAGCGATCGCCTCGGTGAGCTTGCCCTTAAACTGAAAGGCTCCCCCAAGATAGTAATGCGCCACAGCGAAACGCGAATCCATTTCCAAAGTCTTGCGAGCCTGCGCTTCCGCTTCGTCGTAGCGGTGCCCATTAAAGTAGACCCAGCTGAGATCGGCGTTGCAGATCAATGACAGCGGATCGAGCTCGATCGCGCGTTTTCCTTCCGCAATCGCGCGATCAGACTGGCCGATTGCCATCAACGGAAGTGCAAGCCAATGGTGCGCCGTCGCATAATTTGGATTTAACTGAATCGCGCGCTCCAATTCGCTAATCCCGCGGTGGACGTCAAGTTCGAGGGTAGCAAGTAACCCCGACGATGCATGGGCCTGGGCCAATGAATCATCCAGCTCGAGCGCCTTCTTCAGAGCGACTCTGGCGGGAGGAGTTGATTCTTTAGGAGGAATATCGCCGTAGGGAGAAAGAAGCAGATAGGAATCAGCCAGGCCGACATAAGCGAGCGCGTAGTTAGGATCCTTTGCGATCGCTTGATCGTAATACTCGATCGATTTGCGGATGTCCGCGCCGGTCCGCTTCTCGGTGAAAAATTTCGCTCTGAGATAAAGCTCGTAGGCTTCTGGATTTACTGTCGGTGTCTTCGCGATCGAGCTTTTCTCCGAGCCGCTGAGCCTTGCTTGTAATGTCTCTGCAATTGTTTTGGCAATCTCGCTTTCGACGGCAAAAATGTCAGTTAGTTTGCGATCAAAGGTCTCTGCCCAAAGATGCGCGTCGCTCAGCGCATTGATCAGCTGAACATTCACCCGCACTTGATCGCTCGCTTTCTGCACGCTGCCTTCCAAAATGTGGGCCACTCCCAGTTGCTTCGCGATCTGAGGAAGATTGTCCGGCGTGCTTTTGAAATGTTGCGTCGATGTGCGCGAAATCACCTTCAGGTCCGCGACCTTGGCCAGGCGGGTGAGGATTTCATCCTGCACGCCTTCACAAAAATAAGCGTTATCAGGGTCGCGACTGAGGTTGTCGAATGGCAACACTGCGATCGATTTGGCGGGCAGGTCCGGTGATTGGCTTTGCCGTGTTGCGGCGCTGTAGCGTCCGAGAAAGAATAATCCGATCGAGAAAAGACCAGCGATAACAACCACATAAATCCACGTGTGCTTTTTCTGTTGCAAGACGGTCGGCATGGCATCGGTCGTTTCGGTGCGCTTAATGCCCTGCGGCGTCAGCTCGAACATCCAGGCCAGCACCAGAGCAATCGGCAAGCCGATGATGATGAATAGAACAATCAAACGAATCAACCAGTTCGGAATGTCGAAGACCGGGAAAACCTGCGCGATTCCCTGAGAGAGCGCCCAGCCGGCGACGATGTAAGCAACGGCAACCTTATAAACATTCCGCCGCTTCAGTTCGGAAAAGAAGGTGTCGATCTTCATTGTTCTTCGCCAAAGATTTTTTTCACGAGGGCTTGGAAACGCGGCTCGTTGCGAACGCTGTCGTAGATCTGGTCAATCTTAAGATACCAACAAGCGCTGTCCTGCTGCTCGTAAGATTTTTCCAGCCAATCCAAACATTTTTCTTTTTGGCCAAGTCCAAGATAGGTCGTCGCGAACGCTGTTGGACTGACGTATTGCCGTTTCGCCAGCTCCTCGAGTTCGCGCAATGACTGCTCCGCTTTCGCGCGTTCTCCGGAGACGGCATAAGCGTAGCCGAGGAATCCTTGATACCAGGCACCGGGATCCGGAGCTTTGGATTTTTGCAATTCCGCGATTGCGCCGGCCGTGTCGCCTTTTTTAAGGAAAGAGAGGCCTAACAAAACGTGGCTGATCGCTGAATTAGGATCCATCGCCAGAGTCTTTCTGGCTTGCGCGATCGCGTCGTCGTATTGACGTGCCCAATACTGGTAGAAGCTCAAACTCATTTGAAAGAACGGATTCAGCGGATCGAGTTCGACCGCTTTCTTGGTTTTCGCAATCGCCTCGTCGAATCGACCGAGCCCGTTCACAGTCCAGGATTGTAATTCGTAGGCGAATGCCAGATTCGGATTCAGCTCCAGAGCGCGATCGAATTCTTTCAGACCGTTCCGCCAGTCATAAACAGCGACGAGTGCCAGGGCAAGGGACATGTGCGCCTCCGCCAGGTCCGGATCGAGCTCCAGCGCCTTTTGGGCAAATTCCTTTTCCTTTGCGATGGCTTCCTTCTCCGGCATGACCACGCTTCCCATGTACGCGTAGTTGTCAGCCAGTCCGCAGTAGGCTAGCGCAAAGGCTGGATCAATTCGCAGCGCCTGCTCGTAATAACGGATCGCATTATTCCAGCCGGTCTGCGTGTACTTAGCGAACTGGTACCGCCCCAGCAAATAGAGTCGATGCGCTTCCGGATTTTCAGTCGGTTTCTTCGCCAGAACGCGCGTCCCTTCGCCGCCTAGTTTCACTCGCAGAGCCTGCACTACTTGCCCGGCCACGTTGCTCTGAAAGTTGAGAATGTCCTTTACGTCACCGTCATAATCCTTCGACCAGAGATGATAACCGTCGCTCACATTGATCAGCTGAGCGGTGACGCGCAGCTTATCGCCGGCTTTACGCACGCTTCCTTCCAACACCGTGCCCACGTGCAGCTGATCGCCGACTTTACGAAAGATGTCCTCTTCGTTTTTGCCCTTGAACGCAAAACAGGATGTTCGTCCTGGCACGCGCAATCCCGGCACCTTGGCCAGCACATTGATCAGTTCCTCGGTCATGCCGTCGCTCAAGTACTCGTCGTTCTTGTCCGCGCTCATGTTCACGAACGGCAGCACCGCGATGGATTTCTGGTCCGCAGCGTTCGCTGTGCTTGGGGCTGCGGGCGAAGTCGGACTCCTACGCGGTTGAGTCGTCCACCACCAACCGATGCCGATCATCAATAGTAAGCCGAGCGCGATCGCGGTCGGTACAGATTTCCGCGAAGTCGGTTTGGACTCCGTTGCAAATCTCGCAACAGACGGAGTTCGCTGCTCCCAAGGCAGAACAATGCGGAACAAATCCATCGGCACGGAAATATTCTTTAACTCGGTCGGCGCGAGCTTCTCTAAGCGCGCTTCCAGCGCGTTGCGAATCTGCCGCTCCACGTCCGTCGACACGCAAATCCCGCCCGCGCCCGCCAGCGGCTCGATGCGCGATGCGATGTTCACCCCGTCGCCGTAGACATCACCGCCGCGATGCACCACGTCTCCAATGTGAATGCCGATTCTAACTTCGATGCGCCGGTCGGCAGGCACATCATGATTGCGCTTGGCGAGTGTGCGCTGGATTTCAATCGCGCACTGGGCCGCTTCCAACGCGCTGCTGAACTCGATCAGAAAAGCGTCCCCGATAGTTTTGATCTCGGTGCCGTTGAACCGCGGGAAAATTTCGCGGAGCAGCTGGCGGTGTTCCTCTAACAATTCCAGCGCCAGCTTGTCGTCGCGCTGCGACAGTGCGCTGTAGCCGACCATGTCGGTGAACATGATGGCAGCGAGCTTGCGTTGTTCAGTGCTTTCGGAAGGCATAGCTCGTGTCATCGAGCGGAAGCGGCTTGAAAATCTGCATGGCCCCAGTCACGTTCATAAACCCAGACAAGGATCATCATGTCAGACCATCAAACCGAATCAAAGCGCCTTCTGTCGCACACCATCGCCGAGTGGGCTTGCGCGCTGAAGTACGAGCATCTTTCTCCAGAGGCGATCCAAGCGGCGAAGTTATTTTGGTTCGATTCAATCGGTTGCGCACTTGGCGGTAGTCAACAGGATGACGCGAAGATTTTATTGAAACATTACCGCGCGATGTCCGCTGGCGAGGGCGGGGGCAACGGAAAAGCGACCGCGTTCGTCTCCGGGTTCAAGACTAATCCGGTGGATGCCGCGTTTTTGAATGGCCACATGATTCGGGCCATGGATTACAACGACATTTATTGGAAAGCCGATCCGTGCCATCCGAGCGATCTCATCGCCGCGCCGCTCGCCTTGTGCGAAAGCGAAGGCCTGAGCGGCAAAGATTTGATTCTCGCAACGATCATTGCTTACGAAATTGAAATGCGTCTTTGCGAAATCGGACGTCCGGGGGTGCGCGAATATGGCTGGCATCACGCCACATTGAGCGCGTTCGCGGCGCCGGTTGCGGCCGGTCGCGTGTTGAAGCTCACACCGGAACAAATGGTTTCCGCCATCGGCATCAGCGCAGCGCGAACATTTTGTCCGGGCGCGGTGACAGCGGGAAAGTTAACCAACATGAAAAACGCGGTCGACCCGTGGGCGGGGCGGATGGGCGCCGAGAGCGCGCTTCTGGCTCGCGACGGATTTTCCGGTCCCGAACACATCATCGATGGCAAGGAAGGGCTCTTTGCCGTGTTCAAACATGTACAATACAAGGGACAACCGGCCACTTTCGACGGCGAAGCACTGGTTGCGGATCTTCCAAACTCAACGAAGTCTCATTACCGCATTCTTGATTGCGGCATGAAGAGTTTTCCGATCGAAGCGCTCAGTCACGCGCCACTCACCGCGATGATGAAGACCGTGAAGGAACACGGCATCAAGGCCGACGACGTTAAGGAAATCAAAGTCGAGGTGATCGCACGCGCCGCCGACATTTTGGGCGATCCGCACAAGTATCGGCCCGACTCCAAAGAAACCGCCGACCATTCGCTGCCTTATTGCATGGCTGCGGGATTGGTCGACGGCATGGTGACGCCGCTCCAATTCCGCGAGGAACGCGTGTTGGACAAGAAGCTCATTCCAATCATGGACAAGGTGAAAGTGGTCGCGAACCAGGAGTTCGAAGCGCTCTTTCCGAAGTTCCAGCCGAGCCGGGTGACGATTACCACGAACGACGGCAAGTCACACTCAACTCGTGTCGATGTTCCCAAAGGCGATCCACGCGATCCAATGACCGAGGACGAAATCGCGGTAAAATTCACCGCGCTGGGGGGCGAGGTTATTGGCAAGGATCAATGCAAAAAATTGCAGCGCTTCATCATGAGCATTGAAACTGCTAAAAACCTCAGCGGACTCTTCGAGTTAACCACGGCTCGCTAAATCAAATGCAGGGCGTCCGCGCTGCCAGCGCCCAAATATTTGGGACACGAAGGCGCGTTCACGCAGCGATTGCGCAAGTCCGGATTCATGGGTTAAACCTCAAGGCGATGCATATTGAAGCACTCCCCCGTTTTCGGCTGGCGCAATTGCCGACGCCGATCGAAAGGCTCGAACGGCTCTCGCGTGAACTCGGCGGGCCTGAACTGTTGATCAAGCGGGACGATCAAACGGGGCTTGCCCTGGGTGGCAACAAAACTCGCAAACTCGAATTTCTCGTCGGACAGGCGCTGGAGCAAGGCGCGGACACATTGGTCACGGCGGGAGCGGCGCAATCGAATCACTGCCGCCAAACAGCGGCGGCGGCGGCAAAGGCGGGATTAAAATGCGAACTGATCCTAAGCGGTCAGAAACCTGAATTGCCAAATGGCAACCTGCTGCTCGATGAATTGCTGGGAGCAAAGTGTCATTGGATTGAGCGTTCGCAGTTTCCAGTAAAATTGAGCAAACTGCCCGAAGAACTCCGCGAGCAGGGACGCAAACCTTATGTGATTGGGATCGGCGGATCCAATGGCGTCGGAGCAACAGGCTACGTGCTGGCGATGACGGAATTGATGGAGCAATTGCGTGCGATTCGGCAGCACGCGGATCACATCGTGTTCGCTTCAAGTTCCGGCGGGACGCAGGCAGGTATGACGCTGGGCGCGCGAGTCGCGAAGTTCGCTGGTCGATTGCACGGAGTGTCCGTCGACAAAGACGGTCTACAGCGCGAGGCTTACGAAGAAGAAGTGGCGCAGATTGCCAATGAGTGCGCGCAATACATCGGCGCGGACATACGGTTGGCCACGCAACACATCAAGGTCGTTTACGGCTACACGGGCGAAGGTTACGGCATCGTGAGTAATTTAGAACGCGAAGCTATTCTATTGATGGCGCAGTCCGAAGGAATCATTCTCGATCCGGTTTACACGGGGCGCGCGTTCGGCGGGTTACTGGATTTGATTCGCAAAGGCGCGTTCAAGCGCGGTGAAGCCGTTTTGTTCTGGCATACCGGCGGCGCACCAGCGCTTTTTGCGTACGCAAAAGAATTGGCGTGAACTGGAGGGCGCTGCGCTGTCAGTGCCCAAATATTTGGGACACGACGGCGCGTATCCCTCCAAGTGTCGAAACCTTTACGCGTTCGCGCTGCCGGCGTCGTCACTGCCGAACTGGATACCCTGTGCCAACGGCAGTTCGGTCGAAAAGTTAATCGTACTCGTCTGCCGGCGCATATAACTTTTCCATGAATCGCTGCCGCTTTCGCGCCCGCCTCCGGTATCTTTTTCGCCGCCGAACGCTCCGCCAATCTCGGCGCCGCTCGTGCCGGTGTTGGCGTTAGCAATGCCGCAATCGCTCCCGGCCGCGCTGATAAATTTCTCCGCTTCGCGCATATCATTTGTAAAAATGGCGGAGGTTAAACCTTGTGGCACACCGTTGTTAATCGCGATCGCTTCGTCAAAGTCACGGTAGGTCATCAAATACAGCAGCGGCCCGAAGGTTTCATGACACACAATCTCGAAATCTGGTTTCGCGTTCGCCAGACACGGCGTCATGTAACAGCCGCCGGGATGTTTCTCACCTTCCAACCGTTCACCACCGCAAAGAACTTCGCCGCCTTCATCTTTTAATCTCTGGATCGAACGCTGCACCATATCGACTGCACCCTTGTCGATTAACGGACCCATCAAAGTTTTCTTCTCGAGCGGGTTTCCAATCGGGACACTCTTGTAAGCGGCCAACAATTTCTTGCGAACTTTATCCGCGACCGACTCGTGCATGATGACGCGACGGGTGGAGGTGCAGCGCTGCCCAGCGGTGCCAACAGCCCCGAAGAAAATCGATTGGGTCGCCATGTCGAGATCGGCGCTCGGCGCAACGATCAGGGCGTTGTTCCCGCCGAGTTCCATGATGGTCCTGCCAAGGCGGCCGTGAACTGCTTTCGCCACTTCATGACCCATGCCGACCGACCCCGTAGCGGAAATCAACGGGATTCGGCGATCGTCGGCCAGCTTTTGGCCAACCGTTTTGCGATCGCCAATGAGCAAAGTAAAAATCGCTGGATCAGCGCCGGTCTCGCGACAAACGCGCTCCGCAATTTTGGTCACGGCGATGGCAGTGAGCGGGGTTTTTTCCGATGGCTTCCAAACAGTTGCGTCGCCGCAAACCGCCGCCAGCGCGGCGTTCCACGACCAAACCGCGACCGGGAAATTAAATGCGGAGATGACCGCAACGACGCCGAGCGGATGCCATTGCTCCATCAAACGATGAAATTTCCTCTCCGATTGAATGGTTAGGCCATAAAGCATGCGCGATTGGCCGACGGCCAGATCGCAGATGTCGATCATCTCCTGCACTTCGCCTTCCCCTTCCGCGAGAATTTTGCCTGACTCGAGCGTTACGAGCTGGCCGAGCTCGTGTTTGAAGTGGCGCAACGCGTTGCCAAGCTGGCGAATAGTCTCCCCTCGCACCGGGCCGGGAGTAATGCGCCATCTCAAAAATGCCTCCTGTGCGCGCGTGATCGCCGCCTCGTAATCTTCAGCCGAAGCGGTCTGAACACTTGCGAGTCGCCGTCCATCGATGGGAGATATCTTATCGATCTTGGCGCCGCTGCCGCGCCATTCACTGCAGAACGCTCCGGGATTTTCCTCGGCGACGCCGAGCTTTTCTAAGACAGATTGCATGGGTGGATCGGCCGCTCCGCGGGCGATGATAAAAATTTGGCGGCGAAGCCGCGTGAATGAACATCGAGCGACGGAGCGGTCGATCCACCTTTCTCGCTTCGCTTCATTTTCGCACCCCGCGGCAATATTGCCGCATCAAGCCCATCGCTTCGTCGATAACGTCCGCGGTGATATCAAGCGCGGGACGGAAACGGATGGAATTTTCGCCTGAGCGCAAGGTGAGGACACCGAGATCGAACAAGCCTTTCCACATTTCCTCCCGCGTCTTTGCGTCGGGTAAATCAAAGGCGAGAAAGAGACCGCGGCCGCGCGCGCCAGTGATGATCGGGTACTCGGCCTGAAGTTCGCGAAGCCGGGTCAGGAAATGAGCACCAACTTTCCCGGCGCTCTCGACCAGACGTTCCTCTTCGATAATGCGCAGATAGTGAGTCGAGCGCACCATATCGACGAGATTGCCGCCCCAAGTTGAATTCAATCGACTCGGTAACCGGAACGCGTTGTCTTTGACTTCATCGAGCCGGGGGCCGGCCATGACGCCGCAGACTTGGGCCTTTTTCCCGAATGCGAGCAAGTCGGGAAGAACAGCAAAATGTTCGCAGCACCAATTACGACCGGTTACGCCCATGCCGCATTGCACTTCGTCGAAGATGAGGAGGATTTCATTTTCGTCGCAAATTTGTCGCAGCGTTCGCAACCATTCGCCACGGAAATGATTGTCGCCGCCTTCGCCCTGGATCGGCTCGATGATGATGGCGCAGATGTCGATCTTGCGCTTGTCGATCGTCTCTCGAATTTCCTGTTCCGATTTTTTCTCGCGCGCGACCACGTCACGCTCACGTTCCGATTCCGAGAGCGAAAAATCGATGTGCGGACACGAAACGCGGGGCCACTCAAACTTGGCGAACAAATCGGTCTTGCGCGGGTCGGTGTTGGTCAGACTCATGGTGTAGCCACTCCGACCGTGAAAGGCATGCCGGAAATGCAAAATCTCCGTGCCGCGTTCGCCGTGGCCCGCGGTCATGTTTTTGCGCACCTTCCAATCCATCGCCGCTTTGAGCGTGTTCTCGACAGCGGCGGCGCCGCCTTCGATAAACAAATAGCGGTCGAGTGGCGGCAAACCGGCGACACGGGAAAATGTTTCGACGAATTCGGCGTAGGCCTCCGAGTAAACGTCTGAGTTCGCCACTTTCACCTTAGCCGCGCGCAAGAGATCACGCTGAACATTGGCATCGTCGAAATAAGGATGATTGAACCCGACTGGCATCGAGCCGAAAAAGCCGTAAAGGTCGATCAGTCGATGGCCGACGGCTGTGTCATATAGGTATGAGCCGCGGCTCTTTTCGAGATCGATAACGATGCGGAACCCATCGAGCAGAATATGCTCCTTCAGCGTATCGAGCACGTGCGATGCATCGACCGATTTTCGACTTTTGCCCTTACTCGATCGCGGTCGCGGAGTGCGAGCCGTCTCGGTAAGCATGGGAGACGTACTCATCCGTTGATCGTAGTCTCAGCCAACAACGCGGTCAACCCAGGCGAGGCGTTGTAGCTACCGATCCGAGCCGGACTGGCATAGTCCTCAGCGGCAGTCGCACAAAATGCTGCCGCCAGAGGCGGCGGCAGCTAGAACTATTTAGCGCCCAGCTGAGCTTTCTCCGCAGTGGCTTTCTCGAGTGCGGTGCTGAATTGCGCCAGTTCGATATTGTAAACTAGGTTGCCTTCAGCATCGCTGTGAAGAAGATCGCGTTTTTGCAGGCGCAACCTTTCGCTCCATGCACCCAAGCGCTCGAATTCCCGATCGTTGGCTGCCCGACGCTCGGCCAGGTTGGGTGTGAGTTCGACTATTGGACCGGAAGAAGCGCTTTTTGCGCGCCGGTCCGGCGCTTCCAAAGCATAATGCGCCAGCGGCGCAGAGGCGAGGCGCGTCTTCGGCCCGAAAAGGCGGCGGTCATATAACCTCGATCGCGAGGCGCCTCCGAGGACAAAATAGAGTAGAATACAGGGGAGCGTCGCGAGCAGGAATTTTCTCGATAACGGCGCGCGGTCCGGGTATCTCAGCCGAAACAGTAATGGCCCGAACGGCAGAAAGGCGCCGAGTCCCCACCAGATACTGACGCGAAAGGCGGCACCGATCAGCAGGATGCGTCCGATCAGCGCGCAGAGCAGGCCGAGCGCCAGAAAAATTAAGGCCGCCACGCAGAAATCTTAAGCACGACAGGTGCCATCGAAGGACGGGAAGCCCAGGACGGGTCCGCTAAAATCTCGTGCTTGTTTCTGCGTCGATCACGAGCATGATGTCGGGTTTTTCTCCATTTAAGGAGCTTATGGCAACCAAAAGGCGCGTCGTCATTTCAGGTCTCGGCTTTATCGCCAGCATTGGGAACAACCGCGCCCAGGTTCTCGATAGTTTGTTGAACCAGCGCAGCGGGATTGAAATTTTTCCCGAACTGGATCTGCCAATATCGCCTGTGCGCCTGGCCGGCACGATCAAAGGTTTTTCGTTTCCGAGCGAGGACCAGACAACCTGGCGATTCCCCGAAGGCATTTCGATTCCGCGAAAGGAACTACGCTCGATGGCGCCGCACGTTGTTTATGCCTATGCAGCCATGAAGGAGGCAATCGGCGACGCAGCGCTGCCGCCTGAAACGATTTCCAATCCGCGCACGGGTTTGACGTCCGCTTCTTCGGGCTCGGCCATGATGCTCTATCGGAACATTGGCAAGTTGATTACGAAGGGTCCGTTACGTTGCCACCCGTTTAGCCTCCCCGCCAGCGTCGCGGGGACGTTGAATTTTAATTTAGTTTCCATCTTTAAAATCCGCGGAGCCTCATCCGGATTGATCAGCGCCTGTTCTTCGTCCGCGCACGCCTTTGGTTATGCCACCGACCTCATTCGGCAGGATCGACAAGATGCGATGTTCGTGGTCGGCGCGGAAGATTGCGATCCTTACAGCATCTTGCCGTTCGCAGGCGTGCGCGCGTTAACGCGCTCAACCGATCCAGCACGCAGTCCGTGCGCGTTCGATAAAAACCGTGATGGTTTCGCGGCCAGCGGTGGCGCAACGGTTTTGTTTCTGGAGGAACTCGAGAGAGCGCGCAAACGCGGCGCGCAAGTTTATGCGGAAGCACTGGGCTGGGGACAAAGTTCGGATGGCTACGACATCGTCGCGCCGATTCCGAACGGTGAAGGCCTTGCACGCGCGATGCGTGATGCGCTGAAAGACGCAAATATGCCGGCCGACGGAATTGATTACATCAACGCCCATGCAACCGCGACTCTGCAAGGCGACGCTGCGGAGGCGCGTGCAATCAAGAGCATATTCGAAAATGGCTCACCGCTCATAAGCAGCACGAAAAGTCAGACCGGCCATGCGCTATCAGGCGCCGGCGCTCTGGAGGCCGCGATCTGTTCCCTTGCAATCCGGGAAAAATTCACGCCGGTTTCGATGAACATCACCGAGCTCGATCCAGTTTGCGAAGGCCTGCGCATCGTAACCAAACCGATCGATTTCGCACCTCGCACCGTGCTCTCGAACTCGCTCGCCTTCGGCGGCGCAAACGTCGCGCTCGCGTTCCGGCAATTGGAAGAATAATTGTAGCGGCGGTCCGCTGACCGCCGATTTGTGCGACGCTCAGAAAGTGTCGCTACAGTTCAAACGATGCCGTCCCGCAACATTGTGTGTTTGCCGGCCAGCAAATCCTGAGTGAGCCGGTAACCACGGTTGTCGGTATTGCGATGTGTGCCGACGAAATAATTGTCGATTCGAAGACGGGCAGCGCGGCAAAAATAATTTGCAACCGACAGAATCTCATCGCTCGGTTTGCCCTGGCCGAGCAGGTGCTGCGCGTAGGAACAGGTCGCGCTGGTGGCAAAGAGTTCGGTCGCAATCCCAACAAAACGCGAGAGGAGCAACTGCTCGCGATCAAGTTTCGGACCGAAGCGCGCCATCGCGTGAAATAATCCGCGCGCGAGCTTCTTGCTCGTCGCCCCGGAATAGGCGACGTGCTTTTGCAAATCGCGATGGAGATTGTCGATCTTTCGCGCGCCGTTGGGCAGCCACTGACGCGGATACCAACCAGCATAAAATTTACCGGACGTAAAAACAGCTTTGGCGCGCTCGGACATCGGCAACTGAGTGTTGAAAATTGCGCCGCCTACTTTCAAATGTGGATCGAGGGCTTCACGCGCGATGAACAACCGCATGATCTCGCTCGAGCCTTCGAAGATCGTGTTCACGCGGCAATCGCGCAGAAATCTTTCCACCGAAATGGGCGGCTCGCCGCGCCCGGCAAGCGACGCCGCAGTCTCATAACCGCGGCCGCCCCGCACCTGCATTGCCTCATCGGCGATCCGCCAGGTTGTTTCCGTCGCCCACATTTTGCACATCGCGGTTTCAATACGGAGGTCGCCGGCTTTGTGGTCGAGCAATGACGAAGTAAGGAAGGTCATCGCTTCCATCGCAAAAACATTGCCCGCCATCTCAGCGATCTTGCCGGCGATGGCGGCGTGTTTGCCGATCGGCACTCCCCATTGCACGCGTTCGCCGGCCCATTTGCGTGAGATGTCGAGCAATCGCTTTGACACGCCGACGCATGCCGCCGGAAGCGTCAACCGCCCGGTATTCAAGGTCGTGAGCGCGACTTTCAATCCCTGGCCTTCCTTTGCGATCATGTTTGCGCGCGGCACGCGCACTTCTTTGAAACTGACGACCGCGTTGTATAGCGCGCGTAATCCCATGAACCGGCAGCGGTACGTGATTTTCAGCCCGGGCGTGTCGACATCGACAATGAAAGCGGTGATTTGTTTGCGCTCTTTGCCATTTACGATTTTTGACCGCGTGCGCGCCATGACCACGAGCACGCCTGCCTTCACGCCGTTCGTACACCAAAGTTTTTCGCCGTTCAGAACGAACTCGGAGCCGTCGGGCGTCGGCTCCGCGCGCAAACTCATTGCCGCCGGATCGGAACCGGCGTGTGTTTCGGTCAAGGCAAAAGCGGAAATTTCACCGCGCGAGACTCGCGGCAAATATTTCTGTTTCTGCTCCTCCGTTCCGAATAAAAGCAACGGTTGGGCGACGCCGATCGATTGATGCGCGGAGACCAGCGCAGCGACATTTCCATCCCAACTCCCGAGCAAAACCGCCGCGCGGCCATAATTAAACTGCGACAAACCGAGACCGCCGTATTGCTTCGGAACCTTGATCCCGAACGCGCCCAGCGCTGCGAGCCCGGCAAAATTCTCAGGCGGAATTTCCCCGGTACGGTCGATCTCGTCCGGATCGACATGTTCGTGCAAATAAGTTTCGAGTTTCTGCAAAAAACCCGTGCCGGCTGCTTGGTCCTCTTCGCTCTGGGCGGGGTATGGATGAATCCGTTCGAAATCGTAGCGGCCGATGAAAAGATTGCTGGCGAAACTTCCGCGGTCGTCGAGCGGATCGCGCGAGGCTTCTGCCAGCTCGAGCGCTTCGCGCTGCCCCTTCGACATTTTGGACGTGTCGATGACGGACGCGGGCGTTTGCAGTTTGCCGCTCGTCTCTGCGGCAACCTGCTTTTCCGGGGCTTCGAGCGGCGATTTCATCACGCGTAAAATTTAGTTCCGTCGCGGGCGTGCTTTTTCAAAAGATCGCACGGCACAAATTTCTCGTCGCTTTGTGTGAGGCGATTCATTTCATCGACAATTCTCTTTAAGCCAAAATGTTCCGCGAATCGAAGCGGGCCACCGCGAAAGGGAGCGAAACCGGTGCCGAGAACCATGCCGTAATCCGCGTCCTCCGGCGAATCGACCACTTTTTCCTCCAGACAGCGGGCGGCTTCATTGACCATGAGAAAGACGAGCCGATTGGTAAGATCGACTTCTTTGTTTGCAGATTGTGACTTGCGCGACTCCGCGAGTGAACCGTTCGGCGCTTGCGCTTTGCCTTCGTATTTGTAAAAGCCACTGCCCAACTTGCGTCCGAGCATTTTGGCCGATTGCATCCTGCGTAGAATCTCTGGCGACGCATCGCGCGCGCCGTACGCCTTCTCAAGTGTGTTGGCGATGTCGAGGGTCACATCGATACCGATTTCGTCGATCAACCGTAGCGGACCCATCGGCATCCCCCATTCCACCAGTGCGTTGTCAATCTTTTCGGCATCCAAGCCCGCCTCAAAAAGCTCGGCAGCATCGAGAAGATAAGGAAATAAAACACGATTAACCAAAAATCCGGGACTATCGCGCACCACGATCGGAAGCTTTCCAATCTGCCGGACAAACGCCAGCGCGTGCTCCCTGGTCTCGTCCGAGGTTTCTTCGGCGACAACAACCTCGACCAGTTTCATCCGGCTTACCGGGTTAAAAAAATGCAGACCGATCACCCGATCCGACGATATTGCACAAGCGGCCAATTCGCTTACTGGCAGCGCGGAAGTATTTGTCGCAACGATCGTTTTCGGCCCAACCTTCATGGAAAGATCGCGGAAGATTTCCTTTTTGATGTCGATCTTTTCCGAAGCGGCTTCGATCGCGAACTGCACATCGCGCAACTCCATCGGCGCGGTCGAAGCGACAATCCGGGAACGGCCTTGCTTCGCCTTCTCTTCGGTCATCAGCCCGCGCTTGACCGCGTCAGCGTAAGTTTTCTCGATGTTGGCCAGACCGCGATCGATCTGCTCGCGGCTAACATCGCGCAAAATCACAGTGACGCCGCGCGAACTGAGCCATTGCGCAATTCCGGACCCCATCACACCGGCACCGATCACCGCCGCGTGGACGACTTTCTCCGCCGCGATTTTTGAACTGGCTTTCTTATATTTCTCCGCAAGGAAAAAATTGCGGATCAGGTTTTGGGTCGATTCCATTTTCCCAAGATCGGCAATTGCATCGAGCTCGAGCTTGAAAGATTCATCGAGCGAACGCGTTAGGCCTTTTTTGATTACTTCGAGTGCAACGGCCGGCGCCGGATTTCCGCCCTCGCGCGGCATCGGAATCTCCTTCTCGATCTTCGGGACGGGAGAGCTCCGGCGTTTACCTTCGTGTAACTTTCTTCGGGCGAGATCGAGTAATTGTTCGCGCTGCGCGATTTCATCGAGCAGGCCAAGCTTCAATGCATCCTGCGCCGGATAAAGCTTGCCCTTCAAAATCACCTCGGCAGCGCGCTCGAATCCAATTAACCGGGGCAGTCGGGTGCAGCCGCCCCAGGACGGAATCATGCCGAGAGTTGTCTCCGGCAATCCAATCCGGGTCGCCGAATCATTCGAGGCCACGCGATAGTCGCAGGCAAGAGTGAGTTCGTAACCGCCGCCGGCGCACGCGCCGTGGACCGCGGCGACAGTGGGAATCTTCAACGCCGCGATGCGATTGAAAATGCGTTGACCTTGAGCAATGAAATCACGCAGCTCGCCGGTTTGCGCTTGTTTTAGCAGCGTCTTCAAGTCCGCGCCGGCAATGAAGATCGACTTTTTAGCGGAGGTGATGATCAAACCGCGAAGTGAGGCGTCGTTCTCGATAAGGTCGACATGTTCGCTGAGCTCGTTCAGGGTGGCGGCGTCAAAAATGTTCGCGCTCGACTCGGGGCGGTCGAACGTGAGGAGGCAAACGCGATCGTCCCCAATTTCGCGCTGAATTATCGACTTAGTTAGAGTCGCCGGCATTTGCATTATCTTCACTGCATTTCGCACAAATTCCAAGCGCGGCGTTGCGCATCACGAATGCGAATGCTAGAAACGCGGAGGCATTCGGCCCGCGCTAAACCTTTGCAAGCTTATGAACAACAAACAAGCGGCTCAAGGCGCGGGCGTTTCCAAGTCAGTTGACGAACTGGCAACGATCGGCGTCGAAGCACTTTTTCAGCGGCTCGGTACAACCGAAGCCGGTTTGAGTGAAGAAGAAGCTGAGACCAGACTTTATCAATTCGGTCCAAACGAGGCTGCTGCCGAGCAGCGCCATACGTGGGTGCACCGACTGTTTACCGCTAGTCGCAATCCGTTAGTGATTCTACTGACGGTGCTCGCCACCGTTTCCTATGCCACAGGCGATTTGCGCGCAGGCACGGTCATGCTCTTGATGGTTATTCTTGGATTGGGTCTGCGCTTTGTTCAGGAAAGTCGCGCGGATGCTGCGGCGGCGAAATTGAAAGCAATGATCAGCGTCACGGCGACGGTGGTCCGCGGCGGAGAGGCCAAGGAAATGCCGATTCGCCAGCTCGTGCCGGGCGACATCGTTAAATTATGCGCCGGAGACATGATTCCCGCCGATGTGCGACTGCTTTCCGCCAAAGATCTGTTCATCATTCAAGCCACGCTGACGGGCGAATCTCTTCCCGTTGAGAAGATGGAAACGCCAGACACACGTCAAGGAGTCAGCCTGCTGGAGCGCAGCAACATCTGTTTTCTTGGAACGAGCGTCGAGAGCGGTACGGCCAAGGCGGTCGTGATTGCGACTGGCTCGAACACCTACTTCGGACACATCGCCAGGAGTCTTGTCGGCCAACAAGAGGAAACGAGCTTCGACCGCGGCATCAGGAAGTTCACGTGGCTGATGATTCGCTTTATGCTCGTGATGGTGCCGTTGGTGTTTGTCATCAATGGCCTAACGAAACACGACTGGCGCGAAGCATTTTTCTTTTCGATGGCGGTCGCCGTGGGACTCACGCCGGAAATGTTGCCAATGATTGTCTCTGTTTGCTTGTCCAAAGGTGCTATGGCGATGTCACGCAAGAAGGTCATCGTTAAGCGGCTCAACGCTATTCAGAACTTCGGGGCGATGGACGTGTTTTGCACGGACAAGACCGGCACGCTGACGATGGATCACATCATTCTGGAACTGCACTGCGACGTTTATAAAAAAGAAAGCGAAGAGGTTCTGCGCGACGCTTATGTCATCAGCCATTTTCAAACCGGTTTGAAAAATGTCCTCGACCGCGCCGTGCTGAAATACTCAGAACTGCATAAAGAACTGTCGCTCGAGAAATATTCAAAGGTCGACGAGATCCCGTTCGACTTTTCGCGCCGGATGATGTCGGTGGTGGTCGACGGGCCTAATGGAGAACGTCAACTTCTGACCAAAGGTGCGCCCGAGGCAGTATTCAAAAAGTGCGCTCATTTCGAATACGAAGGTGAAATCTTCCCGATGGAGCCGCTCCTGGTCGGCGACCTCATGAAGGAGTTGAACGAATTGAACAAAGACGGCTTCCGTGTCCTGGCCGTCGCGAACAAAAAAGTGGAAAGGCGCGCAGCTTACTCGAAAGCCGATGAAGAGGGACTCGTCCTCACCGGCTATCTTGCATTCCTCGATCCGCCGAAGGAGACGGCGGCCAAAGCCATTTCCGTACTGAACCAGCATGGCGTGACAGTGAAAGTGCTCACCGGCGACAACGATCTTGTCACACGCAAGGTCTGCACCGAAGTCGGCCTTAATGCGGAAAAAATCCTGCTCGGAAATGAAGTCGAAGAAATGTCGGATGCGGAATTGTCCGACGCTGTGGACCAAGTCAATGTCTTTGCCCGGCTTTCGCCGGCGCACAAACAACGAATTGTAAAAGCGCTTCAGAAAAAGGGCCACACAGTTGGCTTCATGGGCGACGGAATTAATGACGCGCCGGCCTTGCGCGCTGCCGATGTAGGCGTCTCGGTAGATAACGCGGTGGATATCGCCAAGGAATCCGCGGATGTGATTCTTCTTGAGAAGAATTTGATGGTTCTAGAGGAGGGCGTGCTCGAAGGCCGCAAGGTGTTTGTGAACATCCTTAAGTACATCCGCATGGGTGCCAGCTCTAATTTCGGCAACATGTTCAGCGTCATTGGCGCCAGCGCGTGGCTTCCGTACGTGCCGATGGCGCCCATCCAAGTTCTTACCAACAACCTGCTCTACGACTTCTCACAGGTGCCCATCCCGACCGATAACGTTGGTCCGCAGCAGACGGCCAAGCCCCGGCCCTGGAACATCGGCGAGATCGCTAAATTTATCGTCTTCATCGGTCCGATCAGTTCCATCTTTGACTACACGACCTACGCCATGATGTGGTTCATTTTCAAATGCAACCAACTCAATCTGCCGCCTACTTCTGAAATTGCCGCGCGATTCGCGAATACTTCTGATGTTGAGCAGAGTTACGCGGCCGCGTTGTTTCACACCGGCTGGTTTGTCGAATCGCTCATGACGCAGACACTCATCATCCACGTAATTCGCACGAATCTTATTCCGTTTATTCAGTCGCGCGCCAGTTGGCAACTCACTATGACCACGGTCCTCATCATGGCGTTTGGCGCGTATCTACCCTATTCGCCTCTCGCAACGTCCCTCGGGTTTGTTCCGCTGCCACCCATCTACTGGCCGCTCCTGCTGCTGACGTTGCTCTGTTACGTCGGGCTGACGCAAGTCATCAAGACCTGGCTCATCCGCAAAACGTTAATTTGAGAAAGGGCGGTTCGACATTGCATTGTTGATTATACGCGGGGCAATGATCTGAAAACGCTTACCATATGTTGTCGATCCAAAAAATCTTTGGGCACGACCAGAGATTTTTCGATTTGTTGGAGGCAAGTGCGCAACAGGCAGACGCCAGTGTGCATCATTTGATCGACCTGCTGGAAAGGCAAGGCTTGAACAAAAAGCCTCGCCGCAAAGCTTGGAGGAATTCGGTGGAGCCAATCATTTGGGCCTGGATTTTCACCCTGCCCGCGACCCGCCTACTGGGATATGTGATGGAGCGCGCCGCGATTGCGTTGTGATTAACGCTTGATTGCGACCCATTCGTTGCGAGCGCGCGAATCGGCCGCGGCCTGGACAACGCGCATGTAACGCACGCCGTCCTCGAAACTGGGACGCGGGCGCACACGCCCTTTTGATTTCACCGCCCCGATGAAATCATCTTCCACCCGCCATTCCGTGGTTAATTCCGGCGGAATATCGAGATCTTGCAATTCCTGGCCGCCGTACTTCACGACGCCAACACGATCGGCGGTGAAATCGTAAATGAGTGTGCCGCGATCGCCACAAATCTCCAAGCGATCGGATGGCGCGCCTGCTTTTACGCCGCTAAACTCGAGCACGCCTTCGGCCCCGTTTTCGAAACTGCAAAGCACATTGAGTAAATCAGGGACGATCACCCGATAACCGCGCCGCTCGGAATGCAAGACTTTGCCGCGCGCAAACACGCCCGTGATGTCGCCAAGCCATCGTTGCAACACTTCCACGTAAATTCCGAGGGTGAGCACGTTGAGTCCACCGATCTCGATCTTTTGCCGCCAGTGCGCCGGCGCCTCCGGGTTCAGATAATTGCTCATGAAACTTTGCAGTTGCACGTCGTTCGGCTGGCCAATGAAATTTTCCGCGAGCAATTTTTTCACGAGCAGATCGGCGCGCATTCCGAAAGGCGGTGGGCACAACATCGTCACCAATTCCGGATAGCGTTTTGAGGTAGCAAGCATTTCCTGCGCTTCGGCCAGGTCCATCGACATCCGGGCCTGGCAAAAGACATGTTTGCCCGCCTCGAGCGCGGAAATTGTCACCGCCGAATGCATGTAGGGCGGTGTGCCAATCCAGACAATGTCGAGATCAGGAATCGCCAGCAGGTCAGCCCAGTTCCGCATCGGCGTGGCCTGCGGCAAGTTTTCCTGGCAAAACTTCTCCGAACTTTCGTAGGTCGAATTCGACACCGCGATAATCTCGACGTCGGGATTGCGCTTGAGCGCCGGCAAATGCCGTGCCCGAACGATACCTCCCGCGCCAACAATTCCGATCCGCAGCTTATGATTATTTTTTTGTGTCATGCCTCAAAAACAATGTCGATCTTGCACGCCCGCGGGCCCTTGCGCGAGTTACATTTTGACCATCACGCGCGGTCTCCGTTCAACAATCGCTTGACATTCACAACCTGCGCGGCACGTTTTGCGGCCTTTTCCAAACCCATGTCAAAAGTTTGCATTATCACAGGTTCCAGAGCCACCCGCGGCGGCGTGATCCATCGGCGCGGCATGGCCAAGAAAAAAGGGGGCGTCGGCCGGCACGTGACCAAGAATGTGCCGCGCATTTTCGGGCCGAATCTGCACGAGCACCGCGTTTGGGTGCCGGAGCTGAAAAAGTTTCTCCGCGTTCGCGTGACCGCGCGCGGGCTCAAGACGATCAACAAGAACGGCGCTTACGCCGCCCTGAAAAAAGCCGGCGCGATTTAGCTGCCGCCGATTTCGGCCTCCGCATTGATTGCAGAGGCGCCGACCGCGATTGCCTGTTTGCCAGCTCCGGCGGTCGGCACAACAGCCGCTACCGTTTCGTGCGGCTTTGTTCTCACCTTTGCGCGGGGCAAATCAAGCGAACCGTCGTTAAATTCGATTACATGACCTTCGCTGATCAGCCAGTGTAGATCGGATGCGAGCGCCAACTTCGCCCGATCCTCTTCCTCGCCGACAACGCCGACAATTATTTTGTCGGCCAGCTCCTTGCGTCCGATGCCGGGAGTCGTCGCGACGGCCTCAAGAATGGTCCGTACTTGCGGAGAGAGAGTTGTTTCTTCGTACGCAAAAGCGCGCGGATAAATAGGCGAGACGAAAAGCATTCCGCGGCGATGGCGAAAAACTTGTAGACCAGTATGGCGAATTTGCGTGGCCAATTCCTGCATCATTTGCGATGGCGACCGCGTCTCCCGTGCCCACTCATTCTCAACCAGCCGATTCAGCGCGCGATCGGGCAGATGCCGGCTCTCGACGCCGCCCACTGTTTTTTCCGAAATGCTACGAATCAAATCAGGCAAATAATTTTGCCGAAAATGCCGGTCGGCTTCTGTGGCGGAAGAAAATGTGGCCGGCGATTCGTCACGCAAAGTACTGAAGGTTGTAATTTTGCGTGCATCTTCTTTCCATTGCTCGACCAATTGGGGATCGGTGACGGTTTCGATTTGTCGCTGATAGTTTGCGAAGCTCATTCGCCGGCTGAAACGCTGTTCGAATAAATTGCGCAAGCGCCGTTGATAATCGTGATGATTGGTCGGGCCGAGCAATGTTCCGCTCAATTTGCAACGCGCCACATTCGTAAAATTTCCTTTCACGGGTTCTGATTCAGTGATGTCGATCTTGTAAAAATTCGGCCGGGTGAACTGGAAAGCGTTGTGGTCGAGAAATTCTCGGTCCATCGATAGCGCGCCGTCTTCGCCAAGTTGCCACAACGGCGACTCCGGCGGCGCCGTCAAGCGAACGTCGTAGCGGGTCGGCTTTTCCAGAAAGAGACGCGCCAGAGCGAAGAGCGAATACGCAACCGAGCCTGATTTGATTTGCGCGATGACATTCTCGAACGCCGGCGGATGGGGTAAAAATCGGACAGCGATCGGCGGCGCGATCGGCTTTGAGATTTTGTCTCGATCTTCACGACGTCGATCTGGGGGGCGGCGATCGCGCCGGTCTTCTTTCCTTCCGGGGCGGTCTTGACGCTTCTTCGCCTTGAAGGTTGGGCGCTCGCCACGGCGGAGCCCTTCCGGGGCGGAAGGAGGTTGGCCTGAACTCTCGCATGGACGAGTCTGCGTCGCCCCGGCGACGGCAGCGGATCGGCGTTTGTTGGGCATTGAAGGTTTTTCGCCGCGCCGCTCTCTGTTAGGAGCGCGATGATCACGCCCCTGTCGTTCGCCATGTTCCTCGCCTTCGACGTGCGCGTAGCGCTCCGTTGGTGCGGTCTCATTCACCCAGGCGGGCAGCATTTTTAGATCGAGCAAATCGACCAGATCGAGGGCGGTCTCAGGCACCATTCTCTTTTACCCCAAGCGCGAGGGAAGTAAACTCGCGCAACCGTGCAATTGATGCGCCGGAAATTGATTGACAAGCCGTCTAATTCATTTACTTGCACATGCTATGCCGGGCTGATTTAGGCCTGACGCATCAAGCAACCAAAATTTTTAAAATTTTTATGGCTGAAAAATCGATCGAGGAAAAGGTCAAGGACATCATTGTTGAGCAGCTCGGCGTTAATCCGGAGCAGGTCACGCCACAAGCGTCTTTCATTGAAGATTTAGGCGCGGACTCGCTCGATATCGTGGAGCTGGTCATGGCTTTCGAAGAGGAATTTTCCGTGGAAGTCCCGGATGAAGATGCCGAAAAGTTGCAGACCGTCGGCGACGTCATCAAATACATCGAAGAGCGAGCTAAGCAGCAGAGCGGCGGGGGTTAACCCGACGGCGCGGCACTCTTGGAATTGACAATTGTAGGGCGACTCGCCTCAGGGAGGTTGCCGATAATCGGGCGAACAAAGCGCTCGGCCTACAAGCAAGATCAGAAATAGAGCTCGGGTTGGAGTTCTGTTTAGCGGTTGCGAACAAGCACAACGCGCCCAGACTAAAAGGCATGGATTTAAGGCTGCTCGAGAAACCGTTATTTCATGCACTTGGGCATGACATTTCGTTCCTCGGTCTCATTGCCTTTGTGGCGTTCTTCTCAGTTGGCTTGCTTATGGCCAAGATGCTGCAGAGCGATGTTGTGCGCCGTTTTTTCAGCCGCTTCAAGATCGAAAATAACTTAATCGCGATCCTGACCACAATTCTGAGTCTGGCCGTACTAGTGTTCTTCGTCGTCAGCGCGGTCAATGCGGCGGGCGTTCCGCTTTCCTGGAATGCGCCTTTGCCGGGGGTGACGCTCAGCCTGGTTCAAATTTTTTTCCTGATCGCCATGCTGATCGTGGTTTTCTGGATCTCTTCCCGAACCAAACATTTCCTCTTTAATCGCTTTCTCGCCAAGAGCGGCCTCGACCGCTCGCTCCAGTACGCGATTGCGCAAATCGTCAGCAACATTGTACTGATCGTCGGCATTTTTATCGTTCTGGATAATGCAGGCATTCATCTCGGAGCCTTGACAGTTTTCGCGGGTGCAGTCGGCGTCGGTGTCGGATTCGGTCTCCAAAATATCGCGAGCAATTTCATCAGCGGCTTGGTCATTCTCGCGGAGCGGCCAATTACAATTGGCGATCGTGTCGAAGTCGCAGGGATCGCCGGCCAGGTTCAACAAATTCGCGCCCGCAGCACCGTCATCGTTACTAACGACAACATCGCGATGATCGTTCCGAACACGAAGTTCATCGATTCGCCGGTGACAAACTGGACCTATGGCGATCCGCGTGTGCGCTTTCGTGTGCCGATAGGTGTGGCCTACGGCAGCGAGGTGAACAAAGTGCGCGATGCGTTGCTCGCAGCCGGTCGGGAGAATCCCAACACTTTAGAAGATCCGGCACCAAGCGTTTTTCTGGAGAAATTTGGAGAGAACTCAATCGACTTTGAACTGGTCGTCTGGAGCAGTGAGATGAGTTCTCGGCCTCGCCGTTACCGCAGCGATCTGAACTTCGCAATCGAGCACAAGTTGCGCGAGGCCGGGATCGAAATCCCGAACCCGCAGCGCAATCTTCATTTCCGCAGCGGCGTTCTCAAAGTGGAGAACATCTCCGCGCAAGATCGACATGCAGCAAGTTGAGACGACAATCTCGTTCGCGGGAGGCGTCGCAAAAATTGTCAGACGCGCCGAGTTGCTGCGAGATTGCGAGGCTTGGAAGAGCGCGTTTCAGGACAAGTGTAAAGACTACCGATTCTACGAGCTGATCGAGCAGACGCTCGCGAACGATTTCGAACATCGCTATGTGCTGCTCGAAGACCGCTCAGGAAATATTCGCGCGGTCCAACCGATATTCTTTGTTCGACAAAACCTGGTCGAGGGCGTGCCCGGAAAGATCCGCACAATTGTCGATCTTGTCCGCAAAAGATTTCCCCGTTTTCTGACCATGCGCGTGTTGATGGTGGGATGCGCCGCGGGCGAAGGCCATCTCGGTGCGTGCGATGCAAAAGACGAGCTCTGGCTGGCGGAGGGGTTGCACGGGACACTGCGAAACTACGCCAGACAAAACAAAGCTTCCCTGGTTGTCCTCAAGGATTTCCCGGCAAAATACCGCCCGGCACTCGCGACTTTTTCCGCGAACGGCTATGCGCGAGTCCCAAGCATGCCAATGACGCGGTTAGCCCTCGATTATCAGAGCTTCGACGAATACCTGAGCAAACTCAGTTACGCGACGCGGAAAGGCTTGCGCCGAAAATTCCGGAAAACAGAGCGGGCCCCGAAGATCGACCTCGAGGTGGTGAACGATATTACGCCCTACGTGGACGAGATTTATCCGCTCTATCTGCAAGTGCACGAACGCTCGCACTTAAAGTTCGAAACGTTAACCAAAGATTTTTTCTGCAGGGTTGGTAAGCAAATGCCCGAACGTGCACGTTTTTTTATTTGGCGACAGCTTGGCAAGACAATCGCATTCAGTCTCTGCCTCGTGTGTGGCGACACCATTTACGATGAGTGCCTCGGGCTTGATTACAATGTGGCGCTCGATCTGCACCTTTATTTCTACACCCTGCGCGACGTGGTCAGATGGGCGATTGATCACCGAGTGCGATACTACTGCAGCGGACCGCTCAATTATGATCCGAAACTGCACCTTGGCCACGAGCTTGCACCGCTCGATCTCTACGTGCTGCACACTCGGCCGCTGTTCAATCCGATCTTCCGCAGTGTCGTGAAATACCTCGAGCCAACGCGACACGATCCGATCTTGCGGCGGTTTCCCAACGCCGATCAGCTCTGATGCGGCGATTCCGATCGAAGAGATCCCACCCAATGCGAGATCGACCTTCTGGATTTGCGAACCCGTGGCTCCAGCTCATTCTCAGCATCATTTGTGTGGTCGCTTCCGAACTGCTCTTGAAGCGCGGCGCATCCGATATCGCAGATCCCGCCAGCGCATTGTCGTGGACCGGGATTAACGGTCTGGCTTCGCCACTCGTGTGGTGGGCGATCGTTCTTGTTGTGATGAGCTTTCTCAGCTGGCTCTACGTTTTGAAATACATCCCACTCACAGTCGCTTTTCCCTTGTCGCGAGTCGTCGATGTTCTAGTGCCGGTCTGCTGCTGGCTCTTTCTGGGCGAAATGGTTTCCACCCGGCGTTGGTGCGGGATTGCGCTGGTTATCATCGGTCTAGCCGTGGTTGCGAAACCGGTTGCCAGGCTGGAGGAGCGCCTGTGAATTTGCTCGCCCTCATTCTTATTCTCCTCACGCTCTTCACTTTTGTGGGTGGCCAGATTCTCCTGAAACACGCGATGGAATCGACGAGCCAGAACAACTTTCGCAGGTCCAAATTTATCTCTCTTCTTGGAGCTGGAATTCTTTCGATGACGGTCTCGTTTTTTCTTACACTCGGCCTGCTCCAGCGCTTCGATCTCAGCTATCTTTATCCATTTCAAGGTCTAAGCATCGTTATGATAAGCCTGACGGCGGCGATCGTGCTAAAGGAAAAGCTGACCTTGCGACTAACAATCGGCGCGCTGCTGATCAGCGCCGGTGTTCTGCTCGTCTCAATGAGCTAGAAGAGGCCAAAGTTTTGCCAGGGTCGCATTGTTCATCCTACGGGTTTGCTCGAAATTGGGTCGTGGAAGTTTTGGATGGTCGAAGTCTGACGCAAAGCGTTGTTTCCAGCGCGCATAACTCGGCGTTGAGAAGGCGCCGCAAATATCACCGGCTACGACGCGGCATGTCTCTCCCAACCTCCTCAACGCCCACTCAAGGTCGACAACCTCAAATCGGCCGCTCTCCCAATTTGTCACCGCTTCCTCCGCGAGAAGGCAATCAAGATCGATCGTTACGTAGATATTTGCGCCGCGCAGATTTTTCACAAAGTCGTCGAAATGTTCGCGCCAGTTCCCCCGCAAAATCGCTCCGCGGCGCTGTCTATCTTTCATCGGACGGCCGTCAGCCCAAGGATGGACTTCGAGTCGTCCTTCGCGCTCAGCACGGCGATTGCCAAACACCTGATGTGGCCACCAGCATTCGAAATTGCCGCAGCCCCACACGGTCAGGCGCTGGACTTGAGGAAGGTCGAGGGCGCGATTGACCCAGCCGCCGCAGCCCCATTTTGGAGGGCGAATATCCCAGTCGGGATGGTTATCGAACGAGACAACAACGACGGGCTGCGCAATCCGCCGGATCCAAAGCGCGGTCAAATAATGAAAATCGCCCGAGCCGTAAAGGACAAAAGGCGCAAGGCGCGACTCAAACTGGCGATAGAACTGCTCGACCAGATACGCTGGCGCAGAGAACCGCACCTGCGGCCCCCAAGCCCGCGCATCGATTAGGTCTAAACGCAACGGCTCGTCCAGCCATGCGTCGTCCAAATTTAGATGCAGGCCGCAGCTCAGAAACTTACCTGGGCGAACGCGATTCAAATCGTGTATCGGTCGCTTTCGCCAAACGAAGATTCTCCTCGACTTCCTTGAGTTTCGGATCGATCCGCAACGCTTCCTCGTACTGCAAAATCGCTTGTGAAACGCGGCCTTCGCGCAGAAACAGCGACCCCAAGTTGCTATGAATATCGGCGCGCTTGGGATCGAGCCGGACGCCCTCCAGATAATGCGCTTCCGCTTGCTGAAGGTCGCCTCTGGTGAAAAGCGCTGTGGCCAGCTCCGAATGCGCATCGACATAGTTGGGGTCGATTTGTAAGGCCCGTTGATATCTGGCGATTGCTTCATCGCGCTTTCCGTTCTTATCGAGAAACGCCCCGTAGGTATAAAACAGTCGCGCCGACTTCGGATTCAACCGGCTGGCATTCTCATACTCAGCCTGCGCTTGCCCAGTCCGGCCGAGACGCTCGAGGAGATAAGCGTAGCCCGAATGGAAATCGGCGTTTTGAGGCTCGATCCGTAACGCCGCTGCAAAATGTTGTTGCGCCTCGTCCAGCTTTGATTGTCCGATTAATGCATTGGCGAGATTTAAATGCGCCTTTGTGTAAGCGGGATCAAAATGTAACGCTGTGTAAAACTCCTGGGTCGCTTCGTCAAATCGCCCAGCCTTTTGCAAAGCTGTTCCATAATTGTAATGCTGGCGCGCGCCCAGAGGAAGGTCAGCGACCACTTGGGATGATCGCTCGAGCTCACCACGCGGCGCGCGCACCTGCCCAAACCAGAGTGCGCCGAGAGGAATGACAAACACGGCCACCCATTTTAGGCCGTGTAACGCCCAACTTGGAAGCACACCGCCTGTCTGCGTCTCCGCCGTCCCTCCGGCCAGTCCAAGTGATTCTCTCGTCGACCGCTCGCGCACTTTCCAAATAAATCCATCGTAATAAAAGTGAAGCAGTGCCGAAGCGGCCACCACACCGGTGAGTACGCGTTTGACCGTTTCAATTCCCAAGTGCGAATTGAAATAAGCGAGTGATCCATAGGCGAAAATGAGGCCAATGTAGAGTCCGATCAGCGAGCCGCTGCGCCGAAAGACAAAACGCATAAAGCCGCCGATAGAGCTGTCTTTCTCGACGCGATTCCGATTGTAAATCCAAACCAGCGAAAGGTACTGGACATCGTGGAAGACTTCGAACAGAGCGATACCAACGAGAATGCTCGAGGCGAGATTGTTGCAATACCACCAAAACGAAATGCTCGTGATCAGCAGCGCCAGCTTCACCGGATTTGGGCGCTTCCCCAGAATCCACATCCGGATAAAATTTGCGAGAAACAGAGCCGAAACCGTCAGGGCCAGCGCGAGCAGGATCTGCTGACCGGTTCGCATTGCCCACGGCGCAATAAATGGACCACCCGCCGCGTAATAGGTATCCAGCGTGTCGGTCATTCGCTGGGACGATAGGAAAACTGCTGTCGCAAACCAAATCCCGCACGTAGCGAAATCAAGCCGGCGGGTGATCGCGGCGAATGATCCCATTTTCGCGTCGTAAATCCGGCAAAAACCGTAGGTCTGCATCATGCCGTGCCAAACGCCCCAGAAGAAGACGACCAGAAGAATCCCCTTCAGGTCCCACCAATAGAAAGTCGTGCAAACAACGATCAAAAACAGCGGCGCCAGAATGAAACGCCACTTGAAACGCTCAAACAAAGCGCGGTCGCCGTAAGCACGGATCATTCCCGGTAGGTGGTGACCCATTGCGCCGAATGCCGCCACAAAAAGGTAGATGTCTTCAGCGCTCCAGCGCGCCTGCGCCACAGCGAACATCGGCACGAGCAAAAGCGGTGTGCCGATGTAAAGAATCAAATCGCGCCAACTGTCCAGGATCCAAAGATTGCGCTTCGGAACAGAGCTCGGCACAGCCGGAACAGTTTGCGGACGTAAAAATGCGCTGACGTGCTGCATGCCTTTGCGGGAGCTAAGTTTTCCCCAAACTGGCAGGAAAATCAATCCCGGCTTGCCCCGCAAATTCCGCCGCTAAATCGTCGATCTTGGGCAACCAGCGAACTAAGCTTGCTTCATCGACAACAATCTCCAGCAGCTGAGCGATGCGAACGTCATTCATATGACTCCGAGCGTGAGCTACACTTACGACACAAATTACAATCTTTGCTCAGCATGACCGACAGCGTCGCGCGCCCTCACTGCGAGCTTAAAAACAGGGACGCGGTTTTATCCGCGTCCCTGTTTTGTAGAACTATTCTTCGATTTTGATCAGAGCGAACGTCCGTACCTGCTTGCGTCCTACGGGCCGACGACCGCGTAGTAGGTGAAGTGGTAAGGCCCGCTCGGGCCGGTAAGGGTGATCCCAGCCCTGGACCACGGTGCCAGGCGCAAGGCCGCCGTTGACCGAAACGGTCAAGCTCGTCATACCGTTGGCCGGCACCGTCACCGAGGCCGGGAAACTAATTCGGCTGTTACCCGATGTTGTCGTCCCAGCATCGAATGGGACGAGCGAAGCACTTGTGCTTGGCGTGAACTTCGAGGCCGCCACCGAGAATGTTTGGGCGGTGTTGCTCGTATTCGACAGGGTGAACGTGAACGGCGCGGAGTTGTTTTTGCAACCGCTCACCTTGCCGAAGCTCGCCGAGTCTGGCTCGAATAAAATTGTCGCGGTTGCGGCGTTGGTCAGATTCTCACGACCAGCTCCCTGGGCCGTCGGCCCGACGTCCATCGTTCCCGTCTTCGCGTCCTTAATGACACGATCGGCGGTGTTGGCCAACGCCGATTTGATCTGATCCGGCGTCCAGTCTGGATGGAGCTGAAGCAGCACGGCCGATGAGCCGGCGAGGTGTGGTGTCGCCATCGATGTGCCGGTGAAGAAGGCCCATGAGCCTTCGCCGCCGCAGGTAATGGCTTTCCCAACACAAGTGATCGAACTCAGCACGTTGACACCGACCGAGGTTCGCATCGGGCTTGATGGCCAGATCGACTGCTGTGGGACCTTGGCTGCTAAAACCGGCCAAGATATCGGCGTTCGTCGTGATGAAGTCCTGGAGTACGTCGGTCACTCACCGATGAAGTGCTGGTTCGTGCAATATTCCATCGTTCCAAGCAAGGCATTCGAGCTGTTTAGAATTTCGTATAATGTTCACTTGAACATATTCATTGATTTGCCTTAAATTGGGGGATGGAAGGGTCGGAGCCCGACGGGCGATTACCAAATGCCGGTGCAGCTCGCACAGCTCAGCAGATCCTGGCGATCCTGCACAAGTGGGGGATTCACACGCTCGGACAACTTGCCGCCCTTAATGAAGAAGAGTTGGCCGCGCGGCTTGGGCCGGAAGCGGTGCGGTTTTGGGAACGGGCAACCGGTCAAGCGACACGCTTGCTGAAATTTGTTCAGCCGCCGGAAACGTTTGACGAGAGTTTTGAATTCGAAAACGAAATCGAAACGGCTCAGCCGCTCCTTTTCATCCTGCGCCGCTTTCTGGAGCAGCTCGGGCTTCGGTTGAGCGCGATCTATCTCGTCGCCAAAGAACTCACCCTGCGAATCACTTTTGCGAACAAACAATGTTACAAACGCGTTTTCAAAATTCCGCAGCCGACCAACGATGTCGATCTTCTCTTCCGGATGCTCCAGACGCATCTCGAGAATTTTAAATCGGAACATCCGATCATTGCAGTTGCCTTGGAAATGCAACCGATCAAACCGGGCTCGCAGCAATTTGGATTGTTCGAAACGGCTTTAAGAAATCCGCAGCAGCTTTACGAAACACTCGCGCGCTTGACCGCTTTGCTCGGCGCCGATCGCGTGGGCACGCCGGTTTTGGAAGAAACGCATCGGCCGGATGCATTCCGGATGGAGCCATTTGCGTGGAATTCGAGCCCTAGCGCGAATGGAATTGATGGCCCTCACCCTACCCTCTCCCTCAGGGAGAGGCGTACGTGCGATAGCACGGCGGAGAGGGAAGGTGCGGTGCTACGGAGGTTTCGACCGGCCGCGTCTCCGTCGGTTTTGCTTTCCGAAAACATTCCGGCTCACATTCGAAGCGGAAACATCAGCGGCAAAGTCCTGGATCAACGCGGCCCTTATTTTCTGTCTGGAAATTGGTGGGACGAAAAATCGTGGGCGCGCGCCGAATGGGACCTGGAGATGGAGAATCGCGAACTGCTTCGGTGTCATGAGAGCGAGGGAACCTGGAAGATTGATGGGATTTACGACTGAATTTTCGGGGTCATAGACCGCCGCTACAGCAAACGCGATTTAACGATTCAACGAATCCCATGCCATACGTCGAGTTACACGCCTCGAGCGCGTTTAGTTTTCTGCGCGCCGGTTCGTTTCCCGAACAACTAGCCGAAGCCGCGGCCGAGCTGGAAATGCCGGCGCTGGCGTTGCTCGATCGCGACGGCGTTTACGGTGCGCAACGGTTTTCGGTTGCCGCGCGCGAACAGAATGTGCGGCCGATCATCGGGTGCGAATTGTCGATGGAAGATGGCTCGGTTCTCCCGGTGCTCGTCGAAAATCGCACCGGTTACAAAAATTTGTGCGAGCTTCTGACCCAGGCGCATCTCCGCAGCGAAAAAGGACAATGCGCGGTGAGATGGAGCGAGCTTCCGCAATTCGCAGAGGGGTTGGTCGCATTTTTAGGATTGTGGAGCGCAGGCCGCTGGCCTGCCGTTTGCGACGGCTCGCCGCAAACATCTTTCGTCCGGCAAGCTGCCGGACGATGCAGGCCAGCGGCCTGCGCTCCCCAGAATCTCGGAACCCGCGCGCAGCTTCTTATCGATGGGTTTGGGCGCGAAAATGTGTTCGTTGAAATTCAGCGGCATTTTCTGCGCGGCGAAGAACGGATTAATCGAACAACTTGTCGATCTTGCGCGCGCAAATCGGTTGTCGATCGTCGCCACGAACGGCGTGCAGTACGCCAAGCCGTACGGGCGCGAAGTGCTCGATGTTTTCACCTGCATTCGTGAGCACACCCATCTCGATGCCGCCGGAAAACTTTTATCACAAAACGCCGAGCGTCATTTGAAGAGCGATCGCGAAATGCGGGAACTGTTTCGCGATTTGCCCGAAGCGATCGAAAACACCGCACGCTTGGCCGAGCGGCTCACCTTTTCACTGGAAAATCTCGGTTACGAATTTCCCGATTTTCCGGTGCCGGACGGCCACAGCATGGATTCGTTTTTGCGGACGATCGTCTGGTTCGGCGCGCAACAGCGTTACGCCGCGATCAGCGCGAAAGTGAAACGCCAACTTGAAGAAGAACTTGCGCTCATCAGCAAGCTCGGATTTCCCGGATATTTTTTGATCGTCTGGGACATCGTCAATTTCTGCCGCGAACACAACATCATGGTCCAGGGCCGCGGCAGCGCGGCCAACAGCGCGGTTTGTTATTGCCTCGGCATTACACCGGTCGATCCGGTCAGTAATAATCTGGTTTTCGAGCGTTTCTTGAACGAAGAGCCGCAAAGGCTGGCCCGATATCGATCTCGATCTTCCGAGCGGCGATCGGCGCGAAAGCGTGATCCAGGAAATTTATCGGCGCTACGGCAAACACGGCGCGGCCATGACCGCGAACGTGATTACTTATCGCGGCCGCAGCGCCGCACGCGAGATCGGCAAAGCGCTGAATTTTTCGCCGAGCATTCTCGATCGCTTCTCGCATTTGTTCGCGAACGGCGATTTTCCGCACACGCTCGATCTCGCAATCGCAAATCGAGCAGGCCGGTTTGCCAAAAGAACATCCGCGGATGCCGGCGTTCATCAATTTGTATCACGCGATTTACGGATTGCCGCGCCATCTCGGTCAGCATTCCGGCGGCATGATCATCTGCCAGAACAAACTGAGCTCGTTCGTGCCGCTGGAGAATGCGTCGATGCCGGGCCGCGTCGTCGCGCAATGGGACAAGGACGATTGCGAAGATCTCGGCATCGTGAAAGTCGATTTGCTCGGGCTCGGCATGATGTCGGTGATGCAGGATGCGTTTGAACTGTGCCGCGAACGCGGACGGCCGCTCGATCTGGCGCACATTCCGAAAGATGACGCCGCGACTTTCGAGATCATGCAGAACGCGGACACGATCGGCGTGTTTCAAATCGAGAGCCGCGCGCAGATGGCGACGCTGCCGCGGATGAAGCCGGAATGTTTTTACGACGTCGTGATCGAAGTCGCGATCATTCGGCCAGGGCCGATCCAGGGCGACATGGTGCATCCGTATCTGGCGCGGCGCGCGGGCAAGAGAGGCGGTCACTTATTTCGATGAGCGATTGAAGCCAGTGCTCGGACGCACACTCGGCGTTCCATTGTTTCAGGAACAAATGCTGAAGATCGCGATGATCATGGCCGATTTTTCCGGCGACGAAGCCGAGGAATTGCGGCGGGCGCTCAGTTTTCATCGTTCCGAGGAACGAATGCAGAAAGTGAGCGTGAAACTGCGCGCGGCGATGGAAGCGCAAAGGATATCGCGCCGGACAAGATCGACAAAATCATTCAATCGATCATCGTCATTCGCGCTTTACGGGTTTCCCGAATCGCACGCGATCAGTTTTGCGATCCTGGCTTACGGCAGCGCGTATTTGAAAGTGCATCGCGCGCCGGAGTTTTACGCGAGCCTGCTCAACAATCAGCCGATGGGTTTTTACACGCCGGCGACCATCGTGAAAGATGCGCGTCGGCATGGAGTGAAAATCAAGCCGGTATGCGTGAACAATCAAACTGGCGATGCACGGTCGTTTCCGATGACACAGTGCGGCTCGGATTTTGCGTGGTGAACGGATTGCGCCAGGAACATGCGCGAAGAACTCGTTCGGCAACGCCAGGATCGACAATTTGATTCGCTGGATGATTTCAAGCGGCGCGTGCCGCTTTCGAAAGAAGAATTGCGCGCGCTCGCCGAACTCGGCGCGCTCAATTGTTTTGCCGATCATCGGCGCGCGGCGATGTGGAAAGTGGAAGAAACGGTGCATGATGATCTTGCTGGGCGAGACAACGAAGTTGTCAGAGGCGCTCGCCGCGGCGAGCGCGCTCTACCGAACTGTCTCCCCTGAAGCGCATGACCATGCCGGAGCGGGTGCGATCAGATTACGAAACAATGAATCTCACGACCGGGCCGCATCCGATGAAGTTGTTGCGCGAAAAGTTTGCCGAACATCTGGCGCGCAACCGATCTCATTCATGCTCGTCACGGTGCAACCGTGCAGATCGCCGGCAATGTGATTTGCCGTCAACGGCCGGGCACGGCGAAAGGATTTGTTTTCATCAGTCTCGAAGACGAGACCGGCGTCTCAAATGCGATTGTCGATCCGAATTTGTTTGAGCGATTTCGGCTGTCTAATCACGGAAGAAGCTTTTCTGATTGATCGAAGGCGAAGTGCAAAATTCCGACGGAGTCGTTTTGATCAAAACGCGCGAGATCAAACCGCTTGTCGCACGACGAACTTGTCGGCAGCGAGTCGCACGATTTTCGCTAGTGGCGTAAGTTTCCCAACTTGCGGTCAAGAAAATTCGCAACTTCGAAAGTTGCACCACCTATTCGCCGGCGTGATGCGGCTGCGGGCTGGTTTCGGCTCGGCCGCTTTTTCGACCGGCTTGTGATCGGATTCGATCCATTCGGTGTGAAAGACGCCGGGCTTATCCACGCGTTCGTAAGTGTGCGCGCCGAAGAAATCGCGTTGCGCTTGCAGCAAATTGGACGGCAACCGCGCCTGAGCGATAACTGTCGAAGTAAGCGAGCGACGCCGAAAACGCCGGCACGGCGACGCCATATTCGGCGGCGGCCGAAACGGCAACGCGCCAGTTGTCCTGCGTTTTTGCAATAATGTCGGTGAAATAGGAATCGAGCAGCAGATTGTGCAGCCCGGGATCGCGTTTGTAAGCTTCGACGATGCGATTAAGAAATTTTGCGCGAATGATGCAACCGCCGCGCCAGATGGTGGCGATGTCGCCGAAGTTCAGGTTCCATTTGTATTGGTGGCTGGCGGCGCCGAGGAGCTCCATTCCCTGGGCATAGGAGACAATTTTGGACGCATAGAGCGCCTGACGCATGGCTTCGATAAGCTTCTTTCGATCGCCGGCGAATTTCTTCGGTTTTGGTTGCGGCAGAATTTTCGAGGAAGCGACGCGTTCGTCTTTGCGCGAGGAAATTACGCGCGCTTCGACCGCTGCGTTGATGGTTGAAATGACAACAGATTGCTGAATGGCAGATTGCAGCGTCCAAATCCCGGTGCCTTTCTGGCCGGCTTTATCGAGAATGACATCGACGAGCGGTTTGCCGGTCTCGGGATCGATCTTGCGAAAGATTTGGGACGTGATGTCGATGAGATAGCTGTCGAGATCGCCTTTGTTCCACTCGGTGAAAGTTTCGGCTAATTGCGGCGCATCCATGCCGATGACGTCCTTCAAAATGGCGTAGGCTTCGCAGATCAGCTGCATGTCGCCGTACTCGATGCCGTTGTGCACCATTTTCACGTAATGGCCGGCGCCATCCGGGCCCATGTATCGGCAACATGGTTCGCCATCGACTTGTGCGGCGATCTTGCGAAAGATCGGCGCGATAATTTCCCAGGATTCGCGCGAGCCGCCGGGCATGAGCGATGGACCTTTGAGCGCGCCTTCCTCTCCGCCGGAAACGCCGCAGCCGACAAAATGAATCCCGCGGCCTTCCAAATCTTTGCAGCGGCGTTGCGTGTCGGTGAACAAGAGAATTACCGCCGTCGATGATGACGTCGCCTTTTTCGAGAAGTGGCGCGAGTTCGCCGATCACTTGATCGACCGGCTTGCCGGCTTTGATCATGATCATCGCTTTGCGCGGTTTTTTAAGCGCGCCGACGAATTCTTCGATTGTGCGCGTCGGCTGGATATTTTTTCCTTTGGCGCGACTGGCCGCGAATTTCTCGGTGACTTCGGTGGTGCGATTAAAAACGGCGACTGAAAATCCCTTCGATTCCATGTTCAGGACGAGGTTTTCGCCCATCACAGCCAGGCCGATGAGGCCAATATCGCATTGATTCGCGGTCATTTTGGGTCTCCTTTGTTTCAGCGGTGATAAGCCGCAGCCTCATTGTAGAGACTGACTGGAACGCATGGCAAACTCGGTTTGTGAAGTTTTATTGACAGAAGCGCGCTTGGAAGCGCCGACGAGGAGATGCCGATCTTGCGACGGGGCAATTGTCGATTTTTGGGGCGTGGTTCGCGGGCTGGAAGATGGGCGCGAGATTGAAGGCATCGACTACGAAGCGCATCGCGCGATGGCGGAGCATCAATTGCGATTGATCGCCGAGGCGGCGGCAAGCAAAATTCCGGCTGAACAAGTTATCGTGCATCATCGCATCGGGTTTGTCGCTACGGGTGAAGCATCGCTTTTTCTCCGAGTGGGAGCGGAACATCGCGCGGCCGGGTTCGAAGCGAGCAAGTGGATTGTGGATGAATTGAAGCGCCGGGTGCCGATTTGGAAACGCCCGAAATTCAAGATCGACATACCGAGGCTGAGCAACGAAAGTGCAGCGAGCGTCGCGCCGCGCAGAGGCCGACGTCAACTGTTACGGCAATGAACTGGGCGAACCGTTTAACGCTCGGCCGGCTCGCTGCTGACTGTCCTTTTCGTGATGGCGTTAAATTCGCCTGGCAGTACGCGCGCACCGTCCGCGCTGCGTCATTTTTCTGATCGCCGGCGTGACGGATTTCATCGACGGTGAAATCGCCCGCCGCTACGGTATCGTCACGAATTTCGGCAAATTGATGGATCCGCTGGTGGACAAGATCATGATGGCGGCGGCGTTCATTTCGTTGGTGCCGCTCAAGGTCGATGCCGGCCTGGGCGGCGACGACAGTTGTGGCGCGCGATTTTTTGATTACCGGTTTGCGATTGATGGCGAGCGCGAAGGGCCGGGTCCTGCCCGCGGAATGGCTCGGAAAACAGAAAACTTCGTGGCAGGTGGTCACCGTCATTTTTTTTCTCGCTCTTATTGTCGCTGCAAGCGAGCTGCGATACCCGAATGACGGATCGACATGGTGGCTTCGCGCCGGGACGAGGCCGGACCCATCCTCGTTTGGATCTACGGTAGGCGTTGACCGATTTACTCCGGGTGTCGGCTACGCTTGGCGGCATCGCGAACTGATTGCGCCAGACCAGTAAGTTTTTAGCCAATCGGCGCTTCAATTGCCTGCTAGTAAAAGCTCTCCGGAACTTCCAGCACCGCTGCGGTTCCTGACGACGGCTTCGCGGTTGCTCCTCTTGGCATCGCACTCGCCGAAATCGAAGGTGTGCGCAGGTTGGTTCGCGCGCGCACGGTTTGAGGGCTGCGCGGACACAAGAGCACACTACTGAGTTGGAGCGAGAGGCCGCTCACTCTTATCCCGATCTAGTCGTTCGACCCTGTTCCGCTCAGCGTGACCTTATGGACGGCGCCAGCGCTCTCTGTGACGTTCAGCGATCCGCTGTAGGTGACAAGAGAGGTGGGCGTAAATGTCACCGTTATCGTACAAGTGGTGTCGGCGGCAAGCGTCGAGCCGCAAGTCGTGGTTTTGGTGAATGTCGTCGACCCGCTGATCCCGATGCTGCCAATGCCCACCGCAACACCGTTGCTATTGGTGACTGTCACTGTCTGGCTGGGACCGTCACCGAGCGCGACGCCTCCGAAAGCGAGGCTCGTAGGAGAGACGGTCAGGCCCTCGGTCGTTCCCTTCGGGGTTCCGGTTCCGGTCAACGCAACCGTCTGCAATCCGGTGGGAAGGGTGAAAGTGAGCGAACCCGTCCGCGTTCCCGTGGCGGTGGGCGTAAAGGTGACTTTAATGGTGTAGCTCTTACCGGCCGCGATCGAACTGGAACTGGGGTGTGTCTGGGAGAAATCACCGCTGGTGGCGAAGCCGCTGATGGCGACCGCGGCGTTCCCATTGTTAGTCACTGTTACGGTCTGAACCGCGCTCTTTGTTTTCACAAGCTGGTCGGGAAACACCAAACTGGCGGGCGAGACGGTGACCGTCGGCGCGGTGCTCGTGTCCGTGCCGCTCAGGTTCACCGTTTGACTGCCCGAAGAATCGTTGTCGGTCACCACCAGCGTGCCGGTGCGCGTTCCAGTAGCCTGGGGTGTGAACGAGACGCTGATGGTGCAACTCACCCCCGCTGCGACGCTCGAGCCACAGTTATTGGTCTGACTGAAATCACCGCTGGCGGCGATACTCGTAATGCTCAGCGGACCGGTGCCGGAGTTCGACAGCACCACGGTCTGCGCACCGCTCGTGGTGCTCAAAAGTTGCGGGAAAAACGTCAGGCCAGCGGGCACCACGCCAGCGACGGGTGCAGTGCCCGTGCCGGTCAGGGTGATGGGAGCCGGATTATTGACTGCATTATTCGTCAGCGTAAGATTGCCCGTCAGTGGGCCGGTGGTGGTTGGGGCGAATGTTACGTTGATTGTGCAGCTTGCACCCACGGCCAGATTCGCGCAGTTGTCCGTTTCGGCGAAGTTGGCACTTGCCGAGACGCTTCCAGAAAGCGGGGCCGAACCGACGTTGGTGAGCGTGACGGCCTGCGGCGCGCTGGCACTGTTGATGTTCTTGTTGCCAAAAGCCAGGCTTTTAGCCGAAACCTTTAACGCGGCGCCGCCGCCGGGCGGAGGCGGCGGCATGAAGATTCCCACGGGTTGGAAGAGTCCGCTCGAGGTGCCGAAATCGGTAGCTGCAAAACCCTGGCCGTTGGGGTCGGTCCGCGTAATGGGGTCAGTGGGCGCGTCGTAATCTCCGGTATAGAAGGTCCCGCCCGAATCCACAAACAAGGCGTAGGGATTACGGTAAAAGTTTGGGCCGCCGTAAACGGCGGTGTTGGTGCCGGTAATGTCGTCCATCCGGTAAACGAACTGATAGTACAGATCAGGGATGTAGATCTTGCCCAATCCGTCCACGCCCACGGCGCTGGGGGTGCTGAAGAGAACGCCGCCGTTGACGGTAAAATTCGTGCCGGTCATATCGTCAAAGCGGACCACGCGCGAATTGCCTTCGTCCGCGACATAAATTCTCTTCTGGGCATCCAGGCAAATGGCCACCGGACCGTTGAATTGCCCCGTCCCGTTCCCGTTGACTCCGTAGGTAACCCAATGTGTGCCCGTGAAGTCGTCCATACGCACGATGCGAGAGTTGCCCGAGTCGGTGATGTAAATCTCGCCCGATGACTGATCGATGAACAGTCCCGTTGGGCTGCTGAACTGGCCGACGCCAGCGCCCTTAGTGCCGAACGTGGTCCAGTTTGTCCCTTTCATATCGTCCATACGGACCAACCGGTTGTTCCCGCTATCGGCTATGTAGATTTTCCCGCCATAAACCGAAACGCCCCACGGTGATTTGAAATGGCCGGTGCCGCTGCCGGCTGATCCGTACGTCCTGTAGTTCGTTCCGGTGAAGTCGTCCGTCGCCGCGATGTTGTTGTTGTACGCGTCCGTGATGAACATAGGAGAGTAGGCCGGAAGCGCGAAGGTTCCGCTGCTTTGGACCGTGCTAGTGGTGAGCGTCGAAGTGCGTTGTGACGGCGTGGCAATCGCGGTGTCTCCCGTGATGGCTGTGCTATGCCCACTCACGCTGAGCGTGCCGGAAAGGCTCGCGGTCAGGGTCCAGGAATAGAAGCAGCCGAAACGGCCGCAGTTGGTAGACATAGTCACGGCGCCGGAAGTGAACGTTGCATTCAGCGTAGTCAGGCCGTCGTTGGATTGAATGGTGAGAATACCCCCGGTGCAGTTGGACTGTGACGAACAGCTTACGTTGAGCACACCCGCCGGACTTGCCACCACGGCGTTGGTAACGGTAAAACCGGTTCCGCCATTCACGGTTCCTCCGCTCGCGGTAAAGCCTGTCGTCTGACTCCAGGCGGGGACTGAAACCAGCAGGAACAACATCGCAGACATCATTCCCTTTCTCGCCATGGTGCCTCCGGTGTCGATCTTTCGGTTCATAGTTTGACTCCTATGCGAATGGTTCGACACAAGTGTTCCACTTGTAGGAACGCCATCTTAGGCCCCAATGCGAACACTCGCGCCAGCATAGTCAGAGCGATTTACCTGTTTGTAAAGCGGGGACAACCCGACGCCAAGTCGGCAGTCTTGGCGACGGTGCATTAGTGCGATGAACCCTTTATAGACAATGGATATTTCCGTAACGATGAGTCATCTGAGCCAGTGGTACGGCAAAAGGTGACGCGATCAGACGTGCAAGGAAATAGGCGGAAACAGGCGGAGTTGTTATGATTTCTACCTGCTCCGGTATGACTTGGACGACCAGAAACGCCTGTTTTCATAGGTAAAATAGCGGGCAACGGGAATCGAACCCGCATGGCCAGCTTGGAAGGCTGGAACTTTACCATTAAGCTATGCCCGCGCGAAAAGGTAAGCTGCCGCGGCGCAGCTTCGATGCCAAACGCTTTTTCTGCAATGCCCTCACCCTTGCTATTTGATTAGACGCGGCCTAGCTACCTGGACTATGAAACTGACGGGTCTTTCATTTCTCTTCGCTATCTGTCTGATTCTGCCTGCTCGAGCTGATCTCACAATCGTCCAGAAGGTAGAAACGGCCGGGCGGAGTAGCGACGTGACGGTCAAAATCAAAGGCGATAAAGAACGGATTGATTCTCCATCGCAGCCAACCAGGATCATCGATGGAAAAAGTGGTGAGATGACCGCTTTGATGAACGATCGCAAAACTTTTGTCCGCATCTCAGCCCAACAAATGAAAGTCGCTGACGAGACAATCAACAAATTCGAAGGCGATAAAAAGACGTCTGCCAAACCGAAGCTTACGTCTTCCGGGAAAAAAGAGACGATCAGTGGTTACGAGACCGAAGAATACGTTTATGAGACGCCGCGTTTCAAAGCGAGCTTTTGGGTCGCGACAAAATACCCGGACGCGGCCGCAATTCTCAAACAAATGCAGACGCCGATGTCGGGGGCGTGGAAGCAAAGCAATATGGGAATGCCCGATTATAGCGACTTTCCCGGGTTACCCTTAAAGACGGTCATATCATTAGGCGCAACTCAAGTCGCCACGACCATCACCGCCATTAAACAGGAGGCGCTGAGCGACGCTGAGTTCACGGTTCCGAAAGATTTTCAGGAGATGAAGCCGCCGGCCCGGGGGATGCCGGGTCCGAGCGAAAGCAGGCCGCCGCCAGCGTCTTCACCGACGCCATAGGCGCTTTCCCACGTGTCCGTCCGCCATTGTTGCTCGCTTCTAATTCGCCAAGACGACGTGAATTGCTGGCCGAGGCGGGGTTCGAGTTCGACAGCATTGCCCCGCGTGTTGCCGAAAGGTTCGATGTCGATCTTACCCTGCGCGAACTGACCGCGTTCAATGCGATTCGCAAGGCAATGTTCGCTGCGCGCACCAATCCGGAAAGGATCGTGCTCGCGGCCGATACGCTCGTCGCGCTCGAACGATCGAATTATCGGCAAACCGAAAAATGCCAACGATGCAATCGTGATTCTGCGCCGCCTGAGCGGGCGGGCTCATGAAGTTTGTTCCTCCGTGTTCATCTGTCAGCTCGCTCAGGCAAGATCGACTGGCTTTTGCGAAATCTCGCGAGTCCATTTTCGCAAACTGAGCGATTCGGCCATTCGCGCATACATCGACAAGGTCAATCCGCTCGACAAAGCCGGCGCTTACGCCGCGCAAGGGTCCGGTGTCGAAATCATCCGGAAGATCGAAGGCTCCTACACAAACGTGGTCGGGCTGCCGATGGAAAAGACGATTGCCGCTCTGGCCGATTTTGGCATCGAGCCAAAAACGGCCTAACGAGTCTCGACTAATTCTTTCTTGGGCTCAGTGCGCGCTTCCACTTTCTCGCGCTTAAGCACTCGATACAGGAACCAGACGATGAAACAGTTCGCCAGGAGGATGAGCACCGCCACCAGGCTCGGGCGATGCCACAAATGCCGCACTTCCAGTGGAATCAGCGTTGCGGTGGCGAAAATCATGAGGAACTCGGCCCAGCGCTGCTGAAGATAGACGCCGGTTCCTTCCGTGAATAGGACGGCTGAATAAAAAAGGGCAAGGAATCCGGCCGCGCGTAGCGCGCCGCCGGCCAGCACTTCCTGGAGGCGAGTAAGCAAATAGTGCGCAGCCTTGCCGTGAACGACGAGCGCTTCGTCATCGATCCAATCCGAGATCGCATCAGTCCACGCCGGCCGGCTTTTGAGAAAGAGAACTGAAACACCGAAGCAGAGGAGGAGTACGCCCTTTGCGATTTTAAACAGGGCGATGATTTTGAGATAACGAACCCGACGCGACTCCTGCAAAATGGCAGGAACGTGCGCCGAGTCGCTCATTATCGAACTCTTCGCCGAACTTTTTTCATTCTGCAACGATTGGATTTTCGCGGCAGCAAATTTCCAATTTGTTGCCATCGGGATCTTCAAAGAAGAATGCGTAGTAGCCGGGGCTGTATTCGGCGCAAACTTCCGGACCTTCCAGATTTTGTCCTCCGATTTCGCGCACTAGCTTGGCGATTCGATCAACCTCATCTCGCGTGTCTGCCCAAAATGCGATCCGCGTCCCATTTGGCTGATGCTGTCGGTCTTGGGTGAAACCAAAAAAGTCCGACGGCTTGTCGCGGCCGACGGAATAAAAAGTGCCCCATTCGCTATCCGAACGGTCACGACTAAATCCAAGCTGGGGCAAAAGTTTCTCATAAAACTTCATCGCTATTTCGAAGTCTTTTACCCGCAAATCGATATGATCGAGGCGTCGCGTTTTCATTTTCCTGTTGTCGATTTTCGATTCTCTCGCCGAATCATCAACTTCAATCCAGACCAGGTTTCATCCACCGCGCAAACTTTCGTGTCCACCAGCCCAATAGACAAGGCAACCTCGCGAATCACGTCTTCGTTTACATCCGTCAGAACTCGGGCGGACTTTTTCGGCCACGAAACCCAGAGTGTTCCTGTGTCCGCAAGTTTCTTGCGCAGAATGGGCAATCTGGCCTCAAGATCCCGGCGACGGATCGCGAAAAAATGGATGAAATTGCATTTAGGAACAACTCGCTCCGATAACCGTGTTCCTTGCGGAAGTCTGCCGAGCAATCGCCGATAAGTTGGCGGCTGATTGATTGCGATCACAGTCATGCCGGCCTTGATCCCGAGTTTTTGCGCCAGCGGCCTGCCAGAATATCCAGCCATTCCGGTTGCTTTACCGAAGTCGCTGCTATTTGCAAGAATGTCGCGTCAATGCGACTAGCGATAAAGTTGTTTGTGCCAAATAAGATCGACAACCCCGAAATCGTCGGGGCTCGCGAATTGTTTCGGAATCGCTTTTTCGGTGCAGCGTTGCTTGCATTGTCGATCTTTACCTCCGGTTGTGGAGATCAAAAGAACGCCGTTTCAGGTACGATTGAGGTGGATGAGGCGCATGTTGGTCCTCGCATGGCGGGACGTGTAGACAAAATCTTCGCCCAGGAAGGCGATCGGTTGCACGAGGGCCAATTAATTGCGCAACTGGAAGCTTCCGAATTGCGGGCGCGACGCGATCTGGCTGCGGCGCAAATCAACACCGCGATTCACGATGCCGACGCCCAGGCCGCGCAGTTGGAATTTTTGCGCGCGGACGCAAAGCGGCAACAGGATTTGTTCAAACGCAAAGTAGTTTCGCCTAACGACGCCGAGCGATCGGACAGTGCCGCTAAAACGCAGGAAAAAAATGTGGCCGCCGCGCAAATGAGGATTAGCCAGGCGCGCGCGCAACTTGCCGATATCGACGCGCAGCTTCGTGAGATGCAAGTGGTCGCGCCAAGCGATTGCGTTCTGGAAGTGCTGACCGTAAAAGTTGGCGATGTCTTGCCGTCAAACGGCGAAGTGGCGACGCTGCTCCTGCCGCAACATCTTTGGGTGCGCGTCTACGTTCCCGAGCCCTGGCTTGGTTTGATTAAAGTCGGCGATCAGGTCCGTGTCCGCGTGGATTCATTTCCCGGCAACGATTTTCCCGGCGTGGTCGAGCAAGTAAATCGTCAGGCCGAGTTCACGCCGCGGAACGTGCAAACGGTTGAAGACCGGATACGCCAGGTTTTCGGTGTGAAAATCCGGTTGCCGAATAACGACGATCGTTTGCGCGCCGGCATGTCGGCCGATGTTTATTTTCCGAACGTCAGATGAATCTGGGGTCAGGGAAGCCACGAATTTTCAAATGCTGATGCCGATCTTTCCCGGTTTCCTGGCTTCGAGATCCTTCCTGCCATGTCTGATGCGATGATCGAGTGCGAGGGCCTGACGAAGCGCTTCGGCCCTTTCACCGCCGTCGATCACGTTTCGTTTTCGGTCGGCAAGGGTTCGATCTTCGGATTTCTCGGACCGAACGGTTCTGGAAAATCGACAGTCATTCGGATGCTCTGCGGAATTCTTGAGCCGAGCGACGGTACGGCGCGCATCGGCGGCCACGATGTCGTGCGCGACATCGAACCGATCAAAGACATGATCGGTTACATGTCGCAAAAATTCTCGCTCTACGACGAACTAACCGTCAACGAGAACCTGATCTTTCTCCGGAAAACTTTACGGATTGAGCGGCCGCGAATTGACAAAACGCCGCGACGAAATGGTCGGCACTACGCATCTCGAACCGTACATCGACCGGCGCGCGGCGTTGCTTTCCGGCGGTTGGCGGCAACGGCTGGCCATGGCCTGCTCGCTCATGCACAAACCGACCGTGCTTTTTCTGGACGAGCCGACTGCTGGCATCGACCCGGTCGCGCGCCGTGAACTTTGGGATTTGCTTTTCGAATTTGCCGGCGAAGGCATGACGCTTTTCGTGACAACGCATTACATGGATGAAGCCGAGCGTTGCGATCATGTCGGTTACATTTATATGTCGAAGCTGATCGTCTGCGGCGAACCGGACGAATTGAAACAATTGGCGGAGGTGAACCCGCCCGGCACGCGTCGACTCGATGTCACTTGCGACCACCTGACGACTGCGTTGCAGGCGATGCATGATATGCGCGGCGTGCGCAGCGCCACCGTATTTGGACAATCGATGCACCTGCTTGTCGATGAAAGTGTTAAGCGCGCCGAGATCGATGAAAAATTGCACAGTGTCGGAATCGGACACGCCGAAATTCATGAAATTGGCCCCTCGCTCGAAGATGTATTTGTCGAACTCTCGGCGAAACATGCGGGCGAACAGCAACAGAAAGCGGCGTGATGAAGCGCAAACCTTTCCGCGGGCTCGGCGCAATTTTGTTCAAGGAATTCATCGTCGTCTGGCGCGATCCGATGACGCTCTTCTTCATGTTTTTTCCACCGCTGATCGAAATGATCGCGTTCGGCTATGCCCTCGACAACGACGTGAAACACATGGCGATGATTATTCTAAATGAGGATCGCACAGTCGAGAGCCGCCAGTTAATCGACCGGTTTGTAAACACGGAGACTTTTCGGATCGTTGGCGAGGTCCAAAGTGTGGAAGCGTTGAAAAGTGAAATGCGCAAGGGCCGCGCTTACGCGGGATTGGAAATTCCGCCGAATTTCACGCGCGAACTGCGGGCTGGCCACTCTGCTCAAGTGCAATTGGTTGTCGATGGGTCAAATTCGACGACTGCCCTGCAAGCGCTCAATACCGGCCTCGGCTTGGCGTTGACCCAATCGCTGCAATCGCTCATGCGCGAGACAGGCCGACGCAACGTCCCGATCGATATTCGCCCGCAGATGCTTTACAACCCGGCCATGCGCGCGCCGAACTTTTTCGTGCCGGGCGTGATCGGTGTCGTTCTACAAATCGGCACCGTGGTTGCGACGGCCATGGCGCTCGTCCGGGAGCGGGAACGTGGCACGCTGGAGCAACTGCTCGTCAGCCCATTGAGCCGCGCGGGTCTGATGCTCGGTAAACTTGTCCCGTATCTATGCATCGGCATGGCCATGGCGATAATTCTTTTCATCATCATGCGTTTTCTTTTTAACGTGCCAATCGCCGGCAGCGTCATCGCGATGCTGTTCTCGACCCTCGTTTACGTGTTCGCGCTGCTCAGCCTCGGATTGCTCGTTGGAACCAAAGCCGAAAACCAGATGCAAGCGCTGCAGATGTCGATGGTTTTCATGTTGCCGAGCGTTTTCTTCTCCGGCTTTATCTTTCCACGGGAAACAATGCCGTGGATTTTTTACGCGCTCGGCGCGCTCTTCCCGACCACATACTTTATCTCGCTCATGCGCGCGATCATTCTGCGCGGCGCAAACGTTTTCGAATACTGGCCGCATCTCATCATCCTGATCGCAATGTCGATTTTGCTCTTCGGTTTCTGCGCCCTGCGGTTCCGAAAAAAGATCGGGTAACTCTTAGATGCAGCCGGGGAGCGGACGACGATGACTGCCGTCTCCGGCGAGACCCTTATCGAATCTCGAAGATCTCGAACTGATTGGCGATTCCGCGCAGGGAACGATTTTGCGGTTTGGGTGCAATGCCATTTTCCGCCAGCAGCTCTGAAGCGCGGCTGTCTGCGATGACTTGGGCTGTAGCGAAGATGGAGCGCGAAGTAGCCAGTCCCTGTACCCGGGAAGCAATATTTACCGTTTGCCCGAAGTAGTCCTGCCGGTCATTGAGCGATACCGCCAAACATGGTCCCTCATGAATACCAATTTTCAGAAACAGATCTTCGTTGAGTGATTTTAGCGCGTCTCGCATTCGCAGCGCGGCCGCGATCGCGCGGTTTGGCGTTGGGAAAGTGGCCATTACGGCGTCCCCAATGGTCTTTACAACTGCGCCGCCTTCAGTCCCGATGATTTCGTTGAGAAGATGAAAATGCGCCCGGACGATATCATAAGCAGCAAGATCGCCTACCCGTTCGTAAAGCTGCGTAGATCCAACCAAGTCGGTGAACAAGAACGTGAGACTCGTGATCTTGAGCCGCTGGTCCACTGCAATCGTGTCAGTCCGATAAAGATTGCGAAAAGTCTGGTTGCTCAGGAGCCGCTTCGCCGTGAGAAACGGACGACGCGAGCCGAGAAGATGATGAAGTTTGTCATTGGCAATCCAAATCCCCGGGAGGGTGCGTGAACCTGAGCGATTCTCCAGGGCGATACGTAATGGACCGGGCCGCATTCGAAGCGTGCCGGTAGGCGCATGGTCTTTTGTCATGACAAACGCAAGCGCCTGGCGTTCGCGCGTCGGCTCGCCTTTCACATCGATAAACTGCGCCATGTGCACAACCGGCTCGAAAATAATCAGAAACGCTTCCGGCAGTTGAAGCGAGAGCACGGCTTTTTCGCCGGAGGGAAGCTCGATGGCATCGAGCGTGACCTCATCGATCAACTTCTCGAATGCGGCGTCTTCCGGCAAATCAATGCCGGAACTCCAAAATATCTGCCTGAAGTATTCGATCCAGGGCAGCGTTTCAGGATGATGAGCGGCGATGCTGCGGATGCGAGAGCTGACGGTAAACGTCACCTCGACCATTTCGTCCAGAGTGGGCTCATAGCCAGCGGCGCATAACGCGCAGTTGTATTCCGTCTGGTTGATCGTTTTTAATGTGATGCCGGTTTCGAGCACTCCGCCGCAACCAGGGCAAAGGATACTCCACGAGAGCTCAAAAATCCCGAGGTGCGACCCGTGCAGAAAGGCAGCGATTACATCCTCTTCATCAAGGTTGTGTTTGGCGGCAAAGGCCAGTGGATTGATGCGGCAGAGCTCGCGATCGGGCGCGTCCTCGACGAGCGTTTCGATGGCGCGGACCGCGTCGTCCTGGGCGGACTCGCGGAGAACGTTAAAGGGACTCTTGCTTTCTCCCGAAAGTTTCACGATGCCCGCCCGATCAATTAACGGAAATTAAGGTGTCGTTGAAATGGGCGGAAGGCAAGCATGCAGAATCGACGAATGGTGTCGAGAACTCCGCGAACGACCCCTTTCGGTCGTATATCTTCAGCGTATTTCGAAATGCGTTCGTCCGGGTTTCGGACCGGGCGCTTCGTCAGTCTCGCGGTGTCCGCGGTGTTTGCGTTTTCTAGTGGTTAGGAGTGAGAATGCCGGGAAAAAATGTTTCGCTTGCAGCCGAATTGTCGCCGGTGGAGACAGTCTTGCGGGAGGAGCTGCAGGCCAATGTCCAGAAGCTTGCCGGCGAAATCGGCGGGCGAAACGTGTCTCGTTATCCGGCGCTTGGTGCTGCTGCTGATTTCATCGAGCATTCGTTTTCTCCGGTGCCGGATTGCAGCCGCGACGCGAAACCTACGAAGTCCGTGGCCGCCGGTGTAGCGACATCGAAGTAGAGATTCCAGCCGCTTCATCGGAAATTGTCCTGATCGCGGCGCATTACGATTCTGTCTTCGGTTCGCCGGGGTCAATGATAATGGCAGCGGGTGGCTGCGACAGGCCCTGGCCCGGAGTGATACCGGCAATTGATCGGCTTTCGGCTAACGTTTCTTGCCGTCAGCTTTTCTTCAGGTTCGCGAGGTCTTTCAAGACTTCTTCGCTGTGGCCGGCGGGCTTCACCCCGCTGTAAACCTTGGCGATTTTGCCTTCTGGATTGATCAAAAACGTGTTTCGCGCCGCCATCTTTGCGCCTTTGTAGTCCATGGCCGATCCGTACTGCTCCGAAACTTTTCCGTCGGGATCGGACAGCAGTTTGAAATTCAATCCTTCCTTCGCGCAAAAATCCTTGTGCGATTGAGCGCTATCCACACTGACTCCGAGAATAACGGCGCGGGCGTTCTGGTATTGTGCCAGATCGCGCTGGAAATTCTGCGCCTCCAGCGTGCAGCCACTGGTGAAATCCTTCGGATAGAAGTAGAGCACGATCCACTTGCCTCGATAATCCTTCAGACTGACCTGTGAGCCATCGCCAGTCGTCAGACTAAAATCCGGGGCTGGTTGTCCGACCTCCGGTTGTTTTTGTGTTTCAGCGCCTTGCATGAGCGCCAATGTAATAAAACCGACAATTGCTGATAGCGATAATTTGTTCATCTTCATTTCTTCGATTATTCCCCGGAAGTTAGCAGTAAACCGCTGCGATCAAAAGGACTAACGTGATCTCACGCATTTGGACGATCGGCCATTCGACACGCGAGATCGACGCCTTCATTTCACTGTTGCGGGAAAACGGAATCAAACTGGTCGCCGATGTGCGGATGTTTCCGGGCTCGAAGCGTTACCCGCAATTTAATAAAGACGTGTTGGCTGATTCGTTAGGCAAAGCCGGGATCCGTTACGAACACTTCCCGGAGCTCGGCGGCCGACGGAGGGCAAAACCCGACTCACATAATACAGCCTGGCGCAATGCCTCCTTCCGCGGTTACGCCGATTACATGGAGACGGAGGAATTTCGCACCGGCATTGCGCGGTTGATCGATCTTAGCAATGAAGCGGGACCAACGGCAATCATGTGCGCGGAAGCCGTTTGGTGGCGTTGCCATCGCGCATTGATTTCCGACTATCTGAAAACGCGCGGCGTTGAAGTGATGCACATTCTCGATACGAAACAAATCGAGGCGCATCCATTTACGTCAGCGGCAAGAATCGTGAATAGTAAGTTAAGTTATCAGTCCAATTTGCTTCTGTAGCGGCGGTCTATGACCGCCGAGCGATTTGTAGGCGTTTTCGTGAAACGCCGCGCCATAAATTGGCGTCTGACACAGACGCCTTACAACTCATCGCCACTCGCGATGCGCGATGTACGCCGGCACCGGCGGATTTTTCGACTCGCGCTCCATCATTCGTTCGGCCAGCCACTGAAACCACTCCGACCAGGTTTCTCGCTGATACTGCCGACGGATGTCAGTTGTGTAAGGCAGCAGTTTTCTCCACGAAATAAGGATCGGGCCGCTGAAGAAATCGTCGATGATGTCGATAGTCAATTCACCATGGAAAAGAAGGACGCCAATTGTTTCCCAGGTAGCAGTAAGATGGACGACAAGGTCTTCGCCGTCTGGGCCGAGAACCTTTCGAATCTCATCCGCGCTCGCATTGTCCGGCAATTCAACGACTCGGCGCAGTGCCCTGGCGAATGCCGGGCTCTGAAACGAGCGGACAAGAGCGAGCATGGAATCGCGCTTTCGCTGCCGGCGATAATCGCGAATCTGCGTCGCGGCGAAAATGACGCCGGCGGTGACCGCGAACGCGTTGATAAGATTGGCTATTGTGGAGATGTCCATCTCATCGTGGATCGGTCACGCGACCCAGGAACAAGCACGCGCCGCTCGGCACATGCTGAATCGCGTAAACAAACGGTCGATCGACTTTCACTTCAATCGGTTCTTCTCTCTGAATTCTCGCGCTACTCGCAATCATTGCCACGGCGGTTGCGGCGGCGGCTTCGGTCCCTTTCTCATCCACCGCGATAAAAGTTTTGTGAAAAACCTCTGAGATCGCGAGGTAGTCGTTCGGTTTACGCGGCGCGATCTTGTCGAAGTTTGCGCTGCCGGGCGGCTGATCGAATGCGCTTCTCATTCCAAGCGCTTTCAATTTGTCCGCCAGCTGAATCGTCGGCGGCTCGAATTTGAATTTCGGAAAGGAAAGATCGACATCGTGCAACTCGAGTCTCGCGCACTTTGCCAGCATATCGGCGGTCAGCTTCGATTCCAACGCCCGCAAGCCGTTTACGTCATCCGCAACGAGAACCAAAAATTGCAGCTCATTGCCTGCGTAAGGAAGCGCGACGCCAGAGAATCCATTTTGCCGGGCGTAACCAAATTTCTTGACGTTCTTCATGGTTGGAACGTCCACAGCCGCGCCGCCGTGTATGTGAAATGGTCCCGGTTTGGTAAGCGCTTCGGAAAATTCGTTTGCCCACGGCGCTTTGAGATAGATGGCGTTCGCCAGAACAAGGCGCGTCATTGCGTCCACTCCGTTTGGCGGAATCAAATCGCGAATTCGATCGTGCGTTTGATCAGTCACCCACTTGTTGATGTGTTGTCGCGCACCGTCCGCGTTTTCGCGAAAATCGAGCGGCTCAAACGGCGCGCCGTAGAATTTCTTCGCCAGCTCACGAAAACCATAGCGAAAATCGCAGCCGCTTTGCGGGAACAACCGATTCGCGATGGCGAGTGTGATCGGTTCGCTTGGTCCGCCGTACTTCTTCGATTGTTCGACGACTCTCTCGGTCTTTTTCGCCATTTCTTCGAGCGAACGATGGAGGGCTCCGAACGACGCGTGCATTGCATCGCCATCGTTTGGAAAATGAAGTACGCGTGCCATTTCTGTACGCGTCTCGCCGTCCGCGCCAGCAAAGGTCATCGCCAGCGCGCTCTGAATTGAGTACGGCGACAAACAGAGATTTTCATCGCCCGTCGCCAGTTGACGATGAAGATCAAGGCCGAGCTGATTCGTCGCCAAGGCAGCGAGATCGAGATCCGCGGCATGCGCTTGCGCGAACGAGACAGTTAGTGCCGCGAACACTCGGAGCAAAACGTCTGGTGCGTTCATTGATTGATCACGAAATGGGTCGGCCGGGACTCGAACCCGGAACCAACGCCTTAAAAGGGCGCTGCTCTACCGATTGAGCTACCGACCCGCGGGAAGAAAAGTTTCTAATCCAGTTCAGAGGCTGCTGCAAGAATTGTAGCGGCGCTCTATCAGCGCCGCATGAAATTCATCCGACGGTCATAGACCGCCGCTACAGGATCGGCAGCAAATCGCGCAGCGAATTTTTTTGCCGATCCAATTGAAAGGTCGACAATCCCGCCGCGCTGGCAGATTTCCAATCGCGCTCCGGATCATCGCCGACGTGCAAGACTTGGTTGGGCTTGAGACGAATGAACTTCAGTGCACGGCGAAAAATTTCCGGGTCGGGTTTGTCCGCGCCGAGCTCACTGGAAATAAAAACGTGCGAGAAAAATTTCGAGATGCCGAGATGTTCGAGAATAAAGCGCAAGTCGTCCGTCGAAATTTGAGATGACGGCGAGTTGGAATTGCGGTCGCAACTTTTCCAGAACATCGACAACTTCCGGATAAAGCTCCCACACGCCGGCTTCGGCGAAATGCTCGTAGGCGATCTCGAAAAAATTGTCGCGATCGAGTTCGCTGAACAAAGGTGCGACTTGATCGAGAACAAGATCGACAAGTATCGCGCCACCAATCTTTGTCGTCATTTTCGCGGGGCCATCGATTGGCGCGCGCTTGGGCATTGAGTTCCAAGCGGCGGCAAAGGCGCGGTCGAGTTGCGTGGCATCGAATTTCAATCCGATCTCGTTCGCCGACGAGCGCGTAATGATAGCCCACGCCCCAGCGGTAGATGAAAGAGCGTGCCGGCGGCGTCGAAAAAGATCGCTTTGATCATTGGACCAAACTTTCAACCCGTCTTCGCCGAAAGCTCGACGTGGCAAGTGCTCAACGTCCAACTTCGAAAGCTTCCTGAGCAGGCATGGCAACGAGAAGCATGCTTATAATTTACTTTCCAAATTCTGACGACTGCGTTTTCTCATGGCCACGTGAACATCATGGATGAGCTGCGTTGCTTTGCCAAAGCGGACGCAATCTGCGGGCGAAGAACTGGCGAATAGCATCAGTCATGGAATGGGCTTCATCGCCGCGCTCATCGGCACGCCGATCCTGCTTCTGGCCGCGCTTCGAGCGAGGCAGCGCCGGATTTTTTCATCGGCACAATCGTTTTTACTTCGACGATGTTGTTGCTCTATCTCGGATCGACGCTTTATCATGCATGGCCGCGGACGCGCGATGAAATCCATTTTGCGGGCGCTGGATCATTCCGCGATTTTCTTGTTGATCGCAGGAACATACACGCCGTTCGCGCTCGGACCCTTCGCGGCGCGGAGGCTCGGCGATTCTTGGAATCATCTGGGCGTGCGCTGATTTTTGGCGTGGTCATGAAGGCGACGCGCGGTCCATCGCGTCATCCGAAGCTGGCGATGTCACTTTATCTCGGAATGGGATGGTTGATTCCGATCGCGAATCACCCACTTGCGCTGGCGATTCCGCTCTCGGCATGGAATCTGGCTCTGGCCGGAGGCATCGCTTACACGGTCGGCATATTATTTTTCGCAAACGAGCGGCTGCGTTACGCTCATTTCATCTGGCATTTGTTCGTCCTTGCCGGCACGGTCTGTCATTTTGTGGCCGTGTTTTCTTGTGCGAGCTAATCGGAGACGGGCCTGATCTTGGCGATTGCTGCGCGATAACGTTGGACAAATTTCTCCGCCCGTCGGATTAATTCGTCGATGTTGCCGGTCGAGCATAACGATCCGATCAACGCGAAGATCCTCGCGATTTCGGAGGACAAAATTGAAGGGTTCGTGCGCGAGCCGTTCGAGGAGATCGCGCGACGCTCGGGCTTGGATGTCGATGTCGTGATGGCGCGTATCGCCGCGATGTTGCGAGCGGGAACGATTCGCCGCGTCCGGCAAACGTCTGCTTGCGACCAATCTGGCCGAAGGCGCGCTCGTCGCCTGGAAAGTTCCGGCGGACAAGATCGACAATGCATTCGATTGGATGTTTCAGCGCGATCCGTTTTCCGGTCACGTGGTCTTGCGCTCGACCGACACCGTCACAGCGGGATCGGATTACAAACTTTGGACAACATTGAAAGTCCCGCACGGATTTTCATTGGAAGGGCATTGCCGAGTTGCTCGCGCAAAAAGTTGGCGCGGAAAAATTTCCGGCTCATGCCGGCGAAAGGAATCTTCACACTCGGCGTCGGGCATGTTCGGCGGAAGACGATTGAGCCCGGAAGAAGGCAGATGAGCCAGCGAAGATGATCCCGGTGCAAGTTGTCGATCTTGAGGAACGAGAATGGAAAGTTTTGCTTACGCTCAAGCGGGAATTTACGCCGGAAGAAATTCGACCGACACCATGGGCGGCGCGCGCGAGCTGAAGCGGGTGTTGCGCTGGATGAATTCTATCGGCGTGGCCGAAGAATTGAACGCGCGCAAAGATCATCGGTCGCTTCTCAACCTTTCTCGAACACGTGAAACCCTCGCCGGCGGCGTGCGCGTCACGCGGTTCAACGCGCTTTTTCATTGGGCGGTGCCGCCAGGCCGCGAAATTGAAACCGGCGGCGAAGTTGGCCGGCATCACATTCTGACGCATTGCTATTGGCGCGAAGCCGGCCCGGAATTCAAAACGTGAACATCATGGCGGTGGCGCATGGCACGGACAAGCAGCTGCTGCTCGAACACAAGGCGGCGATAGATCGACATCTTCAGGCCAGCGGCATCCCGGTTTCCTACACGAATGTTTTTTGGGGCGGCCGGAGCGAAATCAAGCCTCCGGAGATTTCGCCGCAGCGTTTATCGCGAATGGCTGGCGCAGCAGCAGGTGAAGAGTTAAAAGCGTCACAAAGTTAAAACAGGAAAAGAGAACAGCCGTTGTAACATTGCAGCTCTTTTGACTTTCTTAATACTTCCACGAAGCGATGAAAGCGCTGATTGAAAAACTTCGCCGCGCACTCGATCTCAACAGCGGCGACATCGCTTACGCCGTGGCAGCTTCTTTCCGAACGAGATTGAGGACGAAATGAAAGCGGAGTTTCTCACGGCGTTGCATCAGAAAGGCGAAAGCGCGGAGGAAATCGTCGGGTTCGTTAGGCGTTGATGGAGCGCGCAGTCGATCCGATGATCGATCCGGCTGATTTGCCCGGCCCGATGATCGATATCTGCGGGACCGGCGGGGACGGCCTCGATTTTTTCAATGTCTCGACCACGATCATGTTTGTGCTGGCGGCGGGCGGCGCGGTCGTGGTCAAGCATGGTAACCGGAGCGTGACTTCGGCTTGCGGCAGCGCCGACGTTCTCGAAGAACTGGGGGTTCCGATTCGTCTCGCGCCGGAGGAGTTGAAGAGAGTCCCTCAAGCGCCACGGACTTGGATTTATTTTCGCGCGACAATATCATCCGGCGTTTCGTGCGCTCGCGGAAATGCGCGAGCGTCTGGCCCGGGCAAAATGCCCGCACGATTTTCAATTTGCTCGGCCCGCTTCTAAATCCGGCGCGACCGTCGCGGCAGATCGATCGGCGTTTTTGCGCCGCGGCTCACTGACCGTTTTCGCCGAAGTGCTGCGTCAACTGGGACGCGAGCGAGCCTGGGTCGTTCACGGCTTAGGCGAAGACGGCGCCGGGATGGACGACATTTCGATCAGCGGCGCGACCACGATTGCGGACGTAGCCGATGGAGAGAGTTACCTCCGCGGTCCTCGATGTGAGCTGGCTTGGGATTCCTCGCGCGACGACTGCGCGAGTTGCCGGGAGGAGACGCGAAAGAAAATGCCGCGACGTTGAAAGGGATTCTTGCCGGGAAGATCGGTGGAGCCAAAGCGCGACATGACGTGGTTAACGCCGCCGGCGGATTTGTGGTGGCGGGCCTCGTCCGCGATCTGAAGGATGGAATTGAACTGGCGCGTGAGGAAATCGACAGCGGCCGAGCGCTGGAGAAATTGCGCGCGATGCAGGATTATAAGCCGAAAGTTTCGCGGTAGGTCCGATCAAGATTGCGCAGAAGCGCCACCGCAAATTCCTCTCGGTCAACATCGCGATCTAAGAGCATTGCCAGTGAAATGGCACGGGGTGCAATTCTTCGGAAAAATCCTTGGCGCTGTGATTCAAATTGATGCCGACCCCAACGACCGCGAAATGGGGCGCATTTTTCTGAGCCCGCATTTCCACGAGCACGCCCGCAACTTTTTTTCCATCGATGGTCACGTCGTTAGGCAACTTAATTGTCGCCGGCGAGCGCAAATCTCTCTGAAATGCTTTGCGCGATAATGTTCGCTGCCCAGGCGGTGAGTCGCGCCGATTTGGTGATGTCGATCCTCGGTCGGAGCAAGATCGAGAACCAAAGTCCTTTCTGCGCGGCAGATTCCCAGCGATTGCCCCGTTGCCCGCGACCCGCCGTCTGATGTTCGGCAAAAACGACCAGACCTTCGGGCGTGGATGTGGCCGTTCGCTCCAAAACTGAATCGTTCGTCGAAGTTGTTTCTTCGACAACGATGACTTCGCGGCCGATCGTGCATTGGCCGAGCGCCTCGCGAAGTTTGACGGCGCTCAGGCGATCGAGCGAATTCACGCGATAACAGGCGTGATTTCGAGGGAGAAATCGATCGCGCGCGCCGAATGGGTGAGCGCGCCGATTGAAATGTAATCGACGCCGGTGGCGGCGATTTGGCGGATGTTTTTCAAAGTGATCCCGCCGCTCGCTTCGAATTTCACTTTGTTTTTCCGAGCGCCACGGCTTCGCGGACTTGGGCCGGCTTCATGTTGTCGAGCAGGATAACATCGACATCGCCGATCTGGAGAAACGTGCGCACCTGTTCGAGATTCTCCGCCTCGACTTCAATGCGCACGTCCGGTCGCTCTTTGCGAAGTTTGCGCACGGTTTCGGCGAACGCGGCGAATCCCGACTGCGAAGCGAGATGATTATCTTTCACCAGCACCATGTCGAACAAACCGAAGCGGTGATTGGCGCCGCCACCCGCCACAACTGCGGCTTTCTCCAGCGCGCGGAGGCCTGGCGTCGTTTTTCGCGTATCGAGAATCTTGACGTGATCGTTGCCCGCGGCATCGACAAATTTTCGGGTCAGCGTGGCGATGCCGGAAAGCCGCTGGAGAAAATTCAAAGCGACCCGCTCCGCTTTCAGGATGGAGCGCCCCAGCGCTCGAATCTCGATAATCACGTCGCCGGATTTGACTTCGGCTCCATCAGGTTGAAGCACTTGGGTGTGCGCTGCCGCATCGACGCGGCGAAAAACTTCCGCGGCCGTTTCTGTTCCGGCAACAATCGCTCTTTCGCGGGCAACGACTCGGGCGGATGCGTGCACGGACTGCCGGGACAAAAAAATCCGTCGTGACATCGCCTTCACCAATGTCTTCTTGCAAAGCGATGCCAATGGGATCGATAGGCTTCGAATTCATCCGACGGCCCTCGTTTCGGCGCTTGGTAAACGCATTTCCCTCGGACATAAGTCTCGAGATTCGCGTGCGGCCCGCCGCGATAAATGCAAAGCGCGAGTACATCTTCGGTGGACAAGGTCGCGCAACGCGTCGCGATTGTTGGGGTAGGGCAAAAGCGCGGTAAGATCGACAAGGATCAGATCGGCCTCCTTCCCGGCATCGAGCGTGCCGACGATGGAAGCCTTGCCAAGCGCGCGCGCCCCGCCGTGGGTGGCGAGATAGAACGCTTCACTCGGACGAAGCGGACGCAGATTTTGCTCATAAGCGCCGCGCGCTTTCTGCACCTCGATTGCTGCGCGCATCACCTGCCACATGTTTAGTTCGGGGCCGCCGGCGACGTCGGAACCAAGTCCGATCGGAATGCCGGCCTTCAATAGTTGATCGAGCTTGATCAATCCGCTGCCGAGAAAAAGATTTGAAGTCGGACAATGCGCGACGCTCGATTGAGCGGCGGCGATCGCCGCGATCTCGCGCGGATTGAGATGAATGCAATGGCCGAGCACCGTCCGCGGCGTGAGCAGTCCGCACTTTTCGTAAACATGGGTGTAGTCACGTGCGCCCATGTAAAGATGATGCACCTTCTCCAACTCCTCGCGGTTCTCGGCCAGATGAGTTTGCAGATAAGCCCCGAAACGGGCCGCCAGTTCGGCGGCGCCTCGCATCAATTTTTCCGAGCAGGTAACGGCAAAGCGCGGGCTGAAAGCATATTCGAGCCGGCCGTCTTCGGCGCGATGCCATTTGCGACAGAGCCGTTCGCTTTCAAGTAAGGAGATGGAGAGCACCTTTTTGGGTTGGAGTTGGCCGTAGGAACCGAGGTCCATCATCATCTTACCCAAAATGGCGCGCAGCCCGCTTATTTTAGCTGCTTGGAAACCGATCTCGCAGCTGTCTTCGTAGATCGCGGCGTAAGCCATGACTGTGGTGGTGCCATTGCGGGCAAGTTCGTGGAAGAATTGCGGAGCTTCGTCTCGAGCTCTTGGTCCAGTAAATTCGCGTTCGACCGGGAAAATATGTTGCCGCAGCCAGGGAAGCAGTTCGCTCTCGCCGCGAGCGACTGCGGAATATTGGGGCAGATGAGTATGGCAATCGATCAGGCCGGGAAAAATCGCAACCGTCCCGTGTTCGACCCAGCGGACGGGATTCGACCGGTGTACGCGACGGAGATCATCATAGTCACCGACTTCGGCGATCCGGCCATCGTGGATAATAATGGCGCCATTAGGCCGCCCGCGCAATGTGCCGAAATCCGGCGCGTCGATAAGGAAACCGCGGATGCCGAACGGGTTAGTGTCGCCCTCCATAAAACCGCCGTGTCTATGAAAACATCACACGACGATGAGCTCGCAATCCCGCAATTCAACGAAAATGACGTGAAAAAAAAGATTCGGGCAGCGCACGCCAAGGAGAAACAGCAAATACGAGAAACGTGCAACCGCCCGAATCGCCTTAACCTGTTGAATTGGACAGCGGAGGGCGTCCCGCGTTCGAATTATTTACGAAAATATCGTGTTGACGTAAGCCGTTTATTACTAGATATTTAGCTCTGCCACTGCCATCCCGGATTCTTTACAAGCTTAATTCCGACTGCCGCGCCCCGGTCGCGCGCGCGGCCTCATCGCGCACTTCCTGCAGGAGCGACTTAAATTCGCATTTTTCCAGCGCGCTTATCAAGGCCGGATACTCGGGTTTGATCTGAAGGTCGTCAATCGCGACAGGCAAAGTGGTGTGGCAGTCGAGCTCGACCATTTTGCGATTCTGCAGAATCTGATCGCGAGCGCTGGCGAGTTTCTCGCGAGCGCGTGCGCTCTTTACTTTGTCGATATTGGCGAGCAAGAGATCCAGTCCACCGAATTCGCGAACGAGCGTCGCCGCGGTTTTCCGACCAATTCCCGCACCCGGGATGTTGTCGACCGAATCGCCAGCAATGGCGAGCACATCGCCGATTAAATTGGGCGGCACATCCCATTTTTCTGTGATTTCCGCTTCGCCGAGCAATGCAAACGCATCTTTGGGTGAAACGAGATCGGCTTTGGCCGTCGTGTAAATTTGCACGCAAGGACCGACCAGTTGGAACAAATCCTTGTCGTTCGTCGCGAGAACGACATCGATCTTGCGTTTGCAGGCCGCGATCGCATAGCAGCCCATCAAATCGTCGGCCTCGGTGTTCGGCAGCGAAATATTCTTGAAACCAAGCAGCGGCGTGAGCTTCTGAATGAAATCGAGCTGCGGAACCATCGGCTGCGGCATTTCTTTGCGCGTTTCCTTATACGCCGGTTGCAACTCCATGCGTTTTTGGGGCAAACCTTCGTCCCAAAAGACCGCACCTAGCTCCGGCTGCAAATGTTTAACCATCAGCCGCAGTGTTTTCGTAAAACCGAAGATTGCGTTAGTCGGTTCGCCGCGGGAATTCGACAGATTTTGGATCGCGAAAAACGAGCGGTAAACGTAGTAATGGCCGTCGATCAGGAGCAGCTTCATCGTTTAGAAGACACGATTAACCGGGTTGCTGGGATTTGAAAGTGGTTCCGAGAAAATCCGATACTGGATTCTGGATGCTGGATGCTCGATGATCGCTCCCGATGGGGGAAGAGTGGATAATTCGGGTTCACGGCAAGGAATATGGCCCGGCCGATTTCGAAACGTTACGTGAGTGGCTTCGGGAGGGTCGATTGGTTCGCCAAAATCCAGCCCGCCACGTGGATGTAGATCTTTGGACGACAGCGGCGGAAATTCCGGGTCTGTTTGAAGCGGTGTCAACCGTCGAGGTTGGACCGGCTGAGTCAGGACCGCGTCGTTCGCTTGCCAAAATCTTTGTCCAAACTCTGCGAATTTACCGTAACGGTTTTTTTCAGTTCCTTTGCCTAACGCTTTTGGTGGTTCTGCCTTCGCTCTGCGGACAACTAACCGGAGCGGTGATCGAGACGAGCTCAAATGTAAATGTCGATCTTCGCACGGCTACGGCCGCTGCATTCACCTTGTGCATGCTCGTTCTTAGCGTCGTGTTATGGCCGATTTACATTGCTGGGATTCAAATTATCACCGCCGCAATTGCGGCTGGGCGACGCATTAGCTTTCTCGCCACGCTGAACGAAGCGGTGAAATTCTGGCCGCGGGTCGCGTTTCTTTGCATTCTCGTCTACGGCGCTTTCTTTCTGCTGATGGTGCTGGCCCTCGGGATCATGCTGATGCTGGCCACGGACGGTTCTTCGTTGTTGGCAATCTTTGTCGCGCTCGGGTTGCTGGTTCTTCAGGTTTGGATGTTCGGCCGATTATTTCTCAGTGTCCTGTTTTGGCAGCAAGCAGCCGTCCTTGAAGGAGCGGATGCGATCGAGTCGCTGCGCCGGAGCAAGCGCCTCGCGCGAAGCGGACGCAATTTGCCCCGGTTTCAACGGCCGTGGTGGCGCGGCGCCCTCATCGCCTCAACCTGGGTTGCGTTTTTGCTTGCGCTCGAAGCTGGCCCAACTTGGTCGTCGTTCCGGCATTCTTTTCAGATGCTGATGAGCGCGCAAGATCCGCAAGCTTTAATCGAGGCTTTGAAAGCAACGCCCCAAACGCACGGCCCGGATCTCGTGACTTCCGCAACGGCGCTCTTGCAGGGGATTCTGCGTCCGTTACTCGGGATCGCTTTTGTCATCCTCTATTTCGACGTGAAAACGGATTCTAGCGACGAGAGCTTTCGCGACGATGGAAACTGATTAAACGATTTTACGGATCTCCGGTCATTGGCCGGATCGCTAGCCTTATTACTCCCGCGATTTGTTGCGGGAAAAATCGGGTGAGATGTTCGTTCAGTCGCGATCGCTGCTTCGTGCATGCCATTCGTGCCGGGCCTGGGCGATCAGCGGCGCGAGGTCGTTAAAGAATCGGATGACGTAGAGCAAATAAACGCTCGATCCGGCAAGCTGAGTGAGAGCGAGCAAGAAATGGCCGGCACGCGCGATGAAGAATTGCGGCCAGAGTTGAATGCAGATCACGAAGAAGACATTCACGGTAAAAACGGCGGGCAGGAGCGCACCGATGTTCAGCCACTGATCGCGCGTCACGATTTTGTATAAGCGATTGCTCTCGGCGCTGGCACTGTCGTGTTCGCGGGCGCGGAGCAAGCGAAGGTCGTAAATAAATAACAGCCAACCGAGCGCGCCGTAAATAGCGCTTAAAGCAAACCAAGCCCGCGGATTGGTCAATCGAGTGAAGAGGAGACACTCGGCCAACGCGCATGCGATGTACAAAAAATTATGCCCAAACTCGAGCGGCCACCGAATCAAGGTCAGGATATGCAGGACGGAGCGCGACCAAAAAATCAAGATCATCAGCAAGCCGGCAAGAATGTAGGGCCAAAATATGGCCTGTTTGATCGACAAGACGGTGCGAGCATTGTCGATCAAAAAATACAGCGCCACACCCTGAATAATGCTAACCAGGGTCAACTCGATCTCAACGATCATCGCGTCGAGTTCGGAGCGGGCGGCGGAGAATTTCACGAGAAGAGAATCTTCAGACTAACCAGTTACCTTGGTTCTTGGCGATACGGACGGTTCGCTTGAAACGAAGTCAATAGATTCTGACAGAGCGTCACGGTGGCGTAATCGCTGCTCGATTCGGACAGAGAGAGCGCTTTCCGGATTGTCGTGATCGCTTCGGGGAATCTTTCCGTTTCGGCGTAGGCAGCAGCTAAAGTTGCCAGCAACGCCGGAGCGTTGCGCTCTGTGAAATTACACGCGCGTTCGGCCAAGCGCACCGCCTCGGGGCCGTTGCGCAGGGTAGAATCGGCATCGGTGGCGAACAACCACGCCAGTTCATTGAGGAGCTTTGGCGAGTCAGACGCCAGGGAAACAATTTGCTCAAGTTTCTCCGATGCATTTGGCATTTTTGCTAATAAGCTGAGCGCAACCCGAAGTTTCGCCACCGGCTCAGACCGGTCCGGACGGAGCAACAGTGTATAAGCAAACTGATTCGCGGCAGTCGCAAAATCTCCCGTCTGCCCCTCCGCCAAACCGAGTCTGTAGTGCAACTCGGCATCAGAAGGCGATACTGCGAGGCCATCTCGCGCGGTCTTGATCGCTTCGTCAGTCCGTTGTGATTGGCGAAGACAAGTGAACAGAAGGTCGTAGGCGCGGGAATTCTCCGGCCCCAGCTCAATTGCGCGCCGGGCTTCTTCAATTGCGCGCTCCATCTGGTCTTGTTTGGCGAAAGTCATTCCCATTTGCAAGTGGCACTCGCTATTCATCGGGTCTAACTCGATCGCCTTTGTAGCCTGTTCGATTGCTTTGTCCGATTGGCCCGCTTCGTCCAGGGCCGCCGCCAGAAACCGTCTTGCGATCGCATTAGAGGGGTCGGAATCGACTGCCTTGGCTAGTTCCGAAACGGATGGATCAATCTTGTGCTCGGAAATCAGCCGCAGCCCGGCGTAAATCAGCTGTGAGGCAGAGCGGCGAATCCAAACGGACGCGAAACTGTTCAGCGCCCAGACCACCAGAACCGCGCCTAGGGCGAATTGCATCGACTTACGTCCGGCGGTAAACCTTTCATAGCCGAGGATGCCGAAACAGCAAAGTGGTACCAGCGCCGACAGTCCATAAAACGCCTTTACCTGTGCGTACCAGGGTACCCTCAGCGTCATGAAAATCACGCCTACCGCCACCGCAGCCGAAAAGCCCAGCAACATAAACCACTCCGCCGAGGGGTTGCGAACAAAACGATAGATTGCGAGCGCAGCCCCAAGACTAATTACCAAGGTCGGCAACAGCGCCAGTAAATAGCCGCCGATCACCAAGTCGTAATTCCATGGCGTTCGAGAAGGTAAATCGGAGAGGCCCCCGCCCAAGCCGTCGCCCCAAAGCGTGGAATAAATTCCGTCGGCAAATCCGGCAAAACCGCTGAAGAGGGGATTGACGAGCGATTGGCCGAAACGGAGATAATCCGCCGCTGTATGATAGCCGGGATCCTGCCACCAAGGAAAACCGGTCGCAGGGTTCCAGTTACCAAGAAATGGTGTGCCGAATCGGCGCCAGATCCAAATGTAACGCCAGCCGCAAACGGCGAAAAAGACTGTCAACATCACGCAGAAATAGCGCAGCCGAGTTGCGAACTGCGGTCGCGGGCTGGCCAGCTGGACCATGAGCGCTCCAAGCAGTGGCGGGAGAACCAGAAAACTTGTGGCCTTGGCTAACATCGCCGCGCCCATGCACAGTCCAAGCGAGAGATATCGGAACATGGATGCTTTTTCTGTCTGCAAGACGCGCAGGCCAAGGTAAACCGTCGCTGTAACCAATGTGGCGGCCAGTGTTTCGTTGGTCACGTAGTGCGACAAATAAAGCTGCATGGGTAAAAAAGCGGCCAGGATCAAACCCACTAGTTGTGCTCCGGCGCGATTCGGAAAAAGAAGGCGCACACTTAGAAAGGCGAGCGTGAAATTCGCAATGCCAAAAATCGTTGTCAGCAAACGCAAGATGACGACGGAGGACTCATTACTAACGGTAAGGTGGCAGGTTGAAAGGACGACCGCGGACAAAACATAATAAAGCGGGGGCTGGAACATCTCGAAGCCTTCGGTTGGCAAAGGAAGTGCCCGGCGTTCCTGAACGTAGCGGATGTAATTGAGATGATCTTGCGAATCAAAACCGGCATGGAACGGCAACTTGGCTGCGTTGTTTGAAAAGAGAATGAGCCAGAGACCCGCAAGCATAAGGACCAAGGCGGTTGCTTGGATCCGCGACAACCCACCAGGATCGACAACTGGCCGTTTCCAGCGACCACTCCGCCAAATTGCAGCTGCGCAAACGACGAACGCGACCGCCGCGAAAGCCATCCAGATCGGCCAGATCTTGGTCAGCACGCTAAAGGTTTTCTCGCCGCCGCCGATAAGATTTCCGGCGCCGGGAATTCTTGGCGTTGAGGCGAGGGCAACAGATCGCCATGCCGACCCAGCCGTCGATCCTTCCCAAGTTTGATCGCTTCGCAGCGTCAATTTATCTGCGCTCAATGCCAGCCAGAGCGCGGGCGGCGCATTATCATTAAAGACCCTGGCTTCGATTGTGTTTGTGCCGGGTCGCAAAAAATCGAGCGCGTCGATGATGGAAATATTCTTCCAATTACGAATCGCGCCGACATCCACGACGCGGCCATTAATCTTCAATTCAATGCGCTTGGCGGCGTATAGCGCCAGTTGCGCCCGGCGCGGTTGATTATCCAAGGTAAACGTGCGCCGAAAAACTGTGTCTAATGTGGCAATTCGGTGCAAACGCGGGTCAACTGCGGCGGGAAAGAGGACCCATTGCGCCCCACTATGTCGGGGCAAAAAATTAATCTCGGGGTCGCGAATGAACTGCCACTCCAGAATCGACATCACCACGGCAGCCAGGGCCAGAAGCACTGCTGATCTCTGCCAGGGTTTCAGAGCGCGCATTGACTCGACTTGATTAATCTTGGTTTCACCGCGTCGCGATTATGCCGCGCCGGTCAAGTTAAACCGAAAATGCGTGCCTGGAGGGACTCGAACCCACAACCTTCTGATCCGAAGTCAGATGCTCTATCCGATTGAGCTACAGACACAATAATATTGTCGCCTTTGGATTCTAGGCGACACCGAAAATCGCTCAAGGAGAGATCGATGTTACAATCTTGCCAAATAGCCTTTACCAGGCGTGCGCTTCGAAATCGGAGACCGAAATTGAAGCTGCTCGTTAGGCTGCGAGAAGATCCCTGCCGTCCAGCGCGGCGATGATCTCGCAGCCCGCGAGCAATTTTTCGAGATTGTTGCAGTCGCAGAGTTCTTCCGCGTTTAAAATCCGCTCCCAAAGAGAAGAGCGAGTGGCACTGGCTTCAACTTGATCGAAGTCGGCATTTGTGGAGTTCATGAGCAACCGGAATTTAGCAATGGTCATGCCAAAGCCTTTCCGCACGTCGATTGCAGGCGGAAATCGACAATTGGATTCGAATTTCGGATCTTTGAATGGGGTGGTCGACGGGACTCGAACCCGCAACAACCAGAACCACAATCTGGGGCTCTACCATTGAGCTACGACCACCATGCGATGCAGACCTTAAATTTTAGATTGATGATTGCAACGGACAAAGCGCCCGCCGTTGGCACGCTCTCCGCTTCTCCCTGAGTTGTGCCCCATAGCCACGTTGCAACCGCCCCGGCGTTTGTTATCGTTCCGTCACTTCGCCCATGAGGAAAATCGGTTCGATTTTGTTCGCCGCTTTCCTCGTTTGCCTTGCGTCCGGCCAGCTTGCGGCCCAGTCGGACGATCCCAGCGAAATGTTCCTCAAAGCTTATATGACCGCCCAACAGGGCGAAAAATTAGAGCACGAAAATCAGTTCAAATCCGCCTTGGCAAAATATCGCTTCGCGGGAAGCCTCCTCGAAGAGTTGCGCAAGAGCCACGCCGATTGGCAGCCGGCGATAGTCGAGTATCGCGGGCGTAAAGTGAGCGAAAGCATCCTGCGCGTGCAAAGCGAGGTCTCGACCCAAGACGATCTCACAGCCGGTCCGACGCCGCTGCCCGGTGGCGCGCCAGTGCTCCCGCAAAGCGCGGCTCCCGTGGAATCGAACGTCGAGGTCGAGGTCGCGCCATCAACGCCAAGAGAAACCGCGGCGCGGGCTCCAAGTGACGCCGCAATTCAAGAAACGACCCGGAAGTTGCGAGACAAAGTCGATCAATTGGAAGCCGAACTGCAAAAATCGCGCACTCAAATCAGTTCGGTCGAAAGGGAAAAGGAATCCTTAAGCGGCCGTCTTAAAGAGACGAAGTCCAAGCTCGACAAGGCGCAGGGCGAGCTCGACACAGCCAAAGGCGCTGAGCGCCAAGTGCGCGATCAACTTTCTCAGGCGCAGGATTCGCTGAAAAAAGTGGCGACCGCCGGCACAAGCGACGGCAAGGCGCAGCAGGCGTTGAAAGGGGAAATCGCACAATTAAAAAAGGCGCTCGCTTCTGCCCAAGTGGGCCGCGCTGCTGCTGAGAAAAAACGAGATGCGGCCAACGCTCGGGCGACTGAAGCAGATAACCAGGTCTCAGGCGCCACCAAGGAACGGGACGAAGCGCTGACGCAAGTGAAAGGGATGAAGAAGAGCGAGCAGCACGTCCAGGTTCTTGTCGCCGAAAACTCAGATTTGAAACAGAAGTTGGCCGGTGCCGAAAAAGCCATTCATGAACTCGGCGAGGATAAACCGAGGAAGGAAAAAGAGCTCGCCGATGTGAAACAGCAACTCGAACAACTTCGAGGACAATTGGCCGCCAGCCAGAAGCAAAACCAGGGCTACGAAATCACAGTGATGAATCTTCGTTCCCAGCTCGATGAAGCCGGCAGCCAGCTCGAAAAGGTCAAGCTTACGGGCGCGAACGCGCAGGAAACGGCCAAGCTCACCAAGGAGAACGAGATGTTGCGCAATATCATCGTTCGGGAGCGCCAGGAGGAAGCGCGCCGAGATCAGGCAAAAAAGCTAATGCTTGCCGAGTTTGATAAGTTGCAGATCAAATCCGACACCTTGACGCAGCAGATCGAGTTGCTGGCCCAGCCCGTGGCACGATTGACCACCGATGAGCTCGCGTTGCTGCGCCAACCCGTGGTCTCGATCTCTGACGACAATCCGGCGGCCGTAAAAGCGAGTTTCACATTCGCCAAGCAATCAAGCGCCGCGGCGGCCAAGAGCACCGGGCCAGGTCGACCGGAAAAACCGTCCGCCGAGGAAGCTGGCTCGAGCGCATCGGGGGGTCATAACAACTCCACTGGATACACCATGTCCAGCGTCTTCAAGCCGAGCGGCGTTCCGAACGAAGTGGTCGATCTTGCCCGGCAAGCGAAAGAAAATTTCGACCACGGTAAGTATCGTTCGGCCGAAAAACAATATCAGGAAATCCTGACCAAAAGCCCCGAACAACCTTTATTCGCTCTCCAATCTTGGGGTCGTTTATTTTCGCACCGGCAGACTCAAGGCCGCTGAGTTGACCTTAAAAAAAGCGGTCGCGATCTCACCGAAGGACGAATTTTCGCATACCACGCTTGGCATTGTCTACTATCGGCAGGCGAAATTCGACAGGCGCTTACCGAATTGACAAAGTCGCTCGGTATTAATTCCAAAAGCGCGACCGCGCACAATTATCTCGGCATCACTGCGAGCCAGAAAGGTTGGCAGGAAGCCGCAGAAAAAGAACTAATCGAGGCGCTTAACGACAACTCCGAATTACGCGGACGCGCATTTCAATCTCGCTGTTATTTACGCCACCGCTCAGCCGCCTTCGAAAGAACTAGCCAAACGCCACTACACCATGGCCACTTCGCTCGGTGCCGAGCCGGACGCCTCACTCGAAAAGTTGCTCCACTAATCGCGAGATCGCAGAGGCAAACTCTTGCGCCGCGCGCAAACCGAACTAGTACCGCGGTGTTGACCGTCGCAAAATCCGATTACGTGCCATGCAACCCTTTCTCACCGCCAACTGGCGTTATCTCGCCATGCTCAATTTCGTTGTCGATCCTGGCATTCTCGCGCCGCTCGTCCCGCCCGGGAACCGAGATCGACTACGAAGATGGAGAAACGTTTGTCAGCGTCGTCGGCTTTCTCTTTCTCGATACGCGCTTGCTCGGTCTGCCCATTCCTCTGCATCGCGACTTCGAAGAAGTTAATTTGCGCTTCTATGTTCGGAAGAAATCTGCCGATACCTGGCGGCGCGGCGTTGTTTTTGTTCGAGAGCTTGTTCCGCGCCACGCCATTGCCCTAGTCGCGCGCGCATTTTACGGCGAGCGTTATCTAGCCCTGCCGATGAAACACGAGATCGAACATGTCGATCTTAAATTGAGCGTGGAATATTCCTGGCGGCGCGGTCGAAAATGGGAATCGCTCATCGTGACAGCCAACGGCGAGCCGAAATCCATTCCTGCCGGTTCCCATGCCGAATTTATCACCGACCATTATTGGGGTTATACCTGCGTGCGCGCGGGCTGCAGTGAATATCGAGTCGAACATCCGCGCTGGAAAATTTGGAACGCGGATAGATTCGACTTCAACGCTGATGTAGCTGCACTTTACGGCGAACGATTCGCCGAAACGCTCGCCGCCAAACCGCGTTCGGCTTTCATCGCCGAAGGTTCGCCAATCAAAGTCTTACTTCGCGAGCAATTGGCGTAACACGAACGGCAAAATGCCACCGTGCCTGTAATAATCTACTTCGATCGGCGTATCGATTCGCAACTTCACCGGCACCGATCGTTGTTTTTGATCTTTGCTTTGAATCTCTAACGTCACCTGCTGGCCTGGCTGAATGTCGTTCGACAAACCGGTAATGGAAAAAATCTCCGAACCATCGAGCCCGAGCGTTTGCGCATTCGTCCCTTCGAGAAATTGCAACGGCAACACGCCCATGCCGACGAGGTTCGAACGATGAATCCGCTCGAAACTTGCGGCGACCACTGCTTTCACCCCAAGAAGTTTTGTTCCCTTTGCCGCCCAGTCGCGCGACGAGCCGGTGCCGTACTCTGTTCCGGCTAAAATGATGAGCGGCACTTTTTCTTTTTGATAAAGCATCGCCGCATCGAAGATCGACATCTGCGTGCCATCGGTAGGAATCGTCTCGCTCCAACTTTCAGTACCAGACCTCGTTGTCCGAGCGTTCGAGAAAACATTTCGGTATCGACGTAATCAAGGTTCTCGCTAGCAAAATACTTGGTCACGCCGCCTTCAGTCCCTGGCACCATCAGGTTTTTGATCCGCACGTTCGCAAACGTCCCACGCGTCATGACGAGATCGTTCCCGCGCCGGCTGCCGTAGCTGTTGAAATCTTGCGGCTCAATTCCGCGCGAAATCAAATATTGCCCCGCCGGCGACGTGGCCTTGATCGCGCCCGCCGGTGAGATGTGATCGGTTGTGACTGAGTCGCCGAAGATTCCAAGGACGCGCGCGCCGGCGATACTTTCGATTTTGCCCACTTTCATCGAGAAATTCTCAAAGAAGGGTGGCTCGTGAATGTAATCGCTCTTCTCGTCCCATTGATAAACTTCGCCCGCGCTCGATGGGATTTCGTTCCATTTCGGGTTTTGATTAGCAAAATCGCGGTAAAGTTTCCGGAAGATTTCAGGCTTAAGCGCCGATTGCATCGCGTCGCGGATCTCCAGGAGACTCGGCCAGAGATCGCGCAGAAAGGTTTCTTTGCCGTTTTTATCCTTGCCGATTGGCTCGCGGGAGAGATCGACATCTACGCGGCCGGCCAGTGCGAACGCGACCACGAGCGGCGGCGACATTAAGAAATTGGCCCTGATACTTTGATGCACCCGCGCTTCGAAATTGCGATTTCCAGAAAGCACCGACGCGCCCACAAGATCGTAGTCGTTGATCGCCTTCTCGATGTTTGGATGCAGCGGTCCGGAATTTCCGATACAGGTCGTGCAACCGTAGCCGACGAGATCGAAGCCGAGCTGATCGAGATATTTTTGGAGCCCAGTTTTGGCAAGGTAATCGGAAACAACTCGCGACCCCGGCGCGAGCGAAGTCTTTACCGCAGGATCGACATGCAGTCCGCGCTCGACCGCTTTTTTGGCGAGCAAACCTGCCGCCAGCATCACGCTGGGATTGCTTGTGTTCGTGCAGCTCGTGATCGCCGCGATCAAAACGCTGCCATGACCGATCCGGCTTTCGCCGTGATGAAACGGATCGGCAGCTGACTCTTTTAATTCCCTGGCTGTATCTGGCGTTGGCCGATTTGTTAACATCTCCGCCTTGTTGCGCTCTTCGCCCGGCTCCATTCCCAGTCCGGCATTGTCGGTTGAAGGCATAGCGCCATCGCGTGGCGGCGATCCGTTCAGCTGCACCAGATGCTTTGCCTCAAGATCGACATCGGCCATTCCGTAACCGCCATCTTTGACCGGTTTTTGCAAAAGCGATCGAAAGGTTTCGCCGAGCGCAGGAAGATTTATCCGATCTTGCGGACGTTTCGGTCCGGCCACGCTTGGCTGCACATCGGCAAGATCGACTTCTATATCTACCGAGTAATCGATTTCGCCTTTGCGCGGCATTCCGAACATTTTTTGGGCTCGGAAATAATTTTCGAACCCCGCGCATTGCTCATCCGTTCGCCCAGTGGCGCGCAAATAGTTCACCGATTCCGTATCAACCGGAAAAAAGCCCATCGTGGCGCCGTACTCGGGCGACATGTTCCCGATCGTCGCGCGGTCCGGCACAGGCAACGACGCCGCACCTTCGCCGTAAAACTCCACGAATTTCCCGACAACTTTTTGGGCACGCAGCAACTGAGTGATGTGCAAGACGAGATCGGTCGCGGTCACCCCTTCGCGAAGTTTCCCGCGCATGTGCACACCCACGACTTCCGGAGTCAAAAAATAAACCGGTTGGCCGAGCATGCCCGCTTCCGCTTCGATCCCGCCGACGCCCCAGCCGACGACCCCGAGCCCGTTGATCATCGTCGTGTGTGAATCGGTCCCAACGAGTGTATCGGGGAAGAAGAGTTGAGAGTTGAGAGTCGAGGGCTGAGAAAAGAGAACTCCCTTCGCCAGATACTCAAGATTGACTTGGTGAACAATGCCGATGCCCGGCGGAATGAGTTGGAACGTTTTGAACGCCTGCTGTCCCCATTTGAGAAATTGGTAGCGCTCTCGGTTGCGTTTGAACTCCATTTCCAAGTTCAATCGCAACGCATTCGCTGAACCGAAGAAATCGACCTGCACCGAATGATCGACAACGAGATCGACCGGCACCAGCGGCTCGATGATTTTCGGATCGCCGCCGAGCCGCTCCACCGCGCTCCGCATCGCCGCAAGATCGACAACCAGCGGCACGCCGGTGAAATCCTGGAGAATAATTCTCGCGACCACGAACGGAATTTCTTCGTTTGCCGGCCTCTTCGCATTCCAGTTCGCCAGCGTGTCGACATCTTTGCGCCGGACTTTCTTGCCGTCGCAATTCCGCAGCACCGATTCGAGCACGATCCGAATGCTTACCGGCAAGCGTGAAATCTTGCCGACGCCTTGTTCCTCCAGCGCGGGCAAAGAATGCAAAAATCCTTCACGGCCCTTGCCGGCATCGAATTTTTTCAGCGTCTTAAATTCGTCGGTCATTAAGGGAAGAGAGAGATGTACGAGATTTTTTCGGGATTAAAGACTTCTGTCCGGCCGATCGTGTACATTTCTTTCGACATCATTTCAATTCCGCGAGTTTCGTTTTAACCTTCTCGAAGTTCGGCAATGCGCGGGCGTCGTCGTTGCTTTCCGCATATTGAATTACGCCATTCCGATCGATGATGAACACCGCGCGTTTCGGGACGCCACCCATCCCGAGATTCATTTGCGGCAGAAACGAGTCGTACGCGACGCCATAAGCCCTGGCGACATCGTGCTCGTAGTCGCTGAGGAGCGGGACTGTGATCTTTTCCTTCTGGGCCCACGCTTCTTGGGCGAACGGATTATCGCCGCTGAGTCCATAAACAGCCGCATTGAGACTGCCGTAGGCGGCCAAATCAGTGCTCACACCACACATTTCCATCGTGCATGTGCCGGTAAACGCCATCGGAAAAAAAAGGAGCAGTGTGTTCTTTTTCCCGAAATTGTCGCTCAGTTTGATCTGCTTAGGGCCATCGGCGGTTTTGGTCGAAAGAGTGAAATCTGGCGCTTTGGTTCCAACTGCAAGTGGCATAACGAATCCTCTGGTTTGAATTTTGGTGGGGGACTCTCAGTATAAGATCGACATCTGCGCGGTCAAAATCTCAACACAAAAGAATTAATCGGGAAAACAGGAAAGAAGGAATTCTTTCTCCGCAGATTAGCGCAGATTTTTTGGCTTTTATTCCTGCTTTCCCGCGTTCCTGATTGTGATAAATTGGGTGCGATGGCAGATGATCGCTGGTGAATCGATTGGTTCGCTAGAGGAAAGTCCGAACACCATACGGCAGCATGCCGCGTAAAACACGCGGGCGCCGCAGTTGTAAGATTGCGGCGACGGAAAGTGTCACAGAAAAGACACCGCCGGTTCTTTGGCAACAAAGTGCACGGTAAGGTTGAAAAGGCGAGGTAAGAGCTCACCGCTCACGAGGTAATTCGCGAGGCATGAAAAACCCCATGCGGTGCAAGACAAAACAGAGGGAGGGCAGCCGGCCCGTCGATCCTCGGGTATCGTCGCATCACGATGGCCTGTAGCGGCGGTCTACGACCGCCGAACGCGGTTCATTGGGCGCTCGGAGAAATCTGGGTGAGATAAATGATCATCGCGGTTGAGAAATCAGCCGGACAGAATTCGGCTTACCGCCATCTAAATAGGAAGGGCGCTTTCGGAAACGAAGGCGCCCTTCGCTTTCTTTTCGTGAGACTTAGCAGAGCGGACCCGGGCCATGAAGGTGCGGGAAGATCAACCGCCGAATCTCGTCGACCGCATACGACGGTTTGATTGGAATTCGAAGAATCGGAACAGCTGCCGCCTCCAACGCGGCATCAACAAATTCATCGCACGCGGTGCGATCGGCCTGTGTTGACGAAGGATCGTTGAGTTCGATCGCAACAACCGGTGCCAGTGTTGCGTCACAAATAAGGAAGTTTAAATGTTTTGATTGGATTTGATTGTAATTTGCTTGCCACGTCTTGGCTCGGTTGGAGACGGAAATGACGTCGGACAGTCGCACCTTGGCGAAGATAGTGTGGTCCGAAGTGATGCATCGCAAAATTTCGTAGAGCGAGCGTTCGGCTGCCGAGAAGAGGATTTTTTTCTTGGAGTAAGGGAGCGAGCTCTGGTGGCGGAAACAGGTGAGTCGCCATTCTGGCCGCGCGACTGTTGTTGTTTCAGCCGATAATTCCATAAATTATGATTAATATAGCAATTAATATGCCTCGCGTACCCGGTAGGAGTTCAGCCTGAGGCCGCTAACAAAGCCGACTGAATAGGAATCGCTGGTTCAGCCAGGCGCCGCGTCAGGCCACACCCAGCTCGCGAGAGGCCTGCTCTACCCTAAACAGTCGTCCAGACACGCAAGGAGATGCGAAACCGTTTCTTCGGTTTCGTCCCCCATGTTCGAGAGACGAAAGGTTTTGCCTTGGATTTTACCGTAGCCCGGGTCGATGACGAGGTGATGTTTTTCACGTAGTCGTTTCGCGAATGCGGGCACGTCGAATTTTTCTCGGTTGTTCTTCACGCAGGTAAGCGTCTTCGAACGGAATCCTTCGTCGGCAAAGAAATCGAATCCAGCGGAGCGAACCCAGTCATGCACGAGCGTGTTGGTTCTCACATGTCGATTAAAGCGAGCGTCGAGCCCTTCCTCAAAAATTTCCTCGAGCTTAGATTGGAGCGCGTGGATGTGCCCGATGCTCGGAGTGCTCGGCGTCATCCAGTCGGCTTGTTGCCTTTTGAATTCGAGAAAGTCGAAGTAAAACCCGCGGTTCGGAATTTTTTCGGCGCGGGCGAAAGCTTTCTCGGAAACGGAAAAGAGGGAAAAACCAGGCGGAAGCGCGAGCGCTTTTTGGGCGCCGGTCAGCAGAACGTCGATGCCGAGCGCGTCCATGTTGATTTTGACGCCTGAGAACGATGAAACAGTGTCGACGATGAGCGCGACATCGGGATATTTTGCGAGGACGGAGCAAATTTCGCCGAGCGGATTCATCACGCCGGTCGAAGTTTCGCTGTGAATCAAGGTAACGGTATCAAATTTTCCGGTCGCGAGTTTTAGATCGACCTCTTTGTGATCGATGTGTTTGCCCCAATCGACCTGGAGTGGTTCGGAGTTTTTGCCGCAGCGCTTGGCGACCTCGAACCATTTGTCTGAGAACGCGCCGCACATGCAACAAAGCACACCGCGATCGACAAGGTTGCGGATTGACGCTTCCATCACGCCCCAGGCCGATGACGTGGAGAGAAAGACCGGCTGCCTGGTCACAAAGAGTTTTTGCAGGTTCGGATGAACCGAGCGGTAAAGATTCTTAAAGTCCTCGCCGCGATGTCCGATCATTGGTCGCGAAAATGCGGCCATCGTTTTGTCGGAAACTTCAACCGGGCCGGGAGTGAAAAGCTTGTCGTGTGGAGGCATCAAAGAAACGTCGAATGTGAAACCCTCCTTCGCAAGGGCACTGCGTGGCGGGCGCTCAACATCCAACTCCCATGCAAAAGAAGCTGGCGTCTGACACAGACGCCCTACAGTTTTACTTGCAAATGAAGCTGATACCGCCGCTGCGTTCGAGCCGCGCGCTCTAGATGCGCGCGAGGTCTTCAGCATGCAACGCCAGCCGCAAATCCTCTTGCAGATCGTGTTTAGTGATGTGGTTGTTGCGCAGTTCTCTAGAAACCAATTCTCCGCCGCGGATTAGGATTTCGTCCGTGCCTTTAATGAGATTGCCAAAGGCATGCGAATAGAACGCGATCCAGGCGAGAAATCGGTGGAAGGCAACCATTGCAAAACCTCCTCCGATCGTCGGCAAGAGGTCGGACGAGCCGTTGATCGCGCGAGCGAGCACGGAAGCGAGGATGACTAGAAAGACGCTGTCGAAAACGGTGCGGCGTGCGAGCGATCGGCGGGCGCTCATTCGCACCATCACAAGCGTGAAAATGAAGACGATGATCCCGCGTAGTGAAATCTGCATGAAGGTGAGCGTCTGCGGTTCAGCGCCGAGACCGAGAAAAACCCGGACCGGAGTCCAAAATTGTTGCCATAAGTTCATGGCACAGAGTTAACACCTTCCGAAACCGCCGGCGCAAGACCGAGCGCAAATCGGGAAACGAATTGATGATGGATGTCCAGCTCTAACGAGACGAAGACAAATCCGCCACACGAGAAAGGCCAACTCGATCCGGACAAGATCGAATCCGAAATTCTCGCTAACGAGCGCACTTTTCTTGCCTGGGTGAGGACGAACATCGCAGTGATGAGCGCTGGGATTCGTCATCGCACGCTTCAGTGTTTGGATGGATGAGGTCTCGTTTCGAGCCAATCCGCAGATACCCACGCACCGCCTGGGCATTTCGGCACCCCTCGGTGAATGCATGATCGGCCTCGGTGCCCTTCTGACGATCTTTGCTGCTTGGCGCTATCACGTCGTTAATCAGGCAATCAAACGCGGCGAAATCGAAGCCGATGTGCAAATGGTTATCGCCGTCACAGTGGTTATCCTCGTCGCCGCGGCAGCCGTGATCGCTTACATGGTGATCTCGTCATAATCTGCCTAACGAGTTTTGCCGCGCTTGCACAGGAAACCTTCGCATGGCATAAGAGCTCGCTCGCGCGGTTTCAATCGCCGGGCTTGAGATCGACATCGAACTATGCCGACGGCTTCGCCTCCTACTCATGATGATGCTGCGCTCGAAGCGAGCGTTTTCTGGTTTCGATTTAAGAACCAGATCGCGGTGGCGCTTTTGCTTGCGCTGTTGGCGGTCGTCGGGTTCGCCGGTTACCGCCTTTACACGAACAAACGCGATGCGGCCGCGTCAGCTTTATTAGCCAGTGCCAAGAACGCGCAAGATTACCGGCAGCTCATCGCTCGCTATCCGAACACGCCGGCCGGCGCGTCCGCTTATCTTTTCCTCGCGGAAGCGCAGAGCAAGGAAAAGAAATTTAAGGACGCAAACACGACGTTGCAGGATTTCATCGATAAGAATCCGAGGCATCAACTCGCGTCGACCGGGCGGATGGCGATGGCAGCAAATCTTGAATCGGCTGGCAAAACGGACGAGGCGCTGGCGATCTATCGACAGATTGGGACAGGCGATCAGAAAGATTTCAACCGGCCGCTGGCACTTATTTCAGAAGTTCGATTATTGAAAGCGAAGAATCGAGTCGAGGAGGCGCGCCGTGTTTGCGAGACAATTCTTACCGAGTATCGCTTCCCGGGCGACCAGCGTGGGGGCGCTGCGGATAATCGTGTCCCGAGCATCTGGGTCAGTGAAGCGATGCGGCAATTGCGTTCGCTTAAGCCCAGCGCCCCTTCGAACCCCCTTCCAACATCAACAACTGGGTCTCCGGCGGCCGTTTCCCCGCCACCGCTGTTGGCTCGGCCCCAAGCGGCGCCGACACCGAGTGCCGCGAAGCCAAAGTGACAGATTTAAAGAGCGCCGTGCTATCGGGGCTCAAATTTGGGACGCGAAGGTGGGTATCCCTCCAAGCAGAACAATTACCGCTTCGAGAACTGGAAACGTTTTCGTGCGCCGGGCTGGCCTGATTTCTTTCGCTCCTTCATTCGCGGATCGCGGCGAAGCAAACCGTCCGCTTTAAGCGTGGCACGCAGATTGCCATCGACTTGGATCAGCGCGCGCGCAATGGCGAGGCGAGCCGCACCGGCCTGGCCGGCGACGCCGCCCCCAGTGGCGTTAATCGACAAATCGTACGCGTTCACCATTTTCACGGCTTGGAGCGGTTGTAGGACAATGTTTTGGAGCGGGGCGCTAGGGAAATAATCTTCGAAATTGCGGCCGTTGATGTCGATCTTGCCGCTTCCGGTTGCCATCCGAATGCGTGCGACCGAGTTTTTGCGGCGGCCTGTAGCGATGAATTCCTGAGTTTGTGCCATAAGATGACTCGTTAGGCCGGGTCGTTAGGCAAACTGGACCGGCTCCGGTTTTTGCGCGGCGTGGGGATGGGAGTCGTCGCGATAGACTTTTAATTTCCGATAAACCGCGCGACCGAGGCGATTGTGCGGGATCATGCCGCGGACTGCCCGCTCAATCAATAGCTCAGGATGCCGCGCTCGCCGGGCGCGGGCATTCTCCGACTTGTGGCCGCCCACGTAGCCGGAAAAACTCATGAAACTTTTCTGGTCTTCCTTCTTCCCGGATAAGCGCACCTTGGCGGCGTTGATCACAATGACGAAATCGCCGGTATCCACGTGCGGTGTAAAAATCCTTTTCTCCTTGCCGCGCAGAAGCTTGGCTGCCTTCACCGCGACGCGACCGAGCAGCTGGTCTTTGGCGTCGATCAGCCACCAATTGCGCGGGACTTCGCTTGCTTTGGCGGAAAAGGTCTTCATCACACTCTGAAAAAGGGCACGGAAACTACTGGCCGCGCTTAAGAGTGTCAAATGGGGACTGACTCAATCTGATGGCATTGGAGGTGCTTTCTAGAAATTATAATGCGGCGACTTCCTCTCCTGAGTCTCCTTCTCACCTTCTCCCTTCAACCGGCCTTTGCCAAAAAAGGCGTTTCTTTAGCCGACTCCGACCAAATCTCGGCCGTTTCCGTGATCAAGGAAATCAATCTCGCTAGGGAAAACCCGACCTTGTACGCCAAGTTCGTCGCAGACTCGCGGCAGTTTCACATGATTGAGCGCGGCCGAGCAGTTGATGAAGCCGTCCGATTCTTACGGAATGCTCGCCCATTGCCACCTGTGATTTTATCAGCGGGAATGTGTCGTGCTGCCGCGGATCATTGCGCGGAACAAATTGGCGGTCAAGTGGGTCATTTCGGGAGTGATCGGAGTTCTCCGGGCAACCGGATCAATCGTTACGGACGATGGATTGGGACCTGCGGCGAGAATCTCTCCTACGGACAAAAAAGCGCGCGTGCGATCATCTTGACACTCATCATCGACGATGGTGTCCGTTCACGAGGTCATCGTAAGAACATTTTCAATCCAAGTTTCAACTTTGCCGGCGCCGCCGTCGGTCGCCATGCGAGATACCAGACAGTCTGCAGTATCGATTTTGCCGGTGGTTATGCCGAGCGACGAGAAGTATCCTCGCTCGTCGCTCGAAATTACTAGCGCTTCAATCCTCTTGCTTTTTGTGCTTCTGGAATTTTGTCAAGGATCGACTGGATCGTAGGATCGGCTTTCAACATCGCTGCGTGCATCGTGTCGCGAAACTCCTTATGCGCTTGTTTCATCTTTTCATTCGCTGCCTGCACTGCTGGGTCTTGCATCGCTTTTTGGCGTGCGGTCTCCAATCGTTGGCGCTCATCGGGCGAGAGATTTGCCAACCGCTCCTCCTGATTATGCCGCGAGCCCTTTTGCGGTTGATCTGAATCCTGGCCGAGCGCAACCGGCGCCAGTTGCGCCGCAGCGACCAAGATCGACATCGTCATCAGCGATTTCATTTTCATAGTTTGAGAGTACCAACAACGCCCTCGAGCTAAAGTTGCGCTGGCGAAAATGGCTGCTGGTCATTTCGTAATCGCGAGTTTAATTCCTTTCGCCATGTCGAATGCCGGCGCTCAAAAGACCGCAATCAACCCGCGGCGCGACGAAGATTTTCCCGAATGGTACCAGCAGGTAGTGCGGGCAGCGGAACTAGCTGAGCCCTCCGATGTGCGCGGTTGCATGGTAATCCGACCATGGGGTTTTGGGATTTGGGAGAACATGCAGCGACAACTCGACGCGATGCTTCGCGCAACCGGCCACCGCAATGCCTATTTTCCGCTTTTCATTCCATTGAGTTATTTCGCGAGGGAAGCCGAGCACGTAGAAGGTTTTGCTAAAGAATGCGCGGTGGTCACCCACACCCGGCTCGAGGTCGGTGTTGATGGAAAAATGAAACCGTCGAGCCCGCTGAGCGAGCCGCTAATCGTTAGGCCGACTTCGGAAACGATTATCGGCGCGAGTTATGCGAAGTGGGTGCAATCGTATCGCGATCTTCCCATTCTGATCAATCAATGGGCCAACGTTGTTCGTTGGGAAATGCGGCCGCGCCTGTTTCTGCGCACGACCGAATTTCTCTGGCAGGAGGGCCACACCGTTCATGAAACCGAAGGCGAAGCCCGCGCGGAAGCCAAACTGATTCTCGATCTTTACGAGCGTTTCGTGCGCGATCATCTTGCCGTCCCGGTTTTCAGCGGGGAAAAATCCGAGAGCGAACGTTTTCCCGGCGCGGTGCAGACACTGGCGATCGAAGCGATGGTGCAGGACCGCAAGGCGATCCAGGCAGGCACGTCGCATTTTCTTGGCCAGAATTTTGCGCGCGCAAGCGGGATCCAATTTCAAAATCGCGAAGGCAAACAGGAATTTGGCTGGACTACGAGCTGGGGAATGACCACGCGATTGGTCGGAACCGTGGTGATGATGCACGGCGATGACGACGGGCTTATCTTGCCACCGCGGATCGCGCCGACTCAAATTGTAATTCTTCCGATCACCCCGAAAGAAGAGACTCGCGCGAAAGTTCTCGAGGCCTGCGATAAACTCCGCAACCAGCTGGGCGCGAGCCGATATGTCGATCTTGCGCTCGAAGTCGAAGTGGACCGGCGCGACCTTGGCGGGGGCGTGAAAAATTGGGAATGGATCAAAAAGGGCGTGCCGCTGCGGGTCGAGATTGGACCGCGCGACCTCGAAAAGAATTCCGTTGAAGTTAGCCGGCGCGACCAAACGGTAAAAGCGAAAGAATCGATGGCGATGGAAGAATTCGTCCGCCGCGCACCGGAAATGCTCATGTCGATCCAAGACAATCTTTACCAGCGCGCGACAAAATTCCGCGATGAGAACACGAGAAAAATCGATTCAAAGAAAGAATTCTACGATTTCTTCACGCCAAAAAATAGGGAGAGGCCGGAAATCCACGGTGGCTTCGCCCTCGCTCATTGGAATGGCGCCCGAGAAGTGGAGGAGCAAGTTAAGAACGACGTCAAGGTCACGATTCGTTGCATCCCCCTTGACGATTCCTCCGAGGCCGGCCGCTGCATTTTCACCGGGGAACCGAGCCCGCGCCGAGTCATCTGGGCGAAAGCGTATTGAGCCGATGTCGATGTGGTTGACGCGTTGGTCGGCGCTTGTTTATTTCTGCTGCTCATGGAATTAAAGCTCTACAGCCGCGAATGGTGTTCGTGGTGCATTGACGCGAAAGAATATTTGAGCGCGCGGGGCTATCAATTCATCGAGATCGACGTCGGCCAAGATCGACAAGCTTACGAGGAGATGAAGCAGTTGTCTGACCAGACTTACGTTCCCACGTTCGTCGCGGGTGGGAAAGTGCTGGCGAATTTCGATACCGATCAGCTTGAGAAATTTTTGAGCCAGCATCGGATCAAACCGTAATGCTGTTTGACCTTTTCGTTCTTCTCGGCGTGGCGGTGCTCGCCGTCGCGTTGCGGAGCTTTCAGAGTTCCTTTGCTCAAAAGACGGGCGCGCTCGCCATTCTCGCCGTTTCGTACCTGCTAGTTTATTTTACTACGGGGAGCCATTTTCTCGGGGCGATTGCGGCAGCGGCGTGGTTCTTCCTCCCCTGGGTGGAAATTCTCACCCGAATACGTGCCCTGCGTTTGCCTAAGGAAAAACAGCTTCGGCCCAAGACTCCGCCTCCTGCCGACACTTTTCCGACGCTGAATGAGATCACGCGCGAAATCGAGAACGAGGGCTTCGTCCACCTGAACGACGCTGGCTGGGATTGGGAAGATTATCGGCAATTCTTTCGGCTGTTCTACAAAGACGAAGACCGCGCCCAGGCCACGATTTGCTTGAACGAGCAGCACGATCTCTCGTTTTACTACTTGCGAATTTCGTCGCGGGCGAAGGGCGGCACGATTTGGACAACGTGGAATTATCCGCTTTCTTACGGCCTAAAATTAACCCCCCAATTCCGGATCAATCGTCAGCGACCTGATCAATCATTCTGGCAGCTTTACCAGAGTCATCGCGAATTTTTGCGCAAGAACAGCGTGCAGACTGAAGCGATCGACCCCCTCGATGAAGAGCGTATCGAGCTCGAAATGGAGAACGACTTGCGCGATCAAATCGCGCATAACATCAAGAAAGGCGTGCTCAAACAAACGCCGGACGGTGATGTAAAATATTCCTGGCGCGGTATGATCTATCTTTGGTGCCAGTTTCTGCTCGATCTGGTGCGGTTGTGAGACGCCTGCCAGTGAAGCTGGCGTCTGACTTCCTGTAAATCTGATTCTCGACCGTGAACGAGATCACACTTTCATGATCTCAACTTCTTTGTGCTTGAGATGGTCGTCGATTGATTTAACGAAGCGATCGGTCAATTTTTGAATCTCCGCTTCGAGATCATGCAGTTCGTCTTCGCTCAACCCGCCGGAGGCTTTCAATTTCTTTGCCTCATCGAGGGCGGTGCGGCGATTACTTCGCACTCGCACCCGCGCCTCTTCGGCCATTTTGCCTAACGACTTGGCGAGCTCTCTGCGTCGTTCTTCCGAAAGTTCCGGGATCGGCAGACGAATGATTTTTCCATCTACGGCCGGGGTGATGCCGATGTTCGATTCCTTGAGTGCGCGCTCGATGTCTTGCACTGTGCCAGCATCGAACGGTTGGACGACTAGCAAGCGCGATTCCGGCGTGGTGATGAGCGCGAGCTGCTTCAATTTCATGGTCGAGCCATAAGCTTGCACGTCGACGTTTTCTACCAGCGCCGGCGACGCTTTGCCGGTGCGCACTCCGGCGAATTCGTGGACGAGATAATCGACACTTTTTTCCATCGACATTTCGGCTTCCAGAAGAATGTCGTCTTTGCTCATGCGGCTAAATTGTTACTTCGTCTCTGTCTCATCGCAAACCAGCGTCCCAACTTTTCGGCCGAGCACGGCATCACGAATGTTGCTCGGCTTGTTCATGTCGAACACGACGATCGGGATTTTGTTGTCCATGCAAAGGCTAAATGCGGTCGAATCCATGATCTGCAAGCGCTTCGTGAGCGCTTCGGTGAAGGTGATTCGTTCATAGCGTTTCGCGTTTGCGTCCTGGTTCGGATCGCGATCGTAAATGCCGTCCACTTTTGTCGCTTTTAAAATGACATCGGCGCGGATCTCGCTCGCGCGCAATGCCGCGGTCGTGTCGGTCGAAAAATAGGGATTGCCGGTTCCGGCGGCGAAAATGACGACGCGGCCAAGTTCGAGATGCCGGATGGCGCGACCGAGAATGAACGGCTCTGCCACATTTTTCATTTCAATCGCTGTTTGAACGCGTGTTTCCACACCGATCTGAACAAGTGTGCTGCGCAACGCGAGAGCGTTGATCACGGTCGCGAGCATGCCCATGTAATCCGCGGTCGTGCGATCCATCCCACGATGTGCGGCGGACGATCCGCGCCAGATGTTTCCTCCGCCGATAACGACCGAAACCTGGACCCCAAGCCCGTGCACTTCTTTGATACGCTCCGCGATCTCGCGCACGACCGCGGGCGAAATGTTTTCCCGCGCGCCGCGCTCCTGGAGCGCTTCGCCGCTAAGTTTGAGCACAATGCGTTTGTAAGCCGGCGCTTCCGTTTTCATGCCGGTGATTATCAAACAGAACGTTGCGGCATTTTGGAAGCAAATTAGCGGAGCGGACGCGCAATCCAGCGGTGGCCGCGGACAAACTCGCCGCCGCTCATTCGGCGTTTTCCTTCCAATTGCACTTCAAGCAAGGCGAGCGCTTCCTTGCCGGCTGCGAAGACAAGACCGCGATCTCCGCATAAATCATTCACCGGATTTTCGATCAATGTCCGGCATCCGGCGGCGCTCAAGATTTTCAGCGTCAACGACTGCTCGTGCTGTCCATCCCAAACTTTGTGAATGCACCAGGCCACGGATTATACGCGCGAATTTTTCTCCCGATCACTTCGGCCGGTTCCTCCCAATTGATTCGTCCGTCTTCTCGCTTCAGTTTCGGCGCGTGAGTGGCGAGCGCGTTGTTCTGTGGGATGCGCGGCGCGTTTCCACCGGCAAGCAATCGCAACGATTCAATTAACGCTTCCGGCGCGAGTTGCGCGAGCCGGTCGTGGACCGAGCCGCCGGTGTCGTTTGGCAAGATGTCGATCTTGCGTTGCAGCAAAATGTCACCGGTATCGAGACCTTCATCCATGTACATGGCAGTGATTCCGGTCTCGTGATCGCCTGCCGCAATCGCTGCCTGGATTGGCGCGGCGCCGCGCCAGCGCGGTAAGAGCGACGCGTGCAAATTCAAACAGGCGATCTTGGGAATTTCAAGAACAGCGCGCGGCAGAATCTGGCCGTAGGCCATGACCACGATCGCTTCCGGTTGAAGCTCGCGAATTTGCTCAATCGCTTGTCGATCTTTGATCCGCGCAGGTTGCAAGATCGGCATTTTCTTCCCGGCGAACGCGGCTTTTATCGGCGGCGGTGTGATTTTCTGATCGCGCCCGGCTGGTTTGTCCGGTTGGGTCACGACTCCGACGAGTTCGTGTTCCGATTCTTGCAGCGCTTGCAGCGTCGGCACGCCGATTTCGCCCGTGCCGATGAACACGATGCGCATTCTCAATTACTACATCAATTGAAAAGGCGTGCTTGAGCGCCGTCTTCGTCCGGCCGTCGCTCGCGCCATCAATTTATCGCCCGCTGTAACTTCGCGTTGTCCGACCGAAGAGCCGCAGCCAGTGCAAAGATAATCGAAAATTTCTTTGTCGGGCAGGACTAGCAGCAACCGCTCGCGCACCGGCATCGTCGCCTTGCACTTTTCGCAATAAAGAGTGGATGCGGTGAAATTTTCAAACTGCTGCTGGCTCATGCTCCATATCCGCGCCGTTTACGCTCGCTAAAATGTCGAACAAGACTTTCGATGGCGGTTGCATCGCGTCAACCACCGTGATGCAATTCTTGGGATAATAACTGAGCACGGGCTTGGATTCGGTTTCGTAAATATCGAGTCGCCGTTGGATGACCTGCTCGTTGGCATCGTCGAGCCGGTTGTCCTTTAAGGCGCGCTTCTTCAATCGCGTAAAAAGTGTCTCGCGATTCGGACAGGCGAGATGGAAAACTTTTTCCACGTCGATCATTTCCTCCATGATCTTGGCTTGGCCGACATTTCGAGGGATGCCGTCGAGCACGAGAATGTCGATGTCCGGTTTGAATTTGTGCGCGTCCACCGCAGCGTCTATCGCTTCTTTCCAAAGCTCGACCGTGATGTCGTCCGGTACGAGCTGACCTTTGCTCGAATATTCCAGAAACGCTTTGCCTACTTTCGTGCGAGTGTCGATCGAACGGAACACGTCGCCGCACGGGCAATGATAAAAACGCGGGATTGTGCCGAGCGTTTTGCCCTGCGTGCCTTTGCCGCTGCCCGGCGCGCCAAAGAGAATGAAGGTCCTGTATTTCATCAAGAAAACCATTTATACCGCAAAGTCGGCGCGCGGCACAATTACTGAAATTTGACGCAAAAGCCGCGCGATCAGCGCGATTTATCTTTCGGCAACGACGGGATCGACATTGACTCGTCGTCCCGCCCGATCGAACCGAACATTTCCATCAACCAGCGCAAAAATCGTGTAATCGCGGCCGAGGCCGACATTTTTGCCCGGCAAAAATTTCGTTCCGCGCTGGCGGACAATGATATTGCCGGCCACGACCAGCTCGCTGCCAAATTTTTTCACGCCGAGCCGTTTACTGACGCTGTCCCGGCCGTTCTTGACGCTGCCTTGTCCTTTTTTATGAGCCATGGCTTAAGCTTTCTTCGCTTTCGCGCCGATGCTGATGCTTTGATTTTCACGCGCGTCAGTTTGCGGCGGTGTCCAACGGTGCGGTGATAACCTTTGCGCCGCTTGTATTTGAACGCGATCACTTTTTTATCTTTGCGCTGCTCGACCACTTCGGCCGTAACTTTTGCGCCGGAAATCAGTGGATCGCCATGCGTCAGATTTTTTCCGTCGGCATACATCAATACATCGCCGAACGTCGCCGTCTTGCCAGCATCGACATCGAGAAGATCGACATCGACCGTGTCGCCCTCCGCGACCCGATACTGCCGCCCACCCGTCTTGATAATTGCGTAAGCCATAAGCATTTCCGGGGAGAAAAAGCCGCGCAAACTCCCACAGAAGGGTGACTTTGACAAGCGGAAAAGCCTCACGTCACTGGATGTCGCGATCCATGCCCAAGAAACCGGTTCTTAGAGTTACGATCTTGGCGTTGGAGCCATCCTTTCATTGTTCGCATCCCTCAATGCGGCATGGCATTGTCTTGAAAAAACGATGGGTGCATCCGCCTTGCGTGGGACAGCTAGCACTGAGGCACTTCACGAATGGGCAACGAGTTCGAGCAGATGGCTCGCCGTATGTGTGATTCTGCTTGCAACTTCTATTGTTCTCGCAGTCTTGGCTGTAAGAATTTGGCGCAAATCAGCGCGCTGATACGATCACTACAATTTCGCCCTTGGGCGGATGAGCTTCGTAATGGGCGAGGAGTTCCGCGGCTGTACCGTGCCGAAATTCTTCGAATTTCTTGGTGAGCTCTCGCGCGACACAGAGTTGTCGATCTGGCATTATGTCGATGCAGGCTTTGAGCGTTTTGCTTAGTCGATAACGCGACTCGAAAAAGATTGATGTTTCTTCGCGGGTAGCGGCGGCCCGGAACTCGCGCTCGCGCTGGCCGCTTTTGACAGGAAGGAACCCGCCAAAGAAGAATTTCTCACTCGAGAATCCGGAGCCGACCAATGCGGTCAGAATCGACGACGGCCCCGGAATGATCGTGAATGACAATTCGCGTTTGATGCATTCGCGAATGAGCCGCGTGCCCGGATCGGAAAGGCCGGGCGTTCCCGCGTCAGTGATCAGCGCGATCTTTTCTCCGGCGGCGAGTCGCTCGACGAGCTGCGCCGTACGCATCGCTTCGTTGTGCTCATGATAACTAATGAGCGGCTTCTTGATTCCGAAATGCTTCAGCAGCATTCCCGAATGCCGCGTGTCCTCCGCGGCGACAAGATCGACATCATTCAAAACTTCGAGCGCACGCAAGGTGATGTCGCCCAGATTTCCGATCGGCGTCGCGACGACATAAAGCATTTCACAGCATGGGATAGAAATTGATTTTGCGCTATCATGACGCGTTCCTTTTGGTCGATGCAGATCGAATCGAACGTCCTACAGAAAAGGCGACGCGGATCGCGGTCGTGGGTTTGGTTGTCCTTGTGTATTTGCGCAGGCATTCTGGTGATCGTTGCATTCTTTTATTTTCGCCAGCACTCGATGCTTTATCACCCGCGGCCGTACGATGCGAGTTACGCGACTGCTCTGCCGTCCGACGGCACTGAAATCAATTTCACGGCGGTCTCCGGAAAGCAGGTCGCGTTTTACTTGCCGTGCGGCCAAGATCGCCAGTTGCCGAAACGAATTTGGATCGCGTTTTGTGGAAATGGATCGCTCGCGCTCGATTGGGTCCAACTGCTTCAGCAAGATCGCCAATCGGGCGACGCGTTTCTTCTCGTCGATTACCCCGGTTACGGAAAAAGCCAAGGTTACGCGACAATCGAGACCACGAGGGCGACGGCGGACAAAGCGCTCGATGCACTCGCTGACCATTTGCGCGTCGATGAAAAGGAAATCGACTCGCGTTTGAGTGTAATCGGCCATTCCTGGGGCACAGCAGTGGGTCTCGATTTCGCAACGCGTCACCCAGTTAAACAGGTCGTCCTCATCGCCGCCTTTACGACTTTGCGGGAAGAAGCTGCCACGGTGGTCGGCACGCCGCTCTCACATTTGTTGATCGAAAATTACGATAACCGCGCCGCATTGCGACAGCTGGCACAGCGGTCGCCGCCACCGAAGATCGACATCTTCCACGGCACGGATGACGAAGACATCCCGGTCCAAATGGGGCGTGAACTTGCGCGCGACTTTCCCGGGTTTGTTAGATTTCATCCCGTCGCCCACGCCGATCATATGACCGTGATCGAGAAAGCCGCCGACGAAATTATCGCCGCGATGAATCAGTAGACGCGGTGTCTAGTCTCTGATTAGGAACTCGTCGCGACATTGCGGCGTTGCTTCGGGCGCGAAGCCGTGGCGCATGATGTTTTCGGTGACGACGCGCGGCACCAGAAAATTCAGAAGATAATCGCCGCCGCCGGCTTTGGTGCCGCCACCGCTCATTTTGAATCCGCCAAACGGATGCCGGCCGACGACAGCGCCGGTGCATGAGCGATTGATGTAAACGTTGCCCGCGCACAATTTCAGCTTTGGCACGCTCGATGTTGGCCGGGCTGCGCGAGAAAAATCCGGCGGTGAGCGCGTAATCGGTGTTGTTCGCAACTTCAAATAGCTTCGTCGAGGTCGCGCACTTTAATAACGCTTAGGACAGGGCCGAAAATTTCTTCGCACGCGATGCGCGTGTCCGGGTGTACGTTTACGAAAATGGTCGGCGGAATGAAGAACCCTTTCTCCGGCACATCCTGCCGCTGGAAGGCGAGCCGTCGCTTCGTGATTTCCCGATGTCGATGTACTCCAGAATCCGCTCATAGGCCGTTTCATCGATCACCGGGCCGACCGTGATGCCCGGCTCTTCCGGATTGCCGACGCGCAAGCTTGCTGCGGCGTAGAGCAATCGCTCCATCACGCGAGGATAATTTTCTTCGAGAACAATAAGCCGCGAACAGGCCGAACATTTCTGTCCCTGATAACCGAACGCGGAGTAAATTGTATCGACTATCGCTTCGTCGAGATCCGCGTCGGAATCGATGATGATGGCATTTTTGCCGCCCATCTCGCAGATGACGTGTTTGAGTTGCGTTGACCGTCCCTCGTTTTCCCGGCGCTTTCCCAAATGTCTCAGACCGACTTCGCGCGAACCGGTGAACGCGATAAGATCGACATCCTTATGATCGACAAGATGCGCGCCCATCACCGAGCCCTTACCGGGCAGAAAATTCAGAACGCCTCGAGGAACACCGGCTTCCTCGAAGATTTCCATCAACATCGCCCCGATAACCGCCGATTGCTCGGCCGGTTTCATGATCACCGTGTTGCCGGTGACAAGCGCGGCCGACGTCATGCCGCACAAAATCGCCATAGGAAAATTCCATGGCGCGATGACAAGCGCGACGCCGCGCGGCCAATAATGCTGATAACTTTCTTCGCCGAGAACGTGTTGAGTGAGGCGGGGCCGGCCGATCAAACGCATTTGCTGCGCGTAGAACAGGCAGAAATCCATCGCCTCGCGAATGTCGCCGTCGGCTTCCGCCCACGCTTTGCCGACTTCGAAAACCTCCAGCGCCGAGAGTTCGTAACGACGGCGTTGCATAATGTCGGCGGCGCGCTCGAGCAAGCGCGCGCGTGTTTCAAATGACGTTCGGCTCCATTTCTCGAACGCTTCGCGAGCGGCTTTGACGGCACGCTCGGCTTCGGGAATTCCTGCTTCAGCAACGTGTCCGACGACTTCATCGGGCGAGCTCGGATTTATCGAGGCGATGGTCTTGTCGGTCCAAATTTTTTCGCCATCGATGACGAGCGGATATTTTTGACCGACCTGAGAACGCACGTGCAAAAGAGCCGCGCGCATCCGTTCCTGGTTTTCCGGATAAACAAAATTCACAAGCGGCGCGTTTTCATAAGTATCAACCGGCGGCATGTCGAGGGAAGCGCCGTTGCGCGATTGCTGATCCTTGTCGGAGATTTCAAAATGCTCCGCGCCGTTCGCGCTTTCGGCGACAAGGTCGTTCGGATCGCGTAACAATTGTTGGGCCGAAACGTTCTCGGAAAATTTCGCACGCAAAAAACCTTCGTTGGAAGTGTTCTCGAGTAATCGTCTGACCAGATAGGACATTCCGGGCAGCAATTCGCCGACCGGAGAATATTCGCGGACACGATAACCCATCTCAACCAGCGCGCGCTTGATCGGTCCGGCCATTCCGTAAAGCAATTGAAACTCGAAACGGCTGCGATCGATCCCGAGCTCGTCGGCCAGGGCCTGCGCGTGCGCGATGCTGCGAACGTTGTGAGAGCCGAACGCGGCGGTTACGATCGATTCGTTTTCGAGCAAAATGCGCGTAATCGTTTCAAAATTCACGTCGCTCTCCGGCTTTTGAAGAAAGACCGGAACCTGCCAGCCATTCTGGCGCGATTTAATTTTTTCGTAATCCCAGTAGGCGCCTTTGACCAGACGGACGGCAAAACGCGTTCCGCGCGCACGCCCCCAGTCGATAAGGTCGAACAAGATCTTTTTCCGCATCGCGAAGATAGGCCTGGATAACAATGCCAGCATGCGGCCAATCGCGGAATTCGCCTTCGGTAAAAAGCGTTTTGAAAAGCTCGAGCGTCGTATTTTTATGCGCGTAACTTTCCATGTCGAAGTTGATGAACGCGCCCAGTTCCTTGGCGCGACGCAAAATTGGACGGAGTTTCGGCGCGAGATGCGCGATTGCGTCCGCCGGGTCGGCCGGATTCATCTGCGAATAGAGCGCCGAGATTTTTACCGAAAGATTGACGACAGGAAATAATTCCGCGTCGTCGCCGAGCGGATCGGTCCAGCCTTGCGTTTCGCGCGCCAGATGTTCGAGCAACTCGAGACAACGCGCCGCGTATTCGCCGGCCTCGGTTTCGCTGACTACCGCTTCGCCCAAAAGATCGACGGTGAACCCGATGCGCTGGTCGCGCCGTTTGCGCAGCGTCTTCATCACGTCATCGGGATTTTTCCCGGCGATGAACTGGCGCGCCATGCCGGAAACATTCCAGCGCAATAACTGTCCGCTGATCCACGGGACAATCCTTGCGGCCCGGACGCCGGTTCGCACGAGCGGGGCGAAGCCGTTGCGCATGTCGGCGAAGTATTCATCCAGATGTTGGACGATATCGCCACTGCGCCGGAGCGAGGCGAGGACATCGACAAATCGAAACAATTGCACTTTGAAATGCTCATCGCGCATCGAGAGCGCCATCATCCGCTGGTAAAAGCCGGCCTTGCTGAAGAGCGATTCGGGATATCGATCGACGAGTTCGAAAATGCGTTCGCCGCGCCGCTCGACCTCAGCCTGGAGAGAGCTCATGATTAAACTTAAGCGCTGCGATGGCTGCCAGGTAAAGCCGAACGAACACACTTCCGCTGGGCGGCAAAATAATCTTGCGCCAGGATACGGTCGAAATTGGCTGCAGGTTCGAATGCTATTGAAAAGTTGCTTCCTCCAGGGGGCAAAGTTCAGGAGCGGGTAGAGTGATTTGTCTGGCGAGCCTCTTGAGGCCCCGGGGCTCGGGTTCGTCAGGCAATCTCTCCATCTCTTTCACGGTCACGTTTCAAGTTTGCCCGAGAGGCTGAAGTCGATTAGCAAGATCGACATGCAGGCTCGCGGTGAACGGCACGAATTGGCAAGCGACAATACAGCGGCAATTTGTCCCGAGGCTCTGGCCGCCTTGCAGCAAGCAAACACAGACTGGGCGCCGTCGTACGGAGACGATCAACTGGACCGCACGCGTTCGTGAGCGTGTCCGCGAAATTTTCGAGACCGATTGCGAAGTCTATCTTGTTTTCAACGGAACTGCCGCGAATGCGCTCGCGCTCGCACAACTCTGTCGATCTTTCCATAGCGTCGTCTGCCACGAAAATGCCCACATTCAAACGGACGAATGCGGCGCGCCGGAATTTTTTACCGACGGATCTAAGCTACTTCTGGCCGGCGGCGTGGGCGGCAAGATCGATATCAGCCAGGCGGAGGCGCTCATCGCGCGGCAGCCCGAGTTGCACGCGCACAAGCCGCGCGCGATCAGCATCACCCAATCGACGGAGTTCGGCACAGTTTATAGGCGCGATGAAATTGCCGCGATTGGTACGTTTGCGCGACGCCGCAACATGTTCGTCCACATGGATGGCGCGCGTTTTGCGAACGCGATTGCGTCTCTCGATTGCGCGCCAAAGGAAATAACGTGGGAGATCGATGTGGATGTTCTGTGTTTTGGTGGAACGAAAAATGGTGTAGCCGCGGGCGAGCTCGTTGTCTTTTTCAAAAAGGAACTCGCTCACGAATTCGGATATCGCGTTAAACAGGCCGGGCAGCTTGCGTCGAAGATGCGTTTTCTCGCCGCGCCATGGCTCGGTCTTTTGGCCAACGATGTTTGGTTGCAAAATGCGCGACATTCAAATCGATTGGCGAGCCAATTAGCGAAGCGTCTGCGCGATGAAGCGAAGATCGACATCGTGTTTCCGGTGGAAGCGAACGCCGTGTTTGTGCGAATGGACGAGCAACTTGTGTGTGCCTTGCATGTGCGCGGCTGGCATTTCTACAAATTCATCGAGCCGGATATTTACCGGCTGATGTGTTCGTGGTCGGTGACCGAGCGGGCGATCGACGAGTTCGTTGTTGATGTAAGTTGCGTTCAGCGAGAGCTCTCAGTATAAGAATAAAATGAAGCGGGCCGCGCGGGTGATTGTTCTAATCGGGGTTGCGATGGCCGGCTGTGACACGGCGCATAACGTCGCCGTCAGCTCATATCATGCAGTGACCGCGCCGGCGAGATATGTAAGCGGGCATGCCGACGAGCCATCGCGGGAGACAACGACAAATACGTCTGACGTTGCTAACCCCGGTCAACCTATGCCAGCGACCTCTCCAACTCCGCAACCGCGCATTGCGACAACGGGTTCGAGTACCGACCGCTACAAAACCGTCACCATCGCCGCGTGGGGCGTCTAGCCAGCCGCAGTTTCCAGTGGCCAAGACCGTGCCCGGAAAACCGGGATTGGTTTATAATCCGTTCGATCCGCAGGGCGGATATATCGATGTAAGTGGCTACGCGTCCGGGAGCAAAGTTAAGGACCCGGACTCGAAAAGGATTTTCATTGTTCCGTAGCGGATTGGGGCTCGCTGACCGAGGCGGAATTAATTGATTGGGAGGACAACCCTTTTGCCCGTTCAAGTTGAGGACGCGCTGAAAGGAAAACCCGGCGCCTGTTTTACGATCCGCTGCTCGGCGACACTATCGGGATAAAGGTTCCGCACCCTCGTGGAGGTCGCCGATCTTAGCGTCGACCAACCGCGTCCTTTAGATCGTCGTCCTTTCGTTGTTTCTGGATCTTTTGAATGACCGAATTGGTCGTGTCCAACGATCTTTTCGCCCAATCATGTTCACTCGGTTGTCGAGCTGATGTCTGCTCGGGCGGGCTCGGTTTTAGGGAGGGGTCGGTGTGTTCGCTCCGTTTCTGAACGATGAACGCTGCTCCCAGACCGGCCATTACCAGGAAGATAAGCACGGTGCGCATGCTTTTTTTGCAGCACGAGTCGAGCCAGGTTGCGTTGCTGCCAGGTGGGGAAGATGGTAATAGTACCGATGGTTTGGTCGCGTAAGCTCCCTCTAGCCCTTTGCGTACTTTTCTTCGCGCATCCAATCCTGGCTCAAACGTATCAGGGCCGCGAGCTCGTCAAAGCCACACTCCTTGCCGACACGTCTGCGATCGTTCCGGGAAAGCCTTTCACCGCCGGCCTGCTTCTTCGGATGGCCCCCGGTTGGCATACCTACTGGAAATTTTCTGGCGATGCGGGTTTGCCGACTGAGGTCAAATGGCATCTGCCCGACGGCTGGAAAGCAGGCGAAATACAGTGGCCTGTACCGCTCAAAACGAACGATCCCGGCGATATCCAGACCTACGGTTATCAGGACGAAGTCCTCCTCATGCAGGAAATCACGCCGCCGGCCAAGATCGACAATTTGCCGGTAAGACTTTCCGCTGAGGCAAACTGGCTGGTTTGCGAAAAGATTTGCATACCGGGCAGCGCAAATCTGCAACTCGAACTGCCAATATCGACAACCAGGACGGCAGAAAACACCGATCTTTTCGCGCGTTATCGGCGTTTACTTCCGCAAAATTGGCCGAAATCGAACGTTGCGAGTGCGAAGTGGAGCCGCGTCGGGTCCGATCTCCTGCTCAAGGTGACCAGCTCGACGTTGGCGAATTACCCGGACGTAGATTTTTTTCCGCTCCCTCCGGGAAACACAGTTGTGGGCCATCCAAAGATCGACGCGCGCAACAATGACGAAATTACTTTTCGGATTCCAATTGAGTCGCCGCCGAAGAGCTTATTGTCGATCGACGGCCTGATCGTGTTTTCCCAGCAGGCTAATGGGAACGACCGTGCTGCATGGAAGGTCGAGTCTCCGGTGATTGCTTCCGCGGTCGCCCAGGCCCCTTCGCGAGGAGTTCTTACTTTCCTGTTCTTCGGTTTTCTCGGCGGACTCATTTTGAATTTGATGCCGTGTGTTTTGCCGGTCATCTCACTCAAGATATTCGGTTTCATTCAACAGGCGGGCCAAAGCAGGCAAAGAATCTTGCGGAGTGGACTCGCATTTACTGGAGGCATTTTCGCGTGGTTCATCGGGCTGGCCCTCCTCTTGATCGGGCTCAAAAGCGCCGGTCGCGAAGTGACCTGGGGCGGCTTTCAGTTCACAAACGCCTATTTCGTTCTCGCGTTAAGCGTGATCGTGCTCGTGTTCGCGCTGAATCTTTTCGGCGTCTTTGAAATCTCGTTGCCGCAAACTGCGACCCGCGGTTTGGCCGGCCCGGCGGAGTGGAACGGTGAAGCGGGTTCGTTTTTCCAAGGCGTTTTCGCGACCGTGTTGGCTACGCCGTGCACCGCGCCGTTTCTCGGGACGGCGCTCGGCTTCGCGTTTGCCCAATCACCTCTGGTTATCTTGTCGATGTTCGTCGCAATCGCCGTGGGGATGAGTGCGCCGTATTTGCTGCTCTCCGCGCAGCCGGCTTGGCTACGATTTCTTCCGAAGCCTGGGCCATGGATGCTGCATCTGAAGCAATTCATGGGGTTTTTGCTGCTGGGGACCCTCCTTTTTCTCCTTTACGTGCTTGGCGCGCAACGCGGTCTCGAGGGCGCGATTTGGGCGAGCTGCTTTTTACTGAGTGTCAGCGTCGCCTGCTGGATGAAAGGCGCGTTCAACGTTCCGGCCGCATCCGTTGTAGCAAGACGCATTTCATTCGCGCTCATTCTCGCGCTCGTAATCACGAGCGGAATTTATTTCATCGGCGACAAGTTCAGCGGCGCAAACATCGCAAACGCCGGGGGCCAACTCGAAGGTGGCTGGCAATCGTTCACGCCTGATCGCCTCCAAAGCGAGCTCGATCAGGATCACGCGGTCTTTGTCGATTTTACGGCGGCTTGGTGTTTGACCTGCAAATTCAACGAGAAAAGCGTGCTCGAAAGCGCCGCCGTGCGCGAGGCCTTTCAGCGTCATGGGGTTATCAAGTTGAAAGCCGATTGGACCAACGGCGACCCAGTAATCACAAAATTATTGCAACAATTTGGCCGCCCAGGTGTCCCATTGTATGTGCTCTATCCAGGCAAATCCGAAGAGCCTGTTGTTTTTCCGGAATTGCTGACGAAGAGTATTCTGTTGGACAAACTCGAAACCATCTCACGCACTGTTGCTTCTCAATAACTTATGAAAACAAAACTATTTCTTACCGTAATTAGCGCACTGGTTGGCGGCACGATTTACGCAGCCGATGTCCCACCGGTCGGCAGTGCTGCGCCGGACTTCTCGCTTGCCGATTCAAACGGCCAAACGCATTCGCTTTCCCAATACAAAGGCAAATACGTGGTACTCGAGTGGTTTAATCCGGAATGCCCGTTCGTGAAAAAACATTACGGCAGCGCCAACATGCAGAAGCTCCAGCAGGAATACACTGGCAAAGGCGTTGTTTGGCTCACGATCGATTCCAACGCCCCCGGCACTGAGGGCAACCTGACTCCAGATCAGGCGCAGAAGGTAATGGCTTCCTGGAAAACGCATCAGACCGCGCTGCTTCTCGACCCCGAGAGCAAAGTGGCGCGTAGTTATGGTGCAAAGAACACGCCGGACATGATTGTCATTAATCCGGAAGGTAAAATCGTTTACGAAGGCGCAATCGACAGCAAAGCCACGCCGAACCCAGGTGACATCCCGAGCTCGACCAATTACGTCAAAGCCGCGCTCGACGAATCACTCGCCGGTAAGCCGGTGAGCACATCGACGACCCGCCCGTACGGTTGTTCGGTCAAATACAAATCTTCGTAACAGGCGTCTAAAGCCGCTTGGTTAAAAGGCGCGACGCCAGTCGTAAGATCGACATCGGCGTTATGCGGACGAGGAACATTCCGAGTTTCATCACGAAACCCGGGATAACGAGTGGCCGATCGGCTTCGATGGCGGCGAGCGCGGCGCACACCACTCGCTCGACCGAAACATGAACAAATTCCGGCCCGCTCTCGGGCTGGCCGCCGGGACGTTTCGCCACTTCCTGGAATTCGGTGTCGACTGGGCCCGGACAAAGAGCCGAGACGGTTACGCCTGCGTCGCGCAATTCCATGCGAAGGGCTTCTGAAAAGCTCGTCACGTACGCTTTTGTTGCCGCGTAAACCGCGAATCCCGGAATGGGGAGAAAACCGGCAGACGAACTGACATTTAAAATCGCACCTCGCTTTCGCGAAATCATTTGCGGAAGCAAGGCGCGAGTTAGGGTCGTCAGCGCGACGACGTTCACCGAGAGTATTCGCTCGTTACGTTGTGGATCTGAAGCGGCGAACAGACCCATATCGCCAAGGCCGGCGTTGTTGATCAGGAAGTCGATATCGATCTTATTTTCGCTCAGCCAGCCGATTAGTTCGTCGATTTGCAATTTATCGCAAAGATCGACAGCGTGCGTGTGCACTAGCAATTGCGCATTCCGATTTCGCAGCTCGTCTCGTAGTTGTTCGAGGCGCTCCCGCCTTCGCGCGACCAAAACGATTGCGACCGCCCGCCCTGCGAGTTGCCGCGCAAGTTCATGCCCGATTCCGGCCGAGGCTCCGGTAATGAGCGCGTTGCAGCCGTCAAGGTTCATTTTCTGTCATTCCGAGCAGGGTCGAGGAATCTCTTGCTGTTTCTAATCGGCGAAGATCCGATCCAGCCGCGAGTCTCTTCGCGATACCCCGGACCGATGAAGGGTGTGATGAATTCGCGCATTTCGAAATGCAGATGAGCAAAGTAACGACCATTGGCGGTGCCAACAGTCGCAATTTGCTGGCCGCGTTTCACGGTTTCGCCAGGGTGAACGAGCATATCCTGAACATGACCGTAATACGATTGCACATATTTGCGTTCGTCGTGATCGACGTAAGCGTGGAACAGGATAATCACGTTTCCCCATCCCGGACCGCCATCGCGAGTAAGCAGGACGCGTCCGTCAGCAATCGCGAAGATCGGATCACCGAGATCGCTGTTTTCGCCGCCGATCCCGTTCAAATCATCACCGAGGTGATGGTTTTCGGTGAAATGCTGCGCATTGTAAGCCATCGCACCGTTCTCGTTGCCGAGCGGAGAATCAAAATGTGTAGCGGTTGGAATCGAAGCCAGCTCGATCGGCGATGGGACTCGGAACGCAGGATCGACATGTTTCGGTCGCGTCAGCTCCGGCCAAAGCTTGATTGCAACTGTGGCAGAAAACGACACCACGAACACGAGCAAGATCGACAGGGCCAATGTCAGCCTGACTCTTCCGGATTTCATTTTCGCCACAGATTACCCCAGGTCGCGAGCACGCGACGAAGGTCGGTGTTGGCAGCCGACGAGCGCAAACTTAGGTTAGTGTCATGAGAATTCTCGTCACCGGCGGCGCTGGATTCATCGGTTCCCATCTGGTCGAAAGATTACTCGCTGCTGGGCGCGAGGTCGCTATCCTCGACGACTTCAATGATTTTTACGATCCGCAAATCAAACGCGAAAACATCGCTGCCATTTCAGGAAGGGTGAAGATCCACCGTGTCGATCTTCGAGAAAACATTACCGTGCGGGATTTATTTCACCACGAAAAATTTGAAACGATCGTGCATTTGGCCGCTCGCGCTGGAGTTCGTCCGTCCATTCAGCAGCCGCAACTTTACTATGACACCAATGTTGGCGGCACATTGCATCTTCTGGACGCTGCGCGCGCGACCGGCGTTGCGCGATTCATCTTCGCCTCGAGCTCATCGGTTTACGGCGCAGCGAAAAAAGTTCCTTTCTCGGAAGATCAGCATCTTACTCAGACACTCACTCCATATGCCGCTACGAAAATCGCTGGTGAATTTCTTTGTTCGACTTTCTCGCATCTTTACAAAATGCGCGTCGTTGCGCTGCGCTATTTCACCGTTTATGGGCCCCGGCAGCGGCCCGATCTGGCGATTCATCAGTTCACGAGAAAAGTTTATGCGGGCGAGCCGATCGAGCAGTTCGGCGATGGCACAACGCGGCGCGATTACACTTACATCGACGACATCATTCAGGGAACAATGGGCGCGCTCGAGTACGACGGGCCGTTATTCGACATTTTTAATCTCGGCGAAAGCGAAACGATTCAGCTAAAAGACTTAATCGCGGCGATCGAACGGACGCTCAGGAAAAAAGCCAGAATCAATCAACTTCCGGAGCAGCCTGGCGATATGCCATTGACCTGCGCCGATATTTCGAAAGCAAAAAAGCTGCTCGGTTACAATCCATCGACAAAGTTTGAGGACGGCTTGCCGCGATTCATCGATTGGTTTTTGGGCCGCGCGAAATGACAACGTCGACCTTGGTGCAGAAGCGGCGCAGGTCTCCTAATTTGCGGGCGGCAACGTGGAAAGTTGCCCGACGTTGGCAATATTGATGGAAAATTTGCCGTTCGATCAACGCGCTTGTTTTATCGCCGGCCAAGCAAAGTCCGGAACAACCTTGTTGGCAGCGCTGCTAGACAGCCATCCGGAGCTGCTCGTCCTGCCGCAGGAGACCGCTTATTTCCCGACCGCACTCACAAAATATGGACGGCGTGGTCGGCGGGCGCAGTTCGATTATTTAACCAAACAATCTTTCTCGCGGGTGTTGTTTGGCGGCGAACCGAAATGGCGCGGGCATAAATACACCGATTTTCCCCAACGAAAATTCCTCGAAATATTCGAGCATGTTGCCTTCGATCCAACGAATGCAGAAAGAGATTTGCTTGCTCTCATGGCTCAATCCTATGCTGCGACTGTTGGCATTCCGCTCGATGGTGTGAAACGATGGATCGAAAGGACGCCGGCGAATCGCGATCACATTTCCGCAATCCTCTCGCGCTTTCCCGAGGCCAAACTATTGGTCACCATCCGGGATCCTCGCGCAATTTTAGGGACGCAAATTGCGTTGGAGAAGACGAGACGGACAAAACGGTTCTCGGTTTATTACGTCGTCGCACACTGGCGAGTGGCAGCGAGGCTGGCGAAACGCATCCGCGACGGTGAGATTCCCGGTTTAGTGATTCCGTACGAAGAGCTAGTCCGCGAGGCGTCGATGTCGATGCAAAAGGCCTGCGACTATCTCGAAATTGGATTTGATCCCGAGATCGTCCTCAAACCGACAAAAGTTGGTCAGCGCTGGTCGGGCAATTCCGCGGCAGCTGTTGATTTTTCGGAGATCAGCCCGGAGCCGGCGACGCGCTGGGAGCGCGAACTCTCCGAAGACGAGATCGGCTGGGTGGAATGGCATTGCCGGGACCTGATGCCGGAGTTTGGCTATGAACCGCGACTGGGTCAGCGGGCGTTGCGGCATTTCGCGAAACCGATTCGTGGCGAGCGGCCCCGGGAGTATCTAAAATCGCGTGCGTATTCACTGCGTGATCGAATGACGAAGCCCGAACGACGATGATGATTCAAAATTCAAGGGACCACGGCGAAATCTTCTTGGTCATTAGGATTTCGTCATTCTTCCTGATCGTTCCACTTGCAATCATCAGACGAGCAGGCGATAATCGTTGCGAGATGTCGGGAATCTAATTCGATCCTCCGAGCGTCCGCTTTCCACAATTAAGCTTAAGAATATGATGCGAGGTTTTTCATCTTCGCGATTTCGTTGGTTCCTGGTGGCGGTTTGCGTGTCGAGACGAGTCCGTTTCCGGCGTAAAGAGGCGGAGTTTCCAGTGGCGTCGCAGAATGAATGCAGTTTGTGGACCTTTCGAGGTTCGCGCGCCGCGGGCCGTGCATTCATCGATGCGCTCCGCCCATTTAACAATTCGGTAAACATTAAGGATCAACATGAACTCTCATTCATCTGGGAGGCACGTCCGCCGTTCGCGCGGCGGCTCCCGACGGAGGGGCAATCGCGGCTGGCGCCAGCAAGCTGCGCCGGTGAAAGCTCCAAAGAAAACATTCTGGCAACGGTTGGCTGCATTTTTCGGAGACGACAAATACACAAAGAAGCCGGTCACGGCGTCACGCAACGGTTCCGAACAATCGCGGCCACAACGCAAACCTGAACCGGTCGAAGTGACTTCGCCGCGTCTTTACGTCGGCAATTTGTCGTTCGATGCAACCGAGAGCGACCTTTTCGACCTCTTCAACGGCGTCGGCCACGTCCAAAACGCAGAGGTGGTGAGCTACCGCCACAATCAGCGCTCGAAAGGCTTCGCTTTTGTGCAAATGCAAACTGTCGAGGAAGCTCAGCGCGCAGTGGAGGAACTGCACGACAAAGAATTTCTCGGCCGCAAGCTTGTGGTCAGCGGGGCGAAATCGGGCGAGCGCGAGCGAAGTTAGCAATTACGCTTTTTATAAACCGGGGGACGCGGCGCTAAACGCCGCACCCCCGGTTTTTGTTTATAGAGAGGCTACGTCAACCGCCGTTTGTTGCAGCGTCTTACCCAAACGCTCTACAATAAATTTGTGAAGGGCGTCTTTTTCATCGTTGGCCCGACTGCGACTGGAAAATCCGACCTCGCGGCGGACGTTGCGCGCGACCTCAACGCTGAAATTGTCGGCGCGGATGCATTCCAAATTTATCGCGGATGCGATTTGCTAACGGAAAAGCCAGATGCTGTGACTCTTGCGAAAACGGCGCATCATCTCATCGGCACGATGTCAATCCTGGAAGAGATGAACGCGGAGAAATTTCGTCAGCTCGCATTTCGCGCTATTGGTGAAATTCATGCGCGCGGAAAACTCGCAATCGTGGTTGGGGGGAGCGGACTTTACATCAAGGCGTTAACGCACGGTTTATCACCCGCGCCCGCGGCCGATCCGAACCTTCGCGCGCGGCTGACCGACATGAGCATGAACGAATTGCGGGCCCGACTGCTCGATCTAGATCCGGTAGCAGCGGGCAAGATCGACACGAAGAACCGGCGGCGGTTAGTGCGCGCAATAGAAGTCTGTTTGCTTACCGGCAAGCCGGCGTCGGCGCAACGCCGGCAATGGGATGAGAAGGTTGCATCGACTACTGTCCCGGGCGAGACGGCGGCAGTTGCGACGCATGGCGTATTTGTTTTTCGCGGCCGGGAGGAAATTTACCAACGGATCAATCGCAGAGCGGAAGCGATGTTCGAGAATGGTGTGATTGAAGAAGTGCGCGCGATTGGTGCGATGAGTTCGACAGCGGAGAGGATGATCGGGTTGAAGGAGATTCGCGAATTACTGGAAGGAAAGATGGCGATCTTGCAGTGCGTTACTACGATTCAACAAGCGACCCGCCGTTATGCGAAAAGGCAGTTGACCTGGTTCCGGCGGCAAACTAATTTTGAACCGCTGAACTTATCGCTTCTCACTCACAAGGAAGCTGTGAAATGGATTTCGCGAAGAGCGCGTCGCTCTTGTGCGCAAGGGAATGATTGAAACACGTCCGAAAAAAAACCACGAGCGCGCACTGCTGATCGGTCTGGAAAAAGAGGGCGTCTCGAAGTGGGACCTGCGCGATTCGCTCGAAGAACTGGCTGAGCTGGCGAACTCCGCCGGCGCTGAAGTGGTCGATACCATTACCCAGAAATTGCAGAAACCCACCGCGCCCTATTACATCGGAAAGGGCAAAGCGGAAGCGATCAAGGATTCGCTCCAAGATCGGCAAGTCACTTCGGTCATCTTCAACGACGAGCTTTCGCCGGCGCAAGGACGCAACCTGGAAAATTTGCTCGCGCGCAAAGTTCTCGACCGCACACAACTGATTCTCGACATTTTCGCGCAGCGCGCTCGCAGTCGCGAAGGTCGTTTGCAAATCGAGCTCGCGCAGTTGCAATACCTTTTGCCCCGCCTCACGAGAATGTGGCATCATTTGTCGCGGCAGACTGGCGGCATCGGCACTCGTGGTCCCGGCGAAACGCAATTAGAAGTCGATCGTCGTCGGGTCCAGGAGCGAATCGCGCGGTTAGAGCGCGAGCTTGAATCGGTCCGCAAAACGCGCGCGGTGCAGCGACAAGGGCGCAAACGTCATCAGTGGCCGGTCGCGGCAGTGGTCGGCTATACCAACGCCGGCAAATCCACGCTCTTGAATTTGCTGACCGGAGCGGATGTTGTCGCTGAGAACAGGCTTTTTGCCACGCTCGATCCGACTACTCGCAGTTTCGTCTTGCCTAATAAACAGCGAGTCCTGCTTACAGACACGGTCGGATTCTTGCGAAAACTGCCGCACACATTAATCGAATCTTTCAAGGCCACGCTGGAAGAGGTGAGTGAAGCCGATCTTCTCATTCACATTGTCGATCTTAGCCATTCGCGCGTCGACGAACAGATGGAAGCCGTCGACGGCGTGACTAAGGAGCTCGATGCGTTCGGAAAGCAAACGCTGATCGTATTCAACAAGATCGACAATCTGGCGAGCCGCGAGCTTTCCGAAGCTTATGTGAAACGTTTTCCCGGCAGCGTCGCGATTTCCGCCCGAACTGGTGAAGGCGTGAGCAATCTCGTGCAGGCGTTGCAAGCCGCGCTCAGTTCCTGGCGATTGCGGTCGCGTTTTCAAATTCCCGCAAGCGAATCGGCGCTCATCGCCGAGATTCATCGTGTCGGTCACGTCCTCGAGTTGAAATACGAAGGCAGCGACGCGCTGATCGTGGCGCACGTGCCGCTCGAGCTTGCCCAGAAACTCGAGCGTTTCTCACGAAGTTAGTTGTCGATTTTCCGCGCAGGCTTCACGATTGGCGAATGACTGCTCGGGAGCGGGTAGCGCAACTGGTCGAAGTTTTGCCGCAAGTTTATCCGGACGCGCACACCGAGCTGAATTTCAAAACTCCGCTCGAGCTATTAATCGCGACGATTCTTTCAGCGCAATGCACGGATAAACGGGTGAATATGGTCACGCCGGCTTTGTTCAAGAAGTATCGGACGGCGGCGGACTATGCGAAGGCGCCGCAGGCAGAGCTTGAGAATGCGATCAAATCGACTGGCTTTTTTCGTAACAAGACGAGGAGTATTCGCGCGGCGATGTCGACGATTGCCAAAAAATTCGGCGGCAAGGTGCCCGATTCGATGGAGGAATTGCGCGAATTGTCCGGTGTCGGCCGCAAGACGGCGAACGTGGTGCTGGGCAACGCTTTTGGGAGAAATGAAGGAATCGTAGTCGACACGCACGTAGCCCGCTTATCGCAGCGGCTTGGCCTAACGAAGCAAAAAGATCCAGAGAAGATCGAGCGGGATTTGATGAAACTGGTGCCGCGTGAGCACTGGACGGATTGGAGTCACTGGCTCATCTGGCACGGCCAGGAGGCGGTGCTACGCGCGCAAACCGGATTGCTCGAACTGCGAGATCTTTCGACTATGTCCAAGCGGGAAAGTTTTTCTGCGGACAGGTGTCGCGCGAAAAGCTGAAGAGACTGATTAATTCGAGCGGCCCCTAGTTTTTGACGACCGGGCCGGCAGCAATGTCGGCCCGGTTCTTATTGTCGATCTCGGATTGGCATGGGGAAGTGTTTAACACTTCACGCCTGATCCCTGAACTGCGCAGCCGGAATTCGGTAAGTTCGCGTCAACAAGTTGTGCAAGGCGATTGCACGTACCGAAACCGAAGTTCCAAGGTCACAAAGGCAACGGGGGTTTCGTGCTTTAGTTGATGATGCTAAGGAAAAATCTCGTCTAATTCTTTCACCAAACTATGACTGCCTTGAATCTTTAAGCGGCCAGTCAAGTATGCCCACGGAACTTTAAGGGTTTTATTTGACATAGCGACCCAGTCTTCATCGCTCGCTGCAAACGTGACATTTGGATTGTCAATCTTTCCCCTACCCATTTTGTAAGTTCCATCATTTACACTCAGCCACCATTCCCCTCCGTTAGGACCACTGAGCTCCCACTGGTAGCTAGCGTGCACTCCTTTTGCCTTGTCTGCTTGAAAAGCGTCTTGCCTCTTATCCAACGCCTGTTGCGGTGTAGAATTCTGCTGCCTACTGGTTTGCTGCGCTTGGCATGGTGACGCAAGCGCGAGCGCTGCGAACGCCAACAACCCGTAAAGCCTTTTGTTTTTCATTAATGCAATTTACCTCATCGGTGAATGCGCTCGGGGCGTATTTTGCAAAAGATTGACCGTTTCTTGCCGCGCGCATCCCAGAGTCGGGGACCACCGGGCGAATTTGGGAACCGGCAAAAGCCGCAACCGTTCAATAATAATAGGTGAAACGGGCAGTCGCGATAACGGTCGTTTGATGAGACGAGGCGAGTGTTGTTTCGCCTGTATGTTGGCAGCGTTGCCGCTCAGAAGTCAGTCGAAACCACTGCCGGTCACCGAAAGCCTGTTCCTCGACGTACACAAGATTAGGGCCGCTTCCGGCAATAAGCGGTGAGCGTGATGCACTGAGATGACTTTAACTAACTCCAGAAAGGTAAAATATGAATACATCAATAACAAAACCTAACCCAGCTGGAGACGCGAATCTCGGCGTCCGCCCAGTCAAGGACATTATCGGGCCCGTGAAGACCGTTCTTGGCAAGGTTTCTGTACAGACAGCTTTAGACGAAATGCAGGCTCGGGGAATCGATTCGGCGCTAGTAACCGATCAACGCGGGGAATTATTGGGTACTGTGTCGAGCAACGAAATGAACCGGAAGGTGGGTGGTTTGGGGCACGACCCGAAGACAGAACCGGTAGAAACACAAGTGGAAAAAAACAATGTCAATTGCTTCGAAGACCAGACGGTTGCGGAGGCGGAGCAAATTATGTGCGACGCAAAGGTCGCCGAGGTTCCGGTAGTAACGCGCGAAAAATTGCTGGTGGGAACAACAAATCTTGAAGCGATCGCACAGGGTACCGACGGAGAAGACCCTAGAACCCTCTGGTAAGAGGCTCCGGTCTTCGACTTCCAGCACGCGGAAAGATCGGAGATGATTATGAAACGGCTCATCGCAACCATTGCACTTGCTCTCCTGATAGTGCCCGCCACCTTCGCGGGCGAGCAGTCATTGCTGGCGCGTGTTACGGTTTACTGGGCTAGCGGCGCTGCTGGTTGCAACAATCATTCATGCTCGACCGGCCGGCGACTACAAACCGGAGATTGCGCGGTCGATACACGGCGCATTCCTTATGGCAGCAGACTGATTTTTCCCGATGGCACTACTTCGGCGGCAGTTGATACCGGCCCCGCGGTAAGAAATCGGAAATCAGCGCGAATTTCGGGGCGCACCGTTTACGAGCGAAACGCAGTAGTGATTGATCGATTTTTTGAAACGAAGCGAGAGGCGCTCTCCTGGGCGAGCCGAAATCCGCTCTTCATGACCGTGCGAGTTGTCCCGCCGAATTTACGCACGCTGGCACAGTCAGCAGAACAAACTCTGCTCGACTCGCTTGCCCAGCCTGTCTTTTGATTAGCCTGGCGAAATCAAAGACAGTAGCGAGCAACTCGACAAACCTCACTTGCATGACCTCGACGCGGAGCCGCTCGGCGATTTAGTCGATGGCCGGTGCGTAAACATCAGAATGCCCGCTGCGAGCGCTCAGCTGTTTCTCAAGCTTCCGCTTCCGCGTCCCCCAAAAATGATCGCCAGCCCGAGCAGGATGACTGCGACCGGCACGAGCGGCGCGCTGGTGATGTAAGTGATCAGGACGAAGATGATCGCGATGACGGCGAGGATTGTTGCAATGTTGTAGTTCATAGTTTTTCTATCGTGGGTTTGCCGACGCTACGGTGAGCCCAACGCCGTGCAGATTGTACGGTGGAGCTCAGGTCGCGTAGAGTACGACGACTCGAATCCGTTAGTCGAGAACAAAGACCTTGCGCTACCGGGAACGGCGTAGAATTTTTTTCTAACATCCCTTTATGGATCGAAGCGGCCTCCTCTGCGGCCCTGGCCCCGTCTCTCTTTTGCAACGCTGCTCCCCTGTAACTTTGCAGCAACGATTCACTGCATTCGGGCCGACAAATTGCTAGGAAAATGGGGTTCAAAGCAGTTTCGCCGTTCGTTCAATTTCCGCGAGCGTCTCAGGTTTAAGTCCGTTTGTTCCCTTTCCCTCCGGCGGCAGCCCGAATATCTTGCGCATTCGCCGCGCGCGCTCCTCCGCGCTGAGACCCTCGCCACAGAGACGCCGCTTCGTCTCCGGTTGTTTCAGTACCTCCTCAATCTTCTCGCGCGTCCGTTTTTCAGTCTTCTCCTTCTCCAGCTCCAACCGCTCCCGCTCGATTTGCAATCGCTCCGCGGTGTGATCGCCTTTCCGAAGCTCGACGATGTCGCCGCACATTTCGCGTAGCAGACGCCATCCTTCCCGCCCCCCGGTTTCGGCCACGCGCCGCGTCGCTACGGCGTAACGCGCCACCAGCCAGAGCGCCAGTGCGTCGGTGAACGGGGCGCGGCCTTCCGCGTTCCATTCCGTCGCATCCTCGCCAAGCCGCTCAGCAATTTCGAGTGCCTCCTGCTTTGCCAGCCAATCGCGATAGCCGCGTTGTCTCCATTCGGAAAGATTCTGCTCGCGAATGGCTTTCCCGCCGAACTCCGTAGCCGCGATGGCTTGCACCGCGGGCAGCGCATTGAGCCACGCGACGAGCTTTTTTCCCTGCTCGCCTGCGTCGAGGCGGCGATTTAATTCCTGTCTGACTGCGAGCGGGAGCCGGGCGATTTTTCCATTCCGCGTGAGGTTCATGGGTCGGATTCATTCGGTGACTGATGTCGTGGCAGGATGGCTCGCGCCTCAATACGCGCTGGGGTTTCCAGCGGCTTGCCGGGACTTTGAGTTGAGCGTTGACCATCAAGATCACGGAGTCTTCGGAATCTTCCCTGGGAATGAGCTTGTCGGCCAGCCTGTCCAGCGCCTGAAACAGTTCCTTCCAGAATTCTGCACGATCCTTCGGGGGCCATTCAGCAGGGTTTTCAAAGAACACCTCGTTGCTTGAAACCTCGGGCACGATGTGGAGTCCCACGGTAATCGGATGATATGCCTTTTCTTCGCCGTGATCGGTGATCAGCGGATGGATTTGAAAGATCAGAGACATCTCGATTTTTCGTCCGTTCACGTCGCCGCTAAACCCGATGTGCCGGATGTTTATGAAGTCCGATAGCTTCGCGAGCTGTCTTGCAACTTTTACCGGAACACGCTCACCATCCTGAAACTCCATTGTTCCATAATCGACCAATGCCGCCCCGATCGAGAAAGGCCGGGCAATCCGCTCATAGGCCTCCTGTCTCCTGCCTTTGGCTGTGATGGAATCGAGAGCCTTAGCAAGCTCGAGCGGCAGGCAAGGTGTGTGATAGTTCCCTCGCTTGGCCAGACGCACCCAGTTCGTCAGGTCACCCAGCGCGCGCGTGTTCATCGCGCGGGCCATGATTCTCGAGAGGGTTTCGACCGCTATCATTTTTTCCGCAACGTTCGTGTCGGTGATGTTGCCGTAAAGGATGCTGCCGTGTTCGTCACCGCCCGTTCGCGAAGCCTTCCAGTCCCACTCGACCGGATAACGCAGCTCCACGAACGGCTGCCCCCAGGTGATTCCCTTGTCGCGGGCGTCCTCGAGGTAGTGCTTGAGGCACTTGACGCTCCATTGGATCAAAGAGATCAGGTACTTCAATCCTCCAGTGCGGGTGCGCTTCCTTGTAGTTGTCCAATGCCTCTCCCAGAATCCGGACGGCCTTCCTCACCCTCTCTTTCTTGTCAGCGATACTCGGCGTCGGCTTTTTGGAAAGCTTTGTCATGGATTTTCCCAACCGTACCTAAGCGTCTTCGACGAGGGCGATCTCCTCGGCGGTCAGGCCGTAGAGTTCATAGACCAACGCGTCGATCTGGCAGTCGAGTCCGGCGCATTTGTTTTCGTAAAAGTCCTTGTCCTTGTCACTTTGCGCGGCGGCCAGTTGCTTCTTGGCCGATAGCATTTGGTCAACTAGCGAGACGATTTTGTCGTGGCGCGTTTTGTCGGTTGGATCATCGAAATCTATTTTTGGAATTGGAAAGTTCCGAATAGTCTCCGGATAGGTGTGAAAGCCGCCGCCTGTTCGCACTCCTTCGCCCGTTAGAACCAAGTAAAAATAAGTTGAGACACATCTGCTCGCCACGACTCCGTTTAAGAAAGCGAGATGATATTTTTCGGATAAGGTTATTTCTGATCGAGTGGCTTCCTTCCACTTAGCAACATCACACTTTCGAAGTGCGCAGAGAACAGTGTGGTCGCAATAATACCGCTCCGAATCGAATGTGGCTTCAACGCGGTGTGTACCAGTAATATCCCGAATCATTATTTTGGGAAGCTCGAAGAATTCAGGCCAACGCGCGCCATACATTTCTGGCGCGAACGACCAATCCACATAACGACCTTCCCAATTAACCGAGTAACGGTAAAGCTCTCGCCCCCCAATCATCTTTTTACAATGCTTGTTAACTTTCTGGTCGCGGATTACGTGGTTTTTGCCAAAGCCTCCTTTTGCTTTGCTAGACATTTGCGCGCCATAATTTACATAGCAGAGATCGCCGAGCTTGATCGAAGACTCATCCATTCTCTCAACAAGTTTTGTTGCTGCGGGCGACAAATCCAAGCGCAACATATGTTCATGTTGCGCAAGCATCTGTCGCTGTTGAAGGGTGTGGCTGCTTTGAAAGGATTCGACTTTGGTCTTCGTTGACAGCTTGCTCGGTTTAAGGACAGCGATTTGACTATTCTTCGACGGCACTTCTTTGACGAAGACCGGAACTATCGTTATAACTGGAACATCTCCAAACACGCGGACAGTTCTTATATCAGCGATGCTTTCGATTGTGCTTTTCTCCAAAAGAAACCTGCGAGAAAGAATGCCGTATTTCTGGATCGAGTAGCTAAAGGGGATAATAAATGAAAAGCGTCCCGACTTTTTCGTAATCTGATAGGCCCGTTCCAAGAAAAGAACGTACAAGTCCCAATGACGATCCGCGGTTTGGTAGCGGGATTGATCGTTGATGAATTGCCGAGCTATCGGCTGACTCTCAAAAAAATCCCATGCGTTTACGTAAGGCGGATTTCCAAGAACCGCATCAAATCCACCACGCTTCATTATTTCTGGAAAGCGTTGTTCAAAATCCATTGGATTCAGTTTGCGTTCTTCCACCGGCTCGAACAGTTCGCCAGACAAAATGTCCGTCCCGATAAGCGAGTTGCCGCAGGTGATGTTTTTGTTGAGCGAGGGCAAAAGTGTTTCGTGAAATTCCAGTTGATGCGTGCGGGTTGAGCCGGGCGTTTCGTCCTGAAGCAGTTTGAGGTAGAGCGAGAGTTGCGCGACTTCAACGGCCTGCATGTCAATGTCCACGCCAAAGATGTTGTTCAAAAGAATTTCCCGTTTCTTCTGCAAGGTGAGGTGCAGGCCGTCGTCGCGCTCCGCTACCTCGCCCTTTTTGGCTTTGCCGGGGTTGTCGTTGTAAAACTTGGTGTGGTAACGGATGAGCAGATCGTACACGCCGAGCAGGAACGAGCCGGAGCCGCACGCGATGTCCGCAAACTTCATGTCGGCAATCTTGGCGGGCGATTTGCCTTCGATGAGTTTCCCGACAGTGTTCTCGACGATGTAGCGGACGATGTATTCGGGCGTGTAGTAAACGCCGCCGGCTTTGCGCACTTCCGGCTTTTCCTCGACACGTGCGCGTTTGTCGGTCGCAACGATGACTTTGCCAAGAAAGCGTTCGTAGATGCTGCCGAGGATGTGAATCGGGATGGCGTTGAAGTCGTAAGGCGAATTGATGTGCGATAAGTCTTCACAGATTGCGGAAAACAAAGCGTCGTCGGGCGCGAAGTCACGATCATCGAGTTTTGCGTGACGCTTGAAAACGATGCCGTTGTAAACGCCATCGAGTGGTGCAACTGATGAACTACGCGACCAGCTACAGCGCGCCGGAACGGAAATACCGGTTCGGCGGCGGCCAAAGCGGTGTAGCCGAGGACGCGATGATCAGCTAAAACCCGCGGAAGTAGATGGTACGCTCGTGGCGGGCCCGGATAAAGATGAGGCGCCGATAATCGCGCTCATCGAGCATGGGCGCGTAGCGCGGTTCGTGCGCGGCCGAGTTATAGGCGACAACACTCACGGCCGGTTGCGATGGGGTGGGCGCGTAATAGTCGCCTTTGGCGTTCATACAATCATAAGTGTCGCCCGCCAGCGCGACCGCGAACGGTGAGATGAGTAGAAGTAAGATCATTTTCATATTGAGATGGTGTAGCAGATAATTCTTGCCAAGCCAAGCGGTTTGACCAATAGGCGCAGGAATGGCCAGGAAAAGCGGGCTGCGTCTGGATGATCTCGATTACGCTGAAAACACCGCAGGAACTGATCGCCAGAGCGCGGCCGGACCGGCTGAATAAGATCGACATCTAACCTGCGTGCCTGGTTCGCTTTGCCCCGTCATTTTCTGGAGCATGGCTCAGCTTCATCAGCATTCTGATGGTGGGATACGTCTACGCGCTAAAGAAGGGCGCGCTCGACTTTAAGAAATAAGGTAGATACTTTTGGATTTGGGATCCGGATTTTCTGAATTACGAAACCTGATCGCCGATCACTAATAGTCTTTCACTGCCTAGTCTTTATCAGAATGCCCACCAACCGCGAACAAAAATGCTCGTGAACAGGGCAAGAAAAAGAAGCGACCAAACCGTAATCACTGCGCTCCAGAAGCGGCTTCTGCCGGCGATGGCAAAGAGCACAAAGATGGGGAACATCGTTAAGCAGTAGCGCGGGACGCTTTGGAGAAAATTGACGCTGGTAACGAGCAGCCAGCTCCCCGTCATCCACATCGCATAAGCCGGACGCAGCTTAATCCAACTGACGATGGCGCAGACCAGCCCCAGGGCAACGAAGTACAACTCTTGCGCTCCCACGATTTCGGAATCACCGGGATTGCGATGCAGGCTGCCGAAGCCGCTTTTGATTCCTACCCAAGGCCATGAAGTTGTCATGGCAAATAGCTTTTGCCGCATGCGCAAGAAGGTGAACGGATCGCCGGTCACATGCCAATTGATCAGTAGATAAACGCCGAAGCCAGCCGGAACGGCTGCGATCCAGAGCCAGCGCCACCTCCAACGTCGCGCGACCCAAGCCTGATGGGCTGCCTCGACGGCGAGCGTCGGAACCAAGACAATGCCGGGCGCCCGCGTCATCCAACAACACGCCCCAAGCACGCCGGCCAGCCACCACCGATCGGTCCGCGCCGCCAGCAAACAACCCAGACCCAGGGCGAGAAACAAACTTTCCGTGTAACCGATGTGGAAAAAATAAGCCGTCGGAAAAATCAACAGGAACCAAACGGCACGTTGCGCGATATCCGGCGAATGATCCAGTTCGACCAATCGTCGCAAAAGGACGGCGGCGAAGATCGAGGCGAGTCCGGAAACAATGAATGCTCCCACCAGGTAATCGCCAGTGAAATGACCAAACAGACGCACACACCAGGGAAACAGCGGATAAAACCAAGCCTTGAGGATGTCGTTTCCACTATAACCGAATTGAGCAAGGCGCTGGTAATGCAACGAGTCCCAACGATTCCATATTCCAAGCCATCCTTTGACGCCTACGACTCGCTCGTTCTGAAGAACTTGGAAGCTCTTTGCTCCAAAGACCAAAAGCAGGGACTTGATTGCCAGAACCCACCCGATCGCAAGCCAATCGCCGCCCGGCAGGAAGGTAATAAGCCGGCTCAAGGCTTGGCTGATCGTCGATCTAGGACTCGCGGGTTCGGTCATCTTATAAAGGGCCGATTGGATTCGTTTACTTATCGGGCTGCCGTCAGGATGACCATCTAATTAATTACCTTGATGGCGCGGATTGCGCCTTGCGCGCATCATCAAGTCTAATAGCTTGGAACCGCCGATGTCTGAAGTTCCGTCGTCGCGATCCTCCGTGAAACTTCGAATCAACCGGATAGAATTGCTGTTATTCCTTCTCCTTTGGGCAACCTACGCCTACTTCTATCAATCGACGCACCACAACGAAGCGGCGCGATTCGATCAGATGCGCGCCATCGTCCACGATCACACCCTCGCGATCAACAATTACTGGTGGAACTCCGCCGATATCATCCACTATACCAAGAACGGTTCGGACCACATTTATCCGAACAAAGCGCCGGGCTTGACGCTTCTCTCGCTCGTTCCTTTTGGAATGTTGTCGCTTGGTTTGACCATTTTTCGATCCGTTGGTGTGCCGGACTGGATTTACTGGCATCTACTCACCTATCTAACCACTATCTTCACGGTCAGCTTGTTCTCAGCAATAGCAGCCATCGCCATTTACCGCGTGCTGAAACGCATCAGCTCGAATAGTTATTTTTCCGCGCTGGCCGTGGTTGCGATCTGGTTAGGCACGCTCGCGTTCCCGTATTCCACGCTTTTCTTCAGTCACCAAATCGCGGCGGCGCTGCTGGCGATCGCGTTTTACCTTCTTTTCAACTTGGGTCGGGAAAAAATCGCGTCGCTGCGTTGGCAGTATGCTCGCGTTGGGGTCGCCGGTTTGCTGCTGGGATGGAGCGTCATCACGGAATATCCGACGGCTTTGCTCGTCGCGCTGCTCTCGATCTATGCGCTTTGGACCATAAACCGTTTCAAACTTCCGCCAAAAGATAAGGCAATGCTCATCGGAAGCGGAATGCTGGGCATGCTTATCGGCGGCGCTTCGTTAATTGCGTATAACGTGATTGCGTTCGGCAAGCCCTTCTACATTCCGTACGAATCGTACGCAAAAGTTGGCTCTGATTTTTCCACCTACTCGCGTGGCTGGTTGGGTTTGCATTGGGCGGGACTGCCACAATTCTTTCACGCTCTCGCCTCGATCACGATCTATCCCCAAATCGGGATGCTTTATATCGGCACGCAAGGTTGGCGCGTGTATGCGTGCAACCCTGTCCTTTGGCTGTCGATTCCAGGATTGGCGATAATGATCTGGAAGCGAGATCTGCGAGCGGAAGGTCTGCTAATCGCGGCGATGATCGTCGCCTACATTCTTTTCGTTACGAGTTACGGAACTTGGATCTATGACTGGTCTGGCGCCAACTACCTCGGTTCCCGCCATCTCGTTCCCCTTTTACCTTTTCTGGCGCTGCCGCTTTGCTTTGGCGCCCGGCTTCTGCGGTTCGCTTTTTTTCCGCTCTTGGCAGTCTCAGTTTTCTACATGCTCATTGCCACCGCAATTGAGCCGCGCGTACCTTTTCCTTACGAAAATCCGGCGCGGGATTTTCTGACTCCTGACTACTTGAGGGGAAGATTCGCCCAAAACCCAGATTCTTTGTTCTATGGACAACGATATCTCACCAAAGATTCGACCGCGTTTAATCTCGGAAAACTGGCGCGCCTTCCCGGTCGGTATCAACTGACACCGTTGCTGCTGTGGTGGCTAATCGCCGGCACGGCATTGATTGTAACCGCCAAACGCGAGGACCGGAATAAGCACCAACAATTATTCCCGCTCGAGAGCAGCGTCGTCCCTAAGGCCGCAATGCCTTTTCCAAAGATTGCGGTCCTGACACTATTTTTGTTCGTTGCCGCGATTAGCGCAGCGCCGATTATCCATTACGTGGCCGCCTCATCCGGTCATCGAAACAAAGGCTTGCTAGCGAATTATTATCGCAACGCTACCTGGAGCGGTCCGCCGATCGACGTCCAGGTGGATCCCCAAATCGATTTCGATTGGTCGAAGAGTCTACCGTTACCCCCGCCATTCAGCGTCGAGTGGACCGGCAGCATCGCGATTGATCAGCTGGACGAATACGTTTTCGGACTGATCGCCGATGATGGCGCTTTGCTTGAGATCGACGGCAAAGTTGTCGTCGACGTAACCCACGTTCTCCTTCAAAAAAGAACGGGCGCGATCAATCTGACGGCGGGGCTGCACTCGATCCGAGTGCGTTACTTTAATTTGCTCTTTGGCGGGTCGGTCAGGCTTTCCTGGACTGTTCGAGGGCGACCCGAACAAATCGTTCCCACTGAAGTCTTGATCCCGGCGCAGTCGCCGACTCCGCTCCACTGAACGGCTTCGGCGAAGAGGAAAAATGTTTCTAATTGTTCTTCAATGGGAATGCTTACTCCATAAATCACTCATACCCGGTTTCCCACTTGCGCGCCGCGAACAGGGAAAGCGCGGCGGCGACCCAAAAATCGACGAAATATAAGCGCCGCAACATCGAAGCCGAGGCTATCGATGGCGGGGCGATGACGATCGGGCATCCAGATCTTGCTCGAGCTGTAATCGAGCAGTCGTGATTCAGTGCCTTGGGGGGCGTCCGCGCAAGGCACTCAGTCGAATCCGTAGCAGCCGCGAAGCGGCCGAACTAGTATTTGGGTTGCTGTCTGGGAGGAAGCGGCTGTGGATTCAGTTGATCTCCGCCCTTTGGGTTTCCCTTTTACGCGATTCCCATACTGCCTTCGCCCCCCTGCCGCATTGCTTCCCTGCCTTCGAGGAAGCATTGAGCAAGGGGGTTTATTGGTTATCTGAACGCTTGGCGGACGGGTCTCGTTCTGTGATGGATGGTTCTTGCCGTTGTCCTCGCCACGTTCGATAGGGTATCCCCTGTCTCCACGGCGGCTTGCCCTACGTGTCTCGCTGTCCAGTGGAGCGGCCCCTCTGCGTCCGCGCTACCAACCGCATACGGCCAGAGCAACGCGGCGACTACTACTGCACCGATCTTTTTCATATATTTTTTGACGCGCCTGCGAAGGGCGTTATTCACTGGCAAAAACGGCGCTTGCCCCGCTTTCGTCTCGCGACAAAATGGCGAAATATTGCGGGATGACTCCAATAACTTGAAATTCACCCCGGTCGCCTTTTGGGCTCGCAATTTGCTTATAATTACCATATTCGCAATAATAACAGTTCCGCGTTTTGTCCCATACGCGGGCCTCGCGCAAATGCGCGGCGTCCGGGCGGAAATGTAGATTATGCCTAATGAAACGAGCGAGCCCAAACCGACGAAAAAGAAGAAAAAAGGAGTCGAAGTCCGCGACCTGAAACCCAAGAGCGAGGCGAAAGGCGGCGCGACAAAACCGAACAAAGACAAGAAGGACACGTTCCCTCGCTCAGGCGAGGCGGATTTCATGGGACCGTGAACTAACTATCCGCTGGAAACCGGGCAATCACCCCGGCTCTAAATTATTTCCAGCGGACATTTCGGCAGCGCCGCAAGGAAGGCGCGGCCGTAGGGCTTGGTTACGATCCGGTTGTCCAAAATTACGATGATGCCGTGGTCGCTCTTGGTTCGGATCAAGCGCCCGATGCCTTGGCGAAGTTTTAAGATCGCTTCCGGCAATGAGTATTCGGTGAAGGGATCGCCACCGCGTTCCTGGACCAGTTCCAGTTTCGCCTCAATCAATGGATGATCCGGCACAGCAAATGGAAGGCGAGTGATGATTACGTTCGAGAGTGCTTCGCCTGGGACATCGACGCCGCCCCAAAAACTGTCGGTGCCGAAAAGTACGCTGCGCGGTGTCGTTTTAAATTGTTCGAGCAATTTCCCGCGCGGGGCGCCCCCGCCTTGGACGAAAAGGTTCAACCCCTTCTCGGCAAAGAATTTCTGCATCTCGCCGGCGACCTGCTGCATGTCGCGGTAACTGGTAAAGAGGACGAAGGCGCAGCCGTCCGTTTTTTCGACAAAGTGCGCGATCCAGTGTTCCAGTTGTTTTTGATACCCGGCGTCGCGGGGGTCCGGCATTTTTTGCACGATGAAGAGCTTCATCTGCTTTTGAAAATTGAACGGACTCCCGAGCTGCAACGGCTCCGCTTCAGTCGCACCGATGCGGTTGCGGAAATAGGCGAGGTCGGCGCGACCGACCGCGAGTGTTGCGCTGGTCATAACACAGCAGCAGTTCTCCCGGAAAATCATCCGGCGCATGACCGGCGCGAGATCGACCGGCGCGGCGTTGAGCGAAAGGAATTGCGCGGTTTTGCCGGTGCGCTCGACCCAGTAAACGTGTTCTCTTGCGCTTTGCTCGAGAAAAATCGCGATCCCATCGCGCGCGTCGCGGATGCGCCGGCCGAATTCCTGCAACTCAGCTTTGAGAAATTCGTCATCGGCGCGTCTGACCACCTCGGCGATCCGCCCCTGAAGCGCGGTCAATCGCCCGGTGATCGTGTCCGGGACGAAATCGGATTCGCGGACACGAAACTCGCGGCCTTTTCGAAAATCGGATTTCGATTCGACGGCCGCGAAAAATTCGTCCACGTCATCAGCGAGCTCGGCCGCCAGCCGCACGCCGTTTGCGTCGCGCATGATCGTGAAAAGTCCCTTGCGCGTCCGCGCGTTGTACAAGCGTCCGATTGTCGATCTCAGGCCGTATTGGGAAATCCCGATGCCGACCTGGCGCGACGCGACCTGTTCGATCGTGTGGGCTTCATCAAAAATGATGAAGTCGTTCGGGAAAAGGAAACCGCTCTCGCGTTCTTGCTGTTCGTCCGGGGTGCCGAGGAGCATGAAGAGCAGGGTGTGGTTCAGCACGATGACGTCCGCGGCGAGAAGGCGTTTGCGCGCCTGTTGATAAAAGCAGCGCGGATTTTGCCCGCATGTTTTTTGAGTGCAAAGGTGCGCCTCGCTGCAAACCTGCGTCCAGACCTTCGGGTCGGGTTCGATCGGTAAATCGCTGAGCGAACCGTCGCGGGTGGCGCCGGCCCATTCCGCCAGCCGGGTCAGTTCGTTTTGCTCGGGCCCGGTGAAAAGTTCATTTGCGTTTTGGAGCGCGCGCTCGAGCCGGCGCGGGCAAACATAATTTTGCCGGCCTTTCATGAGCGCGGCTTCGAACTCGACCGGCAGGATTTTTTTAAGATCGGAATGTCTTTATGAAGAAGTTGTTCCTGGAGATTGATCGTTTGGGTCGAGACGATCGCCTTTCTTGTGGTGCTCGAGCGCGAACAGGATCGCCGGCGACAAGATAAGCGAGCGATTTGCCAACGCCGGTGCCCGCTTCGACCGCCAGATGCCGGTCTTCCTCCAGTGCCCGCGCCACGGCCAGCGCCATCTCCTGCTGTTGCGGGCGAAACTCGAAATTCTTCGCTTTCGAAAGAGGTCCGTTCTCGGAAAAGATGGCCCGAACACGCTCAACGAATTCGGTGCCGAGAGAATCTTTCAGCGCAATCATGCGAAAATAGCCGAGCTTTTTAAGGCTGGGTAATCATAACGGCCTTTCCAGAGTCCCCGAAAGGGATGTCAAACAATATCTTCGTCCATCCCTTTCGGGACTCGGTTGGTCTCTCCAACCAAAGCCCAGCGTTAAAACGCTGGGCTATTATCGGGGAAATCTCGCTGCGAAAGTTGCTATTGTAATTCGCTACATCGAAATTCGAAATTCCTGTGAAACTGCTCGATCGCTACGTCATTCGCAATTTTTTGCAGGCTTACCTTTACTGCATCGCCGGGTTTATCTCGATCTGGCTCATTTTCGATATCAGCGATAACATCTCGACCTTCATCGACGAACATTTCGGGTTCTACTGACCGTGCGATATTACGCTGCCCAGGTGCCGCGAAGTTTTCATCATCCTGTTGCCGGTGTCGCTTTTGCTGGCGCTGCTCTTTTCGCTCGGGCGGATGTCGCGGGCGAACGAGATCGTCTCGATGCTGACGGCTGGGATAAGCATTCCGCGGGTGCTGTTGCCGTTGATCGGCATGGGTTTGCTTACGGTCGGGGCAAGCCTGGCCCTCAATTATCAGCTCGCGCCGCACGCCGAACTGGCAAAGAAGAACTTCATCGCGACCGCGCGTTCCCATCAAGTCAACCATCCAGGGGCAAATATTCCGCAATCGGACCGATTTGCGGACCTGGTTCATCCAAAGTTTCCGGCCCGGCCACGACATTTTTAACACATGTGCAAGTGCTGCAACAGGACGCGCACGACAACATTGTCGAAAATTATCTCGCCGCGCGCGCCGATTTATCATCCCGAGACAAAGACGTGGGAGCTGGAGCAAGTGAAGGTGGTCCAGTACGACACCGCCGGAAATATCACCGACGAAAAAATTTTATCCTTCGCTCAAAGATCGACCAATGGACCGAAACGCCGTTTCGCCTCGGCAGCGCCAACGAACGCGCGGAGTATTTGAGTTTTCCAGAGCTGCGTGAGTATCTCCACTTCAACTCCGATTTCCCGATTGCTCTGCTCGCGCCGTTTCGCACCCATCTCCATTATCGGCTCGCGCTGCCGTGGACCTGTCTGGTAGTGGTTTGCATCGCGGCGCCGCTCGGCATCGGTTATTCGCGCCGAGGCGTTCTGGCGAGCGTCGCCAGCGCGGTCGTTCTCGTCTTCTCAATGAATTTTCTCACGCACCTTTTTCTCGCGCTGGGTGAAGGCGACCGGATCTCGCCGCTCGTGGCCGCGTGGACGCCGAACCTGATCTTTACCGATGATCGGGCTCTACTTGCTCTATTTGCGTGCGACGAACCGCGAAGCGCCACGCTTTCAACTCGCGACAGCGCGACGTATATTTGCGCGATGAACCCGTTGCCGAACGAATGGGCGATCAAACATCGCGCCGACACGTCTGCGCCGCGACCCAGCGGCCGTTCGAGTCCGGGCGAATATTTTTACACACTGCTCTTTCGCGACGCTGAAGGTTTTCGCCGCGAAGATTTGAGCGAGGAAGGCATGGACAAACTCGGAACCAAAACATCCAGCCGTTTTCATTTTGGAAAACGCGTTATGAGCCGGTGCCGGAAACATCCGGAGCCATTGGCGAAAGAAAACGCCGAGCAACTTTTTCGGCGCCTGATCGCTTCGGAGAATCCGCCGGCGAATGCCTGTTACGTTTTGGCCGCGATGCTCGAGCGGAAACGCGTTCTCAAGCAAATCAAGACCGAAGAACGCCGGCAAGGGCCGGCTCTTGATTTATGAACACGGCGCGACCGGCGACGTTTTCATCGTGCCCGACCCTGGCTTGCGGCTGGACGAACTGGAAAGCGTGCAGAACGAAGTCGCGCAACTGCTGAAAAGCGCCGCGTAAAATTTGGTGGATCGAGCAGTCCCTTGCTCGATGCTAAAAATAATGGCGGCGAAGCCGCAAATTTGGCATCGCCCGACGGAGCTCGATCCACCTGCAGACGGCGGTATTTGTGAGACAATAGAGACCCACGAATGCAGCTTTGCCCTGGTTTCCAAAGCGTTTCCGCTGTTCCTCGCGCCCATGGCCGGCGTGTCGGACAAAATTTTCCGGCAACTTTGCAAAGAATACGGTGCCGATGTTCTCACGACCGAATTCGTTTCGGCCGAAGGAATTTTCCGGCGCAACGAGCGGACCCGCGAATATCTCGACTTCGATGAAATCGAGCGGCCGATCGGCGTCCAACTTTTCGGCGCGAACGCCGAGCACATGGCGGAGGCGGCGCGACAAGTCGTCGATTGGGTGCGCCCGGACTTTATCGATCTGAACTTTGGTTGCCCGGTCAACAAAGTCGTCTGCAAAAATGGCGGCTCGGCTTTGCTCAAAGATTGTCCGACGCTGGCCAATGTCGCGGGCGCGGTGGTCAGCGCGATTGCGCCGCTGCCGGCAACAGCGAAAATCCGCATCGGCTGGGACGCCGACTCCATCAACGCTGTGAGCGTCGCGCGAATTCTTGCCGAAGCGGGATCGCCGCGCTCACCGTGCATGGCCGCACGCGTGAGCAAGGTTATTCCGGCGCGGCGGATTGGGCTGTGATTGCCAACGTCGCCGCCGCCGTCTCAATTCCTGTCATTGGCAACGGAGATCTCGCGAGCGCGACGGACGTCGCGAAGCGTCGCCGCGAAACCGGAATTGCTGCCGCAATGATCGGCCGCGCGGCGATGAGCGCGCCGTGGATTTTCCGCGAGACGGAAGCTTATCTGGCGACCGGCGCGGTTATCGATCCACCAGGAATGGATGAGAAATGGAGACTAATTTTGCGCCATTGCGAACTCGCCATTCGTGAATGGGGCGCGGAAGAACCGGCGATCCGCTCGATGCGCGCGCGGTTGATGGCTTATTCGAAGCGCATGCCGGAGGCGAAACGATTGCGCGAAAAGTTCTCGCAGGTGTCGACTCTCGCCGACGTTGAGGCAATCGCGGAGGAAAACTTTCGACAGGATTTACTGGATTAGGTGAACCGGCTAAAATGGAATTAGTAAAATCCTGTTAATCTGTTCCTCCTCCTGGTTTCCAGATTTGCTTCAATGAGCGACTGAAACATCGCCCCTCAATTACAAGATCGGGAACGAACGGTTGATCAGAGTCACCGAGAACGCGGTTCGCAGGCTCGCGTCATTGCTCGAGCAAAAAGGGAATCCAAACGGCGCGCTGCGTTTGGCCGTAATCGGCGGCGGTTGCTCCGGCCTTCAATACGCGATGGATTTAGTGGATGGCCCGAAAGAGCGCGACATTCTCGTCCAGGCGTCGAACGTGCGCCTCGTTGTCGATCCAAAGAGCGCACTCTTCGTCAGCGGCTCGGTGCTCGATTACAGCGAAGACTTGCAAAAAGGCGGATTCAAAGTCACGAACCCGAACGCCGTCGCCCATTGTTCCTGCGGCGAAAGTTTCGCCGTTTAATTGGAACAAGCGTTATCTGTTCATTTGAACTTGCGCGGGTGCAGAGCATGGCGATTGTAGAGCATGCTGACGGACCGGCAGAAAAACGTTCTCGATTTTATCCAGCGCGAGCAGCGGGAAAAAGGGATTACGCCGAGCACCCGTGAAATCCAAAGCCATTTTCGCTTTGCGAGTCAGACGTCGGTGATGCAATACATCGCGGCGCTCGAGCAAAAGGGCTTCCTGGAACGTCACCCAGGCAAAGCGCGAGCTCTGATTACGCCGCTGCAAAAAGTCCGCATAACCGACGTGCCGATTTATGGACAGATTCCAGCGGGAATGTCGGCCCTAACCGAGCAGACCATCGAGGGACACGTTTCCCTCGATATGCACTCGGCCAATATCTCAAAACATCGCGGAACGTTTGCGCTCCGGGTCCGGGGAGACTCGATGATCGGGGCTCACATTGTCGATGGGGACGTCGTGATCATGGAAGAGAGCAAGGATGTGCAGAACGGTGATATCGTCGCGGCGCTGATCGATGGTGAAACCACGCTCAAGCGATACGTGGTGGAGCATGGCCGGCCGTATTTAAAGGCGGAAAACCCGCGGTATCCGAATCTGATTCCGGCCCGGGAGTTAAAGATTCAGGGTGTAATGGTGTCGCTGGTGCGCAAGCAAGAGCGCCGGAAACATCGTTAATGTTCAGTTGAACGTATTCGAGGCTCGTGCCATCTTTCTCCGATGGCAACGAGCGGCAAGATTGATGACTCACCCTCCCGGGCTGCCCGTCCATCTCGCTTGGCTCCCGCCGGCTCCGATCTTCGAAACCTGCTGGCGGAACGTTTCCCCCACCCCGCTCCGCCCGCGGGCACGCGTTTAGTCACCGGTTTATCTTTTCTCGATCAAGCAATCGGCGGCGGATTGCCCAAAAGCGCAATCACGGAATTGATCAGCCCACAAATCAGCGCGGGCACCGCATCGCTCATTCATGGGCTTCTCCACATCGCCGAGCACGATCGTTATTTTCTGGCGCTGATTGATGGCGCTGATTCTTTCGATCCTCAATCGTTTGGGAACGCGTGCTTAGGTCATCTGCTTTGGGTGCGTTGCCGCAAAGCATTTGATGCGATCAAAGCGGCCGACCTCCTTTTACGCGACGGCAATTTTCCGTTGGTGGTTGTCGATCTTATTCTGAATGCATCGGAGGAGTTGCGAAAAATTCCGCAGACGAGCTGGTATCGTTTGCAACGCCTGGTCGAAACGGCACCGACTGCGTGTTTGATTTTGAGCCGCCAAAGCATGGTGAGCAGCGCCCAACTCAAGATTGTTCTCGAAAACTCGTGGACGCTGAAAACTTTTGAAACCGAGGACCCGGTGTCGCGATTGTGCTTTCGAATTCAACGAGCGCATCTCAACCGCACGGAAAGCGTCATTGCTAGAGCGAATTGATGTTTGCGACGATTTATTTGCCGAATTTTTATTTGCAAGCGGCGATGCGTCATCAACCGCACTTGCGCAGTAAGCCGGTGGGACTGATCGAGGAACGGGAAAATAAACCGGTCATTATCGAGCTCAATCACGCCGCCGAATCGGTCGGGGTTCGCAAAGGAATGACACCGAGTCAGGCTCTAGCGCGATATTTGCAAATCGTGATTAAAGCGCGCGCCTATGCGAACGAAAAATTGATCGACCAAATTTTGCTTCAGCACGCGTTCACGCTTGCCCCCTTTGTCGAAGCAACCGGGCCCGGCATTTGCACGATCCAGTTTACGGACAATCGCGATCTAACCGCGAAGCTCTCGCGCACGATCGAACAACTGACCAAATGCGAGATCATCGCCCAAGCCGGCATCGCGGCTTTGCCCGATACGAGCTTTCTTGCCGCACATTTGGCGCGGCCGGTCTTGCAAATCGACGACGCACAACAATTTCTCGCGCCGCTACCGATCGAGACGCTTGCGGTCGGGATTAACTGACGGATGGGGCGGGTTTTCGTTCGATAAAGATGCGATAAACGACACCGCCGAACGCTCCCGATCCGGCGCTTTCCACTAGCCACCGGCGTAATTCGGATATTTCTCGCGCAACTGCCGAGCTACCCTATCGGCTTCTTCCGTTTTGCCCGCGCGTTGATAGGCCACCGCCGCCTTTTGAAGAGCGCGCGGCGTGATGGCCGGATCATCATAAAGCAAGGCAACACCCATGAATGCTTTGCCCGCGTCTTCGAAATGGCCGCGCTCGAATTGGACATCGCCGGCGAGAAGACGCGCCTCGGCGTTGACCCGTCCCTCCGGTTGGAGCGTCATGATTTGCTCGGCGATTTTCTGGGCGTCGTCCGCTTTGTGGGCGGAGACTTTCACCGCGCCGAGCGCCAGCAGCACTTTCGCCTTCCCAGCCGGATCGGTCGCGACTTGCAAGTATTTTCCAAACGCATTCTCCGCTTCATCGAAGTTTTGGAGCTTGGCCGCCGCGTCTCCAAGATAGAACCAGAAATCGGGTTTGACGTTGGGCGGGTTGTCGATCTTTCCAAGGACGCCGAGATATTTCTCGGCCGCGGCATAATTTTTCTCGTTGTAATACTGCATACCGAGCCATTCCAGGATTTCACCGGGGATGTTGCCGGTGGGATTCGCCGCGAAGAAGCCGTCGATCTCCTTTGTCAGGGCGGTGCGATCGCGCAAACCGAAATAGGAAGAGATGATGCGAACCGTGGCAGGATTGTAGTATTGGTCCTTGTTCAGTTGACGCGCCGCATTCAGGGGAGGCAGCGCCGCTTTGTAATCCCTGGCTTCAAATGAAGCCTTGCCGATATAGTACTGGGCCTGAGCCGCCGCCGGGCTCTTGGGAAATTCTTTCAGCAGCTGGCGAAAAGTGTCGCTCATCCCCTTGGGATTTTGCTGCTGGCCAAGGATAAGCGCTTTGTGTTGCAACGCCTCTTCCCTCTCCCGTGCGCCCGGGTACTTCGTCAGTATCATGTTCCAATCAGAGAGAGCGGTGTCGTAATTTTTGTCTTCCTGATAAGCGAGCGCGCGCTGAGCAAAGGCGGAAGACGCCTGGGGGTTGTCCGGAAATGCCTGGACGAAGTAACTGAAAGCTTCCACGATTCCGGGAATATTTTTCAACTGGATGTAACACCAGCCGAGCTTGTAAGCCGCTTCCGCCCGGAGTTTTGGGGAAAGCTGAGAAGAGCGAAGCTCGGCGTAAATCGGCGCGGCCCGTTCGTGATTTTGTTGTTTGTAAAGCGCCTCGGCTTTAAGCAGCTTCGCTTGATCGGCCCGCTCGGTGGTAGGATTTGACGCCAGAAATTCGTCCACTTCGGGCGGAAGCGTCGAAGGATCCGAGTTGTAGATGTTAATCAGCCGCTGGTAGCGGGCGTCCTTGGCTTCTTCACGATTCGGATATTTCTCAATGATCTCGCGATAAATCGCTTCGGCTTCAGGAGCGCGTCCAAGCTGCCGCTGGCTGTTGGCCGCAAACAACATCACCTCGGCGCGAGCTTCCTCCGGAACCTGTTGCTGTACCTTCTTGTAATCGGCCAGCAACTGCGCGTATTGGCCCGACTGATACTCCACCCGGAAAATGCCGACTTGCGCGAGCGGGCGCCAACGACCCGCCTCGGGCAAGGAACGGCCTTTTTGCAGCAGCGCCATCGCTTTGTCGCCCATTGCCTTGTCGACCTTGCCTTTCTCCGGCTGTTGAAGATCGACCGCGATCAAGCCGGCGCGAACCGTCGCTTCCGCTTTCAACGCAGGCTTTTGCGTCTCGTTCGAGAGCGCCTCGTATTGTCTAAGCGCATCGCTCTTCCGCCCCCGCGCCAGCGCAATCGCAGCGGCGGTTTGACGGGCGTCCTCGCGATAAGGATTGGGGTCTTTCGCGTCGGCGACCTGCTGATAGATGTCGCAAGCTTCATCTTTGCGATCGAGAGATTCAAGGCAGCGCGCTTCGAAATAACGCGCGGAAAGCGCGACGGCGGACTCCTTTGATTTCGCAGCGGAACGGTGAAATAGCGGCAGCGCAGTCGAGTAATCCTTCTGGGTGAACGCCATTTCGGCCAGAGCGTAGGCGGCGGGGCCGGCAAAGTCGCTCTCGCCATAATCATTTAGCACTCTCTGGAAATTGGTGCGAGCACTTGAGGCCTTATTGAGATTTCGGTAACACTCGCCGAGTGAAAAATAAGCGTTCGCGCGCCCGGACGCTCCAGGGTAGTCATCGAGATATTTTTGATACTCCGGAATGGCGAGGTCGTAGAGTTTGCGAGTGAAGAGCGCGTTCGCGTAATCGAGCTGGCGGCGATCGGGAATTTCCGTCTCAGCCGGAGCGGTCATCGGCGGTTCAACCTGAGCCTCGGGTGGCAGCGGCGATTCGTCTGCGGGCTGAGCGCGACGGACCTCAGGCAGTCGTTGAGCCGGCGCCGCTTCAACAATCCAAAACAGCAGTGCCAGTCCCAAAAGACCGGCCGCGCTGCGCGCAATTTTCATTTGGCCGTCGCGAAAGCCACGTTCGTTATGCCGGCTTCAGTGCAAGTGTTCAGAACGCCAATAATGTTCTTGTAGGCGCCTGCTTCATCACCGCGGATCACGACTGCTTGCTCGGAGTTAAGCTGGACTAGGCCCTTCAATAATTCGCTCAACTCGGGGCTGGTGAGGGTTCGGCGGTTCACCACGACGTTGCCATCCGTTTTCACGTTAACAACTACGTCGCCAACCGGCGCGCTCTTGTCCTTGGCCGCCGAAGCCTTCGGCACTTTCACGTCGAGCTCGTTTTCATTTCGGGCGGCGTTCCAAGTGAGCAGAAAGAAAATCAAAAGCAGCAACAGAACATCGACCAAGGGCGCAAGCTGAATGCCCGGATGCTGCAAAGGAGCGCGACCGCGCAAATTCATATCAGGAAAATAATGATGTCGACCTTGCGATCACTAACGGGTTGTCGGCCTAAAGTTCCTCCTCGAGGAGCACGGGAACCCGTTCGGTTCGCTTATCATATTGCAAAGAAAGCAAGGCCAGGACGTGGGTAGTGGCGGATTCCAAATCCGAAATTAGCTTTTGCGATTTGCCGCGGAAGTAGGCATAGAAAATCATCGCCGGAATGCCGATGGCGAGTCCGGCACAGGTGTTAACCAAAGCCTCACTGATGCCTTTGGAAAGCAAGACGTAGCGAGCGGTGCCCAGGTCCGCGCCGAGCGCGCCAAAAGAGCGAATAATGCCAAGCACAGTACCAAGCAGACCGAGCAGCGGCGCAATCATCCCAATGTCAGCGAGATAGGTCACCCGGTTATTGAGGCTTGCGGCGACGCGACTCCCTTCCGTCTCGGCGATCTCACGAACCTGACCAAAGTCCGCATTCGGATTCTTGGTCGTGAAATCGAGCATTTTTTGTACAACGCGCGCAATTGCTTCCCCATGTCGATTCGAAACGGCGAGCAACCCGAGATAATCGCGTTTCCGCAAGAGCGCATCGGCCGTCGCCATAAACCCGCTCGAGACAACAGAGCCGCGTCGGATCGTCATCAAATAAACAACCACGAGCATGACAAAGAAGATCGACAAAAGAAACAGGGGCACAATCACTGGGCCGGCGTTGCGCAATGCGTCCAGGACCGTCGACCCGTGCGGAATGTCGGGGATAAGGGCCGGCGTTGCGCTCGTAGTGACGGTTTGTCCGAGCAAAGGAACTGCGGTCGCCAGCGCGGCGATCACCGGAAATAAAATCTTCATGCCGAAAGTCCTGTAATGATAGGCGGAGCAGCGCTGGATGCAAATAACCGCCTTATTGCTAAACCCGCCTTTGCGATTGAAGTTGCTAGGCAAATCGCTCATCCCCGATCCAGCGCCGAACGCGAAAGATATGCGCCGGCTGGATTTCGGGATCGAGCTCTACGTAATTGCGGCGACCGCGCCAAATGTAACGTGTGTCGCTCAAGAGATCGTGGACTTGATAAGTGTCGCCCTCCATCGAACCAAACTCATCGATCGGGACGTCGACATAGGAATGCTGCTTTCGATGCGGATCGAGATTGACCATCACCAAAATGATATTGTCGCGGGCGGCGGTGATTTTGCCGTAAAACAGGATTGCGTCGTTGTCGGCGTGGTAGAAACGCAAGTTGTCGTAAAAATGCAGTGCACGGTTTTCTTTTCGGATCCGATTTAGTCGCGTGATCCAATCCTTGATGTTTCCCGGCACGTTCCAATCACGCTCCTTATATTGGTATTTCTCGGAATCGAGGTACCTGTTCGCGGCCGGGCAACGCCTCGTTCTCGCAGAGCTCGTATCCGCTGTAGATGCCGTAAAGGGTCGAGAGCGTGGCGGCGAGCACGACCCGAATCACAAACGCCGGTCGGCCGCCATCCTGAAGAAAAAAGGGCAAGATATCGGGCGTGTTCGGCCAGAGATTGCCCCGAAAATATTCGCGCATCTCGGTTTGCGTCAGCTCGGTAAAATATTCGGTTAGTTCCTGTTTCGAATTCCGCCAGGTGAAATAGGTGTAACTCTGCGTGAAACCGGCTTTGGCCAGTGCTTTCATCATCTTCGGCCTCGTAAACGCTTCGGAAAGAAAGAGCACGTCCGGATATTTTTCGCGGACGCGAGCTACGACGTATTCCCAAAATGCGAACGGCTTGGTGTGCGGATTATCGACCCGAAATATGCGCACACCCCGCTTCGCCCAGAAAAGAATGATGCTGACCATCTCCGCCCAGAGCTCGGGCCAGTTTTCGCACCGGAAATTCAGCGGAAAAATGTCCTCGTACTTCTTCGGCGGATTTTCGGCATACTTAATGGAGCCATCCGGTCGCTTGTAAAACCAATCCGGATGTTCCTTAACGTAAGGATGATCGGGAGAGCAGTTGATCGCGAAATCGAGAGCGATCTCCATCCCGCGTTTCCGGACTTCGCCCTGAAGCCAGTCGAAATCTTCAAGTGTGCCAAGCGCCGGCTCGACCGCTTTGTGTCCGCCCGCTTCACTCCCAATCGCCCACGGCACGCCAGGATCACCAGGCTCGCAAATCACGGAATTATTGCGGCCTTTCCGATTGGTGTGACCGATCGGATGGATAGGTGGAAAATAAATTACGTCGAAGCCCATTGCCTTTGCATCGTCGACCCGCGGCAAACAGTCCCGAAATGTCGATCCACGATCGCCGCGGCCCTCCGCCGAGCGCGGGAAAAATTCGTACCAGGCGGCCATCTGCGCCACCGGACGATCGACGATTACGCGCGGCGGCGGCACATATTGAGTCGCGCCGGAGCGATCAGGATAGCTCGCCATCAGGACCTCGAGCTCGCCCGAATGCGCGATCTCGTTTATTTGCGCGCTCTCGCTCGTGCGAATGTTTTTCGAGAGTTCATGCAGACGCGCCGCGTCGCTGCTGCCATGGGCGCGTTGCGCGGCTGCTTCGAGTAGAGCGGCGCCTTCTAACGCTTCCGCCGTAAGCACAGAGACGCCCGCTTCGAATTTTGTGGCGAACTCACGCTGCCACCCGCGAAAAGTATCGGTCCAGGCTTCGACCGTGTACTCGTAGACACCCGACTCGTAGAGCGTACAAACCCCGCGCCAGCGGTCGTTATCGACGAAACTCATTGGCGTTTCGTGCCATCGGCTCTCGCCGACAACGCGCCACTTTAGAACCGCTGCGACTACGTCATGACCATCTTTGAATACATCCGCCTCGACCACGAGATCTTCACCAACCACGTGCTTGGTCTGATAGCGCCCGCCATCAATCAACGGCTGGAGATTTTCGATGACTGCGGTAGGAAACGCCCGAAGCATGGGCCATCAATCAACTGAAATTTATCGGCCGCGAAAGGAGAAATCGTTAGGTCAACCCCTCAAGACGAGAGCGACATAGCGACTAAGCTGTGAAATAAAACGCGCACTCGTACTGTCCAGACGTGCGCGTTTCCTCCCGGCGCACGTTCGTCCCGAGGATCGCCTCGAACATGTCCTGCTCCAACCGGCCAACAATTGGATATCGGTCGAGCAGATTCACAATCGGTGAATGACACTCGAGAATCTGAGGGCCGCTCTTCTCTCCCATGAGAAACTGCGCCATATGGCCTTCGCCATCTCGGACCCTGGCCAGCCATTTTGCGCGGTCCGTGACGGTCTCTCCTTTCACCCTGGCTTTCAACGCGGCGGTTTTTTTCTCAAAGACATTGTAGAGCAGTTTTTCGGGTGCGTTCGGTCCGTAAATCTCCCGGCTCGACCGGAGCAGCTCGAGCGTAAACTGATTACTATCCGTCGCAAAGAGGTCGTGGCTGCGGCGCGTCAGGCGGTAAACCATTTCCGGCCGACCCATCTTTTGCGGACGCCGCCAGGTATCAAGATAGCCATCGCGCTCGAGGGTGAGGCAATGTTGTTTGATGCCCATGTAACTCATCTTCATTCTGTCAACGAGCTCATTGACGGACATCCCCTTGGTGCGCTTGAGGGAGTTAAGAATTTCCAGCCGCTGGGTGCGGCCGATTTCTGAGAGCAATCTTTGGTTCATGAATTCTGAACAGAGTAAGGCATGGACTTTACACGCTTCGGTCTTTAAAACGCAAGACCGAAAATTACGCAATTCGCGGGAACAAAGGAGATTACAGATTAGTCATCGAATCGAATGGGAGATCAACAATCGCCACTCTGACAGCAGCGATCGTTCTTATCCGGAATTACTGCTTCTAATTTGGCCCCCGTAGAATTAACGCCGCGTTTCACGTAACCAAGGGCGATTTGTTTTCCCAGGCGCTCACTGCGCGTGGCGCTTGTGACCCACCCGACTTCTTTTTTTTCCAATCCTATCGGAAACAGCCGCATTCCAGGTTCCATTGGCGAGTCGTTCCCCGAAGCCAAGCCGCACAGCTTTTTGTTCGTTTGGCCCGACATTTTTATACGCGAAATTACTTCCTGACCAACGTAACAGCCTTTCTCGTAATCGATTGTCCGTTCTTCCAAGTTCGCTTCGGTCGGAATGATGTCCCCGGTCAACTCGCGGTCCCACCTGGCGATACCTTGTTCGATCCGATAAACTTCCGCACGGTCGGCATCGCAAAAAGTGAACCTTCCTGACAATTGTCGAAACAATTCGTCGCGCCCTCCGGCATAGGTCCAAACATCCCAGCCGGGCCGGGCAAAACGATTCGCAAGTATGATTCTGCACTTGCTTGGCAGCGGCGGGGCGGGCGTCTGCAAAATGTGAAAGATCGACCATCGATCGCTCACGTCTTCAATCCGGACATCGTCAGCAATGATGTAGCGCTCGAGCCGCGGCTGGAGTGACGTTCGAAGCCCGGGATCGGCGTCAAGGACGAAGCACTCCGGTTCGGCGGTAAGGAAAACATGAGCCTCCAATTTGCCTTTCGCCGTCAAAATGCAGGCCTCGAGCGCAGCCGAGCTCGACGCTTTACGAACGTCGTTGGTAAGTTGCCCATTCAGGAAACGCAGCCGGTCGTCTCCGCTAACGCGAAGTTTCGCCCGAGCAGAAAGTTCGAAGAATGCCGGTTCGAGCGAATGGAGCCGCGCCGTCATCCTCTCCCAAACGCAATGCTGCTTTCAATAATCGCCACCACCGTCGCCTCCGCGGCGGAGCAACCTCGCAAGCAACCCAAGGTGGGATGACGTTTCATCTGGCGGCGCCGCTTCCGGCACCGCTTCCGGCGTTGTTTCGGCGATGCCAATATTTTGAGTCTCGGGCTGCGGCTCCTGCTGTTCAGAAATGGAGGGTGCAGAAAAATCGCTCTCGGGCGGTAGCTGTGTTGTTATTTCAAAAGCTTGCGGCTCCAGCTGGTACTGCTGTGTCGGCCGCTGGGGCGACATCGACAATTGGCGCCTCGGCTGCGACTTCGCCCATGCTCGTCAAGTTTGCCGCCGGTTCGATCGGCGGTGATTTTTCAAATAACTCCAACTCTGGTTGAAAGCGGTCGGCTGGCCGAATCTCAGGGAAATACTTACGAACAACGGCCGAGAAATCTTCATCGCCGTGTCCGCGCTGGTCTTGCTCGAGGAGCCGATCACGCGCGGCAGCCGTTACCGCCAATTCGAGGTGGTGCGACAAGCCGACGCGACTTGCGATCTGCATGTCTTTAAGCATGTGCTTGATGGAAAAGTAGGGTTCGAAATCGCCCGCGATCATTTTCGGCAACTTCATTGATACCGTGCCGGAGTTACTTGCGTTCCCTTGCATCGCGGCCGTGAGCTTCTCCGGCGCTATTCCGGCATTGTAAATAAGGGCCAGAGCTTCCGCCACGGCTTGGACACTCGCAGCCGTCACGATGTTCGTTGCCAGTTTAATAATCGTGGCTTGACCGATTTCGCCGATTTCAATGATTTCTTTGGCGCTGGCTTCCAGAATTGGTCGCGCTTCGCGCAGGGCTGCTTCGTCTCCAGCCACGTAAAAAACGAGCTCGCCCTTCTCCGCCGCGCTCTTGCTGCCGGTGAAGGGCGCTTCGATAAAGCGCGCACCGCGGCGCTCCACGATATCGGCCGCAGCTCGCATGGAATGCGGAGCCACCGTGGAATGAGCGAGGACGATATGGCGAGGCGCTAATGCCGGCGCCATTTGCCTTACCATGTCCAAAAGCGCATCATCGTCAGAGACAAAAATCTGGATGTAATCGCACATCTCCGCCACTTCAGCGGGCGCGCCGACAAAATTTGGAACTGGGCGCGGACTGCGGTTCCAAACGAAAACGGGGAACCCCTTCTGGCGAAGATTATCTGTCACTCGGCTTCCAATGATGCCGAGTCCGATCACTCCAACATTCCTTTTTAGTCGACGGGCCATGTCCGGTTCACGCGGTCTCGCCGAGGATGACCGCCCCTTCAGCCTGCGGTGAAATGGGCCGCCACGCAATCCAGAAGTTCGCGATCGAACCGTCTTTTAGCGCGGCCAGCCCAACCAGCTGGCATCAGCGCAAAGATCGACATCCAGCTTTTCCACGGCGGCACCGCGCTTCCGGTCTTCGAGAGCGGCGGCGATGTCGCTGCGCGCTTCATCGAAGGCAATCTGCCGCGCCGGCATCGGGTCGGTCAGATTGACAAGATGAAACCCGAGGCGGGTCCGGATGGGCTGGCTAATTTGTCCAACGCGCAGGTTCAGCACCTCGAAAAAGAAATCCGATGGCATTCGCGAGGCCGAAAAATATCCGAGATCTCCACCGCGTGTCTTCGTCGCTTCGTCCTCGGAAGCCTCCCCGACCAACTCGGCGAAATTCTCACCGCTAGCGAGACGAGTCGAAAGCGATTCGATCGCAACGCGTTTTGCATCGACAATCTCGGGCGGCGTCTCCGGCGGCGCTGCCAAAAACAGGTGACTGGCTCGAAGGCGCGCGGGTTGCAAGAAGCTATCTTGATTCGTGTCGTAAAAACGCCGGCACTCATCTGCCGTTACATCGGCATGCGATGTGGCCTGCCGAAAAACCCAGTGACGTGCGCGCAAGTCGTCCGCGACGTTCCGGCGAAGCGATCCCACGGAAAGGCCGCTAAATTGCAAGGCGCAAGTCCACGATTTTTCATCTCGAAACTGCCACCGAAGCAGATTCAATTCGCGCTCGATCTCTGCTCTGGAGACTTTCTCTTGCGCCGCGAGCGAGCGAGCCTCGGCGTTTGAAACCAGCCGCCTCAAAATCAAACGCTCGTCGATATCTTGGCGACCTTTTCTCATTGGCGCCGTTCGCGTAACGCGACTCGGAAAGGGCGCGTTCCAGATCCACTTCATAAATCCCGCTGCCACGTGCGAGCGCCAGCAAGTGCCCCCGCCCGAACAAAATTCCAATTGCATCGCGACCAGCGATTGAACCGCAAATCAAAAAGGCGGAGACAACGCCGGCAAGGCAAGCACCTGGCAGCAATAACAAAATGAAAAGTCTGCGGCTCATTTAAACGCAAACTCAGCCAGGTAATACACTGCGACGGCCCCGACAGTCTGAAGGCTTTGGGCGCTGAGCTTGTCGATCGTGTCATCAACTGTGTGCCACCACGGGAAATCAAAGTCGATGATGTCGATCGTGGGAATTCCGATGGCGTTCAAGGGCGAATGATCATCGGTGATGTTTTGATCGAAATAGGTGAAGTAATTTCGTAGGTTGAGCGCGTCGGCCGAGGCAAAGATGTCGCGGGTCATTTGCGGGGGTGAGTCTGGCGGAAGTGTAACGTCGAGAGAGCGATCGCCGACCATGTCGAACAGGATGCCGCCGCGGAATTGTTTGTTCGCTTTAGCTTCTGTCAGCTGTCTTGCAAAATAACGGCTCCCGTAGAGGCCATCAATCTCGGAAAAGTCTACGTAGGCCTCTTCGCCATCGAAGAACACCAGCTCGACCTTGGCGGCGAGGCGCGGGTTCCGCGCAAGAACTCTCGCCATTTCCAGGAGCAAGCCCGTGCTCGAGCCGCCATCGTTCGCGCCGACAAAGCGAATCGTGTCAAATGTCTTGGTGTCGTAATGCGAACATAAGAGGAACGACGGCGGCGTCCTGGTTTTGATCGTGGTTCCTCCAAATCGAGCGATCAGGTTAACAAAGCGAACTTTTCCGCGTGGCGTCTCGTCGCTGAAGGCCTGCTTCGTTACCTGCCAGCCGTACGATTTGAGTTGTTTTTCGATGTAGTCCTGAGATTTCTCGATCGCTGCGGAACCGGGCGTCCGCGGACCGAGATCGACAAGCTGTTGCACATGGGCCAAGGCGTTTTCGCCGGAAAACTCCTCCCAGATTTTCTTTTGAGCAAAAGCCTCATTGACAACGAGAGATGTCATCGTTGCGGACAATACCAGAAAAGTTGCACTCACCCCCCGCATTGCGTTCGCGCGATTTTAGCTTTCGTTCGGCCTCAAACCGAGAACGGCAGCGACCCGCTCAAGATCGTCGTTCCCATAATATTCAATCTCGATCCGTCCGCGTTTTTCGCCGTGGTGAATCGTGACGTGCGTCCCGAGTTTTTGCTGCAAGCGGTTTTGCAAATCTTCAATCGCCGCCGAACTAACGGTCGATGCGCCAGTGCGCGGCTTTCGCCGGACTCGGGCCATCCCGAGCTGCCTGGCTACGAGCCGTTCCGTTGCGCGGACACTTGAGCTGTGTCGCAAAACCGTTTCCGCAACGAGCAATTGCTCCTCCGGAGCTTTTAGCGCGAGCAGCACTTTGGCGTGGCCAACGGAGATCAGGTCCTGGGTAAGCCAGATTTGAACTTGCGGATGCAAATCCAGCAAACGCATCGAGTTTGCCACTGCCGCACGACTCCGCCCCACTTTTACCGCGATGTCCTCCTGGCGGATTCCGAATTCGGCCGCAAGCCGCGCGTAACCTTGCGCTTCCTCGATCGGATTGAGATCGGTGCGCTGCAAATTCTCGATCAGCGAAAGCTCGAGAACTTCCAGATCTGTCGCCGTTCGAATAATCACCGGTACCTGGGTAAGCCCTACTTCCTGTGCCGCGCGCCAGCGCCGCTCGCCGGCGATGAGCTCGTGCCCGCCATTGGTTCGCCGGACGATCAGCGGCTGAATGATCCCGTGCTGCCGGATTGAATCGATCAATTCCTGCAATGCTTCGCGCGCGAAATCCTTGCGCGGTTGCAATGAGCTCGGAACGATGCTAGCCAGGTTGACATTATGAATCTTCTCACCCGAATCGACATCCACTCGCTCGGGTAATGGACGGGTGCCGATTAGCGCACCCAGACCTTTGCCGAGACCCGATTTGGCCATGCGGTTCAGATTATCGGAGACGCCTCGATAACGCAAATAGCAACGGGCGCATCGGCCATATTGTTTGCGCGCGTTTCGCCTCAAAGATAGCATCCGGTCATGTCGCCGGAGCGGAACGTTTTCACACTCGGCCACTCGCCCGACCCTGACGACGCCTTCATGTTTTATGCAATGGCGGAGAAGAAGATCGACCTGCGCGGTTATCGCTTCGAGCACCGGCTCGAAGATATTCAAACCTTGAACGAGCGAGCTTTGCGAGGTGAGCTGCACATTTCCGCAATCTCGATCCACGCCTATGCCTACGTTGCCGATAAATATGCGCTGCTACCGTGCGGCGCGAGTATGGGCGATGGCTACGGACCAATCATTGTTACGAACGCAAAGCGTTCCCTGCCGGCGCTGCCGGAAGATGTTGATCTTAAGCGCTGGCTGCGCGATTGCGTCATCGCTGTTCCAGGGCGCATGACCAGCGCCTATCTTGCGTTGCAACTTTACCTCGGAAATTTCAAGCACGTAGTCGTTCCTTTCGATCAAATTTTCGGCGCAATCAACGAGGGTTCCGCTGACGCCGGTTTGATTATTCATGAAGGCCAACTGACCTACGCGCAATCGGGCTTTCAGAGGATTGTCGATCTTGGCGAGTGGTGGAAACGTGAAACCAGACTGCCATTGCCGCTCGGTGGCAACGTCTTGCGCAAGGATATTTCGTCGACTGTTCGGCGGGATTTCCTCGAAATTGTGCGAGAAAGCATCGAGTTCGGCCTCGCCCACCGCGCTGAAGCCGTGCGCCATTCGTTACCTTATGCGCGCGACATGAATCCGGAGCTAGCGGGAAAATTCATCGGCATGTACGTGAACGATTACACGCGCGATTATGGCGCAACTGGACGCGCTGCGATCCTGAAATTCCTCGGCGACGCCAAACGCTCGGGTTTCATTGACCGGCCGGTTGAGATTGAGTTCGTAGAATAAGGCCTTGGCCGGGCTATTTCTTCGGTTTTTCGACTTTGTTCGTCTCTTTGATGACGAACGATTTTAGCCGCGCGGCCTCCTTTTGGAAACCGTTCGCGAAATCATGGGTTCCGTATTCGAAGAGAACGATGAAGCAAAACGTGAAGAAAAGAAAAAGGACGAACCAAAACAGTCCGCGCACCAGGGCCATGGTCGAAACCGTAACTTAGGCAAGGTGCTCGGTCAATGCCGCCGCGCTGCCGTCAAAGTTCGAATTGAACCGCGGAACGAAACTGCCAAGCTATTCGCGCCATGCGGGTTCCACTTCTCGACCTAAGCGAGCAATACAAGGGCCTCGCGGAACAAATCCGGATGGCGATCAATGAAGTCGTGGCAAGTCAGCGGTTCATTCTCGGCCCGAAAGTGGAAGCATTCGAGAAGGCTATCGCGGCGTATTGCGACACGCCTCACGCGATCGGCGTTTCATCCGGGACGGACGCGCTGCTCGCGGTTCTGATGGCGCTTGAAATCGGGCCGGGAGACGCAGTAATCACGAGCGCCTACAGTTTTTTCGCGACGGCCGGTTGTATCGCGCGAGTGGGCGCCACGCCGTTGTTTGTCGATGTCGATCCAAGGACTTACAATGTTTCGCTCGTCGCGCTTGAGTCGTATATCGAGAACCGGTGCAAGCGCGATTCGCATGGCCAGCTGCGTGACACCGCCGGACGCAGAATTCGTGCGATCATTCCAGTCCATTTATTCGGCTTGTGCTGCGATATGGATCCGGTTCACGCGATCTCTGAACGATACAATCTCGAAGTCATCGAAGATGCGGCGCAAGCCGTTGGCGCGGAATATCTCACGGGTCACATGGGCCTGCGTAAGGCGGGCACCATGGGCGAGGTCGGCTGTTTTAGTTTCTATCCGTCAAAGAACCTGGGCGCGGCCGGCGATGCCGGAATGATTGTTTGCCGGGACGAAAAGCTGGCGAAGCGATTGCGCATCTTCCGGCAGCATGGAATGGAACCGCGTTATCAGCATCATTTTATCGGCGGAAATTTCCGGCTCGACGAAATTCAGGCCGCAATTCTGACCGTCAAACTTCCGCACCTGGACACGTGGTCGGCGGCGCGACGGGTGGCTGCGGATTTTTATCGGGAAGAATTCACGCGCGCCGGTTTAGCCGAAAAAATTGCGCTACCGGCTGAGCCTTATCGAGCCGGCGGACTAAGGAACCATCACATTTACCATCAGTACGCGATTCGCGCGCCACGCCGGGACGAATTACGCGAACATCTAGCCAGGCGCGCGGTCGAGACGGCAATCTACTATCCACTCGGATTGCACGAGCAAAAATGTTTTGCTTATCTCGGTTACAATACGGGCGATTTTCCCGAAGCCGAAAGGGCTGCGCGCGAAACTCTGGCGCTGCCAATTTATCCGGAAATTTCGCGTGAAGCGCAGCGTCATGTCGTAAAGTTGATCGCCGAGTTTTTCGAATAGAACATCGACAATTACTTCCGCGCCCGGGCGGCCAAATTACTTGCGAGGCGCAGCGCGCGGGCTATATCAACGCTCGCATTGACGGGTAGGTTCCGGAGTGGCCAAACGGGGCAGACTGTAAATCTGCTGGCTTTACGCCTTCGCTGGTTCGAATCCAGCCCTGCCCAATTTCAATTCAAGTCGTTCTTCTAACGCCGGCGCCGGCGTGCGCTCGCGCGTTTCTTCCGCGAAGATTGCGGTCTTCGACGGGCCCTTCTCGTTTTTAGACGGCCCCGCGCCGCAGCTTTGCGTGATTTCGCAGCTCTCCGGGCCGGCTTCTTCTTTATCGCTCGAGCGTGGCGGCGCTTTTTTACCGCCGGTCGTTTGGTGCGTCGAACGACTTTCGAAACCTTCTTCCTAACCGTCGGAACGATCGGTCGGCCACTGGCCGCGGCTTTCCCGGCGAGCGCGCCAATAATTCCGCCGACGACTGCGCCAGCCGGACCGGCCATACTGCCAAGCGCGGCGCCAGCGACCGCTCCAGCTGTTTCTTTCGGAATAGGCGGGACTTCAATGTTATCGGATGAGTCTGGATCCTCGGGCATAATCGCGGAGCTCCTTAATGCGGTTGAGTTGTTGCTAAACTAACTTCGCAAGCGCGTGCCGACGCGGACGTAACGACTGCGTCTTTTCCCCAGAAGCAAAAAAACGCCTAACCTCTACAATCAAGCGCTCTTGATAAAAGAAAGAGAAAGTTTGCGCTTTTAACGACCGCGTCGCTGTCCGCCATCTCTGCGCCCGCCGCCGCCGCCGCCGCCGTAGCCGCCACCGCCGCCTCCCGGCGGTCGAGCTTCGCGAGGTCTGGCCTCGTTAACTGTCAAGGCCCGGCCTTCGATCGTCTTGCCGTTTATTTCGGCGATGGCCTTCTGAGCATCCTGCTCGGAACCCATGGTGACGAAAGCGAAGCCGCGTGATTTGCCGGTAAATTTGTCCTGCATCAGCATGACTTCCTGCACCGCGCCCGCTTGGGAAAAGAGCTCCTGCAATTCGTTTTCGGTTGTGTTGAAGGGGAGGTTCCCCACATATAGTTTAGTTGCCATTTGAGTCTACTCTGGAAAACGCCGCTGGGTCACTGTTCCCGCTTATCGGATTTCAAATCGCCGCTGAATAAACTCAACTGACAATCCACCAACTTCCGAGCTGCTGTTTTCTCCTTTCGGGCACATTGGTAAAGTGCTTCGTTTTGGAAAGCAACCAAAAATCGCGATGAGTTTAGCGAGAAAATGTCAACATTTGCCGCCTTGAACGTAAAAAATGAAAACCGGCGCGTCGCCCTAGTCGCAGCTGGCGTGGTCAGCCCTCTCGGGTTTGGCTTGACTGAAACGCTAGATTCCCTACGTACAGGAAGAGATTGCGTCTCTCGGGTCACTCGATTCCGAGTCGATCAATGCCGATGTAAAACGGCCGGTCAGATCCCGGATGAGCGCCTTTTTGCCCAGTGTGAAAATGGGCGCAAGGCCAAGCGGTTGCACCGAGCCTCCCACATGATGATTTGCGCGTTAGCGGAGGCCCTCGCGCAACAGCCGAAATTTAAACCGCAACTCACGGTAATAGGCACGACAAGTGGCGGGATGTCGTTTGGTGAAGATTATTATCGCTCATTGAATCGCCATGGCAGTTTGCGGAGGTCGCCTACCTGGATCGCGAATTATCTTCCACAAAAACCAGTCGTTGATGCGCGGGAGGCTTTCGGCATTTCCGGACCTTGCCAAGTCATTGCCAACGCCTGCGCCTCCGGTACGAACGCCATCGGACATGCGTTCGAGTGCGTGCGCTCCGGCAAATACGAACGCGTTTTGACGGGTGGCTACGACGCGCTCTCCGAGCTGGTGTTTGTCGGATTCGATTCGCTGCAAGCCGCGACGCCTGAAAAATGTCGGCCGTTCGATCGGGACCGCAGTGGAATGGTGCTCGGCGAGGGCGCGGCGGTCCTCGCGCTCGAAAATCTCGAAGTCGCCCGAGCCCGGGGTGCGCGCATCCTGGCCGAAATCATTGGTTACGGTATTTCCACGGATAATCATCATCTCACTCAGCCTGATCCTTCGGGAAACGGACCTCGTCGGGCGATGGAACAAGCTCTACGCAGCGCGGGCCTTTCCCCGGCGGCGATCGATTACATCAACGCGCACGGCACCGCCACGCCATTCAATGACGCAGCGGAAGGAAAAGCGATCGCGACAATTGTTTGGGCGCGCACCGGTTAGCTCCACCAAAGGCATGATGGGTCACTCGTTAGGCGCAGCCGGCGCAATTGAAACGATCGTCTGCCTGCTGTCCCTTCAGCACCGATTCTTGCCACCGAACATAAACTTCCACGCTCCAGATGAAGATGTCGATCTTAACGTTATTGCGAATGAATCGCGGAGGGCAAAGATCGACATCGCCCTTTCGAATTCCTTCGGCTTTGGCGGCACGAATGCTTCGATCGTGTTGCAGAAAATCGCGGCATGAATCTGCGGATCGCAGGCATGGGCTGGATCACGCCTCTCGGGCGGGGGGTAGATGCGGTTTGGGATCGTTTGCTATGCGGCGAAGAGGCAACCGCGCAAACGATTTCGGATGCGGTTGGTGAGAAAACATATCCCGTTTACTCCGTTTCAAAAAGCGCACTGAAGGATTTGCCGCCGCATCCGCGACTGCGTCGCGCGAGCGCGATTTCCCATTTCGCCGCCGCTGCCGGGTTGGACGCGCTTGAGGACGCAGGGTCGACAATTGGGACGATCGACATGGCCCGACTGGCGCTCGTGTTTGCGGTGTCGAACGGTGGCGTGGCTTACACGAAGCGTTTCTATCACGATGTGGCTGAGATTGGCGCGCAGGCGGCAAGCCCATTGCTATTTCCAGAGACAGTTCTTAACGCGCCGGCGAGCCATCTCGCCGCTATTCTCGGGATTACCGGCACTAGTTACACATTGGTTGGCGATGGCGCGGTCGGGCTCCTCGCGCTGAGGATGGCTGGCGACGTAATGGCAAATCAAGCGATCGAGTACTGCCTTGTAGTCGGAACCGAAGAAGCCGACTGGCTGCTTTGCGACGCCTACCATAAATGGCGACTGCTCAAAAAATCGCCACCGATCGAGCTGTTTTGCCAGCCTCCAAGAGGAATGATCCTGAGCGAAGGCGCCGGCGCAATCCTGCTCGCGCGCAACGGTCCGGTTGCGATCGACATAATTCATCCCGGCGCAAATTTTTCGCGGCAACAGCAAGCGAGCGAACGGATGATGCAAATTCTCTCCGATCTTGCAGATGAACAAACTAAAGTGATCGTCGCGAGCGCAAATGGAACATTTGTCGACCTGGCAGAGCGCGCGGCTGTGCTGCAGGCGGCGCCCAATGCGAGCGTTTATGCGCCAAAGGCGGCGCTTGGAGAAAGCGTCGGCGCAAGCGCCATTTGGCAGGTCATCGTTGGCGCACAAGCCCTGCGCACGAAACGACTCCCGCCTCTTTTGCATGCCGGCGCTGAACTTACTCCGCGAATCTCGGCTCCTTTGCTGAGCGAGATATCGGCAAAGAGCGCCATCGTCACATGTTGCAGCTTAAACCAGCAGATGGCCGGCTTGTGCATGTCGATCTAACATTGTAGATTTGCATCGGAAGGGCGGGTTCCACCTTTTGGCTTTGCAACGAGGCGTTCGTTCAGGTACCTTCGGCGTCCGCCATGCGAACGCCGGTCCGGCCGTTTTTTATACTGTTTTTTGCGATCGGCTTGGCGAATGCGGCGACGCCGACAACACCTGATAGACAGCCGGTGGAGATTACGTCCACGGGGGAAACGACTTACGAAAACGGGGTGGCGACGGCGCGAGATAACGTAGCGATTCATATCGGCGACACTGATATCTATGGGGATTTCGCTCAGTATAATTCCCGCACCCACGAGATTTTTGTCGAGGGCCATGTGCGCATTTATCGCGACGTGAATCTCTACATCGCGGATCGCGGCGTTTACAATATCGACACCAAGCAGATTCGCACGAGCGACATGCGGACGGAATATAATCCCTACTTTTTTAGTGCGAAAAACGTCACTCAAACTTCCGCGAACGTTTATCAGGCCGAGAATGCAACTTTCACAACCCACGATTCTCCCAATCCAGATTTTCATCTTCACGCACGAACGGTGCGCATTTATGAAAACGATCATGTCGTTTTTCAAAACGTCACGTTCTATATCGGAGACGTTCCGGTTTTCTGGTGGCCCTACATGTATCAGTCGCTCAATGACGCTTTCAGTTTTGCGGTTGCGCCCGCCGACTTGAGCTCATGGGGCCCGTCACTTCTGACGCAGGTAGCTTTCCCGATCACGGATGATATCAAGGGCCGCGTCCGCTTGGATTATCGGGGACGGCGCGGCGTGGCAATCGGCTTCGAGTCGGACATTGACTATGGCAAGGACAATTCCAGCAATGCGAAACTGAAGACTTACTACATTCAGGACCAAAACCCGGAGATCAATCCTACTGCCTTGCCGCGAAAGGATGTGCCGACCGACCGCTACCGGTTGAGCCTGGAGGATCGCACCAATTTTACCAGCGACATTTACGGGATCGTGGATGTGACCAAGTTGAGTGATCCATTTGTCATGCAGGATTTTTACCAGAGTGAGTTCCGAATTAATCCCGTGCCAGACAACGTTGTCGCGCTGACAAAGACGGACCCGTTTTACACGGTAACGGCGATTGCCCGCTTCCAGGCCAATGATTTCTTTGAACAAACCGAACGTTTGCCGGAAGTGGTGGTGGACATCAAGCGGCACGCGCATTTTTGGCAGTCCGATTTTTTACGAGGGAGAGACTGGCATCGCTGATTTACATCGAAGTTTCGCCGAAGGTTCGGGTTTTGAAGATTATGGGACGACTCGGATCGACACTTTTCATCAACTGTTCTACCCGAACACTTACTTTCGGCTGGCTTTCTATCGTGCCGCGAGTTGGGTTTCGAGCGACCTATTACGACGAAACTCGGGACCTCGGCAAAACCCTCTTTGCGAACAGTGACAACCCGTTGGTTCCCGGTTTTATTTTACCCGATCCCACGCCCACGAATCCCATCGTCGATAGCGGAGATGGTGTGCGGACCGTATTCGATACCGGCGCCGAAGCTTCTTTTAAGGTGTCTCGTTCGTGGGAGGACGTGCAGAGTCGAGCGCTCGGATTGGATGGACTGCTCCATGTTATTCAACCTTTCACGGATTTTTCCTACGTGCATGAAAACGGAATTAATCCGGCAGCGGTTTTGGAGTTCGACCGTTTCGAGCCATCGACACAATTGCGTCCAATTGATTTTCCTGATTTCACTTCCATCGATTCAATTGCCAGTTGGACGGTTTGGCGCCTCGGTGTCCGCAATCGTTTGGAAACGCGTCGTGACGATTTGACCGTCACCTGGCTCGAATTAGACACATTTGCCGATGTAAATTTCAACAACCCCTACGATCGCCGGCCGTACTCAAACCTTTTCAACAAACTGCGTTTCACTCCGTTGCCGTGGGCCTCGCTTTCGATTGATTCGCAGATTCCCGCATTCAACAAGGGCTTTACGGAAGTCGACACCACTGTCGTCCGTGCAGCCGATCGCCAATCTACAAGTGAGCGCTGGCGCATCGTTACCTCAATGGTAATCCGTTCTTCCAGAACAGCAGCCTCTTCGTCGTTGGCGGATTTTATCGATTCAACGACAACTGGGGCGTTGGGTTTCAAGAGCAATACGAAGGCACAACCGGCCTTTTCCAGGAGCAGCGCTACTCCGTCTACCGCGATTTGACGAACTGGGTTGCCTCCTTTGGCGCCGTGGTGCGGGACAACACCGGCAACAAGAAGGAGTACGGCATTCTCCTAACCTTCACACTTAAAGCGTTTCCCAAATTCGGTTTCGATCTCAATTTCGATCCGGGAAGTGCAGGGTCAATGATCAAGAGTTGGCCAAACAGCTTGCATTGTTCGTGCTCTGATCGGTGTTTGTCCCGCTCGCGACTGAGTCGCTGCATCTGTAATTCCATGGATATTTCGATTATTGGTTCAGGTTACGTCGGTCTTGTCACGGGCGCTTGTTTTGCGGACGTGGGCCACAATGTCATTTGCATCGATAACGACTGCAGCGAAGGTCAAGATGCTCCAGGGTGGCCGACGTGCCAATTTACGAACCGGGCTTGGAAGAAATCATCCATCGCAACGTCTCCGCTCGTCGGTTGCGCTTTAGCAGCAGCATTCGGGAAGGCGTCGACAATTCACAAATTGTTTTCATTGCCGTGCCCACCCCTCAGCTACCAAATGGAGATGTCGATCTCAGCTTTATCGAGAAAGTTTCCCGAGAGATTGCCGGCGTCCTCACCGGCTATCGGGTAATTGTCGATAAAAGCACCGTCCCGGTAAAGACGGGCGAAAGAGTTGCCGAGTCGATCAAACGCTACAATCGGCATGGCGCAAAATTTGACGTCGTCAGCAATCCTGAATTTTTGCGCGAAGGCTGCGCGGTGCGCGATTTGATGCATCCGGATCGCATCGTCATCGGCGCGCAAAGTGAGCAGGCCGTCGATCTTATGAAGAAGGTTTATGAGCCGTTTATGGCGCCGATCCTCGTGACCGATATCAACAGTGCCGAGCTGATCAAGCACGCCGCCAATTCGTTCCTCGCGCTGAAAATCTCTTACATCAACGCCATCTCGGCGATTTGCGAAGCAAGCGGCGCGGACGTCGAGAAAGTCGCGGACGGAATCGGAATGGATCGTCGGATCGGCCGGCAGTTCCTAAACGCCGGGATTGGATATGGGGGTTCCTGTTTTCCGAAGGACGTGGCGGCTTTCATCACAATCAGCGAACAGCTTGGTGTTTCGTTTAACCTGCTCAAGGAAGTGCAGCGGATAAACGCGATGCAAAAAGAGAGGTTTCTTAAACTGATTCGAGAAACCCTCTGGGTGTTGCATGAAAAGAGGATCGCTGTTTGGGGTCTGACGTTCAAACCGGACACGGACGACGTTCGTTCCTCAGTCGCGATCGATTTAGTTGCGGAGATGCTGCGCGAAGGTGCGCATGTCGTGGCCTACGATCCAAAGGGAATGGAAAAAGCGCGCGAAGTGAAGGCAATCGCAGATGCGAAGTTCGCTGCATCCGCAGTTGAAGCCACCGATGGCGCAGAGGCACTCATCATCACGACGGAATGGAGCGACTTTGTTAATGTGGATCTCGCGATGGTGAAGGAAAGAATGACCACACCGATCGTGTTTGACGGGCGCAACTTGTTCAATCCTGAAACGATGCGCCAGCTCGGCTTTCGCTATCATTCGATCGGCCGCACCAGCGTTACACCAAATTAAGATCTGGTGGTGAAGTTTTCTGCTCGTCGAGCCGCGTTGACTGCGCTAAAGACGTGGCGAAGCAAGACGCTGTTCGCTGATTCAATCGTTTCGAGGCTGTTTGGCGAAACGAACCTGACCGCACAAGACCGTGCATTCACCTTGGAGCTCTTTTACGGTGTCTTGCGCAATCTGACATTGCTCGATTTTTGGGTCAGTTTTCTCCGCTCCTCCCGTGTAGAGGCCGATCTTCGCGACATTCTCCGGCTCGGCCTCTATCAACTGTTTCTTCTCGAAACCTCCGAGCACGCAGCTGTCTACGAAACCGTGGAACTGGCAAAGAAGAAGCATCGTTCGCTGATCAACGGAATCTTGCGAAGCGCTTCTCGACGCAAAGACGAATTGGCCAAGGAGGCAGAGGCGCAACCGATTCGAGATTCGAGCATCCCATCCAAGGTTCTTGATCGCCCGATGGGAAAGAAATTTTGGAACCGCAGCTACAGAAATTCTGTGTGCCTGGAACAACAAACCGCCGCCACTTTATGCTCGGATCAATTCATTGAGAATCGATCGCGATGCATTTCTTAGAGACTCTCCAGGATCCCGGCCATTGGCCACCCGTGCGCACTTCGTAGAACTTCATTCATTACAAACCCACGCTCTTGCGCGCGGCCACTATTACATTCAGGATCCCAGCACGGCTGTCGCTTGCGAGCTTCTCGATCCAAAACCTGACGAAAAAATCCTCGATGCCTGTGCCGCGCCCGGTGGGAAAACAAGCTACATCGCGGAGTTGATGCAAAATCGCGGTGGGATCGTGGCTTGCGATCGCGACCCGCAGCGGGTCGAGGTGCTTCAGGAGAATCTTGCGCGACTCGGCGTCGAGATCGCCCGCACCTTTCCCTGCGATTGGACGCGCCAACACGTCGCCGAGGCAATCGCTTCACTCGGTCCGTTTGATCGTATTTTGGTTGATGCTCCGTGCAGCAACACCGGCGCGATTCGACGCCGGGTAGATGTGCGCTGGCGATTAACTGCCGCAGATTTCCAGAGGATGCAGAGACGGCAGATCGAGATCGCTCACGCTATTTTTCCGCTATTGAAAACAGGAGGTGTGCTTGTTTACAGCACATGCAGCCTTGAGCCCGAGGAAAACGAAGAAGTTGTGCAACATCTGTTGAGCAACATGCCGATCCTACGGTTAGAGGAAGAAAAACTCTCGCTTCCGTTTCGAGATCATTTCGACGGTGTCTTTGCCGCAAAGTTCATCAAGGCCGGTTAGTCAAATATAGCGCCAAAGCTTGGTTGCATCCGCTGCGGCCGATGGAATCATAACTTTCATGAACGATCCCCGCTTCGATAAGCTGGCCAAGCTTCTTGTGGAATATTCCACATGCCTCAAACGCAACGAGACCGTCTTGATCGAATCGTTTGACGTGCCGGACGAAATGACAATTGCGCTCATCCGCGCGGCGCGAAACGTAGGCGCTGTTCCATTCGTCCAGGTGCAGCGCGCCCCGATCAATCGCGAGCTCGCGCTCAAGGCATCGGATCGACAATTGAATCTTGCGTCGCAGTATGAGCTGAGCCGAATGAAAAAGATGGATGCGTACATTGCACTTCGCGGCAGCAACAACATCACCGAATTGTCCGACGTGCCGATGAAACAAATGCAACTGGTGGCGAAGAAAATGCGTCCAGTGCAGGATCAGAGAGTCAAGAAAACCAAGTGGGTGGTATTGCGGTGGCCGACCTCTTCGATGGCCCAGCTGGCGGCGATGAGCACGGAAGCTTTCGAGGATTTCTACTTTGAAGTCTGTACTTTGGATTACCGGAAACTGCAGCCTGGGATGAAAGCGCTGAAGGCGCTGATGGAAAGAACGGACCGGGTCGAGATCAAGGGGCCGGGCACAGAGCTGCGGTTCAGCATAAAAGGAATTCCGTCGGTCATCTGTGGCGGCGATCGAAACATTCCTGACGGAGAAGTGTTCAGTTGTCCGGTGAAGAACTCGGTTCAGGGGCACGTCACTTTCAATGCTCCGAGCATTTACCAAGGCATAGGTTTCGATGGAATTCGCCTTGAGTTCATGGATGGCAAAATTATAGACGCGACAAGCAACCAGACAGAAAAGCTAAACAAGATTCTCGATTCCGATGCCGGAGCCCGCTATATTGGCGAATTCTCACTCGGGTTTAATCCGTACGTTCTCCAGCCGATGCGGGACATTCTTTTTGACGAAAAAATCGCCGGTTCGTTTCATTTCACGCCAGGCCAGGCCTATGAAGAAGCGGACAACGGAAATCGGAGCCAGGTCCACTGGGACATGGTCGCGATTCAGCGGCCAGATTACGGCGGCGGTGAGATCTACTTCGATGGCACGCTGATCCGCCAAGATGGCGAATTTCTACCAAAGCGGCTGCGATCTCTCAATCGCAATCACTTCATCAAACGCGGCGCCAAGTCTTAGCAGCCACTCCATACAGGTGCGACGCGAAATTCGCTTGCAGACCAACTTTCAATCTAACTCGGCTTTAGCCGCGCTTTGGTCCGTGACCAAGCAGATTGAGCTGCATCATCCCAATATCGCCGCTTCCCGTTAGTTGCAGATTGGCGATCTCGAAGATCGGTGCGCCATCGACCGGTCCTGCTCCGGCGCTGGGTAACTGCACAGAGACTTGCTTGGAATTGGAATTGAGAATGATCGAAGCAATCTCAAATGACGGTGAAAACTCAACCGTCGCAATTTGGAACGGGGCCGTGACATGAACCGAGGCTTGCCCTTGCTGGGATGGTGTGAGTTGAAAAGGCGCCGGCCGCAAAATCGGAGACGAGGTGCAATCCTCCCACCATAAATGAGGGCGAGCCCACTACGGTCGGTCGCTGCTGCTGGGAAGGCGTAAGCCGAACGCTTCCGAGTGTTCCTCCGGCAGGCTGAATCTTCGCGATTTCGAACGTGACTTGCAGATTCATCGCCGGCTGCGGCTGCGCGGATGGTCCGAGCCGCATGGTGACAACCTTGGAGACGGGCCGTAACTGCAATGCGCCCATCTTGAAGGTTGGCGTAAGCTGCATCGAGGCAATTTCAAAGGCGAAAGTGAGTTGCACGGCCGTTTGCGTGGCGCCGGTTGCATGGCGCCGGCCGGTTGCGGCGCGAAACCTGGAGTTCTGACTGCCGGAGCGGTTGGGATTTGGATGGGTTCAGGCATGGTTACGGGTATTGTTGGTTCGTAGATTGTTGGTTCAACGGAAACAGCTTGCGGGACCAAAGGCGGCGGCTCGACAATCTGGCGAAACTCACCCATTTCGCCAGGCTGCGGTTCGGGTTCTGTGACTTCTATCATCGACGGCTCAGTTACAGGCGTCAACTCAGGAATCGGTTGACCCTGCCCGATCGGCTCGAATTCCTGTTCAACAACGGGCGCACTCTGCGCGAAGAGTGGCTCAAGGTCTTCGCGAGGGGAAGGTTCGGGAACAATTTCGACGGCGGACGCCTCCGCAGCGACGGGGGCCGGCATCGTCCATTCCGCTGCCTCTGGCATCGAGGGTCGCTCTGGTGTAAAAGGATCCGCCCACTGTTCGACCACAGGACCAACCGATGACTCGAAGACGGTTTCCAGAGGCGTCGGAGTTTCTATTTTGTTTTCGCCGTTGCCGTGCAAGGCGGCGTCGAGGGACGGCCCTGCTCCGAAAGTGCGAGCGGGCTTACCAACTGCCACAACAGCCCGGCGCAAAGACGGCTCGGACGCCTTTAATTTGAGCGAGATTTGGCGCGGTCCGCCATTGAGACGCGGCGCGATCTTTATCTGTTTTTGGAGGGGCGCCGCCGCGATGAGATCGGCTTCATCCAAACGCGGGCCAGTGACCGGCGAGGGGCGTCGGAACGTTGGTAAGCGCAGGCCGCGCCGGCGAATTTCGGGAACGATGACCCAGCCCAACAAAGCAACGCCGGCCAGTACCAATCCGCCAACGAGAAAGGCCTGCAAATCCAGCCGCTGGCTCCAAGACGGTTGCGACACTTCGCGTACCCGAGCTGGCGCCAGAGCAGTCGCCGGGGTCGCAGATGCAGTAAACGCCGGTGCGCTCGCCGCACCTGTAGGCATCGCCGAGGACGCTGGCGAGGCTGCCGCCGCAACCGGAGTCTCGACGACCGGCGAGAAGCTTGGAGCGGGCGAGGTAGGTATCTCTTCGGGCTTCGCCGGCGTTCCAGCCGCGAAAGACTCGCTCGAGGCGGCGGGTGTCTGGATCACCGCCGCAGCCGGCGATTCTCCTGCTCTAGAACTCATCGCCTCGATACCTGTCATCGCTGGACTGCTAACTGGAGAAGCGGCAGCGATCGATTCGGGCTTCGATGCTCGGCCGGGTTTGTTCTTGGCCAAGGCCGCGCCCGGGATCGGACTTGGCTCGATTGCCGGACTTGATTCGGTCTGTGCCGACGCCAAGGCGGTTGCCGCTTCTGCTGCCGGGGCCGGCGACATAGCCAAAGAGGGACTTTGCACCCAGCCGAGATCATAAAATGCATCCGCGAAAACAACGTTTAGCGTGGGTGAGTAAATTTTCGTGGCCGACGTGATCCAGTCGGTAGCCTTGTTTGGATTGTTATGTTTAAACTCCCAAGCGGCTTGCGCGTAGTAAAGGGCAGGGGTATCGCCTGTGAACTCGAACTGCTCCATCATCTTTTGCGCGCGGCTCTCTTTTCCCTCGAGCAACAACGTCATGTAGATCTTGAATTTTATAAGCTGCGCGGCCTCGCTCTTATCCCCCCCGGCGGTCCGACTAAAGAGCGCTTCGAAGCGATCCCGTGCTTTGGTATAGTCTTTTTGCTTAAACGGAACCTGCGCAAGATTGTATTGCGCTTCCCGGAATTTCGGATCTGCCTTGGCCGCTTTTTTGAACTCGGCCTCTGCCTGGTCGAACTGTTTTTGCTCGAGCAAAATCTCGCCGTGCAGGTTTAAGACTGGCGCTTGATTCGGGTCAGCCGCATCGGCGTCATCGATATACTTGTTCGCCGCGGTGAAGTCGCGCTGTTGAAAAGCTTGTCGCGCTTGTTCCAAGCGGGAACGTGCGAATGCTTTGCTTTTGGCAGCGCGTTCGGTGGCGGTGGTCAACTCCAGAGCCGCACGTGTCTGGCCGGCCTGCTTCTCCAACCACCCCACTTCGTACAGCGACTCGGCAAAAAGCTTATTTAGCTGCGGAGAGAAATTCTTCTCCGCCTGGGCCATCCAATCCCTTGCCTCCTTCGTGTTCTTGCGCTGCAGCGCGATCGCAGCGTTAGCGTAATGGACTGCCGGTGTATCCGGCGAAAGCTCGAACTTGGCCAAAATGGAATCGACCATGTTCTCCTTCCCCTCGAGCAGGTAGGTCAGAAGAATTTTGTACTGAATGAGCTGGGTCGCTTCGCCCTGCAGCTCAGAGGCGTTGCTCGAAAGGAGTTCCTGAAATCGATTGCGCGCTTCTGTCCAATCCTTTTTTAAGAAGGGAATCTCCGCCAGGTTAAAGCGCGCGTTCCAAAACTTTGGATCGATCCGGAGCGCTTCGTGCAACGCTCCTTCCGCTTTGTCGTAGATCCCTTCACGCATCAAAATGACGCCGCGCAGATTTTGCGACTCGGCGAGGTCCGGCTGGCGCGCATCAATCGCGTCGAGTTCCTTTAGCGCTTCCGGAAAATTGTTCGTGTCGAACGCTCGAAAAGCTCTGTCATACATTGCCTCGAGTTCCGATTTCGATGGAGCCACATTGTCGGCTGCAAAAGAACCTAGGACCAAGAACGTAATCGCCGCGATTTTCCGAATCTTCATGCCGTCCGCCATTAAAACCTTTCGCTGCGATTGGTGACAAGCCTAAAATTTGCAGCAGTTGAAAGCAATTTTGCGCTCCCACCGGAGCAAGAATCACGCCTGAAAAAATGGGCTTCTTTCGATGGAATTCGCTTTAACTTCGGCGGAGTTCGACAGACCGGCCCGCGAAATTACAAATTGAGATTCGCGATGATACGCAAGCCTTCCAAAGTTAAGTGAGCACGAACCGCATCGATCTCGCGAAGTTGGGCCGCGATCAAGTCAGCATACCCGCCAGTCGCGATCACATGAACCTTTTCGCTCCGAAATCGTTCCGCTTTGATTCGCAAGAGGATTTCGCGAATCAAACCGCGATAACCAAAAATCGCACCGGACCGCATCGCCTCGATTGTTGATCTTCCGATCGCTCGGCGCGGTTCTTTTAGAGACAATTTCGGTAGTAGCGCGGTCCGCTGATACAGAAAATTCGTCATCGCCTCGAGTCCCGGCGCAATCACGCCGCCGATGTAATTTCTATTTTCCGAAACAATGTCGAATGTCACTGCCGTTCCAAAATCCACGACAACCGCAGGACATCCGTAAAGCGCTGCGACGGCCGTCGCATTTGCCAATCGATCGGCCCCGATCGTCTTGGGCTTCGGGTAATCGATCCCGACGCCGAGTTTGAGCTGTGGATTCAACCACAACACCCGGCGACCGCCGGCTGCTTTGCGCACATCGGAATTTTTCGTCGGCACCACCGAGCAACCAACGAACATGCCGATGTGACGCTGTTTGACGAATCTTCGAAGAAACGCGCTGCTCAAACTTTGAGTCGCAATTCGAGTCGGTCGCGAAATTCTCTCACGGGTCGCGAATGCAATTTTCGTGAACGAATTGCTGATGTCGATCAGCAAGTAATTAGTCGTACAACTCATTCAAGGACGTTAGCGAAACGACAAAAACGGTTAACTCTTACTTATAAATCGGCTCCTCGCGGTAAGGCCGGTTCGCCCGAAAAGAATCCAATAACTTCTGACTTAGCGTCGCTGCGTTTGCGTCCCCAGTCGACCTGGCCAGAGAACGCGCTTCTTCGGCGGTGTTAATTGCGTCAGGAAATCTTCCCAGCTCACTGTAAGCAGCAGCCAGCGTAGCGACGAGCGCGGGATCTTTGCGGCCGGTAATAGCGCACCCGTGTTTAGCAAGGCGTACCGCATCCGCGCCGCTGCGGAGTGTCGAGTCCGAGTTGGTGGCGAGCACCCATGCCAGCTCGTTTAGCATTTGCGGGGAGTCTGGAACTGAAGCCGCCGCTTCCCGAAGGCGCGCCGACCCGGATTGAGCTAAAAAAAACAATGCATGGCGCAGGTCTGAATTCGCTTCCGCCCAAGCCGGGCGGAGTAACAGAGCATAGGCAAATTGATTGGCGGCAGGTACCAAATCTCCTTCTTGTGCCAATGCCAAACCTAAGTTGCGATGCAGCTCAGCAATGAAAGGAGATACAGCGAGCGCGTTCCGAGCCACGTCAATAGCCTGTTTGTTGTCGGGCGAGTCGAGAAGACAAGCGACCAAAAGATCATAAGCAAACAAATTTTCGGGACCCAGCTCCATCGCGCGACTGGTTTCTCTAATAGCGCGCTCTACCTGCCCTTGCTTTGCCAGAACGATACCAAGTTGCAAGTGGCAGCCGCTATCCAATGGATCGAGCACGGTGGCCCGCTCTGCCTCGACCAGCGCGTCGGCAGAACGGCCGGAATCGGCCAAGGCAGCCGCTAAAACTTCCGTCGCCGCGGCTTTCGAGGGGTCAGCGGCAACCGCTTTATTAGCTTCGGAAATGCCTAGCTCAGGTTTGTGACTGCTCGTTAGGCTACGCGCCATATAAATATGCTGGTCCGCAGAATGGCGAATCCAATATGAGGCAAAGCTATTCATCGCCCAAACGAGCAGCGCCATGGAAAGCACGAATTGAAGGAACTGTCGCCCGCGCGTGACCACTTCCCAGCCAATCGCGCCAAAGAAACAGATCGGCACCAGTGCAGACAATCCATAGAACGCCTTTACCTGCGCGTACGAAGGCACTTTTAGCGTTATGAAAATCAGGCCCAGGGCTATCGCGGTTGAAAGGCCAAGCAACACGAAGTTTTCTGCAGAAGGTTTCCGAACGAAACGCCAAACCGTAACAATTGCACCGGTCACGATCAATAGAGCAGGTACCGTCGCCAGTAAGTATCCGCCAATCATCATGTCGTAATTCCATGGCGGCCGATACGCAAGATCAGCCTTTCCGCCGCATAACCCATCACCCCACGAGGTCGAGTATATTCCATCCCAAAACCCGTTGAGGCTGCTGAACAAAGGAGCGGTGAATGAGCGTCCAAACCTGACGTAGTCAGCCGCGATCCGATAGCCGGGCTCCTGCCACCAAGAGAAGCCAGAAGCAACATTCCAGTTACCTAGGAACGGTGTTCCAAACCGGTACCAAATCCGAAGGTAGTGCCAGCCGCAAAAAACAAAGCAAATCATCACCATTACGACCAAATTGCGCACGCGAGTCCCGATTGTTGATCGCTGAGCAAGAAGCCTCGCCACAACCGCAAGAAAAAGAGGTGGAACGAGCAGTACCGCTGTCGTCTTGGTCAAGATAGCCGCGCCAGTACAGGCCCCGAGGCAGATATACTGGAACAGTGATGGCTCCGCCGTCCGCCACAATCGAAAAGCGAGATAAACCGAAGCCGTGACCAGGCCGGCTGCCAGCGTCTCATTTGTCACATAATGCGAAAGATAAAGCTGCATCGGCAAAAAAGCCGCCAGAAGCAGTCCTACCAGTTGCAAAACGACTCGCTGCGGAAGAAGTAGGCGCAAAGTCAGGAAGACCAGCGTGAACTGCGCTATGCCAAAAAGCATTGTGCAAAATCGCAGCACAAAAATTGCAGAAGGATCGTTAGTTGTGAGCCTGGCGATCGCCAGAAACAGCAGCGCAAAGTGCATAGTAGAGCGGAGGCTGATACATCTCAAAGCCTTGAGTTGGCAGCGGAAGCGCGTGGTGCTCTAAAACATACTCGATGTAGTTGACGTGGTACTGTGCGTCGAAACCGCTGTAAAAGGGCATCAAGCCCGCATTGTTCCAAAACAGCAGTACCCAAAAGGCCGCCGTGACAGCGAGAATGAGAACGACCTGGTTCAGAGACAATTTGGGCCCTGCTCTTTGGAAGCGGTGAGCCCACCAAAAGCAAGTTGCGGAGATCACAAGAGCAATTCCACCCGACACTGCCTGCATTCTCCAGATTCTGGGTAGAACCCTGAGAGTTTCCCCCTGCGATAGGATTTCCCGCACCTGGAAATTTAGGTACGGAAGCCAAGGCGGCGCGCCGCCATGCCGAACCTGCGAATGACGCTTCCCAAGTTTGATCACTGCGGAGCGCTACTCTGTCGGCGTTGAAGAACAACCAGAACGAAGGCGGTCCGTTGTCATTAAAAACTCTCGCCTCTATGTTGTTTGTGCCGGTTCGTAAAAAAGCGAGCACGTCGACCATTGAAATTTCCTTCCAACGGCCGCTCGTGCCGACGTCCACTGATGCGCCGTTGATTTTTAATTCAACGCGCTTGGCTCCGCGCACACCTAATTGCGCCGTTCTCGGTCGATTAGCCAACGTAAACTCCCGTCGAAAGGTCGCGTCCAGACTGCCAATGGGATGCAATTTGGCATCAACAGCAGACGGAAAAAGAACCCACTCCGCCCGTCGATCTCGCGGCAGAAAATTGATCTTCGGGTCGCGAACACACTCCAACGCCAGCCACGCGAGGGCTGTAGCACCCAATGTGAAAATTAGAGCCACTCGATGCCAGGTTTTCAAAAAAGGGGCGTCGCTTCGCGACTTGACCGCGAACGTGGAGCCGCGTCAAGTCCGCCAGAAGAACGGACTCGTCCGCGGGAGAGCTTGCGACGGCTTATCGGACTGCGTACCCTGGAGTCGTGAGAAAGCTGATTCATCGCCCGCGGCGATTGCGCCGCTCGGCTGCTTTACGCAATCTGGTCCGGGAGACCAATCTCACGGCACACGACTTCGTTTTGCCGCTGTTCGTCAGCGAAAAGATCGAGAAGAGACGGCCGATCGCGAGTATGCCCGGCGTATTTCAATTTTCGCTCGACGAAATCGTCGACGAGGCGGCCCGCGCTTATGACCTTGGGCTGCAAGCAGTCTTGCTTTTCGGAATTCCTGATAAGAAAGACGAGCAGGCAAGCGGCGCTCATGCTGAAAACGGTGTAATCCAAAAAGCATTACGCGAAATCAAATCAAAATGCCCAGAAGTAGTCGCGATTACCGACGTTTGCTTGTGCGAATACATGAGCCATGGCCACTGTGGCGTAACCCGTATAGACGGGAATCATTTCCACGTTCTCAACGATGAGACTGTCGATCTTTTAGTGAAAACGGCGCTCTCCCACGCACAAGCTGGCGCAGATATGGTTGCGCCAAGCGATATGATGGATGGTCGGATCGGTGCGATCCGCGAGGCGCTCGACGCAAATGGCTTCGCCGAAACCGGGATCATGAGTTACGCCGCAAAGTTTGCTTCTGTCTTTTACGGGCCATTCCGCGATGCAGCCGAAAGTCCGCCACAATTTGGCGACCGCCGCTCTTATCAGATGGATTCTGCGAACGCAGATGAAGCCCTGCGGGAAGTCGCACTCGACATCGATGAGGGTGCGGACATTGTGATGGTGAAGCCCGCGCTCCCGTACATGGATATCTTGTGGCGAGTGCGCGAGCGTTTCGGTAAGCCCACAGCCGTTTATCACGTGAGTGGCGAATACGCGATAGTTAAAGCGGCGGCAGAAAAGGGACTTGTTGATGAACGCGCGGCCGTTCTCGAAATCATGACGTCGCTGAAGCGGGCCGGCGCCGACATCATAGTCACCTATTGGGCGCGCGAGCTGGCGGAATGGATAGACACCTGACCGACAAGGGCGGAGAAACTGCAGCGCACATGCGGGCTCAAACGTCTGTCGCTGCTTTGGGCGCAAGCGTAGGGTTACTCCGCCTGCGCGTCGACCTTTTTAACCGCTCGCGCTTTCCGGAAACCGGAACGAGCAAATTTCGCCCGGTCATTTCCTTTGGCTGCTTCATTCCGAGCAAAAAAAGAAGTGTCGGAGCGACATCGGCCAGAATTCCATTCTGGCAATGAAATTGGGCGGCATCTTTCGCGACATAAATGAAATGGACGAGATTTGTCGTGTGCGCCGTGTTGGGGGAACCGTCTGGATTGCGCATTTGTTCGCAGTTGCCGTGGTCCGCTGTGACGATGCATTTACCGCCAAGATCGAGAAGCGTCTTGACGATGCGGCCACAACATTCGTCAACGGCTTCCACAGCTTTGATTCCCGCTTCCACAATGCCGGTGTGGCCAACCATGTCGGCATTAGCGAAATTAAGGATGATCAAATCGTAATCGGCCATCCGTGCGAGCACCTCGTCGGTGACCGGCAGCGCACTCATTTCCGGCTGCAAATCGTACGTCGCGACCTTCGGTGAAGGTATGATCTTCCGCTCTTCCTTTGGGAATGCGCGCTCGACTCCGCCGTTAAAAAAATAAGTCACGTGCGGATATTTCTCCGTCTCGGCAATACGCAATTGTGATTTGCCTGCGGCGCTTACAAGTTCGCCCAGGATGTTCTTGAGCTCTTCCGGCGGAAAAATAAACGGCGAGGGAAAACGGACATCATATTGGGTCATGGTGACGAAGTGGACTTGAGGCCACGATTCCCGATCGAAGCAGTTGAATTCCTTGAACAGAAACGCTTGTGACAACTGACGGGCCCGGTCGGCCCGAAAGTTGAAAAACAAAACAGTGTCGCCGTCACGAACACGTTGCTCATTCGCGTGCGAAAAAATGAGCGGCGGCATAAACTCATCGGTCTTCCCGGCTTTATATTGCCGATCCAATGCTTCGGGCGGCGATGATTTAAAAATTTCGCCGCGACCCAGAACGACTGCGTCCCAGGCCTTTTTTGTTCGGTCCCAGCGACGATCGCGATCCATCGCAAAATAGCGCCCGATGACAGTCACAATTTGCGCACCACTCTTTTTCAATTCCGCGGCGCAAGTCTTTAGATAATCGGCGCCGCCGGTGGGCGAAGCGTCGCGGCCGTCGGTGAAAGCATGAACGAAGATTTTGTTAACGCCAGCTGCTTTAGCGGCGTTGGCAAGCGCGATCATGTGTGAGTAATGGCTGTGGACGCCGCCATCCGAAACGAGACCAAGCAAATGAAGCCGGTGATCGCGAGCTCCTGCGAAGGCCTCCTGCGCGATGCGATTGCGCGCCAGTTCGCCATTCGCAAGCGCTTTATTTATGCGAGTCAGGTCCTGGTAAACGACTCGGCCCGCGCCGAAATTGAGATGGCCCACTTCCGAGTTTCCCATTTGTCCTTCCGGCAAACCAACATCCGCGCCGCTCGCACTGAGCTTGCTACTGGGATAATCGCGATAGAGCTGGTCGTGAAACGGCGTGCGTGCCAACAGCGTAGCGTCTCCGTTCTCCTCGCGCTTTTCTTTTCCATCGGGATTGATTCCCCAGCCGTCTCGAATAATGAGCATGAGCGGACCCGCCATATCGCCGCACTCTGGCGACGATTCCCGAGCTCGACAAGCGGTTCTTTCGTTGACAACTCGAAGGCCGCGCCTCTACATCGCCCTCGTGAAATGGCGCAATCAATTGCTGGCGCTTTTTTGTCTCGTCGTCTTTGCCGGCCTTGGCGTTCTTTATTTTCAGCACTGGGTTATACAAAAGCCGTTCGGAATCATTCTCTTCATCGGGGAAGGACTCGCCCCCGAGCGTCTCGCCGCCACTCGCGTTTACATTGGCGGTGCTGACGCGCATCTCGCTCTGGACTCCATGGATCGTCTCGCTTTGATGACAAATTACTCAAAAGACTTTGCCGTCTCGGATCAAGCTGCCGCTGCCACGGCGATTGCGACAGGCGTGAAAGTAAACAATAGGGCGCTCGCCATTGATCCGGCCGGCAAACCGCTCACTAGCATCACCGAGTTGGCGCGCCAGCGCGGACGCGCCATCGGTTTGGTGACGAACGCAAAACTGACGAACGCAACGTGCGCTGCGTTTTATGCGCACGCCAGCAACACGACAGACGTGGATGATCTTGCCTTGCAACTTGTCGAAGGCGGCAAGATCGACATCGCGCTGGGAAGCGGTACCACGGAATTTCTCCCGGAAGCAAAGGGCGGCCAGCGGCAGGACGGCCGGGACCTGCTGCTGGAACTGCGCCGGAATGGTTTTGATGTAGTTCGCACGCGGGGCGAGTTGGAAGCGATTCCTGTATGGCGGCGGCCAAAACTCTTCGGCGCGTTTGGTTCCGCCGGACCCGCGTTTGCAAATCAACTCCAGGATTGGAGCGAGCAGCCCGCTTTGTCCGACATGGTTCGCCGGGCGATTGAATTGCTGCAATATAACCCGCGCGGCTATTTGCTCGTCGTCGATGCGGGACTCATGCGGAAGGCGGCAGAAGAGAACAACGCGGAACGGACCTTGAATGAAACAGCTGAATTAGATCGGGCTGTTGCAGTGGCGCGACCTTATGCCGGGCGAAGATCGACAATCATGGTTTGCGGCGACGCTGCGATTGGCGGTTTCAATCTGAACGGATTTCCATTTCGCAAAGATAGTGGAATCGCGTTACTCGGACTCAATTCCTCGGGACAACCCTGGATTACATGGGCAACCGGACCTAAAGGTACGCGCCCCTATGGAGCGGCAAAAGTGCCAGGCAGAGACAACGGCGGCCCGCCAAACGAGGGCCCGAAACCGGAGGAGCAGGATTCGGAACCGGCCGCGTTTTACACGAAATCCGCACTAAACACGGTCGAGGATGTCCTCGCATTCGGAACCGGTCCCGGAACCGATAGGCTACGCAGTTGCGTCGACAATACGCAGATTTTCAGAATGATTCGCGACGAGCTCTAGCCAATCAGCAGACTTTTGCTTGCTCGATCGACAGCCAGCGGTGTTTCTCAGAAAATAGAAGCCCGTCCCTCGGTTTGTCTCCAAAGAACGGGCGGGGTTGAAGAATTGATTTCCGATTACGGGCTGACCGGGACTATCTGAGGCACAAAGACAAACGGCGGCGGATCCGGAAGATTCTGAGGAGGCCCTTCGCCTGGAGGCGCAACTTCTTTGGCCTCCTTGCCGTCGCCAAAGTCTTTTACATCCTTGCCATCCGAAATCCCCTCTTCGCTATCGGCAAGGGTCGTATTTGCGACCATTAAGCTCGGTGCCGCTTGACCTTGCCTACCGCCAAAGGCAGCGATCTCGGTGACGGAGAAAGCAGTATCCTGCCGCGCTGCCGGGGTCCATTTCAGCATGATGTAGCGACCGGTTGTCCATGGAAAATCGACCGCCGCACGGCCAGTCCCGCCGTCCACGACCGAGCCGACCGGTTTCAGGTTCGCGAGCACACTATCATTAATGCGCACAGTTTTCGGCGCGCTTTCGGCGTTGACCACGGCTTTGCTACGTTCCCCAGCCGATTGACCAGGGGCGTCGGGCTGAATGCTGTTAGTTGCCCCTGCGCCGGGCAAAGTTTGCAGAACATAAAAATCGACACTGCCCTGGCATGGCAAATAAAGCGCGGAAATGCGGCGCAAGTTTGTCACCCTCCCCAGATCGATTATGGCGGTCGGAGCAGGATCGTTGGCGGCAAAGCTGTAACCGGTAGCCAGCTGGTCGTCGATCATGTTGTTTGCCTGCTTCAAATCATCTCCTGAACTGACGTAGAGCGCGCGGGCCTTGGCATGAACGTCGCTAAGATTATAACTAATTAGCGCGAAGCTCTCGGATTTATCATCAACAATTCTTCGCGATCGCGGGGCAGTAAAGTCCGACACCGCTGGAGTCGAGTAGACGCCCAAGCCGGCGATGCGCCCGGGCTCGGTTACATTAAAAGTGAGTTTGAGATATTTTGCCTCACTCGGACCGATCTTTGCCGTGACAACATCCGGATTGAGATCCTGCTCCACCGCTTTATGCCACCGTGGACTGTCAGCAGCGAGCTTCGTGCTAGAGGTCGCGATGGTTACGTCCCCTTTCACGCCGTTGTTCAGAAACGCAATGTTGTCGAGGTTTTCAATTCTTGAGAGCGAGATGAGCAAAGTGGTGGCGCCATCGGACAAGGCGTAGCCGACTGTGGGATCGTCACAAAGCAGCGCCGCCTCCGCGACGTTGTGGTCTTCTGATTTCGAGCTGAGCTGCAGACTCGTGATCGGGTTGCTGTGCGGTACCGCCTCCACTTGTGCACCAAGATGATATCGAGCAACATTTTCCGGATAAGCCGACGACCGCTCCACGGTAAGTGGCGGGACCTTCTGCAGAACGATTTCTGCTGCCATTAGTCCTGCGGTGTGACCGAGAAAAAGGCAGCAAATCAGAGTGCAAATACGGCCAGAGCGAGAAGCGCGGGCGCCTATAATTTCCATAGCTACAAAAAAGATGATATGCCACGTTTCCTTTACTTGGCAATACAAATCTCTCGCGCCTACAAGTTTTCTGGCTCGTTTGCGGGCGTGGCGTCGGCAGCAGAAAGCGGGGCACTTTCAAATCCGGGCCGCCGGGTCCATGGAGAAAGGCAGGCTCGCGCCGGGGGAACTGCGAGTTTACAGATTGCTCGCGACTTTCTGACCAGCTAGCGATTGGCTTTTGGCAAAGAGTGCTGCGGTTGTCGCACGATACTTTCTCGCACCAGCATAGGCGTAAAGAGGAATGTAGAAATTGCCGCCCAGGTGATCCGCTCGGCACGCGGCCCAGTTGATCGTTGGATCCAGCACGTAGGTGCCTGTCGTCGTGTTCCACTCCAACCAAGCGTGCGTTTTTCGGCTGCTGGACATCCGTTTGCCAATCACAAGCCGGACATTCTGCACACCGTGCGAGTGCATTCTGTCGTAAAGAGCGACTGCTTTGGCTTTGCAATCTGCCGCCGCGCCCATTTGCACTTCCGCCGGCGTCTTCCATTCCATCGAAAAACCATATGGAATACCACGAAGGTCTCCGATCCAGTGATTCACCAAAGCCAGGGAAACGTTCTGTCCATCACGGGTGCTCCTTGAAGCGAGAACCGAATGGACTCTGGTCATTTGCCGGTCATACGGAGTGGAACTTACGTTAACGTAAAGGGACTCGGCAAAGCAAGAAGCTGAGGAGAGGCAGATTAAGCCAAGAAGCACGAGCCAGATTTTCTTGGCCGTCAACGGATGCATGCTTATTGTAACCATAGAAATTATGGTTAGTATGAGCACCCCGCGTGCCATGCTATCTTAGCCCAACTTAGCCAAGCCAAAAGCGGTCCATGGCGCGCGTTGCCGCGATTTTAATGCAAGCTTTTGCTTCTTCTTTGCCCTGGGATAAATCACCGCCATTTCGGAGTACCTGGCTCGGCCCGACCGAGACGTGGTGCTTGGCCCCTAGATCTGCCAAATTTGTCTGTTTTACTGCACTGCCGGTTTAGCGAAGAATGACGTTCTCGTGGAAAACGAGCCCGCTATCTACAAAAGAGCTCTGCGCGTCGGTTGGTGGGTCTTGCTCGCCGCCACGTTAGCCCTCGTAGTTATTGTCAGAATTCGCTTGCTTGGGCTTCCACTCGAACGGGACGAGGGCGAATATGCCTACGCTGGGCAACTGATGTTGCAAGGCATTCCGCCTTACAAATTGGCCTACAGTATGAAGTTTCCAGGGACGCCGGCAGCTTACGCCTTATTGATGTCGATCTTCGGTCAAAGCATCGCGGGAGTACATCTCGGCTTGTTGATCGTGAACCTGGCTACAATCGGGCTGCTCTTTTTTTGGGACGACGGCTCTTAAACGAAATAGGCGGAATCGTGGCTGCAATCAGCTATGCAGTTCTCTCTGTCACGCCATATGTTTTGGGAGTTGCGGCACATGCAACCCATTTCGTTGTGCTACCGGTCCTCGCCGGGATGCTGCTCTTGCTTCGTCCACCCGATCGACGATCGAAGAAAATAATCTTTACGAGCGGCACCGTTTTTGGGTTGGGCCTGTTGATGAAGCAACCCGGACTCTTGTTCGTTGTGTTCGGTGCAGTTTATCTTCTCGGCAGCGATTGGCGGGCGCATCTGAATTTCGGACAGATCCTTCTTCGAAACATCACCTTCTTTTGCGGCGCGGCAGTGCCGCTCGCAGTCACTTGCCTTGTATTGTGGTGGGCTGGCGTGTTCCAAGAATTTTGGTTCTGGACAATTGTATACGCACAACAGTACGGCACCCGGGTTCCCGTTTCCTACGGGATCCGAGTTTTCCTAGATTGCATGCCGAGTGTTATCGAAGCTGCCTGGCCGATATGGATTCTCGCCGGGCTGGGTTTAATCAGCTGCGCACTGGACAAGAATCATCGCTCTGCCGCAGGTTTCCTCATTGGTCTCCTTCTCTTTTCGCTGCTCGCCGTTTGTCCGGGGTTCTATTTCAGACCCCACTATTTTATTCTGCTGCTCCCGGCGATTTCCCTGATGGCAGGGGTCGCACTGACCACCACGGCAAACTTTCTCAGTGCGCACTCGCGTATGCTTCGCTTCATTCCGATTCTGTTGTTTGGAGCCGGTCTAGGTTGGCCCGTTTGGACAGAAAAGGATTTTTTCTTTCGACGCTCCCTCGTTGAAGCGTGCCGAATGCTAAATGGGACGAATCCGTTTCCCGAATCCGTGAAAATCGCGGAATTCTTGCGCGCGCAAACGACAGAGAAAGACACCGTTGCGGTGCTCGGTTCAGAACCTCAGATTTACTTCTATTCGCAGCGCCACTCTGCCACCGGTTACATCTATACCTACGGATTAATGGAGCCGCAACCTTACGCTCACAAGATGCAACAGGAGATGATCCAGGAAATCGAAGCCGCTCGCCCAATGTATCTCGTGCTCGTAATGCAGAACAAGTCGTGGCTGGCCGGTCCCGACTCCGATCTATCAATTTTCCGCTGGGCGGGCAGGTACTGCGATGCAAACTACGATGAGGTTGGATTGATCAACATCGACGAAAGCGGAACGGATTACTATTTTCCAGTGCCGCCAAAGCATCCGAAGCCGACTTCCGATCACATTTTAATTTACCGGCGAAAAACCTGAGAGATGAAAACGGTCCTGTCGACTGGCTAATTACGGGTCGCGGTAGGTTGAATCGGTTCGGTAAAGCTGGATTTCGTGCCGGAGTTCTTCAGCTTGAAGAAAGTTCCTGGCATCTTTGCTTCACTTTCATCGGTTTTTTGGCGGCACTATTTCCGAGAACTCAGAGCTTTCGAACGTCACACACCGCTCGTATCGATTAGCCCAACGGTATCCGTACTGGGCAATCAGCTGCTCAGTTCGCTATGTGCCGGTCTTCTGCGCCACCGCGAACAAATGCTACCCCGAATGCCAGTGACAATTTTCTCAGCAGGTGCAATTCCACAGTCATGATCCCGCCAAACCAGCCGTTGCAGAAACCATTTCTCATCCGTGCTAAAATCGCGGCCCATCTTAGAGCCGCCGAGCGTGCGCGCGATCACTGCCAGCGGGAACAGCAATGTGGTCCAATAACTCAATCGTCGGACGACGAAACCATTTGGCACGAGTAACTGGCGAATCTGCGGCTTGCGAAACCGGTGCCCTGTCATCACCGCTTCGTCATGCGGGCTATGGAGAGATTCAAATGCGGGAACGTTCACGAGCAATATTCCATTTGGCGGCAGAACACGATGCATTTTCACGGACCGCAGCGGGGACATCGTTTACCCATTGGTGGTAAAGAACACTCGAGCAAATCACCGCATCAAATGAGGCATTGGCAAATGGTAGTCCGCAAATGTCCGCTTGCCGGACGTTAGTCAAACCGCGCGCGCGACATAATGAAATCGCTTCCGGCGCGACATCGACACCGACGTTCTGCTCTGCATTTCCGAGCTGTTTCAGGATCGCATCAGTGCTGCAACCGGCGTCCAGAATAGTTTTGAGGCGCCAATCCGGAAGTTCACTTTCAAGCATTTGAAAGCTCAGCCGATGCAGCGCGCGGTACCACCAGTGCGTCTCTTCGACGCGCACCATGATAAGATACTCACTTGACTGCATCTGTCCGAGATGACTTCGGCGATGTCATCGCCAAGGGTTGCTCCGCGGCACCACCTTGGATTACATAGCGAATCACGTACTGCGGAGTGCCGGTCTGATCTAAGTAAAGGCGCCCGAGGTATTCGCCGATCACTCCGAGGATCATCAGTTGAAGGCCGGCGAAAAAGACAATGCTGCCAAGCACGGTCGGAACACCAACGGTCACGTTTGGAGTGATCCAGAGCTTATCGATCAAAATTGCCACCAGAGCGAAAATACTCAAACAGGATGCGAGCAGGCCCACATAAACCGACATCCTAAGCGGCTTGATGGAAAAATTTAAAAACACGTTCAACCACAGCCTCACCAGTTTACGAAACGTGTAGCGCGATGGTCCACCGAGGCTGGCACGATGGTCCACCGGTATTTGTCCAAGCTTTCGCGTGACCCGATAAATCAGACCGTCGGTGTAGGGATAAGGACCGCGATATTTTGTGACTTCATCCACCACAAACCGATTCATCACTTTGAAGCTCGAGAGATATAGCTCCTTCGGTTTCTGAAGCATAAACGTCGCGATTCGATCGTTAAACCAGCTTCCGGCATTTCGAAACCACGAATGTTTCTTTTCGATGTAGTGGCCGTAGACAACGTCGTAGTTCTTTCTTTTCAGTTCGTCGAGCATCCGCAGCGCTTCTTCGGGCGGGTTCTGGCCATCATCATCCAAGACGGCGACATGCCGGCCGCGAGTATAAGCGAGACCAGCGAGGACCGCGCTGTGCTCTCCAAAATTCCGGCTCAAATCGAGAAAACGGACATTCTCCGGAAATTTCTTCGCCAAGTCGGCGCACACCGTCTCGCTATTGTCCCGAGAACCATCATTTACCAGAACGATCTCGAAAGTGGTTGCTGCAAAGACCCCCATGATCTGCTCGACCAGCGGACCAACAGTGGCACTACCGTTGTAAACTGGGATTACCAGGGAAACATCTGGTGGTGTCGCATCGGCGCTCATCTGTTTTGATCGATTTTGCAGCAAGGTTGCCAGATTCTGGCAAAAAAGGCGCGAAAAGTTATAGAAAATCTTTTTGCCCGCGACCTACAATTCACCTGTGCCATTCAACCTCGATGTATTGTCGAACGCCGATGTGCTCGTCACCGGCGGGCTTGGTTTCATAGGTTCCGCGTTGGCTCGTCGTCTGCTTGCGCTCGGCGCAAGAGTCACGCTAGTTGATAGCCTAATTCCAAGGCACGGCGGAAAGCTTTTCAACGTCCACGACATCCGTGACCAGGTAATAGTCGATCTTAACGATGTGCGAGACGCCGGAGCGAAGGCGGTAAAAATAAAGGGCCGCGACTTTGTATTTAATCGGGCCGGACAGACCAGCCATCTCGGTTCAATGACCGACCCGTTTTCGAGAATGTTAACGTCGGGTTAAGAGTCTTTCCTGGCTAAGCATGACCTTTACTGCTGGCCCCTCTGCCGCAAAGCAATTCCCAAATTATATCGAGCCAGGAAGTGATCTGGGCGAAGGGATAGCGCCTTCGTATATTCGCTAATGGCCTCTTCGACATCGTTCTTGGTGAGGAGCGCGTTTCCCAAAACGACGTGAGCGTCGGGATCGTTAGGGTTTAACCTGAGCGCTATTTTGCATTGCGCGATAGCTTCTTCCAGTTTGCCTTGTTGCAGCAGCGCGCCGCCGAGATTGTAATGCGCCTCGGGTTGGTCGCGATACAGCGAAACTGAACGCTCATAGCTACGGATCGCCTCATTAATGTCGCCCTTTGTCAGCTCGAGTATCCCCAGATTATTGTAGGCCATCCAACACCAAGGATTTCTCGCCAGTGTAATGCGCCAAAGTGTTTCTGCGTCTCGAAACATCTCGCTTTGGCGCCAGGTCAACAAACCAAGACAGCCCAGAATTGCACTACTGGCGGCGATCAGCAGGCTACGCCCATGTCGGATCGATTGGCTCAACCGGACCAAAGCCGCCGCTACAAGAGCAATCAGGCCTATGCTCGCCAGATATTGATAGTGATCGGCCACAAACGTGTAGCGAAATGTGTAAAGCATGATGAATCCAAGCAGCGGGCCCAACGTCGAAACAAAAAAGAGCGCCGCGACTTCGATACCGCGTCCGAATCGATGCCGCGCAAACCAGATCGCCGCGCATGCCGCGCCACAGCCAACGAGCCATGAGTAAGCCGTAAGATCTTTCGGATCAATGTTCCAACGGGGATAGATGAACGTCAGGTTCGAGGGCCAAAAAATCTTACTCAGATAAAACCATATCGCGCGACTTGCGATCAGTAACCGTTCCAGAGGCGGCAGTGCCTTGAGCACGCGCGTGCCCTGATGATATTTTTCCCACCAGATGCCCAGCAACCCCATACCTGACGCAAGGGCACCAAACGGGACAATCTGCAGGATTATCCCGCGCGTGATTGGCTGTTTTTTCAGCCAGACAATCAGTAACAATGCCGCCGGAAGCGTGCAGGCAGTCGTCTTAGCGGATAACGCTAGGAAATAGAAAAACAGCGCTGCAGCGTACAGAATCCAACGACGTGCCGTTTGTGCATCGAGGAACTCGGTCCAGACGAGCAACGTAAGCAAAAAGAATAAGCCCATCAGCACGTTCTTCAGTTCGGAGATCCACGCTACCGATTCGACCTGAACTGGATGAAGCGCGAAAATCGCGGAGGCCAGCCATGCGCCGGGTATCTCAACCGCGAGAGCAAAGCCCACACGAGAAGTGCATTCGCGATATGAAGGGACAGGTTGAGCCAATGGTACCCTTCTGGATTGAGGCCCCACAACGAACGCCCAATCATCAAGACGGTATAAGAGAGAGGGAAATATTGCGATGGCGCATCGAGCGAGAACCAAATCCGACGCAAACCGTCAGGGGCAGTAAGCAAAGGATTGTTTGTGACATACCGATCATCGTCCCATACAAATCCGCCATGCCAGGCCGGCTGATACGCCAAGACGGTTACGGCGCATAGGAGCAGCGCGAACAACCAGACACGCATCGATAATGATCGGAGATAAATACCCAGCGTTCGCGACATTATCGGCTTAGAAAATTTCTGAATACTCGCATTCGTGCCAGGCTCCAAGCTTGGATCCCGCCGGGACGTGATGTTAGATAATACTTAATGTTTTCGCCAGGCCATTTCCAACGAAACTTTCGGGCGCGAGCCAAGCGCATTCTGGATCTTGCGGAATCTCTGATGTCAACCGCATTGATTATCTGGAAAGGAAACAAGCTTGGAATATCCATCGCCAGCAGACGAAGAGGCGACCAGTCAACGAGGGCTAACCGCACAAAAGCGTTATGGCTGAGTTTGACTGACTGGTCAGATTTGCTACAGCGGAAATTGCAAGGCCCAGCAAAGTGCTGAATTTGCGTTTTCGTCTGTAACGCGCAGTCTACCGGCGTGTTTGTGGTGGAATTGCGCAGCATCACGAATCCGTCGAATTCTGATACAGCTCCTTTTATCGTCGGAGACTTTCGGAGGACTGCTGCCATAGCGGTGTGTGGAAGGCATTTGCGTTGGTGAGGTGGGGGAAGGCTCCATGGATTTTATTCGCCGTAGCTCCGCCACCCTATCGAACCGAGAGCGATTGGATCTGCTGAGGTTTAACACTTTGCGGGCATGGTTAGAAATTGCCGGACTCGCCATGCTGATGGGCTTGGCAGCTTTTTTCATCGCTACCTCGTGGAGAAAATGGTCGGACCCTCTGCTCGATTTTGGCGACCAACTCTATTCGGCCTGGCGGTTATCCCAAGGCGCCGTTCTCTATCGCGATGTTGATCTCCTTTACGGCCCGCTATCGCAATATTTTAACGCCGGCGTCTTTGACCTCTTTGGTCGAGGACTAATTGTTTTAGCGATTGCAAACTTGGCGATTTTTGCCGCGATCTCCAGCAGCATCTATATCCTATTTCGCCGAAGCTGGGGAGTGCTTGCTGCCTGGCTCTCCACCCTGGTTTTCATTTCCGTTTTTGGTTTTTCGGATTTCGTAGACGCCGGCAACTATAACTATGCGGCGCCGTACACTCACGAAACAATTCATGGAATGCTGATTTGCCTGCTGCTTTGCTTCGCGCTGTTTCGGTGGGTCGAAAGTCCTACTGGCGCTCGGAGTTTTCTCGCCGGATTACTCTTCGGCGTGACCGTCGTGCTCAAACCCGAATTTATTCTTGCTTCCACCGTCATGACGTGTTTGGCAAGGTTAGCTTATTGGAAGCGGCACGGTTTGTTAAAGGCCTCGGCACTTTTTTATTGGGCGACAGCTGCTCTCTTCCCGACCGCGCTGTTCAGTTGTTATTTCTCATGTTTTATGCCTTGGGACCGAGCGATCTCCGCGTCGTCGCGGGCTTGGTTGAACGCGCTGGACAGTTCGTTAAGCTCCGATCCGCTACAGATGCGCTTGCTTGGGCTCGACCAGCCGTGGTCGCGATCTATGGATCAAGTCGTCGCAACGCTCCTCGCTTGTGCCGTTATCTTCGCGCTCGCAGCCGCGGTCGTGGTTGCGAAGCGCAAACTGCGAGGTTGGTTGCTATTATGCGGTAGCGCAATTCTGGCAGTGACATTCGGTTGGTTAGCCTGCTGCGTCGTTAACTGGATCGAAATCGGGCGTTGTTTGTTTGGGCTCACGCTGATCTACTTTTTGGTGTCACTCGGTTCGCTCTTGCGCAAGCCGAAGCAAACCGATCCCGATTTCGATGTACGGGTGTTGCGATTGTTAATAGCAGGTTTAGCGACTGCGCTTATGGCGCGGATGTTTCTGAATCCGCGCATCTACCACTATGGCTACTACCAGGCCGCATTAGCAGCGACACTCGTGCCCGCTGTTATGATCGGCGAGCTACCCGCCTGGCTTGGTGCAGAATGGCGCGCACGAAGCGTGGCGGCGGTTGGGACGCTGGCCATCGTTCTGCCAGGAATTGCGAACCTGGCAAAGCGTTCGGAACATAGACTGCAATTGAAAACAATGGCCGTAGCGAGTGGCCGCGACCGCTTCTACTGCCTTTCGGCGCAGAAGGATCCTCTCGGCCAAATCATTAATGCCCTGACCGACGTGCTGCGCCAAAAAGGCAACGGCGAAACCTTGCTCGTGCTCCCGGAAGGAGAGTTTATCAATTATCTTGCCTATTTGCCAAATCCGTTGCCGCACGCGTCTTTTTACGCAGGTGCCACGAGCAACGGCCGCGAAGCAGAAATTGTCAAGGAGTTGAGCCGCAATCCGCCATACTGGGTCGTGATTATCAGCCGCGATCTTATTGGATACGGCATCGAGCGATATGGGGAGAAACCAGGAAGTGGTGAGGAAATTTTGCGCTGCGTCGAGCAAAACTATAAACAAGTTGCGTCGATCGGCGGCGATCCTCTCGATTATCGGGAGCGCGGCGCGATTTTGTTGAGAAGGTACTCTCGTTAAACTTCGACCGTTGCTCCGGCCAGTCTATCCGATCCGCTACAATATATCCCTAAGAGTGGAAATAAGGTAACAAATCGGAGAGGCTTGATGAACCCGGAGGCGACACATTCCAGAACGTTAATCTACACGACGGCATGCGTTGTGATCGTTACCGCAGCAGTAGTAATGAGAGTGCGCGCCGCCATGAACGATCTCTGGATGGATGAGATCTGGTCGCTCGAGCTCGTGCGTGAACTACACTCGCCGCTCGGAGTGTTCACACAGACCCATCACGATAACAACCACTACTTGAATAGCCTGTTCATTTACTTCTTCGGCCAGCGTGGCAATTGGCCAGGATACCGTATTCCCGCTGTCATCGCGGGATTCGGCACGATCGTGCTCGCGTGGCTCATTGGTGCTCGCCAGGACAAACGCACCGCGTTTTTCTGCATGTTTCTCGTCAGCTTCTCCTACGTGATGATTTTGTATTCGTCTGAGGCACGGGGATACGCGCCGCTGCTCTTTTTTTGCTTCTTATGCTTTCTCGCCCTGGAGTCATTCTTGGAGAGACCGCGATGGCAAATGGCCGCCCTGTTTTCGCTCAGCGCGATCCTGGGCTTCACCTCACACTTAACTTTTGCCATTTTCTTCTTCGCGTCGCTGGCCTGGTTTTGCACACGCTTGCTGCGTCTGAAATTTCCGCTTCCGCGCATGATGATTTGGACGGCAGCCTGTTACGCGGCTCCTTTCATCTGCCTCGTAGCCCTTTATTTTGTCGATGTGCGACACCTGCAGATAGGAGGTGGAACGCCGGTCAGCGTAATGAGCGGCTACAGCGCGACCCTGGCATGGACGCTTGGCGGGCCAAACTTTGCTTCGCTTCAAACAATAAACGGGGCGCTCTGTATCGCCGGTTTACTCGCTGGATTGACCATTCTTTTCCGTGAACGCGCCGATGAGTTGGTTTTTTTCTTCGCCGTCATCGTAGTAATGCCGCTGGCGATGCCTTTTTTCGAGCATGGGACGTTGCATTATGTCAGGTACTTTATCGTCGCCCTTGGTTTTCTCCTTCTTTTATTTGGTCGCGGGCTCGGTTGGTTATACGAGCGTGGGACCGGCGGAAAAATTGCAGGTGCCCTGTTTTGCTCGCTGTTTCTCGTTCTAAACAGCTGGGACGTTGCCAGCTTATTCAAGTATGGGCGAGGTCACATATATGAAGCTCTTCAATTCATGGTCGAGAATTCCCGGCAGCAATCAGTCGTTACCTTCGGTGGCGACCAAGATTTTCGGATTCTCTTTGTTTTGAGTTTCTATTCCAACGAGACGATGCCGGGCAGAGCGATGGAATATTATGAGCATGAACGCTGGCCTCACGACGGTCCCGAGTGGGTCATTTTTCACAGAGAGTCTTTTCTGGACCCGGTGCCGCCCGGCAGAAGGTTTACTGACCGGTTCGGCAACGCATTTGAACTGATGCGCGTATTCCCGACCGCGCCCCTTTCAGGAGTTCACTGGTTCATTTACCACAACCGCAGCCGATTACCTACGCGTTGATGGAAGAACACAGCCATGCGGGGATGATGCAAAACGCGAGGGAAAGCAAAATCGAACAAGCGCGTTCCAAATTTGTGTCTCCGTCCCTATCGTCATGCCGTGGTTCGGTGCTTCGTGGTCGGACTTGGACATTTTCGGTTGGGCAGGCCAGCGGAATTATCTCCCAGTTGGTCTCGCCAAGATTTCGCCGGATGGAGTTGGTGAATATTGTTTGCCCTCGTCCCGCGTCATCTCGGATCCGGGCTTTTCGCCGCGCTCATCTTTGAGCGCAATCCGTAGAAGTCTGGGAATGCACACGCCGCACAGATTCAATGCCCGCAACGCCACCAAAGCAGATGTCAAAACTGCCTCTGTCGGTCACTAAAGCGAGGAAAACATCAGTAATGACTTTCCCATTTTGAAGGTTCGGTGTTCTGTTCGCTAAAATGCAGCCTACTCCGCGACATCGCAGTTACTCGTGGCGAATTATCGGAATTTGCCTCTTGCTAGGCGGTCTGACATGGCTGGTTTTCGCTCAGACGCTCCGATACTCGTTCGTCAACTATGATGATGGAGCCTACGTCTACAGAAACCCCGACGTAACCAGGGGGCTCACATCACAGGGCATAGTTTGGGCATTCACCCATGTTGTCGCTGCTAACTGGCACCCCCTCACCATTATTTCACACATGCTGGATTGCCGACTCTATGGCGTGAATCCCAGTGGGCATCACTTCACCAACGTCCTTTTGCACACGGTAGCAGTCGTGCTGCTTTTCCTGGTGTTGAATCAGCTGACAGGTGCTCCGAGTTCGCCGCGGGACGAATCCGTCCGATTGGCGGACCGGACTGGCACTATTTGGCGGAGCGCGTTTGTCGCCGCGGTTTTTGCGATTCATCCGCTACATGTCGAATCGGTGGCATGGATTGCCGAACGCAAAGATGTTTTGAGCGCGGTTTTCTTCATGCTCACGCTTGGTGCGTATGCGCGATACGCACGCCGGCCGACAGTCGCTCGTTACGTAACGATGTCGATCTTGTTTGCGTTCGGTCTCATGTCGAAGCCGATGCTAGTGACGCTGCCGTTCGTTCTTCTGCTCATAGACTACTGGCCGCTGAATCGGATTCAGAGAGCTCGCGACAGAGGACGGAGAACAGAAACAAGGTCGACAATAACGAAGCTGCTCGTCGAAAAGATCCCACTCTTGGTTCTTTCAGGCGCCGCATCGGCGACAGCCCTGGTCACACAATACTCAGGCCTAGCCGCGACGGACGCAGTAGCGCCGGCGTGGTTAATCGGAAACGCTTTCGTCAGCTGGGTCGCTTATATACGCCAAATGATTTGGCCGCAAAACTTGGCTGTCTTTTATCCGCATCCAAAAGGCAGCCTGCCGCTTTGGGAGATTGCACTTTCGATCGCGTTTTTGACCGCGATCAGTGCCGGCGCATGGCTCTTACGAAAACGACGACCGTACCTTTTAACCGGCTGGCTTTGGTATGTTGGAATGTTAGTGCCAGTCATCGGCATTGTTCAGGTTGGACTGCAAGCTCGCGCTGATCGTTACACTTATTTGCCGCAGATCGGGCTTTATGTGGCGTTAACCTGGGCGGCGGCGGACGTCTCGAAGTCCTGGCGGCATCGCCGGATTATTTTAAGCGTTGCGGCAACCGCAGTGTTGGCAGCTTTGACTTGGTCCGCGTGGATTCAAACCTCTTATTGGCGCGATAGCGAATCGCTATGGATGCACACATTGGCAGTTACTTCAGATAACGACAACATTCGCCAACACCTCTGCGACGCGTTGCTGGACAAGGGACGAGTCGACGATGCCATTATGCACGCACGCATCGCGGTAAAGATGCGGCCTGAAAGCGCAGATGCCCACAACGCATTAGGCGCTGCACTTTCCCGAAAAGGACAGCTGGATGAGGCACTGGTTCATTTACGGGCGGCACTGGAATTAAATCCGAACGTTCTCCGGCTTCATTACAATCTCGCAAATGCTCTACTCCAGGAAGGAGAAGTGGACGCTGCGATCGCTCATTATCAAAGGGAACTCGAAATTCAGCCCAATTTTGCAGAGGGCCACAACAATCTCGCTAACGCCCTCTTCCGAAAAGGGCAGCCAAGTGAGGCGCTTGTTCATTTGCAGGAGGCTTTGAGACTCAATCCCAACTATGCAGAGGCGCGGAATAATCTTGGCATCGCTCTTTCCCAAAAGGGAGAAATGCGCGAGGCGATCGCTCAGTGGAATAAGACCCTCGAAATTCAGCCCGACAATCTCGATGCTCAGTGCAATCTTGCCTGGGTCTTCGCAACTTTCCCGGATGCGGGAATTCGCAATGGATCCAAAGCCCTCGAATTGACCAAACGCGCGCTGGAGCTTTCTGGAAGAGGAAATGCCCGAATCTGGCGCCTGGCAGCGGCCGCGTATGCCGAGAACGGCCAGTTCCCGGAAGCGATCAACGCCGCCGAGAACGCTGTGCGGTTGGCCAAGGCCGAAGGCAATTCCACCCTAGTCCGGACTTTGGAAATGAATATCGCTCTCTTTCAAGAAAACCTCCCGCTCCGCGATACCAGCCAGGCAAGCGTAACATCTAAATAAACTGGGGCTTTGCGTTGAGGTCGGGAATAGCGTTGTCGTCATCAGAGCGGGGCAAGCGTATCCCATTCGAAGCTGAAACACGCACACACACTACTCAGTGAGATCAACGAGCGTCTGTGAGATCCTTGGCTTCGTTCAGGATGAAAAACATTGGGATGTTGCGACGACGAAAAACAAACGGGTCGGGCTCCAATTTGGAACCCAGCCGCTAGCCGCTGCTTGACTACCGGCCGCTGAACTGATTTGCGAAGTCAACCGTCGCATGCTGCTCACCAAGAAAATTCCACTCTTGATTCTTACGGCGCCTGCCGTTTAGCGCCGATTTACTGGAAGCCCAGATCGCTCCGGCACGACATTGCACCAACCAGCAACTCTGGTAGAATCCTCAGCCACAAAATCATGCACAGTCGATTTTTTCCGCAAAGGACCCGCGCCGCGCGGCTGCAAAATTCATGTTAGCGAGCAGACCTGTCGTCTTTTTTCTTTACTCAATCGCGTTAGTTGCAGCGCGTGGGTCGGAACCAGCTGATCCTTGTACGCCGCCGAATTTTCCGTTGCCGAAATTCGGCCCAGCAAGAGTGAACGTTCGTGATCTCGGGGCAACCGGCAATGGAATTACGAACGATACGGCCGCAATTAATCAGGCGATCGACAAATGCAATGCGAACGGAGGCGGTGATCTGGTTTTCCCAGCCGGGACCTATGCGGCGGCATCCATTCATCTGAAGAGTAACGTCCGTTTTCTGCTCGATCCAAAAGCAGTCATTACCGGCGCGCGGACTGGCTATGATCCTCCTGAAGCGAACCAATTCGACAAGTACCAGGACTTTGGCCACAGCCATTTTCATAACGCGTTGATGTGGGGCGAGAAGATCGACAACTTCGCCATCGTCGGCGGCCGCGTGAACGGTGGTCACATTATCAGAGACGATGATCCAAAAGGGCGAGATATCGGCGACAAAGTCATCTCGATCAAAAGTGGCCGAAATTTGCTCTTCCAAAATGTCACCCACGAAACCGGAGGACATTTTGTTTATCTGCTGAACGATTGCGAAAACGTCACCATCGACAATGTCACGATTAAAAAATCGCGCGACGCGGTTAATTTAGTTGGCTGTCGCAACGTTCAGTTGCACAACTGCAACTTCACTGGCTGCGGTGATGACACGATTGCGTTGAAAACGGATTGGGCGCTCGGGCGCAGGATCTCGAGCGAAAATATTTATGCTTGGGACAGTTACTTCGAGAGCGCCTGCAATGCATTGCAATTCGGAGCGGAAACGGCCGCAGATTTTCACAATATAAATTTCTGGAACATTCGCATCGGTCGCGCTTTGAAAGCCGGCATCGGAATCATATGCGCGGACGGCGGCGTGATTGACGGCGTCAACTATCGCGACGTCACGATTAGAGGCGCGGTTTGCCCAATTTTCTTACGAATTACAAATCGCCTCCGGAGCGGAGATCCGAACAAAAAGATTGGCGCGATAAAGAATGTAAAGATTTCGAATGTTTCGGTTACGGATTGTCAGTCCGCAAAACGTGGAATTCAAACCTCGACTATCCTCGGGCGGACGGAGTCGTTGGCGGAGAACATTGTGCTGGAAAACGTGAAAATCACTTACAAAGGTGACGCTGGGGGGCTGCAATCGGAGAATCTGCTCCCTGATTCAAACCATGGACCGCACGGATCTCTCACTCAGCCTCCCGCGGCAGGGCTCTATGTTCGCGATGTGAAAGGACTCATCTTGAAAAACGTCGAGTTCGGATTTGAAGCGAGGGATTCGCGACCCGCAATTTTCGCTTCCGACGTAGCCGACCTGACCCTGGATAATTTCAAATCCCCGAAAATGAGCGGCGAGAAACTCCGCCTGGAAAAGATCCGGAATTTCACCGTACGCGATTCGCCAGGTCTATCAAATCGCAACGCCCAGGCAATTGATTCATTAAAGGAATAGTTCTCTTGACCACGATTCTCGTCAATTTTGAAGACGACCAGTAAGTCTGGGTCGGAGATTTTCAACAAGATAGGCTCCGGTGTTTCGGACGCTCGGTGCGCCGTTAAGCTGGTCGCGCAGAAGCATACAATCAATCCGAACGGAACAGACCCCGCTACCGTGAGGTTAAAGGTCCTCGCTTGGGGACATTTCCACGTCGAATGAGTGAAGCACCAACGTCGACACGTGATTCACTAAAGCGACCGGATTAAAGTTGCAGTGTTAGCGCTCGAAGTTTTTCCCGGTAGAGCAAGCGCAGACCCCGAACAAGCGCTTGTTCTATTTGGCGTTCTTTCGGTAAGGCACTCCGGCCTTGTAGAATTCCATTTCCTTGGAAAGCGCTTGCATCAATCCGTGGTTATCGCTCTCGGAGGCGAGCCCCCACGCTTCTTCGGCAGCGCCAATCGCTTTTGGGAATTGACCGGTCTCGGCGTAGGCCGCGGCGAGAGATCGAAGCGCGAATGAATCTTTTCCGTTCAAGAGTTCATTTGCACGCTGGGCCAGATCGAGCGCTTTCCTACCATTGCGCAGTGATGCATCAGAACAAGTTGCCAAGACCCATGCCAAATCCGTCTCGGCAGTGGCGTCTTTAGGATCAATCGCAAGACTCTTTTCGTATTGCCAAATCGCGTTTGCAACGTCGCCCTTTTGCAAGAGAAGATTTCCTAGGTTCGTGTGAGCGTTAACATAATCAGGTCGTCTTTCCAAAACTTCCTGGTAGCGGGCAATCGCGTCGTCGGTCCGGCCTTTTTGCAGAAGAGCGCTACCTAGTTCGTAGCGCGCTTCCACATGATCGGGCCGGATTGCGAGAGCTTTCTCATAGTGAACGACGGCGTTGTCGATCTCGCCATTCTTCGCCAGAGCATTGGCCAGATTGTATTGAATGTCAGCGTCCTGTTCTCTCAGCCGCAAGGCGGCTTCGAAGTGATCGATTGCTTCGCCTCGCCGACCCTTTTGCATGAGTGCGCCGCCAAGATTGTTGTGCGCATCAACATCGTTAGGCCGTAGCTTCAAAGCTTCCCGGTATTGATCAATGGCCTGATCGATTTCGCCCTTGTCAAGCAAAACGCGACCGAGATTATAGTGCGCTTTCGCATAGTCAGGCCAGAGCTTTAACGCTTCTCGATAATGCAAGATGGCACTTTCGACCTTGCCGGCTTTGGTCAGAGCAGCGGCCAGATTGTAGTGCCCGGTTTCTGAATCAGGCCGTCCAGCTAGAGCTTGCTTATAATGCGCGATCGCTTCGTCGAGTCGCCCTTTCTCCACCAATCCCGTGGCGAGATTATTGTGCGCCAACCAGCAATCCGGATTTCGTGAAAGCGTCACGCGCCAAAGAGTTTCCTCGTCGCGGTATATGTGAGCTTGTCGCCAGGTTAAAAGCGCGACCGTACCTAGCAATAGCGAAAAAACGGCGCTGCCGATTGCGCGCCTTCGAGGCGCAGCACCAACGAGTGTAGTTAGGCCCGCACTCGTTATTGTGATGATGCCGATGCTCGCCAGATACTGGAAATGATCGGCCACGAATGAATAAATGAATGGATACACGTTTAGGAACCCAAGGGCCGGAAAGAGCATGACGACAAAAAACAGAAAACCCGCCAGCACTCCGCGTGATTTTTGCTTTGACAGGCAGAACGCCGCGAAAAGTAATAATGCGCCCAGTGGGAATAGATATTGCCACCAGGCTGCCGGATCAATCTTCCACCGTGGATAGATGAAGATTAAGTTTGCTGGCCAGAAAAGCTTCCACAGATAGAACCAGAAAGCGCGTCCTGCGACAAGAACTCGCTCAATCAGCGAGAGGCCGAACTTGCTTCCGTGCGCGCCAACAACATTCTGCTCGACCCATGCCGTGAAGAGTCCCGCGCTGATTCCAATCGCAAAGAATGGAACGAGCGGTTGAGCATCCCGCTTCCAGAGCAATTTGCCCCGTTTCCACCACAGAACCACAAGAATTGTCGCAGGCAGAACGGCGATCACGCTTTTCGTTGCAAGCCCCAGTAACAGCAAGCCGAGCGCAGCGAAATACTCCGATCTGTTTCGTGTTCGATCGAACTTCAAATACAGGAATGCGGAAGAAAGAAAAAACACCGCGGAGAGCGTGTTCTTGAGTTCCGACATCCACGCCACCGATTCAACTTGCACGGGATGTAAAGCAAAAAGAGCGCCGGCAAGCCAGGATCCTGGCACGCTCAGTTCTCTTAGAATTTTGACCAGGAGGAGTGCCGCCCCCACATGAAGAAGAATGTTGACCAAATGATAATACAAAGGCGTGTCGCCCCATACTCGGTGCTCGATCCAAAAGATCGTGTGAACAAAAGGATAATATTGGTGTGTGATTCCAACGGTCGTCCAGATCTGGACCAGTCCATTCAATGAGCGCAGTTCAGGCTTAGTAAGGTGCTCGTCATCATCCCAAATCGGTTTCCCATTCCACGCCGGCGAGTATGCGATCATCGTCACAGCTAAAAGAACGAGCGCAATGAACCAGTCTTGGCGCGAAAATACTCGCTGCCGTCCATCCAGGAGTTTCATCGGCTGCCTAAAGTCATCCTGAGCCTGGAGGCTGGGTTTCTGTCTTTCGATTGTCATCTCACTCGCGTGGACCAACATGCTAATGAGGGCCGGAAAAATATCGCATCGTAAAACAGGAAACGCGAAATTCCCCGGCGATAGACGGAAGGTTTTCGCGACGCTTGCGTCAGGTCCCGTGTCCCTAGATTTTCACAATCGCCACCCTGCGGGGTGTGTCAATTTACCGTGGAAAGAGCAAATGGCCAAACCTGGAGATCAAGCAAGGTTGAGGAGTAAAGAGAGGAACGGCCGGGCCCCGCATCGAGACCCGGCCGTTGAATGTTACAACTCGAGAAGCGGCTAGAACCTCTTCTTGATCGCGACGAACCAGAGGCGGCCCTTATCATTGGCTTGCGATTCATCGTAGCCCTGGGCGTCACTAGTTGACGCAGTCGCAGCAAGGAAAGGCGGCTGCAAGTCACCCACATTATCTACTCCCAGTGTAAGAGTGGTGTTGTTTAGCCACGCTCTCCATCCGCACGGATTGTATTCCGCGGTCGAGACCGGCATCACGTTCTTCTCTTTCCCGTCCTTCATCTTCACGTTCTTGCCACCATCCTTGGCATAACCCGCCACTTCGCTCTGTGCTGCCGGCGGCGGCAGGTTAAACGTATAGTTAAAAATAAGATCAACCGTGGTCCACTCCCGCACCTTGCGGTTATGATTGAAGCTCTCGTTTCCAGCTTGGTCCCAGTACTGGCCAATGTAATGGACAACCACACCGGCGTCGATTCCTTGCATCCAGCTTCCACCTGGACCGTCATAGAACAGGCTGGTGTAGAACTTGTCGTGCGGGAAGCTGGCGAAGCCGTTGGATCCCTGGAAACCGCCGCCGAAGGTGCCCGCTATGGAGGTCCTCTTGCCACCAGGAATAAACTGTATGTCCGCATCGACCAGATACGTGCCGTTGAACGTCCCGGTGAGCGTTCCCCAATCGCCGTGGCCAAGCCGCGAAGTCTCAAACGTCTCGACGATTTCGTAGTCCCACGAGGTGGTAATAAACCTGCCCAGGTTTTGTTCCGGCGTGTTTATGAGAAGAATTTCCTGATCTCCCACCGCTTGCCTTCGCTCGACCCAGGCCTGACCAGGTGGCCCTGGCATGCCATAAAAGGTCGGGAATATACCCCTGTCCGCCCCCGCTATAAGCGTGCCCGAATCCAAAAACGCGGTAAAACCGCGGATATCAATGTGAACCAAGTCCGCGCTGAGCGTCAGGCCTTGTAATGGACTCCACCATTTACCCGGCGTCAGCACACCGCCATAGGTGTACTCATACGCAATCTCAGGTTTTAGGGTCGGATTGCCCGTGATGTTCTGCTGTACCTGGTTTATACCGGCAAAAGTCGTAGCCGTATCAGCGGTTCCCGGAAAGCTTTGGGCGGCCCCAGCAAACAGTTCACCCAACGCGGGCGCGTGAAACGCCTCGATGTAAGCCGCCCGGAAGGTCAGCGCCTCGTCGATCGGTTGCCAGCGAACCGAGAACTTCGGCCGTTCCGTTTGACCGAAATCGTTGTAGTCTTCAAAACGCTCGGCGTAATCGAACTCCAAACTATGGGCGCCGGGGAAGTTCCAGGTCGGGCCCGTCACAGGAATACGCACTTCCCAGAAAGCAGACCATGAATCGCGGCTGCCCTTGGTCGGTTGGAAGCCGGTAAAGCCAAGCGACTGGTTCTGGGTTATTATCGTGTCCGGGTTGTCGAAAGTTTTGTCGGTCTCATGCACTCCGCCAATGGCGAAGGAAATTGGCCCGCCGGGAAGATCGAACAGATCGCCGTGCAAAGCCAGATCCTCTGTTAAGAGCGATGTGTCGCCGTCATGGTGGAGTGTAGTGTACACGAAATCTCGCACGGCTTTTGTATTGGTACCCACACCAAACGGATTAAACGCGGTTGCCGGGTTGGTATCAAGCAAGGCGATGCGCATATTGTAATTGTTAGGAACAAGACCGAAGAGCTCGTTTCGATAATCCTCACTCCAACGGATACCGACCTCCCATTCCCAGGTCTTCAATTTGTCCCAGGCGCTGGCGAACTCTCCCAGGTTCCCTCTGAAACCGCCGGTGAAGTCGTAATTATCGGTCGTGATCTTATCGTCACGCCGACCGATGTCGTGGTTACCACGAAACTTCACACCCGTAGTGAACTGTGTCCCCGCCGGCGCGGCACTCGCCGCATTTATGGGGAAGCGCGTATCAAATCCGCCCACCGACGTGTAATCCGCCACCGTGAATGGGTTAAACGCGTTTTGCGTGGGCACACTGATGCCTTGGGAGCTGATGAAAAGTCCGTTCGCAGAATCAACCCACAGATCAGGTGTAAACGGCGAGGCCGCAAGTTGGCCATCCCAGAACTGGCGGAAGTATTTGAAGTCGGCAAACACGGTCAGGTACTTATCGCAAAGATCGCGATCAAACGAACCGTACAAATACTCTCGATCGGTAGCAGGCACGCTCGATGCAAAATCCCCGAAGTTAAAGCTTCGACGTTCAGGCGTTATCGCAGAGCTAGGCACGTACTGAGAATTGTCGAACTGGTTTGCCGAAGAGTGTGCGGTTGGCGTCACCAGAAAACCATCGTTCACCAACCCTTCAACACCAATGAAATACCGGGTGGAGGCGCCGGCGATTCTCCCTGGCAAGTTACTGCTGCGGATATCGGCACCGTTAAAATTCGTAAAGTTAGAGTCGTGTGCGAGCGGTTCGTCGGCCGCTTGAATTGACGCGCTATTATAAAGCCCGGCATAAACGACGATGTTAGTTTTGTCGTCGCCGGTGCCCGCGAGCAAATACGCGGTCTCCTGGCCCGCGTCATTGGCAAACCCGAGATTCGTGTTGCCATAACTGGCGTACATTTCTAATCCACGAAACCGGTGGATTAAAAATACGTTCACCACGCCAGCCACGGCATCGGTGCCGTAAATCGGCGAAGCGCCGTCCTTCAGAATATCGATATGATCAATCAATCCCAACGGAAACACGTTGAAATCCACAAAGGAGCCGGCAAATCCGACATCGGCGAGACGGCGGCCATCCTGCAGGACGAGGGTTTCCTTTGGATCGATGCCACGGAGGTTGACCTGCGTAGCGCCCCCAGAACCGCCGTTGGTGACGTTTTCACCCAAGTTAGAACCTGATACTGCCGGAATTCTCTGGATAAGGTCGGTGGGCGTACGCACGCCAAGCCGGGTGATGTCGTCGCGGCGATACGTGTCGACAGGGTTCGGGCCGACCTCTTCCGCCGTCGGAATGTTCGAACCGGTCACGATCACGCGTTCGGCTGTGGCCTCCGTTCCGCCCGGTCCTGCCGGCGCCGGTGTTGGCTCTTGAGCGCGAGCGCTCGATGCGATTATTAAAGGAAATCCGACGCACGCTACAAAAGCGACGCGAATCAGTCCCAACGTTTTTAGCACGTTTCTAGTCATTTGTTTCTCCATGGGTTTGGTTAGGTTTGCGCTAGGGATTATTGAAGATTCTGCAAGCTGACAAGGTTTTTTTTCAGTTTTTTGAAAATATTTTGAACGGGCATGGTGGAGTAATTGTCTGCCACGACCCCCGTTTTTTGCCGTTCTATCGGATTTTCACTCCGCTGCCTAGAAAAAAATTAAAGAATTTTTGGGGTATTTTTCGGCCCGCTCCGAAGGGCAAAAATGGCCTCAAACCGGCGCGCCGAAGATCGACATACTTGTTGCTGACGTTCGGCATCGAAATCCGCGCGATTCAGATATGGGCCGGAGATCAATGCGCAACCTGCGTGCTGTGCAGCGGCTCACCACGACGAAATAACTCCGCGCAGCGCTGCAAGTTCGCAGCCATCGCGCTGTCGCCTCGCGACGCGGCTAAATTCTTGGCTCGCTCCGCAGTCGCCACCGCTTCCGCGAATTGATCGTTCTCCGCCAGCGCAGCTGCGAGTGTGCGCAACACTACTGGATTCTCGCCGCCGGACCGAATCGCGCGTCGCGCGAGATCGAGTGCTTCCTTGCCGTCGCGCAAATGCGCATCGGCAGAAGTCGCCAGCACCCAGGCGAGATCATTGGCTGCATCGGCGTTGTCAGGATCGAACGACAAGGTTTGCCGCCAGGCCGCGATCGCGTTGCCAATTTCGCCTTTGCTGGCAAACATGACGCCGAGATCGTTGCTCGCCGCGGTGTTGTCAGGTTGAATGCTGAGCGCTTTCTGATAATGCGAAATCGCTTCGTCAACTTTTTGTTTGCTGGCCAGCGCTCGCGCCAGACCAAATTGCGCGGCCACGTTGCCGCTGCGAAGACGCATCGCGACTTCGTAATGCCGGATCGCTTCGTCAACTTGTCCTCGCACGAACAAAATTCCGGCCAGCCCGGCGTGCGCCACATCGTTTTCGGGCGTGACCGTGAGCGTGTAACTCCAGAGCGCCTCCGTATCGCGCCAATGCGCCGTTTGTTTCCGCGATAGGATCGACAAGCCGGCAAGAATGATCGCCGCCGCAGCGCCGAGAATCACTTTTTGCTGCCGCCACGATTTTGTCAGATCGCGGATCAGCCAGACGATCGCTACGTACAAACCGATTTGCGGAAGATAAGCGTACCGGTCGGCGCGTCCTTGCAGGCCCACTTGAATTAGGCCGATGACCGGAACCAGCATCAAGACATACCAAAACCAGCCTACGACGAGATATGGATTCTTCCGGCGACGCGCGAAAGCGATTGCCGTGATGACGATGAGCGTTGTTGCGGCGAGGAGCAGCCGCCACATTTCCAGCCGATTTTCCGGATGAATATAAAACGGAATGAGATCGGCCGGCCAAAACATCTGCCGCAGATAATCGCAGTAGGCAACGATCGCGTTTGTGATGCGCCACTTCAGCGGCAAATATTCGGTTGAACCGAGTGCAAAATTCTGCGCCCATAATGTCGCCACGCACGAGCCAACTGATAAACCAAATAGCGGAATTTTTTCTATGATCAGGTTTAGCCAGTTTTGGCTTTTGAATCTTGTCCGTGGCTTCTGACCTCCGACTTCTGCTTGCCGTGCCGTAGCCTTGGCGAAGCCGGGACTTCTGTTGAGCGGCCAATAATCGAGCAGCAGGAGCACGAGCGGCACCGTCACGAGCATCGGCTTCGACATTAGCCCGCACGCGAACAAGATCGACATCGTGACGTAACGCCCGACGGACGGACGGCGGACGTACCAGCAATAAGAGGCGAGCGTGAGCATGAAAAAAACTCCGCTAAGCACATCTTTGCGCTCAGCGATCCAGGCGACGGATTCGACGTGCAGCGGATGAATTGCAAAAACGGCTGCGACAAACCCGCTCGCCCAAATATTACCAGTCCGGTCCGCCAATCGGACGGATTCGTCCCGCGGCGAGCTCGGACCGCTCGTCATTTGCTCGAGCAAAAGAAAAAGCAGAAGCGCGCCCGCGCAGTGTAACAGCACGTTCACAAAATGATGCCAGCCCGGCTGCAAGCCGAAGAGCTGACAATCGAGCATATGAGAGAGGGTCGTAAGCGGGTGCCAGTTTTGGGAATGAATGTGCGTGAACGCCCACGCGATTCCGTGCCAGCTCAGTCCTGCGCGCACATGCGCATTGTCGTACACGTAAAGCGGATCGTCGTAGTTAATGAATTGGTGATGGATCGTCTGCCCAAACACCGCCCATGTGAGCGCGGCCAAAAAGAACGCAACGCCGACCAGCGTACGCCAAGATTGTTTCATGCTCACGATTGGCAGTTCACAGCGTCACCGCTTTTCCAAATGTACTTTGGCTTCGTCCTCCTGGCCGTTTTGCAACAGGGCCTCGCCTAGAAAATACTCTGCGTCCGGATATTTCGGATCAATCGCGAGCGCCTCTTTGTAATGAGCGATCGCTTCGGGCAGCTGGCCCACGCGATGTAAACCGACGGCCAGATTGTAATGCGCCAGCGCACTGGACGGCTGCATTCGGACCACACGGCGGTAATAGCGAATCGCCTCGTCGATGCTTCCATGTTCCAGAAGCAGATTGGCGAGCGTCGTTTCCACATCCGGATTGGGATTGCTAATTTTGGCGGCAGATTCGTACTCCGCTATCGCGTCATCAAAACGTTTTTGGTCGGCGAAGTACCCAGCCAGACCGAGATGGGCCACCTGATTTTGAGATGTCACGGCCAAAGCGTGCCGCCAAAGTCTTTCGCTATCGTGCCAGTACGAAACCTGGTCCGCGGCGCGCAAACCAAGCGCGCTCAAGATGAGCGCGGCCGTTGCGCCGAGAACAGGTCCGCGGTACGGCCAGGGCCGCAAGAGATCGAGAAATCCCCACGCCAGCGCAGCATAGAGACCGATTTGCGGCAAATAAGTGTAGCGATCGGCGTAGGGTTGAGCGCCGACCTGAATCAAGCCGGTTACGGGGACGAGCATGATCAAGTACCAAAGCCAGCCCACGATCAGATACGGGTTTCGCTTTCTAAGAATGAAAACGCACACTGTAATCGCGATCAGCAATGCCGCCGCCGCGATTGTCTGCGAAATCGGCAGCCTGCCCGGACGCGGGTAGCCCAACGTCAGATCGGTCGGCCAAATCATTTGCCAAACGTAAATGACGTAAGCGGCCAGCGCGTTCTTCATTCGCCACGCCAACGGCAACGTCTTGAAAGGAACCAGGCCTCCTTTGCTCTGCGCGATGATTGTGGCCGCGGCCGAAGCCACCGACAAAATGAACAACGGAATTTTTTCGAGCGAGAGTCTTGCACCCGACGAGCTGGCGAAACGCTTTAGCGGCCAATAATCGAAAAGCAGCAGAATGATTGGCAACGTTACCAGCATCGGTTTCGACAATAGACCGCAGACAAAAGCAATCGCGACGACCACGTACCGGCCGGCAGTTTGTTTTCGGGTATATCGAAAATAGGCGAGCAGCGTGAGCATGAAGAAAACTCCGCTCAAGACGTCCTTGCGCTCCGAGATCCACGCCACCGATTCAACGCGCAGTGGATGAATGGCAAAGAGCGCCGCGACAAATGCGCTCGCGAAAAGCCTGCCAGCCCCCGTCTCGGGCGCCGCGGATATCTCCAGCGGTGAGCTCGCAACAGCCGTTATTTGCTCGAGCAAAAGAAAAAGCAATATCACCCCGATGCTGTGCAGCACCACATTTTCCAGGTGAAACCATCCCGGCCGAACGCCAAACAGCTCGCAGTCCAGCATGTGCGACATCGTCGTGAGCGGATGCCAGTTGTTGGAATGAACGTGAGTAAACGCCCAGACAATGTTTTGCCAGTTCAGCCCGGCCTGAATCTGCGGATTCTGGGCGACGTAAACTCGGTCGTCGTAATTAACGAAACCGTATCCAAACGTCCGGCCGAAAACCGTCCACGTCATCGCGATCAACGCGGCGCAGATCGCGAACTTCAAAAGTAATCGAGCGCGCACAATTGCCGAGGAATTAAGATGCCTGCGCGGCCGGCGCAAACAAGTTGTCGATCTTGTGGGCGCGGTGGCCTATCTTGTTTGCTGGTTTAATTTCCGGCACTAAGAGTACCGCCGTGTTTACCGGTTTGATCGAAGAAGTGGCCAGCGTGCTTTGGATCCGGGCGACGGATCACGGGACGCAGCTCCAAATCGCAGCACCGGGCATCGCACGAGAGATCGAAATCGGCGAAAGCGTCGCTGTGAACGGTTGTTGCCTTACCGTCAGCGCGCGGCGCGCGGATCAGCTCACCTTTGACCTTCTCGATGAAACGCTTGGCCGCACGAATCTAAAAGCTCTGCGACGCGACAGCCTTGTGAATCTCGAGCGGGCGCTGCCCGCGGACGGCCGCATCGGTGGACATTTTGTCCAGGGCCATATCGATTGTACGGCAAGGATCATTTCGTTTGACCAAGACGGTGGCGATCATCGCCTCGAAATAGAATTGCCGGCGGGGTTTGGGCACTACGCCGCTTACAAGGGATCGATCGCGATCAACGGCATCAGTCTCACCATTGCCGAGATCCTGCCGACAAGTTTCGTTGTCTGGATCATTCCGCACACCAAACGCCACACCAACATCGACATGGCGCAACCAGGCGATTCGGTAAATATCGAATTCGATATTTTAGCAAAATATCTGGAACGGATGCTCGCCCGCCATTCGCCGCAGGATTGACCTGGCACGAAGCCAGCCAGACGGTCCTCTATATATAGTACCCGATTATTTCGCACCCAGCCTCATAATCACCGCCGGGATCGATCAACTGTTGCAGCTGCGTGTTTAATTCCCGTCCTAGCGCGAGCATGCTAAAAGAGGGCCAGTTTCCGTCCTCTAATTTCCAGAGCCATTAAGCACATGACAGAGCGCAGATCGGTCAAAGTTCGGCCAAAATTCCCGCTTATTGTCGGCGTGATCGCCTCGCCCACCGATTTACGTCTCGCGACTCAAATGCGGCAACCGCCAGATCTGTTCGAACTGAGGCTCGATCATCTTTTCCACATCGTTGATCAACTTGAAAACAAATTGTCGATCCTGCGCGCGCCGCTTATTATCACCGCGCGTCATCCGCGCGAAGGCGGCGCGAATAACTTGTCGCTGAGGAAGCGCCGCGAATTGCTTTTGCGCTTCTTGCCCCGCGCGCGGTATCTCGATGTTGAATTGCGCTCCGCCAGAGCCCTTCAAGCCTTGCTCGATCTCGCGGGCCGAAAAAATGTAGGCCGCATCATTTCGGTGCATGACTTCAAATCCACCCCTGCCGCGCGCACCTTGCGTACCATGGCACGCGCAGCCAAATCATGTGGTGCCGATATTTTTAAAGTCGCGACTCGCACGGACATATCAACCCAACTCACCTGCTTGGTCGAATTCGTTGCAAACAAGAATGTTGACCTCGCCGTCAGCGCGATGGGCACGGGCAAGCTTGGTCGCAAAGCGCGCCGGGAACTCATCCAACATGGTTCGGTTTTGAATTACGGGCGCATCGCCTCCGGCCGGATAGCGGGCCAACCATCGCTTGCTGAGATTCGGCGTTGGAGATTGAGTGCCTGCCGCGCTAAAGCCTCATAAGGGCAGGTTGGAGATTGAATGGAGCCAACGGGAGCCGTGACATTACGGGCAGGCCAAACGAGCCGGCGCCAAGCGAGTCAGCGTTTTCCTCGCGAAACCTGGCAGAGTATATTGTTGGAGATGGAATCGGTTTTAAAACTGCCGGACAAAGTCCCGGTAATGCCGTTGCCCGGCGCAGTGCTCTTTCCACATGCCCTGCTCCCCCTTTACATTTTCGAACCGCGCTATCGCGACATGCTCGAATATGCGCTGCGTCATCACCGCATGTTTTGCGTTACACTGCTCAAGCCAAGTTGCCCGGAATGGCATGCGCCGGAGGATTTCTTTCATCTCGCCACCGTCGGTTTGATCCGCGCTTGCGTAGGCCGGGGCGACGGCACCTCGAATTTGATTCTCCAAGGTTTGAGGCGCGTGCGCTTGGCCATTTTCGAACAGGAAATCCCTTTCCCGGTTGCCAAAATTGACGTCATCGAATCGCGCAGTTCGCCAACAGTTGAAACCGAAGCGCTCGCCGAAAAAGTTCTCGAGCTTTATGGAAAATTGAAACGCGACGGGCGACGACTTCCCGCCAAGGTCGATCGGTACCTCTCGCAATTAAGCGATATCGAAATGCTCACCGACCTGGTGGCCTCGACCTTCGTCAACGATCCGCTGCGCCGGCAAGATATGCTGGAAGAATTTTCTCTCAATCAGCGCCTCAGGCTTCTCATCCAATATTTGCGCGACGAAATCGGCAGCGCGACGGCGTAGCCTCACTCCCCTGTAATTCTCGCGTATTCCTCGATCAGATACCGGTCGGTCATCCCCGCGACGTAATCGCAGACGGTGCGATACAATCCTTCTTGCTTGATCCGTTTCGTAGCCGCCTCGCCCAACTGGCTTGGGTCGACAATATACCTCTCGAAAACCCTGCGTAGCATCTCGCATGCGCGCCAGTTCACCTCAGCCACGCGCGGATGATAATAAACATTCTCGTAAAGGAACTTCCGGAGTTCGCGGTTCGCTTTCAATAGTTCTTCGCTGTAACGAATGAGCGGCTTCTCCTGTTTGCGCACGTTGTCCGCAGTTTGCACCCCCACTCCGACGATCGATTGGGCGCTGGTCGCGATCACGTCCTGCACTTGCACGTCGATGATGTCCCGAATGATCAGATTGTGCAGCTCGGGCTCGTGCACATCCGGATAGCGAGAAATCACCGCGCGATGGCTGCGTTGCCAAACCGAATCGTTTTCCAGCTGGGCGGCAGTGAGAATTTCAAAATCCACCGCATCATCCAGATCGTGGCTGTAATAGGTGATCTCGTCCGCAAGGTTCGCGATCTGCGCTTCGAGCGATGGAAAACGATGTTTCTCCTCGTCCGACGATGGCGGATCGTAAAACGCTTGGTGCTTTTGCAAGCCTTCGCGCACTTCGAACGTTAAGTTTAAGCCAGGAAAATCCGGATACGCCGCCTCCAGCAGCTCAACCACTCGCAAACTTTGTCGGTTATGCTCGAAATTGCCGTGATCGCGCATGCATTCCGCCAGGGTTTCTTCGCCGGAATGGCCGAATGGCGCGTGTCCGAGATCGTGCGCCAGCGCAATCGCCTCCGCAAGATCTTCATTCAACGCCAACGCACGCGCGATTGTCCGGCTGATCGATGCGACCTCGATGGAATGGGTCAGTCGCGTGCGGAGATGATCGCCCGTGCCGTTGAGAAAAACCTGTGTTTTATATTCGAGCCGGCGAAATGCACGCGAGTGAATGATCCGCGCGCGGTCGCGTTGAAATTCCGTTCGATAGGCGTGACTCGGCTCGGGATATTTCCGCCCGCGCGACTGGCCGGACTTTTGCGCGAACGGCGCGAGCGTGGTGAGCTCGGTCGCTTCCATTTGCTCACGCGTTCTCCAACCGCCATTGTTCACGCCGCGATTATTCGTCGATTGTCGATGTTGGCGAGTTCGTTTTCAGTCTCTCCCGCAACTCGCGTTGTGCTTTGCGCGTCCCGGCTTTGAGAATCAGCAAATCGAAAATCGCCAGCAAAAGCGCCGTTAAGGTCAGCCATGCGCAAATCGCCCAGAACGAAATGAACCAGACCGCGTGCTCGCGAGGGTTGAGTGCCGGTTGCAAAAAGGTCAAACCGGAAAATAAAAGCGCGAGCGCCGTCACCATCAGCATAAACATGGTTTTGCGCCTCGCGTTTTGGTCGCGAATCACGCCGCGCGTCGCGTGAATCACGAATGAAAGCATCCCCGGCCTTTTTTCATTCGGAGAATTATCGGCGGCCATTTGAGTCGATTTGTCAACTTACGCGCGCTCGCTACTTGTCGATCTTACGATTTCAAAAATTCCAAAGCAAACATGTCGATGAAAGGTCCATCAAAAGATCGGGTCACTCCTGAACGTCTGATGCAGTTTGGCTCTTCTTATGCACCGCCGCTTATCATCGACGCCGCGGTTAGCAACAAGGTTTTTGATACGCTGGCACGCGGACCGAAGACCATCGAAGGAGTTAGCAAAGAAACAGGCGCGGCCGCCCGAGGTTTACGCGCAATCATGAACGCGCTGGTTGGTCTCGAGCTTTTGAAGCAAGATGGACAAGGAAAATACTCTCTTACGCCGGAAAGCGAAGCGTTCCTCGTCAGCGGCAAACCTGGCACACTCGCCGGGTTCTTTCCGATGAACATGAAGCGGTTGATTCCGCCTTGGCTCAAGCTCGATGATATCGTCCGTACGGGAGCCCCGGCGGAAGCGCGTAACGAAGAACATCCGGGCACGGAATTCTTCTCCGAACTTGTCGAAAACATTATCCCGATGAGTTACGCCAGCGCGCAGGCATTGGCTGATCATTTGAAAGTGACCAAGGCGAAGCAACCGAAACGTGTGCTCGACGTCGCGGCCGGCTCTGGGATTTGGGGAATCGCTTTCGCGCAAAAATCACCCCAGGTGCAGGTGACAGCGGTCGATTGGGCCGGCATGATCCCGACGACCAAGGAAATCACGCAGAAGTTCGGCGTCGCGGATAGATTCAAGTTCATCGGGACATTGGCGAGGTCGATTTCGGGAACGGCTACGATATCGCGACTCTGGGCCATATTTTGCACAGCGAAGGTGAAGACCGCAGCCGTCACCTACTGAAGAAAACTTTTGGGGCGTTAAAACCCGGAGGCACCATCGCCATTGGCGACTGGCTCGTAAACAATGATCGCACCAAGCCGCTGCCCGCTCTCATATTCGCTGTTACCATGCTCGTGAACACCAAGAAAGGCGACGCATTCACCTTCAATGAAATCAAAAACTGGCTCGGAGAGGCTGGCTTTAAGAAAGTGCGCAAACTCGAAGCGCCGGGACCTTCGCCGCTGATCTTGGCGACGAAGCCGTAATCCGCTGTAGCAACGCGCCTGTGGCACGTTTTTCGATCTTAGGTCCGCAAATCCGCTTCTCACCGGGAGACGGAGCTGCTTTGATTGCCGATGGATGAGAAAAGCAAAGGCGAAAACCAAATCCCACAAAAGAAAGCCTCCGGTCAAAGCAAAGGAGGAGCGCACTAATGTTCTGAAAGAGCGGCTGGACGCGGAGTTCGCGAAAGCGGTGAAGAGCGCGAAGTCCTACGTCGAGGATCCACAACGCTTGCGTGCACTCTTTCAGGAGGCAGCGAAGGAGGCCGTTTCATTGCCCAGAGATCCCTTCAAGGAAACGTGGCCGTACTTTCAAACCATGCTGCGTTTGATCCGCGCCTATTACCAGGGCGATTACCATACCTTGGACGAGAGCACGCTGGTCGTGATCATCGCCGCCGTCATCTATGTCGTGAATCCGCTCGATGTAATTCCCGATGCGCTTCCGGCTATCGGCTTCCTTGATGACGCCACCGTCCTGGCATTAGCAGTGCGAAGAACGCGGCAAACGTTGGATGACTTCATGACTTGGGAAACAACGGCGGTCCTGTCGTGACGTAACGAGAGCATTCGCCTTAAACCAGCAGTAGCGCGGGATTTTCAAGCAAGTGGCGGAGTTCTTTTAAATATTCCGCACCGAGCGCGCCGTCGATAACGCGATGGTCGCAGCTCATCGTGATCGACATTCGGTGGCCGGCGACGATTTGATCGGAGCTCATCGATCACTGGAACTTTCGTGACCTTCCCGATGGCGAGAATGAAACCTTGCGGCGGATTGATGACGGCGGAGAAACTGTCGATGCCCATGCTGCCAAGATTTGAGACGGTGAAAGTGCCGCCTTGAAATTCCTCCGGCTTCATTCGTTTGTTGCGCGCACGGCTGGCCAGATCCTTTACTAGCTCGCTGATTTCGCGGAGCGATTTGTTTTGCGCGGCGCGAATTACCGGAGTCAAAAGTCCGTCTTCGATTGCGACCGCAATGCCAAGATCGACATCGGCGTATTGCACGAACGCGTCGCCGTCGAATGAGGCATTTACTCTTGGAACTTTGACCGCGGCTTGCACGGCCGCTTTCAAAACGAAATCGTTCACAGTGATCTTCGCGGTATCGGTGCCTTCGCCCGCCGATTTCAATTCTTCGCGTGCAGCCATGAGCGGTCCGGCGTCGATGTCGATCGTCAGATAAAAATGCGGAACCGGACCGAGGCTCTCGACCAGACGTTGTGCAATGATCTTCCGCATGCCGCGAAAGCTGAATTCGCGCGCCTTCGCCGGCTTTCACTGACGGCGTAGGTTTTGCGTTGCAGTGCTTGCGCTACTGCGGTGCAGTGATCGCGGTTTCAGATTTTGCCGCGGCGCGAACGTCTGTTTCGGTCACGCGGCCGTCTGGGCCCGTTCCCTTGACACTGGCAAGATCGACACCGAGCTCGGCGGCGACTCGCCGCGCGACCGGCGACGCTTTCACCCGCGCTTCTTCGGTCCGAGCCGGACTGATGCTTGCCTCTTCGGTCTTTTTCTTTCCTTGCGGTGGCGCGGTCTCTTTTTCCTTTTTCTCGACCAGGGCTGGTTTCTCCGTTTCGGCTTGCGGCTTTTTCTCTTTTTTGGCTTCGGCTTTCTCTTCTTTCTTCTCCGGTTCCTTTTTTTCCTCTTCTTTCGGTGCTTCTTCGCCTTCTCCGCCGATGAACGCGATCTTGTCGCCGACGTTTACCTTGCCGCCCTCTTCCACATAAATTTCGGTGAGCGTTCCGTCTTCGGGCGATTCCCATTCCATGGTCGCCTTGTCGGTTTCGATTTCGGCGATCACTTCACCGGCCGAAACTTTGTCGCCTTTCTTTTTCTTCCACGAGACGAGCGTGCCCTCCGTCATCGTGTCGCTCAGTTTCGGCATTTGAATTTCAGGCATGTGTTTCGTTAAAGCGTTAAATAGTTGAAGCGAAGATCGACAATCATGCGTAGCAGACCTTTTTCACCGCCGCGATTAGTTTGTCCGCGTTCGGCAGCACGGCTTTCTCCAGACGTTCGTTGTAGGGCATTGGTACGTCCTCTTGAGAAACGCGCATGATCGGCGCATCGAGCTCATCGAAAATATTTTTTTGGATGCGATAACAAACTTCCGCGCCCACTCCGCAGAAGGGCCGGTCCTGCTCGACGATCACGACGCGATGGGTTTTCGCGACCGAATCGAAAATCGCCTTCTCGTCGAGCGGTTTGATCGAGCGAAGGTCAACAATCTCAGCGGAAATATTTTCCTCTTCCAGTTGCGCTGCGACGGCGAGAGCAAGCGGCACTGTTTGCGCATAGCAAATAATCGAAACATCGCTGCCTTCGCGTTTTACTTCCGCTTCGCCGAGCGGAATGAGCAGCTCTTCGTCCGGCGGCTCGACCATTCCTTTCGAGCTGTAAAGGAGTTCGGCTTCCAGAACGAGCACCGGATTATCATCGCGCACCGCAGTTTTCAGCAAACCTTTCGCGTCGCGCGGCGTGGCAGGCGTGCAAACTTTCAGTCCGGGCGCGTTGGCATAAAGCGGTTCAGTGGCGTGCGAATGCGTCGCGCCGAGCTGATGCGCCGGCCCATTCGGCCCGCGGAACGTGATCGGAATATTAAATTGACCGCCCGACATCGTGAACATGTTTGGCGCGTTGTTCACGACCTGATCGAACGCGACAAGCGAAAAACTGAAGGTCATAAACTCGATGATCGGCCGCAGCCCGACCATGGCTGCGCCGACTCCGAGTCCGGCGAATCCATTTTCACTGATTGGCGTGTCGATGATCCGTCTCGGCCCAAAGCGCTCGAGCAAGCCCTGGCTCACTTTGTAAGCGCCGTGGTATTCGGCGACTTCCTCGCCCATGAGAAACACGTTCGGGTCGCGTTCCAATTCTTCGGCGAGCGCTTCGTTGAGTGCCTGACGATAAGTGATCTCTCTCACGCGTTCGGTCCGTTGAAGTAGGTGTAATCGTAAAGTTTTTCGAGCGGCAGCTCCGGACTTTTCTCGGCAAATTTCACGGCAGCAAGCACCGTTTCCTTCGCCTGTTTGTCGATCTTGTCGAACTGCTCGTTGGTCAGTTTGCCTTCGCGGGTGAGCTGCGCGCGCAAGCGAATGATCGGATCGTCGAGCCGATATTTCTCCAGTTCCTCTTTCGTTCGATAACTTGCCGGATCGGACATGGAATGGCCGCGATAACGATAGGTGCGAATTTCGACGAAAGCTGGATGCGGATCTTTGCGAATCGAAGCGACGATCTCGGAGAGCTTGTCGCGCACTTCGCGAAAGTTCATTCCATCGACAATTTCGCCCGGAATATCGTAACCCTCCGCGCGATCGACAATTTGTTTGAGCGACGTCGATCTTTTCACCGACGTGCCCATGGCGAAGAGATTGTTTTCGCAAATCAAGACGACCGGCAGTTTATAAAGCGCGATGAGATTGAGCGCTTCGTGAAATGAACCCTGATTGATCGCGCCGTCGCCGAAAAAACAAAGCGTTACGCGATCTTCGCCTCGATATTTCGAAGCGAACGCCATTCCCGCCGCCAGCGGAACGTGCGCTCCGACGATTGCGTGGCCGCCGTACATGTGGTTTTTCTTGTCGAAGAAATGCATCGAACCGCCGAGCCCGCGCGAGCAGCCGGTTTCCTTGCCGAAAAGTTCGGCCATGCAGGCATTCGCACTCGTACCACGCGCCAGCGCATGCGCATGATCGCGATACGCGGTAATGATGTAATCGTCGTCCCGCACGGCCGCGACCGCGCCAGTGACGACTGCTTCCTGTCCGATGTAAAGATGACAGAAACCGCCGATTTTCTGCGCTTGATATTGCTGGCTCGCGCGTTCTTCGAAACGGCGGATCAACAGCATCAGCGCGAGCATCTCGACCTCGTCGCGTTGCTCGGGCCGCTGCATCGGAATTTTACGCCGACGCGAGCCAAAGCTGCTCCGGTGCGGGAGCGGGCGGCGTTTCGACCGAAGCTCATACAGACGACAAAGAGCAGCGTAAAGAAGAGATCGCTGAGGAGCGAGTTGCGGAAAAACATCCAAGCCGGCGTCGCGCTGTATTGCGGCAAGCCGACGGTGAGTGCCTGAATCAGCCCGGCGAAATTTTTGACGTAACCGGGATCGCTTAGCCAGGAAAACACGGTAGTAACAGCGTAAAACATCGTCGATCCAACAATGGACGCGGGCAGTAGCGTTTTGAGTGACGCTCGATCTTGCAGTAAAAGCCCGACAAAGCCGACAAGCACGAGTGCGAGATAACGGCCGGCGATGTGCGGATCGAGCAGCGACGCGCCATAGTAATAATTCAGGACCAGGTCCGAAATGAAGAGCGTGCCAAGTGGCACCGAGAATTTCAGTTTAGCAGGAAAATATGCAGCACTGCAGAGGACAATCGCAGCGAGCGGCGCAAGGTTGGATAACCAGGTCGCACCGGAATGAATCAAAAGACCGGCGGCAACCCGGTAAACAACGGCCGAGACAATAAGAAGAAGCGCGGGAATCATCGGCAAGGAATTTATCCGTCCTACAGGATATGCAAAGCGCATTTGGACGAGTCCCACCCGCGCGCTGGTTGTCGATATTCGCCAAAGCTGACCGGCGAAGGCATCACACCTTTACCGTGTCGCCAACCCGTTCCTGCCAACGATGGATTTCATTCGTCAGCTCAGCGATCAGGTCGCGATGCCCACTGTAGTACAAATTATGTTCTTCACCAGGGTCGTCGCGCAAATTGTAGAGTTCGTTCTTGTCTTTGTCGCGGAGGCACAACTTCCAGCCCTCGGGTGAAACGACTGCGCGCGTCGATTCATGAAGGCAATTCTTAATCTCTTCCTTGCTTCCCAATGAGCTACTTTCGAGAGCGATATCGTCTTCGCCTGGCGCCCATTCGAGAAAAACAAGATCGGCTGGTGCCGATTCACTGCGAATCACATTGGCTCTACTTTTTCCCGCGCACTGTGGGTGGGGCGGCTTCCCCAAGAGATCCAGCATCGTCGGCACGAAATCGATGTGGCTGAGCGGCTGTGAAAAATGACGTGGACTTATTCCAGGCACACGAACCAGGTAGGGGACGCCTGCGGACTGTTCGTACATCAGCTGCTTACCCAGCAGTCCGTGCCCACTCATCATGTCTCCATGGTCGCTCGTCAACACGGTGATTGTTCGATCGGCAACCCCCAGGTCTTCAATCTTTGCCAAAATCGTTCCAATACAGTGATCGATCTCGGTAATGAGCCCAAGGTAATTTTGTTTTGTGCGCCGATATCCGTCCGGGCCGCCAAGCTTGTTCCTGTAGGCTTCCTGCAGCAGTCGGTAGCGCAGAGGAATTTCCTCACCTAACGTATCGCCTGCGGTAGCATCAAGCTGGATGGTTTCGAGTGAGTGTTCGCTGTTGAAGGGACCATTGTATGGCGGATGAGGCTCGAAAAAAGCAACAAACATCACGAATGGTGCGCGGCCATGGCGCTCCAGAAACTCACACGCTTTTGTTTCGAGGAACTTTGCCTTGGAAAATTCAAAAGGCAGGGTGCTGGCGAACTCCTGGCTAAAGTATTTTCCGCTGTGAGCATCTGGTTGATACCCCTTCGATACGAGAAACTTTGTATAATCACTGGCTCTGTCCGTGCGTCGCTTACGGTTCAGCTGCCTGGAAGGTTCAAACATGGAAATGAACTGGTCCAGCCGACGCTGGGCATGGCTTTCCCGCTCAACAGGCTTGAAAGACTCCAGGATGGAGGCCCATTCGCTGAACCCATGTTGGGGTACAAATTCATCTCCCAGATGCCATTTACCGAAATAGCCGCTCGCGTAACTCGAATCGCCGAGCATCTGTGGGAGGCAAAGGAATTTCCGCGGAAGGACGCCTTGGTTGTTGGTGCACCGGTTTTGATGAGGCCACGTTCCACTAAGCAGCGACGAACGGGATGGTGAGCAGATCGGATGTGTCACATAAGTCCGTTCAAAAACCACTGACTGGGACGCGAGCTTGTGGAGATTCGGCGCGTGTAAGCTAGTCGCGTTCCCACCGACGACCGTGTCCGCGCGCAGTTGGTCTGGAAGAAATACGAGCAAGTTCGGTTTCCTTGGATGTTCCGCCGCTTGCGCGCGAAGTCGGGCACTAAGAGCGAGGCCCGCCGACCCGACCGCTGTAGTAAGAAGAAATTGGCGACGGGAAAAACTGGAGTTCACAAAGGCTGGCAAATTTAGACTTCACCGACAATATCCAGAGCTCGGTTTGAGCAGAATGCCAGAAACAGAGCCGGAGCGTCCGCCGCTCATACTTTTAACGTGTCACTCGTTCGTTGCTGCCACCGACGAATCTCGCCTGTTAGCTGGGCGATTATGTCGCCGTGATCCTTACCGTAACATAAATTGTGCCGTTCGTCTGGATCATCGCGCAAATTGTAGAGTTCGTTCTTATCTCTGTCGCGGAGGCAAAGTTTCCACCCGTCCGGCGACACCACGGCACGGGTCGATTCGCCCAAACAACGGTTGATCTCTTCTTTGTTTGCGATGGAACTTTGCTGATTGGCGATGGGGTCGCCGTATTCGCGATAACCAGTTGCGTCTGCAGTCATGTTTCCGACGTTGGGTGACCATTCGGAAAAAACTAATTCCGGGGGTAAATCCTCACCATGAATCAGCTTCGCTCTACTTCGCCCCGCGCACTGTGGGTGGGGCGGCTTCCCCAAGAGATCCAGCATCGTCGGCACGAAATCGATGTGGCTGAGCGGCTGTGAAAAATGACGTGGACTTATTCCAGGCACACGAACCAGGTAGGGGACGCCTGCGGACTGTTCGTACATCAGCTGCTTACCCAGCAGTCCGTGCCCACTCATCATGTCTCCATGGTCGCTCGTCAACACGGTGATTGTTCGATCGGCAACCCCCAGGTCTTCAATCTTTGCCAAAATCGTTCCAATACAGTGATCGATCTCGGTAATGAGCCCAAGGTAATTTTGTTTTGTGCGCCGATATCCGTCCGGGCCGCCAAGCTTGTTCCTGTAGGCTTCCTGCAGCAGTCGGTAGCGCAGAGGAATTTCCTCACCTAACGTATCGCCTGCGGTAGCATCAAGCTGGATGGTTTCGAGTGAGTGTTCGCTGTTGAAGGGACCATTGTATGGCGGATGAGGCTCGAAAAAAGCAACAAACATCACGAATGGTGCGCGGCCATGGCGCTCCAGAAACTCACACGCTTTTGTTTCGAGGAACTTTGGTTTTGATAATTCGAACGGCAGCTTACTGCCAAATTCCTTACTGAAGTATTTGCCTTTGTGCACATCGGGATGGTATCTCTTGGATACGAGAAACTTCGTGTAGTCACTAGCCGCGCCCCTCCAGTCATCGCGGTTCCCGTATTCCATAATGGAAGCCCACTCCTCGAATCCGTGTTGGGCAGAAAACTCCTCGCCGAGATGCCATTTGCCGAAATACCCAGTGTGGTAGTCGGAATCAGCGACCATCTCTGGGAGGCAAAGGAATTTCCGCGGAAGGACCCCTTGGTTGCTGGTGCACCGGTTTTGATGGGGCCACGTTCCACTAAGCAGCGACGAACGGGATGGTGAGCAGATCGGATGTGTCACATAAGCGCGCTCAAAAACCACTGACTGCAACGCGAGTTTGTGAAGATTTGGCGCATGTACACTGTTCGCCTTCTCGCCAACGACCGTGTCCGCGCGCAGTTGGTCTGGAAGAAATACGAGCAAGTTCGGTTTCCTCGGAAGTTCCGCCGTTTGCGCGCGAAGTCGGGCACTAAGAGCCAGACCGGCAGATCCGAGCGCGGCAGTCCGCACAAACCGACGACGGGAAATGCGAGAGCTCATGCTATTGTCAGAAATTTATGCTGCACGCAGAATAAGAAAAACGCAATCGCGGAGCCCCGCTACTCCGTTGTTGACCTTAGCTAGTCGTCGAGGTGTCTTCGCGAAGGGGAGTTGACCTGCCTTACTTCCGCGCTGCAGCCATTAGCTTATTCAAGCGAGCTTTGCGGCGGTTAGCGGCGTTGCGATGAATAATGCCGCGCTTGGCCGCTTTATCGAGCCCGGAGACGAGCGCGCGAATTTCCTTATTATCGGGTTTCGCTGCGCCCCGGGCGCGCTTTTGCAATGTGCGCAGCCGCGTCCGCACGCTGCGGTTATGACGCGCGAGAGAGACAGATTGCCGTGCACGTTTGGCTGCCGATTTTGTGTTCGCCATTTAATCGAATTGAAAGACTTGCGGGCAAGGAGGCTCGCGGCACGACGCAAAATTGTCAAGATGTCCGATCCTGACCACCAGTTCCGCGCTGCCGGATTTCGAGCGCGATTTTATGCCCGCGGCCTGAAGGCGCTGGGCTGGCCCGCGGAAACACGTTTGGGATCTGGCGCGAGTGCGTTCGAGACTGGAGCAGAAGGTGCTGCGACTTTCGAAGCATTCGGTAAAGGGTCTTGAATAATTTGGACGAGCTCGCCCAGGGGCAACTGACTATAAAGAGCGGTGATATCGTTCGATTTCATTCGGATGCAACCATAGCTAGCCGGTCGGCCGATCGTTTTCTCTTCCGTCGTGCCATGAATATAAATGCAGCGCCGAAAGGCGTGCGCGTTTTCAGTTTCAAGGCCGCGCAACCAGATGATGCGGGTAAGAACGGGATCGCGACCAGGCGCGTTCGGCGACAGAACTTCCCCAGTCCAACGGCGGTTATGAAAAACGGCGCCGACCGGAGCGTGGTCGCCGATTTTTTCCGCAACCTGCAAAAACCCGAGCGGCGTCGCAAGGCTGCCCCAGCGGTCTCCAAGGCCGTATTTGGAAGTTGAAACCGGGTAAGTTGCAAGCTTCACGCCGTTTCGCACGAGCATCAGTTTCTGATCACGCACACTGATGATGACGCGACTGGAAAAATCCGGCACGAGGGAGGCAGGAAGAGTTGAAGCGCAAAGACAAAGCGCAAGAACAACCGTAGAAGCGCGAAACATCGGCGTCTTCCTACTCAAGAAACGCGTCTTGTCACGCAGTAATTGCAGCCGGGCTGCGGGACCCGCCGAAGTTGAATTTCGGCCACCAAGGGGCGAGCGAAGAAATCGCGACATAGAGGAAGCCACTTTGAAACATGAGCAGGAACGGTACCGAAAGGAATTGTCGGTGGACAATTGCGAACCAGATAAAGTAACTGAAATAAATGGCAAATGCCATTTCTGCGATCGGCAGGAGCGATTTGAGCGGTCGGTATTTGCAAGTGCGCCAGGGCTGCGATTTGCGCTCGATGCCATACTTTGGTGTGCGGGTAAAATCGGAGTGATGATTGAAGATAGCTTCGAGGACGGCGCGCGCGTTGTTGAGCGACAAGCCGATGCCGAGCGCAAGTAGACATGGAAGCAGCAGCATCTCCTTCATCCAACTGCGTGGATATAGCACGCGTTGCGCGCAGATGTAAAATACTGCCACCGAGACGGACGCGGTGAGAAAAATCGGAACATCGATCAAGAGCGTGCGCAGCCAGCCGGTTTGCGGCCCGCCGGTGGATGGATGCAGTAGCACACACAAACAGGCAAGAAGGAGGTAGGCGAAATTCGATACCAGATGACCGGTCGCTTCCGCTTTAATGGCGAACGGTAACTGGCTCCGCCATATTCTGGGCAGGAGTTTCTTGCAGGTCTGAATGGAACCTTTCGTCCAGCGATGTTGTTGGGACTTGAAACCGTTCATGTCCACTGGCAATTCCGCCGGCGTCACCACGTCAGCGAGGAAAATAAATTTCCAGCCAGCGAGTTGAGCGCGGTAACTAAGATCGAGATCCTCGCAAAGCGTATCATGTTGCCACCCGCCACCTTCCTCGATGCACGAACGGCGCCAGAGCCCGGCCGTGCCGTTGAAGTTAAAGAACCGCCCGCTGCGGCTGCGCGCCGTTTGTTCGAGAAGAAGATGGCCATCGAGAAACATGGCCTGCACGCGAGTGAGTAGCGAGTAACCGCGATTCAAATGGCCCCAACGCGTCTGAATCATTCCCACCTTCGGATCAGTAAAAAAGTGGATGGTGCGTTGGAGCAAGTCCGGTTGCGGCACAAAATCGGCATCGAGAATGCAAACGAATTCGCCATCGGCAGACTCGAGGCCAACAGCCAATGCGCCAGCCTTGAATCCGGTGCGATCCACGCGGTGAATCAACTGGACATCGAACCCGCGAGCCCGTAATTCCTCGGCACAAGAGACAGTAATTTCGCGTGTGTCGTCCGTCGAGTCGTCGAGCACTTGGATTTGGAGCCGGTCGCGAGGATAATCGAGCCTGCTAACCGAGCGCAAGAGGCGCTCCACCACGTAGATTTCATTAAAGATCGGCAACTGCACCGTAACCTTGGGCAGTTGTTCGAAACGGCGAGCCGGCACTGGTTCGCGCTTCCGGTTCTTAAGGAAAAGGTAAATGATGAAATAACGATGGACTCCGTAGGCAGAGAGACCGATGAGCACGGCGAGATAACAGGCCGTCCAAATCACGTAGCCGAGGCTTCCTTGCATGAGATTTCTAGAAGCTGTCGGTTGTTAAGACAGCACGGGCGCATGATGGCGCTTCCGACGCAGGCGTCAAATCAAAAATGGGCCGCCGGCCTCTTGAAAACTGCTCCGTTTCCGACCTTGTCATCGCCAATTTTGATTGGGATAGCATTGTCTTTAGCGGCGACCACTTTCGCACAGGAGGAACCGCTCGGAAATCGGGAGCACCAACGGGAAGAGTTGGGTGTCAATCCCTACACTGCACCATCAATTGCGAGGATTTTTCAGCAGCTGGATGAGCTCAAGCCGCTGCCGTTCGAGAAACTTAAACGCGATTTTCCAACCGCCAGCCCGGCAAGCCGAGAGCAAAAGGGCTTGATATTCGGTGGATTCATCGCCGACGGTTTTCTGATCGTCGAGGCTGAGAAAAAAAATCTAGTTGAAGATTTTGGGCGCACTTTGCTGGAAGAAGCGCGCTCTCTCGGTGTCGGAGACCGAGTGACGCGGCATAGCGCAAGCCTGACTGAGTTGGGCCGCCGCGGCAATTGGGCAATCATGCGCAAGGAGCTGATCGCGACCCAAGCGGACGTCGAACAGGCGATGATCGAATTGCGCGACCAGAAAATGGCGCACCTGATCAGCCTGGGTGGCTGGCTCCGAGGGCTTGAGATTAGCGCCGAAGTGGTGGAGGCGGATTTTTCCCCGGAGCGAGCAAAAGTTTTGGCCCAGCCAGATCTAGTAAATTATTTTACCGAAGAATTGCGAACGCTGCCGCCAACGATCGTACACGCACCGTTGTTTGAGAAAATTCGTGCTGGCATGGACGCAATTGGCACCAGAGTGGCTAGGCCGGAACCGGACGGACTGACCCTTGTCGATGTAAAAGCGATTCATGCTCAGGCGCGCCAGTTGAATCTGGCAATTCAACAGGTCCAATAGTGCTGGCGTTGCGCTCTGCCCGGACTGGGCGGCAAGGCAGTTGCTCATATGCTATGTTGCCATCCAGCGGTATGCCATTGCGATACCTACTGAAGAAACGGCCGCGCAATCGGTTCGAGCGCTTCAACATTGTTTTTGCGATTCTTTTGGCCGGGTGGGTCCCGTCGATTCTGGCTCTGGTTGTTTCCTATACGATCCTAACGCGGACGCTCGAATCGAAAATCCTGCGCGATCGGCAGACATTTGTGCAATTGATCGGACACTTGGTCGGTGACGATCTCAGCCGGACACGTGGCATCATCGATTACTATCAAACGCTCCCGGAGGTAACCCGGATTCTGGCCACGGCCAATCCGCAGTTTACGGCACAACAATGGCTTGGCTCAACTTTTTACTCCCACCCGCGCATCGACGGAATGTTCCTCACTGGCCGCGATGGCCGATTGATCGCCTCGATTCCAAACAATCCTGCCCTGACTGGAAAAGATTTCGGCTCAAGTCTTTGGCGACAACAGACGGACGCGTCAAACGGAGCTTACGTCTCGCCGGTCCATCCGCGTTTCTCCGACAAGCGGATGGCGACCGATATCGTCGGCGCGGTGCGGACTTCGGACAGGAACATTGTTGGCTATCTTGGCGTTTCTGTGTTGGTGGAGCGAATTGGTCGCCGCCTCTCGACCATCGAGTTTGCCGATCAGTCAGTCTGCCAGGTATTTGATCAGGCCGGTCACGCGCTCTTCACAAATGATTTCCAATCGAATGTCGTTACCACACCCCCGGTGGACGCAACCTTCTTGAAAGAAATTGTCGCGCGCAAACGCGGTAACTTCGAACACGAAGGCACTCTATACTCATTCAGCCCAGTGGAATCGACCGGTTGGGCGGTGGTCGTGAAGCAACCGAAAGCGATCGCCTACAAGCCTCTCCGGGAGCTACTCCAGCGAATGGTGATCCTGACGGGATGGCTGGTGGCCGCGATTTCGATTTTTGCGTGGTTCGGAGGCAAGTTCTACCAGCGCCAGACCGAAGCCGCGCGGCGGATCGAACGCGAAGTTATTTTTAACGAGAAAATCCTCGCGAACATGCCGATCGGCATCGCATTTGTCGATCCAACCTCGCGCCGTTTTCTGCAGGCAAACGACGCATTTACGCACATGGCGCAACGCTTCGGAGGTTTGCCCGGCGGCCATGAGATTACCGAAGCGACTTACGACGACGTAAAAATTGCTCCAGCTGGCGCAATCGAGAAGGTGCTCTCCTTCGGGACGCCGTTTCAACTCATCGAGCAGGCGTTCAAAGACGACGGAGGCATGACGCACTTTGTCAATATCAACCTCCTGCGGTTGCAAGGTTCACAACAGACCATTCAAGGTGTGCTTTACCTTGTCGAAGATAAAACGCGCGACGTCACTCTGCGCCACGAGCTAATCAACGCCAATGCCGCGAAGGACCAATTTCTCGCGCTCCTTTCCCACGAATTGCGTAACCCGCTCTCGCCTGTGATCGCGATGGTCGGCGAACTGGAAGCGAGTGCAGAGAAATCGCCGCAGGTCCGGCAGGCCCTGGAAGTGATCAGGCGAAACGTCGAGCTCGAAGCGCGCCTGATCGACGACTTGCTCGACGTCACGCGCATCGCCAAAGGCAAGTTGCAGCTCAGCTTCGAAGTCGTTAACACGCACGAAGTCCTGCAGCGCGCCTACGAAATTTGCCGGGATGAAATCGCTAAGAAGAATATCGAAGTGCAATTTCAGCTCAAAGCTGGACGCGCACATGTGCAAGGCGATCCGGCCCGCCTGCAACAGGTCTTCTGGAACCTCATCAAGAACAGTGTGAAATTCACGCCCGCAAATGGGCGCATCACGATTACAACCCATAACATCGCGTCGGAAGAAATCGAAATCGGAATCACCGACACCGGCATCGGGATCGGGCGAGAAAAGATTGGCAAGATCTTCAATGCCTTCGAACAAGGCCAAACTTCCATCACCCGCCGATTTGGCGGTCTGGGCCTTGGCCTCGCCATTTCCAAGGCAATGGTCGACGCACACGGCGGAAGGATCCAAGTCGAGAGCCCGGGCAAAGATAAAGGCGCTACTTTCACCGTTAAATTAGAGACCGTCGAGGCTCCGGTGGGCGTACAAAACGGCGCCGATGGAGTACGTCCGGCTGAAACAAAGAGGGCCGCGCCGCGAAAACATCGCGTTCTTGTGGTAGACGATCACGCCGACACTTGCACCGGGATGAAGATGATGCTCGAACGACGGGGTTACCAGATTACCGTCGCGCACTCCGCCGATCAGGCGGTGGAAAAGGCGGAGCAGGAAGATTTCGACTTGCTCATCAGCGATATCGGCTTGCCCGGCCGGAGCGGCTATGAACTAATGCGCGAGCTACGCGAGAGCAAAGGTCTGCGCGGGATCGCCCTCAGCGGTTTCGGCATGGAGAACGACGTAACCAAGGCCCGCGCGGCTGGCTTCTCCGAACACCTCACCAAGCCGATCAATTTTGAGCGCCTCGAAGCCGCAATCCGTAATCTGCTTGAGCCCGAACCGACTTCATAGCCGCGCGCAAATCGGCGCGCGCTAAATGTCGATCTTGCTCGCGATCGATTCTATTGCCCGTTTGGGCCGGGTCGTGAAGAAGGTTTCTTTTCCGCCGCTTCCTTCAATTCCCGCGAAAGTTTTTCAACTCGCTGCCGCATGACTTTGCCCGCCTTGAATTTGACCGTCGCTCGAGACGGAATGACGAAACTGCTGCCAGGTTGATTTGGGTTTCGTCCCACCCGCGGTTTGGTCAAGCGCGGCTGAAACACACCAAAATTACGGAGCTCAACCGGGACGTTATTAGCCAGGCTGTCGGTGATCTTGTCGAGCGTGCGCTGGACGACATCGAAAACCTGATGTTGCACCATTCCGGTCTGGTTGCTGATCGCGACCACGATGTCTCGCTTAGTTAGCTTTGCCATAGTTCAAAAAGGAATCGTTCCTCCTGTCAAAATTGGCGGCAAAATTGAGCAAGAAAAGCAAAATTTTACCGGACAGGACTCGTCAGCCACTAGGCCCTCGGCGCGGCGAGCGCCAACTCAGTGGGCGATGGCGGGAGGCCGGAAGAGCCGGTTCAAACACCGGTTTAAATAATAAGCAAGCGCGGTCTGTTCGGCCAATTGTTTGCGGCGTGACTTTAATTGGCCCTGCACCAAACCAAGCTTCGTGAAGACAGCGTTCCATTCCGTTTCCAGACGCCGAATTTCTTCGTTGGTAAGATCGCGCACGCCGCGCACGGAGACCCCGCGCTGCAACACGTTCATCGCTTTGCCAGACAGCTCAGCCAGAACATTGAGTTCACCAAAAACGTATTCCGTTTCCTGCAAAAGGTTCGCGCGAATCTCGGTAAACTGCCGCTCTTGTTCGCTCGAGACGATCGGTTTTGTCTTATCCAGACCGTAGGTGATTAGATCGTGCAGTCGCTTCCAGTTTTCCAACTGTAGGGTAAGCAAACGCAACTTCGCATCCAGCCGCTTGTCTCTCATGCTGGCGCGTTACACGCTGACGAGTTCCAGGGTCTCGTCGAGCTTTTGCAGGTTGTCGATCAGGAGATGCGCCCACGGCCGGTTCGACCGTCTGCTCCTGACTGATGATCCCTTCCTCAAAATAGAAGCGGCCCTGTCGCCACCGGAAAATCTCCGCCACTGCCGATTCGCCTTCGAGCGAACCAAAAACCGCATGACGCACCGATCCCTGCTGCAGGTAAATTTCGCTGTTTCCCCGGCCTGATTTGAATGTGAAACGCCCGCTTCGCTGGCTCAAGCAGCTCATCTGCAAAATTTCCGCGGCCGAAAACTGATTCAGATTTCCGACCAAAGAATGGCAGGGATCGATCCCTTCGGCCGCCGTGCTCGAATCCGAATCGAGCGAACTGCACAAAATTCGCGAGTTCCGCCGCAAACCCCGGTCGCTTCGTGCGACCGAGAGCAGCCGGATCTTTTGCTGTTCCGCCGTGGAATCGGCCGTCGCGTCGCGCCGCTGCGATGACAGACAGGCGATAGTCAGCGACGGAAAATGCTGTCGCGCATTGATCGCCTGATCGATCCCAAGCGCTGCTTCCTCTTCGATGATGAGGGCATCGAAATTCTCAGCCAACAGCACTTGGACTGCTTCAGAAAGCGTCCGGACAACCCAGGTTTCCACGTCTTCGAAGGTGTCGAGAATGGCCAGTGTCCTATCTTGAAAGACTGGGTCCGCATTTAAAATGAGCAGTCTGGTCTCCACAACGACGGAAATATTGTAAAAACCATAGAGCAAGAACCTTGCCCGTTACCGTAGGATCCTCTCATTCGTCACTTTCGCCAGGCCGGGCGCGGCGGCGGTGCGGTAAAATGCTCCGGCGCAACTGCATGCGCTGTGCGAAAATGGACTTTCGCCACCCGACGCAAGATCTCCGGCCCTTTCTCCGCCACCAGCTTCTCAGCCGTTGCTTTCACCTCCGCCGATACCCCGCGATTCAGCCGCTGCCCGAGCGCTTTTCCCTGCCGATCCAGCCAGTCGATGAATGCTTCCCGCGCCAGAATCGATGCCGCCGCCACCGCGATATCCGATTCCGCCTTCGTCCGCTGTTCGATCTTGATCTTGCGGCCCTGCCGGAGCAGCGATTGCTCGATCACGCGCGCATCTGCAAATTGGTCCGATAAGCTCCACGGACAATCCGGCTGTTTTGCCAGCAGGTTTTCGATCACGCGGGCGTGGCCCCATCCGAGCAGCTTGTTCAGGTTGCCAAACTGTTCGTAAAGGTCGTTGTAGCGCGCCGGCCCGATTAACACGGTGTCAGTAAGACCGCCGACCGTTTTTCGAATTGCTTGCGCAAGCGCGCGGATACGCGCATCGGACCCAATTCGCTTGCTGTCTTGCACGCCAGCGTCGAGAAGTTTGCGGGCGATTCCAGAATCGATATACACGCCTGCAATCACAAGAGGTCCGAAGAAATCGCCTTTTCCGCTTTCATCGATCCCGAAATGCGGCTCGAACATTTTCGGCGAATGGACTTCCTCGTAGCCAAGCCTGGCTTCACCCAGAACCTTCGGCTCGAGCTCGAACTGGACGAACCCCGCTACTCCTTTACCCTGGACGAGCACCTTTGGCCCTTTTTCATAAACTGCGACGCTGAGTTTGTTTTTTTGGGCAAACAAAAGCGTGTACGGCTTCGATGAGAACTCGAAACCGAGCTCTTCGAGTAACGAGCGAAGTTTTGCTACCTGTTTGGACGCCAACAGTTGCGTGTAAGAATTCACTTTCTCTGTAGAAAACGTTCAACGTTGAACTTCCAACGCTCAACCTTCAATCATCTTTCTGAATTCAACGGTGGACGTTAAGCGTTGAATGTTGAACGTTTCTTCCGACCTGATCTCGCCGGACTATTCCCGAACATTCCGCTCAAGCTTGCTCCGCTGGTATGGCCGGCACGGACGCGATCTGCCCTGGCGCAGGACGCGGGATCCCTACGCCATCCTCATTTCTGAGGTTATGCTCCAACAAACTCAAGTCACTACCGTTCTCTCTTATTATAAAGAGTGGCTGCGAGCGATTTCCTGATTTCGCCACGCTCGCATGCGCTTCCGAAAGTGGCGTCCTCCACGCTTGGCAAGGCCTGGGCTACTACGCGCGCGCGCGAAATCTTCGCAGCGCGGCAAAAGCGGTCTTAGGGCGACATCGTGGACGCTTTCCAGAATCGATTGCGCAAATGCGGCAATTGCCTGGAATCGGAAGATACACCGCCCACGCCATCGCCAGTTTTGCCTTCGATCAACCCGTTCCAATTGTCGAGGCCAATACGGCCCGCGTCCTGGCGCGGCTTTCCAATCTACAAAAGCCGGTTGATGCGGCCGCCGGCCGCGAAGCTCTCTGGAATTACGCCGCTGCGCTCGCACCCAAAGGCACCGCGCGCACTTACAACTCTGCGCTTGTCGATCTTGGGGCGCTCGTTTGTCTTCCGCGACAGCCCAAATGCTGTATTTGTCCTGTGAGAGATTTTTGTCGCGCCACCAAACCTGAAATTCTCCCAATCAAAAAAGCGCGGCGCCCGCTAAAACGAATGACTGAGCGCCACGCATTCGCCGTCAGGCAAAACAGAATCTTACTTCAGCAAGCAGATCGCCGCTGGCGCGGCATGTGGATTTTACCGCCGATCAAAGCACCGTTGAAAGGAAATCGCTCAATCCACATGGCGACCTTTCCGTTTACGAATCACCGCATCACCTTGAGAATCTTCGCGCAACATCCGCGCAGGATCCATAGCCGCCTACGGCGTTGGATCGACGTTCGCTCACTCGATTCGATTCCGATTCCTTCGCCGCACCGGCGCGCCATCATTAAGCTTCTGGTGGAGCGCCTGCCGCGTCGTAGTCTTGCGAAGGCGGGTTGAACGTTGGACGTTTTCTGCTGCAATAGCCGTATGCCAGCTGCTGAGACATTGCCGGACGCGCGCGGCCATTTCGGACCGTACGGCGGGATGTTTGTGCCCGAGACGCTTATGTCCCCACTGCACGATTTGGCCCGCGAATATGAGCGCGCGAAAAACGATCCGGCGTTTCAAGATGAATTGTCGATCTTGCTCCGCGATTTCGCCGGCCGACCGACGCCGCTTTATTTTGCCGAGCGCCTAACAAACAAACTCGGCGGACGCAAAAATTTATTTGAAGCGCGAAGATCTTCTTCACACCGGCGCACACAAGATCAACAACGCGCTCGGGCAAATCTTGCTTGCGCGCCGCATGGGCAAACGCCGCATCATCGCCGAGACCGGAGCGGGTCAGCATGGCGTCGCCACTGCCACAGTCGCGGCGCGTTTCGGCTGCGAATGCGTGATTTACATGGGCAAGATCGACATGGAACGACAGGCGCTCAACGTCGCTCGCATGAAATTTCTCGGCGCTAACGTCGTTCCGGTCACAGCGGGTCAGGCCACCCTTAAGGAAGCGATCAACGAAGCCATGCGCGATTGGGTCACGAACGTGCGCACGACTCATTATATATTAGGCTCGGTCCTCGGCTCGCATCCATACCCGATGATGGTGCGCGATTTTCAGCGTATCATCGGCATTGAAGCGCGCCGCCAGATTCTGGAGCGCGAAGAACGATTGCCTGATTTGCTTGTCGCCTGCGTCGGCGGCGGCAGCAACGCGATCGGCTTGTTCCATCCCTTCTTGCAAGACCGACATGTCCGAATGGTCGGCGTTGAAGCCGGTGGTGAAGGAATTCGCAGCGGTAAGCACGCGGCGCGTTTCCAGGGCGGCCGGCTCGGCGTGCTGCAAGGCACAAAGACTTTTCTGCTCGCGAACAAAGAAGGGCAGATCGAACTGACCCATTCGATTTCTGCCGGCCTCGATTACGCCGCGGTCGGCCCGGAACATTCGTACCTACGCGATCTGCGGCCGCGTGGAATACACTTATGCGACCGATGACGAAGCGCTCGACGCTTTCAAAACACTTTCCGAAACGGAAGGAATCATTCCCGCGCTCGAGACGGCGCACGCGATAGCCCACGTCATGAAAAGCTGCGCCGTCGATGCCGAGAAATCAAATTATCATCGTGAATTGCTCGGGCCGCGGCGATAAAGATGTCGACGCTGCGGCGACGGCTTTCGGCTTTGATGAAGAAATTCGCAACCATGAGATCGATGACCGGTTACGGCCGCGGCGAGACCGATCACAACGGCACAAATTCAGCGTCGAACTAAATTCGGTGAACCGGAAACAGAGCGACATCGTGATCAATCTGCCGCGCGATCTCGCCGAGCTCGAGCCGCGCATTCGCCAAACGATCAATGAAAATATTTCCCGCGGCCGAACCAATGTCAGTCGTGACTTATCACAACGGTCAGAACGGCGCGCGCAAACTCGCGCTCGATACCGAGCTGGCGCGCTCCTATCACGAAGCGATGCGCGCGTTGCAAAAGGAGCTCAAGCGCCCGGCGAGATCACCATCGGCACAATTCTGCAGGCGCCAGGCGTGATGCGCGTTCCGGAAGAGGCGATCGAATGCAGAAGAAGCGTGGCCCGCGATCGAGCGCGCGCTGCGGGCCGCGCTCGCCGAGTTGATCAAAATGCGCGAACGCGAAGGCAAACATCTGGCCAAGGACTTGATCCGCCGGCTGAAAGCGATGCGCAAACAACTCAAGGAAATCCGCGGCGCTGCATCCCGAGGTGGTAAAAAAATATCGGACGGCGCTTCTCGATCGCATTCAAAAGGCCGGGCTGCCGATTGCGAGCGACGACGAGCGTCTTGTGAAAGAAATTTCGTTTTTCGCCGATCGCGCAGACGTCTCGGAGGAATTGACGCGCGTGGAAAGTCATCTCGCGCAGTTCGCGCATCATCTGCGCAAGAACGAGCCGGTGGGCCGCACACTCGAATTCATCACCCAGGAAATTTTTCGCGAACTCAATACCCTCGGCGCAAAAGCAAACGACGCCGCCATTTCGCAGCGCGTCGTCGCTTGCAAAGCTGAGCTGGAAAAGATTCGCGAGCAAATTCAGAACCTTGAATAGACAATTCAGCCGTCACGGAATTCTCTTCGTTATTTCCGCGCCATCTGGCGCAGGCAAGACGACACTGGTCGATGCGCTGCGACAAACGCCAGAGTTTGTTTATTCGGTTTCCTGCACCACGCGGCCGCCGCGCGCCGGCGAAATTGAAGGCGAGGATTATCAATTTTTATCAGAAACCGAATTTCATGGCGCGCGTCGAAAGCCGGCGAATTTTTGGAGCACGCGAAAGTCCACGGACATCACTACGGAACGCTGCTGAAACCGATCGCTGACGAATTTGAAAGAACGGCGTCGATGTTTTGATCGACATCGACACTCAAGGCGCAGCCAACATTCGCAATTGCGAAGATGAATTCATTCGCCAGGCGCTGGCCGATATTTTCATCATGCCGCCCGATCTCGACGAACTGCGCCGCCGTCTGACCAAACGCGGCACGGAAACCGCCGAGCAAATCGAATCGCGCCTCGTCAGCGCGCAGCCGCGAGATGGAATTGTGGCGCGAATATCGCTACACCATCATCAGCCGGTCGGTCGAAGAAGATTTGCAAAAATTTCGACACATCATGAACGCCGAACGATATTTGAGCCGGCGCCTCATCGAAAAGTAATTATCGATCTTTCATGGAAAGAGAATTCAAAGCGCAGAACGAGCAAAGATGGAGCGCGCGAAAAGTTGTGCGCCTGCGCGGCGGACTGCAGAAATCAATCGTGCTCGGCGTGACCGGATCGATCGCCGCTTACAAGTCCGCTGAACTCGCCAGTCTGCTCGTCAAGCAAGGCCATCAGGTTTTTGTCGTAATGACGCAGGACGCGACCGAATTCATCACACCGCTCACTTTGCAAACGCTTTCCAAAAATCCGGTGACGACGAGTTTCTTCGACGAAAAAGAAAATTGGCGACCCGGCCACATCGAATTGGCCGATCGCGCAAATCTGCTCTTGATCGCGCCGGCGACGGCGAACGTCATCGCCGAGCTCGCGCATGGTCTGGCCAATCATCCGCTCGCCGCTATCGCGCTCGCCACCCGCGCGCCGATTTTGCTCGCGCCCGCGATGAACGGAAAAATGTGGTCGCATCCGGCCACGGTGGAAAACGTGGAGAAATTGAAATCGCGCGGCGTCGAGTTCATCGGACCGGAAGAAGGAATGCTCGCCTGCGGTTACGAAGGACTCGGCCGTCTTTGGAAAGTCGAAGACATCGCCTTTCGCGCGGAATTTTTGCTCGCGCGCCAGGAAAACCTCATCGCGTGAGATTTCTCATCACGGCCGGCCCGACACGCGAGCCGATCGATCCCGTTCGCTACCTCAGCAATCGTTCATCGGGGAAAATGGGCTACGCGATCGCCGAAGCGGCGATCGAGGCTGGCCACGAAGTCGTTTTGATTTCCGGTCCGGTGCATCTCGATCCGCCGCGCGGCGCGCAGTTCGTTTCCGTTTCGACGAGCGATGAAATGTTCGACGCCGTCCGTCGCCATACTTCGCGACTGCGACGTTCTCGTGATGTGCGCCGCCGTGGCCGATTACAAACCGGCAAAAGTCTCACCACGGAAAATCAAAAAGCGTGACGAGAACCTGTGCCTCGAGTTTAATTCCCACGCGCGACATTCTCGCGTCGCTTCCCAAACGCAGATCGACAATTCCTCGTCGTCGGTTTCGCGGCGGAAACAAATAACGTCGAAGAAAACGCGCAGAAAAAACTTCGCGAGAAAAATTGCGACATCATTGTCGCGAACGACGTGAGCCGCGCGGACTCGGAATGGAAAGCGATGAAAATGAAGTGACGAGTTTTTTTTCGCGACGGCGGAATCGACAAAGAATTTCGCGCGCACCAAAAAGAATATATCGCACGCGAGCTCGTAAAGATTTTTGCAAATGTGCGAGAAAAATGTTTGACAAAAAAAATGTGATGATTACTGAACCGTTGTAAGTGAAGTCGAATTCATCTCGAACTCTTCACAACCCTCCGCATCTGCGGATTGAAAGGGGGGAATCAGTCGATGGCAAAAAAACGCAAAAAAGCCGCGAAGAAAAAATCAGCGAAAAGAAAGAGGCATTAAGCCTCACGCTTGATCACGACTTCGAAGCAGCTTCGAGAGTCAAAATCCAAACCTCAACCCGGGAGGAGAATTTATTTTCCTCCCGGTTTTTTTTCACCGCATGCGTGACCATGTTGATCTCCAGTCCGATTTCCGTTATGCATTTTGGGCCTGTTGTGCGAGCTAGTGTCGCCATGAAGCATTATCTCGACGCGGCCGAGAAAGCTGCGCGGGCCGCCGGCGAATTGCTCCGCCAAAATTTTCAGCGCCCGCTGCGCGTCAACTCTGCCGAAGCGCACGACATCAAACTCGAAATCGATGTCGAGACGCAGGAGCTGATTACCGAATTTGCTTCTCAAACAATTTCCGCATCACGCTCTTTATGGCGAGGAAGGAATCGTGGGCGATCAAGCGAGCGAGCATCAGTGGGTAGTCGATCCACTCGATGGCACGGTGAATTATTTCTACGGCATTCCGCATTTTTGCGTTTCGATCGCCTTCGCTTCAAAGGCGAGATCATCGTCGGGGTGATTTACGATCCAATGCGCGACGAAATGTGGAGCGGGCAAAAGGGCGAGAAACCCGCGCTTGAACGGCCATCATTTTCGCGTGAGCGAACGCGCCGATCTCTCCGAAGCCGTCATCTCCGTCGGACTTTCCAAAACCAGCGAAACGATCGAAACAAATCTTCCGTTGCTCCAGCAGATGATTCATCGCGTGCGTAAATGCCGCGTGCTCGGCAGCGCCGCGCTCGACATGGCTTACGTTGCGTGCGGCCGCTTCGACGCTTACATCGAACAAGGAATCAGTTTGTGGGACATCGCCGCCGGCTGGATTTTGGTGGAGGCGGCCGGGGGCGCGGTCGATCTTATGGCCGCGCAAAGACATGAAAGACAAATACAGCATCGTCGCCTCCAACGGCGTGATCGATTTAAAACTCTAAAATGATTCGATCTGGAATCGGTTACGACGTGCATCGTCTCGGCCGAAGATCGACAGCTGATCCTCGGCGGGATTGAAATTCCCTATCTGCTCGGGCTCGAAGGACACTCCGATGCTGACGTTTTGTCGCACGCAATTGCGGACGCTCTCCTCGGTGCGATCTGCGCCGGCGACATCGGTCAGCATTTTCCAAACACGGACGAATCGATTCGCGACATCAGCAGTATCGAGATCCTGAAGCAAGTTGCCGTGCTGCTCGCGGAAAAAAAAGCGCGCGCCGTAAATATTGATGCAACGGTGATTGCGGAAGCGCCTAAAATTGCGCCACATATTCCGGCCATGCGGCAAAAAATTGCGGACGCTATCCGTGCGTCCGAATCGAGTGTCAGCATCAAAGCGACAACTAACGAACGGCTCGGTCCGATTGGACGTGGCGAAGGCATTGCCGCAATGGCAATCGCAACTGTCGAACACGAGTAGCGATGGCGCTGCGTTTTTTTAACACTTATTCGCGCAAACTCGAGGAATTTCGTGCCGCGCGATCCTGGTTCGCGCAACGTCGGCATCTACTACTTGCGGCCCGACGGTTTACAGCCGCGCCCATATCGGAAATTTTCGCGCTTACATTTTTGAAGATCTGCTCCAGCGCCATCTCGAATTGCGCGGCTACAAAGTGCATCGGGTCATGAACATCACCGACGTGGATGACAAAACGATTCGCGGCGCGCGCGATGCGAAGGTTCCGCTCTCAAAGTTCACCGAACAGTTCAATGCAGGCATTCTTCGAAGACATCAAAACGCTGCGGATCAAGCGGGCGGATGAATTTCCCGCCGCCACCGATCAACGCTACATCGACAGGATGATCGAAATGATCGGCACGCTTATCGCACGCGGGCTGGCTTATCAAGCCGAGGACAAATCGGTTTATTTTCGAATCAACAGATTTCCCGATTACGGGAAGCTCGCCCATTTCGATCTCACCCAATTGCAATCGACCGGCCGGGTAAAGCACGACGAATACGACAAGGAACACATCGGCGACTTCGCGCTTTGGAAAGCATGGGATGAAGAAGACGGCGATGTCGGCTGGGAAAGTTCGTGGGGTCGCGGCCGTCCCGGATGGCACATCGAGTGCAGCGCGATGGCAACCGCGCTGCTCGGCGATCAGATCGACATCCACTGCGGCGGCGTCGACAATATTTTCCCGCATCACGAAGCGGAGATCGCGCAGAGCGAAGGCTGCACCGGAAAACAATTTGTGCGCTATCTGGCTGCACTGCGCTCATCTGCTGGTCGATGGTCAGAAGATGTCGAAGTCGTTAGGCAATTTTTACACGATTCCCGATGTTCTGGCGAAGGGGTACACCGGTCGCGAGATTCGTTACGCTCTCATGCGCGTGCATTATCGGGTGCCACTGAATTTCACCTGGGATGGAATGAAGGAAGCGCGCGAATCGTTAGGGCGAATTGACGATTGGCTGCAACGTTTGCGCGAATGTGGCGCAAGTTTCCAACTTGCGAACAGCAAAGGAGCGGCAAGTTAAAAACTTGTCGCCACGAACAATTTGAAGAAGCACTCGACGATGACCTGAATATTTCAGCGGCGCTTGGTTTTTTGTTCGAAACAATTCGGGAAACAAATCGTGCGATGGATCGAAGACAAACTCGATGCCGCTTCGGCGAACGGTTGGTTGAATTGGTGGGAACGAATCAACAGCGTGCTCGATCTTGAAAGGGAAACCGCAGAACTTCCGGCCGAAGATAGCGAAGCTGGCCGAGGCGCGCGCGCAAGCCAGGCTTGCAAAAGATTTCCGAAAAAGCGATGAATTGCGCGACAAATTGAATGCGCTCGGCTGGGAAGCACGCGACACCAAGGACGGGCAGAAGATTACGCGACGCGCCGGCGTTTAGTCCGCAAATGTTTGCGCCCGCTGAATTTCTTAACCTCGAACACACGGCCCATCCGAAATTGTTTGAGAACCAGAAATATGTCTGGGACGCGCTCAAACAAATCGCGAGCTATCTGCAGTTTCGTTTGAAACCGGCCGTGCTCGGCGAACTGATTGGGTAAACCTTTTATCAGCAGCAACGTGTTTATCGGCCGCGGAACGATTGTCGAGCAAGGCGCGGTTCTGAAAGGGCCGGCGTGGATCGGCGAAAATTGTCAGATCCGCAGCGGCTGCTATGTGCGCGAAAATGTGGTGGTCGGCAATGGCGCGGTGATGGGAAATTCTTGCGAGTTCAAGAACTGCATTCTCTTCGATGAAGCGCAGGTCCCGCATTTTAACTACGTCGGCGATTCGATTCTGGGTTATCATGCGCGCACCTCGGCGCGGGCGTGATCTTGTCGAACGTGAAACTCGACCGTGGTGAAATCGCTGGTGGCGACGCAAGCGAAGGCAACATCGCAACCGGCCTCACGAAATTCGGCGCGATTGTCGGCGATCGAACCGAAATTGGTTGCAATGCCGTGATCAATCCCGGCTCGATTCTTGGGACGCGATTGCATCGTTTATCCCGGCGTGAATTTTCGCGGCGTTCTGCCCGCAGGGCAGCGTGGTCAAGTTGCGCCAGGAATTGCAGGTATCTGGACCGGCGCGATCCAAAGAGAACGTTAAATCCTTAGCCAAAGGCCTGGCGGATGGGAGGGGATTCGAACCCCTGGTGCCTTTCGGCACACACGCTTTCCAGGCGTGCACAATCGACCGCTCTGTCACCCATCCAGGTCTTTTCGCTCTGGCGGTGGTCCATGACCGCCGCCTTTTTTCGCTCGGCGCTCATAGAGCGCCGCTACAGTTGTCAAAGTTGCAAGCGTCGGAACAATTCGTCGAGCGGCAGTTGAATGCCGATGAAAAACTCGCCGAAGTCCGCGTATTCCGCGCTCACCGGATCGAAACGCATTTGATAAACGATCGCTTTGATCTGAAAGGTGTCGCGCGCAAAAAGAGTCACGCCCCACTCCGCGTCATCGAGACCGGTCGAACCGGTGATGAGTTGTTTTACTTTCCCGGCAAACTCGCGACCGACTGCTGGCGTGTCCTTTCATCAACTTGCGGCGCTCATCGTAGGGGAGCGCGTACCAGTTGCGCTGCTCGCCGCGGCGTTTGCTCATATTATAGAAGCAAACTACCGGCCAATCGGGCAGCGTGGGATAAACGCGTTCCTGTCGATAATGTTTTCATTCGTTCGCGAAACGAATTCATTGCTTCCGCAAATTTCTCCGAGTCGCGCTTGATGTTCTGCTCCTTCGCGAGTGCTCTGCGCGTACTCTTCTTCCGTCGTGATGTATTCGCTTTCTTCCGTGAGCGAGAAATAACTGTAAACCGGCGTTAACACATCGGGGCCTAACGAGAGCGAAAGTTGCTTCTCGATCTTGTTCGCGGTCTGCAAATCGGGCGTGATCAACATGAAACCCGATGTCCGCTTTCGGCGTGACCATGCTGAGCGTGAGCAATTGCGTCGAGTCCATCGCGCGAATTTCCTGCACAAGCGAAGCGAGATTTGTTTTCGCCGCATTTTGTTCTTCGCGGCTGAGCAATTGCCATTGTCCGTACTCAATCCGATAAAACAAGTGCAGACAATGCCAGCCTTCCTCGGGAACAAGCGCCGTGTTCTTGTCGGTCATCGCCGCTAGTTTCATCCGTCGTGCCTGCTGGTCAAGCTGACGTGGTTTGCAGTTGCGATAAAGCCGCCGATCTCATCAACGGGCCGGCGTTTCCGACGCTCGGCAAATGCGCGATGCAATATTCTTCGCCGTCGCGCGCGACGCGAAAATCGAGATTCGGATCGGTCAATTCGGTTGCTCCGCAGACCGCGCATTTGTGCAGCGGTTCGGTCTCGCTGCGCGAGTCGACTTCAAAACGTCTGCGCCGCGTCGAAACTTCCTGGCGATGTCGCGCTTCATAAATAGATTTCAGGACCGAAAAAGATGAGATAATTGCTGAATGCCGCGACCAACGCGGCGCGATAGGAATCGAACTCGAGGAAAAACCCGAGCAACAAAAATGCGGCCATTGCCCAGGCAACCCACTTATTTTCACGCGGCAGAATAAAAAAGACGTAGATGATTTCGTCAGGATAAAACCGCGCGAACGCGTAAAAGAGCGAAGCGAGCAGCATGCCATTCGAAAAATTGTCTGCCGAAGAAAAATGCCGCGGCCGTGGTGCCGATCATGCCGACAAGAAAATAAAGAGTGAGTCGAAAGGGACCCCACGCGCGTTCCAAGCCTTCGCCGATCCACCAAAGGAACCAGAGCGCGAAAACGAATCCACAAAGGGCTGAGGGTTTGCGGAATAAAAATGTAAGTGACGAGTCGCCAGACCTCGCCGTGACGGATGCGCGTCGGATCCAGTTCGAGCACCGAGACAAATCCGGGCATGCAGCCAGGCCAAGACCAAACACGAGCGCGTGTGAAACCGACCAGAATGCGCGTCAATCCCGGAATCCCGAGAAAACCGAAACCGGCGTTCGAGTTTATCAAGCCAGGCCATCGTTCGCGGCACGGTAGAGGAACGTAGCAACGCTTCAAGGTGGATCAGCACTGCCTTGCTCGATGCCACAGAATGGCCGTGCAGCCGCAAATTAATTAGCATCGTCGGCGTAGCGGATCTTCGATCCACCTTTGACACTCGCTGCGATCGCCGCTTAGCTTGGCGCGTGAGCGAGACCGCACAGAAGAAGACGCCGCTTTACGAAGAGCACGTGCGGCGCGGCGCAAAAATGGTTCCCTTCGCGCGGTTGGCTCATGCCGGTGCAATACACCAGCATCATGGAAGAACATCAGGCCGTGCGAAACAACATCGGCATCTTCGACATTTCGCACATGGGCCAATTGATAGTCGATCGGAACAGACGCGCGCGAATGGCTGAACACGATGTTGACCAACAACATCGACAAGTTGGAAGTCGGCCAAGGCCAATACACATTTCTGCTCAATGAGCGTGGCGGAATCATCGACGACTTGATCGCTTACCGAATCGGCGACAAGAAATTTCTGCTCGTCGTCAATGCGTCGCGCACGGAAGAAGATTTCGACGTGGCTGGATCGACATCGACGTGTGGAGCGACGTCGACGAATCTAACAAATCGCAGCGCGGATTTTGGCGGCGTCGCGATCCAGGGCCCGCGCGTTACCGAGCTTCGTTTTCGTCGAATCTTCCACCGAGAAATCACATCGTCGATTTCGAAGTTGGAAGAAATGCCGCTCTCGATCGCGCGCACCGGATATACCGGCGAAGATGGCGTGGAAGTTTTCTTTCGCGCACAGAGACGCGGTGAAGTTTTGGAACACGCGTCCTCGATAAAGGAGAGGGATCTCGGAATCAAGCCGTGCGGACTTGGCGCGCGCGATACGTTGCGCCTGGAAATGTGTTATCCGCTCAACGGCTCCGATCTTTCGCCGGAACGAAATCCGATCGAAGCGGCCTCGGGTTCTTTGTCGATCTAACGAAACCGAAATTCATCGGCCGCGAAGTTTTGTTGAAGACGAAAGAGAACGGGCCGCGCGAAAAACTGGTCGCCGTTTCGGATGAAGGAAAAGGGCCTCCGCCGCGTCCGCATTACGCCGGTCTTCGATAATGGCGAACGCATCGGCGAAGTGACCAGCGGCACGCTTTCGCCAAGCTTGAATTAGGGCGTCGGAATGGCGTATGTCTCAACCCAGCACGCGAAAATCGGCGCGAAGATCGAGATCGAAATTCGCGGACAGAAATTTCCAGCCACCATCGAGAAGAAACCGCTCTACAAAAAATCATGAACGTTCCCGACGATTTGTTTTACACCGAGAGGCACGAATGGATTAAACGCGAAGGCGACAATGTCCGCGTCGGCATCACCGATCACGCGCAATCGGAATTGACCGACGTCGTTTACGTCGAGCTGCCGAAGATGGATCGACAAGCGAACGCGAAGGAGGCGATCGCAGTGGTCGAATCGGTAAAAGCCGCCAGCGACATTTACGCGCCGGTAAAAGGCAAAGTGGTCGAAGTAAACAAGGCGCTCGAAGCGGACCCCGGCTTAATCAATCGCGAGCCATTCGGCCAAGGCTGGATCTTCGTCCTCAAGATCGACAACGCCGACGATCTCAAACAATTGAAAGACGCAGCCGCGTACCGGAAACAAATCAGCAGCTGATCAGTCTTTGCCGAAGAGAAGTTCGTCGACGCCGCGGAGAACTTCTTCGACACGGACCGGTGCGGCGAAAAAGCTGTAGCCACTGAGGATGCCGCCGGAAATCATCTGGCTCTCCGGCCGAAGGCTGTCCAACGATAGGAACGGGGTGTCTTTGAGGGCCGAATCGGTTTGAATCTCGCGCTCAAGATTATGCCGGTCTTGTCCGGCGGTATCGACCAGGATGAGGTCGGGCTGGAACCAGCGCGCGGCTTTCAAGGCCAGGCGGTCGTCGTGTTCTTCTTTGATTAAATATTTGCCGGCCCGTTCCAAAGCGCGCCGGATAAGCTTAGTGACGCCGGGCTCGTGGTCGATTAAGAGGATTTTTTTAGGAAACTTCATGTGATAAGGGTTGTAAGCAGGATTGCGAGCATCTGATGTGCCACGCGTTTGCGCAGTGACACGCGCTTCCCGGCGCGGGTTGACGGCAAGACGCCGACGCCACGCCATCAAAGAAGGCTCGAGACGGTATTGATGAGCAGCGCCAGAATGATTGTATTGAATCCGAAGGAGAGCACGCTGTGCATAAGGTGAGTCGCCGCATCCTTCGCGACGTAATTTGAACATCCGAGACCTGACAAGTCATGCCGACGACGAACGAGAAATAAGCAAAATCGAAATAATCGGGCATGCGTTCGCCGGGAAACGCGAGACCGCCCGCATGTCATCCTCGACTTCGTCGCTGTCTCCATAAAAAGTATGCGCATAGCGCAAACCGAAGAGCGGTCTGCATTGCACACCAGGAAGAGACACCGGTCGTGAGAGAGAGAATAAGGTGCCCAGTAAAATGACCGCGCATGTCGCCTTTGTTGACACTGACCAGAAATCCCACGGCAAACAAAGCCGCGCAGGCCAGCACGACAACGAAAATGAAGATGGCAATCCGCCCAACGTCCTGCCGTTGGGCGCGGCAACGCAATTATTCTGCGGTGTTGTCAGAATCGTGAGCCAGGCGAGCGCGAGCATGAAAAACGCAAACGCGTCCCAAGTCGCAATCACTGCCGTGGAAGGCCGCGTCTCGCCTCGCAGGGAAAAGAAGACAGCGGCTGCGGCTAGCGAGCGCGATAACGATCCCGTGGCTCGCGTCCTGTCTGGAAATCAAATCGACAATGCGCGGCATGCTTGGACGGCAGTTAATAATATTGGCTCGACCACGCAAGTCGCATTCGCGCGGACAAGATCGCACAAGTCGTCGCTTTTCTCCTCCGCTGACGCTGTGCTTAATTTTGCGATTCGCGATGAGCAGCAAGCCGAAACCACCGGCGCGGAATTGAATTTCGAAGGCGCGATGGACCGACTCGAGGCGATCGTCGAGCAGATGGAGTCGGGGAAATTGCCGCTGGAAGATTTGATTGTGCGTTACGAAGAGGGAATGAATCTGGTAAAGATTTGTCAGGAACGGCTTGCCAGCGCCGAGCAAAAGATCGAGATCATCGCCCGCAATAGCGCCGGCAAAGCCGATCGTGAAAGATTTCGAACCTGCGGCCGAGGCGAACATCGAACAATGTGACAGGTGAGGAAAAGGAAAACAAACATGACGAAGTCAGACTCTTCTGAGACTGCGAGACGGCCGCGACCGAAGCGCCTGCTCGACGGAATCCATTCGCCCGCGGATATCAAAGCGCTGCGCGGAGCAAGACTTGCCGCAGCTCGCGCAGGAAGTGCGCGACGAGTTGATCAAGGTTTTATCGCAAACCGGCGGGCATCTCGGCCCAAATCTGGGCGTCGTCGAATTAACGATCGCGCTACATCGGGTGTTCAACACGCCGCGGGACCGCTTTGTCATGGACGTGAGCCATCAGGGTTACGTGCACAAAATGTTCACGGGCCGTCTCGATCGCTTTTCTACGATGCGGCAGTACGGCGGTCTCAACGGTTTTCTTCTTGCGCACCGAAAGCGAGCACGATTGCTACGGCGCGGGTCACGCGGGGACGGCGCTCTCCGCTGGGCTCGGCATGGCGGTAGGGCGCGATTTAAAGGGGGGCGACGAACACATCGTCGTGGTGGCGGGCGACGCCGCATTCACATGCGGAATCAGTTACGAAGCGCTCAACAATGTGAAAGCGCACACGAAGCGGTTCATCGTGGTGCTGAACGACAATGAATGGTCGATCGCGAAGAACGTCGGCGCGATTGCCAATTACTTGAACCGCATCGTGACAAGCCCGACCTACGCGCATTTGCACGAAAAGGCGCGCCAGTTTCGTTCAAGCGATCGCTCGGTAAAACCGGTCGTCCAATTTGCGCACAAAGTCGAGGAAAGCGTCAAAGGCTTGATCGTACCGAGCGTTATTTTCGAGGAACTCGGACTGCGTTATTACGGGCCGATCGACGGACACGATATCCCGCTGCTGATCCGGACATTTGAATTTTTGAAAACGCAGGAAGAGCCGGTGCTGCTTCACATTCTGACGAAAAAAGGCAAAGGCTACGAACCGGCGATCAAACAGCCGGATAAATTTCACGGCCTCGGCAAATACAAGATCGAGAGCGGCGAAACCGCGCCGACGCCGACGCCGACTTATTCCGAAATCATCGGCAAGACGCTCGCGAAATTTGCCGAGACCAATCAGAAGATCGTCGCGATCACCGCAGCAATGCCGAGCGGAACCGGGCTCTCGCATTTCGCCAAAGGCGCATCCCACTCGTTATTTCGACGTCGGCATCGCCGAAGAACACGCGGCGCTTTTCGCCTGCGGTCTGGCGACGCAAGGATTGAAGCCGTTTCTCACGATTTACTCCACGTTCATGCAACGCGCTTACGACATGACGATTCACGACATGGCAATCCAAAAACTAAATGTCGCGCTTTGCATGGACCGCGCCGGCTTGAGCGGCGACGATGGCCCGACCCATCACGGCTTGTTCGATATCGGTTATCTGCGGCACATCCCGAACTGGGTTGCACATGCAGCCGAAGAACGAAGACGAATTCGTCGACATGCTTTGGACGATGGCGCACTACAACTCCGGGCCGATCGCGATTCGTTATCCGCGAGGCTCCGGGACCAGGCGCGCAAATCAAACCGGAACCGAAACTTCTCGAGATCGGCAAGGCCGAAGTCGTGCAAGCACGGCCGCGACGTCGCGATTTTCGGCCTGGGGAACATGTTCGAAGTCGCGCGAAGAAGCGGCGCAGAAACTTGAAGAGAAAGGAATTTCAGTCGCGCTGATCAATCCGCGTTGGATCAAACCGATGGACACCGGCACGCTCGAATTTTTCGCGCGCAGCGTCGAAGTCGTCTGCACGATCGAAGACCACGTTCTTGCACAACGGCTTCGGTTGCGCGGTGATGGAGCATCTGCATTCGCAGCAAATCAACACGCCGGTCGTGCGCATCGGTTGGCCGGATGAATTCGTCGAACACGGCTCCGTTCCCATTCTGCGCAAGAAACACGGCATTACTGCCGACGCGTTGGTGGAAAAGGTGTTGCCGATTGCTGAAGAAACAACACGCAGCGAAATCGACGGCAGCTTAGTGATTGTGAAGATCGACTAGATCAATAGTCGATCTTAGCGATTGTCGATCTAAGCCATGAGCGCCATCGAAGCCCGCGATTTAACCAAGGTTTACCGCACTTACCGCAAGGAGAGCGGGCTGTGGGGTGCGATCAAGGGACTTGTTCGACGGCGCTACGATGAAACCCGTGCCGCCGACGAAGTTTCATTTCAAATCGACGAAGGCGAGTTCGTCGGATTTCTCGGCCCGAATGGCGCCGGAAAGACGACCGTCCTCAAAATGCTTTCCGGCTTGCTCAATCCCACTTCCGGTGACGCGCGCGTGCTCGGGTTCGTGCCCTGGGAGCGACGCAACGAAATGAAGCGGCAATTCAGCCTGCTCATGGGCCAGAAGAACGCGCTCTGGTGGGATTTGCCCGCCCAGGAATCGCTCGAGCTCAATCGCGCCATTTACGGAATCGATCGCGACCGATTCAACAAAGTCGTCGGCGGACTGGCGGAGCTACTCGAAGTCGCAGGACAAAATGAACGTGATGGTGCGCGAGCTTGTCGTTCGGCGAGCGGATGAAAATGGAGTTGATTTCCGCGCTCATCCACGAGCCGCGCGTTTTGTTTCTCGACGAACCGACGATAGGTCTCGACGTCGTCAGTCAAAAGCGCGTCCGCGAATTTCTGCGCATCTACAACAAGGAACATCGCATCGTCACACTTGCTCACCAGCCATTACATGCAGGACATCGAAGAGCTTTGCCACCGCGTCCTCGTCATCGACCACGGCAAAATCTTTTTTGACGGCCCGCTTGATGAGATCATCGATCGGTTTTCGGGACTACAAAATTCTCAGCCTCACGTTCGATGAACGAGGCGACACGCGACTTTTCTGCGTTCGGCGAAGTGATCGAGCAAACGCCGATGTCGGTGCAATTAAGAGTGCCGCGAGCAAAAGTCACCGAGACATGCCGGCAACTACTCGAAGCTTGCGACGTGAGTGACATCAACGTCCAGGAGGTGCCAGTCGAGGAAGTGATCCGCCAACTTTTCGGCGAGCGGGGCACGAGAAACGCCGCAGAAGTCGAGCACCGCACTCATGGCGAGCGGCATCACCTAGCCGCGAGTACAAAGCTTCGTTTGAGTTCGTGCACGTAAGCCGGGTTAACCTCGAAACGCCGTCACCGGCATCTCCGCAAGCTGAACTGCTTCGTAATAAGGAATGCTCTCGACGAAGCCGGCCGCCATGAAGCTGTTAAGCGTGTCGGTCGACATCTTCCGACTCCATCCGCACGTAATCCTGGATCTCCGCGCCCAGCATCGATTCGTAAAACCAATGGCGCGGACCACGGATGCTTCCCGCCCAGTCAGCTTGATCGTGCGCAATCGGCTCGAAAAAAAGCAGCTTCCATACCGATGCCTTGCTGGGCTGAAGCATGGGTTTTCGAGTATTAATCAAGCACCAAGCCGGGGAAGGTCTGGCAGAATGCTCTTTTCCATTGCTTCGGCAAAAGTGGGATATCGCGGCGTCCAGCCGAGGCTGCGCAGCTTCGCATTGCTGACGCGCTTGTTGCTCTTGCCGCGTCTTCCGTTTTGATGTCGATCTTCCGGTCGGAGGAACCGGGCGATTCAATTTCGCTGCCAGCCAGCGGTAGCAGTCGCTTTGCAAAATCGGTTGATCGTCTGACGACGTTGTAAATCTCCCGGCGAGGTCAATTGTCGATCTCAGCAACAACAAAGCGCGCGGCCGCATCGTCGCGATGCACTTGATTGACGAAGCGATCGCTCTTCGGATCGACAATCGCTTCGCCGACTAAAAATTTCGTGAGCAAAGCAGAGCGACCCGGTCCGTAAATTCCCCCGAGTCGCACAACAATCCGCCGCCTTACCGAGCACCAGGTCCTCAGCCTCGCGCAAAATCATTCCCGTTTCATGCTTTGGTTCCGCCGGACTCTCTTCGGTTACCCATTCGCCGGCGGTTTGCGCGTAAACGCTCGTGCTGCTCGTCAACAGAAATTGTCGATCCGGAAAATCGGTCAAGAAGATTGCGCGCGCCGTTCAAATAAATACGGCGGTAAAGCATCGGCATCACCCCCACGCGTGCTCGCGCAATGGATCACCGCGTCGAAATCTCCTGGACGCGCATGACACCTGTCTCAGCGTTTGAAATGTCGACCGCGTAACCGGAGTACGGTTTGCCGGAAAGTGCTTCTGCCGATTGCGTCGACAGTGTCCAGCCTTCGACTTCCCAGCCAGCGTCGTGAAACAAATCCGCGATCGCTTGCCCGAGATAACCGCACCCGGCGATGAGAACGCGCGGCATGAAGTCAATCTTTACGCGGCAACCGGCGGCGCATCTCGATTTCGTCAAACAGGATTGCGCTGGAGCGCGCGCACTTGCTTCAAACGAATCAACTCGAGCAGCGCGAGAAACGTAACCACAATTTCCACCCGCGAAACGATCTCTCCGAACAGTTCCGAAAAGCGGATCGGCGCGCCGTCTCCAACTCGTTGCAGAATCAGTCTCGATCTTGTCCGAGACACTGAAACGCTCGGCGAAAATCTCCCCCAAATCTTCCCGCGCTTCGACTCGTTTGATGACTTTTTGAAACGCGTGGATGAGCTGAAAGATTCCAACTTCGCCCAGACGCAAGGGCGCGTCGGTCACCGCCGCGTCGGAGCCCGCATCGCGAGCGAAAATGCGTTCCTGCTCCAGCTCGCGCGACGTGTAGCTGGGCGGCGGCTTCCTTGAATTTCTTGTATTCGATCAATTGCCGGATCAAGTCCCAGCGCGGATCGTCTTCCTCGGCATCTTCCTCTGGCGGCTGTTGATCGACCGGAAGCAGGCTGCGGCTTTTGAGATAAATGAGATTTGCCGCCATGACGACAAACTCGCCGGCGAGGTCGATCTTCAGTTCCTTGAAGGCCTGGAGATATTCGAGATACTGGCGGGTGATCCGTTCGATCGAGATGTCGTAGATGTCGATCTCGTCGCGCTTGATCAGATAAAGCAGGAGATCGAGGGGACCTTCGAAAATCTCGAGCTTAACCTTGTAATCGGTCTCCATGCGTCCGCCGAACTTTAGGTAACGCGGGCGCGAAGTAAATTGCACGAAGCGTGGCCCGCGTCGATCTCGATCTTAAATCGCCGGATGAACCTAAGGCCGACTTCTTTGCGATGCACCCAAACGCTATTCACGATTCCCAGCGCGAACATGATCATGAGCGCAAACGAGCCGCTGTAACTGATCAGCGGCAACGGCACACCGGTGATTGGCAACATCGAGATCGTCATGCCGATGTTCTGAAAAATGTGCGTGAAAATGAGCGCGGTGATTCCAATGACCAAAAGCAGACCAAATTGGTCGCCGGCAAAAAAGGCAACGAAAAGACAGGTCAAAAGCAGCAGGGCAAATGCGCCAATGAGAAACATTCCGCCGACAAAACCCCACTGCTCTCCGATTGCGGAGAAAATATAATCGTTGTGCACTGCGGTGGCCGGCAGAAAGCCGAGCTCGATCTGCGTGTTCGGCGCTTTAAATCCCTTTCCGGACCAGCCGCCCGAGCCGATGGCGATGAGCGATTGATTGATCGCCCAAGATGCGCCTTGCTTGTCGATGTCAGGATGAACGAAAGCGGTCAGGCGTTCCTGTTGATACGGTTTCAACCGAGATTGGCCGTGATCGGGATCATCGCGATGCCAATGAGGAGGATGCAAATCAAGTAGCGCAATGGAAGCCCGCCCACGAACAGCAGTGCCATCAACACCGGCACCCAGATAATGCACTTCGCCCAAATCCGGCTGCATCAAAATCAAAAGGCAAGGCGCGCCAACGATCGCAGCCGCAGATGAGCAGGCGAAGCATCGGATGCATTTGTTTGAACTGGCTCAGGAACAAAGCCAGCACCATGATCCCGGCCACGACCGCGAGCTGCGCGGGTTGAAAATTAATCGGCCCCAGATCGTCAGCCAGCTGCGCGCGCCGTAAACTTTCGTCCCGATAAACTTGGTCAGGATCAAAAAGAAAAGGCCGGCCAGATACATCGGCAGCGCGCCCCAGCGAATCCAGCGATAATCAACGAGACTGGTGATCATGAAGGCGAAAAAGCCGACCGCGACCCAGTTCGCCTGTTTGCGCCAAAAGTCCGCCGCCACTGGGTCTTCGCGCATGTATGTGGCGCTGTAGATGGCGATGACGCCAAAGACGGCAAGCGCCAGCATGATCGAAGAGCAGGAGCCAATTGAGCCCGAGGAGCTTTCGAAGAAATGGCGTCATTGCGATCGCGTTACGGCGCCAGCTAAACGCTGGAGGCAGCCACTTGTCGATTATACGCAGCCAATGGAATTCGCAACTCTCCGGGAGACTCGAAGGCGGCCTAAGATCAGCAATGTCAGCGCAAAAACCCAGTAACGGTAATCAGACCAGCCGTGCCTCTCAAAAATGCGAATAATCCGCATAAGTTACTCTAATAAGACATTTATATATTTCGATGAAAGTTTCAACGCCTTTTCTTGTCAGCCGGTCAAACCATATTAAAATTGCTTGTCGACTTACTCGTTTGACCGGGGATTGAAGCAATGGCGAAGAAGACAAAACGCAAAATCGCACGCAAAGTCGCGCACCCGACGTTGCCAATGCAGCGGCAGTTGAATTTGCGGCATGAAGGAAAGCATTTCGATCTCCGGAGGATTTTTGATCGACTGAACGAACGCTATTTCCGCGGCCGTCTTCGCGATTACAAAGTGAATGGGGTCGTCGGCGAAAACATCGTCCGAAGGAATATTTTGTTTTTGGAACGATCCAGGAAGAGGATCGAGTGATTCGAATCAATCCGCTGCTCGATCAACCGTTCGTGCCGCTGTGGTTTCTGCAATACGTGCTTTATCACGAGATGCTTCATTCGGTCGTGCCGGACGAAACTGCGTCGAAAAGGCCGCCGGCGGGTCCACACCGAAGAATTCAATCGCCGCGAACGCGAGTTTCCCAGTTACCGGCGAGCCCGCCGTTGGGAGGACGAAAATCTCGCGCGCTTCTTGCGCTAAAGCACCTCAGGCTAGCGTTTTTCTGTCAGCGGCGGGCAGCGAACCCGTTTCAGACGGCGAGGGAGTCGTTGCTACGTTCTTCTTGATGAGGTACCAAAGGGTTGTCGCGAGCAGAAGGGAGATCAACTTCGCGCGCCAGTTTTTCAGGAGCAGTCTCTTCATAAGTGCCGTGCAATAAAATCTCGCCGATCCGCTGCCGAAACGTTTCCGGCGTAAAATTGCGCTCAATCCGGCGCCGATGGCAAATGGAAATGCTGCCGGTCTCTTCGGAAACAACCACCGCCACGGCATCCGATTCCTCGGTAATGCCCGAGCGCGGCGCGATGACGCAACCCGAGACTGCGATCGAGCGTTTCGCGCTGGCTGACCGGAAAAATGCAGGCGGCGGCGGCGATTCGGCCATTGCGCACGATCACTCCCCCATCATGCAGCGCGGCCTTCGGATGAAAAATCGTCAGGATCAGCTCGACGGAAAAATCGGAATCGAGCGTCACTCCGGTTTCTTCATAAACGCGAATCGAGGTGTCGCGCTCGATCGCGATGAGCGCGCCGAATTGTTTGTTCGCCAATTGCGTAACCGCTTCGGCCAGATCGTGCACCGTCTCGCGTTTCTCACTCGTCAGGGAAAAAATCGGATGACCGCCGAGCTCAGCCAGACCGCGTCGAAGCTCCGGCTGAAAAATCACGACCAACGCGACCGCGAGGAAAACCGAGAAACTTCGGACGATCCAGCCGATCACGACGAGGTTAAGCAGAGTCGAAATCAACGTCAGCGTCAAAAAAACAATCGCCAGTCCGGTCAGCACCTTCGCGCCGCGAGTCCCGCGAAAGTAGAGATAGCCGTAGTAAATCCCGACGCTGAGTAGAATGATCTCGAAAATGCTGCGCCAGCTCTTGAACCAGAGATGGATCAGTTGCTGAATCATGTCAGCAGTTGCCTCCGCTGCCCGCAATGCCGCTACATTTTCTTTCACATCATGCACCCGAAACACGTTCGCACCCCGCGCGCGCAAAAGCGAAGTCAAGAGCAACGGTCGGTGCGAGCCGGTCGCTCATTTCCGTAGAGCCGATCAGTTTTCCGAGAAAAGATTTGCGGGAAACGCCAACCACGAGCGGGCGTTCATCCACTGCGCAGGCACTCCAGATTTCTGAGCAGCTCGAGATTATGCTCCAGCGTTTTACCGAAACCAATTCCGGGATCAAACGCGATGGCCATGGGATCAACGCCGCACTCTAGGGCGCGGGCATATTGTTGTCTAAAAAAATCAGCCACTTCCGCAACAACATCGTCATAGCGCGGCTCGATCTGCATCGTCCGCGGATTGCCCTGCATGTGCATGATGATGAATGCCGGCGTTTCGTTTGCGGCCAGCGACATCATTTCCGTCGTCACCTCGCCCGCCGGTCACGTCATTGATGATGGACGCGCCTGCGTCCATCGCCGCGCCCGCAACTTCGGCTTTCGAAGTATCGATCGAAATGAAGATGTCGATCTTCGCCCGCAATTTCTCGATCACGGGAACGACGCGGCGCAATTCTTCCTCCGCCGAGAACGGGTTCGGCGCCGGGCCGCGTCGATTCGCCGCCAACATCGATAATCTGCGCGCCTTCGCCGCCATTTGATCCGCCGCACGCGCGGCTTTCTCGGTCGAAAGAAATTCGCCGCCATCGGAAAACGAATCCGGCGTGACATTAAGCACGCCCATAATCATGCCCGCGGCGAGAAAGATCGACGACGCGGTCGGCGATTTTCCAGAGCGTCCCACCATCACGAGTGAGACTATCACAGCAGCTGCAATTATTCGAAGATGTGAAGGCACGCGCTAGCGTGCCCAACATGACGCCCGCCAGCAGCGGCTTCTAGCTATTTTTTCCGCGAATAACGCCCCATCAACTCGCCTTGCGCGATCACGTGGCCTTTCATCGCCGCATCGATGCTCCGCGCGCTTTGCGCCGGCTTCAGATTCAAGGTCCGATCAAGCGCGAAAATTTTGAAATAATAACGATGCGTGCCGGAAGGCGGACACGGTCCGCCGTAGCCTGATTTGCCGAAATCATTCGTTCCCTGCACGCCTCTCGGCGGCGCACCGTTCTCAGCGATTTCGCTTGTTTTCGGAGTCAATGTTCCAAGCTAGCCAATGCGTGAACAAACCCACTCGGCGCATCCGGATCATCCACAATCAGCGACAAGACTCTTGGCTTCGGCAGGAACTCCTTCGAATCTGCAAAGGCGGGTTCGTATCCGCGCCGTCGCACGAGAATTTCGAGGGAATATTTCCGCCTTCTTGAAAAGCGGAACTCGTGATTTTCATTTTTCCTCCTCCGGCGGCAAATGAAGACGATCGCGCCGCCAGGAACGCAATCGCAACCATGCTGCCAATAATTGCCTTTTGCATATTCGACCGCCGGTTCGAAATCGCGTTACATCGACAATGACGCCTAACAATATGGTTTCGCTCGCATGACTCAAGACGGACGTAAAATTCGAGAAAAGCATTCTCGCGCTCCTCGCGCGCGACCGATTATCGGCCACTCGATAAGATCGAAATCGCACGCAAGCTCGGCTTGAACGGCAACGAACGTGTCGCGCTGCGGAAAATTTTGCGCGAACTCGAACGCGCCGGTGAAATCGCACGGATTCGAAAGAATCGTTACGTCTTGCCGGCTGAAGCCGATCTCGTCACCGGCAAATTATCGATCCATCAGGCCGGCTACGGTTTTTTAACAACCGAAACTCCGGGCCAGCCGGACATTTTTATCGCCGCGGAAAATACCGGAACGGCCATGCACGGCGACCGCGTCGTTGCCCGGATCAGTCGCGATGTACCGCCTGCGCGCGCGTCAAAGATCGACGCGGACGAACGCGAAGGCCGCGTCATTCGAATTTTGGAACGCGCGCGCGACACGATTGTGGGCACGCTTCAGCACTCGCGGAATTTTTATTACGTCGTGCCCGGACGATCCGCGGCTTGTTCACAACGTTTACGTCCAAGTTCCGCCGCGCGAGAAGCTGCCGAAGGCGCCCGCTCTTGGCGACAAGGTCGTTGTTCGACTCGAAGCATGGGAATCGCGGCACGTCAATCCCGAAGGCGAGATCATCGAAGTGCTCGGTCCGGCCACCGCGCCTGGCGTGGACATGCTGTCGATCATCCGGAAATACGATCTGCCGACCGAATTTCCGCGAGAAGTTGTCGATGAAGCCAATCGAATTCCCGAAACGGTTAAGCGACCGAATGCTCGAAGGCCGCGAAGATTTGCGCGAAAAATTCATTGTCACCATCGACCCGGATGACGCGCGCGATTTCGACGACGCGATTCATGTGGAAAAGATCGACAACGGCGGGCTGGCGACTCGGCGTCCACATCGCCGATGTTTCCGCCTATGTGAATCCCGACAGCGCGCTCGATCGCGAAGCGCGCCGGCGCGGCAACAGCGTTTACCTTCCCGACCGCGTGATTCCGATGTTGCCGGAGCGATTGAGCAACGGCGTTTGCAGTCTCAATCCGGGTGTCGATCGGCTGACACATTCCGTTTTCATTCAGTTCGACAAAAGCGGTCGTGCGAAAAATGCGCGCTTCGCCAAAAGCGTGATCCGCAGCGCGCAGCGGCTCACTTACAAAGCAGGCTTACGCGATTCTTGCAATCGAAGCCGAACGATGAATTGAGCCAGCGACTGCACGCCGCTTGGGAACTTGCTTCATTGCTTCGCCGCAAACGGTTCGAGCACGGATCGCTCGATCTCGATTTTCCGGAAGTGAAAGTATATGTCGATGCAAACAGGCAAGCCGATCCGGCTGGAGCGAGTTGAAAATGACGAATCGCACCAGCTGATCGAAGAATTCATGCTGGCCGCGAATGAAGCGGTGGCAGCGCGAGCTGAAGACGTCGCGCGATCCCGACGATTTACCGCGTCCATGAAAATCCCGATCCGGAAAAGCTCGCGGAATATCGTGAGTTTGTCCTGAGCTTCAATTACAAAGTCGGCGATCTCTCGCATCGGACCGAAGTTCAACGCCTTCTTGCTTCAATTCGAGGCAAACCGGAGGAACAGGCGCTCAAGATCGGTTTACTCAAAAGTTTGAAGCGCGCGCGTTACGCTCCGCAGCCGCTCGGCCATTACGGACTGGCGAAAGCCAATTATCTGCATTTCACAAGTCCGATTCGGCGTTATGCCGACCTGGTCGTGCATCGCGCACTGGCGGACCCGCGATCGAAGCGCCGATCTCGAGATCGACATGAGCCAGATCGCTTCACTGGCCGAGCATATCTCAGACACTGAACGCAACGCCGCCGATGCGGAGATCGAATCCGTTCGGATGAAAAAGCTCGAGTTTTTTCAACGGCAACTCGACGCAGCGCGAATCCGCAGGTCTTTCGCGCAGCGATTATCGATGTCCGCAATTACGGGCTCGTGGTGGAATTGCCGGACGTGCTCATGACCGGCCTCGTCCACGTTTCTTCGCTGACCGACGATTTTTATCTATTCGAGCCGGCCCAACGGCGCTTGATCGGCCGGCGATTCAAACAAGCGATTTCCGGTCGGCGATCAGGTTCGCGTCTTTGTCGCGCGAGTGGATCAATTCAAGCGGCAGATCGATTTCGCGTTGGCGGATCAGCGACCACGAAAGCACGCGTCCGCAAAAGGCAATAACTTTTAACGTAAACACGAGTAAAAGTCAGCCGAAGCAAGCTTCGACTAGGACTTTTTGCGCAAAATCTTCTTCCATTTTGCAACCGAAGCCGTCGTAAACTCGCCGGTTTCCGGAAAATGGATAATATCATCGAGGCGAGGGAACTGCAGATCGAGCGCAAGCATTTCCACGTGGAATTCCGCGAGAACGACCGGGGGAAATTCTTGCGAATCACTGAGGAAGCGCATGGCCGCCGCAATACCATCATCGTGCCGAGCACGGGAGTGGATGATTTCACCGCCGCCATTGGTGAAGTAATCGAAAACGCCGAGCGCGCGCCGGCCTGAAAACGTTCGACGTCGATTTCAATCTTGTTCGAGCAGTCAGGTTGGCTGCAATGTTTTTGGCCCCGTAGGCGAAACGGCTGCCTTTCGGCGCGTTGACACGCCAAGGCGCGGAACTAGTTTGGCCAGTTCTCGCCTACGCTTCATGTCGAGGAAACCGAAATCTTCACACAATCTTTACGCCGCGGCAAGATCGAAACAGAAAATCGACATCGAGAATGACGGATAGAGCTTTGCACAAATCACGCAAAATCGCCACGCTACGTTTATTATTTCGGCGACGGCCACGCTGACGGCACGGGCAAGATGAAGCCGCTGCTCGGCGGCAAAGGCGCAAATCTCGCCGAGATGACGCGCATCGGTTTGCCGGTCCCGCCGGGATTCACGATCACGACCGAGGTCTGCACTTATTTTTACGAGCACAACCGCACTTATCCGCCGCAACTCAAGCAGAGGTCGAAGGCGGCATTGACCAAAGTCGAGAAATCCGTCGGCAAAAAACTCGGCGATCAAAGAGCAGCCGCTGCTGGTTTCGGTTCGATCGGGCGCGCGCGATTCCATGCCGGGAATGATGGACACGATCCTCAATCTCGGAATGAACGACGAAGTCGTTGAGATCGTGGCAAAGAAGACAAACAACGCGCGGTTTCGCCTGGGATTCGTATCGTCGTTTTCTCCAAATGTATGGCGACGTCGTGATGGGCGTGCAAAAACGGCCGGGCGAAGACCATGAGCCGTTTGAAAGCGTGATCGAGCACTTAAAAGATGAACGTTACGGCAAGCATGATTTCCCGGACGTGAGACTGAAGCGTCGCCGATTTCAAGGAGCTGGTGAAGCGTTTCAAAACGTTGATCAAAGAGCGCACCGGCAAATCGTTTCCGCAGGATGCAAAGGAACAATTGTGGGGCGCGATCGGCGCCGTGTTCGGCTCATGGATGAACGACCGCGCGATTGTTTACCGCCGCAAATACGGAATCCCGCACGAATGGGGAACAGCGGTCAACGTCCAGACGATGGTGTTCGGCAACATGGGCGAAACGAGCGCGACCGGCGTCGCGTTCACGCGCGATCCGGCCAGCGGCGAAAAAGTTTTTTACGGTGAATATCTGATCAACGCCCAAGGCGAAGACGTCGTCGCAGGCGTGCGCACGCCGCATCCGATTGCCGACCTGGCGAAGGAAATGCCGGCCGCGCACAAAGCGCTGATGAAGGTGCGCACAAATCCTCGAGCAGCATTTCAAGGACATGCAGGACCTCGAATTCACGGTCGAAGACAAACGGCTTTACATCTTGCAAACGCGCAACGGCAAACGCACCGGCCACGCCGCTGTCCGCATCGCAGTCGACATGGTCGACGAAAAATTGATTACGAAAAAAGAAGCGGTGCGCCGGATCCCGGCCGATTCGCTCGCGCATCTGCTCGCGCCGATCTTTGATCGGCAATCGGCGAGCCGAGGCAAAGAAAATCGGTAGCGGCCTGGCCGCCGGACCGGGCGCGGCCTCCGGTCACGTCGTTTTCAGCGCGGAGGAAGCGGTCGCGCGTTCGGCCAAAGGCGAAAAAGTCGTGCTCGCGCGCATCGAAACGTCGCCGGAAGACTTGCGCGGCATGATCGCGGCCGAAGGAATTCTCACTTCGCGCGGCGGAGTTTCGTCGCATGCGGCATTGGTCGCGCGGCAGATGGGAAAAGTTTGCGTGTGCGGCGCGAGCGGGATTCAAATCGATTACAAAAAGCGAACGCTCAGCGCAAACGGCACGACGCTTGAAACAAGGCGATTACATTTCGATCGACGGCACCGCGGGCGAAGTTTTTGCCGGCGAAGTCACGACCGCGCCATCGGAAATTGTTCAGGTGCTGGTCGATCGATCGCTCGACGCGAAAGAAAAGCTGAACCTATCAGCAGTACGCAAAATTGATGAGGTGGGCGGACGAATTTCGAACGCTCGGCGTTCGCACGAACGCCGACACGCCCGAGCAGGTCAGCAAACGCGATCGCGTTTGGCGCCGAAGGGATCGGGCTTTGCCGCACCGAGCACATGTTTTTCGAAGGCGACCGGATCGATGCAATGCGCGAGATGATTCTGGCCGGCACCAAAGAGGAACGGGCGCGAGCGCTGGCGAAATTGCTTCCCTATCAACGCGAAGATTTCGTCGGCATCTTCACCGCGCTTAAAGGGCTTGCCAGCCACGATCCGTTTTCTCGATCCGCCGCTCCACGAATTTTTGCCTAACGATCACGCGCAACAGAACGAACTGGCCAACAAGCTGGGCGTGTCGGTCGAACAAATCTCGCGGCGCGTCCACGAGCTGCACGAATTCAATCCGATGCTCGGCCATCGCGGTTGCCGGCTCGGCATTACGTTTCCGGAGATTTCCGAGATGCAGGCGCGCGCAATTTTTGAAGCCGCTGCCGAGGTGCAAGCGCAAAGGAATCAAGGTGCAGCCCTGAGATCATGATTCCGCTGGTGGGATTTCCGCGTGAACTCAAACTGCAGATCGACATCGTCCGTCGCGTGGCCGGACGAAGTGGCGAAGGAGAAAAAAACGAAGTTCGATTATCTGGTCGGGACGATGATCGAAATTCCGCGCGCAGCGCTGGTGGCCGACGAAATCGCGCGCGACGCGCAATTCTTCAGCTTCGGCACAAACGACCTCACCCAAACGACGCTCGGAATGAGTCGCGACGATTCCGGCAGTTTTCTGCCGGCTTATGCCGAGCTCGATATTGTCGAGGCAAACCCGTTCGCATCGATCGACCAGAAAGGCGTCGGCCGATTAATGGAGATGACTCGCGACCTCGGCCGGAAGACGCGACCCGAGTATCAAGCTGGGAATTTGCGGCGAACACGGCGGCGAACCGACGAGCGTGAAATTCTGTCACCGGCTCGGCCTAGATTACGTCAGTTGCAGTCCGTTCCGGATTCCGATCGCGCGCCTAGCCGCAGCCCAAGCTGCGATCTCGGAATAGAATTTTCCGTCTGGCGACACAGAGCGCGAGCGGTCCGAATGCTGGTTTTATCTTGCCGCTTGAGTTCTGGCTGATCGTGAAAGCCTGCCAGGCATTCCAGGCTCGCTCCCAATTTTGTTTAGCGGCCCAGCATTGAGCTTCGAGAAAATGAAAATAGGCGGGAGAGTTTGGCCGCTCGCTAAAATGACGAACCGTGAAAAGCGCGTCATCGATGCGACCGCTTTGCATTTGGGCACGATAAAGTTCGTAACCGAGGCCAAAATTATCGGGCGTGGCGTGAAAACGTTTTTCTAGATCCTCGAGAGAAGAGCTCGTGGTGATGCGTGGAAGTGCGACCGGCTCGCCGAATTGCCGGGTCAACTCGTAGGCGGACTCGAAAATCATTCCTTCCCGCGTTGTATTTGGCCATGCCCGAACCACGCGTAGCGGAGCCAATCAGGGTGCTGCCTGGACCGCCTGCGAAAGTTCCTCGGGGTCGCCGCGTTCGGACCAAAACGCGAAAAGCGCGAGTTTTTCCGTCTCGGTAAACGATTGCAAGTTGGGATCGATTTTCACCAGCCCCGCGAGAGCGCGATTGAACGGTCCGCCGGAAATGCGATTGAGGTAAGACAGCGCCAAATCGTGTTCGCTAAGTCCGACTTCTTCCAGAATCTTGCTGACCGCTGGACTTCGGAGCGAGGCGCTGCTGAGCATGCTTGCGTAAACTCCTGAGCGCAGCGGTCCGGCTCGGCGCAACGCTTCCCGCCAGGCGGTTGCAGCCAAAATCGGATGGGACGAGAGCCAGCAACTGCCTTCCGCTAGCGGAACCTCATAGGCGATCGGCTCCAGAAAGCGGGCCCGGCGAAAATCTTCGAGTGCCTTTGCCGTTTCCTTTGCCTCGACCTCCGCCAGGGCACGCGAAAAGTAAAGTTGCCAATCGAGCGGCGCCCATTTCAGGGCGCGGGTCGCCAACGCGATTGCTTCGGTAAAATTGCGCTCGCGGTTAGTTATCGTCGTTAATTCCTTTGCATTCGAGACACCAATTGAGCCAGGAAGCAGCTTCTCTCCGCGTGCGGCGCCGACCCAAGACGCCCCTGCAACGAATAACATCAAACCGACGAGCCGGAATAAGATCGACACCCACTGGTTCCTCTTCAAACAAAGCGGCCGATGGAGCGAGAGCCCAAGCAAAAACACTCCGGCGAAAGCGGTCCCGACTCTGTGTCCCGAAACATCGACAATTCCATGAACCGCGAACAGAAGCGCGGCGATGAGCGTGGCGAGCCGATAGCGTTGATTGGTTCCTTCCTGCAGGGGAAAAACTCGGCGAATGATAACCACAATCCCAGCAAGCGTGAGCACAACCGCCGGCCAGCCCAGCTCTGCTCCAAAGCCAAAGCCAGTCGCTTTCCGGATGCAAGGCCCGCCGGTCGCTGATCGACGCTTCGCGAAAAAGTGCAAAGACGGACTCGAAATTTCCTAGGCCGATTCCGCACCAGGTCGAATTGCGAATGAGTTGAAACGTGTCCCGAAAAATTCGCCAACGAAAATCAGTCGAGATCCCAATCGCGCCGAAATCGCGCAGATGAAATCGTTCCAACGTTTGCCCGCCAAAAAGTAGGAGAATAGTCAGCAAGAGCAGAAGGGCGGAAGCTCCAAGCGCAATCCGCGACGGGGCGAGGTTGCCGAAACGTGACGACTCCAAGCCAGAACGCACTGCCAGTAACGAGAATACCGATTCCGGCGCGCGAGAAATTCAAGATGATCGCCGCCACCACCAATGCGAACGCAAGGACCCAGAGAACCCACCGCGTTCGCCCTTTGCGAAGGTCGTCCTGACCGCAGGCAAGAATCATGATCGCGGTCAGCCCAAAGAGATCGCCGGTCTGGTTGCGATTTGGGAACGGCCCGAAATTTCGCTCATTGTGCCAGAAGGGAAGCGCTGTGTGTGCGATGTGAAGCGCGATGGAGAGCGCAGCGAGAAAAACCATTCCGCCCGTAAACAAGCGCAACTGAGAGCGTGCTTCCCGAAGCTCGAGGTCTTGCGTACAGACGGCATAAAGCCAGCTCAATCCGGCGGCAAAGCTGATTAAACAACTCGCCGTGATCCAGGGCTGTGGGGTAAGTGTTGACGGGAGCTCGATCCCAAAATCGTTGACCAAAGCGGCGCGCCACGGCGCCTGGAAAAACCAAATGGCGGGCAGAAACGCGATCGCAGCCAGGACAAAAAATGCGAGAAGGACGGTGTTCGTCAACGCGCCAAGTGAAAAGCGGGGCGGCCGCGCGAGCAGATACAGCCCGAGGAAAGTAACAACAATGCCTTCGCCTACTTTTTCGGTGGCCCCGCCGAGGAGACACGCGAGCACCGGCAGCAGCCCGACCATGGTATCCCCGATCCGACGAGCTCCGGCGGCATTTTCGTTCTCACGTGATTGAGATTGCGGGATGGAATTTCGCATCAGCCGGGAGAAACTGTCATGGTATGGGAATCGCTTTTTAGATCGGCAACTACCGAACTCAAAGATCGGGAGACCATGAAAGCGATAAAACTAGCACGAGTTGAACGCTTGCGGCCATCGTGTACTCTGATCATCGCCCAAGCACAATCGCCATGGTAACCCAACGGACGGAAGGTCTCTACCGCCTCTTCCTGTTCTGCCAGATCGTAATTGTGGCCGTGCTGTTCTGGTTTGGCGTTTGGATAATGGTCACGTTTTATTCGCCGGGCGGCGAACTAACCTGGCGGCGATACGGCATTTACTGTGGGGTGCTAGTTCTAGGCATGGTGCTGGAGGCGCTCAGTCGCTCGAAAAACTATTTTCTGCAAAACGAATTGCTCCGTCCGCATCGACTGAGTCTGCGGCAAACCGTAGCCAGCATCGGGTTGCTTGTACTTTATCTGATTGCCACGAAGGACGCGTTCATATCCCGAATATTTTTCTTTAATTTTGTACCCTGGCTCTACGTCGCGCTGCTTTTTTCACATTACTATCTTCCTTCTCTCTTGGCCCGCGGGATTTTCCGGCGAGAGGAGAGAACCCTTCTGGTTGGTCCCGGCCGCAACGCGGCACAATTGCAGGATTGGCTGCTGCGCAAGGCCGAGATCGGCCTGCGCACAATCGGGTTGGTCTCCGATGACAAGATCGACAACAGCGAGACCGGAATTGCGATGCTCGGGACATCCGATCAGCTTCAGAAGGTAATCCGTGAACACGCCATCACCCAGGTGATCCTGCTGGAGTTCCCGCGCCTGACCGAGAGCAAGAACATTATCGAGACCTGCGATCAACTCGGCATTCGCCTTTTCATCCTGAGCGACCTTGAGGAATTGCTCCGGCACTCGGTAACGCATTTTGAAGATGGCGGTTTTCGGTTTATCGGACTGCGCGAAGAGCCGCTGGAAAATCCGCTCAACCGTTTTTTCAAGCGCGCGATCGATTTCGCGATCGCCATGCCGGTAATGCTATTCATTTTCCCTGTCCTAGCTTTGGTGGTATTTGTCACCCAGCGGGTCCAATCGCCCGGGCCGCTTTTTCACGTGCAGAGTCGTGCCGGGATGCAGAACCGGCAGTTCAACATTTACAAATTTCGCACGATGCGACCCGATCACGAGGCGCTCCTACGGCAGGCGCGCGAAGGGGACGACCGCGTCTATCCGATAGGCAAATGGTTTCGCCGATTTAGTCTCGATGAGGTGCCGCAATTTTGGAACGTGCTTCGCGGTGACATGAGTATCGTCGGCCCACGGCCGCATTTGATCGAGCACAACGAACAGTTTGCTCAGCTTATGGGGAACTATCAGGTCCGCACATTCGTCAAGCCAGGCATCACCGGCCTGGCGCAAGTGCGCGGCTTCCGCGGCGAAGCGCGGAACAATGAGGACATTCAGAATCGGGTTGCTTGCGATATTGAATATCTCGAAAACTGGAATCTCTCGCTCGAATGCGGAATTATTCTCCGCACCTTCGCCCAGCTCATTTTCCCGCCGTGCAGCGCTTATTAATCCGACCGCGGACGTGTGGCTTGTCTTCGTTGAAGCTCAGCCATTTTCAAACGGATGAGAAATTCGTACCAGGCAATGTTCGCGCAATAAGTGAACCCATCGCAGCCCTCAAGAAAGCCGCCCTTAAAAATGTACATGTGAAGAAAGCGCCACAGCGGCCAAGCGGGAATTCGACTCAGGAGTGGTTTAAGGGCACGATTTCGGCGAGACGGATCGTGTGCAAAAAGGTCGCTCCACGAAACAGCGCGTGTTAGCCGGTCCGCTGCTTCCTCGCTCGAATATTGGTTATGTTTTGCCCACCACGATTCCCAACCCTTGCTCAAGGCGTAATGCAGGTAAGGCTCATGGATGTAACGAATCTCTCCTTTGACTGCGCCCTCCTTCTGACCGTGACCGCTGTCGATGAACATTGCGCGGCCCGGGCGCAAGACTCGGAATTGCCATTTGGGAAATGAATCGCTCCGCCGAAGCCAGCGCGATCCGATCATCATCTTCCAACAACAATAAAACCCCGCAACCGAGTCATTCGCGGATTGGATCGCGCATGTGGCGGCCTCGCGAAACTCCGGTGTCACCACCTCGTCTGCGTCGAGAAACATCACCCAGGAAGTATCCAGATCGCAATTTTCGAGCGCCCAATTCCGCTGCTCTGCGAAGGACTTGAACGGGTGCTGATAAATGCGCGCGCCAGCCTCGTGGGCAATCTCCGGAGTGCCATCGGCGCTGCCGGAGTCGACAACGACAGCCTCGCCGAAGCCAGCGATCGAACTCAAACAGCGCGGCAGATTGTCAGCCTCGTTGTGAGTAAGAATGACGATCGAGAGTGGTAGGTTCACTTAATCGAGAACAACGTGAATGAGACGCCTCCCACAATCGCAAAGCGGCTTTGAGGAGCGGTGACGTTGTATCTGCCAAAAAGCGTGCGGTAAAGGGTAGCGTCCATCTTTAGCGCGTAGCCTTTGGCCTGCCAATCTTCGAGCAGACGGGTTTCGTAAGCTACATCGCGTGTCAGAACGAGGCAGCCATCGTCCGTGCGCGGAAAAAATGCGACCAGCTCCGGTTTCTTTCCCTCGCCAAGTATTTCCTCGTGTCCAAAAAGAGTACCGCGCACAAGATGGTACTCAAAATCCCATGGCCAAACGTTTCCGATGATCGCTGTCGGCCGCGTCTCGCACTGGCGCACAAGCTCACGAATATAAGCGAGCTTGTAGTACGGTTTCGGCCGAACAGCTTGAAAGTACGTGCCCGGAACCAGGAACGGGTGGGTCAACTGTCGATCTTTGAAAATGTCGACGCTCACAAAACATCCGATTAGCGTAGCTGCCGTAAGAGCGACCAACAAGACATTCGACCACCCGACCACGAGCAGGAGAAGAAAGGGAAGAACAACAAGCACGTGGGCCGCTTTCGAAGCGTGACGGAAGAAGACGATGAAGAAGATCAACGGCACAAGGCAAGACACCGTAAAGACAAAATCATCTGGGAATGAATGACGGATTCGTTGCCGCACACCGCCCAGCGCACTGACGAGAATCCAGCAGAGCAACAGAAATACTGGCGGTGTGAAACATTGAAAAACCAATCTGTATCCGCCGCCCAGGACCGATTCTTGCAAATTCATTCCGGCCGTGTAGGGCGCTCTCAAACCAATCCAAAGGACAGGTGACCAGATCGCGAAAATCGCAGCGGCTTGCATCGGCAGAGTTGCGACCGCGTACTTCCATCCAAGCTTCGGATGAAGCACGCAATAAATCGGGAAAATCACGGCAGCGAACAGGATTTCCGCCGGCAGCCGGTCGCTAAAGCAAAAAAAAGAATGGAAAGACAGAGCCGGCCAAAAGGGGGTGGAAGATCAGGTGGAAGAATCAGAAACCGAATGGCAAGCAGAAGGAAAAGTAGAGCGAAATCAAATTCTTCGCCATCGATCGCGTTGAGAAAATATTGCGCAGAAAAAGCAAGACACATCGCGGCGAGCGAGGCTTGCCACCGGGCGGCGCCGAGTCGACGGACTAATTCGTAAAATACGACGAGCGTTGCCAGCGCGCCGAGCAATTGAAAAATGAGATACGCCTGATCGTCGAATTTACAGCCAAATCCCCGCTTTAGTATCCAACCAGCGGCGCCGAGAAGATAGAATTCCGTGGTGGGATGTCCGGGAGGACGCGAAACTTCAAGGCGATGATTTTCAATGAGAGCTTGCTCCGTCCGAACAATCCCATTGGCGTCGCCGCTCGCCAGCCCGTGTTGCAACTGAGACAAAAGAAGCGCGCCATAAAAAATGAGGAAGCTCGCAAACAGCCAATGACGAGCAAGCTTACAGCCGCGAAAATTCATGCCGGCGCTGGTCGCGACTTGATGATTCGGCAAGGATCTCCTGCTGCGACCACGTCCTCTGGAACGTCTTTTGTGACGACGGAGCAGGCCCCTATGATGCTGCGCGCACCGATCGTCACGCCTGGCAGGACGAATGCGCGCGCGCCTATAAATGCGTCCTCTGCAATCGTGATCTTGGCCGTAACCAGCGGATTTCCCGGCTTTTCGAAGTCGTGGCTCGCGCTGCTCAGGTACACTTCTTGCGCGACGGTAGCGCGCGCCCCGATCTCGATTTCGCCCAGACTGTAGGCGTTGGCACGATCACCGAGGCAGGCGCGGTCGTGCAGTGTCAAATTCCACGGGACCGCGATGCGCGCGCGCTGGTGCACGAATGGCGTGCCGTTGATCTTCGCATCGAAAACGCGTAGCCAAAAAAGCCGCCACTCGTTTAGCGGCTTCGGCGTCCATGCGCAAAGAATAAACCAGCAAAACTCCCAAAGCACACGCATGAAGCGATGTTGGACCGACCAGGGCGACTCATAGGCCGAGGTTTGCTGCGGATTAACGATTTGTTCTTGCGGCATCGGTATTGCGGACGAGCGAATCAAAATCGCTCAAGAATTGATCGGCGATCCGAGGAAGAGAATACTCGCCCGATTTGCGATGGCCCGACTTGGCCACGCACGCGAGCAGCGTTTCATCGGCAATGAGATCGATGATCTTGTTGCGGAGCGTTTCAGAGTTGGAGCTCGAACGATGGTCAAAGATGAACCCGGTTTCGCGATCGCGAATGAAGTCGTGAAAACAGTCCAGATTCGATACGAGCACCGCGCAACCATGCGTCATTGCTTCGAGCGGCGCGAGCCCAAACGATTCGCCGCGCTCGGCCAGCGACGGATAAACGAAAAGACGCGCACTACGAAAAATCTGTTCCAGCGTAACGGGATCGAAAACGGCGCCGGCAAAGATCACGCTTCCATTTGCTTTTGCCGCAGAGCGTTTGAGCGAAACGAGATATGATTCTCCTCCACCGCCCGATTTCTCTTCTACCGGCCCAACAATCATGAGCTTCCAATCAGCAAAAACAGTGCGCGCAGGGCCCGCAAAAGCATCAACCAAAAGATGCAGGCCCTTTTCTGGATGAACGCGGCCGACAAAGAGAATAATCTTCTGGCGCCGAGCAATTGATGGAGGTTCGCCTGCGATTGTCGATCTTGGCGCCGGATTTGGAATTACTGCAATTCGCTGCGCCAGGGCCGGGGCTTCTGCCGCGATGGCGCGTGCCACGGCGTGGGATGGCGCCTGTAATCGCGCCGCCTTGCCGTAAAAGCGCATTTGCCCCTTCGGATATCGCGCCGCATGCACGTAAACCTTTCCGCGTTTCGAATTACGCAGCAAAATTGGAAGCCAGAAAGTGTTCGTCACAACAATGTCGCCCTGGGGCAGGATCGACATCGTTCTGAGCGAGTAACAAAGGTCCAAAACCTTCAGCCAAACAACGGAGCGCGGCGTACTGAAACCGTCGACGCGCAAATGCCTGACGCCGTCGATCATTTCATCGCGTGAAAGCTCGCGCATTTTTCGCGAGATCGTTACAACTTCGTGACCCCGCTGCACAAATTCCGGCCCCAGCGCGAACCAAACTTTCTCCACCCCGCCGCCCATGGTTGGCGGGACGGGAAAGAACGCGCCCAGAACAATCGTGATCTTCATCGAGCAGTTTGCGGCTCGTTTAAAATCTCCAGAAGGAAGGCAACGGCGCGCTCAATTTCAAAGCGGTGCTCAAAGCATCGGCGCGCATTGGCCCGCATCGTTTCACGTTCGGCCGGTGGCGTGTTGGTCCAGCGTTCAAGCAAGCGAGTTGTGCCGGTGAGATCATCGTTCTCCACGTAGCCGGCATGGTCTGCATCGATTTCGCGCCAGATATTCACGCGATTAGAAATCAAGACCGGCAAGCCGGCGGCCAGTGCTTCAACAACGGACATTCCAAAATTTTCCTGATGCGAGGGAAGAATGAGCGCGTCTGCGTTGGCGAGTGCTGACTGTTTCATCGCACCTTGCAACATCCCTGTAAAAACGACACGAGACGCAAGACCCAGGCGCTCAACCCGCGATTGCAAATCCGCTTGCCAGCCAATCTGATCGGGGCCCGCGAGAGCAAGCGAAAGTCGGTTTTCTGCATCGGCGACCCGAGACAAAGCATCGATTAAAATATCGCAACCTTTTTTCGGATGGATTCGGCCCAAAAAAAGCAACATCCGCGTGTTCTTAATTTCAGGATGGCGGGCGAGAAATTCGTCGTTCACCTGCCGCGTGGTCGGCGCAGGAGCATCTACACCAAGCGGCGACACTTTTTCGTGGCAGCGATAAAGGCGGAATGACATTCTCGCCCGCACCCGTTCTTCTTCCGACGTAAAAATTACCGCGGTGGCGTCTCGCAAAACGCGGTAATCCGCCCACGGCCAGTATAGCGACTTCTTTAGATGCTTAAGCGGAAAAGTCTCTTTAAACCACGGATCGAGCATTCCGTGTGGAAAAACGTAGTAAGGAATCGGCGAACCGGCGAAGCGGCGCCATGCAGCAAAACTCAAGTATTGCCAAAGCCCGTTCACGATTATGCGATCATAACTCCCGCCGTGCTGGCGCAACCACGGTAAAAGACTCCGTGAGTACCGATAATTCGTTAGGCCGGCTCCGAGAGCGTGGACGGTTAGATCGACATCGGCAAGCCAGGCCGCGGAGGAGTCGTCGAGGGCCACGATGTCGATCTTGTGACCGCGGCGCGCCAGTTCACGGCTGACAGCGAGCACGGCCGCCGCTACGCCGCCAACACTCGGGTCGAGCGTTTGAACCATTTGCAAAATCTTCAACGCGCTAGACAACGAATCCTTCCGTCCGCCGAAAATATCTGCAGTCCGGCGAAAGCTTCTCGATCGGGCGGGCTGGCACGCCTCCATAAAGCTGATACGATTCGGTGAAGGTTTTGTTGAGAAGCGACTTGGCGCCGAGCACGCAAAAATCCGGAAGGGCGCTGCCGCCCAGCAGGATGCAGTTCGTTCCGACGAAGCAATAATCGCCGATGTGCACCGGCACCGAAGCCTGGCAATTTTTCTCGATGTCGATGCTATGGGTGACGATCTGCGACTGAAATCCAGCGAAAGTCGTGAATTTCCCGATCGTCACCGAATTCGTGCAATCAATCAGATGCCGATGCGTGATCGCAGCGTGTTCGCCAACAATTAACTCCGGTCGCCGGTTTTTCTCCTGGACGAAGTGGCGCGACGGGCCGAGCGGAAAACCGGTGATCCAGTTGCCACGCCCGATCGACGCATACGTTTTGAGATGCAACAGATCGATGTTTTTGCAAACCGTGAAATGGTCGATTCGGCTGCCTTCTTCCATGATTAATCGCGTCGGGAAAATGTAGGAAAACCCGATCCGGCAGCTCGGATGAATTTTGTAGTCGAATTGCTTCTCCAGAAACGAACGGCGTGCTTTCCACGGAAGAAAAAGACTCAGCAGCATCAAAACTTTTGTCACAGTTTTGCTCCGAGGCTGCGGTAGATCTCGATATACTGCGAAATCATTTTGCTCGTTGAGAATTTCTCCGCGTTGCGCAAACTTTTCTCACTCCAGATCGCGCGCTCCTTCGGACCGGTCAACCGCAGCAAATCCGCGGCAAAACCCTCTTCATCATCGACATCATGAAAAAGTCCTGCTTCGCCGGCAACCTCAGGAAGCGGACCCGAGTTACTGCAAACGACAGGACACCCGCAAGCGTGAGCTTCAATGACTGGCCAACCGAAGCCTTCGAAGCGGGAAGGATATAAAAGCGCAACCGCATAATTATAAAGCGCTTCGAGCAACTCATCGGGCGGGTTTTCCAATTGCGTGATGCGATCGCGAATTCCTAGTTCTTGCGAAAGCGACATCAATTCTGCGTCCAAGAGATCTCCGGCAAAGACCAGGCGGCCATTCCACTTCTCTTTGCAGCGGGCGAAAATCCGAAGCACTCCGTCGCGATTTTTTCTGCGCAAATTTGAGCCAACATGAAGAACGAACGGGACCTCGGAATCGAATTGCGGTATTTTCTCCAAAGCCGCCAGGGTTTCTGTTTGCGACAGCTTCCGGTACGGATAATTCAAGCCAAGCATCACGACCTCGAGCCTCGGCGAAGCGCCATCACGATGGACGAGTCGTCGGGCATCGTCGCGCGTCGCCTGTGAATCGCAAACAATCGCGCTGGCGCGGCGCAGTCCGTGCAAGATCCAGCGTTGCAAAAGTCTTCCGGTGACGGATGCGGGACAATTTGTTTCCTCGCCCAGCGCACCTCGGACGGCGAGAAGATCGTGGCAAGTGACAATAATAGGCGCACGCGCAACGTAAGCGCCGTACATCGCGTTCGAATGATCACAAATGTGGACCACGGCTGGCCGTTTTGCGAGTCTGGTCCAGAGTTGACGCGGGAAGACGACGAACTTGTCGATGTAGCCAAGCCATTTGGCGACGAAGCCACCGGCACTCCGAAATCGTCCGAAGAAAGGTCGAGGCGTAATCATCTCCGCGGCGACTCCAGCGGCAGCTAGACTTTGCAGCATCATCATTCCGAAGCGCTGCATGCTTTGCTGTCGATCGAGCGGATAATTACCGATCAGCAAAACCATTGGTTTGTTCGGCGCCGACGCCGGGGCCGTGGAGTCGGCTCGCATATTCGGATCTGCGCGGCCTAGGCTTTGGGGCGGAATCTTTGATTGCGCCTGGCAGACCGTCCACGATACCGGGTCCCTTCCTTTGGATCACAGCCAGGCAAAGACCGCTCAGGAATACGGCGAATCCGAGGCTGGTAGGCTGGCCGAGCTGGCCGTTCAATAACGGGACGAAGCTGCAACTGAACAAAAGAATCGGCAGGATCGCGCCCTGTCTTAAGACAACGAGGCTGAGGCGGAGGAGCCGAAAAGTTAGTGCCGTTCGCCAGAGAAGAAACGCCAAGCCAAGAATCGGACCGCTCTCTGCCAAGACGCGGGTCCATTCGTTTTCGGCCAGCAAGAATGTCGCTTGGCCGGTAAGAAAACGCGCACCGGCGGCGGTCCCGATGCCGAGCCCGTAACCGGTGAGCGGGAATTTATTGAAGTATTCAAAGCCTTCAGTGAACCCACTTATGGTGCGGTCGAGCATGCCTTTGACAACCGTCGTATCGGCGGCTTCGGCCGACTCAGTGAACCGGTCGGAAAGAATGCCTGCGCCTTCTTTAAAAATTGGAAGACGAGTAATGACGAGCGCCGCAAGCACAACGATAAGAACCGTGCGGCCAAACTTATTTACTGCGCTGGGCCGAACCAAAAGGATGACCAGAATTGATAAGACTACGAGAAGCGTGGCGGCAACGCACGAACGGCTACCCGAGACGGCAACTGCGATCACCAACGCGGCTCCCGAAGCAACCAGGAGCCACGTTTTGTAAGCGGCCCTGGTGAGTGCCCCGTAAATGAGAAATGCTGCGGCCACGCTAACGTAAAAGACTGGCCCAGAGATGAACGAAAAGGTACCGGGCGGCCGGATTTTGCCGCCTCCGGCAGTGAGCTGCTCCGCTTCGCCCAGACCAACGGTGCGATTGATAAACGCATCCGGCGACGCCTTGAACTGCGCGACCATGATCAGACCCATCGGAATCATGAGGAGAAGAATCCACCACCCGATCTTTTTTACTTCTTCCTCGTCCATCACGTTTGCCATGACAAAGATGAGCGGGAGGTGAAAAAAGTTTGAGCGGAAACCGTAAAGCGTGATTTCCAAAATCGGCTTCAACGGAAGGTAAGGGTAGAGCACAGCAACGCTCACCGCCAGGGAGAGAACGCCGATGACAAGAAGCGATATGACATAGGCGTTACGCGGAAAGACCCGGGCCCGGATAGCATAGAAGTAAATCGCAAGCGCGACCGGATCGCGCACGACAAGCAGCGGGTTCGACAATTGCGGAACAATCCATTTGCGCAGAGCGCCTTCGATGAGGAGTAGCCAAAAATAGAGCCAGATCAGCTGGCGAACACGGCTCTTTGCTTTCTCCTCGGGATTGTCGATGTTCATTCGCAGATTAAGGCGCGGGCTGCGGCAACAATGCTCTCGCCGTAGAAACGCCAGGTAAATTCGCTCGCTCGCTCCCTGGCCGCAATCCCCATGCCACGAATGCGCGATCGGTTGGCGAGGCACCAGTTTATTTTCTCCGCGATCCCTTCCGGTGAGCGAATCGGTACAAGAAATCCCGTCTCGCCTTCGACAATCAAATCATCGCACCCCGCATTTTTGGTAGCGATCACGGGCAGTCCGCACGCCATCGCCTCTTGCTGAACCAGGGCTCGGCCTTCGACAATGGAAGGCAAGACCAAAATATCGCAGCTTTGCATCAGCCGCAGTACCTCGTCATGCGGTCGAGGGGGTTCATAAATAAAATTGGCGAATCGCTGACGGTACCAGCTGAGCGGCCGCAAGAGCGAACCCATCACGACAAGCTCGATTTTTTTAGAACCGATCAACTCCATCGCGGCGAAAAGATCAGCCAAACCTTTTCGCTGGGTGAGGGCGCCTGCAAAAAGCAACCGCAGCGGTGAGCGAACGTTTTCCCGCGGAGCGTTTGCTTTTAGATCGACAGTCGGCGAGCCAAACGGCACGACCAAATATCGTTTTTCCGTTCGCGCTCGTGTCGGCAACGATTCCAAGACGAACGCGCTCGGACAAATCACGAGCTCAGCAAGCTCCAGCTCCTGAGTCTTTCGCGAAAGTTTCTCCTCCGAGTCGCGGGTGCCAACCAAGGTCGGCTCCCATTCAGGATAACGCTGTGCCTCTTTACCGAGCAAGCGCTGGGTCGTTTCCCAATAAGCGATGGGAAGATCATAGACCCGCTTTAAACCCCGATCGCCTGCGGCGCGAAAACTTTGCAGCGCCGCGTCCTCGTACGCATAAACCAAATGATAACCGTCGACCTTGCGCAACCGGCTGGCGACTCTGCGGTCCAACTCTCGGGAAACCCGATCAATGCTGAACGCTCCAGGCTCGTGCCGCGACGAAAAGCCGACAACGCCGGCGAGCAAGCGAATGGTTTCCCGAAACGGAACAGTACGCGTACGCGCCCGCACAGATTCGGGAAAAGATCGGCGTCGCAAACGTTCGCGAAGAGTTTGCGGCAGGAGACGATTGAGACGTCCGTTCGGATTCCAATTAAGTGTCGTCCAGAATTCTCCGAGCATCCCGGCCTGGTCGAATGCGGTTACGGCTTGGCGAACGAATTCATTCCCAGTCGGATGAGAAAGCAAAATCATGCCAGGATGCCTTGCATCAGTTTGAGGTAGGCAGCCGTCATTGCCTTCGATTCAAAGCGCGGCAGGTGCTCCGGCGCCGCCTGCCGCAGATTTGATTCCATCTCCGGATGCAGAAGTAAATCCTTCAAGCAATCAGCGAGCGCACGCTCATTTCCATTTTCGAAAGTCAACCCGCAAGCGCCGATCGCTTCCTTCAATCCGCCATTTTTCGATCCAATAACGACGCAGCCGCAGGCGATTCCCTCCAGAGCGACAATGCCGAACGGTTCAGCCCAGCGCGAAGGGACCGCCAGAATCCGATGTCGATTCAAAAGCTCCGCGAGGGCCGCGCCGGATTTTTCGCCCGCGAAAGTTACTTGTCGAGCCAACCCGAGCTCGCCCACGCGTCGACGCAGGTTTTCTTCCTCTGGACCACCCCCAACTATGGTGAGATCAGGTGCCAGTCCGTCGCTCTGCAGAAGTTTCATTGCTAGCAAAAGCAGATCGACGCCCTTATCGGAAACGAGCCGTCCGACAAATGCGATTGTTTTGTCGCGGGCAATATTTGGAAGGAGACGAAACGCGTTATCGTCGTACGGATTTCCGATCACAACCGCCGGCGCGCTAAGACGATCGGCCACTGCCTTACTGATCGCGACATTTGTGACCAGAGGAAGCAGCGTACGCTTGATTCGATCGTTCCAGCTAATTTCGCCACGGGCGCTTTGAATCCACGTCTGGTGCACAACCAAAATGCGTTTTCGTAAAAGCAACGCCGGAATTAAACTGCGCAGGCTGATGTTGTTTTGGAAAAGGAGATCGCACCAGCGTAGAAGCCCAATGAGCTCGCCGAGCGACGGCGCCCGCGTGAGACGATAGTTCGCACCTACAACTTTGTTTCCCGGCGTCTCAGTGATGACGTGAACTTCGTGTCCTGTCGCCGTGAATTGCTGCGCCAGAATCTTCGAGGCCGATTCGATTCCTCCAACGCTGGGATGAAAGACATAGGAAGAGAAAAGTATTTTCATCGATCCTGTGGCCAGCGAATCTCATGCAGCTGCTTCCCGCGTGGAGCAGCATCTAGCTCACTTTGCTCGCGATCCGTTCTAGTAGAAGAAAATATCTGTGGAAGTAACACCTGGGCGAGATGGACCGACACTTTGAAAGATCTTATACTGCCTTGCATTGTTTTTGCGACGCAACTCCAAGTATCGCCATGAATCATCCACCACGATAATGCCGCCTTCTCGGACAAAACTTTCCGCGTGGTAGAAGCACTGCGGCCTTAATTGAACGCTCCCTTCAGAGCTGTCTATAAGAACGATGTCAAACTTCTGAGCCGGGATCGACACTAAGTATTCTGAATTCTCAAAGTCTGCGCCGAGCTTAAAATCGAACGGCCGATGATGCAGGATCACATTGTTAAGTTTCGCTTCGGTTATGCGTTGCTGAACTTTGTCGAACCAAATCCGGTTGTTTTCGACACTAACGACCGAAGCACAGCGACGAGCAAAGAACAGGGTGGAGCCACCGGAACCATATTCGAAAACAGACATCGCCGGCTTCGCAAAACCATTTAAAAAATCGATCGCAGCATATGCAATCCAAGGCAGTTCCAATTCCAAGGCGGATGCTCGACCAAGAACGTTCGTCTTTATATAAGGAATCAAATGTCTGGGTTGCTTGATTAAGTGCCTGGCCAATCTGGCAACTTTTTGTGACGGACTCCCTGTCATGACGAAAGAGCTAAATCGCGGTGAAGCACGCTGTAGGATGGTTATCTAGAGATAATTGCTCCAAACGGTGCGCAACATTTGTTTTCGGTTCGCGAGTTTCTGCTTCGCGCTCGGATCAAATCCGGATCTGTACGCGAGTGCAATGATTTCGACGCAGTGTCGAAGAAAAAGAACGGGTTTGATCAACATGACTCCGCGGCCGCGGTGGCGTTTTAAAAGTCGAAGACGATTTTGGTGAAAATCGATCACGCGATTCGTCGACCAGGCGGAGGGCTGTTCGAGATTATCATGGATTACGCTCTCGGAGAGGATCACGCCCATTCTCCAACCCAGCTTGGCGCAACGCCAGGCCCAGTCCAGGTCGCTGTCCGAAAACGGGAAGGTTTTGGCATCGAACCCTCCTGTTTGCTCCCAAGCTTCGCGCCGAATAACTAGCGGACTGGTAAAAACCGCATCGCAGGTTCGCCAGCGAATGCTTCCTGTCGTTCGCAAGGCGGAATTATTCGGGCTATCGAGGCTCCATCGAAAAGATAGGTTCTGACCGAGCGCGAGCGAGAGGAAACTGGGAAAACGCATGCCATAGCCGAAAAACCTTCCGTTGTGCTGTTTCACCGTGAATCCGGTAGCGGCAAGCTGCGTCTGGACTTTGAGGAGTGAGATCGCTTTGCAAAGGGGTTCCGCATCTTTTAGCCAATTGTCGGTTTCATAAAGAAGGAGCCATTGGCAGTCCGGAAATTGCGTGAGCGCCGCGGCGCATCCGGTATTGACTCCATCGGCGAACGACGAGCGGTGATCGGGCGGCGTTATGACGATTAGATGATCGCCGGGATTTTGTTCGTGCCAGGCGTTCAGGAATTCTTTGCTACCGTCATTGGACCCAGCCTCGAAAATAACAACGGCTGAGCCAAAAGGCGCCTGCCTTAAAGCTTGCGTCAGTGACGCGAGGGCCCGTTGTAAAAGCTCTCGGCGATTGAAGGAATTAATTACCGCGACCAATTCAACCGGCCGGTCTCGAATTGGTTCTTTCATCGAGCGATAACGTGAACATTTGACAGCGGCGAATCATACACCTCTCGGGCTTTGAGTTCTCTGCCGGCAGGCGTGTAGAAGGCGTAACCGCATTGTCTCAGCATATCGACAATAACTTTTGCCGACACGTTTCTTTGTTCCAGATAGTTCAGATGCAACTCCAGAAAGAGCGTGGGTTTGTAACGCGATAGAAATTGGGTTGCGCCCTTGATCGCTTCGAATTCATAACTCTCGACGTCGATCTTAATGAATTGCGGTATGACATTAAGGCGCGATGCGGCATCTGTGATGCTTTCCAATCGCACTTGAACGACTTTTGGCGCCGCCCACATGGTGTGATCGAAGCGTTGCGTCTGGATGAAGCCGCCGGCCGGATCCAAGACCATTTCCATCGTCTGGGTGGCATCGCCAATTCCGGTCGCTTCGATGCACATCCGTTCGCCGAATTGATTTAATTCCCGAATTGCGAAAAGCCGCTCGACTAAGACCGTTGAGGGCTCAAAGCTAAAGACTTTGTTCCGAGGATTCGCGGCGCAAAACACAGCCGAGACCAATCCCGAATGCGCGCCGATGTCAAAGAGAACGCCACCATCTCTGGCCGCGCAAAGGATACTGTGAATTTCTGCGCGTCCTTCTAAAGTGTCGGCGAAATTTGCGAGATCAATCTTGCACGCACGCGGCGCCAGGAAAGACCACGAATTGTCGATGGTACATCGCAAGGCTGACTCCATCTCCTCAACGATGACGTTTGTGTCCGCCGCGCACGTAAACTTGGACTTAAGCCGCCGTTTGATGAAGTCGCGCAGCGCGCTGGGCAGGAATCGATTAAAGCATTGCTTAAGAAAACGCTTCATCGAAGGCCGAGCGCGTTAGCAATACCGCGCACCAGCTGCTCTGAAGACGCGCGGCGGCGATACCATGTGTAAATTTGAGATGCAACGCTTCCGCGATCTTCCGGCAATGCTGACTGTCGCGCGTCGACAAAATATGGGCCGGGTAAACGATCGGCCTCCATGGAGATCGCGGACCCTCCATGCGGTAAGACTGGGATGACAGCGTGAGCGCAAGCAGCCGCAAAAGCGGTGGACTTGAGAAGGACGGCTGTAGGCACACCTGACTGGCGGAAATAATCGAGCCATGCGAAGGAAGAAGCGGAAAGAATTTGGGATGCCTCCGGAACGGCGAGTTGGGGGCGGTAAGCGGACCGGATATCTTCGAGACCGGCAAGAAGAGAGCGCGTTGCCGGATTGTCGTTCCCGCCGACGACGAACAATTCTCGAGGGTAAAAAGATTCCGGGATTCGGTTCACAATCGTTCGAAACGATCGCAGCGATCGTTCGACCAAAGCGGTGCCGCCACAAATCACCCAGCGATGCGGATCACGATGCGCGATTTGCTCCGGAGAAAGCACGGGCTCGCCGAAATTCGACGGCACCGGATGGACATGCGCACGAGTGTCTGGCGAAAGCCGTTTGAGTTGCGCCAGCATCGTTTCACTGCTCACGACGCAAACGTCCGACATATCAGAGATCAACCTGGCAATACGTATCTGCAATGGCTGCAGCCAAAACGCACTCTTCCATGGGGGGCCCGAAGCATATAGTTCGTGAAAAATCGTGAGCAGGCGACCGCCGAAGTTTTTGCGCAGCTCACGCAAAACCGGCGAGAGCCGCGAAGGAACGCCGCGCTTTTGATAACCGTAGTTCACGTAATGCAAAATCACGTGATCGTATTCCCCGCTGAAAGACATCTTTTCGATGAGGCGATTGAGCGGTACGATTTTAAAACCGTTGACGTCTGCCGTTGAATTAAATTCAGGAGCGCCAAAAACGGTGTCGTAACCAAAGGTATGTCGCAATTTCTTCGCAACAACCAAAGCGTAATCGCCCACCCCGTCAAAAGGTCCGGGCGGTTTCGGCACGATTTGAAGAAGTGTTCTCAAATCGCGGCGAGCTCAGTTTCGCACTGGCGATTTCGCAAGCGCCCCAGCGCCGCGGTGTATTCTCGTGCAGTATCGGCGGCGACTTGCTCCCAATGAAATTGCTCCGCAATCTCGCGACACTGCCTTGAGAGGCTGGCATAATGATTTTCGCTCATGCGCAAGATTTCCACTGCGCGGTCCGCCATGGCTTTGGTATCTCCTGCCGAAATCAAGAGCGTTGCCCGATTTGGTCCTAGAATCTTGCGCGGTCCGGGGACATCGTAGGCAATCGTGGGAATACCTGAAGCCAGTTGCTCGAGCACGGCGATGCCGAATCCCTCGATGTAGCTCGGGAAGAGTCCGACGGCGCATCGGCCAAGGAGCGCAGGCAGCTGCGCTGGATCGTACGTCTCAACACAGCGCACACCATCGGCGCGCGAAACGCCCAAATCGGTAAGGACCGTTGCCTCGTTTGTCATTGTCCCAAGGAATGAGAATTGGACGTCCGGCATCGCATTTCGAATGCGGCGGACGATTTCAGGCCAGTCGCGCGAACCTTTCCGTAGGCTCCACATTCCGACGAAGCAAATCTCTTTTGCTTTGAGACGGACTTCAGCCGGCTGCATCGACCGGGCAAATGCAGCGAGATCGTGTTGATTTAATCCGTACGACTTAACGATGGCCGGTTTGCCCTGCATCATGAGTTCTTGAAGGAACTCTTTTTCTTCCTCATTCGGCAGGTTGATCAAATCGCAGTGATGAACGGCGCGGCTGGAATTATTTCGGAGCCACCGTGCGATAAACTTGTGGAAGAAGCGGCCAAGCAGTGTTCCGCGCGGCTGATCGGGCCATCGCTTTCTGCTGAATCGTATGAAGTCTTCGTACGGCCGATAAAGTCCGATGGAACGCGCAACGAGCAAACCGTTGAAGGAAAGCTTCTTCTTGGAGAACGGCAGCGTACCGATTAAGCAATCGATCACATCAAAACGCTCGCCATGACATCGGACATGGCGAGCAGCTCGATAGGAAAATAATGCCTGACGCAATGCAGACAGTGCACGGAGATCGGCCGGTTTCGGAAAGGCGTCGGTTATACAGAATTTTTCGACGGAATGCCCTGCTTTTTTCCACTGCTCGGATAATTCGATCCAAACACGCGCCGCTCCAAGTCGCCGGTCCCATGGTAGGTTCACGATGGCAAGGATACGAAGCGGCATAGATTCGATTATTGCTGAATCCCGCGGGCAAAATTCATCCAAAACTTGTGGCGCACCGGATTAACATAATGGCGCATCGCCAGCGTCCCATTCGCATACCGGTCTCGATAAAGGAACTGATCGTCCAACTGTAAAATGTACTTCCGTGGATCCAAGGCGCGGGCGCCATTCGTATGCATGCACAAATGAACAATTGTTTGGTTGGTAAAAAAGGTTGGCTCGCCTTCTAATTCGAGAAGGCGTTGCAGGCCGAGTGACCAATCGAGTTTCTGAAACAAAAGAAGAAAACCCGTGTTTGCAGGATTACGTCTTTCGGTTGGCTCCAAAAGAAGTCGCTCATCACCGGCAAACTCGCAATCCGCGAGATAAAGCGCCCGAACGTCATTCGTTTGGGCGACGTTGAGCAAATCAGCCGCGCCGGCGAAGAAAAGTACGTCCGAATCAACATAGAGAGAAGGACCCTTCTCTGGCAACGACATGATAATGCGGAGCTGTTTACCGGTCGGATGCGTTGTTAAATATGGCCGGATTCTCTCGGGTATTTCTGACGATAACGCCGGAAGAGCCACGCAAACATGGATGACGGAGTCAATTTCTTCCAGCAACTCGATACTGGCGGCTCGGTGGGAACCATCAGAGAAGACGGTGAATCGTTTCGGCCTGCCGGCGTAAGCGAGAAAAGAGCGGATCGAAGCGACTTGTTCCGGAAGCGTGCTCTCACCGGAATAAGCAAAAACATCGAGTGAAAGCTCGCGCTGCACGCTCACTTTCCGGCGCACAATCGTGGGCAGAGCTGCACGATACAGCCGACGCATCGTTTCGCCTTCAAAACGCGCGAAATGATAAGGCAAGTTTGGCATTGTTCATTCCATCGCCTGGCCTGCACTGCGAAAACCGCGATAACTCATCGCTAAATTAAGGAACAGGTTGGGCACAGCGGAAAGAAGATTGAAAATCAACACGCCAGCGACACTGGAAAAATCTGTAAACGGAATAAGTGCGATTTGCGTTCCGAGGGTGAGCGGAATGTAAAGCCATGCCCCAGCCACCCAGGCTTTGGCAGCATTGAGCGCCCAAAATGTTCCCGTCAGCGCCGAAAGGACGGCGACGGCGACGATCAATAGCAGCTCGCGCTGAAGATGTGCGTACTTGTTACCGAGAACAAAAAGGAACTGTTGGGGCAAAATTCCGGCCCAGCAGAGAATCAGAAGACTGAACGCGGCCACACCGCCGACGATTGCCGCGTAAAGCCAGCGTAATTTTCGCGCGTCCTGGCAACGCGCAAATGCGGGAACGAAAATGTTTGTTAGCAAATTGGTCAGCACGGTAAAAATCATCGCGAGCCGACCGAGTGCTCCTACTTCGGCCACCGAACTGGCGCGATGCGCAAAAAAGCTGATAAGAAAGACGGTGATCTGCCCCTGAAGACAATAGAAAACAGCATTTGCCGCCAGTTTCCTGATGAGACCGATAATCGCGCGACGATCCTCAGGATTTTCGGCAGCGGTAAGATCGACGACGCGCGAGGCGTAATGGCGGAGCATCACGTATTGAAGAAGCCAGGTCGCGCCCGCGGCCGCGATCGCGACACCCGCATTCAAAAATAGATAAACCAGGGCGACGACAAGTAGGAGCCGTATAATTGCGCCGGTGAAATCGATCACTTGGATGCGAGCAAGGTCCGAGCGCAGCCTCGGTACAACGCTCAAGACGCCAAGGGAGAATTGGATCAAGAGGCCGACCAGGACCAATGCGGTCAAAATGACGCTGTATAGAAGCGGTGCACCGTTCCGGATCAGCATAAAATACATCACCGGCGTAACCGCGATCATGGCGGCGGCGCCCAGCTTCATTCGCACGCCCAACGCAGTGTTGATCAGTTCGCCGAAACGCCGCCGATCTCGCCAGACCCGGCCGCCGATGGAGACAAGACCGACACTGATACCGATATCGGCAAGCAGATTAATCGTGCCTTGCATTGTGTTTGCGATAGTGAAATAGGCGTACTCTTGTTGGGGCAGCCAGCGAACGAGAAGAATTCCAGTCACGAAACCGGTGATCTGCACCGCGGCTTGGACCAACGCAAAGCTGCCAACGGCGCGCGCGTGATACATTGCGCGCCGAAGGACAGGTGCGGAACCTTCGTCCAGAATAGGCGGCGAAATCGGGCCCAAGAAACTCATACCACGGTCATCTCCTCAAGAGAGCAAATGAGCTGCCGAAGTGCCAAGAGCAATTCCATATACGAAACGACCGACGCGAAATGTTGAATGTCGATCCAAAACGCTCTTCTCGGCGCAACTTGTTCGACGAATCGGTCGCAGCAAACGAGCGATCGCAGTCTATGAGGGCTGGATTTGTCTTGGTTGTTCGGGACGCGGAGCAATCACCGCTTCCTCATCCGAGGTCGCGGCCGGCGTGTAATACTCCGAATATTGGTAATAATAATACTCGGGCAACGACGTATCGACAAAGTTCAGGATGACGCCCGGCACGTTGACCTGCCGGCCATAGAGAAGCTCGAGCGCTTTCTTTGTGAGCCGCGCCGACGTATAGGAAAGGCGAACCACGAAGAGCGTGGCGTCGATTTTCGGCGCGAGACTTGTTGTGTCGTCGGCCGCCAGGACCGGTGAACTGTCGATGATGATGTAGTCGAAACTTTGGTAGATCTCCTTTAACAGCGCGTCCGTGGAATCGCGCAGAAGATGCTCGCTTGGCTGCGACAAGGTCTTGCCCCGCGGCAGAATGAACAGTGTCGGATAGGCAGTAGGCACGATCACTTCGCGCCAGTTCACCTCCTGCTTCAGCACCTCGCAGAAACCGATCTTTGAAGCGATTCCGAATGTTTCGCGCAACGCGCCGCGCCGTAGATCGGAGTCGATCAACAGCGTGCGTGCGCCAGATAGGGCCATAGTAATCGCCAGGTTCGCTGAGACGGTGGATTTTCCTTCACTCGGAACAGCGCTCGTAACCAAAAATGTTTTTGGCTTCGGGCCGTCGTAAGGCATAAAGAAGATCGACGAACGAATATTGCGGTAAGACTCGGCAAAAACGTGCCGCGCGTCATCGGGTTGGAGCAAATCAATTTTGCCCTTCGCTTTTTCCTTGGGAATCTGACCAAGCACATTTTCAGAAAAATGATGCTGAAACTCGCTAAACGAAGCCATGCGATCGTCGATGCGATCGAGCAGAAAAAGAATGGCTATTCCGGCGAGCGCGCCACAGCCCAATCCAACAAACAGGCTTTTGATCAACCCAGGCCGCACCGAAACCGGCGCGGTTGCCATTTCCATGATTGAAACCTGGTCCTCGCCACCAACAACTTGCGAGACGTCGATTTCCTTCAAATTATTCGTTAAGCGATCGTAGAGCGTTTTCAGGCGATCCACTTTCCCCTTCACTCGATTGAACTGGGCGAGGCGCTGGCTCAAATCGAGCGCCTTCGTTTCCCATTCCTTGATATTGGCCTGAAGGTTTTCCATCTGCTTGCCGATGGATTTGCGGCGAGTTTCCAGTTTCTCGACCGTGTCGGCGCGGAAGAGATCGATTAATTTCTCCTGCTTCGAAATTTCGTCGTTGAGTTTAATGATTTTGGGATGGCTCGGGCGAAGATCCTTGGCGAGCGTGTCTCGCTCCGCCTTCAGGAGTTGCACCTGCTGTTTCGCTTTTAGGTAATCGCCTTCCGGACCAACATCGGAAAACGGCAGCCCTTGATTGTCAGTTGACCCCGCGTTCGCAGAACCGTCCGACTTGTTTTGAGCACGATCGAGATTTTGATCGAGATCGAGGAGATTGAGTAAATCGTATTCGGTTTTGAGCTGGGCGTATTGCTGGTTCAGTTTAACCAGATACGCGGCGGCGCTGTTTCCTTCTTCCTGAATGAAACCGATATTGTTTTGCTTTTGGAACTCGAGCATCTCGTCTTCTCCATTGCGCAAATCTTTTTCAACCTGAATGAGCTGCTCCGTAATTCCGGTGGTAATTTCGTGACCACGGTCCTCGCGTATTCCCTTCTTAAAATCGAGATACTTCTGCATGGCCGCATTCAAGTAAGCTTGCGTGTAATCCGGTGCGCTTCCGATTGCATCGAGATCAAAAATCGAGGTGCGCGGTCTTTGAACAACGATGATTTCTACCGGCACGGGCTGGAGCTCGGGATGGGTGGAACGAACAAGAGCCTCGGCGCCGTGTTTTACTTCCGCGCTCTGCATTAGCTGAATTTGCGTGCCGTAAAAATTCTGCATCTCCTCACTATAAATGGCACCAGCGGGAAGGTTCATTTTGCCCGCGACCATCATTTTGCTCGCCGAGAGGTATGACGGCGGCATTTGGTAAATAAGAAACGCTTCAACAAAGAGACCAAGGCAGACAGTCAGGACTGGAATCCACCACCGTCGCAGGAGCAGCGCTTTGTAGCGATGCAACCGCGTGATAAACGAGGTAGACCAGGAAGCCGAGAGTGCTCTTTCAGCCACGGGAGCTTGCATACTTACATGTTAATCAAACGCTGCGGAACGTAAATCTGATCGTCCGGCTGCAACACCAAGTCTTCGTCAGTGTGTGCTTCTTCAATCACGCGCTTCAGATCGACATTGAACTCCTGGCCATTTTTACGTGTGAGCTTTACTTTCCGCTTATTGGCGAAATCGCCGAACCCTCCGGCCTTAATAATTGCTTTGCTTACAGTGTATTTCTCATCGGCCGGAATTTCCTGCGGCCCCTGCGATTTCACCGAACCATAAACATAAATTCTGCCGCGCGATTTCTCACTCACGCGGTCGACCGCCAGTATGACAGTGGCATGATAGTAATACTCTTTTTCGAGCTGGCCCTTGATCGTGTACGCAAGTTCTTTGCACGATTTGCCTTCCGCCGGGACAAGACCGATGTACGGAACTTCCAGTTCACCGTTGTCATTCACCCGCAACCGCTGCGAGTCATTGTCTCGATCTTCGACTACCCGGAAGCTAACGTAATCGTTCGGGCCGAGCTTCTTTTTATCGTCTAAAACAGCCATGGAATTCGTTCGCATGACCGTGGTGGTCGCAGACGGCAGATCGGTCGAGGGAGGTTTCGCGCTGGAAGGTCCTGGACTGGCATCCTGCGCCGGCCCGAGTTTGGGCAGAATGAGGAAGGCGGCAAAAGTCAGCGCATAGATACAAACTCTCATCTCGATCCGAAATTCATCCTTTAGAAGCTGTAAGTGCCGTCGAGTGAGACTCGATTCTGATTGTAATCACGCAGAGCCACATCCGAATCTTTGGTTGTCCCTTGATAGCGCAGACCAAGAGTGACGTGCGGCGTCAACTGGTAGCCGACTGTGACCGCGCCGCCCAGGCGTTGGAAATGTTCGTTGATAAGGCCGCCAGATTCGGTGGCATCTTCGAAAAAGAACTCGGTGGAGAGGAGCGTGCTGCGAAAAAGGTTCCAGGTGATGGTATGCCGGACATAATTCAACATTATGTAATTTGAATTGACGCCGAGCTGGTTTTCGTGGCCCGCGCTTATGGACTGGCTGATCACGGCGTTGATCCGGTGGCCGATCAAGCAATTGACATAGTAGTCCGAAAGGTTCTTATGGTCCGGAAAGAGCATTCCAGAGAAGTTCACAAAGTTGTGGTCGAAATCGATCCGTTGGTAACCACCAGCGACCCGCACCTTTAAGTTGTTGGTAATTTCGGCCTCGAGAAAGCCGCCAACACTATAGTCTGTGGAATCGTTGAGCACGCTTTGATCGTAGCGGGTGAAAACCGCATTCCCCTCAGGGCCGATACCAATTGTCGGAGTGACCATAAAGTCCGCTGTTCCCGAGAGGATGTCCGCGTTTCGATTCAAATAATCAAAATCGCGCACCGTGGAGACATAATTGTAATGATCGTAGCCAAGAGTCAGCAGGATCTTGTTCAAGTCCCAAAGCACCGACACGCCTCCGGTGTTTTCGAAGCGACCATAATCGACCACGTTGCTGAGGGCACCCTCTTGTACCGGGTCTTGCTGCAGCGACATCCGGTCATGGACATTGATTCGAAAGTCGCCCACGAAAACGTCGAACGCGATCTGCGAATTTGGCGAGATTAGCACGCCGTTGGTGTCGGCGTTGGAATGATCGAGATAAAACGCGTAGCCGAGGCCAAGATCGAGCCGCAAGGTATTGAGCTGGGTAATCGGCCAGATTGCATTGACATTTACATTGGGGCGAATGATCACGTCATCTTCTTTGTTCACCTCGGCGAAATTGATGTTGTCGTTGTACTCCACCCCCACGGTCGCACTGAGGCGAAACTGGATTGGACCCAGCATCAGGTTGTACGGAATATGAGAGACATCCTCCCGCCGCGCTTCCGAGGCGGATTCACCGGCGAGCGAAGGCCGGATTGCATCCTGTGAATACGCAATTGAGACCACACCGAACAGCGGAAGCAAAAAAACGAGCGCAATCCGCTTCGTGAAATGATCGCAGAAGCAAAAGATGAAACGACGGCTCGTAGACACGTTAATCAAGTGAGGGGTTAGCAGTTGTGGTACCAGTATCGAAGGTTGCAAAATTCTCAACCAGCGTCGCACGCCCACCGTGTTTCGAAAAATTAATCGTGGTGATATCGACTCTTCGCTTCCTACCCCGACCCTTTTTTACAAAAGAGGCAATCTTCCGAGCAAGCGAAATCGCATCGTAATTCTTATCAATTTTGCATCGAAACGGCCTCCTGCGCGATCGACCCCGGCTTTCCGACCGGCCCGTTCCCAAAACCTCTGGAGTTGGCCCATTCTAAGCTGCTGTCATCCTGCATGAGGCATTCGCCATCGGCCGCATTTCTTCTCCTTGGAGTGCTGATCCTCCCCACTTTCACCAGCATACCAACTGGATATGCCGACGCCCCGGTAACCGGAACAAACAAGCAGATCGATCCAGCAAAAAGCGGCACTCAGGTTGAATGCATCGCGCCCGACGGCCAAACGTCCACGATCTCGGATATGCATACTGCTACTCGCCGGGCAATCGCGTCAATCATTGATGACGAGACAGTCAGTTATGCCCTTGGGGATGGCGAAACCACTTTCATCATTGCGCTGCCGAAGAATGGGCTGAGCGACCGCTTCACATTCCTTAACGAAAACGCCGCTGCCTGCGGTGAACTCAGGATCGCGGTTTCAAATTTGCTCCTCCCGGCGGATAGTCCAAAGTGGACGGAGGTGGACGGAATCGTCCTTTTTGCGCACAAAAGGCTGTTTAATCTTTCCATGCTCGGTGTCGAGACACGGTTTGTCAGGCTGTCATTCCATATCGAAAGTCCGCACGACAATGCAACGAATCAAAATCGTCAGACTGCGCTGGTCTCAAATACATTTCGGACGTCCGCGTTCGCCGAGGCGGTGGGCATGCATTTTATCAAGCTCAACAGCCCGTACCGAGATGCTCTAATAAGTTTCGGCTCGATCTCGGTAGCGCCACTTTCCTCGCCGCCTAACGAGTAATGTCGCATTTGCGGCGTCGTTGAAATTCGCTTCTCGTAATCGCTGAATCCGTCCAATCCGGCGACTTCGAATCGGTACAGCGGGGCATGGAACTAGCTTGTTGTTTATGCGCGACTTCGATTGTTGTGACGCATGCGATTGGCTCCAGAGAATCAGACTACAGAACCAGTAGCGCAATCACTTGGTCACGACCAATCGCTGACACTTCACCCGCATCAATTCTCCCATGAAAATAAAACTTGCTCCTTATCTGAAAAGCATCCGTTTCAAAGCGAAGACTATCTTCAGGTCCTTGCCCGGGCTACAAACGATGCAGTTCGGGATTTGGATCTGAAAAACGGCCGGATTTTCTGGCCGCAAGGTTTGGAAGGTTTGCTCGGCTACGGTCCAGCTGAAACCAACAACGAGATCTCCTTTTGGCAAAAGAATGTCCACCCTCAGGATCGCGTACGCGTTGGGTCCGCAATTCGTGACGCGCTCGATGGCGTTGGCGATCACTGGACTGGAGAATATCGCTTTCGTCGTGCCGACGGAAGCTACGCCCATCTGCTTGAACGCGCCCTGATTCAAAGGGATACAAATGGCCAAGCCGTCAGGTTCATCGGTTCGCTCATGGACATCACGGCGCGCAAACAATTACAGGACCACCTTTGCCGCTCGCAAAAAATGGAAGCATTCGGCCAACTCGCCAGTGGGGTCGCGCATGACTTTAATAATTTTCTCACCACCATTCTCGGCTACAGCGATCTGCTCTTGCACGAGCGCCAGATCAAAGGCGACATCGCCGAGCACGTTGCCGAAATCCGTGGCGCGGCCGGTCGCGCGTCTGCCCTGACGCAGCAACTTTTTGCTTTTAGTCGGAAGCAACCGCTGGAACCGAAAGTCGTCGAAGTAAATTCGATCATCGCCAATCTTGAGCGTTCTCTGCTCCGGCTCCTAGGCGAAAATATTTCCGTCGTTTGTCAGTTGCATCGGGAGAAACGTGGCGCGCACATAAAAGTCGACCCAAGCCAACTCACTCAGATCGTTCTCAACCTTGCGGTGAACGCCCGTGACGCGATGCGAAATGGCGGCCAGCTCACACTGGAAACGACGATTTTCAATCTTAGCAACGGAGCGAAGCCGGCGTGTGTCTGTGATGATTTTGAGCGCGGCGAATATGTGTTGATCACTATTGCGGACACAGGAGCGGGCATGAGCGACGAAGTGAAAGCGCATCTCTTCGAGCCATTTTTCACGACCAAGCAGGAAGGTAGCAGCAGCGGTCTTGGCCTTGCGACCAGCTATGGAATCGTGCGCCAAAGCGGCGGTCAAATCTGCATCGAAAGCGAAGAAGGTAAGGGCACGATAGTGCGAATTTATTTGCCGCGAGTTCCCCCGCCGCCGCCACAACCGTACAAAAAACCAAATAGGAAAAAGCTTCCAGTGGGCACCGAAACCATTCTCGTTCTTGAGGACGACATCAGTGTGCGGCATATTTCGGTGCGCGTCCTGCGCAACCTCGGCTACCAAGTCATCGAGGCAGCAAATGGCGACGACGCCCAACGTTTGATCAGTGAAAATGGCGGGCGAAAGATTGATCTTCTCCTCACCGATATGGTGATGCCGCAAATGAGCGGCCGGCGTTTTGCTGATTGGCTGCGCTCGGCCAACCCAAACATAAAAGTGGTTTTCGTTTCCGGATATCTCGAGGAATCGCTTCATCCCGGCGATCGTCGAGGGCCCGATATGGTTTTCCTGCCGAAGCCGTTCGACTCCGAGCAACTTGCCGCTAAAGTGCGCGAAGCTCTCGACGGCGCCAAATAACGATTACCGGTCTCAAACCGCGCGAAAACGTTGCCGCTGCTTCGCTCGCGGTACGGTATACTGAGGGCGCGTGATCTCGTTCAAGGAAGTCGAAGCAGCGCGCGACCGAATCAGCGTGGGCGGTTTATTACTCGCCCTGTCGGCTTTCCATTCCTTTGAGCGAAATCGGCGGGACGGAAATCTTTTGCAAGCTCGACAATTTGCAGCGCACTGGGAGCTTCAAGAAACGCAGCGCGCGCAACGCACTCGCGCAACTGCCCCGAACAAAGAAAACGCGGCGTGATCGCGGCCTCGGCCGGCAATCACGCTCAGGCTCTCGCTTACCAAGGGAAACTCCTTGGAATCCCAGCGACGGTCGTGATGCCGCAGTATGCGCCGCTCATTAAAGTGGACAATTGCCAGAAACTTGGCGCCAACGTCGTCCTTCACGGCAAGGATTTCGCTGAAGCGAAAGCCCATGCCCACCAAATTGCAGCCGGGAAAGGTCTCGCTTACATCGACGGTTATGACGATCCAGCCATCATCGCAGGCCAGGGCACGATCGGCATCGAGATCATTGAGCAAGTGCCCGACGTCGATGCTGTGATCGTGCCAGTCGGTGGTGCTGGCTTGATTGCCGGGGTTTCTCTCGCAGTAAAAACTTTGCGCCCGCAAACAAAAATCATCGCCGTGGAGGCGGACAACGTCGCCAGCTTTTCTGCTGCTCTTGAAGCTGGCAAACCGACGCGGATCGCGTTGCATCCCACGCTCGCCGACGGTCTCGCCATCCCGCAAGTCGGTGCAAATGCATTTGAGGTCGCGCGGTCGCGTGTCGATCGAACAGTCACAGTTACTGAAGAACAAATCGCCATTGCGATCTTGCGCATTGTTGAACTTGAAAAGGGCATGGTCGAAGGCGCCGCCGCCACGCCCCTAGCCGCCTGTCTTTCCGGAAAATTGAAGGAATTCTCTGGCAAACGCGTCGTGCTTCTATTTTCCGGCGGAAACATCGACCCAAACGTGCTCAGCCGCGTGATCGAACGCGGCTTGGTTGCCGGCGGTCGCCTTTGTCGATTTACCGCCGTCATCAGCGACCGCCCCGGCGGCTTAGCTGATCTCGCCGCGCAAATCGCTTCGACCGGCGCGAGCATCAAACAAGTCGTGCATGATCGCGCCTTCGCCAGCTCTGATGTTTCGACAGTGAAAGTTCTATGCACGGTCGAGACGCGGAACCACGAATACCTTGCAGAGTTGCGCGTGCAACTGAAAAGCTGCGGCGTCGAAACCTACGACACAACATAATTTGAGAAGTCAACGCGCCCCCGCCGCGAACTTGAACGCGCGTTTGCGTTCCATAACGTCACGTATGCAACCGCGCGAACAAAAGATCGATATCGATTCCTTCGCGCGCCGTCACATCGGCCCGAATGACGACGAAATCGCACAGATGCTGCGCGATCTCGGGTTTAACAATCTCGACGCCCTCATCGAGGCGACGGTTCCAAAAAATATTCGCCTGGATCGGCAATTAAATTTGCCGGAAGCAAAATCTGAGGCGGAAGCGCTTGCCGAACTTCGCGACATCTCGAAGAAAAACAAAGTCGAGAAATCTTTTATTGGCGCCGGCTATTCTGATTGCATTACACCGCCGGTCATTCAGCGGAACATTCTCGAAAATCCCGGTTGGTACACGGCCTACACGCCGTACCAAGCTGAGCTCGCGCAAGGCCGGCTCGAAGCGTTGCTCAATTTTCAAACCATGATCACCGATCTGACCGCGCTCGACATCGCCAACGCGTCGCTTCTCGATGAAGCGACTGCGGCGGCCGAAGCGATGGCGCTTTGCCACGCCGCCGTTCCGGTCCGGAAGACTTTTTTCGTCGCCGACAATTGTCATCCGCAAACCATCGAAGTCGTCCGCACCCGCGCGAAACCGCTCGGCATCGAAGTCAAGATCGACAACTTCTCGCACGCTTCACATTCGACAACACAGTTTTTGGCGCACTCGTTCAATATCCGGCAACCGATGGCGCGATTTACGATTATGCCGAATTCGTAAAGCAAGCGCACGACGCTGGCGCGCTCGTTGTCGTCGCTGCCGACATTCTCGCGCTCACTTTGCTCAAGCCGCCGGGCGAATTTGGCGCGGACGTTGCGGTCGGCAACACGCAGCGGTTCGGTGTTCCGCTCGGATTCGGCGGACCGCACGCCGCCTATTTTGCCACGCGCGATCAATACAAGCGTCACATGCCCGGACGACTCGTCGGCGTTTCGCACGATGCCGAAGGCGCGGCCGGCCTATCGGCTCGCCTTGCAAACGCGCGAGCAACACATCCGTCGCGAAAAGCGACCAGTAACATTTGCACGGCGCAGGTCCTCCTGGCCGTGATCGCGTCAATGTACGCGGTTTATCACGGGCCGCGCGGCTTGCGCGCAATCGCGGAACGCGTGCATCGCTTGCATCGAGCCAACTCGCCAGAAGGGCTGCAGCGATCTAGGCTTCAAAATCGCGCACGAAAATTTCTTCGACACAGTCGCATGTCGATCTCGGAACGGAGAAAAGTCGCGGACACGATTTTGTCGCGCGCAGCAAAAGCTGGGAATGCAATTTGCGCGAACTCAGCCCGAACGCGGTCGGGATTTCGCTGGACGAAACAACGACGGAGCGCCGACATCGAACTGTTGATGTCGATCTTTCGCGGCACTCACGGTCCGCGACTTTGCCGACGATGAGCTTGATGCATGCCGCTTCTCGCACTCCGCAATTGGCGATCCGCAATTCCGATTTTCTTGACTCATCCCGTTTTCAACACGCACCACACCGAAACCGAGATGCTGCGTTATCTGCGAAAACTCGAATCGCGCGATCTGTCGCTCTGCCACTCGATGATTCCGCTCGGCTCGTGCACGATGAAGCTGAACGCGACCGCGGAAATGTTTCCGATTTCGTGGCCGGAGTTCGCCAAACTCCATCCGTTTGCGCCTGTCGATCAAACGCCGGTTATCATCGAAATGTGCGAGCAACTGGAAGAATGGCTCGCCGAAATTACCGGCTTCGCGGCGGTTTCATTGCAACCAAATGCCGGCTCGCAAGGCGAATACGCCGGATTGCTCGCGATTCGCGAATATCACGCCTCGCGCGGCGAAGCGGCATCGCAAAGTTTGCCTGATTCCCAACTTCGGCGCACGGAACGAATCCGGCCAGCGCGGTCATGGCCGGGCTTCAGAGTCGTTCCGGTCGCGACCGTTGAAAGATGGCGACATCGATCTGGCCGATCTGCGCGCGAAAGCGGACGAGCACGCGCGCGATCTGGCCGCGCTCATGGTCACTTATCCGAGCACGCACGGCGTTTTCGAACCGACCATCCGCGAGATTTGCGAGATCGTGCACGCGCATGGCGGCCAGGTTTACATGGACGGCGCGAACATGAACGCGCAAGTCGGCCTTTGCCGTCCTGGCGATTATGGCGCGGATGTTTGCCATTTGAATTTGCACAAAACGTTTTGCATTCCGCACGGCGGCGGCGGTCCGGGCGTGCGGGCCGATCGGCGTGGCCGACACATCTTGCTCCGTTTCTTGCCGGCGCAGGCTTCGTTGGATGAAGATTTCGATCTTAACAAACGCGTTGGTCCTGTCTCGGCGGCGCCGTACGGCAGCGCGAGCATCCTCACGATTTCCTGGATGTACATCCGGATGATGGGCGCAGACGGACTGAACGCGAAGCGAGCGAAGATCGCGATTCTAAATGCGAACTACATCGCGAAACGTCTCGACCCATATTTCCCGGTTCTGTTCAAAGGCAAACGCGGGCTCGTCGCGCACGAATGCATTGTCGATCTTCGCCAGTGGAAGAACGCCGGCATCGAAGTGGAAGATGTGGCCAAACGCTTGATGGATTACGGATTTCACGCGCCGACAATTTCCTGGCCGGTTGCCGGGACGATGATGATCGAGCCGACCGAGAGTGAATCGAAAGCAGGAGCTCGATCGTTTTTGCGACGCGATGATCTCGATCCACGCAGAGATCGAAGCGGTCGCGAACGGGCAAGCATCGACAAAGAAAATATCCGCTTGAAAAACGCGCCGCACACCGCGCGACAAATCGCTTCCGAAAAATGGGACCATCCCTACTCGCGCGAGCAAGCCGCGTTTCCCGCGCCATGGACGCGCGAGCACAAATTCTGGCCCGCCGTCGCCCGCATCGACAATGTTTACGGCGATCGAAACCTGTTCTGCTCCTGCCCCGTTGTGGAAGAGCTTGCTGAATAAGTCGCGCTATGCTTCCGGCGCAAGCTCTGGCGCAGTAGTGCGCATTGGAACGAGGCGGAGCGCGCTGCCGCTGGTTTCTTCGGAAACCTCGTCACCTTGTTCGTGGTACTCGGCGTCGGCATTGACCTGCCAGAGATCGTAAAGCTTGGCGTCGGCCAGAATATTTTCCACGCACAACATCGCGGTCATCATGGCGTGGTCTTGGTTGTTGTACTTGTGCATGCCGTTGCGACCAACGAGATGCAAGTTCGGATAACGAGTCCTCGAGTTCCTGCCGGATCGTGGCGACATGGCACGCGTAATCGTCATCGTAAACTGGATACGCTTTTTTCTGGCGAACAACGGTCAGCCATCGACAACATCGCCCTCCTTGGCCAGACCGATTTGGATCAGCTCGCGTTTGCCAAGCTCGATCAAATCTTCGTCTTTCGAATCCCAAAGCCCGTCGTCCTTCAAAACAAAAATATTCCAGGCCGTAACAGGCTTTGTCGGGATCGGGCACCATTTCCGGCGACCAGGAACGGAAGTTTTGAACGCGGCCAACTTTCACGCTCGGGTCATGAATGTAGATCCAGTTATCATCAAACATGTTTCGCTCTTTCAAAATGAGCATGACCGTAAGGAAGTCGCGATACCTGAGACTCTCGGCCGCGCGTCGTGTTCGCTCGCGAGACTTGCGGCGAAAGCCCGCAAACCAAATCGCGCATCGGTGCGGAGGAAATAACGTGTTCGGCTTCGAGCGTCTGCATGTTTCCATCTCGATCCTTGAACTGCACGCTCCATCGTCGATGCTCCTTCATCGTAAGCGCAACGGTCACTTTGCGCCCATCTCGATTTTGCCGCCCATCGCTTTCACTTTTTCAGCGCATGCTTCCCACATCATGCCGGGCCCTTTGCGCGGATAACGAAACGAGTTGATCAACGTCTTGATGACTTTGGTGCGATCGCCGATTGTAACGCTGGGGCAAAAGCGCGTTTTTGATCGCGCTGCCGAGCGAAAGACCGCTGATGCGCTGCGCCGCCCAATCGGCCGAGATTTCCTTGCAGCTCATGCCCCAAACTTTTTCGGTGTAGCTCTTGAAGAAAATGTTGAAAAGACGTCTGCCAAATTGGTTGCTCACCCATTCCTCGAAGTTGCGCGGGTTGCGCACCGGAAAGAGCCGCGCTTTGAGCCAGGAGAGAACGCAGAGGATCGATTGAAGAATGCCGAGCTTCATCAGCGCCTCGAACGGTTTGAGCGGGTAAGTAAAAAATTTCCCGCCGTAAAAAATGCGCGACGAGCGCGGCCGCTGCAGCATGTCGTTAGGCAAAATTTCGGTCCACAGATCTTCGACCGCTTTCGATTTGGAGAAAAATCGATGGCCGCCGATGTCGAAGTGAAAACCTTTGTAGGTGGTCGTGCGCGAAATGCCACCGACGTAAACCGGATCGGCTTCCAGAACGATTACATCGACCTCGTTCTTGGAAAGCAGGTATGCGGCGGTCAGTCCCGCCGGTCCGGCTCCGATGATGGCGACAGTTGTTTTCATCATTTGGCTACGCCACCCAATTTCCCCGGGTAAAATTCCAGACATACCAGCCCTGCACGCTTAACCCAGCGGCGCCGACCAACGCCACTGCCGCCATGCCGAACGCCCGCACCAGCACCGGCGGGATGCGAAATTGACGCAAAAAATGCAAAAATGCCAGCACGATTAGCGCATGCACGCAAAATTCGTAGCGAAGCATGCTTTCCATATCGACGAGAAGCGACTCCGCTGACTGAAATGTAATAAATGACCGCGGCGCAGAAATAGAATGCCGATGCGTGCGTCGTCCATTCGGTCCGCCGGCGAATCGCCGGAAGCAATTCGCAAAATGGCGATCGCGATAAAAAGCAATGCGCCCAAGCGTCATCGACATTTGGCTCGACTTGCGTCGGATTATTCAGCGCGGGAATGAGCCAGCGATAACTCGACGGCCGAAAAACCGCGAGGTAATCGGGCTCAATGCTCCAACCGGCCGATTGGGTGAGCATATAAATATCCCAACGACCCCAGCGCAACTGGCAATAAATGAAGAAGAAGACCGCACCGAATATTGCCAGCCATCATTAAACCAATGGCCGGCGCCGTATCGCGAATCCAGGCTCGCGGTCGCGCAGACCGCTCCATCCTTTCGCGAAGACACGACGCGCACCACTGGAAAGGCCGCGCAAGGAACTCCGACAATTCGCGTCGCCGACATCACGATCCCGTGCAGCGCCGCCCACAACTTTCGCAGCGCGACCTTCCGCACTGCTCCAATAGATGAAACCCGACCAGCGCCATCAGAAAAAGCGATTCGGAATAGCCGGCAACAAGAAAGAAGGCGGCCGGGATGGGCGACGATCGACCAAAGCGCCAAAAAATTGCAGCGCCGGGGAAAGATTCCACCGCTCGCAAAAGAGAAAAAAATAAGTCCAGAAACCCCACGCAGCCGCCTGGGCGGTGATCGAGCAGAGCGTTTCCGGTATCGAAGTGCAACCCGTACCGAAGCAAAGCGGCAAGTGCCGGATAAGCCGGGAAAAAACGCAACATTGGAAACTTCCATCACTTTGTGATTGATGGGCGGAACAATCGTTTGATAGCCGCGATCGACGATGTTCATGAACCAGAAACCGTCGTGCTGGATAAGAGTGGAATAGCGATAGGAAAGCGGCCCTTCGGGCGCGAGCAGCAAACCGCAACCGCGATTTGCGCCAGAGTCAGGAGCAATCCCGCAAGCAACGGCTTGAAACGGCGACGAGCTAGCGCGTCATACGCGGCAGAGTGGGAAGCGCCGAGGAGATACGAAAGCTTTCGACATTGCAAGAACTTGTCGGTTCTCGTTGCGAGCGCGGTTTCAGATTGCATCAGTCTGGTCTACCCATGGGGTCTGGTGGCAGAGTTTGACGACGACACTGCATGTTTATTCGTTCCACTCGCTCCTAGCAGTCGCCTCACCGCACAAAGATCGACAACAACTACGCCGCCACTTCGCCCTCGCCGACAAGTTCCGCGTAAACTTGCTCGTAGCGTCGCGCCGCTGTTTCCCACGAAAAATCGCGCGCCATCGCCCGCTTCATCAACTTCGTCCACAGGTCTCGGTCGCGGAAAACTTCGCGCGCCCGCTTGATCGCGTCCCAAAAGGCTTCGGTTGAATATTCGTAACAAAGGAAACCGTAACCACTGTCGCTGCTCGGATCGTAGTCCTCGATGATCTCCTGAATTCCGCCGGTGGCTCGCGCGACTGGAAGCGCGCCATATTTCAAACTGTACATCGCGCTCAGGCCGGCTGGCTCGAAACGCGATGGGATAAGCTGATGTCCATGCCGGCTTCAATCACGTGCGCGCTCTTCTCATCGTAGTTTTTGCGATAGCCAAACTTCGTCGGAAATTTACGCGCCGCGACAGCAAGCGCGGTTTCATAAGCGGGATCGCCTTCGCCGAGAATAATCAGTCGAACATCATCCGTCAGCAGCCGATCCAGAAGCGGCACGAGAATCTCGAAACCCTTTTCCTCCAACCACGCGAGTGACCATTCCGAAGACCGGCCCGCGCGGCTCCGGCGCCAGATCGCAATCCACTCAAGCAGCACATCGCGGCAAACTTGTTTACCCCAAAGGGATGCTCGAACCGTAGTTCGCCGGGAGAAGTTTGTCGGTTTCCGGGTTCCAGCGTGCGTAATCGGCGCCGTGCAAAATTCCGGTTAGCTTGAACGCATTTTCGCGCAGCACGCCGTCGAGTCCGCAACCGTCCTCCGGCGTTTGCATCTCGCGCCTGTAGATGTTCGCTGACTGTCGTGATTTTGTCGGCGAACAAGAATTCCGCCTTTGAGGAAATTACATTCCCGAAAAATTCGACGCCGCGCAGAGTGAAGAAACGCTCGTGCAAATTCGTCAGGCGAAAATCGAGTCCCCAAAAACTGCCCTGCTCGGCCAGATGATGGATCGTAAGCACGGTCGCAAAAGGCAAACGATGCGCCCGGACGTACACCGGCACGAGCGCGGCCGCCCAATCGTGCACGTGCAGAATTTGCGGCGACGGCGTTAAACGCCGCGCCAGCTCCACCGCGGCTTTGCTGAAAAAGATGAAGCGCGTCCGCATTGTCTTCGTAGGGCTGGCCGTGCTCGCCATAGATCCCCGTCCCGATCAAAAAACTCGTCGCAGCGAATGAAAAACAATTGCACGCCGCTCGCGCTATGGCCTTGGAGATACTCGGCAATGTAGGTTTTCTCGCCCACCCGGACATCGACAGTCACGCCGGTGTCTTCTTCCTTGAATGCGGGGTTGTCGCGGATCTCGCGATAAAACGGTAGGGCCACGGCAACTTCATGCCCGCGCGCCCGCAGCTCGCGCGGCAAGCGCGTCCATCACGTCGATAAGCGCGCCGGCGTGCTGCAAGGGCGGGCCTTCCGCGCTGATCATCAGGATTCTCATTCGACTACGAGCCTAACGAGTATTCGCGTTTCACCCAATCGAGCGCTTCTTCTCGATCTTTCAGCGTTCCCTCCAGCTGGCGCGTCTCTACTGCTTCAAGAATTTCGCCAAATTTCGGACCGGGCTTCATCCCAAGCGCAATCAGATCGTCGCCGCGCACCAGCGGCGGCGGAATAATCGGCTCGTTTGCGAACTCTTCCCGCTTGCGCAACAAGAAATTCGTAATTGTCCATCATCCGATGACTGCTCGCGCAATCGACGCGGTGCAGCTCGAGCTCTTCTTCAAAGGTTGGTCGCGCCATGAATCGCTTCAGTTTCGCAACCCGCATTTTCGGCACATCCTTGAAAACCATGTGCTGCCGCACCATTTCAACCGTGGCTTCGATCTCCGCGCGGGAGAAACGCAACCGCTCCATGATCGCCTCGGTCATCTCCGCGCCGATTCGGTCATGCTCGTTGAAACGAATCCGGCCTGTTTCATCGACCGTGGCCGTGACCGGTTTGGCAACATCGTGAAACAGAACTGAAAGAACAAGCGGCACGGAAACTTTTTCGGGCAGCAACTCAACATCAGCCGGGTGTGCTGAAAAACATCGCCTTCCGGATGAAATTGCTCCGGCTGAAGGCAGCCTTTCATTGCGTTCAACCTCGGGCAAAATGGCGCGCATCAATCCACTTTGATCCAGCAAATCCCAGCCGCGCACACGATTCGGCGACAGAAAAATCCGCACCAGTTCTTCACGAATCCGCTCCGCGCTGATCTCGTTGATCGACGCGGCATTTGCGACGAGCGCGTCCCAGGTTTGATCGTCGATCTTGTAATCGAGCACCGTGGCGAAACGGACCGCGCGCAACATTCGCAAGCGATCTTCCGAAAATCGCTGCGCCGGCATCGCCGATTGCGCGGATCAGTTTCGCCTCGAGATCGGCGCGCCCACCGACGAAATCGATCACTTCGTTCTTTTCCGGATCGAAAAACATCCCGTTGATCGTGAAGTCGCGGCGCTTCGCGTCTTCTTCCGGGGAAGAGAAGCGGACGTCGACCGGGTGGCGGTGATCGAGATACGCGCCGTCCGAGCGAAAAGTGGCGACTTCAAATTGAAATCCATTCTCCACCACGACGATGACGCCGAAGTGCGCGCCGACCGCGTAGGTGCGCGGAAAAAACTTCCTGCACAAGTTCAGGTCGTCGCGTCAGTCGCGATGTCGAAATCTTTCGGCGTCAAACCGCGAACCAGATCGCGCACGCAACCGCCGGCGAAGTAAGCGAGGCGCCCGCGCTCGCGCAGGCGTTCTGCAATCGCGGCGCGCCGTCTTTTCCATCGGCGTAGTATTCTTACCCGATCCGTTCATTTACATCATGCACTGTAGCGGCGGTCGATGACCGTCGCATATCACATTACGTCGCCGGTTGCTCGACGCTTTTGTCCTGTCGAAAGGAATGGATGATGAAGCAAACGACCGCGATGCAAATGCATGAGTCGGCAACATTGAACGCCGGCCACGGATGCGCGAATTCGGGACATGCGTGCGAGATCGAAGAGGAGAAAATCGATCACATGTCCGTAAAGCAAGCGGTCGGTCAAATTTCCAAGCACACCGGCCACCAACAACGCAAGCGAAACATCACGCCAGATGTCGCACGTCCCCCAAAGCGACGAAGATTTGCCCGGTGCTGCATGCGATCGCCTTAAAAGAAGCACGAGGCGAAGAGAAGCGCCAGCACGAAATGACAATGAAAAACATGTTGTTGTTCTTGAACGAACCAAAAGCCGCGCCGGTGTTTGTGATATTCACCAAATGAAAAAAGCCGGGCGATGACCACCCGTGTCTCGTCCGGCTCAATCGAAAGAAGGACAAAATATTTCGTCACTCGATCGAGCGCGTAGAGCGGGAGCGAGATAAAAAAGATGTATTTCATGTCGACCTACCGCTCGTCTTCGCGATCACGCTCTCGCACCGGTCGCACAAATCCGGATGCGTTTTGCTCTTGCCAACATATGCGCGATGACGCCAGCAGCGCGCGCATTTCGGTAAGACGTTTTCGTGACCATGGCGCTCGCCTCTTTCGTCTGCTCGATCGTGAGATCGCTCAGGATGAAAAACTCTTCCAGTTCTTCCTTGTCGATCTTCGTGGTGACATCCGAGTTCGATTTCAAGACAACCGCTGCTTCCAGCGCGTTGCCGATCAATTTTTCCTGACGCGCCTTTTCGATCGCCTGATAAACCAGACGCACGCAATTGCCGGAGCTCGGCAATTTGGTTATCGGCGGCTGAATCACGGAATCTTTCTCATCCGGAAATTCCTGCACGTGAATCGAACCTGCCTTCTCAGATATCCCCATGCTTCTTCCGCAGTGAATGCGAGGATTGGCGCAAGCAATTGGCAGAGTGCGCTCGAAGATTTCATGCATCGCCCACTGACGTTGCACGCCGTCGCGGCGAATCTGGCGCATCGCAATACATCCGGTCTTTGGTGATGTCGATGTAGAGGCTGCTGAGATCGACCGCGCAAAATTGGTTCAGCGTCGTGATAAACCTTGTGAAACTCGAAATCGTCATAAGCGGATCGGCAATCCTCAATTACCGTAGTCAGTCGCTCTAGAATCCAGCGATCGACTAATGTTGAGTCATCTTTCCTGCATTTCCTGCAGTTTCCAGGTTTAAAATCGTAAAGATTGCCTAACAAGATCCGCAGCGTGTTCCGAATCCGGCGATAAGTGTCGCCCAGCCGCGTGAACATTTCTTCCGAGAACGGAACATCGTCTGTGTAATCGATGCTGCTTGCCCAAAGCCGGACCAGATCGGCGCCGTGTTTGCCGACAAAATGGCCGGCATCCATCGGTTTGTCGTAGGTGCCAGATTTCGAGATTTTTTTTCCGTCAACATCGACAACGAAACCGTGGGTGACGCAGGTTTTGTATGGCGCGCGGCTGTTCAGTGCGATGCTGGTCATCAGCGACGATTGAAACCAACCGCGATGTTGATCGGTTGCTTCGAGATACATGTCGGCCGGATCGCGCAGCTCGGGATGCGTCGCGCAGCACGGCTTTGTGTGAAACGCCGCTATCGATCCAAACATCGATCGTGTCGTTGCGATGGGTCGTGCCCTCCGGCAAGCCGAGTTGTTTGGCAAGATCGACATCGTTCAATTCGAACCAAATGTTCGAGCCGCGCTCCGCGACGAGATCGGCGAGTTTGCGAATATACTTCGCGTCGAGAATCGCTTTGCCTTCCGCCTGAATAAAAAACCGGGAGCGGCACTCCCCAACTGCGTTGACGCGAAATCACCCAATCGGGTCGTGATTCAACCGTGCCAGCGATCCGGTTTTCGCCCCAGGCCGGAATCCATTTCACTTCGTTGTGAATCGCCTCGAGCGCTTTGCTGCGCAGCTCGTCGATGCGAATAAAGAATTGTTCGACGTTGCGGAAGATGATCGGCGTTTTCGAACGCCAACAGTACGGATAGGAGTGGTGGAATCTTTGTTCGCCGAGCAGCATGCCGCGTTCGCGCAGCAAATTCACGATGTCGATGTTGGCATCGAAAACGTATTTGCCGGTGAGATTTCGGCAGACCGGCTTCCTCGGTGAAGCGGCCGTGATCATCGACCGGCGACAAGATCGGCAATTTGTTTTGCCGGCCTAAGATTGTAATCGTCTTCGCCGTGACCGGGCGCGACATGGACGGCGCCGGTGCCGGTATCCATCGTCACGAAATCGGCCGTGAGCACGATGGCATTCGTCGATCCAGAAACGGATGTTGCGCTTTGATCTTGTCGATCTTGCTGCCGGGAAATGATGCGACGCGGTTCGCCAGACGGTTCGAATTTTGTGTTCGCGCAAAATTGCAGAACGAGTTTGTCGGCGAGCAGAAGAGTTTCGGAAACGCCGTCGCGCGAAAACTCCTGGACGACATAAAGTTCCTTTGGATCGACCGCGATGGCGAGGTTCGCGGGCAAAGTCCAGGGCGTGGTCGTCCAGATCGCAATGCTCGCTTTGTCTTTCAATTCGCCGCTAACGATCGGGAATTTGACGTAAACGGCAGTGTCGTCGCGTTCCTGATATTCGACTTCGGCTTCGGCGAGCGCGGTCTGGGCGCCAGTGCTCCAAAAGACCGGCTTCTTCGATTGATAGACGAGGCCTTTCTCAACGAAAACGGCGAAGGCGCGCAGAATTTCGCGCTTCGTATTTGGGATCCATCGTCAGATAGGGATGTTCCCAATCGCCCAGAACGCCGAGCCGTTTGAATTGCTCGCGTTGAAGATCGACATACTTGCGCGCGAACGCTTCGCAGCGTTTGCGGACTTCGAGCGGCGAAAGTTCGCGCGATTCTTTCACGACTTTGTATTCGATGGGCAGGCCGTGGCAGTCCCAGCCCGGAACATATGGCGCGCGTTTGCCGAGCATGGTCTGCGATTTCACAACGAAATCTTTGAGGATTTTGTTGAGCGCCGTGCCCATGTGAACGTCGCCGTTGGCGAACGGCGGGTCCGTCGTGCAGGACGAATAACTCTCGACCTTTGCGCGCTTTTTGGATTTGCTGATAGAGGCGCGTTTCCTCCCACTATTTTCAGCAAGTTCCGGCTCGCGCGTCGCCAGATTCGCCTTCATCGGAAAATCCGTGCGCGGCAGGTTGAGCGTGTCTTTGTAATTCTGACTCATCGCGGGCGCGCGACGCTAACACTCGCCGCTGGGCAAATCAACGAAGCGACCCGCGTCCACGTCCGCCAGATCGAGACGTCCTTTGGCGGTCAGTTTCGACGCGTCCGGCTCAAGCGTCGCGCCGACTATCGCCGCATGTGATGCAATCGACTCCTATACGCTGGACTTTGGTGACGGCAGCCCAGCGATCACTCAATCCACAGCTATGTTCTCGCCTAACTATGGCACGCCGGGCAGCTATCCCGCGACGCTTACGGTGATGGATACGGCCGGCCAGACAAGCACCGATCTGGCGCGACAAGTCATTACGGTCAACTCAACACCGACTCCGACCCCCGCTGCCACTGCCACTCCAACTTCGACGCCTACCCCGACTGCTACTCCAACTCCTACACCAACCCTTCAGGTAACGGTCCAAACCAATCCGTCTGGTCGCACCTTTACCGTTGATGGCACTAACTACGCCGCGACACAGACCTTTTCCTGGGCCTCCGGTTCGAACCACACTATTGCCACGACTTCACCTCAAAGCGGTGGCACAGGCATTCAGTATGTGTGGAATAATTGGAGTCACGGTGGAGCTATCTCACACACCGTTGCTCCGACAAAGAACACGACTTACACCGCCAAATTCACCACCCAATATTTCCTGACCATGAATGCAGGAACTGGCGGCACCGTGAGTCCCGCTAGCGGCTGGAAAAACAGTGGCGCGAGCGGGCAAATTACCGCCACGGCGAACCAGAGATACACCTTCAGCAATTGGACCGTGAGCGGCACCGGATCCTTTTCTGGAACGAACAATCCAGCCTCAATTATCATGAACGGCCCCATCACCGAGACGGCTGCTTTTACTAAAAATCCGTAAAGCCTCATCGGCAGCAAAGCTTACTCGCCTTCAACTTCCAACGAACACCAATAAGTCATAACTCGGCCTAGCGATCGTCGCGACACTTTCCATTGACAGGTGTTGCTCTACTGACTTATCGAAGACCCATGCACCGGAGAAAAGTTGCCAATCGTGTGTCGCGAGTCATCGTCCCGTCCGTTTGTTGCGTGTATCTCGCATTCCTTGCGGTCAATCATTCAAGCCACGCTCAGACTGCGGCCGCGGAGCACATCACCATTACGGGCGAAGAAATTCCGAGCGCCTACGGGGCGCCGGGTGGATTTTCCCAATCACGTTTTTCGCCGATCACAAACGCTTATGTGCTTCCGCCTGGCGCAATTTACGCGAGCTTGATTTACGAGAACGACGTCGTTCATTTCCGTAACCCCGATCACACGTTTACGGAAGAGGTTGAAATTGGTCTGCCTTATCGCATCAACGTTGCAGTCGAGAACGGCGTCGAGGCTTTTAGTGGCGACGTGCAGGATGCAACTTTTAGCTTGGAAGCGCGCTACGCACTGGCTGATTGGAACAAGATCCCGCTCAATCCCACGTTCTTCGCTGAATACAAATTTGGACTTGGCAATATCCTTCACGATGAAGGCGCGCCAACTCCGGCTCATAAATTCGGGCCGGGAGGCTTTGATAAGTCGATGGAAATTCCGGACGCCTACGAGCTTCGGCTCTTGCTCGCGGAGGATTTCTTCGAACGTGTCGAGTGGGCGTTTAATTTATTTTTCGAGCAAGAAATCGGCGGCGATCGTGGCCGCGAATGGGGCATCGCGCAAAGTGTCGTAACCCCGTTCCTGCTCGTGAACGAACAACTGAAAGGCGGAGTCGAATTTCTTTTTCGAAGTTTCAGCGACAAGAAAAGCCGTGGAACTCCGTACAACAGCTTTGTTATCGGCCCTACCGCCGCATGGAAACCAACGCACAATACGCGCGTGGACATCTCGCCGCTGTTCGGCGTAAATCATAAATCGCCAGAAGTGCAATTCTTTGCCGTCTTTTCCTACCTCTTTGGCCCAGGCGGGCCGGAAACCGGCGGCGAAGCGCCTGCTTCAACGCGCAATCGTTAAGTAGCGCACGTCAGGCTCGGGACCTCGCCTGTCGGCTACGAAGTCTCCGCTTCCGCAACAATTTTTTGCTCATCGCCAACAAGACCAACATCATCTCTCCACCGGGCTTGACCGCATTTCGCGCAACCCATAACTTTCTGACTGGAAAGGAGTCGGGCATGAAAACTGAAGTGTCGATCGAATATTGCGTGGTTTGAAACTACACGCCGAAGGCCGTCAGTTTGGCGACCAAAATTCTCGAACTCGGCGAGCGCATCAAGTCGCTCACTCTCATTCCTTCGAGCGGCGGCGCTTTCGAGATCCACGCCAATGGAAAACTGCTCCATTCCAAACTCGAATCTGGCGATTGGCCGGACTTCGACTCCATCGTCAGCGCGATCAAAAAACTCAAGTAAGCGCTCGGGGTTTTCTTCTTCTGTTCATTCCGACGCTGGGCGTTGGACGTTAAATGCCAGTCCGGCTCGGACTTTTCCGGTTTCCGCTTTCCGGTTTCCGCTTTCGGAGAGTGAAGGGTGCCTGGTGGCCCTCGCGGTCTTCAAAACCGTTGTCGGTTCGCAAGCGGCCGAGGTAGGTTCGATTCCTATCCTCTCCGCCATTTCATCTGCGATTATTTCATCGTTCGACTGTAGATCGACGACTCTCGATTTACCCAGAGGGCCGTCTTCTTTAATCGAAAATCGAAGATCGCGAATCGAAATTTCACGAAAGGAGGTGAATCGATGTCGCGCGAGCAGATTCGTAAACTCACTGCGCTCTCATCCTGTGCCGGGTGAGCAGCCAAATTGAGCCAACAGGCCCTGACGCAAGTTTTGCGTCAGCTTCCAAATTATCGCAACTCGAACGTGCTCGTGAACTCGAACACGTTCGACGACGCCGGCGTTTATCGAATCGATCGACATCGCGCCCTTGTTCAAACCGTGGATTTCTTTACCCCGATCGTGGACGACCCGTTTGCTTACGGCCAAATCGCCGCAGCCAATGCGCTCTCGGACATTTTCGCGATGGGCGGCCGGCCTTTGACCGCGCTTAATATAATGGGATTTCCGGAGAAGCTCGTTCCAGCCAAAACCATCGCCGACCATTCTGCGCGGCGGCTTGAAGAAGGCCGCAAGAAGTCGGCTGCGCAATCATCGGCGGACATTCCATCCGCAACCCTGAGCCGATTTACGGCCTCGCCGTCACCGGCATTGTGGATCTTCGAAAGATCATGGCAAACGCCAACGCGCGCGTTGGCGATTTGCTCGTCCTGACCAAACCGCTCGGAACCGGAATCGCCACCACTGCAATCAAGCGCGGGCTGGCTTCACGTGCGCTCGAGAAGAAAGTCGATCTCGCTGATGTCGCAAACAAATGTCGTCGGTAGCGAGCTCGCGGAAAAGCGTCTCGTCCGCGCCGCGACCGACGTCACCGGCTTCGGATTGCTCGGTCATCTCGCCAACATGTGCCGCGCAAGCAAGGTCAGCGCTGAAATTTTTACTGAACGGGTTCCGGCGATCAGCGATGAGATTTCGACACTAATCGCGCGCGACTGCATTCCGGGCGGCACGCGCGACAATTTGAAAAGGCGCACGTGAGAACGTCGATTTCGCAAAGATATCTCAGCTGCAACGCATTTTGCTCAGCTGACGCGCAAACCAGCGGCGGCTTGCTTCTTTGCGTCGCCGAACCGCTGATTGCAAAGGTATTGCGCGTTCTCAAGATAGCACAGACGCCCTGCGCCGCCGTTATCGGAAAGATCGTGCGCCGTCGCAGATTCCTCATATGCATGACAAAATAAAATCGTGTTCGCGCCGCGCTATCCCTGCGGTCACAAAGATGCTCGATTCGTTAGGAGAAGTTGATCTGCCGCGGCCGCTGATTGTCGATCTTGTCCGGCGCGAGCTATCGAAAGTTCGCGAAGGCGAACAAATTCCCGGGTTCGAATCGATTGTCGATCTTGTCCGCGTGGCTGTTGAAAAATTTCGCGCTAGCCGGCTTCAGTCGATTGTCAACGGCACCGGGATCGTGGTTCACACCAATCTAGGCCGGTCGCCGTTGGCGAAACAGGCGGCTGATGCTGTCCGCGAAGTTGCTTCTTCCTACAACAATCTTGAACACGATCTCGCCAGCGGCGGACGTGGTCGCCGCGGCGAATACATTGAGCAAGCGCTGGCGGTTCTTTGCGCAGCTGAAGCGGCAGCGGTCGTGAACAATTGCGCCGCAGCCTTGGTTTTGATCGTGCGCCACTTTGTCAAACCGAAGACCGGAAGTGATCGATTTCCCGCGGCGAAATGGTGCAGATCGGCGGCGGTTTTCGCATCGGCGAAATTCTTGCAAGCCACCGGCGCGAGATTGCGCGAAGTCGGCGCCACCAATAAAACCAATCTTGCTGACTATACGCGCGCCATCGGCAGAGACACCGCGCTCATTTTGAAAGTGCATCGCAGCAATTTTTTCATGAGCGGTTTCGTCGAATCGCCTCCTTCGTCGGAAATCGCCGCGCTCGCTCGAAAGAAGACGGATTCCGTTTGTCGAGGATTTGGGAAGCGGTGCGCTACTGGCGACCGAACAAATCGGATTGCATGAACACGAGCCGACCCCGACGAGGTGCTTCAAGACGGAGCCGATCTTGTTTGTTTCAGCGGCGACAAATTGTTGGGCGGCCCGCAGGCCGGGATTATCGCTGGAAAGAAGCGATTTGTCTCCGCACTGAGACGCGAGCCGTTATTTCGCGCTTTGCGTTGCGACAAATTAATTTTCGCCGCGCTCCAGGCGACTGTCGATCTTCACCTCAATCAATCGATATCACGAAATCCCGGCTCTCGCTCTGCTCCAGATTCCGAAGGACGAACTGCGAGCTCGCGCGGCCGCGATGTTCGCTCGCCTGCGCGGCTTGCCGCTTCAAATCACGATCGGTCGTGGGACCGCGAAAGTTGGCGGCGGCACATTGCCCAGATCGATGCTGTCATCGATCACCATCGACATTCTTCCGCAAAATTGTTCAGTGCATGAATTTGCTAGTGCGCTTCGCCGATCTGTTCCGCCCATCGTCGGTTATATCGCGAACGAACGTTTCAAGCTCGATCTGCGCACGATTTTCCCGCACCAGGATGACACGGTCGTCGATGCGATTCGTGCTGGCTGTTCAGCCGCTGCATCTGGCGTCCAGGCGTGACCGCAAAAAATTTCATCCTCGCCACCGCTGGTCACGTCGACCACGGGAAGAGTGCGCTGGTCAAAGCTCTCACCGGGACCGATCCGGACCGTTTGCCGGAAGAGAAGGCGCGCGGCATCACCATTGACCTGGGTTTTGCAGAATTGATTCTCGATCGACCCAACCAAGAACAATTTCGCGTCGGCATTGTCGATGTGCCAGGTCACGAAGATTTCGTTCGGAACATGATCGCCGGCGTCGGTTCAATCGATCTGGCGCTTCTCGTAGTCGCCGCCGATGACGGTTGGATGCCGCAAACGGAGGAACATCTCCAGATTTTAATTTATCTTGGCGTCGAACGCGTTGTCGTCGGCCTTAGCAAAAGCGATTTGGGGAAAATCGACATTGTCAGCGAGCAAATCCGAGAAAAACTGCGCGATACTCCGTTCGCGAATTGCCCAATTGTCCCAACTTCCATTCGCACTGGAGATGGACTTGAGCGCTTGAAACACGCGCTTTGCTCCGAGTTAGCGAGCATATCACCCCCGCGCGATATCGGAAGGCCACGCTTGTTCGTCGATCGTGCGTTCAGTTTGCATGGGATCGGCACGGTGGTGACCGGGACATTGACCGGAGGACAAATCCGGCGCGGACAAACGGCGCTCGTTCAACCGCATAATCACATTGTTCGCATCCGTTCGATTCAAAGTCATGGGCGCGATGTCGATGTTGCCGGCCCGGGAATGCGGACCGCCATCAACCTGCCAGGCGTCGCGCTGGCAACAGACTCGATTCGGCGTGGAGATGTGATCGCAACAGATGATCTCGGTCCCGCCACCTCGACGATCGACGTGGTCCTCGAGAAATCACCGCGCCTAAATCGAACTGCTCGTGCTGGGCGTCCACTCAAGAACGGCAGTTCCGTTTACCTTCACTTCGGAACAACGCGGGTTGGAGCGAGGGTCGCGTTCCTGGAGAAAACTTCTCTCGAATGCGGCGCGCGCGCGATTGCACAGCTGCGCTTGGAGTCCCCGATTGTCGCGCTTCTGGGCGATCGATTTGTTGTTCGCGATCCATCGGGGCAATCCACCATTGCTGGCGGAACGGTCCTTGATCCTGATGGCAATCGCGAAAGCTTTCACACCGCCGCGCAAACTGGATTTCTAAAGGCGCGCGCATCCGCACCGGACGATGTTGGTCTTTGTGTGCAATCGGAGCTTACCCGCTCCGGTTTTGCCCAGGCCAAGTCGCTTCTTCGCAAATCGCATTTTGGGTCGGATGAAATTTTCGCGGCGTTGTCGCGTCTGCAAAAACGCGGCAAGGTCATTGTGCGCGACGAGCTAGCCGCTGAAGCCGCGGGTTGGAGCAATCGGATCAGACGCGCGAGCGCATTGATCGATTGCGCCCACGAACAACATCCGGAGCAACGCGGACTTGGTTTGGCCGAGTTGCGCGCCGGATTAGATCTGCAATCGGACCAGCTATTCGAAACATTGATCACGGCCTTGTGCGAACTCGATTTTACTCGCACCGGAGAGACGATCGCGCGCATGGCACATCGCGCGTCCCTGCCAGCGGAAATGCAGTCTGCCGCGGAAAAAATTCGGGCTGCGCTTTTAACCAAGCCGTTCGATCCGCCCGGAAGGAAAGACCTCGCGCCAGATCGACATTCGCAACAGGCGCTGCGGTTTCTGATCGAACAAGGCGACATTATCGAGTTGAGCAGCGAAATTGTTGTTGGCCGCGAGGCGGCAGAGCAGATGCGAAATGCGGCGGTCGATTTTATTTTGACTCAGGGGCCGGCCACGGCGAGCCAGCTTCGCCAGCAGATTGGGACCTCCCGCCGCGTCATCATTCCATTTCTCGAGTACCTCGATCGCGTCGGCGTCACTCAGCGCGACGACGACTCGCGGCAACTGCGCAAACCAAAATCGGCAGCCGTCGCGCGGCCATAAAATCTGCTACCGTTAGCAGATGCCCCGCAGAAATGACGAAGCGCGACCAGATTCGCGCACTGTTTCATTGCACATCGGATCTTCTTTCCCGGCAGCCTGGGAAAATGTTCTTTCGCCTTGGTTCCAAAGTGCGGCGCGTGGCGCGTGGCAGCAACAGAAGCCCACTTTAGTGGTCGTGCCTTTTCGCAGTCACGCTTACGCGATGAAGGGGGCGCTGCTCGATCGCGGCGTGTCGCTTCTGGGCCTCCGCTTCGTTTCTCCAGCCGAGCTGCGGGAATTACTTTCAAGCAAAAGCGAAACGCGCCTCCCGTTACGAGAGCACTTGCGTCTTCTCCTTTCGATCGCCGCGGAGGAGTGCATGAAACTGCCGGAAGATGCCGCACTGCGGGAAAAGAGAATGGCGAAGCCCGATTTTCTCGCGGCGAAATCCGTTGTACGTGCGCCGGACCATTTGCTCCGTGCGATCGACCAACTCGGCGCCGCGGGGTGGGATTTTTCCGCAGTGGATCTTCCGGCATTGCGTGAGGTCGAAGCGCGTTTCCAAAAGCATGTCGCGGGTTGCGGCTTCGAATTGATCCATACGGCCGACCTGCGTGCCGCGACGAATGCCGGCAAAGCCGAACCGCTTTTTGCGAACATTCTAGTCACGGGGTTTAATGGCGCGCACTGGCCGCTTTGGCATTTGCTGCGCGCCGGAGTTTCCGCGGCAAGACAAGCCACGGTGTTGCTTGATGATCCGCGTGACGAAGCGCGTGAAGTCGACGAGGCTTGGGTCGGCACATGGGAAGAAGCTTTTGGCGAGGCAAGAGCGATATCACCCTCGGCAGATCATGGCAGCGACAGCCTCTTCACTGAGGCGGAGATGCAAGGCGCGACTGTTTCTCCGGAGAAATATTCGTTTCTTGTCGGCGCTGACACAACGGAGGAAGCGGAGGCCGTTGCGCAACAATGTCTGCATTTTCTTGCGGACCCAGCCTGTGATTGTATCGGCATCGTTTTCTCAGGCCCGGGTGCGTTGCCTCGTCTGGTCGCGAACGCGCTCGCACAACTCGAGATCCCATACCACGATAGCCTTGCCCATTTCATGCCGGGGCCGTTCGAGGCGGTCGACTGGCGCGCATGGCTTCAGCTCCAGCAAAGCCCGCGGATCAACTCGCTTCTCCACTTCATCAACGCCTTGCCCGAGCGCGATGAACTGTTCCCCAGCCTCAGCCCCCACACTTTCGAGCGGACACTTCGTTCCGCGTATGCGGATCTGCTGATCGACGACCTCGACATCTTGCAAAGCTACTGCGCGCTGAAATCTGGAGGCGTAGACGAAGCCGTCGCGACGGCACTGGGTTCAATTCCGTTCCTACCCGCGCGTGCCCAACTCAAAGAGTTCCTCCGCGCGACAAAAGCCGCCCTCGAGAAACTCGGTTGGAAATTGCGCTGGATGGAGATCTCACGCCGTATTGGCGAATGGATCGATAAACTGGACCTCGAATTTTCCCGCGCGCTCTATTTGCGTTGGCTGGACGAAATCGCGTCCACGTTTACCGTCGCGCGCGAACCGGTCGGCGATCATCCCTATGCACGCGTCCAACTCCTTACCGTTTCGCAGGCCCCCGGTCAGGAATGGTCGCACCTCATTTTCGCGGGCTGGAATGAAGGTTCATGGCCACCGCGCGAAACCGGCGAATTCGCCCGGCAAAACGAGATCGACGCATTCAACCGCAGCATCCAAAAATTAAATCGCCGCGCTGCGCGCCGAGGTCGGCAAGGCGAAGGCCATACCGCGATTCATGAGAATCATGCGCTCTATCTCGGCCCAGCCGAGCGACGCCAGATCGCGCTTCGGCAATTCGGCACTCTCCTCGAGTCTGCCACGCAAAAAATCACTTTCACCGCCAGCCTCCTGCAGGAGGACGCTCCGGAACGCCTCTGGAATCCGAGCGAGCTGTTCACACGGCATTATCAGGAGGCGTACAACAGTCCTCTGACGCAGAAGTCAGTGAGTCAGCTGCAAGCGCGGACTCAAAGCTGGCTCGACGAAACACGCGATTCAAAAAAAAGCGACGTGCCAGGATTACCAAAAACCGAACCGACACGTATTGCCTACGATGCTCGCCGCGATCCCAACGTCCGATCGGGAGAATACGATTTCGCGTTCCGTTCAAAGCCGGCCGTCGTTCCGACTTTAAGTGTGACCGACTTTGAGCAACTCATCGCCACGCCCGCCCTCGTCTGGTTGAAAAAACATCTGGGCATCAAGGCGCCGGACAAAAGTGGCAATGTCTGGAATACCTCGAGCGGAAAATGGGTGCACGATTGGTTGGCAGCGATCGCCACGGGAACAGCCAAAACCTTTACGCGGTTACCGGCCTCTACTGAAATCGACCGGCGCGTTTGCGCCGCGGCCGAAACGAAACGATCGGATGTCACGCGTCTTTGCGAGGCCGCCGGGAAACCAGTGCCTGATTGGTGGGTCGGTGGTTGGCGCAACGCTGTCTTTCTAGCGCGCGCCCTCGGCGATAAGCTCGCGACCGTCACCGACTGGCCGTGGATGTCGACGGAATGGACCATCGAAGGGAATTTCGTTGCTGAGGCGGCCGAGCGTGCGGCGCTTTCCTTGCGCGGACGAATCGATCTCCTTCTGGCGCGCACGGAGTCGACGGCGGGTTCGCTCGCCGCCGAGGAACTTTGGATCGTCGACTACAAAACCGGCGCAAAAAAGCCGCTCTCCGCCGGTCGGGCAGATTCGGATGGGCACAGGCCCGCCCTAAAGAAAAAACTGCTCGATGGTTCCGCATTGCAGCTCGGTCTTTACGCTCTGGCCGCAAATGCTCTCGGCGCCCGGCGGATCGAGGTCAGTTTACTTTCGCCACTCGTTAGACCGCTGCAGCCGCAAATCGCCGGTTCCGATTTCTCGAGCGAAGCAGATATCTTTGCCGAGTTGGCCGAGATGCAACAAACGGGCGTTTTCGGGATGCACGGCCCGTTACGCTCCACCTATCGGTTCACGGACGACTATCCGCTCGCCACTCTCGCGATTGATCCAGACATCCTCGAGGAACGATGGGAGTTGACGCATCCGGCGCTGGTCCGCGATGAGGAGGACATGTTTTGGTGAACGAGCCGCGCGATCATTCCGCCCGGCGCCGATTCGCCGAAGAACTCGGCCGCAATTTCTCCGTGGTCGCTTCCGCCGGGTCCGGCAAAACCCACGCGATCACCGAGCGCATCGTCCAGCTCGCCCGGACCGGAAATGCCGTCGAAATCCTGCCCAAGCTTGTCGTGGTTACTTTTACCCATCGCGCCGCCGACGAAATGCAACAGCGAACACGGCAACGCATTCTTGAAGAACGTCGCCCACCGGCAATTCAGGCCGCCTTCAACCGCGCCTTCTTCGGCACGATTCACAGCTTCTGCATGAAGCTGCTCGCGAATTACGGCCACTATCTTGGCCTGCCCTCGCCTCTCGATCTCGTGGCGGAGGATGATGAAGAGCTGTGGGAAGCATTCGTGCAGGAACATCACCACGTCGGCCGGAACTTGAGCGCGGAAACGCGCGCGGCTCTTTTCCGATTGGCGCCTGCGCGCCAGCTGATGGAACTCGGACGCAATGCCCGCTCGATTCTTTCGGCCACGGGCAATATCGGCCCATGTCCAACTGTCGATTCTAAACAAGTGCACGCGGCGATTGCATCAACCGCCTCGAAAGAAACGATCGCAAACTCGAAAGCGGAACTGGCCGATTGGGAACGACGCTACCGCGTCGGCTGGGAATTCGTCCGTTGGCCTGTTCGCTCCACTAGCGCGCGCGATTTTTTACAGCGCTGGAATGAGGCGTTCACACCGCTGCGCACGTGGGTGGCGGAGGCCGCGCTCTGCGTTGCCGCCGAAGTGCAACGCGATTTCCGCGATTTCCGGGTCGAGCGCGGCCTCGTCACTTACCCCGATCAGGTTGCCCTCGCGGATGAATTGCTTCAACATCCGACTGCGGCCCGGCGACTGCGCGAAGAAGACTTCCACGTCATACTGGACGAAGCGCAGGACACCGACCCCGCGCAGTTCTCTGTCCTTACGGAGATCACTCGCCCGCCCGATGCGACTGGCCGCTGGTTGAGAACCGAGACCGCGCCGCCACAGGCCGGCCATTTCTGCATGGTCGGCGATTTCCAGCAATCGATCTATCGCGACCGCGCCGATTTGAGCAATTACCGGGCTATTCACCATGCGCTTCTTCGCAGCGACTCCGCGGACGAACTCGAGTTCTCGGTCACGTTTCGGCTAGATCAAAAGCAGCTCGATTTTGTGAACAACACCTTTGGCAACCTTCTGAACGAAAAAGATGGGCAGGTGAAATTCGTAGAACTGCAGCCGCGGCCAGAGGTTCTGCCTGGCCAGGTTATTCGAGTTTCGCTCGGCGCCGGTCTTCTGCCCGCCGTTGAAAAGCCGAAAGATTATCAGAAAGCCCGGATCGAAGCAGACCTGCTCGCCGCCTGGATCAAGAAGACGGGACTCGAAAAATTGCGCGCAAACACGTGGCGCGACGTGGCGATTCTCTGTCCGAGAAAGCTCTGGCTGCGAACCATGGCCACCGCCTTGCGACGTGTCGCCTTGCCCGTCGCCATCCAATCCGAGAGCGACTTGAAGGGCGACAATCCCGCCAACGCCTGGCTAACCGCGCTCTGCACGATCATGGTCGATCCGAGGAATGCCTACGAGATTGTCGGTGTCTTGCGCGAAGTGTTCGGTGTCGCCGATCACGACCTCGCAGTTTTCTCCGACGGCGATGGCAACCGTTTCCAAATCGATACCGACTCGTCTGCCACCGGCGTCGTTTCTTCACCGCTCCGATTGCTAGCGGAGACGCAACGGCAAATGCAGGGTCGCGCGCTTTTCGATGCAATCAAACTTTTGGTCGAGCAAACGCAGTTGCGCCAAAAGCTCGCGTCTCTTCCCAGGGAAGATTTCACGGACTTGGAAAACGAACTCGACACACTTCTCGCGCTCGCCGCCGAAGCGGAAGCGCGCGGCGCCACACTCGCCGACTTCGCCGAAAAACTCCGCTCGGATTTCCTCCTGCAGCGCGACGTGCGCCGTTCGACCGACGACGGCATCCAATTGATCACTGCGCAAAAGGCGAAAGGTTCCGAATGGCAGGCGGTCATACTGCCATTTCTCGGTCGCGGCGTGATTCCGCCGTCGCCGCGGTATCCCAGCGTCATAAAAATTCCGGGCACGAACGATTCGCTGGTGGCACTAACCAAAGACGATTTTCCCGACGAAGTTCGCAGCGCGACCAAGACGGCCATGCAACACGAAATGGTGCGGCTTCTCTACGTCGCGACGACGCGGGCACGTCACACGCTCGTGCTGGCGCTCGACGAAGAAATCTTTGCTCGCTCGAACGGAGAGCTGCAAAACGGCGCGCAATTGAAATGTCTGCTCGGTGAAAAGCAGATCAACCGACCGCATTTCGACACGCTCGGTCTCGAGCCAGTTACCTGCGCGAAGACTGCGAAGGCAAGAGAGCAAGCGGACGCTACCTCCGACGTCCAGACCCGGCCGCTCACGAGGATAGGCCGGAAGGAACTCAAGCTGGCCAAAGAGCACGCGGCGAACTTCGTGCGCAAATTCAACCCGAGCGGTTACGACGAAGGAATTCCCCGAGAGCCCGCGGATAATATGAATGAAATTACTTCCGCGCTCGCCGTTGGCCATCGGGCGACCGCGGATACGCCCGCGACATTGTACGGTCGTTGGTGGCATGAGTTCATACAGCGAATTCCGTGGCATGACGAAAGTTCATGGAAACAAATCTTTGAAGAACACCAGGCGAAGTCACCGGCGCCCAAGAGATCCGGGGATGAATGGGAACTGTTCCTCCGGTGTTTTAAGAACGAGCCAGATTTCTCGGACCGTCTTACTCGCGCTGAGTCGCTCACGCGTCCGGAGATGCCATTTTTCTGGCGGATGGACGAAGGGAGATGTTTGGAAGGAATTGTCGATCTCGCCTTGTACGATCCAACCGAAAAGAAATGGTTCATCCTCGACTGGAAGACGAACCGCGTGGCGCGCGATAAGATCGACACGTTGCTCGCGCGATACCGGCCACAGTTAGCCACCTACCGAAAAGTGATTGGTGAGATGACCGGCAACGATGTGACCGCCGCGATTTATTCAACCGCCAACGGCGAGTTCCTAAAGTACGAGCCCGATAAACTGGCCACTGAATGGGAGCGGCTGGAAAAGTTGCCCGCGACGCAACTCTTTGAAGAACTCGATGACGCGCAGAAGCCGCGCGATCTTTAGCGATCGCGCTCGCCGCGGATGAATTGTTCGACGCAGCGGTAAGCTTCGTCGTCGCTCATCTGGACGGGCGGATGCTTGGAGAAATAGGCGGAAGGCGAATTGAGAACGCCGCCGATGCCGCGATCGAGCGCGAGTTTGCAGCAGCGGATGGCGTCGATGGCGATGCCGGCGGAGTTTGGCGAATCTTCGACCGAAAGTTTCAAATCGATCTCCATCGGCACGTCGCCAAAAAGCCGGCCTTCGATGCGAATGAACGCAATCTTGTTGTCGAGCTGCCACGGCACGTAATCGCTCGGGCCGATGTGAATGTTTTCGTCGGCCAGGCGTTCGTTCATGACCGATTGGACGGCTTCGGTCTTGGAAGTTTTCTTCGAGCTGAGCCGGGTCCGGCTGAGCATGTTGAGGAAATCGGTGTTGCCGCCGGTGTTAAGTTGATAGGTGCGCTCGACTTTCACGCCGCGTTTCCGGAAAAGATCGACAATCGTGCGATGAAGCACGGTCGCGCCCAATTGCGATTTGATGTCGTCGCCGATGATCGGCAGATTTTTGTCGGCAAAACGTTTCGCCCAAACCGGATCGCTGGCGATGAAAGACGGGAATGTTATTCACAAAAGCGACTCCGGCCTCGAGCGCGCAGCTGGCGTAAAACCGCGTCGCTTCCTCGGAACCGACCGGCAGATAATTGACCATGATTTCGGTGGCGGAATCTTTCAGCTCGGCGATGATTTGTTCGCGAGTGGATTCTTTTTCCAGCGGCAGAAAAGTGCGGAGCGGATCGTGTTCGGCCATGTGGGGCGCGAAGCTGTCAAAAACGCAGCCCATTTTCACGATTGCGCCGGTGAGGCTGACTTGTTCGCAGAAAACCTTGGTGCAATTGGGCGGCGCGAAAATGGCTTTGCTGACGTCGAGCCCGACTTTGCGGCGGTCGATATCGAATGCGGCCACAACCTCAATGTCTCCCGGCCGATACGAGCCGATTTGCTTGTGCATCAGGCCAACGCCAGTGCCATTGGCGGAGGAGCCGCGGTAAAAGTTTATTCCTTGGACGAGCGAACTGGCACAATTACCCACTCCAACAATGGCGATTCTGATTTTTCTCATTTGCGAAAAAGAAATCCTACCCGGCAGGACTAAGCTTGCGGCAAGATGCAAAGTAGTAAGTTTAAATGAAATATTGGCCATAAATCGAAATGTCAGGTTTGGCCTGATGAGGAACTCCTGTCCGATTCGGGCGTGGAAAGTGACGCAGGTACAGACTAGCGATGCAAGCAATTATCATCAAGGGAATGTTTGTTAGGAAACAACGCTCGCCCAGGAAGTGAAAGCTTCGCGCTTATTGTTCCGATTAGTGATCCTCCTTTTGACAGCTGGACCCTCACCGGCCGCCAAAGGCCAGACGCCCACCTATACAATCGACCAAGGCGTGGCTTTGGCAGACGCCCAAAACCCGGAAATCATTATCGCCCGCAAGAAAGTCGAGGCAGCGCGCGGAGGGTTGATCGAAGCGCGCTCCGGCTTTTTGCCCTCGGTCATCTCGACCGGCTTTGCCGACAAACGGGAAACCCAAAGCCAGACTACGCTGCGCGAGGAGGATTACAACGCGTCGGTGCGTGTTTTGGAAAATCTTTACACCGGCGGCGCGGTCTCGAGCCAGGTCGCGATCGCCCGGTTCAAAATCGACAAGCAGGATTACGAGCTTCAGGAAATCAGCCAATCGTGTGGCGATGGATGTGCGGATCGCGTTTTACGATCTCCTCTTGAATCGCGCCAAAGAGCGCGTGCGCGAAGATTCCGTGCGCGTTCTTGAGGAGGAGAGTGAAGACGCAGCAAGAACGATTGCGCGCCGGCATCGTCGGCACGTTAAATGTTCACCGCGCCGAAGTCGCGCTGGCCAACGAACGCCCGGAGCTGTTCAACGCCCAGACGGAGCTAAAAAATTCCTATCTCCGGCTCGGCGAACTTTTGGGAATCGACTTTCATTCAGAGCCGGAGAAGCCGCGCTTTGAAGTGGCGGGACAATTGCAATACGAAGCGCGGCATCCCGATTTGAACGAATGCCTCGCTCGTGCGGATGCGGAGCGGCCGGAAATCAAGGCGCGAGCAAAAGGATGATCGAGATTGAAGATCGACAATATACGCTCGATCGGAGTGAGCTCCGTCCGCACGTCCAGGCTTTTTCCGGGTATGAAGTCTACAACGAACGCGACCCGCACGTCGGTCCCGAATTTAATCACGGCTATCTCGTTGGCGTAAACGCGACTTGGCATCTGTTCGATGGCTTTGCGACCAAAGGACGAATGCAGGCGACGCGCGCCCGGCGCGAAGCCGCTGTGCAAGCGCTGCAAGCCGCGCGGCGCAGTGTCGCTTCGGAAGTGCGCAGCGCGTTTCTCGATCTGCAACAGGCCGAGAACGTTCTCGAATCGGAAACCAAAAATGTGCAGACCGCCGATGAATCTCTCGAGATCGCCAAAACAAATCTCGCGGCCGGATTGGGAACGCAACTCGATATTCTGCAGGCTGCCTCCGATGTGACGCGCACGCGCACCACGCGATTGAGCGCGATTTATCTGCACAACGTCGCGCTGGCGCGGCTGGCCCGCGCCTGCGCCAGCCGCCCAGAAGCGCTCGATTTCGCATCAAAACTTACGAAGAGAAACCACAATGAAGCGGCAGGTCTTCGACGTGGCGCGGCCGCCTGCAAAATTGACTCAGCGATGAAATCGAGCTCTTTTGCCATCGCAGTGGTCCCTATCTTTGTCCTTGTCGATCTTATCCAGCGCGCGAGCGGTGACACTGGAGACGGTCTTAGACACGACGCTGGAAAAGAATCCGGCAATCCAGCAAGCGAAATTGAATCTCGAACAAGCGGCCGGGCAGCGTCTGGTCCTTCGTTCCATCATGTGGCCCAGCTAAAGGTCGGAGTGCCGGCCGGCATTCAGGGCGGACATCGAGCAGGCGAAAGCGGCGTAAAAGAGTTCGGTTTCGTGCGCGGATCTTTTACCCAGGCGCTATTTAATGCTGCAATTCCGCCGTCCGTTCGGCGCGGAGATGTCGAGTCTGTTAATCGCGGAACAACAACTCAACGTGGCCGTGGTGGAGCAACTGCATGCGGCCCGGCTGGCGTTTTACTGCGCGCTTTACAACCGCGAACTGCAGATCGATCGGCGAGGAACAGCGAGCAGCGGCTGGACGAAAATGTCGCGAGCGAGAAAGACCGTTACGAAGCCGGATTGGTTGATCGGAGCGCGTTCACGAGCGCAACCGTGCAAGCTCGCGAGCTGGATTCGCCAATCGAAAGTGCGCAGCGCGCATATGCCGGAGCGCGATTGAAACTTGGCGGAGGCGATGGGCCGCAATCTCGGGTCGGAGGCGACTCCACTCGAACCGGAAGGCGACTTGCAATTCGCGCCGGTGATTGTCGATCTTAATTCGGAAACAGCAGCAGCGCTGGAGCGCCGGGCCGACATTAAGCTTGCGCGCTTGCTGGTCCGCGCCGCCAACGAGGATCAACGCATCATCGAAGCCGGTTATTATCCCGCCGTAGCCGGCAGCGTGACCGGCGATTACATTCCGGTGTCTGGAATTCATCGCGAGGGTTCGACCAGCCGGACACAGGATTTTCTCGGCTCGGAAATCGCGAGGGCGTGGCTTACACCTGGCAGGTGATTGACAACGGCAAGGTGGCGGGCGCGGCGATGAAGCAGCGCAAAGCGCGCGAGATCAACGAGGTGGCCTGCCGAAAACTGGAGGCGAATCGTGGGCAGTGAGCTTCTGCGAATCCACAACGAACTGAATGCGATCGAGTCCCGGCAAAAATCGCTCGCGGCAGCGGTCGAGGCTGCTGAGCAGAACGTAGTGGCGATTCAGCAAAATCTCGGGCAAGGCCTTGCCTCGGAACTCGAGTATCGGCTTGCCGAAAGCAGTTTTCTGAAAACCAAAAGCGGACTAATCGACGCAATTTATCTCCACAATGTCGCCCTGGCTGAATGGGACCGCGCCACCGGGCGTTATTTTCAATTTTCCGAAGACACCGCGCAAAACGTGCATTAGTTCCAGCAGTTGAAGTTGCCGGAATCAAAGAAAGTCTTGTGGGTTGGTGCAGCGCTGGTCATTCTGCTTTGCTCGGTGGCTGTACTATTTTCTGATGCCGGTGGCGGAAGTGGCAGCGGTCCGCCGCGGCAGCAGCCATATCCGCGGTTTACGGGACGGTGCGAATCGAGCCGGTTTTTGTCGTTCATGTTCGTGCGCAAAATTCGGGGTTCATCCGGCTGGCGGATCCTTTCTCGGCCGGACGCGGTGCGATCGGGAAGAGCGTGACGAAGGGTGAGTTGTTGGCCACGATCGCGGACGAAACAACGGCCCGACAATTGAAGCAGGCGCGCGCTGACCTGCAGGCGGCAACCGAACGCGCCAAACTCCCGCTGCCTTCTTCGGAGCCGCTCAAAGCAGCAGAAGATAACTTGCAGCGTCTCGAGAAAGTCGTGGCGTCAGGCAACGTGCCGGCTGTCGAATACGAAAAGGCCAAGAGCGAAGCGAATCGCTTGCGCGGTGCGGTCGAGAACGAGCGGATCGAGAGCGAGCGCAATCTCCAGGCGCTCGACGAAACTCGCAAGAAACTCGAAGCGCAGATGAAGAATTCCGAAATTCGCGCGCCGATGGACGGATTACTCACCGCAGTTCAAACGATCGACGGCGAACTGGTTGCGGAAGGCAATCAACTTTTCACCGTCTCGTCGCGCAAGAATTATGTCCGCGGCGAAGTGAACGAAGAAGATGTTGGCGAAGTGAAACCGGGAATGAAGGCGACATTGCAACTTTACGCTTATCGCACTCAGACATTCACCGCGCACGTCTCTTCAGTTCAACCCGCGGCCGATCCCGACACGCAGCGTTACACGATTGTTCTCGAGATGGAAAAACCGCCGGACAATTTGATGGCAGGGATGACCGGCGAAATGAACATCATCACCGGCACACACGAAAACGCCTTGCTCGTGCCGACGCGCGCGCTACTTGTCGATCAAGCGCTTGATCGTCAAACACGGCATCGTGCAGCGACGCACAGTCAAGGTCGGTTTTCGTACGCTCGATTTCACGGAAGCGTTGAGCGGCGTTTCCGTTGGCGATCATGTCGTGGTTGCGGACCAGGACAAGTTGCGGCCCGGAGAACCCGTGCGGCAGCGACGCGTTGACGTTTCACAGAAAGCCGTGACCCCTCCTCTTTACATTGCGCTTGCGCTTCGCCACGCATCGCAAACGCGCGTTGCTGCTCAGTCTCGATCGGCGTCGTGTTCGGCGTCGGCGATTTTTATTTGTACCCAGGCGCAGACCCAGGGCTTCGCCCAATATTTCATCGACTCGACCATTGGCAGCAACGGAGCGCTCGTCATGCGGGCCCGCTTTCGGCCGCGCTACGAGGCACTGATTGTTCCGTCGAAAAGCGCCAATGCCAACGCCGGGCACCGATATTATTTCGAGGGAATCAACGACGCGAACGAAATCATGCGAGTGAGCCGGCAATTCTCCAACGTGGTCTCCTGTTCGCCGGTGCTCCGCGGCACAGTCAGCGCGCGCGCCGGATTCGAAAACGCTACGGTCGATCTTTTCGGAATCGACCCGACGCTGCATTTGCGCACAACGGATCTCGCCAGGCAGATGATCGACGGCAGTTTCAATGATTTTCGAAACAACACCAGCTCCTTGATCATCGGCTCGAGGCTGGCGGAATTACTCGATGTCGACTCCGGGCGATACGATGCAATTGCTTTCGCCCGGCGGCGAGTACTGGCGGTTCACCGTCGCAGCCATCGCCCGCAGCGGCGTCGGCTCGATCGATTCGACTCGCGTTTACTCGCACGCCCGCGTCGCGCAAACGCTGCTCAAAAGACCGTACGCCGCCTCGATGATCATTTACAAACTGCGCGACCCGGAACGCGCGCCGGCTTTGGCGACTCATTTCGAGAATTTATTTCAGCATGTCGCGCAGAGCTGGCAGGAACGAGAGGAAGCGAACCTCCAGATTTTCTTCACTCTGCGGGTCTCGGCCGCGATCACAGTCTCGCTCATCATTCTTCTGGCGGGTTTCGGTATTTTCAACGTGCTCACGATGTCGGTCCTCTCTAAGGTAAGAGAGATCGCGATTTTGCGTTCGATGGGTTATCGTCGGATCGATATCAGCGCGATTTTTCTCTGGCAAGGCGCGCTCATCGCCGTGGTCGGATCGCTCATCGGGTGTTTGCTCGGCGCGGCACTGACCTGGGGCGTCTCGCATATTCCGATCCGGATTCGCGGCCTGCTTTACGCCGATCATTTCTTCGTGATTTGGGATTGGCGACATTATCTGTGGGCGACACTGCTTGCGATTGTCGCGGTATTCATCGCCAGCTACGTTCCGGCTCGTCGCGCCGCACAACTTCCGCCAGTGGTGACGCTCCGCGGTTCCAGCGTATGAACGGAATACCTCGCCTCAGCTGTCGCGATATTGAGCGTTACCTTGGCGAAGAGGAATAGCGCGTGCACGCTTTGCGCGGCGTGTCACTCGAACTCGAAACCGGTAGCCTGCACGCCGTCGTCGGACCGTCTGGCTGCGGAAAAAGCACATTGCTTTACATTCTCGGACTGCTCGACCAGCCGGACGGCGGTTGGGTTTCAATCGAAGGCCAACAAATCTCACATTTGCCGGATGACGAATTGGCGCGCCGCCGCAACGAGTTGATCGGTTTCATCTTCCAATTCCATTTCTTGATGGAGGATTTCAGCGCTCAGGAAAACGTAATGATCCCGATGCGACGCCTCGGTCGATTGAGTGAGACTGAAATGCGCGATCGCGCGGCGGCGTTACTCGAGGCAGTTGGTCTCGGCGACAAACTGGACCGTCCAAGCCGCCATCTTTCCGGCGGCGAACAACAACGGGTGGCCATCGCCCGCGCACTGGCCAATGATCCGCAAGTGATCCTGGCCGACGAACCGACCGGGAATCTCGACACGCTGAATTCGCAGCGCGCCTTCGAATTATTGCACGATCTCGTGCGCGAACGCGAGAAGGCGCTGCTCCTTGTGACGCACAACCGCTTCATCGCCGACGCATGCGATTGGGTACACGAGATGAAAGACGGCCGCATCATCAGCAGCCATCCACACGGCCAACGAATTTCAGTGTGAGACCGAGGGGGAGAGAAGGTTCGACGAATCAAGCCCAATCTCGCTCGCTGTAAGAAATTCCGAGGCGCGTATTGCAGCGCGGACGCAGATCATCCTCAAACTTCACCTGCACCAGCCGCGCGATGCTGAGGCTCTGGCAAAAAATGACCTGGCCAACGCCAAATGTTATTGATGGGCCTACTCGTCGAGACGGTGGTGGTGGCGGGGCCCTGCGTTCGCTCCGCTATATGCAATTGTTCCGGCGGTGACGCCAGAGTGAGCCTGCATTCATGACGACGAAGCGAAAATGGCTGTTCTCCTTAGTTTTATTGCTCGAAGCGTTGCTTATTGCTTTGGCTCTGACCCAGCGGTTCCCCCTGTCTGGGGACGACTATTCCTATCTCTACCAAGCGAAGCTCTTGGCGTCGGGAAAAATGTACGCAGAGGATCCTCTCTACGACCAAGCGAATCCGCTGCACCACTGCGTTGCAACGAGTTGCATGACAGACGATCAGGGGCGTCGATTCTCAAAGTATCCTCCGGGCTGGCCTGCGTTGCTTGCACTCGGTGCGCTGCTCGGAGTCCCGTGGCTCATTGATCCGGTACCTGGGGCCGTCCTTGGATTTCTAATGCTGCGATATGTGGAGCAGCATATGGAGGACAACCTGGTGAAAGTCGCGGGGCTCTTGTTAGCGCTCTGTCTTTTCTTCTGTTACTACGCCGCGTCCCTTCGGGCTCACATCGCGACCGCGCTCTTCGTGTTTTCTGCCTTCATCGCCTACGAGGCTGCGCAGAAGCAGCCTGGGCGTTCGTGGTTGCTGTTTTTCGGCGCCGGAGCCCTTCTTGGCTACTCGTCCGTGATCCGTTACATCGACTGGGTTCCTCTAGCCGCTTGGATTGGGATCAGCCTGCTGCGACGCAAGAGGTTCGCCGAACTAGCGTTCTTCGGCGTCGGATTTGGGCTTCTGGCCAGCGGCAACCTGTTATACGATATCCTACTCTCGGGCGATCCGCTCCAAACCCCTACAGCACTGGACCATTCACCCGGCACGCATGACCGTCTCGTGGTTTCATGGACTGGGCTCCTAATGACCGGCGTTCGGCTTGTAAATCTTCTTTGGGTTTTTCCGCCTGCCGTCCTGTTGGTCGTGCTCTGGAGGCGTTACCAACCTTCGCCCAGGGTTAAGATGTACCTCGCGTTATTCTTGATGAACATCGGCATTTACTTCTTTTATCCACACGCTGCAGGTGGTCCCGGTCCGCGCTACCTGCTAGCTTACTTTCCATTTCTGGTCCTGGCTGTTGTCGATGTCTATGGATCGATCTGTCATGATTGTGCACCTGGTCCCCGTCGCCTGTGGAAGTTCGCAGTCTTTCTCCAGATCGTCGGCAGCGTGTCCTTCGCAACAATACAAGGCTATATCAGTTACTGGCAGCGGGACCTTCAAAGAACAGCGCGGCAAGCCGGAAATGGGGAGAAGATTTTTTTTCTCAACCGGACTTATCGTGCGAGAGCCGATGATCTGACTCAGAATCCGCCTGTGCTGTCCTCGGCCAGTAGCTTGTACTTCGATTGCAATTGGGACAACCGGTTAGAACGAGACGCGCTTTTGAAAAGATTTCCAGGGCGCAGGGTCTTTGTTTACGAATATCCAGCTCGCCTGTACAAGGTGGCCGACAGCCAAGTGTCAATGTGACGCGACGCCGGTAGTAGCGGGTGCGGAAGAGGCCGGTTGCAGATAGCAAAGGAACTTGTCGATGTAATCGTCCCAGGAACGGAACCTTCGCCCACGCGCTTCATCACACAGTCGCGCATACAATTGTCGATCCTGCAGCAGTTGCTCTATGCCGCCGGCGAGCAACTCCGCGCTCGTTTGATCGACAACCAGGCAGCCGCCGCCGCGGGAGACTTCGCCCAGTGCGCCGTTTCCACCGCAAACGCACGGCTTGCCATGTAAAAGACTTTCCACAATCGGCAGGCCGTAACCTTCCATCAACGATGGATAAACGGTAAATCGGCAATCGTCGTATTCGCGCAGCAATGTCTTGTCATCGACATGCCGCAGCCACCGGACGGGGCGACCGCGCAGCTGCAGTTTCCAAATTTGTCGCACGATTTTGTTTAACGGCAAGTCGGTGTTTCGTCCGACAAGATGCAGTTCAAATGATAATCCCTGCCGCCATAATTTTTCGGCCGCGCGCAGCAAGGCGAGGTGGTTTTTCCTGGCGTGAAACGAGCTGACATAAACTACCAGATTGTTTCGCGTCCCGCCGGCGCGGGACTGCAACGCGCCTTCCAGTTCGCCCGGCCAGGGTTCGACGTGCGTTTCAGTGGCTGTGCAACCGTACTCTCTCCAAAGGGAAAGCAAATCGTCGCGGGCTTCCTCCGAAACGCAAAGCACGAGGTCGAAAAGCGCCAGCGATTCGATATACGGTCGCGATTTGCGTCCGCGATTGCGATAAACGGACGTGAGCCGCAAATCCGTGGCGTCGTGGAAAATTGCGATAGTGCGTGCCGGCGTTCGTCTGAGAAAATCCGGCAAGACGTTGCGGCGAAGATCGCGATAAATGTCCGGCGCGAGAAAGACATCGCCGCCTTTCACTTCCTCTTCGAGACGAATTCGCGGCCGTGAGAGCAAACGCGAAAACTCCGCGATCGGGTCGTGGCCGCGCCAATCAGGTCTGGCCGTTGCCCGCGAGCGAGCCTCAAACGGGCGCTCGAGAAATTGGTGTTCCAGTTTGCCAAGCTCTTGATAACAGTGGCCGATGCTGTTCCAACAAATGGGCCGCACCTCGACGTGCTGACCCAACTCCGCGAAAATTTTGCGCGTCATTCTCTGCATCCCGGTGTTCTGCGCGGACCGGCACGAGCTCGTGACGTCGAGGTAAATCATATCAATCTGAAACGAAGGCCCGGGTCGGATAAGAAACGCCAAGCATAAAGGGGGTAACACTAAAGCGCCAGTAAACCGGTTCAAGAAATAGACGACGCTCGGATTGTCGCTGATGCACTCCAAACCAGTTGCGCTCAGAAGGCGCTACCTTAAACTTGCACCCTTGAGCGTAGAATCTTCCAACGTTATTTCTGCTCCGGAATTGCCAGCTCCGGCCATTCTGACGCAGGCCCGAAGTCAAAGACCGACGCTTCGCATTCGGTCGACGAAAGGGTGGGCCGCGCCAAACATTCGCGAGCTGTGGAAGTATCGCGATCTTCTTTGGATTTTGATCGGGCGTGATCTGAAGCTTCTTTACAAGCAAACCGCGCTGGGAGCCATCTGGGTCGTGCTGCAACCGTTGATTGCCGCGGCGATCTTCGCCGTAGTTTTCGGCCGAGTGGCGAAACTTCCAAGCGATGGCGCGCCCTACCTCCTGTTTGTTTTCTGCGGCTTGACCGTCTGGACTTATTTCGCGCAAGCATTGCAACGCGCGGGGAATAGTCTCGTCCGCAGTGCGCAACTTATTTCAAAAGTTTATTTTCCCCGCTTGCTAATTCCGCTTGCCCACACGCTCGGCGCAGTTGTCGATTTTGGGGTGATTCTAATCGTGCTCGTTGTGATTATGGCAATCTATGGATATGCGCCCAGCCTGCGCCTGCTCGTAGTGCCGGGCTTTTTGCTGCTCATGATTTCCACTGCGACCGGGATCGCACTTTGGTTTTCCGCGCTCAGCGCGAAGTACCGCGATTGCGGCTACGCGCTGCCATATTTTGTTCAGGTTTGGATGTATGCCAGCCCGGTGATCTATCCAGTCAGCATGGTTCCTGCGCGATGGCAGCCGCTTTTTGCGTTGAATCCCGTGGTTGGCTTTATCGAAGGTTTACGCTGGGCAGTGCTGGGGCGCAGCGCGATCAATGCACATATTCTTGGCATCACGGTCATCATGTCCGTGCTCGCCTTGATGACCGGCGTTTTCTTTTTTCGCCGCGTAGAACGCCACTTCGCAGACATTATTTAATTTAACTCGGATCGAGCAATGACCGACGTCGCACTTTCGATTGAAAACCTGAGTAAGTCCTACCAGATCCCGCACGAAAGAAATGGTGCGGCAAACTACCGCACACTGTATGACGACATTGTCGGTTTGCCCAAGCGATTCCTCAGGCGCTTCGGTACAAAAGGGCGGCCGACAGTCGAAACATTCTGGGCGCTCAAGGATGTCTCGTTCGAAGTCAAGGAAGGCGAAGTCGTTGGCATCATTGGCCACAATGGCGCGGGCAAGAGCACGCTGCTAAAGATTCTAAGCCGCATCACCGAACCGACCTCTGGAACAGCGAACATTTATGGCCGGGTAGGCGCGCTTTTGGAAGTAGGCACGGGCTTTCATCCTGAGCTAACCGGACGGGAAAACGTTTTCATGAACGGCGCGATCCTGGGGATGACTCGCGCCGAAATCCGGCGAAAATTCGATGAAATTGTTGCCTTCGCCGAAATCGAGAAGTTCCTCGACACGCCGGTGAAGCGTTACTCCAGCGGAATGTACGTTCGCCTGGCCTTCGCCGTCGCAGCTCATCTCGATCCCGAAATTCTCCTTATCGATGAAGTCCTCACCGTCGGCGACGCTAACTTCCAAAAAAAATGCCTTGGTAAGATGGAGCACGTCACACGGACTGAAGGCCGCACTGCGCTTTTTGTTAGTCATAGCCTGGGTGCTATGGCGCAGCTATGCTCGAAAACTATTTGGATCGATCATGGCGTAATTCGAAGCGCCGGCCCATCTTCGAGCGTAATAGCTGAATATCTCACTGCTGATGCTCAACGCGGCGAAGTTACGTGGCCGCAGGGTAAGGCAAATCGCGGCGTAACCGAGTTAAAGCTTTATTCCGCCCGTGTGCGCAACAGCCAGGGAAAAGTTTCGTCAATAGTCGAAAACACGAAACCGTTTTCCGTGGAAATCGAATATGAGATCACCAAACCGTTGTGGAATCTGCAGGTCGGATTTTTTCTCAGAACAACCGCTGGTCTCTACGTGTTAGACAGTCACGATGCCGATGATCCAGAATTTCGTTCCGGGCGGGATCCGGGCCATTATACAGCCTGTTGTCACATTCCGGGAAATCTCCTTGGTCCAGCGACATATCTTATTTCGCTAAACGCAGCCATTTATAACGTCGCAAATCTCGCTCGGGAGGAGAATACGTTGGTCCTCGAGGTCGCGAATACTTCTGCCCGCGGAACGATCTCTCCACGCGGGGGAGTTATCCAGCCACAGTTTACCTGGAAACGGCAAACGCACAGTGTTCGGGAAACTTGATTTCCTCAGTAAATCTCGCCTACCCGTGACACGTCCGGAGTCCGTCTATTTCTATACGCTTCAGAGGTGTGCTAGCTCTCTATTTAGAGACTATGTCCTAAAGAACGTAAGAGGCCTGCGCCTAATAGATTATCACGAATCGACTCTACAACGGCGACCCGATCGAGTGCGTGACGTTCAAGGAGAAGGGTTTTATCTACGGTCCGATACGCTTATCAACCGGCCCTGAATCGCTGATTTACAGCAGGCTCATAGACCCTGCCTCACGTCCTGATTTTGTTCGCGACAAGATTGCGATCTTTCACATCGGAGACCCGAAAGATATTATCGTTTCCTCTTATTATTCGTTTGGCCTAAACACATGGATTTTGCACCGTGAGGGAAATTGAGGAGCAATAGCGGCCGACCCTAGAACTAACCCGACGCAAGACAATTCGCGCCTATGCGTTGGAGGGCGCCAAAGATTTCCTCACGCATCTCATATCTCGCTCAGCTTCCCCAATATCTCCCTGTCTAGGTTCAAAGAGCCAAACTACGGTTATGACGACTGAGAGATCTACCTGTCATTGTTCGCGACCGCGCAACCACAGTCATAGGCGAATCTTCCAGTGGTTATATCTACTGCGACCAAAGCCCAGTGTGGATTAAATCGAGAGCACGCAACATTAAGATCGTTCTCATTCTTCGAAAGCCGGCCCGGCGAGCGCTTCTCTTCTGGCCAATCGAGGATGCACGCGATAAGCTCGAAATTTGACGCGAGGATTATAACACCCAACGCTCGCACTATATACATCTCACGCAATGGTTACCCGACAATTGAAAGGTATTATAATGATTAGAGACTCTTTTGAAGAACAAAAATGGCTTCTAGAAGCCAGCAACGTTCAAATTATTCTCGATGTTGGTGCCCATATTGGGCAGACATGCGAACGCTATCACACCTTGTTTCCTGGTGCTCACATTTACAGTTTTGAACCGTTTCGTCAGACTTTTGAGCAATTAAAAGCTAATGTTTCCAAATTTCCGAATGCTACGCCAGTAGCGTATGCAATCGCTAAAACGGAGGGTATACGTGAATTCTATAGTAACGGCGCAAGTTACACAAACTCCCTTTTGGCGGCCAGAGAAGAAGCCGCCTTATGGGTTGAGCCTTTTGAGCAAATCAAGAATGTGGGAAAGACACACGTTTCTACAACGACATTAGATATATTTTGTCGCGAATATAATATTGAACACATTGATATTCTTAAATTGGATATTCAAGGCGGAGAACTTGAAGCTTTTCAAGGTGCCGTTGGGTTATTTGAACGCCAGGCTATTCAGTTAATTTATACAGAGACAATGTTTGTCCCCGTTTACGTTAAACAACCCTTATTTCATGATCTATCAGCGTTTCTGGCGAAGTATGGCTATGGATTGTATAACCTTTATGATCTTGAATATGGGCATAATGCGCAGCTTAAATGGGGTAACTGTGTATTTCTATGCTCGACTTTACTATCAAACACGCTTACGCGTGTTGCTGTATCTAGCAGGTCAGGAAGCAACAAACCGAGTTCAATAGGCTGTCGAAGATCCAACTCAGAGTCATCAACGAGTGGGGAGTCGCCCAACCCGCTCTTGTAACTTTGCACCCTGAACCGTGTCCAGTTTCAGCGTTCAAGGTTACAAACCGTTATAATCCGGTAAATATGAGATGATAGGTACGTTCCCAACCATTTTTCACATCACGCACCCGAAAGCAGGTTCTCAGTGGGTAGCGGAGATCCTGAAACACGGTGCACCTGAGCGTTTTGTTCCCTGGAAAATTGTCGATCCACACGCAATGCTAGGTTACGGGTTGCCACGCTTTTACGTCGAACCTTTTGCGCGCGGCAATATTTACGGCACGATATATTTAACTCGTGACGAATTTCAAAAGACCGTTTCCGGTCTTTTCTGGCGGACGAAAGATGGAACTTTTTGGTATCCACGCAGGGTTTTGGGTAACTGGTGGAATTATCGAATAAGACGCAGCCCCTACCGTTCCTTTGTTGTGATCCGTGACTTGAGAGATACCTTGATCTCTCTTTACTTTAGTACAAAGCACAGTCATGAACTGATTGTAGATCGTCTAACTCAGATACGAGACTTTTTGACTAATTCAAGTGAGGAAGATGGACTAATATACTTGCTGAGTGAGCAGATTTGCAAGCACAGCGCCCGAATACAGGCCTCGTGGCTCGGTGCTCCTGATGTTCTGTTATTACGTTATGAAAGTATTCTGGGCAATGAATATACTTTCTTCGAGCAATTAACGGAATATTGTCAAATCGATGTCAGCCGCGAGCGCTTACAGGATACCGTTCGCTCTAACATGTTCCCAGTTGCCACTGGGCGAAAGCGCGGCGACGAGGACGTAAACGTCCATTTGCGCAAAGGCATCGTGGGCGATTGGCGCAATCACTTCACCGAAAGAGTAAAAACACAATTCAAAAAGCAATATGGTAAGCTTCTTATTGATGCTGGCTACGAAAAAGACTTAAGTTGGTAATAACCTTGTCACGAGATTAAATATGAATTGTATTTCATATTCGCAAAATTTGGAAGACGTAATTCTTTGGCGTGCTCTCAAGCATATTGAGCATGGGTTCTATGTTGACGTTGGGGCAAATGATCCAACGTTTCTTTCTGTCACACGCGTGTTTTATGAGCATGGTTGGCGTGGGATAAATATTGATCCGGTAACATGGGCGCGCTTAAATAAAGAACGTACAAGAGATATTAATTTAGAAGTCGCTGCTGGCGCCACTGAGGAGAAGATTACGTTTTACGAAGTGTCTGATACTGCTCTCTCTACATCTAATTCTGAACTCGCGGAACAATATCGTGAGCGTGGTCACATAGTTATTGAGAGAAAGGTGAAGTCGATGACTCTGAATCACATCCTCGAGAAGTACTCAAGTGGTCCCATTCACTTTATGAATATTGACGTCGAAGGCGCGGAGTTAGATGTGCTTCAAGGCTTGACTCTATCTATTTGGCGTCCGTGGATTATCTTAGTCGAGGCGACTATACCAGCGACGGAGATACCTGCTTTCGAGGAATCGGAAAGCTTGATTGTTTCATCGAATTATGAATTCGTTTATTTTGACGGATTGAATAGATTTTATGTTGCCAAGGAGCACGGCGAGTTACTGCCGTCCTTCCGCCTCCCTCCTAATATTTTTGATCACTATGTGCTTTCTCGTCAAATGGATGACCAGCGAGACTTGGAAGCAAAAGAAAAGGTAATTGAGGCGCAGAACAGAGAATTAAAAACAAGAGAAGAGATTATTCAGAGATTTCAAACATCGTATTTGTTTTGGATCTCAGATGGTCCATTTCGTTGGGTCCCAGGTGTCCGACTAATTACCAGCCGCCTGCAGAGTTTCCATCGAATGTTTATGCCTAAAGTTGGGGTTTTGGAACAGTATCCTGCTCACCCACTCTTCATTCCCAAAAAGTATCTGACGGCGTGCGAAGCACTCGCCGGCAAGCTGCTGCCGTCCGTATCCATTGTGACCCCCTCCTATAATCAAGGTGAGTTTATCGAACGGACTATTCAGAGCGTGCTGGATCAGAAATATCCGCATCTGGAATACATTGTACAGGACGGGAATTCAAACGATGGCACTCTGGATGTACTCAAGTCGTTTCAGCAGAAATTGACTTATGTCGATTCGCGCCAAGACAATGGTTTCGCCCAGGCCATTAACCTGGGTCTTCAGCGCACCAGTGGCGAGATTATGGCCTATCTCAACTCAGACGATATCCTTCTGCCTGGCACCCTGAGATATGTGGCTGATTATTTTACCCGCCATCCGGAGGTAGACGTCATTTACAGCCATCGTGTGATCGTCAATGAGCAAGACCAAGAAATAGGACGTTGGGTCTTACCTCCTCATGACCATCACATCCTTCTCTGGGCAGATTATGTGCCCCAGGAAACTTTATTTTGGCGGCGAAGCATATGGGAGAGGATCGGAGGTTACGTGAACGAGTCTTTTCATTTCGCGGTGGATTGGGATCTCCTCATAAGATTCCAGGTTGTGGGTGCGAAGTTCAAGCGTCTGCCTCGCTTTCTGGCAGCTTTTCGATTGCACCCCAAACAGAAAACCAGTATGCAGATGGGCTCTTTTGGAGTAGACGAAATGAACCGCTTGCGAAGACAGGTTCATGGGCGCGAAATCAGTTGGAAAGAAGTTAAGAAGAACATCGCTCCTTATTTATGGCGCTCCATTGTTTATGATAAGCTGTACCGTTTAGGTGTCGTTCACTATTGAAGAGCGCGCACGCATCGTTTTACAGGAAAGGGCCGCACGGCGGTGCGTTACGGCGCCCATATGAAGCGAAAGGCGATTTGCTAAGCGAAGGCCAAGCCGCTCGATCAGGGCCAACCGATGAAGTCATCCCGGCATACGATTGGAAAAAAATTGGCCACCGGTAAGCTTGAACAACCCCATCGGGTTGCATAGGCTACATCGCTCTTCTCCGGTGCTCCCTGGCTATGGCTCCTATCGCGCTTTTCACTTATAACCGTCCCGAGCATACGCGGCGAACCGTCGAGTCTCTCGCGCGCAACCAGCATGCGGACCAAAGCGCGTTAATCATTTTTTCCGATGGTCCTAAGTCGGCGAAAGACCTCTCTAAGGTAAACGCGGTTCGAAATTACCTGCGTTCCGTTTCCGGATTCCGATCAGTCGAAATTGTGCATCGGTCGCACAATCGCGGACTAGCACAGTCTATCATCAGCGGCGTCACAGAGATTTGCCGCCAGTATGGTCGGGTCATTGTGCTCGAGGATGATCTCGTTACTTCACCATTCTTCCTTCATTATATGAATGAGGCATTGCGTCTCTATGAAAACAGACCGGACGTAATCAGCATTCACGGCTACGTCTATCCTGTTCGAGAGCGCTTAGCTGAAACGTTTTTCGTTAAGGACACGGGCTGTTTGGGCTGGGCAACATGGCAGCGTGGCTGGGAGCTGTTTAATTCGGATGGTTCCTCTCTTCTCGCGCCATTAGAGACTCGCGGCTTAACCCGGGAATGCGATTACGATGGCACCTATCCATTTACCGCTATTCTGCGCGACCAAATTGCTGGTAAGAATGACTCATGGGCCATACGCTGGTACGCTGCGGCCTTTCTTTGTGATCGACTCACGCTTTATCCCGGCCGATCGCTGGTATCCCACATCGGAAACGACGGCAGCGGTACACACTGCCGGGCCGGCGCAGAATATGATGTCACGTTAACGGCGGAGCCTATAAACGTCGACAAACTCCATCCCCACGTGGATATCGAGGCCCGCGCCGCGCTCGAGCGTTGCTTTCGTGAATGGCCGCATCGCTCGTCTCCGGCCAGCACGGCCGGCAGCTTTTCAAGGTACGTTCGGCGGATTTTCTCCAGGTCAGGAACCCCGACGCGAATATGAGGCTCTTCAATGGACGCTCCTGTGCTAGAAAGAGCATTTGCCTAATACATCACCCGTGGAGTGGCACGATTAGCTCCCGCGTATTTGGTGTTCTGATCGCGCCACAGGACAAAGCGCGATCTTTACCGCAAATAACGAAATGGCTGTTGTAAGACCCAATTTTCTTATCGCTGGTGCCGGAAAAGCCGGCACCACCTCCTTACACGAGTATCTTTGTCAGCACCCTGATATTTTTATGTCGGCATTCAAAGAGCCGAGCTTTTTCGTGCGTGGTTATGGCTATGACAATTGGGAGGATTACCTCGCTCTCTTCGCCGGGGCGCATGGAGAGAAAGCGGCGGGCGAATCGTCGACCGCTTATCTTTACTGCGAAGAAAGCCCGGCGTGGATCAAATCAGTCTTAGGCAACGTAAGGATCATTCTTATTTTGCGAAACCCGACGCAAAGAGCAGCTTCGCTCTATTGGTGGATGTTACGCGAAGGTTACGAGAATGCGCCCACTTTCGCCAAGGCGTTGGAACTCGAGTCATCACGAATGCAGAACCCGAATTTCCGCAACCAGTGTCCGCAATTTTATCCTGACTATCTCTATTATCGTAGCGGCCTTTACTCGGAGCAGGTGCGCCGTTACCTGGATACCTTTGGCGAGGGGAACGTGCGGATCCATATTTTTGAGGAGTTCATCAAACAGCCACTCGAGGTTTGCAGAGACATTTTCGAATTCCTGAATGTCGACCCGAACTTCAGACCAACGATACAAGTGTACAACCGAGCGCAAATCCCCGCGTTTGTGCCGTTGCAACATTGGCTCCGCACAAAGGGCCCGCACTATCTTCGTTTTGTTCCGTCACGGCTCAGGCAAAGGTTTCTGCTCGCCTTAATGAAACTTAACGCCAGAAAAGGGTCGCTTCCCGCGCACGATCTCCTGTTGGAAAAATCTCTGCTGGAGCGATATCGGAGCGACATCACAAAATTGGAACAACTAATAAATCGCGATTTGTCGGTGTGGTACGGGGGCGAACCAAAACCGCTTTAAAAAGGAAAGTGGCAAGCTCGAAATATATGAAAAGTCTTTTGCCGCCGGCGGTGGTCAGTGGCTTGCGCCAAGCCTTTGGTGGAAAGGCTAAGTCCGTCCGTTTCACCGGCAATTACAAGTCCTGGAAAGAAGCGGAGAAGGAGTCAACCAGTTACGCGGCTCCGGAGATTTTGGAAAAGACCAGAGCGGCGCTCCTGAAAGTAAAAGCGGGTGAAGCGGCTTTTGAGCGCGACTCGGCCACATTTGACGTGATGCAGCATAAATTTCCACTCTTGGCCGGACTCTTGCGAACGGCAGCTGCGGAGCGGGGTCGCTTGAGCGTGCTCGATTTCGGAGGATCGCTCGGCGGCACTTATTTCCAGTGCCGGAAGTTCCTGTCGATACTGAAGGACTTGCGTTGGTGCGTGGTTGATCAGCCGGCGCATGTTGCCTGCGGAGAGGCAGATTTCGCAAACGAGCAGCTGCGCTTTTATCGGACAGTCGAGGAGTGTTTGCGCGCCGAGCGCCCGAATGTGCTCTTGCTTTCGAGCGTGATTCAATATCTGCCAGAACCGTACCTGTTTCTGAAGAATATGCTGGAAGAAAAGATCCCATACGTCATCATCGAGCGAACCACTTTTACTCGCAGCGGTATCGCCCGATTGACCGTCCAACATGTGCCGGCATGGCTCTATAACGCCAGTTACCCGGCCTGGTTTCTTTCCGAGCCTTCCTTTCGAAAGATTTTTGCAAACCGCTACGAACTCGCTTGCGAGTACGCGGCCGAGGAAGAACTTCACCCTGAAGGCGAGAAAGCGGTTTCCAAGGGCTTTCAGTTTGAGCTCATGCAACCAGCGGGCCACCGAGCGTGAAGACCTATTTAGACCTCGGGTGCGGAAAGCGCATTCACCCGAATTGGATCAACATCGACATAACGGCCAGCCAGCCCAAGCCCGATTTTCTTTTCATGGAAGCCATCAAACCACATAGATATGCCGACAATTGATCGCGCGAAGTTTTCCGGAAAAAGAATCCTAATCACGGGCGGGGTCGGTTTTATCGGCTCGAATCTCGCCCGCCGGTTGGTGGAACTCGGTGCGGCCGTTACGCTCGTCGATAGTCTAGTTCCAGAATATGGCGGAAATGTTTTCAACATCACTGGAATCGAAGACAAGGTGCGCCTGAACATCTCGGATGTGCGCGACGAGCACAGCATGCATTATCTGATTCAGAACCAGGATTATCTTTTCAACCTCGCTGGCCAGACGAGTCACATGGATTCGATGCTTGATCCTCAAACCGACCTGGAAATCAATTGCCGCGCTCAGCTTTCCATCTTGGAAGCCTGCCGCAGATACAATCCGAGGGTGAAAATCGTTTTCGCGAGTACTCGCCAGATCTACGGGAAACCAGCATATATGCCGGTAGACGAAAAACATTTGCTCAGCCCCGTGGATGTAAATGGCGTAAACAAAATGGCAGGCGAGGCGTTTCACATTCTCTACAACAACGTTCACGGCATCCGCTCTTGCGCGCTACGTCTCACGAACACCATTGGTCCGGGGATGCGAGTGAAAGATGCTCGACAAACCTTTTTAGGAATCTGGATCCGCTTGCTCGTAGAAAAGCAATCGTTTGAAGTGTGGGGAGGTGAGCAATTGCGCGATTTCACCTTCGTCGACGACGCCGTGGATGCATTTCTCCTCGCCGCCGCGAGCGACCAAGCTGATGGACAGATTTATAATCTCGGCGGAGAGCGGACAATCAGTTTACGCGATCTGGCCGAATTACTCGTGAAAATAAACGGCGGCGGACATTATACCGTCCGACCTTATCCGCCAGATCGTGAGGTCATAGACGTTGGTAATTACTACGCCGACTTCAGTCGCATCAAATCGAATCTAGGTTGGGAACCGACCGTGCCGTTGCCAGAGGCACTCGATCGCACCCTCGCCTATTATAGGGAGCACCTAGGCAGCTATGTCTGAAGCAACGGATCGGATTGGTCCGGTTCTAATGAATGACTTCGGCGCAGAACCGCGGGAACTGCAGCGACAAGAGCTAGCTGCCTGCGAGAGAGTGATTCGCTCTGGTTGGTACGTTTTGGGAAAGGAAGTAGAGAACTTCGAACGGTCGTGGGCGGGGAAATGCCTTTGCCGCCACGCCATCGGCCTGGGCAATGGAATGGACGCGATCGAGATCGGCCTACGCGCACTTGGAATTGGTGCGGGAGATGAGGTGATCACGACGGCCATGACCGCTTTCGCTACCGTGCTCGCAATTTTACGGGCGGGCGCAACGCCTGTGTTAGCGGACATTCGCCGGGAGGACGCATTGTTGGACGCCGCGAGCGCCGGGCGATGTCTAAGTGAGAATACGAAAGCGGTTCTGCTCGTTCATCTTTATGGGAGAACACCGAACATGGAGGCGTGGGAAAGTTTTTGCACGGAGAGAAAATTGCTCTTGCTGGAAGATTGCGCGCAGGCGCACCTGGCCAGTTGGAAAGGACGGAAGGCGGGAACATTTGGGTCATGGGGTGCATTTAGCTTCTATCCGACGAAAAATCTCGGAGCACTGGGCGACGGCGGCGCGCTAACTACCAGATCGGACGACGTGGCGACGATGGCTCGGCGTTTAAGAAACTACGGACAGAGCAATCGATACCAACATGCTGAGCTTGGGCTGAACAGCCGGTTGGATGAGTTGCAAGCAGCGATTCTCAGAGTCCGACTCGAGTGGCTCAATCAGTTTATGGAGCATCGCCGCATGATCGCCGAGCGCTATTACGCCAGGATTCGAAACCCACAGATTGCGATCTTATCCCGGGCACCCGCAACCGAGAATCATGTTTATCATTTGTTCGTCGTCCGTTGTTCCAAGCGGGACGAGCTCCGCGAACATCTAAAGAGCTTGCGAGTTGAAACGCTCATCCATTATCCGCTACCGATCCATCACCAGCCTCCTACGCGGGGACTTCGGACGGACCCGACGGGATTGCGAAATGCGGAGGCGCATGCGACGCAATGTCTTTCCATCCCATGTCATCCCCAAATGGATGAAACGGCCATGGACCATGTGATTGAGGCCCTGAATTCCTTCGCCTAGCCGAATGCGCTACTTCTGCACTTATTTCGATAGTCGCTACCTTTCCCAAGGGCGAGCGTTATATGATTCGCTCAACCAGCATTGTCCTGAATTCAAGTTGTGGATGCTCTGTTTGGACGACCAAACTCACCGATCATTGCGCGCACTCAAACTTGCAAAGGTTGATCTGATCAGTCTCGAAGACCTGGAGTGCGGCGATGCCCCGTTGCGTCAGGCAAAAACAAACAGGTCCCTCCTCGAGTATTATTTTAGCTGCACGCCTTCTTTGCCTCTTTTCATCCTGCAAAACAATCCTGCGGTCGACGTGATTACCTACCTCGATGCGGACTTGTTCTTCTTCTCAAGACTCGAAGCTTTGTTCAACGAGATAGCGAACCATTCCATCGCGATTATCGCGCACAGATTCCCTGCTGCTTTCCGCAAAGCTGAACGTCACGGTATTTTCAACGTCGGCTGGGTCACTTTTAGGCGGGATGAAAACGGAATCTCGTGCCTGCAGCAATGGCGCGAGCAATGCCTGAAGTCGTGTTCGGACCGGGGCGATGACGGCCGATTCGCTGACCAAAAATACTTGGATGATTGGCCGAGTCGGTTCCAAAACGTAGTCGTCTTGCAACATAAGGGAGCCAATCTTGCGCCCTGGAATCTGGCAAATTACAGGATTTCCGTTCATGGCGGTAAGATCTATGTCGACGATGAACCGTTGATTTTCTTTCACTTTCACGGTCTAAGGCCACTAAACGGCTATGTATATGGTACGCAGTTCCAACATTACGGCGTGACGGCTTTCGCGCCGATCGTGCGGCAAATCTATGCGCCGTATATCCGAAAGATTGCAACGGTAGCAACAGAACTGAGAAAGGAGAGCTGCGCGTCCGAGCCCATTCCCTTTCTTCGTAAAAGCGAAAATGACCACGATTCGAATTTATCTTTCGCCGCCCGTAGCCTGTCGACGCTGAAACATCTGCTCAAGCGCCACTACTTCGTAGTCGTAAATGGTCGAATCTTCTAAAATGACTCGTCCGCAAATAAATCGGTTCAGATGGGTAGACCTTTAGTTTCCATTCTCTTGCCGTCTCTCAATGCTCGGCGATTTCTGGAACCGCGAATAGAGTCGCTCCTTAAGCAGACGCACGCGGATTGGGAAGCGATTGTTCTCGATAGCTTTTCCACCGACGGCAGCTGGGAATTTTTTGAATCAGTCGCATCAAATGATTCGCGTTTTCGACTCAATCGGGTTCCGCGCGAGGGACTTTACGCTGCACTGAATCGCGGCGTGCAACTCGGAAGTGGAGAATTTCTGCACATAGCTACATGCGACGATACCATGGCACCGGAGTTTCTCGCTGAGATGCTAAAGCTGTGCACTCAATGCCCAGGGGCTGGCATTGCCGTGTGCGACCTGTTGTTTATCGACCGCCACGGAAACGAACTTTCACCCATGAATATGGTGGGTCAGTCGAAGCGGGGGATTAAAGATTTGTTGAGCTTGCATATCGTCCGCACTGCTTTCCCTGGCGAAATAAAGCAGAATGCAAATTATCGGCCCGTGCCGCACGATTGTTTGCTACACTTTGCCGGGCGCAGCGTTTACTGCTCGCTCAATCAGTTACTCGTGAGGACATCGCTGGCAAAAGCGTTTCCTTTCGAGACTCACGTTGGGTCGATCGCCGATTTCGACTGGCTGCTTCGTCTAACGAGCATCACGGGCACCGTCCATGTGCCGAAAAAACTGGCAATGTGGCGCTACCACGGTGAACAGCTCAGCTTGATTCGGGATGACTCGCGTTTGGGTTCCATGAAGGAAATGGTCAAGCGCACCTTGCGGGATGTTTGCGGACGCGACGAGGAACTGTTGAGCTCGAATGACCGGGCCGCGCTCTTTTTGCCATTCAAGAGCCTGATGGCACGAAAACCGATTTATCGGCTTTACTACTGGTTTGAAGCAGCCGCCCGGCTTCTACGTATGTTTTTTGAGCGGCCTGCCGCCACTTGGCGCGGACTTCGCCGGGCGAAATTCCGATTCGGAACGCGGAGATACTCTTTGCTTCCGATGATTTTTGAAGGGACAGGTCTCACTCCGAAAGATTTCGAGGCCATCGAACACTCACAAAAACACGATGACTTGTAACCTGGCTGGTCGCGAGCGGCGCGGCTAACAACGCGATATTATGGGCGCCCTGTTTGTCGTAACGTCACACACGTCCAAGAGCGATGCACGAAGCGGAATTCAGACTGTTGTCCGCGGCCTAATCTCGGGATTGAGCCACAACAACGCCGATTTCGTAGCAGTCCGCTGGTCAAACTGGCGTAGCGCTTTCGTTCCGCTCCGTCGAAAGCGCCAGGCATATCTCGGCAGCGCTAAGCAAGTCGCCTTGAACCGGGACCAGGCGAGCAGCTTGGCGGGATCATGGCTTCTCTTACCGGAAGTGATTTATGAAACCGACCCGCACCAGCTGATCGCTTGCGCACGCAAGCAGCAGATGCGTGTCGCCGCGCTTTTTCATGACGCAATTCCGATTTCCCATCCCGAACTCGTTCGCCGCAAAGCGGCAAAATGTCATGCTGACTACATGACAGCCCTTTGTAAAACTGACCTTGTTATTGCCGTTTCGAATTCGGCAGCGGAGCAATTTCGACTCTTTGCTGAGAAACATCGATTGCCTCTCCCGACGATTCATGTCTGTTCTTCGGCCGGCGAGTTCCCTGGCGTAGGGCGCCCGCCTGCGAAACCAAATGTCTTACCAGATGCCATAAACATTCTCTGCGTTTCAACATTGGAACCACGCAAGAATCACAAAACTTTGCTCGAGGCGTTTGAACGGGCATCTTCGGCTTTATCTCCCCCGAGGCTGTGGCTCCATCTGGCCGGTGATCGTTACAAGGATGCGGAGTTCATTGTCGAACTCGTTAAAGCCGCTAGGACACACAATCGCCATATAATTTGGCACGGCAAGGTAACCGATCGACAACTCGTGACTCTCTATCGTGAATGCGATTTTACCGTTTACCCATCGATCGTTGAAGGTTTTGGTCTTCCTATCATTCAAAGTTTGTGGAATCGGCGCCCGTGTATTTGCGCAAATTTTGGAGCCATGGCCGAAACGGCAAGTAAGGGAGGCTGTTTGACGGTTGATGTCCGCGATCCTGCGAAACTGAGCGGCGCGATTGTGGCGCTTACGACGCGTTCAGATGTGCGGCAGAACCTGGTCGAAGAGATCGAGGCGCAGCATTTTAAGACCTGGCACGAATATGCAACTGAGATCTGCGCGGCACTCAAAGCTGTCGCTCATTCACAATCTCCAAATGCTGTAACCCAGAAAGGCTAAGCACGTCAGACTTGTGAGCGTAAGTTCCCGGACCGTGTTTAAGCAAAGGTACGTGAAATTCCTCACGCGAAAGCTTGGCAATAAGGCGCGCGTCCTGATTATCATAGTAATTGGCTTGATTCCGGCGCTATTTGTCGCAAGGCAATTCTCACCGGAGCACGGCTTGACGAGACTGCTCGAGGTCGGCCCGATGTATCTCCCGCAAGCATTGCCGCAGTTCCAGGCCCTGAATCCGGCTACTTTCTATCGCAAAGGTTACGACGGCCAATTCTATGCCCAAGTAGCGATCGATCCTTTGCTGCGAAATCGGCAATTGGCGACTGCGCTCGATTTGCCCGAGTATCGGAGCCGGCGCATTTTGATGCCCGCGCTGGCGTGGCTGCTCGGCGGCGGCCACCCTGCAGCGGCAGTTACAGCTTACGTCCTTCTGCACGTTCTGGCCTGGTATCTCTTGTTTGGATTACTTCTTCGGTCCGAACAGCCACAAGCAGTTCAGGAATGGCTATGCGTCGCCGCCACGGTATTGACCACAGGTGCCCTTGTCTCCTTGCAACGGTCGCTTACCGACCTTCCGGCTACGACGCTGTTAGTCGGGGCTGCCGTGATGACAGGTCGCTCCCGAACGATGCTACTAGCGCTTTCGGTGCTGACCAAGGAGACATACGCGATCTGTGCGTGGGTTCCACTTGTCGATCTGAGGAACAAACCACACGCGGTTTGGCGAGGCATTGCGCAGGTTTCCGTAATTATTTTGCCTTTCCTGCTTTGGGCAATTTACGTCCATTCCCGGTTTGAAATGCATTCTTACGGCGCTGTAAATTTCGCCTGGCCGTTTGAGGGCTGGATTTACGGTATCATTTCGTTAGTGGCACATGCAAAAGTCTTCGCGGTCTTTGCTGCGTTGTCGTTACTCGCGCAATTGGTCTATCTTGCGTTACGGCCGCGATTCGATTCATTCTATTGGCGCGCAGCGATCAGCTTTGGGATAGCGTCATGTTTTCTTAGCGATGATCCTTTCGGAAGTGATGTAAGCTTCACCCGTGATCTCCTGCCAACAACGATCGGGTTCAATGTTTTGCTTATGCGCGAATCGCCTGCCAACTTTCCCGTCTGGTTCGTCGCTGGAAACATCGGCTTGCTCTCTGGTCTGGTTGGGCTGATTCAAAAGATGCTCTAATCATCCTGCCAATGTCCGCGGCGCCCTTGTTGCCTGAGCCCCGGTGCCATCAGGCAACCCACCCCCATTGCGAAAATACAACCATCGAGATCGCGGCCAGAACGACCGAAACCACGATGTATGCGCGATTGAACGCTCTATTGTGCCCCAGCAATGCAAGCGCGATCACGAGGGGAAAAATTACGAGACCAAACCGTGGTGCGGAAGTAAGATCTCCCCACGAGGCAATAAACAACACTGACACAACCGAGTAAATTGCGTAGCTCGATCGTAATCGAAAACAGGCGAAGATTGTCAAGCCAAGTAACGACAGTGTGAAAAAGAACTCAAACGCGCCATGATAGCCTCTCGAAGAAGTGATGTGCTGCAAATTGTTTAAGAGCGTGTTCCAAGGCGGAGTCAAACTGCGGTTCCAACCCTGGCTAGCTTGTGCTTCCGATATGATATGCCAAGTGCCGAATTGCCACCGCAAAAAGCTGAGATAAGCTCCCAACGCCAGTGGGGAAAGAAGTAACGCGAAGAAATCGCGTTGAGTCCTCCGCCACTGAAATTCTCTCTGAGACAGATATTCAAAGGACATGGGAACAACAAGGAGCAGGCCAACCGGGCGGCACAATGTAGCTGCGGCAGCGAGAACGCAGGCAGCGACCCATCGAGTGGCGCGCGCATGAAAAAAAGCGGATATAACTAACGCGAGGAACAAAGATTCCGAGTAAACAGCTGATAAAAACAGAGTTGTTGGAAAGATGCATAAATAAAGCACGGCTCGAGCCGCCGTATGCCTGTCATAGTCTAAACGAACGAGCTGATACAGGTAAACAAGTGCGATAAAAAACGCGGCGTTTGACACAATTATTCCAAGGAAGAGCCAGCCCGAATCGCTGCTCACCGGAATGACATAATGAACAACTCGAAGCAGATAAGGATAAAGAGGAAAAAAGGCTACGTTGGATTGTTCTCCGGCTACGAACCTGTAGCCGTGTTTCGCTATACCGAGATACCATCCGCCATCCCATCTGGCCCACATGTTTACAAATGGATGAGCGTTCGGAGAAAGGTGGCCGGCGATATTCTGCACGCTCCCATCGCTCGCTACTTCCCATTTATTGTTTCTTAAAGGGAAGTGGAGGAAATGAAAACCGAGCCATGCGACGCCGATCAACATCGCGCGGCTGGTGACGAACGGAACTAATATGTCCGGGAATAGCCAGTCTGGAAACCGTCGCGGCAGCGCAGCCAGAAGATTCCAACAGGTCGTGAGTTTTTGGCGAATCTGGACCCGCCTTTTTGCCTTCGATTGGGGTGCTGAGATCGTTGGATTCGTTTCGTTCACGTCTGCTGGCGCTGCTTTTCCCCGCAACTCCGGAAAGTCAGGCTGGTCCCCTTCATTGATGCTTCAAGCGCCTCAAAATTCAGCCACGCGTTTTCATGACCCACCAAGCGAGAAATCTAGGCGATTGTTCGGCATTGTGAAATGTTGAAAGAAGGTCCAACTCCCGCTAGCCTCACCATTTCCCACTGCCGGAGCTGATGTTCTTCGATCATGCCTGCATCCGATTTGCTCGTCTCTATAATTATCCCTACTCGTAACGAAGTGGAAAATATTGTTCCACTCGTGTCGGAGATTCTCGCCGCGGCTGAACCGCTACATGAAATTATCTTCGTAGACGATCATTCAACCGACGCCACAACCGATGCTATTCGCTCGTTCGCGGCAAACCACCCAATTCGGCTAATCGAACAGAATCCGGCCGAGCCTGGTTTGGCCGCTGCGATCGTCGCAGGGGCGACGGCGGCAAGCGGAGACGTGTTGGTCATCATGGACGCCGATTTAAGCCATCCGCCCGAACGAATTAATGATCTGCTCGCTCCGTTACGAAGAGGCGCGGCAGACATGGTAATTGGAAGTCGGTACGTTGAGGGCGGGTCGACACCCGGATGGCCTTTTTGGCGGCGAATGCTATCTCGCGCCGGGGCCAGATTAGCTTATCCACTGACGGGCGTGCACGATTGCATGTGCGGATTCTTTGCCATCGCACGTTCTCGACTGCTCGAGCTCGCCGCTCCAGCAGTCGGATTCAAAATCGCCTTTGAAGTAATCGTACGAGGGGGGCCAACTCTGAGGGTAATCGAAATTCCTATTGCCTTTCGCGATCGTGTCCGCGGCCGATCGAAAATGTCCTTTGGGGTCGCGCTACGATTTTTTTGGCGATGGCTTATCGCACTTTTCTCGGCCCGGTTTCGTGCGTTCCGATAAATCACAGTTTGATTGCCTTTTTTTGGGCTCTCGAAGTTCCACGAAATCTTGAAACCGGCTACGAGGCCCATTACAGTTACAAGTCTGGACGCTGGAGAACGGCTCGCGATGTTTTGCGATCGCCATCGGACAAGGAGTTGAAATGTCCGCCGCCTTCGAGCGATTCGGAGATTGATCTCACCGCCACACTTGCAAGAACTCTTTTGCCGTGAATGAATTATCGTTTTCAATCGTATGAGTCAAATCGAGTTTGCTGAGCCGCTCACCGAGCAGATCAGGGAACCGTGGTCACCTCATTCAAATGAAGCGCAAATGGGCGATCGCTGCGGCGGTGGCGGTGTTCCTTTGTGTTCTTGGCTGGCTCGCCTTTGAGATACCAAAAGGAACTCTGACGCATACAGATGAGCTGCTGACGGCCGAACGCAGCCGTGAGATGCTCTCAACGGGGCCATGGGTGGTCCATTACAATTTTCAGCGGTCGTTCGAGAAGCCGCCTTTACAGTACTGGCTGACGAGTTTGACACTGCCGCGGCTTCAGAACCGAACGCTGGCTGTTCGCGTATGGCCGCTGCTTTACGGCTGCCTCACCCTGGTTGCCCTCGGGTGTTTGGTTTTCCTGGTTGAACCTAACCGACCTTGGCTTATCCCGCTTAGCATTGCGATGCTCGCTTCCTCTCCGTTATTTTCGCCGGAGGCCAGCCGTGGCTTCCTTGATATTGGGCTGACATTTTTTACAATCAGTACGATTCTTTTTGCGCAACTCGCGCGAAACCGGCCCGTCTGGTGGCTAGGAGTGGCAGCCGCCTCCTGGCTCGGTAGCCTGCAAAAGTTTCCCGATGCCTTTTCTGGTGGGTCTGCTGATCATCATGGTGCGGCTGACCTCTCGCGACGAACGCCCCAAGCTGCGAAACGGCTGGCTTGTTACCAGTATGTTTTTGGCGCTCGCGACTATGGCAATCTGGCCACTGATTCAAATCACGAAATACGGTATGTCACCCGGCCGCCTGTTTCACCAGGAAGTCGTGGTCTGGACTGGACCGGCCAACCTCGGCGTACGACCGTACCTTGCAGTCTTATACGGCTTGAGCACGCTCGGAGGCGCCTGCGGTTTGCTGTCGTTTCTGGCCGCCTTTGTGGTTCTATTTTCGAAAAGGGAAAAGATCTCGGCAGGGGTTCGCGAAATCGTAATCGTCAGCCTGGCAGTGATTGGGCTGGCGGTGGTTACCAATTTTCGCGGTGTTCGCTATATCGTGCCAATTATTCCGTGTCTCTGTTTTTTGCTTGCGCTGCTCTTTCATAGATTTCTGGAACAGGGGCCGGTCATTCGCCTCCGCACGATCGTTCTTCTGATTGTCGTGTTATCAGCCGGTTTCGTGCACTCAACAATAACAATAAACCATCGACGAAAGGATGTGGCCGATGAAAAGCTGATTGCCGAAAAGCTGGGTGCACTGCAAGAACCGGGAACGAAGACAACATTGATCAAAGCGGAAAAGCCAGGAGGAGATCTACTGTGGGATTCGTTCTATCTCTTCCATGGGAATTTCCGATTTCCGGTGACACCATACACCGTCGATGAAATCCGCAGCGATCCACCTAAGCCACCTCTGATCGGCGCTTGCGTTGCACGTGATTTTCCTGTTATCCAAGACGTATATCCCAACGTCCAGGTCGAACTCGTCCGCGCCCAATTCATTTGCTGGCAAGTCGACACACGATAACGAAAGGCAAAAAAGGTGCGACAGAGCGCGTTCACGACGAAACGAATTTTTCTGACCGGAGCCAGTTCCGGCATCGGGCTGGCCGTCGCAAGATCTCTCGTTGCCCGCGGTCACGAAGTCTGGGGAACATCGCGCGCACCCTGAAAACATCCCCGAACTGCGAGGACTGCATCCCCTTCGTCTTGACTTGGCTGACCCACGCTCGATTGACCAGGCATTTAACGAGTGGCTATGAGAAGCGGGCTATTTTGACGTTCTGCAATCAACAACGCTGGAAGCGGCCATTTTGGGCCGGCTGAGAACCTTTCCCAAGAGAGTATCGCAGATCAGTTTCAAGTCCTCGTCTTCGGGCATTTGCAGTTGATCCGCCTGGCCTTAAGCACGATGCAGGCGCGCGGAGAAGGTTTGATCATTAACGTCACATCGCTGGCTTCCCGCTTTCCAGTCCCATTTATGGCGGCGTACAACGCGGCTAAAGCTGCGATGGCGGCTTTCACCGCGTCGATCCAGCTGGAACTGCCGGATTCCAAAGTGCGCATTGTCGATCTTCAGCCAGGCGATATCTGCACCGCTTTTAATGACACGGTCAGTAAGAGCACCCAACACGATCCACGATACGAAGCAAAGATGTCAAAGACGTGGAATGCGGTCGATTGCAACATGAAGGGAGCACCAAAACCCGACCTGGTCGCGAAGCATATTCTCAAACTCATCGACGCAACAAATCCGCCACCCCGCGTGACCGTGGGCGACACATTCCAAACCAAGATTGCGCCATTTATTTTTCGATTTCTGCCCCAGCGCGTTCGCATCTGGGGATTGAAGAAATATTACGGGATATAATGCCCCAGCCAAGGATCGACATCGGCCTCTCAGCAGAGTCGGATTACTGAAGCTGTAATCTTAATGGCAGGGTCGGGTTCACGGTTGCGTCGCGCCGACGAGAGTTTCTTAAAACCGCTGGTTCCGATTCTCGGTCTTCCGCTGATTTCCTACACGATAGACGCGCTGGTCAATGCTGGAATCAGGAAAATCAATGCCGTGGTGGGATTTGAAAGCGAGCGGCTAAGCGCAGCGGTTAAACGACTGGTTCCGACTGAGCGCTGAGTTTTGCGTTATCAGAAATTCCGAGTGGCAAAAGCAGAATGGAATTTCGCTTCTGGCAGCGAAGGACTATGTCGGTCGCACCATTTTTACTCACAATGAGCGATCACGTTTTCGATGAGCCGATTGTTGATCTATTGATTGAGTCTGCGAGACCTCGGTTGCCTTAATCTCGCAATGGATAGGAAACTGAGTTCAATTTTCGATCTCGACGATGCAATGAAAGTTCAGAGCCGTGGAGATCGAGTCATTGCAATTGGAAAGAATTTAGAGCAACTACGATGCGATAGATACCGGGTTATTCATTTGTCCGTTTGAAATGTTTGAATACTTCGAGCGCGCGAAACAACGTGGCGATTGCAGTCTCGCTGATGGCGTTCGATTAATGGCTGCAGACAACAAAGTGCGCGCGATCGAGATTGGGGACGCCTGGTGGCAGGATATCGATACTCCGGAAATGCTGCAACAGGCTGAGAAAAAACTGAGCGCGCCGCTTAAGAGTTGAACCCGGGTTGCGCCCGCCAATTGTCAAGCTGGCTGGCAGAACGCGCGCAGCCGAGCGTGCATGTTTCATGACACGGTTTGTAGCGATGAAATTGTTCACGCAAATCCTGGAGGCTGTAATCCATTAGGTCTTTAGACCAAACCGTGCGCGTTTGTGAGCACCAGCTCACCTTTCCGTGTTCATCGATATACAAGTAACGGCTCCCCGCGCGACACTTGAATGGCGCGGTACCGTCGCGAACTAAGCGTTCACGATAGTTCGTAAATTCCATCCAGTTTTTTGGAATCCTGGAGACGATGTTTTCGAACGCCTTGATCTGTTCGCGGCCAAGCTTGAGTTGTCCGTTCCCGTCATGAATGAGGAGAACACGCGGAGTAAAGCCCATTTTGCTCGCGAACGACACGACCTCATCCACCTCCTCGGAAGGGCACGCGCCAATAACACCGCTGACGGTAACCCGAAAACGGGCGTAATCACGCAACCATTGAAGGCGTTTCTTCAGATTGGCGAGGACTTTTTGCGTCGTATCGTTGGCGTGAACGCCATCAATGGAAATCTGCATTTCTTGGAGCCCTGCTTTATTTAGCGTCTCGATGAAATCAGGTCGCAAAAAGAAACCGTTGGAAATCATGCCGGTACGGAAGAAACGAAGCTCGCGGCATTTGCGAATCAGACGAGTCAGGTCCGGATGCAGTGTCGGCTCGCCTCCAGTCAATGAGATGCCGAACGTACCGAGGCTTTTCAACTTCCGAAGACGCTCGACCAAAGCAGGAAACGGAACGGGATTGCTTACCTTGTCGTACTCGGAGCAATAGCCGCACGACAAGTTACAGCGGCGAATGATAACCATCTGCGCGAGGAATGGACTGTAGCCGAGGCGAGAAAGAATGCCCGGCGCCGGGCCAGTTTACCGATTCGGCGGGATTCTCGGTCAAGACCGAACCGTTAGTTTTCATCACACGAAAGAATCATAGCAAAGAGTCACAGTCCGGGCGAATTCATTGTGCTAAATGGCCAGTCTGACTGATGCTCGACTTGCTCCAGTAAGATCGATCAATATCCAGTCTTCGCAAGACCATGGTTGATCGATGCATCATTCTGGCCGACAGCCCAGGTGCGCTAGTCGAGTTGTGCGGCATTTCAGTGCTCGAACGCTTATTGCGCACTCTGCAACGTTGTGGATTCAAGCGGGCGACCGTTTTCTCGAACGCCCCGGACGTAATCGGTCAGCATCTCGCCCGCCCGTCTGGCCCTCGCGCAGAGATCCTGGTCACGGTCTGCCCGGAAGCAACACGATCGGTTAGCGCAAAGGAGATTGCCGATGTTTGGCCGAAAGGCCCGAGTTTTTGCCGGTGCTGCGAGGTGACACCGTCTTCGACGAGCGCTTATTGCGACTTCTCACGAGACAAAAGGTATCGGCGGCATTGGTTGACTCGGCTGTCCCATCGCGACTGAAAACGCTCGTCTCGTCCGTGCCGGACACGATTAGCTGGAAGCTGTGCGGGGCCGTCCTGCTCACACGCGAGTGGCTGTTACAACAAAACGGCGCTCTCGAGCAAGCAGTGTATAAGAGTTTAGAACAAAACAGCATCATTGCTTTGGATGTGGCCGCGCAACCCTCTTACTCGACTGCGATGCGCCGCGATCTCCGGCCAGTTTGGTTTGTCGCACCAGATCTGCCTGAAGACAAAAAACTCGCCGAGCGCGTGCTATTAAATTCGGCCCAAAAAGGGGCGCTGGATCTGCCTGCCTATATTCACGCTCCCATCGAGAACTTCCTGATCTCACGCTTATGCCGGACTTCAATTACGCCGAACCAGCTCACGGCCATCTCTAATGTCACGGCGTGGATAGTGACAATCCTTTTCGCGACGGGCCATCTCGTTGGAGGAATCGTGCTCGCTTTGGCTGTCGGTGTTCTCGATGGCCTGGACGGCAAACAGGCACGGCTCAAAGTCGAAACGACCGAGAGCGGCAAACTGGAACATTGGTTCGACGCATTTTTCGAAATCTCGTGGTGGACGGCGCTGGCTTACCATTTTCGAAATTCCGGACAGTTGCCCGGCGCGTTCTATTATTTGGCCTTGCTTTTACTGGCGGAAACAATCGACCTAATCGCCAAGGGAAGCGTCCTTCTCACTTACGGGAAGCTAATTGATGAGCTCAGCCCCTTCGATCGCCTGATTCGTCTCGTCGGTGGGCGACGGAATATTTATATTTGGATCCTGGCAATCGGCATCGTGACGGGCAATCCCGCAAGAGCATTTGTTTTGGCAGCCTGGTGGGAAGTAGCAACGGCCGCGGTGCACATTCCGCGCGCCGCCTGGGCCGTTTGGATCCGGCGGCATTCAAAGTCCGGCATACATGTTCGTCACGGCAAGAGCTTGTGGTAAATCCGGTAGGTTTTGTATCTGGACGCGCCCATCGCTTCGATGAAGCGATTGACCATGACATTGTCTTCGAGCGTCATGCTCAATTCGCCGGTAAACCCGAGCTTGAACGATGCGTCCATCAAACCTAGGACAAGCATTTCGGCGATGCCGGCGCGACGGTACTTTTCGACGACACCGAGCGCAATCAGCCGGGCCGGTGCGGATTTTCAATCTGTAATAAAGGAGCTTAATCAAACCAATCGGCAAACCAAACCAGGTCAGTCGACCATCAAGATAGCGAAACGCGACGTTGATATCCGGCACGCCGATAACAAAGCCGACAGGTTCATCCCCGATCTCCGCGATCAATGTTCCTTGCGGATGGATCAGAGGCTTCATTTCCTTCGCCATGTGCTCGGATTCAGCTTCTGTAAACGGGACAAACCCCCAATTCTTCTGCCAAGCCTGATTGTAAACGGTCCGGATGCGTTGGCCCTCGTCTGTGATTTTTCTCAGGTTGATAGGTCGAATTTTGACGCCGAGTTTTCCAGTGCGGTTAATGGCGATTTTTCGCAATCTTTCCGCCGGCGCCGGAAATTCCGAGAACCACCACGCGTACCAATCTTTAATTTTTGTAAAGCCGCAGCTTTCGATCAGACCAATGTAGTAAGGCGGATTGTGCGACGTGAGGATCGTGGGCGAATGTTGAAACCCGTCGATGAGTAATCCGCAAACGTAATTCGTCGAGTAATCGATCGGTCCCATAATTTCGCTGCGTCCCCGGGCGCGTAGCCAATCACTCGCCGCCGCGAACAAAGCGGCCGCAACCTCGCGATTGTCGATGCACTCGAAGAGCCCGAAGCATCCGACATTCGACTCGTGCAATGAATTGTAGTTCGGATCGTCGCTCGCCATGATCCGGCCCACGATCTCGCCATTTTGTCGGGCAAGAAACAGAGCAGCGTCACCGTGTCGGTAAAATGGATGCCTTTTACGATCAAGGAATGCTTTTCGCTCAAGGATGAGTGGTGGCACCCAGGCCGGGTCGCTCCGATAAATGCGCCAGAGGAATCTAATGAACGCAATGCGCTCTCGCGGCGAATCGATTTGTAAAACTTCGATCTGAGACACGGAACTATAAGGAACGCGCCGTTACCTCAGCGGATTGGTACGGTTGCACAAGAAAGGAGCGCGCCATTCTTTCCTGGCGGAGAATGAGATAAATCAGGAGGCCATTGAGCACACTTAGCTCAAGCCAGAAGTACCACGCCGGGCGATCGATGATGATGAAAAGGAACAGAAAAAACATGCGTGTGTTGGTCATCAACAATCCCCACGACCGCAGCATCGGGAGAGCGATATCCCGATAAGATTTGCGCAATGAGCCAGGGACTTCGTCCGAAAATTCGCCCAGGGTTGCGTTGCGCAATTGTCTTAAGTTGGGAGACAGCATTTCCTGTTGCCGCGTAAAGTTCAGATATGTCATTAGCAAAAATTTGTTCCAGGCTTCTCTGCGCCAGCTAAGGTCGCGATAGTCGCGTTGTAATGTGGCAACGGAATCCCAGTCAGCGCGCGATTGCCCTCTTGCAAAATAAAGATATGCATTCCGGAAATAATCGGCGGCCGCCCCTTGCAATGCATGGCTGATCCCCGCGGCAAGCGCCAAGAGGCCAATAGCGGGCGAGGCGCCTTCGACGAAACAACGAAGCGCCAGATGAACATAGATGTTAAGAAAAATCAGGTGATCGACCAGACTGTCGATGATTCGCCCGGTCTTGCTTTTCTGATTTAGCAAGCGCGCGAGCTGACCATCGGCGTTGTCGAGTAAGTTCGCGCAGATATGCAGGACCATTCCCACAATGTTGAGGTACAGATCGCGGTAGAAATACAAATGACCGGCCGTAATTCCGACAACGCCGCCGAGCAACGTCACCATCGTCGGAGTCATCCCGAGCTTCGCGAAAAACTGCGCCAAGCGGAACCCGATCTTGCGATAAAAGTAAAGATCGACAATCCCCTCCACCTCGCGCGTCTTGAAAGTCGCTTCCACCGGGGAAGGCGAGGGGTGGATCTGCTCCGGCATCAACATCGCGCCCAACTCTGCTTTAAGCGCTTTGGAGCGCAGCCGGAACAAGAGTGTCCTCGAGAATATTTAGCGCCTCGTCGAGATCGGCGCGCGTGTGTTTCGCGCTCACGCAGGCCCGGAAGCAGATTCGATTCAACGGCACGGCCGGATAATCTACCGGTGCGACCCACAAACCGCGCCGACGCAACTCGTGGCCCATTCGGTACATGCGTTCGCGTTCGCCGATCACTATCGGCATGATGTAGGTCGTGGATTTTCCGGTATCGATGTCGAGCCCGCGCAGTTGCTTGTGAAAATACTTGGCATTTTCCCAAAGCTGTCTTCGCAAATCCGGTTGGCTCGTGCCGATATCGAGCGCTTTGAGAATTCCCGCCACTACCACAGGCGGCAGCGCACATGAATAGACGTAAGGATGCGCATAAAACCGCAGGTACTGAAGTGTCTCTTTCGAACCGGCTACGAATCCGCCCAGCGCCCCAAAGGCTTTCGAAAAGGTGCCGTAAATAAGCGGGATGCGATCTTCCACCCCAAACTTTTCAGCCGCACCGCGACCATTTTCGCCGCAACCTAACATCGAATGCGCTTCGTCGACAAAAACACTGGCTCCGTGCGAATCTGCAACGTTGATCAATTGCTCCAGGTTTCCGAAATCGCCATCCATGGAATAGATGCCTTCCACGATGACAAGCTGCCGGCGATTCCGTTGCCGACTCAACGCCGTATCCAGAGAAACCGGGTCGTTATGTTCGAATTTCTCCGTGCGGCAGCGTGATAGAATCGCGCCATCACGCAGACTGAGATGTGATCGATTGTCGAGAATAGCGACATCGCTCTTGCGAAGAAATCCAGAGATTGTCCCGAGCGCGCCGCCAAATCCGCTATTGAAAAGCATGGCATCTTCACGGCCGAGAAATTTCGCGACCCGACGCTCGAGTTCCCGATGCAAATCGGTCATGCCCGAAAGCACTGGCGCTCCGCAGGCGCCCAAGCCATGGGTTTTCAGCGCGGCATGGGCGGCCGCGATCACCTCCGGATGATTCGCGAGTCCGAGATAATTATACGAACAGAGATTGATGACGGAGAGCGGCTTGCCGTCGTAATTGATAGTCGTGTGTGCGTCCGCCGTTCCGAGGAGCTCGGGCTCATACAATTCGCGGGCCCAGGCGCTGTCCCGCACCCAATTTGTGAAGCTTGGCGGGGCTTGCAGCGGATCACTGCTCTCGCCGGCCAGGAAATTACTGAGACTAAGTTTGAAAGGGTCCTGGTTCATGCGCGGTTGATATTCCCCTTCATTGCCATTTTCGCGACCCAGCAGCGAAATCTTCGCCCACCAGCCAATAGCACATGACTCTCTGGAATCGCTTGTAGATAATTGTTTTCAATGCCTTATGTAAGGCTCCGCCCGACGACCTACGGTCGCGCGCCGCGGAGTTCCATATCGGGGCAGTTAGTGTACTGAGTCTGAGGCCCCCGGCAAGGGTTTAGTCGCAACTTTTTTTAGATCCTCTCTCTCCCGATTTTGCGGCGGTCCGGATTATTTCCGGGTCGTCCCAAAAATGTAGTCCCACAGGGGCGAGCTAACGCCAAAGCCGACCTCGTCGTCTTTGTAATGATGGCGTAAATGATACTGTTTCAGCCGAAGACCGATTTTGTTTTGCATCGCGAAATGATGCGTAGCGTAATGAATCATGTCGTAGCAAATGTAGCCCACGCCAAAACCGGCCGAAACGGCTGGGGCAAATCGCCGAAAGGTGAAAGCAAACAAGAAATAAAATAGAACCGCCATCGGGACACTAATAACAGGTGGCAAAACAAGGCGGCTCGCATCGTTCGGATAATCATGGTGCACGCCGTGAATAATGAAGTGCAAAATCTTACCTACCCTGCTTTTCGGTTCGTAATGAAAAACATAACGGTGGACGATGTACTCCAATAGCGTCCACATAAGCACGCCGATCAGGAAGAGCGCAATCACCGTCAAGATCGACATGTTCTCCTGCACCAGTGAGCGGTAGAGCATGTAAACGATCACGGGCACGTACAGAATCAGCGGCGTCGCCGGATGGACGTGGGAAAAAAACTCCATGAATCTGCTCTCGAACATCGGAACGCTTTCGTCCTTGTTCGAAATGTAGAATCGTTTCGTGCGTTCAGACATTGATTGCTTCCGCGCCAACGACTTCGCGGCCTCCAAGATCGGCAACCGATTGGGCAGCCTGCGGCTCGGGCGCAAGCTCTTTCATTCGTTCGATGCGCGAGAATAGACTGTAGCGTTTGTCGAAGATGAATTGGAAAAGCAAGCGAGTCCAGGATCGATGAAATTTTAGATTCTCGTAAAATTCCGGCGCCATCGCCCGCAGTCTCGGCAAGTTGTTCCAAGGAATCGATGGCAAATCGTGATGCTCGTTGTGGTATCCCATGTTGAGGCAAACTCGGTTGATTGGTCCGTAATAACTGTAGGTCTCCTGCTCTGGGTCGTTCGTGTAATGCTCCTGGATCCAGCGCGCACCGACTGGATGCAGCCCAATGGAGAAAAGAAACGACAGCGCAAGATAAAAGAATCCGGCCCAACCGCAGAAGTAGACGACAGCCACATCATAAGCAGCCACACACGCAAAATTCACAACGAACCACCTGTCCCACATCGTAATCGCCTTTAAACGGGGAGGGCGCGTCAACTGGAAAAACGGAAAGAGCATCAGCCAAATCGCCTTGCGATACCACTTGTTGCCCACGAGACGCGCTTCCCAGAGATTCGCCAGGTCAGCGTCGTGCTCGTAATCGCCCTGGTGTGAGTGGTGCTTCAAATGATAAACCCGGAAGCCTATCGCACCGGGCGTCAAATTCGGAAGGTCAGCGATGATCGCGAACATTTTGTTCCAGCTTTTGCTCCGCAAAATCAGATTATGCGTTGCGTCATGGATGATCACATAGTTGGCATGATTGGCGAACGCGCCCACGCAATAAGCCACGAGAAGGCTGAGCCACCAGTAACCGAACCCGAGTTTTCCCATCCCATATGCAATCGCCGTTTGCACGATCAGCAGCGACAGTGTGATCGCGGCCGTGTACGGATTTCTGACCATCAACTGTCGAACTTCCGGATGCGCTTTGATGATGGCACGGGCGCGACCGCCATGTGGATGTTCAACGCCAGATTGGAAAAAAGCGGTCTGCATCTGCAATGATAATTCTCCGGTACGATCTCCTACTATAACCAAGCCGTTAAACCGAGCTTTTTCAAGTGCCCCAGCTAAAGGGGCGACCCTAACGGGATTCGAACCCGTCGAGTGCAAGTTTTTTGTGACCAATTGTTCTTCTATAATGGTCTTATTATTAGTCACTTATATACACGCCGGCCGCAAAGTCGAAAATCGATTTGGTTACTAAAAGGCACAAATTCCGTACAAATTTGTCACGTTTTGTCACGTCGATTAAACAGGATTCGTGCGCTCAATTATTTGAAGAACGGTAATCCTAAGCGCGCGTTCTTCGCATTTCTTCAAGGAGCATGGCAATCGATTTCGAATAAAGTCTTTGAGCTTTTAAAGGGAGGAACCGCAGCGCGGAAGCCCGGAAGGAGAAAGCTCAATGTCTTTGCGAGATGGGAGATGAAACCTCAACTAGTGGGACAAGAGAGAAGTTTGTCTAAGCACGCTTAGATCACCAAAAGTGTCGGCTTGCAGTTTGGTGTATTCGCTTTGCTTCACTTTGAGATACCCCCATGCCTCGCCTGTAAGCATTGACGCATTTTCACACCAGATTGCGGCGGCTCGGTCTTTGTTAGCCACGTTCACGTCTTCCTGCCCTTTCGTTTCGACGATGTAGCGATTGTCGTCGCTCAAAATCGCAACAAAATCCGGTTCATAATACCTGAGATTTCCGGTCGCGTCCGTGTACTCGATTACGAATCCAAATTGCTGTGGCAACTTCGAGAACCGCTCAACATCCGGCGATTTTTCCAGGAACTTGGCGAACTCCTTCTCAAACTCATTGTCACATGGCACGAGATTGAAGATGCATTTCTTGGCGGAAAAAGTCGGTCGCGACCATGGGAATGGAACTGTCTCAGAAAGTTTTCTTCCCGTATTTAGCAACTGCGGCTTCAATTCTTCCACGACCAAACTACGCAACGCTTTTACGAAAGTGTTAATAGTCACGTACGAAGCGACATTGCTGCTGATCGCTTTCACCATGGCTCGCGACCTCAGGTCCACTGCTTCTCCAAATGCTTTCTTCTCCAAAAACTGGCGCACTTTTGGAACGAGCGCCGCGAATTGCGACGGCAGTTTCACATCTTGCGCAATTCGGCGCGCGTAGTAGCCGATAACTTCCTCCGCCGTCTGCGGCTCCGGTATTTTGTATTCGCGCTCAACAACTTTCTGAAGGGTGATGAAATCGTAGCCTTCGTAGCGAAAATCCTGCGCCTCTTTGCTCTGTTCCGTCTTCGGCAATACAGGAGACGTAAAATTCAGCACGTCGAGAGATGCAATTTCCTCCGATAAAGATTTTTTCCTCGTGAGGATTGGACTCAACTGCGGCATCGAAATGTCCTTGTCGATCTTCGCTGGATCGGGTGCAATCGTAACGATAACGACTTTCTCTTTACCGACTTCGAAAGTCTCCAGTTTCAGTTCCTCTTCTCGTTCGAGTTGCTCGACAAATTCGATGAACGTCTTGTTTCCGATCACATCGACGTGTTCGACGTAACTGCCGCGTTCCATTCCGCGAAACATTAACCGCAAGCCGCGCCCGATAGTTTGCTCCGGTAAAATGTTCGCCTTCGAAGTGTACGGTCGCAGACCGACGATCACGGTGACGCTTTGCACGTCCCAGCCTTCACGCAGCATTAAGACGCTCACGACACAGTTTACCGGGCTGGCTTCGGCATCTACCTGGCGCGCAAGCTCACGCGCTTTCTCCACGTCTTTCTTGGAAACTTCACCTGTGTTGTCTGTGTGAATGATTAGCAGTTTGTCGCCGCTAAACTCCGCGGGATACTTGCGCTGCAGCCAGTCGCCAACTTCGTCGGCATCCGCAGTGCTATTCATCATCACGAACAAGAGCGGCTTCTTCTTCAGCGGTTCGAGCTGATCACGATATTCTTTCCAGCGCTCGACTCCGGCCGCCAGATACGCTTGATAGCGAGTGCTGGCGATATCGGATCGTTGCTCCGAAATGCCACTCGCGATTCCCTTCAACGGGCGTTTGACCACATTGTCGATGATCGCTTGCTTCAGCGGGTAATCGTAAACCGTCCACGAGAACAATTGACCTTTGCTGTGACGCGGCGTGGCGGTGAAATCCAACTGTGAGACGATTCCCTTCGGAGCGTCCGCCGCGACGTTTCGAATCGTCTTATTCCATTCGCTCTCTTCGTCGTGCGTATGATGCGCCTCGTCATTGATCACGAGGACCGGCTCACCGCGCTCGATTATCCGCTCAATGAACTCGGCAGATTCTGTTGTCTGCGCGGGCGGCTTCGGTCCCATCACCGCGGTCATCACATCCGGTTCATCTGATGCAGCGCCATCGCGAGCATAGAACTGTTGAATGTTCGATAGATAAATCGCACCGAGTGAACTCGCTCGTTCGGTTTCACCGCGCATGTAGCACTGAAGCTCGCGCGCAAAGATTTCCAATTGCGGCGGCACGATTGGATCGGTTCGGAAAATCCGCCCGCCTTCAAAGTCGGTCCGCAACCGCTCGAACACGATGACGTTCGGAGCCAGAATCAAAAACGTCTTGGCGAAATCATCGCGACCTTCGTTAACTGCATTGAAATAATGCCAGCCAATCGCGAGCGACATCACTTTCGTCTTGCCACTGCCGGTGGCCATCTTGACGGCGTAACGGGCGAATTGATCGTATTGCAGCAGACGGCTCAGATCATTGCTGGCCGCGTAAGTCTGAGCCAAATCTTTGAAGCGGCGAATCTTTGCGACCTCATAAAGATAAACCAGCGTTTCGACGGCCTCGCGCTGGAAATCGTGGTACCTGAAGAACTGGCCATTCGATAGGCGATGATCGGTCTTGAACCAGTAATTTAAGAGAATCGAAGTTGTGTCTGTAACTCCGCGACATCCCGAGTCTCGCCATTTCTGTACCGCAATGCGCAAGGCCGGGACGCAGGGAGCTGTCGCGACCTTCGCTTCGAGCAAATTGAGCTGATTGCCGGCTTCTTTTTTTCGGCGAGGCATTTCTAGCGAGCAATTCGAACGTTAACCGCTTTGGTCGTGTCGTTGCCGAGAATGTCGATCACTTTTACGACAATTCTGTAATCGCCCGCCTCGGCGTATTCGTGCGTCGCTTCAAGTGCGAGCGAGTTGTCTTTGCGTGTGCGATAGGTTTGCCACTCATTATGAAACGTGTCGCCTTTGTTGTCCCAATCGACCGCCCAGTAATCGATCCATTGACTCCAGTGCGTCACGGCCTTACGCACCTCTTCGGGAACATCGTCGGGCGGGATGACAAAATCGTTTAATTTAAGCGTAACTTTGCGATCCTTGGTTTTGGTCCCGACTGACAGCGCGGCGAGCTCGAAGAACTTGATGTCGCCTTGTTCGACGGCTTTCTTTTCCATTACTTCGCGCGGAATGCGCCAGAACTTCATCTGAATGTTCGCAGCCGCGGCCTGCTGCTGCGCCGTTTCATTAATTTCAAAAGCAAAATCCCAGCCGAGAACGTCCACTCCATTTGTTTTCGGCGCATCCTTTCCGCTGCCGATCGCCTTTTTGAATTCGGCGGCGATTTGCGTGATGTCGCCGAGACTAATTGGGGCATCGACTGAGCCAACGTGAACCATGCGACCCGACCTCAGTCCGTGGAGAAATGTGTAACCGTGGATCGGCTGAGCGCCGTAAAGGTGGAGAATGAATTCTGTGTACGCCCGCTGTCGGCCCGCAGCTTCTAGTTTCGTTTCGGTGGTCTGTCCGTTACCAAACTCGCCTGTTGACCATATCTGCCGCTCATACTTGCCAAGATTCTGAACGACAAATGGACGCACGTTGGGAATCGATAACAGCCGCTTGCGTGACGTGTGAACCGCAAAACGTCCGAGGTCGCACGCGATCCACTGACGATTCAGTTTCTCAGCTACGGCCGCGGTCGTTCCACTGCCGACAAAGCAATCCAGTACTAAATCGTTTTCCTTAGATGACGCTTTGAGTATTCGATCGAGCAATGCTTCAGGTTTTTGTGTCGCATAACCGAGCCGTTCGTTTGAAGACGGGCTCAGAGCTTCTATGTCATTCCACAACGTTTGAACAGCGACGCCTCGGCCACCTTCCAGATACTGTTTCCTCTGCGGAACTGATCCGGGACTTGTCTGCACAACCAAGCCATTGGCAATGAGGTCCTTCATTTTTTCTTTCGAGTAACGCCACGGGCGCTTGACTCCCATTACTTCGTACAATGGATTTCCTTTCGCCTCACCTCCCGGCCCAATCATGCTTATCAGGCGGTACCTGCGCCCGTCGGGTTCTCGGTATCGGAAAAATGTTTCGATGTATTCAGTCGAATAAGGTAAAAAAATAGGCTCAAGGAAATAGTTCCCAGTCTTCGTGTAGAAGAAAATGCTCTCTGTATTTGGACTCCAAAGCCTGCTTCCTTGACCGAAGTTGCCTTTTACAGTGCTGGCGCGTTTCCACACGATTTCGTTTCGGAAGTTTTCGCTGCCGAACACTTCGTCTAAAACAGCTTTAGCCTGATGAGAGACATGCCAGTCGAGATGTACGTAGATGCCCCCCGTTTCATGGAGCATTTCGTAAAGCAGCGCGGCAGCTTCGTAAAACCACTGAAGATATGAATCGAGTCCTCTTCCCCAGGTGTCGCGATATGCCTTTTGCTCGATGATGCTTGCCTCTTTCGTGAAAACAAAAGAATCATCATCGGATGCATCCGGATGATCTGGGACGCTTGTTGTGAACGAAAAATCGGCACCCGTGTCGAACGGCGGGTCAATGTAAATAAGATTCACCCTGCCCGCGAACTCTGCGACCAGTGACGGCAGTACATATTTTTTATCGCCCCAAATCAACCGGTTTCGCCATTCCTTCGCAAGATATCCCCCCGGCGATTCAAAGAGCGACAGCGCTCGCTGCCGCTCCTGCGCCGATTCGTTGACCATCTCGACGGTCTGAAACGGCAATTGCACACGCAAAGGCGCGACGCGTTTGCCGTTAGCGTCGTACTTGCCTTCCCAAATCAGTTCAGTTCTTCGTGCGACGGGCTGCATTTCAAAGGATTGAAAAACGTCTACACGAAGAGAACGGAATTGAACAGACCTCGGTCGGATAATCACGCCGTGGGGGCCTCGGAACCCGCAGTCAGAACGGCGCGCGTGGGGATTAGACAGCGGATGTGTCCGCTTCAATGGGGCCGCGCTCACGTGAGCGCGGAGATGTCTGGCGTGGCGCCGGCGGACAAGCGCGCGCTTTATGCTTCAATGGGGCCGCGCTCACGTGAGCGCGGAGATCGATTACGCAACGGCGGCGCGTACGGGCACGAATTGCTTCAATGGGGCCGCGCTCACGTGAGCGCGGAGATCGCTCATCACCGTCGAGAGGACCGGATACTTGAATTGCAGCTTCAATGGGGCCGCGCTCACGTGAGCGCGGAGATACGGTTGCCCGACTTGCTCTGGACATTCAGGATGGCTTGGCTTCAATGGGGCCGCGCTCACGTGAGCGCGGAGATCATTGATGTCGATGTCGTCCAGGAACTGGTATTCGACGCTTCAATGGGGCCGCGCTCACGTGAGCGCGGAGATATGAAACAGCCGCCAGCGTGACGCTGGACCCAGCATGAGCTTCAATGGGGCCGCGCTCACGTGAGCGCGGAGATTCGAAACAGCCGCCAGCGTGACGCTGGACCCAGCATGAGCTTCAATGGGGCCGCGCTCACGTGAGCGCGGAGATTCGACTGTGCCGTCGAAATTCACACAAAAGATCGACGCGCTTCAATGGGGCCGCGCTCACGTGAGCGCGGAGATAGGTTGCGTCCTTTGTTGGTGGCAGCGCTACGGGAATTTTGCTTCAATGGGGCCGCGCTCACGTGAGCGCGGAGATAAGAAGCACCGCGAGAGGCGCGCCGTTGTAGGTAATGCTTCAATGGGGCCGCGCTCACGTGAGCGCGGAGATCGTGTCGAACGAGGCGGCTGCGAATCGCGAGGTATTTGCTTCAATGGGGCCGCGCTCACGTGAGCGCGGAGATCCTGAAATCACTAACTCAGGCCACTCACATAATCGTGCTTCAATGGGGCCGCGCTCACGTGAGCGCGGAGATATTCTGAATTTCAATTTTCCGGAGCGCGGTCGAGGTCGCTTCAATGGGGCCGCGCTCACGTGAGCGCGGAGATGTTCACCACCGCAGGAAGTCCTGGGTTGATCGAATAATGCTTCAATGGGGCCGCGCTCACGTGAGCGCGGAGATAACGGCAGCGTGACGTTGCATCCAGCTATCAGAATTGCTTCAATGGGGCCGCGCTCACGTGAGCGCGGAGATGTTCGTTCCCGATATCAATCCAACCATCAAAGCCATGCTTCAATGGGGCCGCGCTCACGTGAGCGCGGAGATACCTTCGTTGTAACAGCCTTGTTTTGAATGATCAAAATCAACGTTTCCGAGCGGCACTTCGTGAGAAGGGCCTTTATCGGCACGAGATTCATTCATATTCCGCTTTTTCATGTCATTTTTACTGCGTAAACTGCCACACGCGAGCGGCGCTGGACATTCGAGCGCCATCTAAGCGCTCGCGACTTCGGAGATAATTGTTCTGTCAAAGAACGTTTGCTCGGTGGCAATGCCGGCTGCTTATATAACATAACACGGTGCATCAAGCTTAACGTATGGCAAACCTAAGGCACGGACGACGCGTTCCCCGCGACTTTCGGTGAGGCCAATCGCAACGAAGAGCACTTGATCTTCATCGTGATTGATTATTTGGCCAAGTTCGCGTTCCAAGTTGACCACCTCGACTTCGCTCAGGTCGCATTCGAAAACTGAGTATTGCAGGTGATCGCCATAATTGCGGCACGTCCTGAAAACTTTTCGCAAGCGCCGGTCGTTGGAAATGTCGTAGCAAACGAGATACGTCGTTCTCATCGCGGCACCTCACCTCGTCATAAAGGGGACATATTCATCAATCTCACGTGTGAGATACCGCGCCAGAATCCGAAATTGCAGTTCCAGTGCCCGACGATAAGTCACTTTGTAGTCAAAGATCGGATGCGTGACGAGGTGATTCATTCGCGCTTCATATGCCACGAAGAATTGTTTCCGGCCGGCTGCACTAAGGTTCACCGCGCGGCCCGCGCGAACGAAATCCTTCTCGGTGATCATCCGATTGTTAATCGCGGTGAGCACGCATGACTCGGCAATCAATGGTCGGAATTCTTCCATGACATCAAGCGCAAGCGCAGGCCGTCCGAAGCGCGGCTGATGATAGAACCCGATATACGGATCAAAGCCGACAGCCAGCGCGGCAATCGTGCAATCCTTCGCTAGCAGACTGTAAGCGAGCGAGAGCAGAGCGTTGACCGGATCGGTGGGTGGACGGCGTTTACGTCCGGCAAAATCAAAGTTGAACCGAAGCTGCAGGTTTAGCTTTGAGGGTTCAGAGACAGCGAGTTCATCCTCGATTTTGATCATCCCATTGAATTGCCCGAAATAAAAAGAGGCCGCAGCGCCTTCAATTCCGAGGAGTTCTTCGATACTTTGCGCAGCGAGGACGGTGCTGACAGAATTCTTTAGCTTCGCGAGAATCGGCGGCGGCGGTTCCAGATGATTGCGCATGAGCATCGTGCGCTGGTTCCGGATTTTTCCAATGACAAAGCTGCGTGCCAACCACAGCCGTACCTTTGGATCACGCGCGAGCCGGAATTGCTCGACGCGTGTGAACACGTTCTTGAGCGAATGCCCGCGTGTGAAACCATAGAACCAGCCGCCCATTGAGAAGTAGGTCACTGGCACGTCGGCCTCGCATAATGCCTGCACCGCGGCCGTCGAGATTTGGATGTTCCCGAAAAGCGCGATATGAGACAGATCGTTTATCCGCACCTCCTGCACGAGTTGCTTCTTTTCTTTCACCTGCAAAACCTCGCCGCTGCGTCCGACGAAGAGACCGGGCGAGTTGAGATAAAGCGCGCGCGTATCGTCGCGCGCAGCGATGAGACGGCGGGGTTCACCGGCGGGAGCTTGCCGAGCAGTAAGAAGTGATTGGTCGGCTTCGCCCATAGCCGCTCGCTGCGCCAGCATCCGCGTTTCGTCAGGCAAACAGACGGTGACAAGCGAGCAGCGCGGGCACTTTGGCGAATCGACGAGTGGTGCCGGGATGGGTCCGGCGGCACACTGGCGGGCCTCTCGGATTTTTTGCAATACCCAAGCCTCAACTTCCGGCGTGATAACGAGCCGCACGCGCTGCTTGGTCGCGCGATAATAGATGATTCCTTCGTTGCAAGCGTAGCCGTTATCGCGCAGCAGCAGGCATTGGAGACCGACCTGCATCTTGTCCGCGTCCCATAGTTCCTTCCCCTCTTCGGTTTCGCGCGGAGCACCGGCTTTGTAATCGACAGGGCAGACTTCAACTTTTGAAAAAAGGTCAGGCTCGTCCGATACGGCATCTACTTGCGCGGCTCGCACCTCTACGAGATCAATCTTGGCTGTCACGCCCAGTCGATCTGACCCGAGCGACACCGAGCGGCTATGAATTATTTCCGGCTCTTGTGTTTCCGACTTCCCGCCCTCGGCGGGCGGCATCGCGCCCGAACCAGAATCGACGCGCGTGTGAATCGCTGCGCCGCGCATCGTGTCCGCGTTATGGACAAAGACGCCTTCGACAAACTCGTAGTAGTAAAGCCGCGGACAATAGACGAACTCGTTCAGCATCCGCGCCGGCAAAGGCTCCTCTGTTGGCAAGGGCTTCGGTCGCTCCAGGTCAGCCGACTCCGTGAACGCGGGGGCGGTCTCCGTTTCGCCAAGTGTGCCCAACCTCGTTGTTGGTGGATTATCCCCGGGCAATCCGATGACCGGGCTCGTAGGCGGGGGCGTAGTCGCGCCAGTTATTTCTTCACCCGCCGCGAAGGCTTGCTTAACGACCTCTGAGAGCTGCGTCGCAATTAAGTCCTGCCCGCCGTCTCCCCCTGAGCGGCGACGCGCCCCACGTCCCGAACGATTTCTTTTGCGCATGGCAGTCTCCTGTTTGTTGCCTGCTTTCTATGTTTGCTCGGCAGGGATGAACAGCCCTAATCCGAAGTGAGCGCCATATCCGAGGGCAATCGGTCCATCGACGGAATCGGGGAACGTGATGCGGAATCCGTAGCTGCGTTCGCCCGCTCGCACACCGTCGCCGTGTTTCCGCGTGCGCTGAAATTCGAGCCAGCGGATGCGGCCAGCTCCGAGCGTGAGGTGCGGGATGAGTTCGATCTTCGACGGCTCAGGAAAACCCGCTTGTTTCAGAAGTCGGCGGAGGTCGTGCTCAGGCGAGCCGATAGCCAGTCCGGTTTCATCGAGCTTGGGTGTTCCATTGTTGCGCGTCTTGAGGTGACGGGTTGGGACGAAAGGTGTGAGCGAAGTCCATTCCTTTGACGAAGCGAGCGGGAGCGAGTGTCCGGCGTCGGCATTGTCTCCGGCAAAGTCGGCGCGCTCGCCGGTGCCAAGAAGAATGAGCTGGAGCTTGTGGCCGTCGTAGCCCCACGTCTGGCGAAGTTGTTCGAGGGCGCGACGGGCTTCGGCGTCGAATCCCATCCGGGCGTAGAGAGTGAGAAACTTTACCCGTCCGCGCTGCGGATCGCACTCTGAAAGATAGAAGGCGTGTTGATGACCGTCGGCGAGCGGCTGCCCGGCGGTGTCGCAACCGGTGAAGACCGGCGCGGCACATCGCGAGACGAGAGCGCGGTGAAAGCGTTCGCCGAGACTGAGCGCTTCGGTGATGCGCGGCGGCACATTACTGACAACGGCAAAGCGGGCGACAGTCGGGCGGCGGTCATCGGGTGCGGGCTGGCGTTGCGGAGCGATACGGAAAGGCTCTGCCGGGCGAGCGAATTCAACCCAGCGGGAGCCGGGCGGCTGGCTCCATCCGGCGGCTTTGAGATCGCCGGTATCGGCGAGGAGTGCGTCGAAGATGGAGGGCGGAGCAAGGGGTGCTTTGGCTTTCGCTTTGCTTTTCGTTTTCACCGGCGGCACCGCCTGCTTTCCGAGCCATGCGCCATATTCCAGCGGCGTCTCGGGTGCGAGAAGGCGGATCGGCTCTTCGTCCGGCAGCAACGGTTCGCTGTTGGTCAGGGGGCGCGCTGTCTTCGCCGGGAGCAGCGCCGTCGTGGGAAGCAGTGCGGCCTCGACCAGACTCTCGGCGCGGCCAAAGTAATTCATGCTGACGAGGAGCGCCGAGAGCAGTTCGCGTTGCGCGGCGTCGAGTTTCACCGGCCAGAGCACGGTGACCGATTCACCGGAACCGAGGTGGACGAACGTATCGAAGACTTTTGTTTTTTTGCCATCTGCGAGCGGCATGTAGTGGCGCGTGTGGGAAGAGGTCGCCGCCGGCAGCGCATACGATGGCGCGGCAGAAGCGAGTGCGTCGATGAGGGCGCGCACACGGTCTTCCTCGAAAACGGCGCGATGCTTGTGAAACCAAGTCGCGATCAAAGCCCGGCAGATGCGCCAGGGGGCGGGCGGCCAGTCGGGCACGCCTTCATTGACGTGGCTACCCCAGGCGGTGGCGTGCCAGCGCCCGGCGACGAACTGGAACCGGAGCGCGATCATTCGAAGGTGACTTCGCGATCCTTTGCTTCGCTGAAATTCTTCGACGCAGCCGTGATGAGCTTCGGCAGCGCGGCTTCCAGTTCTTTCAATGACGGAAGCGCGAATCCGCTCGGGCGCGTCACGGCGGGCGTGCCATCCACCATGAGATCGCACGCCGTCCGCAGGCGGCAATTGCCATCGAGCAGCTTCTGGATTTTGAAAATCGAAAGCGCAATGAGCAGTTCCGTCACCGCAGGACCGAAGCCGTATCCGCGGAGTTGGGAGAGATCGACGTTGAAGAACGCGATGATTTCGCCGCAGAACTCGTCGCGATGAAACGGCACATTGCCGAAGCCTTCTTTGCTCGTTTTTCCTTCGTCACCTTTGCCTGGGTTGACGTGATCGTTCTTCACTCCACCGCTCGCGGCGACGGTGACATTTCGAGCCTCGATGAACGACGTAAGCACGCGCGGAAGGCGCATCCGTCCGCCGGCGATCTCGGCCTTGGCGATGAAGATTCCATGAATCAGCGAGTTGACGTCATATTTCAAAAGCACGTTGGCGAGCTTGCGGAGATCGACGCGCGTCGCGTCATCGGTGCCAAGTTCCTGCTTGAGCTTCGTCACGAAACTCTTGTCTTTGCCTTCGAGGATGTAGGGGCTGTTCAGTCGGTGCGCTTCGAGGACCGAGTTCGTGAGCGGTAGGCCGGCCTTGTCCTTCACCTGCACGAAAGGAAGCCCGCGCAACGGCTCGATCCAGTTGTTCGCGTTCCCGTCCCAGCAGACGTTCTCCAGCCGGTTGGCCATGCTCTGCGCGGATTCGACGAGCAGCATCGGCGTTCCATCCGGCAGCGCGTAAGTGGCAGGTCCGAGATCGGGGAAGCCCGTGGGTTGAAAGCGGCTGCCTTGGATCGGCTTGAGCTTGGCCTCAACGAGGAGGCGGGATTCGTTGGCGAGTGGGGCGAGGTTCATAATGCGACTGGTGTTGGTTGGGTTTGTTGTTCGGTTGGGCGGAGGACGCGCTCAGCCATGTGGGCGAGATCGTCTTCGGTGAGCGGAAAGAGGAGCGCCGCTGCGGTGCGGATCACGGACGCGCCGCGCGCGGGAATTCGATCGACGGCCGGCGCGAGCCCGGAGGCGCGGAGCCTTCGGGCGGCGAGGAGTGAGGCTTGGAGTCCATCGCCCACGCGAGCCCGCTGATGGATTGCGGGTATGATCGGAACGTGAGCGCCTCGCAGTTCGTGGCGCGAGAAGCAGAGCTTAAGCAGTGCGTAGAGCGCTGGCGGATCGCGGTGTTCGGCGGGAAAGCCAATCTTGAAATCAGCGGAGTAGTCACCGCCGAAGTCGATCAAGACCATGCCCCAGAGCAGGCGGGCAATAAGTCGGTCATCGGTGCGGCCTTCGATAAACGAGGCGATGTCGGCGAGCCGCGCCGGAATCGCGGCGGAGTCGGGGTAAGATTCCGCGCCGTTCTTTGCGGCAAGCATGAGCCGCCGGACGAAGATGGTATTCAACACTCCCGCGAGATCGCCCTCGCGCCAGACGACATTGGTTTCGACCGTTTCCGTCCAGGAATACCAGCGCTTCTCCCGACCGCCTGCGGGCTGGACCGGTTCGAGATGGCATCGCAACGGATGCGCGGTCTTACCGTGGAAGGCGTTGACGCTTGCCAGCGCGGCAGCGAGGCGGAACTCCGCCGTGCCGGTGTTCGCTTCGCGCATCCACTGAGGCGCGAGCAACGGGACCGGCGAGAGAAAAGACTCGCGCGTCCATTTCCAACTTGCGGCGAGGGCGGCTTCGGATTCGCCGAGAGAGATAAGCAGTTCTTGAACACGCGGCGCGTCCGCAGTTTTGCAAAAGGCGATGATCGCGGCTTCGAGCGCTCGTGCCGCGCGCTGCACGGAAGAGGGCGCACCATCCGCCCGCGCTGCGCGGCGGAGCTTTTCCAGCCAGTCGTCGATGGGCGCGAGCAGTTGCGAGGCGAGTTGATTGCGCCGCACGATCACCCGCTCCAGCGGCGTTGCGAAATAGGCGAGCCCATTGCGGACTTGGAAACCGTAGCGTTGAAAAGCGCCGATCCCGCGATCCACGCCGAGCGTTGCGACGGCGCGCGCGAAGTCCACGCCATTACGCGCCGAACGCCCGCCGACTTGCGCGCGGCCTTCGCCGAGCAGTGCCTTGAGTTCCGTCAACGCGGCTGGCTGCTCCCAAAGTGGCAACCACATTTCGCAGCGTGAATTTGTTTCATCGGAAAGAGCGGCGCTGCCGTAGCCCACACCCGCTTGCTTGACGCAGAACGGATAGACGAGTTGCCCCATCTCTGCGGTTTCGAGCCGCTTGACCGCCGCTCCGGCGAAGAGGATCGCGCCCTCAAGCATCAAGATGAAGTCCCACGGATTCATCGCCGGCTTTGCATCAAAGCCAGTCGTGGAGTTTGGGCCACCGCCCGCACCAGGATGAAATTGTCCGATCGCGCTATCGCTCAGTCCAATAATAGGGACTTCAAATAAGGAACCCTCCAGCCAACTGCGGCATTCGGTCGTTGGCAGCCCGGTATCGAGATCGAAAAGGTCAGTCAGCCGTTGCATGAAGTTGCTGCTGAAATCCAATGCGCCGTCATTTAGTCCCGTCCCAAGAAGCGGTGGAGGTTTCGCTCCGTCCTTCAGGATAACAAACGCAGCGTCGAGAACCTCGACATATCGATCCGGTAATTGACCACGAAGGATGCCGAGTAGTTCCGCCTTTTCCTCCTCTTTCGGCGAAGCAGTAAATCCAAGGTCTGAGAGAATCGTCTTCGCCAGTTGAATCACTGTGACAAAGCCCTCGAGTCGCCCTGAACGCGCGGAAAGAAACTTGGCGACGATGGCGGTTGCTGCGGTTCCTTGGTCGCGAACGCCTGTCTTGATTTGTTTTCCAGTCGCGTCCTTCTCCTTCGTCTTTCCTTCACGGAAATAGAACCCGCTCGCCCCATTCCACGGCGCGATGATCGGCGTGGGTTGGTAGTCTTCGAGGAAGAACTTGAGGAGCGATTCACGGTCGAGAGTCGAGGTCAGCTCGAAGGTGTTTCCTTTCCAGCATCCGAGCGCGCTGGCGTCGCGCTGCTCGGCTACGAGGCGGAGGATGCCGAGAGCTTTGAGGTAATGGGCGATCGGGACTGGCGCGCAGCCATTGAGTTTGAGAGTTGGCATCGGCTTAGGCGTTCGAGGTGGCGAGTGCAGACGCGCGCATGTCGGCGACGCGGAGCAGTGTTTCGAGGTAGGCGAGACGGAATGGACCGAAGTGGTCGCGCAGAGCGATCGTGCGGGCGAGCCATGAAGCGCCGTGCGGGCCGTCGCCCATTTTCATGAAGCTGAGATCGAGCGTGACCGGGGCGGTTGCGCCGCCGGGGAGACCGGCCGCGGGGAGTTCGTCAAGATGCCAGATGCCGCGCGCGTGCAACTCATCGGTGGCACCATCGCGTGTTGATTCGTTTGGCAAGGCGCGGATGGACAGGCGCACTTTGCCGTGATGCGCGGCGATGAGATAGGCAATGAGATCGCGTTCGGGGGCGTCGTCGGGTGCGGTGAGGAGCCAGGCGAGAGCGGAGGCGAGTTCGTGACGAAAGCCTTTCATTTTTCGCGGTTGCCACCATCCGGGATGGGCGGTGCACTTGTCTGCTCCCGGAGCTTTGGCGACGACGTGGCAGTCTTTGAAAGCGAGCGGACGTTCCTCGCCGTCGATTTGATCGCGGATCGCAGCTTGGAAAGCTTTGTGTGCCTTGCCGGCATCATGCCACAGAGCAGCGGTTCGCAGCGGCGCGGTTTCAACATCGCCGAGACGCTCCAAGAGCAGATCAAGCTCGCGACACACGTTTTCGGTATGCTGCGCGATGGTCTGCCACACCGGCGTTTCGGAAAGCGGCTCGTCGTCATTACCTTCCGGGTTTTCGGCATCCTCCGGGGCCAGCGAATTCACGGCGTCTGAGATTTGAATATCCCACCCGGTGTCTGCCGAATATCCGCCGCCTTTACACGGCACGAGGTAAGTCTGACCTGGGTGAACTTTGTTTGGAGCGGCTTTTGTCCACTCCTTTTCGAGAAAGTCCCAGCGCCATGCGTTTAGACCTTTCGGAGTCAGTTTCATGAGCAATTTCCGGAGTTCTCCGATGCGGACTGAACACAGTTCTTCTCGCGCCGGAGCGGAACGCTGAACCGGCGGAACAATTCCCTCCCACTCGCGCCAGAAAACTTGCACGTCCGTATCGTCGCCGTCGCGGATGTAGCGGGAGACATCGAGATCGTTCCCGCAGAGGTCGGGAGTGGTGTCGAAAAGATCAAGGAGGTCTTTACGGCGCAAAACGGGGCGGACAACGCGCGGAACGGGGACGCTTACTTTTTTGAGAGACGCCGCGCCGACATCGGAACCGGCTTGGCGCATTCCATCGCGAGCGGCGTTCAGCTCCTCCGCGGTGTAGGGCAATGCGAGGTCATCCGCTGCGGTCTCCATGTCGATCCAAATGACTTCGGCGTTATCAAAAAACACACCGTCATTGCCGCGATTGCAGCGGCCAAAGCGCTGAACGAGTGAAGCCCACGGGGCCAGTTCAGTGATGAGCAGCCGTGCGGAAATGTCCACGCCCGCCTCGACAGCTTGTGTGGCGATGATGATGCGGTCGCCGCTGGTGGCGAGCAGCGCCTGGTGCCGCTCGCGATCCGCTGGACGGAAGCGCGAGTGGATGAGAGCGAGCCGTTCTTTCGGAACGCCGCTTTTGCGCAGCGCGGAATAAATCGCTTGCGCACGGTTGACGCGGTTCACGACGACCAACGTCAGCGAATCCTTTTCGTGACCGGCCGTGACGAGTTCAGCGACGTGCTTTGCGTAGTCCTTCTTGGTCGCCGAATCGAGGGCGAGTGGCGCGGCGGTGAGAGTCTTCCGTGCCTCGATGCGGTCACGCACCGCCGGCAATCCGCAATCACTTTCGCTGAGAGAAATCGTCGGCCAGCCGATCTCGGGTTTCTTGTGGTCAACGGTCGCGAGTTGAGCCTCGTCGAGCGTGGCGCTCATCCACCACGTCAGGCATAGGCTGAGTGTGGAGGAGGACCGGAAGGCATCGAGCTGCGCGCTCGTCTCGACACCGACTCCCATCAATTGCGTTTCATCGAGCACCCAAAGGCAATCGCTGTTGAGCAGGCCGAACTGCATCGGCCAGCGGTAGCGGCTCATGCCATAGCCGCGGTTCAAGGCGCGGGAGAGGAGCATGTCTTGCGTGCCGATGAGGATGGCATCGTGTTCGGGATAGAGATCCCAATCTGTCTTCTCTTCGCCGCCCATGAGGATGTGGAGACCGACCTTGTTCGTAAGGTCTAGTTTTTCGACCCACGCCTCAGCGCCGTCACGCGTCTGCTCAACGAGTGTGCGCATCGGCAGGCAATACACCAGACGGCGCGGCCAATCGGCGCGCTGTTTATTTACCCGATTCCACAACCACGCGAGCACTACCGCAGCGGTCTTGCCGCAACCGGTAGGGATGTTGATGAGTTTCGATTCGCATGACGTGCCGTCCTTACCGCCAGCGAGCCTGGCTTGATAGTCAAATGGCGTGACTTCTTCCCCGAACGCAGCGCGGAAGAATTGGTGGAAACGTTCAGCCTTCACTTCTTGCTCCATAGCGATACGTCACTGAAAGATAACACAAAGATATTGACATCGCCCGGATCTTTAGGCGATCATTGGGCCGTGTCAAACCTATCTTTCCGTGATTCGGACCTTTTTCCGTTCCCGTCCGATTCCCTCGGGAAGGAACACCGTCAATCGACGCTCGCTCTCGTCCACACGCAGAAGGATTTCCGCATCAGCGGGCGGCTGCTGCTCGACGACGGCGTCGAGGATGACGAAATCGGGGCCAAGTTGTGCGATGGAGATGGATGTGCCGTTGAGCAACAACTGCATCTCCACATCTGCTGAATGCCCAGTCATTGTCGGTATCATGGATGAGGAATTTCTCCAGATCGCCCGAGACTATGCGCAGCAACATGGGGCAGTGCTGCGCGAGCGTCTCGGTTTCGGCATTCATGGTCACTGTGTTCGTCGTCGAAAGCAAAGCGAAACCGGGCCAATCGGCAGTGAAATTTCACGAGCATTCCGAGCCGTATTATCGTGAGAAGAGCGTCTATCAGCGCCTGGCAGAGCATCGTGTCAGTGAGATCAGAGGATTTCACGTGCCGCAGCTTCTGAGCTTCAACGACCACTTCAGGGCGATCGAAATGACCATCGTAAAAAAACCGTTTATCCTCGATTTTGCCGGCGCATTTCTCAATCGACCGCCCAGTTTCCCCGAGAATGTTATGCTCGAATGTGAGCGAGAAAATCGGAATCGGTTCGGTCCGCGATGGAATGCTGTCGAGGACCTCATTCGAGCTTTCCAGGAGTTGGACATATACCTTCTCGATATTTCCCCGAACAACGTTGCATTCCGCGACGAGGAGGAGTGAAAAGTCATGTGAGTCGCGGCCCCATTGAAGTGTGTTTTCTTTGAGTGCGCTGACCGGAGGCATTCGGAAATTTCCGCGCTCATCTGAGCGCGGCCCCATTGAAGCCGCGGAAACGGCAGAATGATCAGTGAAGCCAAAATCAAAGCCCAGTTCAGCTGTTGGCCGCAACAATCTCCGCTCGTGAATCGATACGCGCGTTTTCTGGCTCTAGCGAGCAGCAGTCAAGGTGGAGCGCAGCGCAGCGAGCAATACCTTTATGGCGCGCAGCGAGCCACATAATCGAGCAACGATTCACGCCAGGGTCGATAAAAGTTAACCAAACGAATGGTTCGTAATGAGCGACTGCTTCGACGCATTTGGCGAAGCAACTTCTGAGCACACCGCAGTGATCGCGCGTTGTCGGAATGAAGCGGGCAGCGGAGCGGAGGCGAAGGGAAAACAACGCGCGATGACTGCATCTCCGGCAGGGGGGCGCAAAGTCTTTGAGCTTCGAATCGAGGAGCCGCGCGGCGCGGAAGACCGAGCGAAGAAGATCAATGTCTTTGCGACATTGGGGTGGTAACGGCAGTGAAGGTTGAGTGTGGAATTCTCGCGCTCGCCGTCGATGTCACGATGAAGGATGCGACGATCTCGGGATACTCGACGAAGTTCGTGACAGAGAAACCGTGTCCGATTGCACCTTCACCGTTGATGATGAGATTGCTTTGTTTGTTCATAAGAAGTGCTTCGCATCCGAAGGTTGTGAGGGTCCGCGATGCGTGGATTGGCGCGTGCGTGGAGGTGCTGCTGGTGGTTCACTCAGCGGTGTCGACGTTGTTGATCGAGCGGTTATCGAGGACGCGATGATCGGCGGAACGCCGACAGGTTCGCCGACGATTCACGTTCTGAACACGACCGCATCCGCGATCGAATCGCTGACGTTGTCGTAGTGGTGTTCAAGTATGGGTGACCTCCGTGAGACAGCGTGCAATCGTCGCAGTGTTTGCAGTCATGTCTGCCATTGCGGCCAACTCGCGAATGGGCTGGAATCAAGCTCCGTTTTGTCGCCGCTGCACGATACCGTTTGTCAACGTCATCAATTTGGCGATGTCGGTTCGGTGACGGCGGCGTGAATGTTCAGACAAACGTCCGTTGAACGTTGCGTGTGCGCTGCGATGTCGGTTGCGTCGCGCATCAGATCGGGAGCGGGTTAGCGACAAGACAGAAATTCCTTAGTGATGCTAAGGGGTAGGGCGTCTATCCTATCAAAGCCCACGGTTCCTTCCGTGGGCAAAACCGGTTGAAGCTGCTTTGTCATGCGCTCCATTTCTCAAAAAATCATGGCTCTTGCCCATGATCGAGCCACTGCGTTCACAACGCAAGCATGGGTCAAAGAGCGATTAAATCTGAATGCTTTTGCTTTGCGTCTGAACACGCCTGTTGCGGTTCGATGGACTGATGCCGGCTGTTTTCGAAATCGTCTCAATCGATTCCACTTCTGCGCTTGCCGTTGTCAGAAATTCACGAATCTCCACCGGCATAGTGGCAAGGTTGGGCTCGCCATAATGGGCGAGAGCTTTCAGGGATAGCACCGGGTTGAATTCGGGATAGAGCGCTTTCGCCGCTCCCAAAGCACTGGGCAACGTGACGCCGGCTTTCAGCAACGTATAAATGTCGAGGTAATCCTTCGCCTCCGCCCGTGCCAGAATCACTTTCATCTTCTGCGCTGCGAGATCGAGAAGCGACGCGATGAAAACGCCATTGTCTTCGCAACGGTCGGGATCGGCAACGCGACCGATGGTAAGTCCGCCGAAAAATGAAACTTTGATTTCTCCATCATGATGCACGGTGAAGGTTGAAGTGTTGGGCTCGGATTGAATCAGTTCCGCTCCCTGCAGAAATGGCAAGGCGCGACTTAGAGCGTCCGCCGAAATGGGCTGGTTGGTGAAAAAATCGAAATCGACGGATTGTCTGCCGCCAAGGCGCAAGCCAATCGCTGTTCCTCCGTATAAAACGAAATGCTCAGGTAATTGGGAAAACACCGGCCAAAAGCGGCGCTGCTGTGGCGGCAAAACATCCAGCCGTGGCTTCATGCCGGGATTGCGCGTTCTGGTAAGGACGGAACAGGCAGGAGCTCCAAGCGATGGTGCCAATAATGCCAGGAACGAGGGTCGAACAAGCCGGGAGGCGCGTTTTGCAATGCCTCGCGAAAAGCATCTCTGCCGTAATGCTCGAGAGCGATGCAGGTGTCGTCCCAAGTACCCAGCGCCATGATCCGGCAGAGAAACAGCGGCGTATTTTCAAGGGTTGCGGCAACCGGTTCCCACCAGCAAACGCGGCGAGCTATGGCAGCCAAATGCCGGAGAGCCTGGTTTCTTCGGTTTGCACATTTTGGGACTCACTTTCAATCTAGGTAATCTAGCAAAACAGACTGCCGATTGCGAGACGTTAGGCTTTCCCAAGTGCCGTGTCCGGTCGGCAATTGCACTCGGACGGAGTGTCGATCGCATCGTTAGCATAGGAGAGATTGTTTCACAAGGCTCATCGAGCAGAGGATTTTCATAGGCAGCAAGAGCTGCCCTCCCGCCGGCGTATCGCAGTTCACCGGCTTTCAAGCGAAAAGCAAAGCTGCGCCGGAATGAGAGCACGCAGACAGTATCATTGGGCTAAACCTCAAACATGGGAACCTTCAATGATCGAAATCGATCGAGGATGACTCGATTGCGGCTTGAGCTTTGTTATTTCTGCCCGCGTTTGAAAATGGAAATCACGCCGAACAAATAGCACATGTTGCGCGTTGAAATTCCAGACGAGTTGCTGATTCGCGCCGTCAGCGAGGCTGTCGAAAAACAGTTTTCGCGGATCAATGATTTCAGCGGCTATTTCGATCTCAAAGGCGCGTGCAAATTTCTCTCCGTCGGCGAATCACAGTTCAAGGAGTGGGTGCGCCTCGGCTATCATTCATCCGCGCAAGGTCAGTTCACATTTAGTGCGCTACCGCCTTCAAGAACTCGTCGTATTTATGGAGGAGTTCTTGATCAAATCGCGCAGTTAAGCGGCTTGCCGCGCGATTTCTTTCGGGGTTGGTTTTGCGGATCTTTTGGTTTCGGGAAGTACAGCGAACCATTCTGCCGCTTGTTTCTCGGTCACAAGCTCGCGGTAATTGCGGAAGAGCATCGCCGGCGAGTTGCCCATCTCCAGCGCGACCCGCGCCGCATCCTTGATGTCGGCCAGTCGATAGCTTGCGTAGCTGTGCCGCAGCGCATTCGGCTTCCACCGGAATTCAAAAACCTGGCCTCCCACTTTGATACCGCTCTTGCAATGCCGCTGCCGAGCTTCGCAAAGCATGTCGTTGCGCGTGTAGCCGACCACGTGACCTGTCTTCTGGCGCAGCGGCAACAGCCAAGCTGCGAGCACCGGCAGCAGCGGCGCGAGACGGCGTGAGGCTGTCTTCGCCTTGGCCGCAGCAACTTCGATGAAGTGTTGCTCGAAGCGAATTTCACTCCAATCGAGCCGCATGATTTCCTGACTCCGCAGACCGGCAAACGCGCCGATCGCAAAAAACGGCAGCAGTTTCTCCGGAGCATGTGAGAGGAGCAACCGCAGTTCTTGCGGCGTGTAGATTTCAATTGCGCCCTCGCCCGCATTTGCTGATGCCACGTCTTCAATAGCGGTGGGCTCGTTCCGCGGCAGGTAGCGCTTGCTGCGCGCGTAGCGGAAAAGCTGGAGAACGGCATTGCGGTAATTGTTGCGCGTGCGGCTACTGATGCCGAGGCCATTCAGCCAAATCTCGATTTCGTGCGTGCTGATTTGATCGATGCGGCCGGGAAAAGCGGCGGCGAATTTGTTCATCCTATATTTTCGATCCTCCAAATGGAAGAAGCTCACGCCCTCCACGCGCTTCGACGTGAGGAACTCTTCGACGACTTCGGCGGCTGTCTTCGAGATGATCCGCGGAGTCTTGCCGCGTCCCGCGACCCACTCCTCAATCGCTCCGAGTAGTGACACGCCAAATGGCGCGAGCTTATCTTTCGCGAGCCGGTAATCCTCCACCTCGGCTAGCGTCATTCGCTCCTCGTGGGCACGACCCGAAGCGATTTGCGCGATGAGCTTGCGCGCTTCGATTTTCGCCGCGTCGAGTGAGGTGCGCGTAATTCGCTTCCGCTTTTCTCCTAGCAGCGTATCGACGCAAAAGCGCCCGTCAGAAAACTCGTAAATCGGAACGGAGACGTTTCCCTCTTTGACTTCGATGCGTTTCGTTTTCACGCTTCAGATCTTGCCGATTTGTCACGTTTTTGTCACGCACAATCTGAAATCGGCCGTCGGGCGACAGATCTACCTATGAAGATCAGTGGCGACCCTAACGGGATTCGAACCCGTGTTACCGCCGTGAAAGGGCGATGTCCTAGGCCTCTAGACGATAGGGTCACAAAAGCCGGCCAATATCGGAATTCGATTCCCGCTCCGCAAGGCAAATTGCCAATTGCCTCCAGACGGCGAAATCTCAAGACGAGCGCGCAAGATTGACAATCAGCGCCGCCGTCCGTGCTGTCGCGCCGCGATGCCTCTGCAGAACCTTCCGGGCGTTGTGTCACGAGCGTTGCTCGCAATTTGGAATCGCGCAAAAGATCGATGATCGCCTGTTGCAAGTCGCCGGCTGATCGCGCCCGAATGGCGCCGCGCTGCCTCGACAAGCGATTGGGCGAGCGCGGCGAAGTTTTCCATATGCGGACCAAAAACAATCGGCTTGCCAGCGGCGATGCGCTTCGACCGGATTCTGACCCCCATGCGCGGTCAAACTTTTGCCGATGAAAACAATCGTGGGCGCACGCATACCAATGTCTTGAACTCTCCAGTGGAATCGATGAGCAAACAATCAAGCGGACCGTCATCAGTTGATGGCTGGCTTCGCAGCGCGACCTCCAGGCCAAGTCGCTCCAAAGTTGCGCCGAACTTCGTGCGCCCGTTCCGCATGACGCGGTGCGATGATCAAGAAAAGATTCGGTAACTCCTTTCGCAAGATCGATAAAAATCTTCGCCAGAATTTCTTCTTCGCCGCGATGTGTGCTTCCGCCGAGAATGATTGGGCGCTCTCTGCCGATATCCTAAGCTTACTCAACGCCTGGTCGGTGAATTTCGGATCGAGATATAGATTGTCGGGGTCGAATTTGATGCTGCCGACATAATGGACTCGATCGGCGAGCGATCGCCAAGAGCAACCCATCGATCAATATCCGCCGGCTCTTGGGCGCAGACCAGATCGAGAAACCGGAACGTCGGCGCGACGAAAGACCGAAATCGACGAAAATCGTTTCTCCGATCGCGGCGACAAGCGCGCATTTGCCAGCGCGATCGGAATTCCGCGCGCGTGCGCTTCCGCCACCAGATTCGGCCAAATTTCCGCTTCGATCAGAACAATTCTGGCGGCCGGATCGACCGCAAACGCGCGGCGCATAATCGGCCAAAAATCAAGTGGGTTGTACATTACTTCGATCCAATCCGGCGCGTTTTTATTTGCAAAAGCGAATGCGGTCGTGGTGGTAGTCGTGAGAACACAATGCAGATCGGGTTCAAGCGCGCGCAATTGCGTCGGCTAGTTTTAGCGCAATCCTGACCTCGCCCACGCTGACCGCATGCAGCCATGTCGATTTTCGTCGCAGCCAAGCGCAGCGCGGACATTGACATCGTAAAATCCGAGACGCTGTCCGAACTTCTCCCGGTAACCGCCGCGCCGGAACATTTTCACCAGATAGCCCGGCAAAAAAAGCAGAAGGCCGAGCGGCCAAAGCAGGTTGTAAATGAAGCGAATCATTTGGCGGTCGCGCGGTCGAAATCTCTGCTGCGTTGCAGAAACAAAACTTCGGTTGCGCCATAGGTTTTTGCGCGAACCACATTCCACGATTCGGTCAGGCGGGGTCTTTTCGCTGGGGCGCTTTTCCAGGACAAGAAGGCCGCCCGGCTCGAGCAACTCCGCCAGCGCTTGCATTTGCCAGGAGTTTTTCAGTGAACCGCTCAGCCGACTCGGCTTTTTCGTAGGGCGGATCGGCAAAAATGATCCGGAATTTCTCGGCGCACTAGGCCAATGCCGCAGAAAATCAAAAACCTTTTGCTTGCGCAGCGTTTGCTCGAAAATGTGCTTTCGTCGAGATTTTTCTCGATCGCGGCGATCGATTGTCGATCTTCGTCGACAAACAGAACTGAGGCTGCGCCGCGACTGAGCGCTTCAATCCCAAGCCCGCCGCTGCCGGCAAAAAGATCGAGAACGCGCGCGCCGATCACTACATCGCCCAAGCTGGAGAAAATCGCAGCTTTCACGCGATCCATCGTCGGCCGCACACCGCTTTTTGGCACAGCAAGCCGAACACCGCCGGCGCGTCCGGCGATTACTCTCATGGTGAAGGGGCCGGGGTAGCCGCAGTTTCCGGCTTGGTCGCCTTCGGCGTGGATAAAGGCGATGGCGAGCCAATCGGCTCCGCGAGCTGTGTTCCGGCTGGTTTCTTCTTCTTCGGGCGCTCGCCCTTTCCGCCCCATAAGCTGTTTACCGAGATCTCTTAGATCGCGTCCCACTACTTTCTCCAGCAGGTTCGTTTTTGGCCGATCAAGTGTTCCGCCAACTTCGAAGTCGACAGCCGAATACCCAGGTTCATCCGTCGGTTGAAAATTCGAGCGGATCGGCTTGAAAAGTTGAGAGCGAATTTTTTCGTTGATCGCCAGACGCGAGGCGAGGTGCAGTTTACCGCTGAAACTGACCGTGCCAGTCGCCGAGAGGTGAATGTTCGGGGAGCGCAAGATCAACTCGTCGATTGTCACCACACCGGGACTGATGCGATATTTCGCCTGTGCTTGCTCAAGGTGAAGTTGTGTCAACTCCTCGATTTGGAAGATCTGCCCCAGCGCTACAAGCAAGTTGTATTGCTTGCACCTCGCCGTCTCGCAAAAAAACCTCGCCGGTGCCCGTGAGCGCAGTTGGATCGGCCGTTTTTCCGCTTGCTTCCAAATTGCCTTCGAGTTTACCCTCGAATGACTCCGCTTGGGCCGCCTGCTTCCGTAACGATCCGATCGGCCTGCAGATTGTGAAATTTCACATCCACAGCAAATGGGGAGTCCTCCGTTTCCGGCTGCATCGAGAAGTGGCCCGAGATATCGCCGCCGCCGGCGTGCGCGGAGATTTGGGAGAGCTCAAGGCTGGTTGGATCGTATTGAAGCGGCGATTTGAATTGCTCAAGAAAAAAGCGATCGCGCAGTGAAATCTTTGCAACGTGCGCACTGCCGCGCAGGGAGACAGCGTTGCGCACGTTGGAACGAAATCCGACGCCCTCGAAGGTGGCGACCATATTTCCGGACCGATCGAGAAAGCGGAACTCGCCGCCAGTCACATTGATGCGCCGGATTTCTGGAACGAATCCACGGGTTGGGTTCACGGGTCGAGGGATACTCGAGTGCTTCGGGGGCTCCGCCCTGGTCAAGCCTGGGGTCGGAGTTTCCGCTTCGACGTGAAGTTCTCCGGATGGCGATGCCGCCGCGAGTGCGGCCAAAGCAGCGAGCTCGGGTGTTTGCTTCTTTTCGACCGATGACGGCAATCTCCATTTTCCATCGGCATTTTGCGGCCAAATCACGTTCGGATCGTAAGCGACACCTCTTTGATCACCAGATGCTCAGAAAACAAGGACAGAAAGCCGATCCGCAGTCCAAAACTCTTCGCCTCGAGAAAATTCGACGAACCGGTGGCGGAAACGTGCGGGATCGTGATGCCGCTCAATTTAAGGCCGCCCCATGGCGTCACGCTGGTTCGTTGAATATTTAGCGTTGTGCCCAGACGCTGGCGGAGTTCCTGCTGAATCCTCGCTTGTGTCCCTTGCGATTGCACATACAAGTTCACGCCAAGCAAAAAGACCACGGCGACGATCGACATCCCCCGAGAAGGAAGAGCGCAGCCCGGCTGAATTTTTGCACCCGAAGACGTTACGCAGGCCATGTTTGAAGAAAAGATCAAAGCCGCATTTTGCCTCAAGTGAGTAACACGCTCGTCATTCTCAATCCGGCTGCCCACAGCGAACGCGCTCAACGAAGGCGTGGCCAAGTTGCGTTGCTGGCGCGCGGTTCCGTCATTTGCGCCACTTCGCGCTCCGGCGAAGCCGAGGGAATAGCACGTCGTGCCGTCCTGGAAGGGTTCGAAAAAATCGTCGCCGCCGGCGGCGACGGCACAATCAACGAAGTGGTAAACGGACTGGCCGGCAGCCAGGCTAAACTCGGACTGCTGCCGATCGGCACGATGAACGTCTTCGCTACCGAGCTCGGGCTACCGGGGCACGATCTCGAACTTTGCTGGAAAATCATTCAGAGTGAAAAGACGCGCCTGGTCGATCTTCCGAGCGCAAATGGCAAACATTTCGTCCAACTCGCTGGCGTTGGCCTCGACGCCCAGGTCGTGAAGGAAACTAGCAGCAAATTGCGACGGAATTTCGGGCCGCTCAGTTACTTGATTTCCGCGGCCCAAATTGCCGCGCGGCAACCGCCCCGGCTTTTTATCGAGTCGGAGGACGCATCGATCGACGAAGGCTCGTTTGTGCTCATCGGAAATGGACGCCTTTATGGCGGGCCATTTCCATTTTTCAAACATGCGGTGATCGATGACGGCTTACTTGATGTAGTTGTCTTTAAGCGCCTCGGCTACCTCGAGATCATTAAATACTTGCAGGATGTTATATTCAGCTCAAAGATCCGCGTTCCTGAGATCGAGTATTTCCAAACCGGCCGGCTACGCGTGCACAGCGATCAATCGGTGCCGGTGGAACTCGACGGCGAACTGGTGGGAAATTGTCCGGTCGAGTTCAGCGTTCGCGAACGTTGGCTCCGGGTGCTTGTGCCGGGCTAAGATCGACAATGCGAAACCGGGTCGGGCTTTTACGCAGATTTTGGGCTGATCTCGCCGAATTCTACATCGACATTTAAATCGCTTTGCGATAACCTTTTTGAGATGTACCTGTCGGGCCGCAGACCGTCTTTGTCTACACGCCCTTGGACGGAACGACAGCGCATCGTTCTGCTTGGTTTGATCGGCACGAACCTGGCCGTTTTCGTTGCGCAGCTCTTCCTGGACATGTATCAGCCGGGGTTCGTCCGCAGTTACCTGGCTCTGAGCAATCGCGGTATCCATGAAGCCTACGCCTGGGAATTCGTCACGGCCATGTTTCTACATTACGGGCCATGGCATCTGCTCGGAAACATGCTCGTGCTCTATTTTCTGGGACGCGACCTCGAGTCTGATTCTTGGCCGGCGACATTTCCTTTACCTTTACCTCGCCGGAGCCATTGGTGGCGAGCTCGGCCATCTATTTCTTATGCCGCCGGATACGATTTTGTTCGCCGCGTCTGGCGGGGTCGCAGCTCTCCTTGTTGCCTATGCAACAATTCTCCCGGAATTGGAGTTGACGGCGCTGACATTTCTTATGGTGCCTTTACGCCTGAAGGCAAAATATCTTGCCTGTGGCGTAATCGCTCTCGCGGTTGTCTTGCTTTGCATCGATCGGAACGGCGCTGTTAGCCATAGCGCCTATCTCGGTGGCGGCGCGGCTGGTTGGCTGTATGCCCATCTGCTAGGTTTCGGGCACCCGTCTTTCTTTCAGCGCGCACTGCGGCAACGGCGTGCGACCGCCGAGCGCTTCCGCCAGATGACCGCCGAGCAATTCATCACCCAGGAAATCGATCCCCTTCTCGAGAAAATTTCCCGCACCGGAATGGAAAGCCTGACGCGCACCGAGCGTCGCATTCTCGGCAAAGCACGCGAGAAGGTCCTCGAAAAGGCACCGCCAGCGTAAGACAATCCACCATTTCGTTCCCGCAAAAGATCGATAACCGGGCCAGCGGGAACCGTACGACGTGGACAGGAAAACCCGTGACGGTCGATGAGCCCAGAGTCGAGTCGATCCATTGGTCTTTGCGCCATTTTCGCGGCATCTTCGCGTGATGGATCGCGTGCGCCGTTTAATAAAGGAAAAAGCTGCTGCGTCGTTGCACCCAGAGCAGGTAGAAAGCGCTCTCGCCCAACTGAGCGAAAACTGGCCGGCCGCAGCGCCGACGATTATTGATCTTATCGAGAATTTTCCGCTCGGCGAAGCCGCATTGCTTCACCTTATGGCCATGTCGAGCATCTGCGCCAGACGTTTGGCACAAAACCCTGACTTGTTGTTGTGGCTTTCCCGCCCGGAGATCTGTCTGACCAGCCGGGGCTATGGAGACGCATTGAAGATCCTTCACGAATCGAGCGAGGGTGCAATAGGAGCGAGCAATTTTCTCGCGCTTCGTCGCTGGAAGAGCCGCGAAATGACCCGGATCGCACTGCGCGAATTAGCCGACGTGGCCCCCCTGGAAGAAACGACCGCGGAGTTGTCGCAACTCGCGAGTGTTTGTGTCCGCTCCGTTTTTGAACATTGGAATTCGAAACTCCGGGAGACTTTCGGTTCCCCTGCAGCTGAGTTCGCCATTCTTGGCCTCGGCAAGCTTGGCGGCGAAGAACTCAATCACAGCTCCGATATCGATCTCATTTTTCTCTATAGCGAGGAAGGCCTGGTTTCGCCGCGTCTTTCGTACCACGAATGGTTCAATCGGCTTGGTGGAAAAATTCTCGAAACGTTTTCTACGCCTGATCCCGAGGGCGCGCTTTTTCGTGCCGACCTTCGTCTGCGGCCCGAGGGCTCGGCTGGCCCGCTCGCGCGTTCGCTCGAGAGCATGGAAAACTACTACGCCGGCTTCGGTGAAACTTGGGAGCGACTCGCCTTGATCAAAGCGCGCGGGATCTGCGGCAGCCGGGAGCTTGCCTACGAATTCTTGCGACAGCATCAGCCATTCATTTATCCGAGAAGTCCGACACCGGATCTTCTCGATGAAATCGCGGGCATCAAACGACGCATCGAGCGCGATATCGTGGGAACGGAGAGGCTGGAACGCGACGTCAAACTTGGTCGCGGCGGCATTCGCGAGATCGAGTTCGTCGTGCAAACTCTCCAATTCATCCACGGCGCGCGCGATACTTTTTTGCAGGAACCGGGCACACTAAACGCGCTTCGTGCTCTGGCGGGGCTGGAGCTGATTCCGCAAAAGGAGGTTCTCGAGCTCGACCGCGCCTACCGCTTTCTGCGCCGAGTCGAGCATCGTCTGCAGATCGATGCTGAGCAACAAACCCACACCGTACCACAAGAGTCGGAAACGTTGCGGCGGCTTGCGCTCAGCCTCGGCTTCAGCTCGAGCCACGAATTTACTACCGCGCTGCAAGAAACGATGCGGAGCGTTCGCGCCATCTTCCAGCGGGTCATTTCGGCAACGCCGGTCGAATCGGCTGTGATCGACCTGGCAATTTTCGATGATGAAAAACGGGCAGCTAAGACACTGAGCGACCTGGCAAATGCGCCGGGGGGTTTTCACGTTGCGCCGCGCACGCGGCAGCTCTTTCGCAAACTTCGGCCGCTCCTCCTCCAGCGGCTGGAGAACACCGCCGATGCCGACGCGACGCTGAACCAATTCGTCCGCTTCGTCGAAGCCTATGGCCTTCGTAGTCTGCTTTTCGAACTGCTCGTCGCAAACCCAAAGCTGCTCGAATTGCTCATCACAACACTCGACCTGAGCCGGTTCGCCGGCGATTTACTCGTCCGGCGGCCACAACTTCTCGAGGACATCACGCGCCGTGATGACAAGTTTTATGAGCCCAGGCCGTTATCGGACCATTTACGCCGGCTCGATTCGTTAGGCGTAAGCGCGCTGAATCTCGATCCCGCACGGGCATACCGTCAACGGCAATTACTCCGCGTTATTCTTCGCGACGTTCTCTCTTTGGCTGATTCGGGCACGATTTTCGCCGAGCTTTCCGACCTTGCTGAAGCGTGCCTGCTGTTTGTTAACGATCTTATTGGCGGCAAAAACTTGACAATTATTGCTCTTGGCAAATTCGGCGGACGCGAAATCAACTACGGCGCCGATTTAGACGTGCTTTTTGTCGGCGACGACGTTCGGGCAGCGCAGAGTCTGATTGTGGCAGTAGCGCAACCGAGCGCTGAAGGAAGCATCGCCACTCTCGATGCGCGCCTTCGCCCCGATGGCGAAAAAGGCCCCCTCGTTTGTTCGCTCGGCGCCTACGAATCGTACTACATGCGGCGCGCTCAGCTCTGGGAAGTCCATGCACTTACTCGAGCACGGGCAGTGACCGGCCCGTTGCAAAACGAATTTATCGAAATGGCGCGACGAGTTTGGTCCGCAGCCGGTCAACGCGCCGATCTCTTCACCCAGATCGACAGCATGCTTGAGCGAATTCGGCGCGATCGCAGTTCGGGCTCGGATCTCCTCGATTTCAAGACCGGAGCAGGCGGAATCATTGAAGCTGAATTTTTCGTACAGGCGCTACAGATGCGGTCCGGCACCTGGAGCCCAAATTGGAGCGACGCGCTGCGACAATTGGGCGAACAGCGTTTACTTTCGGCTGCTGAGGCTGCAAGCGCGGCGAGCAGTTACGATTTTCTCCGCTGCTGCGAGACTGTTCTCCGGCGCTGGGAGAATAAAACCGTTTCCGTGCTTCCTGCCGATCCTCGTGAACAGGAGAGACTGGCAAGCTGGCTCGACCACAAAGACGCCAAGGCTTTTACGGAAGAATATCTCAATGCACGAGAAACAATTCACGCACTCTACGAACGTTACATCAAGAACTCGCGTTAGCTCCGAGCGAGAAGATTCGCGATTGACTGGAGAACGAGAAAGGTGACAAAGAGCCCGGCGAACACAATGATGAAGACCAAGCCCAAAATCGTGCCGATGAATATCCAGTCGCTTTTATGGGAACGACTCGGAAGCTCGAGATGCTGGTGGAGCAGATCGTAGTTGCGTTTGTTCGCTCTGAACCAGACGGCAAAGACGGAGCCGAGAACTGGGATCATTCCAACCAATTCGTTGATTAGAATATTGAGAGCCATCCGCGCGACCAAAATTTTTGGCAATCCGCGAGAAACTGCGTAGATGAGTACCGAGACGGATACGAGCGCGGCACTGACGTCGCCAACCACAGGCACGAAATCGATAAGCGGGTTCAGACCAAAGCGAAATCTCGTCCCTGGAACGCGCAACAAGCCGTCCATGATTATTGCGAGCCACTTGAATAAAGGCTCAAGCGGAACACGTCGCTGTCTTTCCTCGGGAGGCAGAACCTCCCACTCGATTTCGCGTGCGTTCTGCGGCTTCAGGTTAAGATCGACAACCTCTTAGCCCGGAATTTCCTTCAACATTTGGGTGTTGGTCGGGAACTTTTTCACGAACATCAGCAGACGCTGGATCGCTTCTTCCGGTTTATGTCCGGCCAGACCGCGGCGGATGAGATTGATTTTCTCCAACTCCCACGGCTGGAGGAGCAGTTCTTCGCGCCGCGTACCAGAGAGAAAGATGTCGATGGCCGGATAAATACGCTGGTCGCTGATCTTGCGGTCCAGCACCATTTCCATATTTCCGGTGCCTTTGAATTCCTGAAAGATCAAGCTCGTCCATGCGGCTGCCGGTTTCGATCAGCGCGGTGGCGACAATGGTGAGCGAGCCGGCTTCCTCCGTGTTTCGCGCGGCGGCGAAAATCTTTCGCGGAATTTCCATGGCGCGCGCATCGATACCGCCGCTCATGGTCCGGCCGCCGCCGGCCATCGCATTGTTAAATGCGCGAGCGGTGCGCGTGATCGAATCCAGCAGGATGAAGACGTGCTTTCCTGCTTCGACCAGCCGTTTCGCCCGCTCGATGGCCAGCTGCGCGATGCGGGTGTGACTCTTGATGTCGCTATCGTTGGAGCTGGCCATCAACTCAGCCTTCGGATGCGACCGCCGGAAATCGGTGACCTCCTCCGGGCGCTCATCGACCAGCAGAATGATCACGTGCATTTCTTTGTGATTTTTCGTGACTGCGTCGGCGATATGGTGGAGAAGCGTTGTCTTTCCGGTGCGCGGCGGCGCGACAATCAAGCCGCGCTGGCCCATGCCGAGCGGAGTCATCAAATCCATGATCCGCGTCGTATAACGGTCCGGGACGGTCTCAAGCTTGATCCGCTTGTTCGGGTTAATGGTGGTTAAGCTCTTCGAACGGCCGCAGGCCTTGATATTTGGCGGGATCTTCCCCGTTGATCGTGAGAAGCTTGATCAATTGAGGGCCGCGATTGCCGCGCCGCGTTTCGCCATAAATCCACATTCCGTCGCGTAAGGCAAAGCGGCGCACAATTTCGGGCGTGACGAAAATGTCCTGCGGCGTTTGCACAAAATTGCGTTTCGGATCTCGCAGAAAACCAAAGCCTTTGCCGGAAATCTCGATGATCCCTTCGCCAAATTCCGGCTCGCGCTGGACTTGCTCCGCAGACTTCGGTGGCGCCCTCGCCGGCTTCGCGAGGCTGCCGATCCAACGTTTCGGTCGTCACCCCTCCGGTCGCCGGATCGACAACCGCCCGGGCATCGTTATGCGATTCGTTGGAATTGTCGGTTCGCGATCGCCGCGATCGTAATAGCGCCGGCGCGGATAACGGCGACGTGGGACGATGGTGACGTTGTTCCGGCGCGGCCGATTCAGTTTCCAGCGGCGGCTGGTTTTCGTTTTCTTCGTTCATAAATTCAAAACAGAAATCATCGCTCGCCGGGGCGAGCGGACGCCGCCAAGTCTCTTCAGTAGCGGCAAAAATCTTCAGGCCGGCAACCTGGCCAGCAATTCGTCGGGAATGTCTAGATTTGAGTAGACGTTTTGCACGTCATCGTCTGTCTTCGAGGGCGTCACACAAACGCAGGACCTGTTGCGCGACGTTCTCGTCGCCAACCGGAACAGTCGTATCGGGAATGAAGGTAAACTTTTGCCCATCGGTCGTAACGCCCGCTTTTTTGAGCGCCTCAGCTACAGCATAGAGCTGATCGTGGGAAGTAGTAATAAGATACTGATCTTCCTCGGTTGTCAACTCCTCAGCGCCGGCCTCCAGGGCCAGCTCCAGAACGCCGGTCTTCATCGATGCGAGCCGCGCGGAACCGTAATCTGGCCCTTTCTGTGAAACATGTATGAAACACTGCCGGTGGAGGCGAGGTTGCCGTTGTTCTTGGTGAAAATGCTGCGAATCTCGGCGGCGGTGCGGTTCTTGTTGTCGGTCGCTGCTTCGACAATGACCGCCACGCCGCCGGGCCCATAGCCCTCGTAAATGATCTCCTCAAAATGCTGCGCCTCGCTGCCCTCGCCGGTGCCGCGCTTGATCGCGCGCTCAACGTTATCGTTCGGCATGCTCTGCGCTCGCGCTGCCTGGATGGCGCTGCGCAGGCGCGGATTGCCGCTCGGATCGCCCCGCCGGTTTTCGCGGCGATAGTGATTTCCTTCGATAATTTGCTGAAGATCTTGCCGCGTTTCGCGTCGATCGCGCCTTTGAAACGCTTGACCTTCGACCACTTGCTATGTCCCGCCATAAATGCGCGGAGCTGTATTCTAAGACTGAAAATTTGCCTAACGAGTAAGTTCCAAATTCGGGACAGCACGCCTCGCGAGAGAGTGGCTGGCGAGGAGAGAAACTACTGGTCGATATTCAACCGCAGCGCGAGCCGTTTGTCAATCAAACTAAGCGGCAGCCGCGGCGGCACGCTTTCGTGTGGTTGCATCCAGAATCCGTTTGCGCAAGACGCAAGCGATTTCGGCGTCGCTTCGACATATTCATCGATGTCGATGTACTCGATCGCGCGTTCGAGACTCATGCGCAGCGGGGCTTCCAGTTGAATGCCTTTGCCTTCACCCTGCGATCTCATGTTCGTGAGATGTTTCGCTTTGCAGGGATTAACCGGCAAATCTTCCGGACGCGCGTTTTCGCCCACGATCATCCCTGCGTAAACGTCTTCCTGCGGCCCGATGAAGAGCCGGCCGCGTTCCTGAATGTTGTTCAGTGCGTAGGCGGTGCTCAGCCCCGGCTCCATCGACACCATCACGCCGCGGTTGCGTCCTTCGATCTCGCCCTTGAACGGCGCGTATTCACGAAACAGATGACTCATCAATCCTTCGCCCCGGGTGAGATTGACGAGGTCGGTTTCGAATCCAATCAAACCGCGCGTTGGAATGATCGCCTCAATCGAGACACGCGTTCGCATGATGATCGAGTGCTGACAACCTCGCCTTTGCGATTGGCAATTGATTGCAAAACGTCGCCCAGATTCTCCTTCGGCAGATCGACATACAGATTTTCGAGCGGCTCAAGCAGGTTGCCGTTCTCATCGCGATGAAAAATGACTTCAGGACGCGAGACCATCACTTCGTAGCCTTCGCGCCGCATTTGCTCGACGAGAATTGCGATCTGCATTTCGCCGCGGGCATCGATTTCGAACGCGCCCGCGGTTTCCGTATCGCTCACCTGCAAGGAAACATTGCCGCGCGTTTCCCGAATCAGCCGCTCGCGCAAATGCCGAGCGGTCACAAATTTCCTTCGCGCCCGGCGAACGGCGAATCGTTTACCAGAATACGCATTCGAATCGTCGGCGGATCGATATCGACAAATTGCAACGGCGCGCGTTCCTCGCGATCGGTCAGGGTTTCGCCGATATAAATTTCCTCGAATCCGGCGAGACCGATGATCTCGCCCGCGCTGGCATGTTTGATCTTCGATTTGCTCCAGGCCCGCGAATAGGTGAAGAGCGCGGTGACCGTGGCGCGTTCGCGCGCTCCATCGCGATGAATGCAAACGATTGAATCGCCCACGCTCACCCGGCCGCTCACGATGCGCCCAAGGGCGATGCGTCCGAGATAATCGCTGTAATCGAGATTCGAGACGAGCATTTGAAAAAACGGGTTCGGGCGAAATTTTCGGCGGTGGCACGTGCTGGACGATGGCCCGAAAAAGCGGCGTCATGTCCTCGTTGTTTTCGTGCAGCTCGCGCAGCGCGAAACCATTTTTCGCGCTGGCGTAAATGATTGGGAAATCGAGTTGTTCGTCGCTCGCTTTCAGTTCGACGAAGAGATCGAAGACCATGTCGACAATGCTTCATGCGGCCGCGCATTCTCCCGGTCGATCTTGTTGATAACAACGATCGGTTTGAGCTTGGTTCTCCAGCGCTTTGCGCAAGACAAAACGCGTTTGCGCTTGCGGACCGTCGTGTGCATCGACCACAAGCAACACGCCGTCCACCATTTTCATGATCCGCTCGACTTCGCCGCCGAAATCCGCATGGCCCGGCGTGTCCACGATGTTGATCCGATAACCGTTCCATTGAAAGGCGGCGTTCTTCGCGCGAATGGTGATCCCTTTTCACGCTCGAGGTCCATCGAATCCATGACGCGCTCCTCGACTTTCTGATTTGCGCGGAAAGTCCCCGATTGCCGCAACAATTGATCGACAAGCGTCGTCTTGCCGTGATCGACGTGCGCAATGATGGCGATGTTGCGAATCTTGTCCATGGGATAATCCTCGCAATTGTAGGGCAACCGCTTCGGTTGCGGTAATTGCTCATCAAGCGGGGTGCGCCGCTGCAATTGAGGAGCCCAGAATATCGAGTTCACGTCTGCGCAAGTCAACCCGCTGTAACGAACCATAATTGGGCGCCGCTCCGGCGCATCCGACACATCTGTCGCTATAAAGGCAGGCGGATTCGTCATGCGCGTTCGGTGATCACTACGGCCGTCGCGCAGCACAAGCAAAACGGCAGCCCGATGAAGGACTGCCGTTGCTGATTCGCTACTTTGCGAAATTTACGACTACTGGGTTGCTGCTGTCACCTTAGTCTCTCAAATCACGGCTGAAGCTGCGTGACGTAGGTGCACCAATTCGCGTTGATTGTGCGGGCGATGTCCGGTATGTACTCCGTCGCCATCCAAATCGAGTTATCGGAATCGACCGCGGCGGCAGAGTAATCACCCCAACGAGCGGTGCCACCGCCTCCAAACGCCGCATAACCGCTGAACCCGTCTTCTGGCTCATTGCCGGCGCGCGCAATGTTAATGGCCCCGACTGTGACACCGTTAATGGGCACGAAGGCCGAGCTTGGGTAATCATTTGGTCCAACCAAGGTAAACTCCATCGCGCCGTTGCCCGGCGTGTTTATCGCAATGGCTGGCCGCAGCAGATTGGTGCCAGTCTCAAAGACGACGCCTTGGGTTGTCAACGTGGCGGACAATGTTCCACCCACAATTGCCGGAGAAAGATCAAAGTAGGCGGCCGCCATTCGTTGGTCACCGTTCCCATCGGTAACCTCCGAGCCCAGACTTGCCCACAGCGCGCCCCCCGAGTAGACCGCAGTTTGGACGCGAAAATCACCCGGATCCAGCGTCTCCAAAGGTTCGCCGAGCGAAGCGCCCAGAGGGCGGAAGCCGTCCTTTTGGGCGACAGCTTGACTGGGGAAGTTATAGGCCTGCGTATTCACCACTACCATTTGCAAACCTAGCGCGGCGGGAGTGTGGTTTAACGAACTCGTGTTTGTCAGCGCCCACACGGCCAAACTAGACTCGGTGTTGAAGACAAACTGCGAGCTTACGAAGAACTCAACCCCGCCATTGGCGAGAAACGGACTGGTCCCAGGCGGTGTGCTAGTGGGGAACACCGTGAATTCATAACCCGTGTTGAATGGCAGTGCGATCCGGGTGACGCTCGGGTGAGCGGTGCTGCTTCCCGTGACCAAGCCCTTTTTCGAAATAGCGAAAATCGCCACATCGATAAAGTTGCCAAATGGGTTGATGGTGAATTCGTTGACGCTGATGAACAAACCGTAGTGGTCAAGACCGATGTGCGCGTAGTCTGGTATTCTCGCGCCGGCTCCATCGGGATCGTTCGCATCAGTGGTATTCAAAGTGTAGATCGTAAAAACGCCGGTGGGATCGGAAGTCTGGCTGACGGCAAGATAGCTTCGACTCTGTGGTAGGGGGGTACCATTAGTCGTATTGAGCTGCGCCCACGCTTCGACGAACCAGCGGCCTGTGTCTGTATCATAGAGTGCAACTACGTCACCGGGAAACACGCCCCGCGCGCCGGTGGTGCGGTTAATCCCGGGCGGCAAGCCGAAAAATTCAGACAAAGCCAGCGGTCGCGCAAGTTTCTGAACTCCGTTGGTATCGTACACGTTGATGGCCGAGTTTATCGCCTCCAGAACAAAGCCATTGCCGACAGCGAGCGCTTGGTCCGGCGGCTCTACGGAGAACTGATTGCCGTTTGCTGCGTTGCGCTGTTCGAGGTGCGTCAACCCGGTAAACCCCCTAAAAACGGGGCCGGTGACCGCGGCGGCTTCGGCCCGGGCAGTGGATGGCACTCGAGAGAAGACCGGTCCGAGGTTTCGGATCGGAGGTCGAAGAATGGGATGCTGGTTAGGGTTCATTTCCGTCCCAGCCGTCGAAACGTCGGCGCTCGGCCGAGTCTTGGCGACTTCGCTGACATTCACCGTGCCTACAGCCTGCAGGTTGTTGGTGAAGTCGCGACTGGTGAACTTCGCTGACTGCGCGAGGAGTGAGGAAACCGGCAGAACAAGGGCTGCCAGAATTGCGACCGGAGAAGTTATCTTCATAATTGAAGTAGATTTCATAGATATAATTATAATTAAAGCTGACTCAAACTACGAGACTGTCCGGCCTAATCCAAGAACATCAAGCATATTCTCAAACAATCGGCGCTCCATTGCCGCGCCGGCACCCGTAAAAAACACAAGAGAGACGACTCAGGAAGCACCGCATTTGCTCGACCAAGATCGCGATTTGCATCTCGCCACGCGCGCTTATTTCAAAGGTGCGCCGGCTCTCCGCGTCAACCCGCACTGCCGGGCCGCCGGGACAAAAATCGGGCCAGCATTTCTGCTGGCCCGACTGTTGAAGACAGACTCCTGTGTACCGTTACGGCGTCACGGTAAAGGATTGTGAACTCGTGGCCGTTCCAGCTGCGTTGGAAACCGAAATCGGTCCCGTCGTTGCGCCCGAAGGCACAATTGCGTTCAGTTTGCCAGAGTTAATCACATTGACCGAAGTCGAAGGCGTACCATTGAAGGCAACAGTATCGCCCGCACCAAAGTTCGCCCCGGTGATCGTCACCGATGTGCCAACTGGGCCGTGAGTGGGGCTGAACCCGCTGATGAATGGCTTCAGAAACGCCACGACATCGCTGCGGCTGCCGTTGCCATTGTGCATGTGTAGCAACCACACGCCGAGCGAATGATTATTCTGGAAGTTCGTGCCGTTGTAATTGACCGGGACCGAGTTGGTCGGCATGTCGTTGTAGTAGAACGGCTCAAAGAACGCGTTCGGTCCTCCTTCAGAGGTTGACGTCACTCCAGCAGCGGCACCGCTATTGTCCACTTCCAATCCGGGGTTGGCCAAATCGTAGGTGAAAATACCTTCCTCATCCACCAAGCTGCCGCTCCGGTCGAACGTCACAACCACATATTGGAATTTGGTATTACCAGTGCCACTGGAACCGATTAACCCGATGTCTTGGGCGAAAATCGGGAAGATTATACCGCTATTGTTGTAGATGTTGGTATCCGCGACGCTGGCGTCAAGGCCGTTCGTAAAGGACTCGATGAACCCACTGAAAGTGCTCAGGTTAACGACTTCTGTGGTAAAGACGTTTTCCAAGCCCGTGCCGAGGTTTGTCAGAAATATGGCGAAGTTCGGGTTAAAGGTTACACCGATGTCGGCGGGATTCGTATCGAAATCAATTTCGGTATCGGAGCTGGCGAAGTCAGGTGTGGCAGCATCGCCGAATTTTTCCGCGCCGAACATGATGGTCGTGTTAGCCTTGCCGGCCCCGCTTGGCTGATTTACGTAATCACTCGTAACGCCAGCATACTTGATGATGTTGCGATCGGTGGGAGGGTGGGGCTGGCCGACAAACGGGCTCTGGAATTGCAGCTCAAACGCCTTTACCAAGCTACGGATCTGGAAACCATTTCCAAGGTTTGGTCCGGTATTCACTGCGTTACCGGAGAGACCTATCGTGGACGATCCCGTGTTGGCCGTCGGGACAAAGCCGGTGCCGGTGGCGTGCATGCTTGAGGCAGGCTTGACCGCAGCGTAGAGCGGGACGCGGATTGGTTGCTCAGGCCCGGAAGTGGGCGTGAACACAGCATAGCCGGTTTCCTCCGTGAGCCACTGGCGCGGAACGCCACCTTGAGTCGAGGCAACGCTGGCTTCGCGAACGTGTTTGAGGTCACTCCCGGTAGCCGAAAACTGGACAGGAATGTTCTTTTTCTGGCCCTGATGCACAGTGAACGAACTGGTTGGGAAGGTCATGGTAGCATTGCTAACCGGAGTCACTTCTTGATAAGTCACATTGTAAGTGACCGTATTCTTGCCCTTGTTCTCCACGATAATGCTCTCGGTCAGAAGGCTAGAACCGGCAACCGGGGTCTCAACGACGCCGAACGAGACACCGATCAAGCCGGGGGTTGATGCGGGGTGCGCGCCGAACGCAATCACGCTAGCCGCGGCTGCTTTGCCGATGTCGATGCGACCTGCACCGATGCGGCCAATTCCGTATTGGGTCGTGTGCGTCGTGTCAGTGAAGAGGTCGTGCGTGGCGGTGTTCATAGCCAGGGCTCGCAATTCTTCCACCGTCCAAGTCGGATGAAGTTGTCTCAGCAGCGTCATTTCGCCTGCCACGTGCGGGGTGGCGGATGAAGTGCCGTTAAAGTTCTCGACCCCGTTGCCGCTGAAAGGCCCAGGGGGTTGTTCAGCGGCGCTTTGGGCCACAGCGGTGACTTCCGCTGGCGCTGTAATATCAGGCTTAATTGAGCTGTCGGGCAGCCGCGGCCCTCGCGAACTATAAGTGGGGATCGTGTCGGGAGCTGCGCCACTTTCAACGATCGCGCCACTATCATTGTTGATGGTGACATTAACCGTGGTTACCGGAACGCCGGTGGTAGCATTAAATCCGCCTGCCGCAGCAACTATTGTGTCGCGGTTGGTGCGGGAAATCATGACATCGGAAATACCGGCTGGCTGGCCGGCCGTACTCATCAAGATGGGGTCAGCGCCGGGGTGGTTGAAGTTGTCGATGATGACCGCGGTCGCGCCGGCGTTGAAGGCCTTTGTAATTTTGTCCGTAAACGTGGTAGTCCCGCGATCAATCAGGCAGATATTGCCGTTGACTTGGGCGGCGTTGCTCAGGGCAGCCGCGTTCGCGTCGTTGGGCACTGCGTAAACGACGTTGCCCGTAATACCGCCTCCGGGAATGGGGGCACTGGCAGTCCCCTTGATCGAGAAAAACTTCGCGCCGGCAATGGCAGCAGGCGCGTTGCCCGTGACGTTCGAATCGAAAATGAAACCGGCTTGGTCGTTGAAACTCGCCGCGACCTCGAGAGTGCCACCGGCGGCTCCCGGATCGCTGGCAATGTAATACGAATCCCCCGCATTGCCGGCTGCGGAACAAACGAGAAGACCGGCGGCGGAGGCATTTGTGGCCGCGACAGAGTCCGGATCATCTGCGAAACCTTCGTTTGCACCCAGCGACATATTGATGACGTTCATTCCATTTGTCACCGCCCATTCGATCGCTTGAACCACCACGTTAGTCGAACCGGCACAACCGAACACGCGCACGGGATAGATTTTTGCCTCCGGCGCGAAGCCCGGTGGGATCTTCAGCGAACTGATAACCGGATTGCTCGCGTCGTAGGTGCCAGCGTAGGTGGCGCCGGCATTGGTAACGCCAAAGCCGCCAATCAAGCTCGCTGTCGCCGTGCCGTGACCATTGCAGTCCAACGGGTTATTGTCCGGATGAGGAACGGGCTGGAAAGATGGGCTCGTCGGATCCGCATTGTAGCTATCGCCCACAAGATCGGTGCCGCCTGGAATTTTCGAAGTTGGGAAGTTTGCATTTGGCACTGGGCTCGTGTCGCTCATGCTGGAGTAATCCGCGGCAGAACCGGATCCACCAAAATTTGTGTGGATATAATCGAGACCCGTGTCGATATCCGCGACCTTGATGTTTTCACCATGCGTTCCCGATGGCCCGGTCGTCCACGCCGGACGTGTATTCAAAAAGTCGATGTCCGAAAAGGTCGTCACCAAATATTTCGGGTTCATCGGATGAACCGCTTTCACACCGGGAAGCGCGGTGATGTCCTTAATCTTGTCCGGGCTGACAACCATGGCGATGCCGTTGTAAACGCGTTGGGCACGATAAATGACCTTGCCGCCCATGGATCCAGTTAACGTCGGGAGCATCGCCTTTTGTTTTTGATCGAGCTGCTGCACCGCGCTCTCGATCTGGCTTTTGGCCGCTGAGTCGATTTGAAGCGGCGCAGGCTTTTGGTTCAATAACGCGATAGAGCTCGGCAACGATGGATGGGCAAGAGCATAATTTTGCGCAGCGTCCGCTTTAGCCTGGGCCACCGCCAAAGCTGCAGCGTACATATTGGCCACTGGCGCGTCGTTCATCTCCACCATTACCTGAACAGACTTTTGCATGCTGGGCGGCAACGGACCGTTAGCCGCCGCTTTGTGCACACCTTGCGCTAAAAGGGGCGAAGCCAGCGCCAGCGCGATGAAAACAGGCGCGCCTAACGAAAACGTGACGCGGAAGGGTGAGAGAGCAAGATTTGAATGACTAAACCAGCGAATAAATTTCATAAATGTTAGGTAGAGTTGAGCGAAACTAACTGAGTGAAACTTCTAGACTGCGCGATTTAATCTAAAGGTCAAGCGTCTTTTTGGGTTTTTTCGACTTTTTGATCGGCGCGGAAGGTGCCCGACTGACGTATTCGCGCCACGCGGAGAGAGATCCCCGCTTCATGAAGACCTCGATGCCTACGGATGCTGCCTAGGCCTCTACTTTGACCTGAACTCTATCAGGCCTTCGGTCTGACGATTTGGTCTAACGACTGACCTAACAAGCGCGCGAATGCGCTCCTATTTGTTCGAAAAAATGTCCGCCAAATTATCGGCGCACGTAATGTCCGTGGTACCAACGGTGGTGATACGGGCCCCAATGTCCAGGGACCCAGTAATAATATCCCCCACCGTACCAGTAGCCCGGTCCATGGACGTAATACGGCTGGTCGCCGATGTCGATGTTGAGAATGAGGGCATTTGCAGTTGAAACAATGCCGCTTATGCAAAGCAATGCGGCAAAGAACATTGCTAGTTTCTTCATGGTTTTCTCCGATTTAGATTTTAGACGAACTGAAATCCCTTTTATTTTATTTAATGCGGCCGGGAATCGATTGCACGCTTTTTTTGCATGGGTCCAAGGGTAAATAGTTGACGCTGTCGCCGTTTATACCAAAACCGGCGTCGCCGTTGCAGGCTCAATCCATTTGCCATGTTCGCGAATCAAATCCTTCAGCCGATCGACCGCTTCGGCTTCTGGGATGTTGAATTTTACCGGCGTCTTGCCGACGTAAAGATTCACTTTCCCCGGCGCGCCGCCCACGTAACCAAAATCCGCGTCCGCCATTTCGCCCGGACCGTTCACGATGCAGCCCATGATCGCGATCTTCACGCCTTTGAGATGCAACGTCGCCGCTTTGATCTTCGCTGTCGTCGTTTGCAAATTGAACAATGTCCGCCCGCAGGATGGACACGCCACATAATCGGTCTTGAAAATCCGCGAGCCGGCCGCCTGCAAAATATTGTAGCTCAATCGCAAGGCTTGGCCCGGCGCTTCCTCTCCCTGCACCAAAATCGCGTCGCCGATTCCATCGCAGAGCAGCGAACCGATGTTTGTCGAAGCAGTGAGCAAGGTCTCGAGAAAATCTATCCGTTTTCGATCCGGTTCGATCCGTTCTTAATTCGAAAGTCCTTCAACAGAATCGGATGCCGTGGGTGCAATCTCGCCGCCAGCAGACGAAACGCCGCGATCACCGGAAGATCGACATCGTCCCTTCACGGTCACCAATTGCGGCGCCGCGTATTTGATTATCGCGCAATCGCGCTATCATCGCGCGGATCGATTTCTTCAATCCGCGCGTTCTCGTAAACGATCTCCGGCTTGTAATCGCCCATCTTGTCGATCTTGTGCGCGATCTTGTCGAAATTTGCCTGCCGAACGACCACGCGAATCAGTTCTTCGCCGCCGAGCTCGCACGCCATCGCGTTCGATCGTTTCCGTCGCTCGCCGCTGATATGAAAACGGATCAAACGAAAGTTCGGATTTCGGATGTCTGACTTCTGATTTCTTTCCGGTGTCCGCGATTCCGGTTTCTGATCTCGATCAGCGCCTTCGCCACCGGAATTTCATGCGGGCTATCTTCGGTCAGCGAAACACGGATCGTGTCGCCAATTCCATCGGCCAGCAGCGATCCGATGCCGATCGCGCTCTTGATTCGCGCGTCTTCGCCTTCGCCGGCTTCGGTCACGCCGAGATGAACGGGATAATTCCAGTCCGGCCCGAGCTCATTCAATCGCGCGACCAGCAACCGATAGGCCGCGATCATGATTTTCGGATTGCTCGCCTTCATCGAGAAGACGAACTCGTGATAATCGAGATCGCGGGCGATCCGGGCGAACTCGAGCGCGCTTTCCACCATCCCCAGCGGCGTGTCGCCGTATCGATTCAGAATGCGGTCGCGACAGCGAGCCGTGATTGGTGCCGATCCGCATCGCGATCGCCGCGTTTTTTGCAAAGATCCGACCAGTGGCGTGAAGCGCTCCCGAATCCGAGTTCAACTCGGCGGCGTACTGTTCATCGGTGTATTCGCGGATCACGAATTTTTTCGAATCGGCGTAATTGCCGGGATTGATCCGCACCTTTTCCACCCATTTCGCCGCTTCCATCGCCGCTTCCGGTTTGAAATGGATGTCGGCGACGATCGGCACATCGCAGCCGCGCTCGCGCAAACCTGTCGACGATATGCTCAAGATTGCGCGCGTCTTTCACCGTCGGCGCGGTGATGCGCACGATCTCGCAACCGACGTTCGGCCAGCTCGATCGTTTGCTGGATCGACATCTCCGTGTCCATCGTGTCGCAGGTGATCATCGATTGAACGCGGATCGGATTTGTCTCCGCCGATTCCGACGTTGCCGACCCTCACTTCGCGCGTCTTTCGGCGCTGGTACTGAAATGGATTGGCGCAGTATTTCATCTTACGCGCGGCTGTTCGGCTCGACCAACACGGCCGTGCCGTAGCACAAAACTTCTGTCACCCCCTGCATGATTTCGGTCGCATCGTAACGCAAACCAATGATTGCGTTTGCACCAAGCTGGCGTGCGTGCTCCAAACAAAACTTCGAGAGCGTGCTCGCGCGTCTTTTCGCAAAGGTCGGTCAGAATTGTGATGTTTCCGCCAACCAGAGTCTGCAATCCGGCTCCGATCGTTCCGAAAATCGAACGCGACCGCACGATGATGCCTCGCACGACGCCGAATGTTTTCACAATCCGATAGCCGTCGAGCTCAAAGGCCGTCGTTGTCATTCTTGTATCCACGACGCAAAATAGCGGACGCCGCGCCGGCGTGCAATGAATCGCACTACTTAACGCGGCGATTCGGCGGCCTGCGCTTTCGGCAAAAATTTTGGCGTATCGCGGCGGCCCCCAAACAGGTCCTGCACATCGAAGAAGGCGATGTAAACCATGAAGCCGATGATCAGGACCGCGCACGCGGTTTGCACGACTTCGAGCACCCGCATGTTGACCGGGCGCCGCCGCACCGCCTTCGACCAGCGCGAGCATGATGTGGCCGCCATCAAGCACCGGAATCGGCAGCAGATTGAGCAACGCGAGGTTCACATTGAGCACGACACTGAACCAGAGCGCCATTCGCCAGCCTTCCTTGTTCTCAAACATCACATAATAAACCCGCAGCATCATAACCGGCCCGCTCATGTGTTGCAGTTTCACGTCCGATTTCGGCGAGGCGATCGCGCCCACCGTGTTAAAGATCGACAACATGCCGGCGCGGATTTGCTCGAACGGAGGCGGATGCTTCACCATCATTTTGCCGTATTCGTCCAGCACAATCCCGAAATATTCGTCCCAGGCGAATGCCAATGCGCGGCTTCGTTTCGTCCTGCGGAATCTCCGGCGTAATTTTCACCTCCCGCTGCTCATTCCCATGCAATACCGACATTGTGATCGGCTGCTCCGCGTGCTGCTTGATGTAATCAGAGATCGCCAGCGTGCTGATCATCTTCCGGCCATCGACAGCGACGATCATGTCGCCTTGTTTCAAGCCGGCGCGCTCCGCCGGGCTGTTCTTGAAGACAGAATCGATTTTCGGATAGCCAGGATCGAACTGTACCGGCAGGATTCTTTCCGCCGCGTTCCACGGTCAAGCGTAAGTGGTTCGCCCGGATGATCTCGAATGTAATCGGCGATTCCAAGAATGTGGTAAAGCTGCTGGCCATTGATCGCAGATGATCAGGTCGTTCGCCTGCAAACCCGCTTTTGCTGCCGGGCTTTCCGGTTCAACTTTCGCGACCATCGGCGTTTCGGCCGGCAAAATGTCGATCTGGCGAAATGCCTTGCGCATCCAGGGTTTGGTCTCGCGGAATAATCGGCCGGGCCTCGACGGTTTTTATTTCCGGCGCGACCGTTCGACGATCCGCTCGAATGTAATCGGAATCGTCTCGCCTTCGCTGCGCACAATTCGCCACGAAATGCTTTCGTTCGCTCATTCCGCCAAAACGCGTGACCGGCTGTCCATCGACCGAGAGAATCTTGTCGCCCGGCTTCAAGCCCGCCTGCGCCGCCGGCGAATCTGGCATCACATAACCGATCGTCGTGGTCGCTTCCGATTCGCTCACCGGACGTCCGACCACCCAAATGATGACCGCAAACACCACCGCCAGCAGAAAACTGAAGAGCGGGCCGGCGAATGCGACAATGATTTTGTCGAGCGCGGAAATCCTCGGCAGCTGCGCCCGATCGACGTCGGCTTTGCCCTCGATGATGTCCATCGGCGCAAGTTGCGGCAGCGCCACGAATCCGCCGAACGGCAGCGAGCCCAGCGAATACTGCACGCCGTTGATCGTTTTTTTCCAAAGCGGTTTGCCGAACCAGATGCCGAACTTCTCGATGTAGAGACCGCGCCAGCGCGCCGCCAGAAAATGGCCGATCTCATGCACAACGATGAGCAGATTAAAAAGAATGAGGACTTCGAGGAGGATGAAGACGACGCGTGCGATGTGAAAAATCATTGATCCGCGATTCTTATTTCCCAATGAGCCGACGGTCGCTTCCTCGCGCGCCCATTGATCGGCGGCCAATATCGCATCGAGATTGGGATGCGCAACGCTGCTGATGCCGATCCATGACTTCCTCAACCGTCTGCCAGATTTGCGGAAACGTAATCTGTCGATCCAGGAATGCGGCAACCGCGATTTCGTTCGCAGCGTTCATCACCGCAGGCAAAGTCCCGCCGGTTTCGCCCGCGCGTCGCGCCAGATTCAGCGCCGGAAAATCATCGTAGCGCGGCGTGAAAGAACTCCAGCTTCGATAACTTTCCAAAATCGAGCGGCGGCAACGTGTTCGGCACCCGATCCGGCCAGGTCACTGCGTATTGGATTGGAAAACACATGTCGGAGTGACTCAATTGCGCGAGCGTCGAGCCGTCGGCGAATTCCACCATCGAATGGACAATGCTTTGCGGATGAATCACCACTTCCACGCGCTTCATCTCGACCCCGAACAGCCAGTGCGCCTCGATCATCTCCAGCCCTTTATTAAATAGAGTGGCCGAATCGATCGTGATTTTTGGTCCCATGTTCCACGTTGGATGTTTCAACGCCTGCTCGGGCGTGAGATCGACAAATTCTTTCGCGGGCGTTTCCCGAAACGGTCCGCCCAGACGCCGTGAGAATGATCCGGCGACACGTCGGACGGCGCGCCCATCGAGACATTGAAAAATCGCGTTGTGCTCGCAATCGACCGGCAAAACTTGAACGCTGGACTTACAGCGCGCCTCGCGCATCACGATCTCGCCCGCCATCACCAGAATTTCCTTGCTCGCCACCGCGAGATCTTTCCCCGCTTCAATCGCTGCCAGTGCCGGACGCAATCCGCCCGTGCCGACGATTGCGACCAACACCATGTCCGCATCCGTTAGGCAGGCGATCTCGCGCAATCCCACTTCGCCGGCAAAAATCTGCGGCTTGTATTCAAGCGCGCGCTCGCAAGATGTCGATCTTTGTTTCATCGACCAGACAAAGCGACTGCGGCCGGACTTTGTTCGCGGCCGCGGCGAGTTTTGCGCGTTGCTGTTCGCGGCCAAGCCCGACAATCTCCATCCGCTCCGGGATGTCGTGCGCCACTTTCAAGGTGCTTTCGCCGATCGATCCGGTCGCGCCCAGAACGACAACGCGTTTACGTTTCATCAAGAGACACGGTTTACAGGATTACACAGGGTTAAAGAAATCCCAGAAATTCCAATCCTCAAAATCCTGTTAATCCTGTCTGCGGTTTTTCGATGTCACGGCACACGAATCACAGCCGTAGATAAAAAAACAAAAGCGGCGCGGTGAAAAGCAGACTGTCGATCAAATCAAGCGCGCCGCCGATTCCCGGCAAAAGATTGCCGGAATCTTTCACTCCGGTGCTGCGTTTAACGATCGATTCCGCCAAGATCACCGATCACAGCCGCGAATCCGAGCAGCAACCCGAGAATCGTCGCGTGCGTCCAAGTCAGCGCCGACAGATGTCCGGGCATCAATTTGAAAAGGCAGGCTCGCACACAAGCGAGAATGCCAGCGCGCCGAAAAATCCTTCCCACGTTTTCTTGGCGCTGATGTGCGGAATCATCAGATGCCGGCCAATCGCGCTGCCAGTCAGATACGCGCCCATGTCGCTGAATTTCGTGACCGCGATCAGATACAAAACATAAAATTGTCCAGTCACCGCTCCCGTGCTGGAGCGCGGGGTGAGATAAACAATTTTAGTCGATGAAATTGAAAAGCCAGAGCACATACAGCAGACCGAACAACGTGTAGGCCATCGTTTGCAGCGGCTCATCGTGGCGCAGGCGGGCAAACATTTGCCGTCGCAAACACGGTCAGTAAAAAAAAGAGCAGCACCGCGACTTCGAAATCGTACGATTGCGCCGGCCCAATTTTCGCGAAGTAATAAAAGCTGCCGGCGAGCATGATCGGCGCCGCAGATCATTCCCGTGATTTTGAAATTCGGCAGCCCGTCGTGGTCGAGCATCCGGTAAAATTCCCAGAGCGCGATCAATCCGAACACGCTGATCAATGAGCCAGAACAAAATCTCGATAACCGGAGAAGGCGATCACGAGCGCGATCGACCAGAGCGCGATCGTGCTGACGAACCGTAAAATGAAAACGGAACGCGGCGTCACGGTGGTTCGAGCTGGTTGTTCAAGCGTCGCGGGCATGCGCTTCCATCATCCCGAAGGAACGAGCGACGCGCAAGCAGAACGCGCGCAAGATCAACACGTGTTGCACCTGCCGCCGTCTCGGCGGCAGTTTTCCTTCTTTCCTGCTTTCCTGCTTTCCTGATTCGCCTAATTTGTTGTCGTGCAAAAAACGATGCAGGCGGTGGTGAAAGGCGAAAGCCGAGCCCGGACTTTGGCTCGAAGAAGTTCCAGTTCCCGAAGTCGGAGGAGACGATGTCCTCATCCGCGTGGTGAAAACGTCGATCTGCGGGACCGACGTACATATATATAACTGGGACGCCTGGGCGCAGAAAACGATCCCCGTGCCGATGACCATCGGCCACGAGTTCGTCGGGATTGTCGATCTTGTCGGCGATCATGTGAAGGGTTTTGCCAAAGGCGATCTCGTCGTCGGCGAAGGCCACATCACCTGCGGACATTGCCGCAATTGTCTCGCCGGCCGCCGTCATCTTTGCCCGAATACCCAAGGCGTCGGCGTGAATCGTCCCGGCGCCTGGGCCGAGTTCGTCGCCATCCCGCAATCAAATTGCTGGCACGCCGATCCTTCGATTCCGCTCGATGTCCTTTCGTGTTTCGATCCGTTAGGCAACGCCGTTCACACTGCGCTCTCGTTCGATCTCGTCGGCGAAGATGTGCTCATCACCGGCGCGGGCCCGATCGGTTGCATGGCGATTCCGATTTGCAAACACGCCGGCGCGCGTCACGTCGTCATCACCGACATCAATCCGTATCGGCTCGATCTCGCCCGCAAAATAGGCGCGAGTCTCGCGCTCGACGTCCGCACCGAAAAACTCACCGACGCGATTGAAAAGCTCGGCATGAAAGAAGGATTCGACGTCGCGCTCGAAATGTCCGGCAGCCCGAAAGCTTTCATCGACATCTTGCCGAACATGTTTCACGGCGGAAAAATCGCGCTGCTCGGCATCATGCCCGGCAGCGCCGCGATCGATTGGAACCTGGTCGTCTTCAACCAACTGACTATCAAAGGAATTTATGGCCGCGAAATGTACGAAACCTGGTACAAGATGACCGCGCTCATCCAAAGCGGTCTCGACATCTCGCCGGTCATCACCCACCGCTTTCCCTACACCCAATTCAAGGAAGCGATCGAGCTGATGAAATCCGGCAACTCCGGCAAAATCATCCTCGATTGGAGTAAACTGTAGATTTCTCAACCGCGGATTACGCGGATGTCGCGGATTTCTCTTCTGTCATTCCAAGCGGAATTCGCATCGACGGGATTGTTGGCGGGATTTATCGGGTTTCGACGATGGCGGAGCCGTACGGCATACGTTCAGAATAGTTTTTGAATTACCTGAGTGCTGCGGCTTCTTGATCGCGGCCTTCGAGTTCGAGGACCATCCGTTTGATATGCTTGTAGTCCTGGTGCGATTGCAGGAATTGCAAACTCTGTTGCCGATCGCCCCATCGCAGAACCTGGATTGGCTCCTGGCGTGCGCCCCACGAATTCATCTCGCGTTGGTTGATCATATAAAGATCGATCGTGTTGCGACCGCTTAGCGCCCATCCGTAATCCTCAACGCGGTAAATCTGCCCGGTCGAGAGCAAGCGAAACGTCGTCCCCATCGGCCAACGCGACCAATCGGCGGCGGCGCTTCCGATTCGCGGGGGTTGTGAAACTGCGACCGCGCGCTTGACGCCGCGGCTCTTTCTTGTGACAGGCGTTGGCGTGACTACGCGCGTGGTCGTTCGCGTGTCATCGAGCGAAAACGGCTGAAGTGCTGTGCCTGAATTGGAAACGCGCCGGATATCGGCATCTTCCGTTTCGGCCAGTGGAATTGCGCGCGCGACATTTTCGGCGCGATGGATCGCAGGACCGGCCGCATGCAATTCACCTCCGAGTGCATTGTGATTACTAAATGCGCGATGATCTGCTTCGGTGTGGGTGTAGGCAGTCGTGCGAACATTTTGAAATTCCGACTTGGCCACTGGCGCCTCGTATGGCGGTAATGCGCGCGTGGTGGTTGTTGCGCAGGAACTGAGGAGAAGGATTGCGACGAACGCCGCGAGAACGGCGAAGGCGAGGCTGCGAAGTTCGGCGTGGGTCAAGGTAGATCGCCTGGAAAGTTATTAACAGTTATTCACAACTCCGCGCAAGCACTATTTTTGAGGAGTATGCACTTCACAAAGGTTCAATTTATTACGTGACAGCGGGTTCGGGCTTGCATCTTTCTGCGCAATTTGATAGGCCGCACTTCTCTAGGGGAGGATGCCAGTGATGAAAAAAGAGTTTTTGATTCTAGCAACCGCTGTTATCGCGTTCACGGCGCGGGGCAATACGATTGTGTTCAATACGCTTGGCCCGGGCGACACCTACGATCAAAGTAACGGGTTTGACGTGGAGGCCTCTCCCGGCTTCAGCGAAGACGTCGCCGCTCAGTTTACAGCACTTGCTAGCGGTAATCTCGCGACTGTCGATCTTGGGCTGACGCGTGGGGTGTCCTTCCCTCCTGGACCTGTGAACGTCTATCTCTATCGCGATGCCAGCGGCTCCCCTAACAGCGCCCAGCAACGCTTCCTCGGTTCGGGTACTGCTAGTGCTGTCTTTTCCACGACGAACAACAGTCTCGTAAGTTTCTCCGTCGCTGGCAGTGTCCCGGTAAGCGTGGGAGCAACCTATTGGCTCGTCTTGAAACCAGTCTCAGGCACCTTCGATATTTGGAATACCTCTGAACCACCGGTCTTGAGCCACGTTGCTTTTTCGATCAACGACGCTTCATGGCTTGTTAGCATTGGCACCTTGCCAGCCTTTCGCCTCACCTCAACGACCGGAGTCCCTGACTCTGGCAGCACATTTCTGCTTTTGCTCGGCTCATTCGCCGCGCTTGTAATATCGCGGAGAACGCCTGCCCGCGAGCAGGAAACGAGAATTTAGCCTCACCGCTGTTTCTTCCGCCAAACCTTCTTCTTCGCCTTTTTACCACTTGGCGGCGGCGGCAGCCTAACGAGTCGGTGCATCGCCTCGTCGAAGTGCATCGGTCGCTTTAGGCGGACTGGCTTAGCTGCTGGCACGGCTCCTTATTCTTTCAACCGTTTCGTCGATTTTGCTAATCGCCGCTGAACAATTTTGATGTTGGGCTCGGTCGGAAGGTCTTCGGGCATAGTGTTGCCGAGAGATTTGATTGTCTCTCGGACTTTTGATCCGACTTGTTCGTGCGTTGTGTTGCAGGCATCCTGACCTCGGATTTTTTCCCTCTGAATTACTTCCGTTGCTTGCGTTGCACGAAAGGCGTGAGCCGCAAGTTCGGTCGTGTCGATGTGATCGAAGAGAACCGACTTCGGCGGTAATTTTTTATAGGCCAAGACTTGGGACAAGTGCATGCCGCCATAAAGTCCCTTGTGCCCTGCGTCATTGAACAGCGCGTAATTTTGGACTCCTGCGTTCTTGGCGGCTGAATGCAATCGCTTTTGCCGCTCGGTAAGATGTCCCCTCCATTCAACTCGCTTTGCATCGCGCACTCGTTGATCTGAAATCTCTTGCCGCTGCGTTTGAATGGAAAAATACGTCATCGCGTCCGCGACTTCCTGCTTTGCGCCATCGGCATTCATGGCGATCAAATAGCAGGCGTGCTTGGTGAGGTGAAAATCCTTCCTTTGTGTGGTGGCGCTATTGCTTTTTTCTTTTACTTCAACGGTTTCATTAAAGTGAACTTTTGGACTCGCTCCAGCCCGCTCGCATGCAACAACCGCTTTCTGAATTATCCCCTCGAAATTTTGCCAACTGTCATACGAAAGAAGCTCCTGCAATTTTCGAGCGTGCCAGTACTCCACGCCATTCTGGGTGATTTTTTTGAATCGGTCGAAGTTGGTGGGTGCAAGTGGAGCAGGGCGCGAAGGAGAATCCATATGGGGCAGAGTATGGAGTTGGTATGAAGATCGGGCAAGCTTTTTTCCTTCATTCATATTTTTCTTTGCATTCCCCATAGACCGGGTTTAGCCTGGCTAAGCAGACCCACCACCGTCAATATGAACACTCGTAGAAACATTCAGAGATTGATCCAAAAATCCGAGGAGGAGTTGTTCAAGCTGCACGATGCGATCCAAATGAAGCGGGCGTACATTCAGGGGCTGCGAGATTCACTGAAGTATCTCCCTAAAGATGATGCCGACGATGCGGCTACGACGTTACGAGTGGGGAGCGACCTTGCGAAGGCGCAAGAAGCGATCTTGAAGGCCGGTAAACCGCTCCACATAACTGAATTGCTCAAAGCTCTAGGAAAAGAAGCGACACACAAAAATCGCGTTTCTTTGAGCGGTTCTATCGGCGCTTACGTTCGCAAGAAACAATTTTTCACGCGCCCTGCCCCGAATACATTCGGCGTCACAGAAGAGATCGACGCGCCGAAGTCGTCCAACGGAGAGCCGCCAGAAAATTTCGGAGTAGAAGAAGAGGAAGAAATCCCTTTCTAGTTCGCCAGCGTAGTTTAATTGCCCGTCAAAATACTCCCCTTGGAAGGGAGAGAACCGGGTCCAATCCCCGGCGCTGGCTACAGTGTGCCGCATTGTAGCACATTTTGCAACTCGTTAGGCTGTGCCGCGTTTCAGTGGTTTGAGCGTGAGGCGCTTTCCCTCTGCCGTTTTCAGAGCGGCAACTGTGCGCTCGCCATCCGTGACTTTGCGGTGATTGAAACGGTGATCGAACTCGGCCAAATAAAGCGGCAGATGCTTTTTGCTGACTTGATGAAACGTCCCGATGATACCGCGTTTTAGCAGAGAGAATTTCGATTCCACCGTGTTTGTATGCACTTTGAAATCCCTCTCTTTCCGCACATACTCTTTCGCTGAATGTTTCACTGATTTATGATCGTAAACGGGCGGCATCTTGCGATAACCGTAGTAATCGTCAGTCACAACTATTGAGCCTTCTACAACGTGCTCGTCGATCTTCCGGTGCAGGTTTCCCGCTGTGACACGATCAAGCACAAATGATCGCCCTCGCCCCCCGCGTTCAACGAGCGAGACAACGCACGTTTTGTTTCCCTTAAAACCCTGTCTCCCGCGATGGCGACCGCCGATGTATGTTTCGTCCACTTCTACCGTTCCTTTTAGGTAATCAGTGAACACTGGTTGCGCCAGTGCGTATCGAATCCGGTGCATCATAAAAAGCGCGGTGCGATAGCTTCCAAGGCCAAGCATCCGCTGAATTTGGAGCGAGCTAATTCCCTTTTTGGAACTGCAAAGCAGATACCAAGCGACCAGCCATTTTCGCAACGGAATATGCGAATCCTCGAAGATCGTTCCGACCGTGACGGTGAACTGCTTTTTGCATTCGGCGCACTGATACAGACCGGCACGAATCTTTGCCGTTGCGCTCGCTTTGATTTCCCAAATCCGTTTTTGATTGGCGTTTTTGCAGTGCGGACAAACGACGCCATCCGGCCAGCGGATTTCTTCTAGATACCGGCGTGCCCTTTCATCCGTTCCGAAGCGCGATTGGATTTCATCCAGCGTTAAATCCTCTGGCGTTGGCAGCATGGATTTCTTTTTCATGCGACCAATTTAGCGCTTCAATCACATTTGTCAAGTGCATAATCCTCCTATTTTTCAACTTTTTGAGTACGAAGCTTGCAAGAAAGCGGATCAAGATTTTTGGGTCCACTTTTTTGATCTCTTGGCTTTCCGGTTATTTCCTAATCGTGAACCAGCACTTAGTCTGCCAGCCGGGGCTCGCCATCACGTGAAGATTGACTGGATAAAACGCGCGGAATGGGCTGTCGGCATTCTGCTTTCGTTGACTGTACTGTTTCTTTTAGCGGCTCGCGCGACGCACGCCGGCGCGCTCTGGCGAGATGAATGCGGCGTTTTGCAGTTGGCGCGACTGCCCACTTTTGCTGACGTGGTTAAGAGCTTTCGATTCGAGTCCTTCCCACTGCCGTTCTTCGCGACGCTGCGCGCCTACACGGACGTGTTTGGAGCGAGTGACGCCGCTTTGCGATGCTTCGGCCTTGCAGTGGGACTCGCACTCATCTGCACCGCGTGGTTTAATTCACGAGTTATCAGCGCCGATGTGCCGCTGATTTTCCTGGCCCTGGCCGGACTAAACGCGACTTTTCTCGTTTGGGGAACAACCATTCGCGGCTATGGGCTGGGCAGCGTCCTCATTACTCTCGCCTTTGGTTTAACCGCGAAGCTGCTGCTCCAACCAAAACGCGTCCGGCTTCTGGCCACCTGTATCGTCGTCTTCCTCGTCAGTGTTCAATTACTCTATTTCAACATCGCACTCGTCGCTGGAATCGCTGCCGGCGCAATCGCGGCATTTCTCCTTCGCGGCCGGATGAACTTGGCTTTAGCCGCTCTCTGCATCGCCGCAGTATGCGCAGTTTCTTACATCCCGTACTTGCACATGTATTCGGAAATGGATTGGAACATCGTCTTGAAATCGCCATCAAACCTCGCGCGCCTCTGGCAGGGACTGAGCGCCGCGTGCGGCGAGCCCCCTTCAATCATGCCGGTCGTCTGGCGCATTGTTTTCCTCGCCTCATTCGTCGGCGCCATTTGGCGGCTAATCATCATCCGACACGCGCGCCCATTCCCTGAATTTGACCTCCTTCTGCTCGGGCTAGTAGCAAACGTCGCGGCGATTTCGATTTACTATGTTTTTCTTCGCCTACTCAGTTACCCACCGGACGTGTGGTATTATTTGGCGCTGCTGTGTGTCAGCGCCGCGGCCATCGATTTGATCGTTGCGACCCTGTGTCGATTTCTTTGGATTCGGCTTCTCCGGCTCGGTTTTGTTGTTGCCGCTTTACTCGCGATTCCTCTGGCCGTCTGGCCGAAAATTATCCAGCGCCAAACCAACATCGACATTGTCGCGAAAAAATTGCAACAAAATGCCGCGCCAAACGATCTGATTGTGGTCAATCCCTGGTCGGTGGGCGTCTCCTTCAACTGGTATTATCGTGGGCGCACCCGGTGGCTCACAGTCCCCGCTATCAACGAACATCGAGGCCATCGTTACGACTTGGTGAAGGCAAAAATGATGGAATCCTTTCCTCTCGATGATCTGGAACATGAAATCAGCGCAACTCTGCGCTCGGGAAATCGCATTTGGTTCGTCGGCAGCTTGGGCGCGCTGCGCGCCGGAGAAGTTCCACTGTTCCCCTTGGCCGCCCCGGATCCGCAATTTGGCTGGAGCGGTCTCGCTTATCGTTACGCCTGGTCGCAGCAGTTGCGCGAATTCATCCGCCAACACGCTCTGCGAGGATCGACGATCGTTCATCCGGGAATCGCCGTACAAGGACTTGAGAACGTCCCGCTATCGGCCGCAGAAGGTTGGCGGGACTAGTCTCGATCTTGTCCGATGTCACTCGCTTCCCAACGACTGGTCTGCGAGGATCTGTGTAATCTCCGGTTCAATCATGCTCGCTGAATTTCAAAAGCAGGTGTCGCAAATCCTCGAGGAAATAAGATCGCAAGGTCTTTTTAAGACCGAGCGCGTTATCACCACGCCGCAAGATGCGCACATCGGCGTGGCGGGAGGCAAACGCGTGCTCAACCTGTGCGCGAACAATTATCTTGGCCTGGCTGATCATCCCGCGCTCATAGCTGCCGCAAAAGAAGCACTCGACACCCACGGCTTTGGGATGGCGAGCGTCCGGTTCATTTGCGGCACGCAAGACATTCACAAAGAACTCGAAGCTGCGCTGACCAAATTTCTCGGAACCGAGGAGACGATTCTTTACCCATCCTGCTTCGACGCCAATGGCGGTCTGTTCGAGACGCTGCTTACTGACAAAGACGCGGTGATCAGCGACGAACTCAATCACGCCAGTATCATCGACGGCATCCGGCTCTGTAAAGCGCAACGCTTTCGCTACAAAAACAACAACATGGCCGATCTCGAAGCGCAACTGGGCGCGGCCAAAGATGCTCGCTTCCGCTTGATAGCGACCGACGGCTGCTTCTCAATGGACGGAACAATTGCGGACCTGAAAGCGATTGTCGATCTTGCCGAGAAATATGACGCGCTCACGATGATCGATGACGCGCATGCCACCGGCTTCCTCGGCAAAACCGGGCGTGGCACGCCCGAATATCGCGGCGTGATGGGCAAGATCGACATCATCACCGGCACGCTCGGCAAAGCGCTCGGCGGCGCGAGCGGCGGATTTACCAGCGGTCGAAAGGAAATCGTCGATCTTCTGCGCCAGCGCTCGCGTCCGTATTTATTTTCAAACACAGTCGCGCCGCCAGTTGTCGCCGCGTCGTTGAAAGCGCTCGAATTGCTCAGCGGTTCAACCGAATTGCGCGATAAGCTTGAAGAAAACACAAAATATTTTCGTTCGGCGCTGGCCGAGCGCGGCCTAACGATCAAGCCCGGCACGCATCCAATCGTCCCGATTATGATCGGCGACGCAGCCAAATCGCAAAAATTCGCCGCACGCATGCTCGAGAAGGGTGTTTACGTGATCGGTTTCTTTTATCCGGTCGTGCCGCATGGCACCGCGCGCGTCCGCACCCAGGTCTCCGCCGCCCATTCGCGCGAAGATTTAGAATTCGCGGTAAACGCTTTCGGCGAAACAAACGAAGAACTGAAAGATCGCTAAAAATGTTACAAGCGTTACAAGGTTACAAAGGCCATCCGTTTTAATCTTGTAACCTTTGTAACCCTTTTAACCTTCTTCCCATGCTCTATATGGTGATCGAGCATTTCAAGGAAGCTCCGGCGATTTATCAGCGCCTGCACGAGAAAGGCCGAATGATGCCCGAAGGACTGAATTATGTCTCAAGCTGGATTGCCGACGACCTGAAAACCTGCTGGCAATTAATGGAGACAGACGACTTCTCGCTGTTCGATCATTGGATCGACAATTGGCGCGACCTGATGGATTTCGAAATCGTGCTCGTCCGCACCTCGACGGAAGTGCGCGAGATGATGAATAAACAATTGTAAAGAGGTCGTTGGAGTTCCCGTCCCCTACAGGTCAATCTGCGGCATCCGCGTATCCGCGGTTCAGGTTTCGTGCAGTGCGATGCTAGAGCCGACCCAGGTTTTGTCTTTATTGAAATCGACCCCCATCATTTTCCCCTGGCTCATGCGGACAAGATTGTTCACCAGTATCGGTTCACCACTCTCCGGCCAGAGAAACATCATTCGCAGTTCCGCTTTTGATTTCGGCCCATCCGGCGTTGTGACAAACGCCGCGTAATCGACTTTCCTTTGCAAAATCCATTCGCGCGAATTTTTCAGCGCGCCCAGTTTCTCGCGCGTAGGTTCCATGTCCACACCGAGTCCGGCGAATGAGTAGAGCGGTTTCAACGCGTAATTGCCGATGTTTTCATGGACTGGAAATTCATCCGCAAAGAACGCCGGCGACGTATGCTGCGTTTTCAGGAACGGGAGCGAATGTTTGCTGATCCGGTAAAACCAATTCGGATGCGCGACCCAGGTAACATCGAGATCGTCTTGAAAGCGAAACGACACGGTCAGGTCAGGCCGGCGCGTCAATTCATCAAAAATGACGCGATTGTAAATTCGTTCCACTCGGATTTCGCGGCCGTTGAGCTCATAAAATAATTGGCGGCCACGTTTGATGATTTTCGTCAGGCAGACAGAGCGAATCCCAAGCAGTGATTCTGTCGCTGCGAAATCAATCCGCGTTTTTTGTTTCTCCGGCTCAATCTCGAGCAGAATGACAGTCTCCGGATCGGCATTAGCCACAATCGTCCGGCGGAGGAGGTGGATGTAGGCTGCGTCTTTGATCCCGCCAAACGACGATGTCCAGTTACGTGGAATCGCCGGATACGCTTTGCGCATGCAGCCGAGCAGGAAGAACTGAAATCCGAACAAGCTGGGAAACGCTTGCAGCTCGATCAGCCGCGGCGTTACACGGTCGTCCTCCACGCAAACAGCAAGATCCACAATGAGGAATTCGGGGTGCGCCGATTCGTTAGGCACTTCCAAGCCTTTTGGAATCGCTGAGGCCGCGTGTTTCGCAAACTGCGGCGTTTGCGTTTGGGCCGCAATTTTATTCGCGGCATAGACGGCTTCGGCGGTGAACTCGCGGGTGAGGAAAATCGGCGTCTCGGAAATGCGAAAATCTGCCGGCCATCGCACGCCCTCATTCACGCAGCGCAACAGCGCTGCGTACTTTTCCGACGTGAAATCGGAGTTGAACCGTTCGCGCAGTTCGGGGTGCACTCTTAGAAGAATGCACAGATGACGGCTAACCACAAAATCAGGGCGCAACCCAGCCCGACAACCGGATCCCAGACATTTCGCGGCAAAATCGACATCGTGAGAATGGGCAGGAGACAGATCGCGCCGCCCACCCACCAATAGAGATTCGAGCCCAACGCCCAAACCATCCCGAAGAAATGCAAACCGACGATGATCGAAATAACCGGAAGCAGGAGATGTTTGCGGTCCGGTCTCCTGAGAAACAACACCGCCAGGAGAATAAGGACTGCTTCTAACGCTACTGAAATGCTGTAGGCCTTCGGACTAAATGTTAACGGGCGTGCGGGTTCGATACGCGAGCCGGCGTAAATCAGGCCTGACGAAATCAAGACCGACATCGAAAGCAGAATTGCAAACCAGCGCTGCCCAAGCCTGCGCGAGCCTGCCGCCGCCCAGATCACTGCAAAGCAGGAAACGATGATCGCGCCGACCGGAATTCTCACACCAGAAACTGGCCGCACTCCATCACCTGTTCACCGTCGAACCAGATATCGAAGTCGCGGCCAACGCAGTCGATGTGCGTTTTCGATTTCCAATCGGCGCCGGTGTGCTCGGCGTAGGGATGGCCGAACGCGATGTGCACGCCGGGAATTTTTTCGTCCTGCAAAATGTTACCGATCACATGGGTGCAGGCCGTGTTCGTGCCGATGGCGAATTCGCCGACCCGGTTACTGTTTTCGTCGGTACTGGTGTAGATCCGGAAATCGTCGCGTAAATCCTTGTTCTCGGATTTGAGCGAACGAATACGGTTGTTCCCGACTTCGATCGTAAGTGGGTTGTTCTTTAGATCGCCGTATCGCTCGCACAAATAATCACCGACCACGCCATCGACAACAAAAGTGCCGTTCGTGTTTGCTGGCGCGGTGAAGATTTCGCCGCCGGGAAGATTGCCCCATTTGTCCGGAGTGATAATCCCGCTCGTCTTCAGCCATTTTAATTTCGGCGAAAATTCCGCTTCGAAATCGGTCCCGCGCGCTGTACGACAAGTGATTCTTTCAGCGTGGCGCGCGCGCTCGATCAATCGCTGACTGAGAGCATCGATCGCTTTGAAATCGGCGCGCATTCCTTCCATCATAATCTGGCGCGTGATGTTGACCATGTGACCGTGGCGGATGTTGCGCTTATTCACGACGTCGCTCATCTGCATGCGCGAAGGGAGCTCGCCTGGCTGACTTTGCGCGCAAAAGATCGACACCTGCGATTTCGCGAGATCGTCGAGAATGGCTTGCGGCATCGCGGTCAGCGGGCGTGCCGCATAATTTTCCAAAACGAAGATGGCCTGCGCCGCGCCAACCTCTTTGACCTCGGCTTGCAACGCAGCCGCGATTTCGCGAGTCATTTCATCGGTAATGAGGGTAACGCGCTCGTTCGGTTTTAGCTGAAGGCAAACGCGCACTGCGTTCCGCGCTCCGGGCATCAACTCGGGGTCGATTTCGATGCTGGTAGTGGCAAGGCGATTGGGCATTTGGAAAAATGGATGAGGAGAATCGCGTCGAAACCGAGGGCTGGCAAACTCGTTTGCTAGGCATCGTTGGATTTTCCCGTCTTTAATCCTACATACGTTTCCGCGACGATTTGGTCGACAACCGCTTTCATTTCGTTCGTACGCTCGAACGTAGCCAGTTGCCGGTCCGCGCCGGTTCCTTCGCGCATGATCCGTTCGATGTGCGACATTTCCCTGCGACTGCCGAGCTCATCGACTTCCGTCGAAACGAACTCGAGCAGTTCGTTTAACAAGCTGCGGGTCTCGACTTCGGTTTCGCGGCCAAAATCAATCAGCTTGCCGTCGATGCCGTAGCGCGACGCGCGCCAGCGATTTTCATCGAGCAGTCGCCGGCGATAAACGCGAAAGGTTGTATTTTGCCGAAGCAATTTGTAGAGCTTCGCGATGATGGCTTGGATCAACGCCGCGATGGCCAGCGTGTCGTCCACCCGCGATTGCGCATCGCACACGCGCACTTCCAGCGTGTCGAAAAATGGATGCAGCCGGATGTCCCACCAGATTTTCTTCGCGTTATCGACGCAACCAGTTTTCACCAGCAGCTTGCAGTAATCTTCGTACTCGGAGAGCGATTCGAACGCGTCGGGAATCCCAGTGCGCGGAAAACGCTCGAACACTTTGAGTCGATAGCCCTTCAATCCCGTGTCCTGGCCAACCCAAAATGGCGAGTTGACCGAGAGCGCGTAAATGTGCGGGAGAAAATAACGCGCCTGATTCATCACATGAATCGCTGATTCGCGATTGGGAATACCAACGTGCACGTGCAATCCAAAAATGAGATTCGCGCGCGCGAGTTGCTGCATGTCCTTGACGATTTCCTGGTAGCGCTCGCCTTGAGTGATGAGTTGATCGCGCCAGTGGGAAAACGGATGTGTACCCACCGACGCGATTTTCAATCCGCTGCGGCCGGCTAGCTCTGCCAGCTTGCTGCGCAGGTCGATTACATGTTGGCGAGCATCGATAATCGACTGGCAAATTTCGGTGCCGAGCTCAACGACCGATTGGTGCATCTCCGGTTTGATCTGCTCTTTGAGCATGACCTTGCCGCCCTCGAGAATTTCCTGAATGTGCGAGCGCAGCTCGCGCGTCTCCGGATCGACAATGGCGAATTCCTCCTCGATGCCGAGGGTGTAGGCGTGGCCCTTTGCGCTCATCATGGGTATCCAACGTCTCTCAAAAACAATGCCCTGTCATCCCGAGTCGCGGGGGAATGACAAAATCCGAATGTCGAATGTCAAATTAATGACGAAATACGAATGACGAATGCCCATTCGCGGTGCACAACGCACTTGGGATTTCGTCATTTATCCATTTCTTCGTCATTTTGCATTCGGGCTTCGTCATTCCCGGCGTTTGCCGCTCTTACCCGAATTCGCCTAACGAACGCTGCGTTACAGCCGCCTGGACGAATTTGCCCCAACTGAGATTGTCGCGACCCGGAACGTGCTCGCGCGCTTTCCGAATCGCCATTTCCGAAACGGCTTCCACGATCCACTCGAAGTTTGCCTGGCCGACATTGGCGGCCTCCGCATCGGGTGCCGGATTGCAAAAATCAATAGCGACCGGTACGCCGTCGCGGATGGCGAACTCAACGGTGTTCAAATCGTAGCCGAGAAATTGATTCAGTGTCAGCACGCCTTGCTCAACTTTTTCGAGAATTTCCTTCGGGGTCTGCCATTCGGTTTGATAACGCAAATGGTACGGATGACGCGGTTCGTAGGGCATGATCCGGACGTGACGCTGATCGATGGAATAACAGCGGAAGTACATGTCGAACTTCACTTCCTCCTGTAACATCATCACGAGCTGTCCAGTCTCGTTGTAAGCCCGGTAAAATTCGTCGGGGTTGTGCAGGCGATAAACGTTTTTCCATCCGCCCCCTGCAAACGGTTTGAAGAACGCCGGCCAGCCAACGTAGTTGAAAATTCCTTCCCAATCGAGCGGATACGCCAGATTGCGAAATGATTTGTCGTTCGTGTCCGGCGGCGGCTGATTTGACGGCAGAAGCACGGTTCTTGGAACCGATACTCCGATTTTTGTCGCAAGCGCGTTGTTGAAAAATTTCTCGTCAGCGCTCCACCAAAACGGATTGTTCACAACCGCAGTCCCAGTGAGGGCGGCGTTTTTCAGCCAGGCGCGATAAAACGGCACGTCTTGCGAAATACGATCGATCACCACGTCGTAACCGCACGGCTCACCCTGGATCACCTTGTCGATCTTGACGAACTCGGCCACGATATCTTTGCTTCCCGTTTTCTGATTGACCCGTTCGACAAACGCCGGCGGAAAGCTGTGTTCCTGACCAAAAAGAATTCCGATTTTTTTCATAAAGAAAAGCCGCGAATTGGGCAGATTTAAACGGATACAAACCGAGAAGCCAACACGGAAGGGCAATTTTTCAATCCCCTCAGGATTTCGAACTGTCGCTCCTGGTAGCAATCAGAACGCCTTGGGATGCCAGTCCGGCTTCGTTAGGCTGCCTTCCCCTTTGTATTCGAAAAGTTTGTACATGGGTGCGAGCAAAAAACCCGGGCCCTTCGGACTGATCCGCAGATCGAAATCAAGTTTGTCGTCGAGAAAATAAATGTCGCCATGGCCGACCATGGAGAAAAGCTTGCCAGCAACCTCGAAATCGTCGGTGTGAATGACGCTGTCCTTGATCGTGAAACTGGCCGTGGCCTCGTGTGCTATGCTGTAGCCAGCTGTGCCCGGCAAGACGTGACTTAGAATTCCGGAGAGCGGGCCAAAGATCGGAATTGCGAAGACGTCGCCGTTGGTGACTTCCAGTTTGCCACTGCCTGACATTTTTCGGGCGTCTCCACCGAGGCCATCGAAATCGTAAGTCCCGCTCAGCTCACCGGATGCGGTTTTGTAATTGAAATAAAGATCGGTCAGACGCGGGAAGTTGACGTTGGAAACGGTGATGCTCGCGTGGTGGTGGGGAGCGTTCTGCGCGAGCGAGATGTCAGATTTGCCCCGAACTGCTCCCGAAAAAAGCGAGCCGCGAAGATCGATAATCTGGAGCCGGTCCTTCGTGAAAAGAAGTCGACTCGCAATGCGGTCGAATGGCAAAGTCTTGCCAATAAAAACGTAATCCATCCCCGCCGGGGCATCAACGTTGATCTCAAGGCGCGTCTTTGTTCCACCTCGAAATTCGTAAACACCATTGGCCGTGATCGTCGGAGGCTGTCGGAATTTGTAAAGCACCACTGTTTTCCAAAGATCGGGATCAATCCAAAAGATCGCCTCAGCCGGATGCAGCGAAGTCTTTACATTCGACACGCGAACCTGGTGCTTCGCGAAATCATAGGTAAAGCTGCCGGTGCCGACGCCTTCATCCCGCGCTACCCGCAGGTCATTATAAGTGATCGCGCCGTCGCCGAAGCTGAGTTTGGCGCTCGCGCTATTCATCCAAACTCCGCGAAAACGCGTCCGCTCCAGCACGACGGTTCCCTCGCCACGCCAATTCGTCGGACGTCGATCTTGGGCGCGAACAGCGAGATGAACGGCAGGCGCGCGCGACCATTCCCACTCGCTCAGGAATTCCCTCAACTCCGGAGGGGCAAACGCCTGCAATGCACCGGGATTGATCGTGCTATCGATGTTAAGGCGGAAATCGTTCGGAGCGTCCAGGAGGTCGGCGCGCAGTTCTCCGCTTTGATGCCGGATGCGAACGTCACGGAACCACGTCCGCTCGCCATCCCAGGAAAACTCTGCCCGCAAATCCGAAAACGGCACCGCCTTATAAGCGAAACTGCCGAAGGCGGCATGACCGATGACTTTAAAGCGCGGATGCTCCCCGGCAAAATTCGCGGACCCGGAAAGGTCGATTAGAGGCGGCGAATTGAAAATAGCGTCGGCGAGCAAATCGTTCGATCCCGCGGCGTCGAGCAGCGCCTTAGCATCGACGCTGCTGCGTATCTGAAAATCCGCAGTATTGCTTTGTCGGCTCCAATTGGCCTGCCCGGCGAAGCTGCCCGCATTATCCTTCCATTCACAGTGGGCGAGATTGAACGTTTGATCGCTCCACTCCGCCGTCGCGAACAAATCGCGCAGCTCATAATTTTTCCGCTTCAGCCGTTCGCCGCGAAGGGTTGCTTCGACGTGCGCGTCCTCGAGCTGCGCCAGGTCGCCGCTAAATTTGATCTGGAGCGAAGGTGGGGTGCCAGGAAATGTAAACTTTTGCAGTTCCGCGACCACTTTTCGCAAGATCGACATCTTCCTCTCCCATTCTTCCTCGCCTGGCTTGAGAGACGGCTGATAATTCGCTCGCTTGATCAATTGCCCGGTCGCGGAAACGCGCACTCCGCAGAAAAATCCTTCCGCCTGACTCACATAAATTTGTTCCGGCGGAAAATAAATGTGAGCGCGGCATTTCTTGAGCTCCACATCCTGGATTTTTTCGCTCGCGCTTCTAATGGGAAACCTCAAGTCGGCATTGCGGACGTCGAGCGCGTTTAGGAACGGTTCGTGATGAAAAAACGCGGCGTAATTGATGTCGAGCGATATCTCGCTGATCAACGCGAGCGTGTTCGCATGATTTTTGTAGTCGAAGATGCGCACGTCCTGGGCGACCAGACCTCGGAATGGATCGAGCGTGAGATGACCTATAGAGGCTTCCACGCCGCGTTTGTGCAATTCCTCGACCACGCGAAGGCGCCACTCTCGGCCAAAGCCCTTCCGCGCCAGATACCAACCGCCGCCGATCAAGGCAGACACCGCAAGAACAACCAGAAATCGCAGCGCGCTGACGAGCAATCGATGGCTAAAAGGCGGATGTCGGTGGCGCGCGCGGGGCGAAATGGTTGGCGATTCGAGAACTGGTGGCATATGCCAGTTAAAGAGTTGAAACGTTCAAGCGATCAAGCGTTGTTATTCTACCGGTTCCACGCTTTAACGCTTCACCCCTCCAACAAGTCATGATCTCAATATCCGACCTACCCGCGATCAATGCATCGCTCAATTTTGTGAGCACTGTTTTTATCTCAATGGGCTGGTATTTCATCCGGCGGGGATTTTGGCGCCGACACATGGCCTGTATGATCACAGCTGTGGTGTCGTCGACCTTTTTTCTCGCGGGCTACATTGTTTATCATGCCCACGTCGGTGAAAAATCGACACATTTCGCCGCCGGCGGAGTGGTTGCCTGGATTTATTTTCCAATGCTCATCACCCACGTCGCACTCGCCTTTGTCACACTGCCCCTGGTCATTATCACGCTAACGCAGGTTTTTCGCCGCCGCTGGAGCCGCCACCGGGCGATTGCACGCTGGACAATACCGATCTGGCTTTACGTTTCGGTGACGGGGGTGCTGGTTTATCTCATGCTCTACAAATGGTTCCCGCCGCCGAATCTTCAGTGAATCTGAAAAGGCCACTGTCCTCAGCATCAAGCCCCGGAGAAGCTGTCGGCGGCTACTCCTGCAGTTGACCGCCGCCGAATCTTGCACTCGGCCAGTAGTTGATGTTTGATCAAAAAAGACGGCACCGCCGCGAAACGAATTTATGGTAACGATCGCTACGTTTAACGAACCGGCCAGCGCCAAACGGCTCAAGGAGCGGCTGCAACAGGCGGGGCTGAAGGCAGACGTTCACAATGAGAGCCACTTGCAGCAGGTCGCTTTCATGTCCAAGCCACAAGCCAATGCGAAGGTGCTGGTGGAGGACAATGATTTTGAGCGAGCGCAGAGTTTAATGGTCGAATGGGAAGCGAGCGATCCAGACGTCGCCGCCGCGGTCATCCGTTGTCCACAGTGCGGCTCATCGCGAATCGAGTATCCGCAATTGACCCGCAAGGCCATCACGCCAGCGATGGCCAGCGTGCTTTTCGCGCTGCGGATTTTTCCGAAGGAATTTTACTGCCAGGATTGTCACTTTACCTGGAGCAATGAGGAAGATCGCACACTCGCTCGTCTTTGGCATCGCTTCTTTCCCGGCAAGGAAAAGTTGTAGGGCAACTGTTCCGGTTGCTGCAACTTTGACCGCGGCGCAACGTAGCTTCGTCTTTCGAAAACAATGAGAGGTTCCTCGACGCCGGTCGGAATGAGTCGGGCGTTGTCCGTCCCATGAAGTGGCTCTTCGTTTTGGTTCTGGCGCTGATCATTTTCGGCGGCGCGGCCTGGTTTGGTTACAATTTCGTTTTCAAACAGGATATCGAAATCAGAAAAGAGCAGCGGGGCGAAGTAACGCCCGAGCCGCGGGTTGACATCAGTCTGCCGGATTTTCAAGCCGCCGCGAAACTGCGACAGGAAGGGAACCTGGTCGAAGCCCGCGCAGCGCTCACCGCTTTCATTCAAAGATATCCCACCGGCCAGCATGTGGAAGAAGCAAAAGACCTGCTCGGCGAAGTCAACATCGACATCTTACTTTCGCACACGCCTTCGCCCGAAAAGCAGGACTACATCGTCAAACCGGGCGACGTTCTCCAAAAAGTGGCGCACAAGGTGAAATCGACGCCCGAGCTCATTATGCGGATGAACAACTTGAACGGCACTATGTTGCACATCGGAGAGCACTTGCTCATTTCGCACCCCGAATTTTCGATCGTCATCCAGCGTAAACTGAAGCTGCTCGTGGTACTCGATCACGGCACGTTCTTCAAACAGTACCATGTGCTCGAGGAAAAATTGTCTCCGAGACAACCGCCGAAAGTGACAACGAAGGTTGCGGAAGTCATGGCCTGGCGAGACGGAAAACGCGTCGGCTTTGGCACCAAAGAATACGTTGGGAGCACGCGCTGGATCCGGCTCAGCGCGTCGGCCTACATGATCTACTCACTCTCGGATACGGCGCATTCGACGCTGACTCAACCGCCGCCCCCCTCGGGACTCGGCCTCGCCGCCACCGAGGTGGAGGAACTGAGCAGCCTTGTCAACAATCGCACCGCTGTCACCATTACTGATTAACCAGATGGACGTGCAACCACTCGACTTTGAAAAGCCGATCTTCGAGCTGGAACGACGCTTGCAGGATCTCAAGGAGCATTCCGACGAGCATGATGTCGATCTCGGCGCGGAGATCGAAGCCATTGAAGCAAAAATTCGCGAAACCCGCCGCGAGATTTACGGCAATCTAACTGCCTGGCAGCGGGTGCAAATTGCGCGGCACGTCCAACGACCCTTTGCACTCGATTACATCGAGCGCTGTTTCACGGACTGGACCGAGCTCCACGGTGATCGCCATTTCTCCGACGACAAAGCGATGCCCAGCGGTCTAGCCATTCTCGGATCGCAACGTTGCGTCGTTATCACTCACCAAAAGGGTCGCAACACGAAAGAGAATGTGATGCGAAATTTCGGTTGCGCCCATCCGGAAGGCTATCGCAAAGCGTTGCGTTTGATGCGCCTGGCCGAAAAATTTGCCATGCCTGTGATCTCTTTGATCGACACTCCAGGCGCATTTCCAGGGATCGGTTCGGAAGAACGCCACATCTCAGAAGCGATCGCCGTAAATTTGCGCGAGATGATGAGCTTGCGCGTGCCGACCATCGCCGCCGTAATCGGCGAAGGCGGCTCCGGCGGCGCACTCGGCATTGGCGTGGCCGATCGGGTTCTGATTTTCGAGAACGCATATTATTCCGTCATCAGTCCGGAAGCGTGCTCGGCGATTTTGTGGCGGGATCGGCGGCACGCCGCCGAAGCTGCGGAAGCCCTCAAGTTGACCGCGCAGGATTTGTTGAAACTCAAGGTGGTCGATGAAATTATTCCAGAGCCTCAAGGCGGCGCGCATCGGGACTACAGTTCGGCCGCGGCCAATCTCGGCGCCGCCTTGCGCCAGAACTTGGAGCAAATCGGCAAGACGCCTGTCGAGGATTTGCTCAACAATCGCTACAAAAAATTCCGCGGCCTAGGCAATTTTGCCGAAGGCAAAACCGCAGCCTCATCGAGCCGTTCCTGAAATGAGTCGAGGCAGCGTGCAACGTCTGGGCCAACTATTGCAATTTGGCGTTCTTTTCATTTTGGCGCAGGGCAGCGGCTTTGCTTCCCCATTCAGTTTTGAGCGCGACACTTTCGCGTTCCAAAACGCAACCGTACTCAAATACAAAAATGGCCGTCCGACGTTGGAGCGAAGATCGACGTCTGACGACCCGCCCAACCAATACTCGCGGCGGTGCTTTGTCATGACGCGCTCAGCCATGCAGTTTCACAAGTTCGCGCGGTTCGATCCACACGGGGCGCGTTTTGACGACAAAGAACTCGCGGAGCGCATTCGTGCCGTCACGCGTCGTGCACCCTGGCACGCATCATTGCCGGAAAATCAGCGCATCGTTTTTTCCGGTTACGCAAATCTGCGCGAGATGAGCAAGGCGCGCGCGCATGTGTTTCAGGAAAATCTCGGCAGCGGGTTCGCCACTTATTTTCGGCCCGGAAACTTTCGGATGTTTTTTCGGCATAGTCCGAAATACCAGGAGCAAACTCATGCCAATCTCAATGCCGCTTTGGCGGGCGGCGATTTATTCGTCGGTTATCTTTCGACCTATCCGAAGCTGAGTATCAACCACGCTGTGCTGGTTTACGCGCGAAAACCAACTCATTCAGGAGATCAGATCGAACGTTTTCTCGTTTACGATCCGAATCATGCGGAAGCGCCGCGTGAACTGACCTGGTCGCCGGGCGATCGTGCTTTCTCGTATCAGAAAGATATAGATTTCGTCGGCGGCTTCGTCCGCGTTTATCACGTTTACGGCAGGTGGCTGCAATAAGTTTGATGATTGATTGATATTCGGCCTTGGGCGTGCGGCGTTTTCTGTGAAACAGTCTGATATGCCCGACCCAATCCCAAGTCCCAGGCCGCCGCCAACACCATCGCCAAAGCCGAAGCCACCTCCGGAACCGTTGCCGCCCAATCCGCAGCCACTCCCGCCGGTTGGACGATAAGATCGAGATTACGTTCGCGACGTTGGCGGAAACAAAAAACGCAACGCCGGGTCAACGCGGGTTGCCCACGCCGCCTCGCTGTGATCGGCGCCTTCGACTTCGAAATAGCTAAGATCGACACCCAGCTCCCAGCCTTTCTCGATCAAGCAACCGCATAACTCGCGCGCCTGTTCCCAACCAGGCTCGGCCGTCCCAGTGTCGAGCCAGATTTTCAGCGGTGGTTTTTCGGCGAGAATGCCCACCAGCCGAAAGATCGCGAAGTCGTCCCACCAAATCGACGGCGACATTACAATTAAACGCGTGAACGTCTCGGAAAATAAAATTCCCATCGCCAGCGTAGCCAAGCCGCCGAGCGATGATCCGCCAAGCCCCGTAAATTCTGGTTCTGGTTTCGTCCGATATTTTTTGTCGATGTACGGTTTCAGTTCCTCGATCAAAAACTGTCCATAGATGCGGGCGAGACCGCGGCTGCGTTTCTTCGGTCTGTCTTTCGGTTCGATCACGCCCGGCGTCGGCGCGTATTCATGGATCCGTTCTTCGCCAATGTTTGCCACCGCCACGATGATCAGCGGCTCGATCAGGTTGTGCCGGATCAATCGCTGCGCTGTTTCATCGACGCCCCATTCCACTCCAGCAAATGCGGTCGCGGCGTCGAAAACGTTCTGCCCGTCGTGCAAATACAAAACTGGGTAACGTCTTCGCGAGAAACGCTGATATCCGGGCGGCAAATAGACCAACACGTGGCGCCTGATTTCCGAGGACCTTGGAATGAAACGCTCGATGCCGCTTGATGTTTCCGGTCAGTGTGTGTTTCGGTTTCAAAACGAGACGCTTCCACTTTCATTCCGAGCTTGTCGAGGAATCTCTTACTATTTGTCTGATTGAGGGTAAGAATTATTGAGAAGAGATTTCTCGACTTCCCCTTCGACTTCGCTCGAAATAACAAAACGCAATGAACGAACGCTACATCAAATGGTACACACCGTATCTTAGCCGCGACTTTGAGATGCTCGTGTTCGGAAACGGCGGCGGGCTACCCCTCATCCTGTTTCCGACTTCGGGTGCCCGCTATTATGAGAACAAAGATTTTGGTCTCGTCGGTTCTGTCGCCTGGTTCATCGACAACGGCAAAGTCACGGTTTACTGCCCCGACGCCATCGATCTGGAAAGTTTTTACAACAAATCTATCCATCCGGCCGACCGGATGCGTACCCATAACGCCTACGAAAATGTGATTCTGGGCGACGTCTTCGACCTCGCCCGGCGCGAATGCAATTGCCACCGCGTGGCCGTGAGCGGCGCAAGTCTTGGTGCGTATCACGCCGGTAACATTGCGTTTCGTCACCCAGACCTGGTCAGCCATTTCATCAGCTTAAGCGGCTCGTTTGACATCAGCTCGTTCTTCGATGGCTACCACGACGACAACATTTATTTCAACAGCCCGTTCGAATATCTACCGAACACGACCGACCCGTGGAAGTACAATCACATGGGCATCATCATTGGCACAGGCGAATGGGACAATACCCGCCACGAATCGTATCGTTTGTCCGAAATTCTCAACTCAAAAGGCATCCAACACTGGCTCGATGATGGGAAATGGCGTGGCCACGATTGGAATTACTGGCGCGACATGCTGCCGCATTATTTGTCGCGGCTGTGATTCTTCTCGGCGCACACATGTCAATCGGCGGTGGTGTGCACACAGCGATCGAGCGCGGTTGTTCGATAAAGTGTAGGGCCATCCAGATGTTCGTGAAGAACAACATGCAATGGTTCGCGCGGCCGCTCACCGCCGAAGAAATTCGCGCCTTTCGCAATCACGTGCAGCGCGGGCAGTTATTGTCGATCTTTGCCCACGCGAATTATCTGATTAATCTCGCTGCGACCAATCCACAGTTTCACGCGAACTCTTTGCGCGCGTTATCGGAGGAGCTAATGCGCGCCGACCAACTCGAACTGCCATTTCTCGTGCTCCATCCAGGCGCGCATCTGGGCGCGGGAGAGCAAGCCGGCCTCGAGAAGATCATCACGTCGATCAACCGCGTTTTCCGGAAAATTCCAAAAGTTAAGGCGCGCGTCGCGCTCGAGACTACAGCCGGCCAAGGGTCATGCCTCGGCCACAGGTTCGAGCAGATCGCTTACATCATCGAGAATGTCCGCGAGCCGGAACGGCTCTGTGTTTGCCTGGACACCGCGCACGTCTTTGCCGCCGGCTATGACATCGCGAGCGAAACTACGGCTCGAAAAACGTTTCGTGAGTTTGATCGCTCGATTCGTCTCGATCGCCTGGCCGCGATTCACCTTAACGATTCTAAAATGCCATGCGGGTCGCGGGTAGATCGACATGAACACATTGGCAAAGGCAAGATTGGCCTCCCGGCTTTCCGGTTCATCATGCGCGCTCGCCGCTTTCAAAACATTCCGAAAGTCCTCGAGACGCCGAAGGGCAAAGAGATGCGCGAAGATATCGAGAACCTAAGAACGCTGCGCCGGTTAATTGATTAACCGGATGGCGAGCGGATACCGATAGAGTTTTCCTTCGCTCGCCTTGATCGAGGCGATGATGACAAAAACCGTGTTAAGCACCCAAAGCAAAATGAGAATCGGAATTCCGATCAGCACGAAGCAAAGAACGACCAGCGATCGCATCGTAAATCAGCATCGACAGTTGGAAATTGAGCGATTCCTTTCCGTGCGCATCAATCTCCGGCGAGTCGCCACGTTTTGCCAGCCAAACGATGAGCGGGCCGAGAAGATGACCAAGGAAATGAAAAAACAATCCGAGTAACGCACTCGCGTGACAAAGGACGCACCAGGTTCGCGTATCGGATGACGTGGATGAAGTTTGTATTGGGGCTGGTTGATCCATAATCTAGTCTTTCACTCGCTCGATATTCGCGCCGAGCTCGCTCAGTTTTTCGTCGAGATGTTCGTAGCCGCGATCGATGTGATAAACACGGCTGACTTCGGTAATTCCGTCGGCTTTCAATCCCGCAAGCACGAGCGCCGCCGACGCGCGCAGGTCGCTCGCCATCACCGGCGCGCCAAAAAGACGATCGACGCCCTGGATCACGGCGGTTGGTCCTTCAAGATCGACATGCGCACCCATGCGCTTGAGCTCTGCTACGTGCATGTAGCGTTGCGGAAAAATGTTTTCTGTGATCACGCTAATCCCGCCAGTCGTGGAGAGAAGTGCGCACATTTGCGCCTGCATATCTGTCGGGAAACCGGGATATGGTTCGGTCGCGAGCTCGAGCGGTCTGGCCACGCCGTTGGGCGACACAGTAATGGAATTGTCGGAGGATTCGATTTTGAATCCGCAATTGCTCAGCGCCTTAGTCACGGCTTGAATGTGCTGCGGTTGGACACGCTTGATCGTAATTCCTTTTCCACAAATTGCCCCCGCCACCAGAAATGTTCCGGCCTCGATCCGGTCCGGAATGATGTCGTGCTCGGCTCCATGCAGTTCCTTGACACCTTCAATGATGATCCGGCGCGTTCCCGCGCCTTCGATCTTCGCGCCCATCTTGTTTAGAAAATTCGCGAGATCGACAACTTCCGGTTCCTGAGCCGCGCCTTCGATTACGGTCGTTCCGTCGGTCAGCACCGCCGCCATCATCACGTTGTCTGTGCCGAGAACGGTCGGCCCAAATTTTCCACGCAGGTTAATGACCGCACCCGTGAGTTTCGGCGCAAAGACTTTTATGTTGCCGGCTTCCACTCGCACGGCCGCCCCAAGGGCCTCGAAACCTTTCAAATGCAAATCGATCGGCCGATCGCCAATAACGCAGCCGCCCGGCATCGACACCGTCGCTTCCTTACAACGGCCGAGTAGCGGGCCGAGCACGCAAACCGAAGCGCGCATTTTGCGCACGACATCGTAAGGCGCGACCGACGTTGCGTTCTCCGCGGTCACGCTCACGGTCCCGCTGGCCCGTTCCACTTGCGCGCCGAGGTGCGTCAAAATTTGCAGCATGTAATTGGTGTCGCTTAGGTCGGGCACTCGATGAAGAATGCACGGCTCGCGGGTGAGCAGTGTCGCCGCCAGAATTGGGAGGGCAGAATTTTTCGAACCGCTGATCTTGATCGAACCGCTCAGCGCATGTCCACCGTGAATGCGGATTTTATCCATACCTGGCTAGGAGAAAACGGGTCACACCTGAATAATCGCTTTTCGGCTCGATGTCGTGGTAATTTTTTTGCGCGAGTAACTCTACCAGTGCTTCGGCCTGCCCAAGGCCGATTTCCAGCGCAAGCAATCCGGCGGGTTTTAGATGCGACGGCGCTTGGTCGATCAATTGTCGAATCAATTCGTCGCCGCGCTCGGCTGCGAAAAGAGCGACTTCCGGATCGTACAGGACTTCGCACGAGAGTGATTGCCGCTCTTGCGTCGAGATGTAGGGGAGGTTTGCAGCGATCAGATCGAACATTCCCTCGACATTTTCGAGGAGATTGCTTTTCGAAAACCGAACTCGGTCGTTCAAGTTTAGCCGAACAGCATTTTCCCGCGCAAGCGCGAGCGCCTCGTCTGAAACATCGATACCGTAAAGTTTCACGTCCGGAAATTTGGCAGCCAGGCTCAGCGCAATTACGCCGCTTCCTGTTCCAACATCGATGATGGCGGATTGCGGATCGCGGATTGCGGAAAATAATAACTCAACGAGTTCTTCAGTTTCGGGACGTGGGACCATTGCGCGCTTATCGATAGCGAAAACGTGGCCGCAAAATTCGACTGTGCCGAGCAAGTGCTGAAGCGGCTCGCCTTGTCCGCGACGCCTAACGAGTTCGCGCAACGGAGTCAGTTCTGTTTCAGTGAGAGCGAGCTCGAAATCGAGATAAAGCTCCATCCGAGTGCGCCCGAGTGCATAGGCAAGCAAGTGCTCCGCGTTCAAACGGGGGTTCTCGACCTCGTGTTTTTGAAAATACGTGGTCGTGGACTGCAACACTTTGAGAAGGGTCATGAATGGGCTTGCGCCGGACATCGAGAATTCTGCGCTTGTGATCTTCGATGGCAACACGCCGAAAGACCTAGAAAGTTCACGGCGCCGAGCCCATCTAATCCAGTTTCTTTACTCGTTCCCACTCCCGCTTCAGAATTTCCTGAGAAATACCAACGATTTCCTCACCAAGGAGATCGAATTTTTTGGCGGTTTCCTCTGGCTCGGACTTCAATGCCACAAGTGTTCTAAGCGCCGCCGACAACGCGTCGCACAATCGCTGATGATCTCCTTCCTTTGGATTGACCAACAGGTGGATCATGTTTTGCCGAAACGTGAAGTCCGATAGAATTTCCTGTGCCCCTTGCCCGTCCAAGTGATCGAATTGAGTTCGTATCAATCGAAGATCTTTCAACGCGTGCGCGATCTCCGCACGTAGAGAGTTGATCCAGTTTTGCCGATTAGCAGAGATTACGTCGGCTCGGACGTTCCGCTCAGCGATTTCTCTGGCGGTCCGAATTTGTTCCTTCGCTGAAGCTATTGTTGTAGCCAATGCTCGTCTCGACGTACTTAGGCTTGCAAGGATCGCTACACCTGCAATTACAGAGCCAATCAGCGCTGCGCACCCGCTCAAAAGTGCCCCTAACGGAATCAGAGCGTCTTTATGCGCTGAAATATCGTTCAAAATTGAAGACACTGAACTCATTTTAGGTATCGGTTTATTCTGAGATCTTCACGCGACCGACGATTCCTTCAAACGCTCGGCCACATCGGCTGCCTGGAGACTGTTGATCATTTCGGCGATGTCGCCGTTCATGATCTTATCTAGATTATACAGGGTCAATCCGATGCGGTGATCGGTCACACGGTTCTGAGAAAAATTGTAAGTGCGAATTTTTTCTTCTCGCCCCCCGGTGCCGATCTGACCACGGCGCTGTGCGCTATATTTTTCCGCTTCTTCGCGCTGCTTTCGTTCGAGCAGGCGCGCCCGCAAGATCGACATCGCCTTCTCCTTGTTCTTGAGTTGGCTGCGACCATCCTGACAACGGACAATCGTCCCGGTGGGAATGTGCAGAACTTGCACCGCCGAATCGGTCGTGTTCACGCCCTGTCCGCCCGGTCCGCCAGCCCGCGAGACCTCGATTCGCAAATCCTCCGGCTTTAATTCAAGATCGACATCCTCCGCTTCCGGCAACACCGCCACTGTCGCCGTCGAAGTATGAATGCGTCCTTGCGCCTCGGTCGCGGGCACGCGCTGCACCCGATGGACGCCGCTCTCGTAGCGCAGTTTTCGAAAAACCGATTCGCCGGAAACACGAAAGATCACTTCCTTAAGTCCGCCGAGGTCCGACGGACTCGATTCGAGGTCTTCCGTTTTCAATCCGGCCGACTCCGCATAACGATGATACATCCGATAGAGATCTGCCGCGAAAATTGCGGCTTCGCTTCCACCCGTGCCGGCGCGAATCTCCACGATCGCATCGCGATTTTCGTTTTCGTCCGGCGGAAGAAGGGCAAGTTGCAATTCGCGCTCAAGGTCGGCAACCCGCTTTTCCAAATCGGGAATCTCGTCATCGGCCATGGCCGCCATCTCGACGTCGCGCGAAGTGGCCAGCTCACGGTTGTCATCCAATTGTTTTCTCGCGACTTCGAGCTCATCCCAGCAATCAAGCAATCGTTTGATGCCGGCCTGTTCACGCATGATTTCTCCAGCCCGCTTGCGATTATCAAACAGGCGCGGATCAGCGATTTCGCGTTCGAGTTCCTCGAAGCGCTCGCGCTTGCGCTCGATCAGTAAATTAAAATCCATTTTCGTGTAGCGGCGCCCATAAGCGCCAAAAAGAGGGCGAGCCTGAAAGCATTCGGGCGCGCGAAAAGAGAGCTAAGCTTTTTTGCCGGCCCGGGTCGCCTTGGTGCTGCCGTAACGGCGGGCGAATTTCTCGACGCGCCCGGCGGTGTCGACGAATTTCTGTTCGCCAGTGAAAAACGGATGACAAGCGGCGCAGATACCGATTCTAATATCACGGCGCGTCGAGCGGGTGTGATAGACCGCGCCACACGCGCAAACGATATCGGTCTCGTAATATTCTGGATGAATGTCTGCTTTCATCTTCAAAAAGGAGCGCGAAACCTACGCCCGCAGGGGCGTTTTCGCAAGCCATGAAATCGGATGACGTGCTGCTCGAGGCTTGGGAAAAAACGCTTGCGCGGAAAAAGGAGGCACCCGCAATCTTCAACACCCGCCGCGGCGCGGTCCGAACATTCCGCCAGGTCGAAACTGAAGCGCGCAATTTTGAAGCGAAGATCGACAACTTCGTCGCCGGAAGCGTTGTCGCCATTCAAATTGGCAATCATGAAGATTGGCCGTCGATTTTCATCGCCTGCTTGCGCCGCAAGCTTGTCATTCTCCCGATCGAGCAATCAATCAGCGGAGCCCAACCGAGAGCAGCGCTCAAAATCTGCGAAGCCTCCGCTGTTGTAGCTGCCGGTCCGGGACCGGCGGGTACTGATCCTGTCGGCAGGAATGTCGAGGTTCTGCCGATGAGGAGATCGACACCCGCAATTCGTTGGGGCAAGAATCCCCCGGCGTTACTCAAATTGACTTCGGGAACGACGGCCACGCCCCGCGCAATTCGATTCCGCAGCGAACAGCTGCTCGCCGATTGCAATCAGATTTGCGAGACGATGGGAATCAGCGATGCCGATCTGAACTTCGGCGTGATTCCGGTCTCGCATTCCTACGGATTCAGCAATTTGCTCACGCCGTTAGTCGCTCGCGGTGTGCCGGTGGTGTTGAGCAACGAGCGATTGCCACGCGCAGTCCTGGCCGACCTCTCACGGACGAACGCTACGGTGTTCCCCGGCATGCCCGTTTTCTATCAGGCGTTCTGTGAAATGGAGGACGTGCCCGTGCTGCCGAAACTTCGCCTTTGCATCTCGGCCGGCGCGCCATTGCCGATCATTATTGCGAAAAAGTTTCGAGAGAAATTCAAATTAGAGATCCATTCGTTTTACGGCGCGTCGGAGTGCGGCGGGATCTGTTATGATCGCGAGGCGGCGAATGAAGTCGAAGGCTTCGTCGGTTCCCCAATGAAAGATGTCAATCTCGAGATTATCGACCCAGGCGCGGAGTCGAGTCAGGTTCGGGTGCGTAGCGTCGCCGCAGGCGACGGTTATTTTCCGGAACCGGATGAAGAGAAACTAAGTGGCGGCCGTTTTGTTCCAGACGACCTGCTCACCCGTCACAGCTCGGGATTCAGAATCGTCGGCCGCGTTTCGGACATAATTAACGTTGCCGGGAAAAAAGTGAAGCCGGCGGAGGTGGAAGCACATTTGCTGCGCTTCCCAGGAGTCCGGCAAGCGATCGCGTTTGGTCGAGAATCGACGCTGCGGAACGAGGAAGTCGCTGCATGCGTCGTGACCGATGTCGACGTGAGTGAGGCCGAGCTCCTGGAATTTTGCCGGCTCGAATTGAGCGGCTGGCAAGTGCCGAAACGAATTTTCGTCGTCGATGTCATTCCAATGAATGAGCGCGGTAAGATCAGCCGACGCGAGCTGGCGAGGCGATTTGCGGCCTAAGATCGGCATCATGCCCGGCGAAAAATGTTTTGCTTTTGGTGAGAAGCGGGCATTGCTACGAAATCGCGCGGCTGAAAAAGCCGCTAGCTTCGCCATTTTTAGTCGTGAAGGAGAAAACTTCAACGCAACGTAAGCGGCCGTTCAGCTCCGATGAGCGGGTTCTGGTCTTGCAGCCGGACAAACAATTGGCCTCCGCGATTTTGAGCGCGCTTCATCAGGCAGCGCCCGATGCGCTGGTGGAAATGGCCCACGACCTCGAAGAAGCGCAGCGTCTGGTTTTAGGAGTGAAGCCGGAGCTTTTTGTTCTCGACGTCGACGCAATTCACGATCTCGGGCAGGAGTTCCTTTACGATTTGCGCACAAGCCATCCAAACGCGCGCGCGATCATCTTGACCGGAATTCATTTGCCGGCGCATCGCGAACACGCAGCTGGTTTGGGTGCCATCCATTTTCTCGAGAAACCGTTTCCGCACGATGATTTTGTCGATCTTGTGCAAGCTCTGCTCCGGCCTTCGACCAAACCGGAAAGCGAAAAATTTCAGGGTACACTCCACGATCTTCACATCGTTGACATCATTCAATTGAAGTGCATGAGCGGCACGACGTCGGTGGTGGAATTCACGGGACCGGGGGGCGAAAAGGCCCGCGTGTTTTTCGAAAACGGGCAGGTGCGTCATGCGATCGCGCCCGGCAAGGAAGGTCTGGTCGCTTTCAACGAGATTGTGAGTTGGAAGGGCGGAACGATTTCGGAAGTCGCAGGGATGGGGTCGAGTCCGCGCACGATCGATCTCGATTGGCAGATGTTGCTCATGGAAGCGATGCGCCAAACGGACGAAGCTGGCGCGGCAGAGCAAACTAGGTCTCCGCCTCCAGCGATCGCAGCAAACCGGAAAGTCTTGGTGATCGACGACAGCTTGATGTTGTTGAGTTTTGTCCAGGAGGTTTTGATCGAGGCGAATTACGACGCAACGGCGGCTTCGGCCGGGAAGGAAGGTTTACGCTCCGCCCAGACCGATCTGCCCCATCTCATTCTTTTGGACTACCTCTTGCCGGACATGAAAGGGGACGAGGTTTGCCGCAAGCTGCTGGAAAATCCGGCGACCGCGGCAATCCCGGTCGTTTACATGTCGGGATTTGGCGCGGAGCTGCGATCAAATCAGGAGGCAAATCCGAACGTGATTGGGTTCTTGAATAAACCGTTCACTTCGGATTTGCTTATCCAAACCGTGGAGACCCATATGCCGAAATCACCGGAAGAACCGGAACCACCCCAACCGCAAACCCCACCGAGCGAGCCGAGCCACGCCGAAGCGGAGTTTCCGGCGGAGCAGGCGCCTGCCTATCCCGAAGCGAGCGAAGTCGGGCCCGAACCCGCGCAAACCGGTGAGGCGCCGTGGTGGACGCCGGCGCCAGCGGCTGCACCCGAAACGGCAGGTACGGTCAGCCCGCCCGCCGGTGCTTCGTTCGGTGCAGCGGTTGCCGAGGAATATTATGTGCCGGATGAGTCGGTGACGAGTGGCGTTTACTTTTGCGGCGACACGAAGTTTTTCCCATTCAACCAGGCGCTGCAAACAATCGCAAAGGAGAAACTGACCGGCTCGTTGCGCGTATTTTGGAACAAAGAACCTATCGATTTAATCGTCCAAAACGGGCAGATTGTGCTTGCGACAACGCAGGACCCGGAACTGTATTGCCCAGAGGCACCGATCACGCTGGCAAATGTTGATCCGGAGAGAATCGCTGCCGCTCGCGCCGAACAGCGCCTGATCGGCTGCCCTCTTTTCATCACCCTCGCGCAAGAGGACTTGATCTTGCACGAACCGGCGGTGCAGTTGGTCCAACATCATGGACAAAAACTTTTCGCGCAGCTCTGGGCCGCTCCTGCCGTGCGTTTTGTTTTCGAACGCAAAGAGCAACTTCCCGACTACGCGAACGAGGTCCCCGCGGAACCGGACGTCGATCATTGGGCGCTGGCGAGTTTGCGCTTCATCCAGTTCCCGCAGCTGAGCGAGCGCGCGTATTACGATCCAGCTTCCATTCCAGCCTACACCCGTGACGGCTTCATTCGGGTGCAAAATCTTCGTCTCACAGTCGCCGAGGCACAGTTTGCCTCGCAATTCAATGGGAGCCGATCAGTTCAACAGATCGCGAAAAATTTGCGGCTAGACTTGAAGTTTGCCCGGTTGACTCTTTTCCGCTTTCTCGCTCTCGAGATCGTCGAATGCTGGCCGCCTGGAACAGCCGCGGCCACGGAACGGAAAGGCGTTTTCCAGCGATTGGGGCAAGCGATCGGCCTGGGCGATTAGCGGGTTGCCCGCGAAGGTCGGGCGCCGATTATGAAGAAGAAGCCGCTTGTCGTCGATATCGGCGGGACACACGTGAAATTGATGCTTAAGCGCAGCGATCAACGCACGTTTGATTCCGGCCCGAAAATGCGGCCCAAGGAAATGGTCGCACAGATCAAAGCAAACACGCGCGACTGGATTTTCGAGGCGATCTCAATCGGCTTCCCGGCCCCGGTGCGCCGCGGTCAAATTGCGAGAGAACCGAAGCATCTCGGCCCAGGCTGGGTCGGATTCGATTTCCGCGGAGCACTCGGAAAGCCAGTCCAAGTGGTCAACGATGCCGCGATGCAAGCGCTCGGAAGTTATGATGGCGGACGCATGCTGTTCCTCGGGTTGGGGACCGGCCTGGGCTCCGCTCTGGTTTGGGAAAAAACCCTGTTTCCACTGGAGCTCGGCGACCTGCCATACCGTCACCGTGATATCATCGAAAATTTTCTCGGTATTCCGGGCATTAAGCGGCTGGGCGAACGAGAATGGAAACGCGAAGTCCTCTTCGCCGTCACTCAATTGAAAAAATCGCTCATCGCCGATTACGTCGTGCTCGGCGGCGGCAACGTCCATCGGTTCGATAAATTGCCCGACGGCATCGAGCGGGGACGGAACGAAAACGCGTTTCTCGGCGGAGTCCGGCTCTGGGAAATGGAGCCGCGTACGCGAAAAAACAAATGGCGCGTGATCTGATTAATCAGGAGCTCATTCGATGCTCAAATCCGCTGGCTCGTTGAGACTGCGATAAAGCTCCGCATCCTTTTGTTCGACCGAAACGGGCCGCAAACGCCCCACTAGCACGAGACGTTTGGTGAGCGATTGCAAAGAGAAATCGTCCCCCGCCAGCGCAGCCGCAAGATCGACATTTGCCTCGCGCGGATAAACCGCCACCAAAGGCTCCGCGCGGTCACCGATCATCGGAAGGATACCGCGCCCCGGCTCGATTTGGCCAGGCCACGCACGCAGGTGCCTTTCGCTCATGAACGGCATGTCGATAGCGAGAGCCAGCAGATGAGTACCGCGCATTTGCTCCAGCGAAGCAGCCAGACCGCTAAGCGGACCGCGCGAAGGCGAGCCGTCCGCAACGAATTGTAAGTCGTTAGGCCGCCACGACGGATCGGTTCGCGCCGAAATCAAAATTTCCGCCGGTTCCAGTTTTCGTAAGAGATCGAGTTGAATTTGCCAAAGCGGTTTCCCGCGAAAAACAATCCTCGGTTTGTCCCGGCCCATCCGGCGGGACTCACCGCCAGCGAGCAGAACTGCGCTGATTTTCATCTGACGACGTCAGGAATCCGCGCGTTCGAACGTAGTTGCCCGTTCGTCAAAATCCGCGCCCGTAAACCACCACGGCCTTTCAGAAATTCTTCCGCGCCTACCCCGACGGCGCGATCCATCCAATAACAGGGCAGGCATTCCTGCGTGCCGTGAAAACGGATGCCCTGGATTTCAAAATCCTGGCCAATCAGCTCATTGAGATCGACATCTCGCGTGACAACGTTGCGCCGGACTGTTGCCGGCGAGCAAGCCTCGACCTGGAGCGCACCGCCCAGCTCATCAAAAACCTCGAGGGAAAAGAAGGTGATCTGGCCCTTGTAATCGTCCTTGAAATCAAAGTAGCGATCGCCGCGAATGCCGCGACCAGCCACGCATTCGATCAGTGGAACCTCAATCGCGGGAAATTCATCTGGTTCTCGGCCATGGTGTCCAACAAAATTGTGAGCGGGCGAAATATAAAGATGACAGACTTCCACCGACGCAATGATAACATCGCGGTAAATCCGTTTCACATGAAACAAATCGGGATTGGATCGGAAAGGATTATTCGGCGAAAGCCCGATGGTGCGCTGGAGTATCAACCGGACGATCTCACCGTCGAGGAGCCGCTCGAAATTCGAATTGGCCGAAGGGTTCTGGCGACAACCATGCGCACGCCCGGGCACGACGAAGAACTCGCCGCCGGATTTCTCGTCTCGGAAGGAATTGTCCGAAGGCGCGATACGATCGACCGATTTTCGCGTCCGGCGACCGCCCGGAACCGCGAAAATATCATTGTCGTAGAGCCGGGCCCGGGTGTGAAGCTGAAACCGGGCGTCATGATGCGGCTCGGAACAATTTCGAGCAGTTGCGGGATTTGCGGCAAGGAGAGCATCGCGGCCATCCGCCAAAGCTTTTCTCCTGTGCCCTCGACAAAAATCAGGATTGAGATCGCAACGTTGCTCTCACTACCGGCGCTCCTGCAAAAACATCAGGGCGAGTTTGCCCGTACTGGCGGAATTCATGCTGCCGGAATTTTCGATGTTCATGGCGAATTGAAAATCGTCCGAGAAGACATCGGCCGGCACAACGCCGTAGACAAGGCGATCGGCCGCGCATTTCTCGAAGGCGTTCTCCCCTTGCACCGGCATCTCCTTGTCGTCAGCGGCCGCGCCTCTTTCGAGATCATGCAGAAGGCGCTCGCTGCCGGAATCCCGATCATCGCTTCAGTATCGGCGCCCTCGACGCTCGCCGTGAATTTTGCGCGGGAAAACAATCAGACACTGATCGGCTTTCTCCGTCCGCCCTCGTTCAATATCTATTCGCACATTGAACGCGTCGATCTTTCCTAGACAGCCTCGTTCGCTGTCGATCGAATCTCTTGCGCGGCTGCTTCGGCATCCAGGGACGACATGTTCGATGTGATCGCGAATCGGATTGTAATCCGCAATCAACCCTTTCCAATCGACCGAGCTTCGATCGCCTAACGCCACGCGCGCCAGTTCGGCAGCAATCAACCGGAATGCATCGTCGCCTCGTCAACACTTCGCCGCCGCAAATCTATTTAAAATGCCAGGGAGGGGACTCGAACCCCTAAGGATTGCTCCACCAGATCCTAAGTCTGGCGCGTCTGCCAATTTCGCCACCCTGGCTCGTTGATTACGAAGGACTTATAAATTAAGATCGACGCCATTTTTCAAAACGGCCAGTGGTTAGATGCCATGAAGGGTTGTAAAGCGTGGGCAAAACGGGCACACGCATTGTTATTATGAAAAACAATCCAACCCTTCATGACGAAATTGAGCTTAACAATTTAGGCCGGTCCTGCATTAATACCTCGTCCGCTTAAATGAAAGAGATAAGCCACGGGCGGGGTCTGTGGCAAACACGCTGAAGTTTTCTCGCAATGGGGCCGTTTGATAATCACGCCTTGCCTTTGACTAGGCAAGAATTGCACGCGCAATCTCTTCGGCAGACTTCGGCAGAGAGCAGATTGGAGTTTAATGTTGCTTATCCCGCCATCTGGCACTTGTGCTTCATTTCGATCAGTTTACGCCTGGTCGCCTGAAGACGATGAGCCATGACCTGGCAGATTCGCTGGGAGAGATCGTGGGCAAGCGTCAGATCTTCGTCGTAATGCTGACGCAAACTATCGCCATCGAAGAAAATCACCGTTGTTGCTTCGATCGCACGCGCGTCAAAATGCCAGCGATACGGCGGAAAAAGCCAAGACCAACCTAGCGGTTCGCCAGCGCGGACGATGTCGGTCGCAATCGGCCCGTGGTCCATGATCGATCCTTCAAGGGCAATCATTCCGCTCTCGAGCAAATAGAAACCGTGCGCCGGTTCCCCCGCGCGAAAAATCACTTCGCCGACATTGAATCGTTTTTTAGTGGCGCAACGCGCGAGCAACTCGAGATGATGCGAGCTCATTCCGGTGACGAATGGATGAGCGGCAATTTCTTTCCAAATATTCTTGTTATCGGCGAGATCGAGGGACTGACATGCGGTTTTCATATACAGCACAATCGTCGAAAATGCGGTCGGACCGCTGCTCGCCAGTTGGCTAATGATGTGCGTTTCTTGCCTCCGCATCGCCGCGCATGCGCAAGAAATAGTCAGCGAATGACAATTACGGCGGAGCAGCGATGAGCGTTGTCCGCGACAATTTGCTCATGAAGAAGCGAAACAGTTGTTTTGCACTGATTGGCAATGGCTGTTCTTCAGCCGAAACCTGCCGAAACCGAGCGAAAGCCGTTCGAAGAAGCGCGCGCGCACGAGGTCATGTTTTTACTCTCGGAATCGAGGAGGAATTTCAAATTATCGATCCGGAGACTCGCGAGCTGCGTTCGCACATTCAGCAAATTCTCGCCGACGGCAAAGTGGTCTTGAAAGAACACGTCAAAGCCGAGATGCACCAATCAGTCGTTGAGTTGGGCACGGAAGTTTGCCGCGACATCGGGGCTGCGCGATGCCAGGTCGTTGATCTTCGGAGCGAGCTTGCGACCATCGCCGCAAGCGAGGGGCTCAAAATCGCATCCGCCGGCACGCATCCGTTTTCACATTGGATGGACCAACTGATCAGCACCGACGAGCGCCACCTCGCCATCTTGAACGACATGCAGCAAATCGCGCGAGCAAATCTGATCTGGGGTCTGCACGTGCATGTCGGCATTCCTGATCGAGAAGAAGCGATCGACGTCATGAATCAGGCGCGGTATTTTCTGCCACACATCTACGCTCTTTCGGTCAATTCGCCCTTTTGGTTAGGCCAAAACACCGGTCTCAAGGCATACCGGCAGATGATCTTCGAACGCTTCCCGCGCACCGGTATTCCAGACGCGTTCGAAAGTCTCTCCGAGTACGACGATTACCTGAAGCTGCTCGTCTCCACCAACTGCATCGACAATGCGAAGAAGATTTGGTGGGACATCCGATTGCACCCCTTTTTCAACACGATCGAGTTCCGAATTTGCGATGCACAATCGCGTGTGGACGACACAATCGCGCTGGCGGCGCTGATGCAGGCGATCGTGGTGAAGCTGCATAAGCTGCGTCAGCAAAACGTCACCTTTCGAAGATATCCACGGCGATTAATCGATGAGAACCGATGGCGCGCGTCACGTTACGGCTTGGACGGCAAGATGATTGACTTTGGCCGCGGCTGCGAAGCGGACGAGCGCGAACTGCTTCACGAGATGCTTGAGTTCATCGCCACGGAAGTGGACGAGCTAGGTCTTCACCGTGAAATGGCGCACATCGAACGCATCATGCGTGAGGGCACCGGCGCGGATCGCCAACTGAGGGCGTGGGAACACAGTGGTCACGATCTCAAAGCTGTGGTCGATCAGATTATCGTGGAGACCTACGAGGGTCTAACCTGCGGCCCGGCTGGCAGTCAAGGCATCGCTTGATCGGCGAGCAAACGCGGAATGCGAAGTTACAGATGCGTGATATCCAAATGCCAATCGGTCCCGTCGGTGACATGAATGTCGCCATTGGGTCGATGCGCGTAAGTGATTTGGTCAATCTTAACGTGCGCCGGAAGGATATTTACGATCACCGCTTCGTTTAGTGAAACTACCCGCGTGCGCAGGTCTTCTCGTCTGACAAATTGACTGTGCGTCGAATCCATCGCAAAGAGGTAGCCTTTTACGCGAACAAGCGAGCCTTCGTAACTTTCAACAGTTCCCACGAAATGGCGCTGGGCGTCGCCTGAAAAAAGCTGCCGATGAATGATGTGAACGTATTCGCCTGAATTAAGGATCATAAGTTTGTTCTGCCCCGCTTTTCATGGCTTAGGCGAAGGTCGGTCGTCGGCGAAGTAAGCGCTGGCGCTCGCACTCCTATTTTCCGGCACCTGCCTCGAGGAATTTTTGAAGTTCCCTGGCTTGAGAAGCCGGAAGATTTGCTCGGACTCGCATATGCCTCATGATCGTCTGCCATTGGGCGGCCGTGAACTCGCCCGGGGTACGAGCCATATGGCATCGGCTACAGTTGATTGTCCATAGCTCGACCCCTGATAGAGGCTCCGCTTTAACAGAGGTAGTTGTTTCCGCTTTGGTTTTGGAAGCAGGAGTTGGGGTTTGTGCGGTCGCAGGGAAAGCGATGACGATCACTGCCGCAACGATGGTCGCGACGGCGAAAAGATGAGTCCAGTTAATTGAGCCGCGAAGAAGAGCTTTGGAAGTGTGCATGGCTAGGTCGTTAGAATCCATAGGAGATTTGGAAGAGAAGCGAATTGTCTGGTGCAGCGGGATTGGGGCCGTGATTGCTCGTAAATTCATAGTCCCCCTCGAGCCAGAGGGTGTTCGTGATGTAGTAGACTCCGCCCACGGTCCCACGATTTGTCCGCGAGCCCAACCCATCGTCAACTGTATCGTAGCGGCCTACCAACTCGAGCTTGTCGATGTAGGGGATGTTCAGCTTGAGGCCGGACAATTTGTATCCGCCCTGTATCCACCAGCCATCGGGGTCGATGGTGCCTGCGTTGTCGGTGCCAACCCAGGTATTCATGTATTCGCCTTTAATTTCCACGAAAGGCCCGACGTGCAGCGCCCAATCCGCGACCAAGGCGCTATATTGTCGCTTACCGGCGTTATCCCAGGGACTGGACATGCCGGAGACGCCGACTTCCAAATCATATGTCGGCTTCCAGGGCCAAAACACGGCAATCCGCCCGCCCTCACCTGCGCCCCCATGCAGGTTGGCAAACCTACCGTCGCTGGTAAGACCCACGTTTCCGCCTAGGTCGAGTTGATCCGCCCTGCCGCTGCCATCCACCGAGCCGGGGCCGTTGACCACAAAAGCGGAGTAGGCCATGCTGGGTCCCCTATCGCCGACCGGAATTGCACCGCGCAACTGGACGCCGACGCCGTTGCCGGGCAGAACCGATCGAGGTAAGGGAGCATCAGGAAATTTATTCAACCAGCCGGCGCTCCGCTCGCTATAAGTGCCGAGCGGCAGCAGCATATTGCCACCCATGAACGTAACATAGTCATTGATCAAGTAGTCGAGGGTCGCGAAGCTGAGATTGACCGTGGTGGTATAACCGGACCCGCCTGGTGCGTTGTTTTGGATAACGAAATCAAAGCCGGCTTCGAAGAGAATCTTGTCGCCGCCGCGGAATAGAAAGATCGGCGCGAAATCGGACAACATGAAGGCACCGTGCTGATGGGAAATTTTGCCGAACTGAACTTCGGCGTCTCCAACAATGCTGAAGTCGTGGGTCGCCAGCGGGCCGGAGGCCTCGGTGGATACCGCTTCCACTTCGGTGGACGGCGTCGCGGTTTGCGGTGTTGCAGTTGTGACAGTTTGTTTTCCTTCGGGCGCTGCCACCTCTGCGGCGGAAGGCCCTTCGGGTGGGGTTGCAGGTGCTGCGGTGGACGGCGTCGCGGTTTGCGGTGTTGCAGTTGTGACAGTTTGTTTTCCTTCGGGCGCTGCCACCTTTGCGGCGGAAGGCCCTTCAGGTGGGGTTGCAGGTGCTGCGCCGTTCGCCATTTGTTGAACCGCCGTTTTCAACGCCTCGAGCTCTTGCTTCATCGCTTCGTGTTCCACCTTGAGTTTGTCGTACTCCGCACGCGATACGTAATCAGACTCGGTCTTAGCGGATGGCGGAGAGGAAGCGACATCTTGCGCCATGACCACGAATGGAAACAATAACGAGATCAGCACTCCAACGGCGGCCGCAATAGTCTGATTCACAATGGTCGGGTTGCGCGGATCATTTATTTGCCCGCCAAACTCTTGATGTAATTCACAAGCTCCCAGCGTTGTGTCTCCGATAACGATCCCTTCCACGAAATCATTGGCGATCGTCCTTCCGAGATTTTCCAAAACAGCTCACCATCGGTTGCGCCCGCTTTAATCCGCGCAGTCAAGTCTGCCGGCTTTTTCTCTAACGCGGCTCCGCCCGGGCCATCGCCTTTTCCAGATTGCCCGTGGCAGGTCATGCAGTTTGAAACGTAGAGCTTCTGCCCGAGCGCAATCGTGTTTGCGTTTACAGGCACGGGATTTGGCCGGTTGGTGGCCGTGGGCGGAGCTTTCCAATCTGAACTTTGCGCCAGTAGCGGTCCGCTAATCGAGAAAACCGCCAGTCCGATCAATGCTTTCGAACGACCGGCGGTGGAATTTCGTGATTTCATAGATTTGTCAAACTTTGAGTTACTGAAATGGATTCGGCTGCGCGTTTATTGCGTTTTTGTAATCGCGATTTGGCACGAGGAATGTCGCCTTCGGAAAGTTCGAATGCCCGAGGAGAGACAATGTTGGAATGAACGCGAGTGCAGCGAAAATTCGCCGAAGCGTCAAAAGGTTGGATTAGGTGGACGCCGCGCTGCTTCTGTCTTTGCACCATAACGCGTCAATGCTCCAGCGTCCCGGGCCGTAAAAGACAATGAAAAAGAAAACCCAGCAATACAACAGGGCGAGTTCGCCTCCATTCATAATCGGGAAAAACTTCGCCTCTGGTGTAGGCACAACTCCCGCGTAAAACATGAAGTAGGCTACCGCCATCTCGCCGCTCGCGAAAAACGCGGCGATGCGCGTGAACAATCCAAATGCAATCAGAAATCCGCCGCCGAGTTCGATGATCCCCGCGATAAATGCGAGCCCATCCACTCCGTGACCGCCACCGGGAAACCCGAAAAGCTTTTGTCCGCCATGACATGCATAGGTCAAGCCAACGATCAGTCGCACGATGCAGTAAACTGGGTCTGCAAATCGATTCAGAGAGTTCATCGGTAAAGCTCTTATCTCAGGACGCGTCGAAATTGACTGCGCATTTTTACGGAAAATTTTTGGCCGCTGATTCGAGCTCGGCTCCACCCCGTTCAGCGGCGTCGCCGGCGCTTCGCCTCCGCCGCGCGATATTCGGTTGGTGATTTGCCGGACAACTTTTTGAAAACCCGGTTGAATTGCGATAGCGACTGGAAACCGACCGCGAATGCGATTTCGCTGATCCGCTGTTGTCGATCTTGCAGCAGATCACGCGCTTTGCCGACGCGTGTGCGGGCGACGTAATCGACAAAGTTTTCGCCCGTTACTTCTTTGAATTCTTCGCTCAAGTAATTGGCGCTCATGTTGACGACCTTCGCGACTTTCGTTAGCGAAAGCTCCTCATCCGAATGCTCGCGGATGAACTTTCGCGCTTTCCAGATCTCCACCGGCTCAGCCCGTTCTCCGTCTCGGAAGCTCAGCTGCCTGATCTGATTTGCGGGCGTCATCTTTATCATCCACTTTATCAGACTTTGACCGAGACCGTGATGCTCTCCATCCTTTGGCAATTGCTCGCCTAATCTTGGCTCACAGAGAAATCAGACGCCTTTGCTTAAGCAATTTTTGCAAAGCAAAAGACAAGCGATGTAGAGCGTGAAATCGTCCGCCTCTTAAACTCCCGTCAGAAAGGAGTTAAATATGGAATACCTGATTGTAGTTGGCGTCGTGGCGGTGATGGCGCTCTATGTGGTAATCATTGCGCGTTGTTTAAGAGAGCCAGAGTGGCAATAGCGTTCAGCGATCTTCCGCGGTGCTGGTTCGTGCGATTGGATTGCAATTAAGAAGGTTGTTACCGAGGCTACAAAGCCAGCTAATTGCTTTCCAAGCTGCGCTCTCCGAGCCAGGGGATGTGTCGGCGCATCCGCGTTACGAGTCTAAGTCCGAACGACTCGATGGCTTTGCTCCGAATGTGCTCGATTGCCTCTTCGACAGAGTTTCCTGGCTTTCGGCAGCCGAAGCTTGATTGCCTTCCACGGAATAAAATTATCCTTAAGCGTGGGTCGGCGTGAAGCTGAACACGATGATCTCGGCGTGGCGCGGTTGCCACCGATGAAAATCAACTCGAAAGCTCCCCAGCTTCTCACCCCTAACATCATGGCGTGAATTGATCAGACCGAAAAGCTTTTGAGTCTCGGCTTGGGCAAAAAACGGCGCGTCGAGGAACTCGGTCACCCAATTCATTTCATGGGCGTCCGTGAGATAGAATGTGACCTGAACGTCCTCGTCGGAGTTCTCGACGATGATCAGGCAGTAATTGTAAATGTTCGCATTCTTAAACTCGCCCTCGAAAAAGACAATGCAGCGTTTTTGCACCTCGGTCGCACGAAGATGGGCCGATGTGAAAAATGAAACCACATTCGCGTAGGTGAGCGGCTGAACATTTTCGGGGCCTGGTTTGATTTTGGCCCGTTCGGCGGCAATTGCACCGCCGGCGAAGAGAACCGTCGCAAGACTGATGCTGATCCAATATTTCATACTCTTGTTTTGGTTGAAGTTAATGCCAGCCGTCCGCGGGTTGGCACGACTAGAACAGGACAATGTGCGTGTCGGACAACATACTCAGCCGTGCTCCCGATTAGCATGTGTTTCAGTCCGGTGGTCCCATGTGTCGAGGTCACAATCAGGTCCGCTCCGAAATCTTCCGCGCGCGCGCAGATTTGTTGTCCGGGATGACCGATGTCCAGCGACGTCTGGACCTTGATGCCTTCCCAATCGGTCTTTCGCACAAGATCGTGCATTTGTTCGAGTGCGGCGTTCTCCGCTTGCTGCATGAGCAGAGGAAAACCGTATCGCGCGTATTCATCGCTCGCTACGTAATATTGCAAATGAACCGAATGCAGCAGCACGAGTTTTGAACCGAACTGTGCGGCCAACGCTTTCGCGTACTCCAATCCTTTCAGCGAGCAGGCGGAAAAATCGATAGGCACGACGATTTTCTTGAAGCTTACTGTTTGGGAACTGCCGTTGCGATCTGTGGATTTCTTCTTGGAATCGACACGCCCCACAACCAAGACCGGACACGGAGAGAGTCGCACAACCGTTCCGCGGTGCTTCCCAGCACAAGATGCTTTAGCCCGGTGTTTCCAGGCGTTGCGATCACGATCAAATCCATTTGGCCGTCGCGAGCAAGGGCGCAAATTTCTGCAAAAGGCCATCCTCTCAGGCAGTGGATGTGCTCGCGGCGGAGTTCAATACCGTGTTTACGGGCGACGTCTTTGAGGTGACAGCGAACTCGGCGACCAACTTCCAGCGCAGGAACGACCAATGGCATTGCCGGCAAGCTTGAAAGTGGATAGTTAGGCTCAAACACGTGCACAAGATGTAGGTGCGCGCTGAACCGTTTCAGTAGAGGCAGCGCAAATTCGATGGCTTCCAGCGATGCGACGGAAAAATCCATCGGCACAAGTACATTGCGAATTTGGAGGTGCTTGTGCGATCTATTGTTGATCTTGGCCTGAGCGGAAATCCGCGGAGCCTGTCGCTTGATGGGATGAGTTGCCATTTTCATGATACAAAAATACGGATTGTGTAATCGCGTAGCTTTCCCTCGGTTGCGAAAGGCTGGGTGTTTCTTGCGAGCGAGTGCTATGGGCGTATCGCGACTTTTAGGACGCTGTCTCTCCGCGAACCGAACAGATCGTAGGCCTCGACGATTTGATCGAGCTTGAAGCTGTGTGTGAGCAAAGGTGTGGGATCGAAGCGTTTCGACCGCACCACCGACATCAACCGGCGCATCCGTTCTTTGCCGCCGGGGCAAAGCGTCGTCACGATTTTGTAATCGCCGAGGCCGGCGGCAAACGCGTCGTAGGGAAGTTGAAGTTTTCCTGAGTAAACGCCAAGGCTGCTGAGAGTGCCGCCGGGACGCAAACAGCGTAGACAATTTTCGAAAGTTTGCTGAAGGCCGAGCGCTTCGATCGCCACGTCGGCGCCGCCGCCAGTAAGTTTTTTTATCTCAGCCACAAGATCGACATTCTGCGGATCGAGAACGACGTCAGCGCCCATTTGTTTCGACATTTTCCTGCGCACGGCATCGCTCTCAACGGCGATGATGAATGACGCGCCCATCAGTTTTGCGCCAGCGGTTGCGCAAAGCCCGATCGGTCCTTGCGCGAAAACTACCACGGTGTCGCCGATGCGAATGTTGGCGGACTCGGCGCCGCTGAAACCGGTCGAAGCGATATCGGCGAGCAACACAACTTGTTCGTCACTGAGTTCGTCTGGAATTTTCGCCATATTGGCCTGTGCGTTGGGCACGAGCAGGTATTCCGCCTGTGCGCCGTTGATCGTATTGCCGAAACGCCACCCGCCGATCGCTTCGACGCCTTCGCCGTGTCCGCACTGCGACCATTGCGCGGACAAACAGGCGCGACACTGGCCGCACGGTGTGATTGCGCCAACCAAAACGCGGTCGCCAATCTTATATCCCGTCACGCCCTCGCCCAGTTCTTCAATCACACCCACCGGCTCATGTCCGATCACCAGCCCGGGTTTCACAGCATATTCGCCGCGCACAATGTGCAGATCGGTCCCGCAGATTGTCGTTAGTGTAATCCGAATAACCGCTTCGCCGGCGCCGGCACTCGGTCGCGGCACTTCTTCAACACGAATGCTGTTGGGTCCGTGAAAGACGTTGGCTTTCATCGTTTGCATTGTCGATCCTCCTCGTTAGGCGGCAGTCAGTTGCAGTTTCGGTTGGCGCAGTTCCCGGATCGCGAGCCCGAGTTCGGTCGCGGTGATTGGCTTCGCCAGACATAAGGTGGCGCCGTTGGCGTAGGCCAGGGCCGCGCAATGGTACGCGTCGCGTGACGTCATCACGACGATCGGCAGTTCGTGACGACAGGCATTAATGGCGCTGAGCAGCGTTATCCCATGGCAGTCGTCGCGATCGATGACCACCAAATCAAGCTCGGCGCCGCGCGCGCAGACAGTTTGAAGCGCATCGTCCACACGGCGAGCGATGAGGACGGTTGCGCCGCTTTCCCGCGCTTCCCCGAACGCCTTTTCGAATTCGCGGTCCTGCGTAAGCAGAAGAATAAGGTGTGCATTCATGGTTTTCCTCAGGATAAGGATTGGGTTTGAATGAAACCAGCATCCTGACTTTGTCGCTGCGCAACTCTTCTTTGTTTGTTAAAGACTGGCTGTTTCTTGCTGGCCGTGTATCCGCAGATTTTTATTGGTACGTTCCCGGACTTTTGGTGGTCGCCTTCATCGGTTCGTATGGAGGGATGCTCGCCTTGGGCAAGATCGATCAGAAGTACTTTCGCAGAGTCGTCCTGGCCTTGATCTTTTTAATCGGCCTAACGACACTCGGCCGGTTCGTTCAACAGATTGTCCGGTAGAGCCGGCCAATAAAAGCGGCGAACGAGCGCGAGATGGTTCGTTGCTTGAAACCGCTGCGCTAATTCTTTCGCGGTTTCGATCGCTTGGATTGACATCCTGGAGAAATCGATCCGCACGAGACCGACTTTGTTTGGCCTAGTCATTGGGATATTATGCGACTCTTGAAGCGCGCTGATGAGTGCCAAGGTGCTCGCGGAACTCGGTCGGTGATTGACCGAAGACTCGCTTGAAGGTCCGATTGAATTGGGTGAGCGATTGAAAGCCCACGTCGTAGGCGATTTCGCTGATTCGCAAGTTGGGATTGAGAAGCCGGGTCCGGGCGTCTTCCAACCGGACGCGCGCGACGTAATCAGTGAACTTCAGGCCCGTGCTCTTGTGGAAAACTTTGCAGAAATGGAACACGCTCGCTCCCGCGGCCTTGGCCACGTCGGCTAGGGATAATTCTTCGGTCTTGTGCTTGTCGATGTACTCTCGCGCCTTCAGAACGAGGGGCGGCTCCGAGTTGTTTCTCTCCATTGCCAGTTGATTGCTCAGCGCGGAAAGTTGGTCGGCGAAGAAAGTGAGAAGCCGCACGACCGCGTTATACCGCTCCGGTGGCATCAGCGGATTTTTCTCCCACGCTTTGCGAATTTCCGCGCTGAATCGCATGCCGCATCGCTCGAGCTCACGGGTCACCTTCCTCGTGTCCGATTTGGCTGGCATGTGCCGTAACACTTGGCCAATCCGCAAATATCCGACGATCTGTGTGCCGAGCTTCACGGGCACTGCCGTCTCCGTTAATCCAAATGGGCAAGTTACCGTGTGCGGAAGTTCGCCCGTGTGCTGAATCATCTCCTCATGCGCCTGTAAACAAACACCAAGGGTCGCCGGATTTTCAGCAAGCATGGCGCAAAACGGGTTCTCTTGTTTTTTCCCGTGATGTGCGAGCTGCCAATATTCAAGAGGTCGCAAGGCCAAAGGTAAGCCGGTCGCTTTCGTAAAAACGCCCTCGTAATCGCGAAACAATCGCGACCGCCGCAACATGTCGATCAGTTGCTTGTTGGAATCTGGGCGGTCGGCCTCGGTGTGAAACATCGGCTAGAAGAACAAACTAACATCCGGTCGAGGAATATCAGCGTCAATCCGATTCCGCTTCGGAGGCAGTTTGCCGACGGCAGACCTTGCGTTCCCTAATAATCCTCGGCCGAGTCGTATTCTTGATCCAAGAACGGAGACTCGAGAACGACCGGTTCAAGAGCGGCGCCGTGCGCATGGACGGACAGCATCTTTCTCCGTGCCGATTGCAACCGTTTCATCATGATCGGCGTGATCCGCTTGAAAAGCTCATAGCCTAACGAATGATCGCGCTCGCAATATTCGCGCAGGATCGTCCCATAGAAAAAGATTGCTTCAGTGGGCTCAGCCGCGCGCGCGGTGAAATGCCAGACGTAAGGCGGGAACATCCACGACCAGCCGAGCAAATCTCCCGCTCCGATTGTTTCAACGATCACCGGAGCGCCAAATCCTTCGCCGGATTCGAGGACGACTTTCCCGCTCTCGATCAAGTAGAAGCGATTCGCCAACTCGCTTTCGCGCAAAATGGTTTGTCCTTTTTCGAAATGAACAGGGATTGCGCAATCGGCCAAAAGCGCCAGTTGCGGCGGATTCATTCCAGCCAAAAAGGGATGGAGCGACACGCGGGTAGCCATCGGTTCAACTGCTGTTCTTTTAGTTTTCCTGGGTGGTTCGAGTAGTGTGTTCATAGGATTTCCTGGTTATTTTCAGTTCAAACGAATTCGTGTTCTTTCTCGCGGACCACGAGCACCGGACAAGGCGCGGCGCGGACCACGCGCTCGGCCGTGCTGCCAATCGCGAAATGTTTCCAGCCGGTATAACCGTGGGTCGCGATCACGATCAGATCGACATCGAGTTCTTTGGCCGCTTCCACGATCTCAATCGCAGCCAAACCGCAGCGGAAACTTGAACTGACTCGCGTAACTCCTGCGTTTCGAACGGAATTTACCAAAGTCTTCAGTTGGCCCGCGCAGGGCGCGCTCGATCCGTTCGAAACCGTCGGCGGCGCGATCATAAATCCATCGAAGGCCGGCGGAATCTCAGGCTCGACCGCATGAAATACATCAATCTCGGCGCCAAACTGCTGCGCGAGTCGCGTCGCGTAATGCAGCGCTTTTTTTGACAGTGGCGAGAAATCCACCGGGACAAGGATTCGTTTCAACTTCACATCGGCCGGGCTTTTCCGAGCCAGCATTTCCTGTGTTTTCATGCGAACAGGATGCGACTGGAAATCGAGCCGCGCTGCGCCGCCGTTGCTAATTCATGTGCATTTCTTGCGCGGGTCCAACTCGGACAAATGGACGATCTGCTGTTGCACAATTTTCGCTCAGTTAAACGCGACCGGCGCTAAGCTATCCATCAGCATTCCCGCAGAATGAGCCAGAAACCAAATCATCTTATCGCGCATAGCCCGTTTACGATAAAACCGGAGGCGGAATCCGTATAGCTTCGCAAACTTTGCGATCTTTGCATCTTCGACAAATCACCACCAAGCCAACGATTGTAATCTTAAATTAGGACAGCGGCCAGTCGGAGCAAAGTCAGCTGTCGGGTTAATGAAAGAACCAATGACACGGCTGAGTGTTCAGCAAACATCGTGACCGGAATCGGTTAATTTCCGACCGACAGTTTTTTCGAAAGCTCAACGAGCGGAAGCAGAGATTGGCCCTTGCAGAACGCTGGTATTCATTGGGGTCTTCGTATCGATTAGGTGACGAGTGGTTCTAATTGATGTTGCGATCGGCCGTATTGATTCAGGACACTTTTGATTTGCGCCGCCGAAACTGGCTTTGAAAAGCATGCCGTCGCGCCGTTAGCGTATGCCAGTGCTTCAATACATTTTTCGTTATCGCCAGTTATCACGATCATCGGAAAGTCTCCGCGACGATTCTTGATAGCGCTGACCAAACGTATTCCATACGGGCCGTGTTCGCAATCGATCACCGCCAGAGCGAGATGGTGACCCATGGCAGAGATAATTTGCAGGGCCTCGTCGGGGCTGAGAGTGAGATGGCTGATGCCGCTCATTTCCAAGAGCGTCTGCGCGACGGTTTCCTCCAACGTTGGATCGCTGGTCAAGAGAAGTATAATTGGTGTCTTCATATCGTAAGCTTTTCCGAATTGGCGGTTCGGCGCTCCCCGCGAATTGCGAATTGCCACGCACTTTTTGTCCGTGATCGATCAGTGAGGACTACAGGGCTCGAACCCCTCAAACAAATTGTTGCGCCTTCGCCGGTAGCATTCGCAAAGCTCCGGAATCGAATGAACTAAAAGTCTAGCGCGTCTGTGTACTAGAATTTGTGCTAGAATGGACGGTTTTCTACTCCCCATTCGCGATTTCTCCGAAAATTGCCGTTTTCGTCTCGTAAGATCACGTTTTCGTGAAATGAAAAGTGATGTTTTGAAATCGCTGATTTCGGAATCCTAAGTCTGGCGCGTCTGCCAATTTCGCCACCCTGGCACCGGAACTCACACATGTTAAGAGCTTCCGGTCCAAATCCCAACTAGAAACACCAACATTCCTCCGACGATCACGCAAAACGCGCGCAGAGAAATGCGGGCCCAGTTTGAAATGCAGCTAACGAGCATTAGTTCGAATGCCCAAACGGATAATGAGATTGCTGTGCGATCAGCATCCAGGGCAATGCCGCCACAGTCATTATATTTTGGCAGATGCTTTGTGCGCCGCGTCGGCAAACGCATATTGACTTGCTCAATGTACGACTAGCTGGAAAACAATGAGCCGAGCAATCCGGAGACCCAGACAATTAAAGGAGTCAAAATGGTAAGCCAAAACAGCGCCGATCTAGCAATAGAGACCTTTTCTTCCATAGCCCAGTCTATGACTCAGGCCCGCACGGCCGCTATCGCGCGTTGGTGAGATTCGTAGCTGCCACCTCAGAACTAACCAGTGCTCTCTCCTTGGAGAGGGTAATGGGAAGCCGCCCCAGGGGACGCAGCCCAGCGGTGCGAATATTATTTCTTCGCCACCGTAGCACTGGGTGAAGCAGCCGGCGTCGCCGCGACGCGAACGACTGTTCCCGTCGTAAGGGAGTCCGACGGGTTGACAATTACTTTATCGGATTCGGTAACTCCGCTCAGGATCTCGGATTGTACACCAAAGTCTCGCCCCACCTTGACGTCATGGAGTTGCACAACGCCTTTGGCATCGACGACGCCAACTTGGACACTCTTCTCGCGAAATATGAGTGTGTTATCAGGCAAAGTAACCAGCTTTCCTAAAGTGTCCTGCGGCACGCGGACCGTGGCATAGCTGCCGGGTAGAATCTCGTTCTTCGAGTTATCGACCTGTAATTCAACAAGCATGGTCCGGGAATCCGGGGAGACCGCTCCCGAGGTCGAGATCACTTTTCCCGGATATGTTTTCGCGCTCTGCGCGCCGACCTGAACGTCGAAAGTTTGTCCCGCCGCGATATTTGATGCGTCCTCCTGCGGAACGCGGAAATAAACGCGCAGGGGATCGGTCTGTTGAATATGGAACATCTCCATGTTCGTGTTATTGGCGGTGATCAGGTCGCCCACATTCACGTTGCGCACGGTGATGATACCGGGGAAAGGCGCGGTCACCCGTTTGAAGGCGACCTCCTGTTCAAGGAAGCGAAGATTGGCGGCAAACGCTTCGGTATTGGCCTGGTTCGTGCCCTGCGAGGTGGCCATATTCTCGGCATCGAGTTGGGAGACGACGCCTTGTTTGTATAACCCCTGCCATTTGGTGTTAGTGCTTTTGGCTTGGTCCAAATTCCTCTTTGCCAGCACAGCCTGCGAGTTGGCCTGCGCGAGTTGCTGATCCAGATCCGGTGTGTCGATGTCGGCGAGCAACTGATCTTTCTCAACGTGCGCGCCAATATCCACAAGCCAGTCTTTAAGGTAGCCGTTGACCCGGGCATAGATAGATGCTTCCTGCCATGGTTTGACTTCGGCTGGTAAGTTAAGCCCGCTCCCAGGCGTGGTAACGGTCGGTGAAACCACCGCCACGGTGGGAATCGCCAATTGCTTGGTATCGGCCACAGCCGTTTGCCGCTGTCGCAACTGAGGAATGAATCCTACGACCAATGCGATTGCGAGTACCGCGCCACCCACAATTAAAATGCGACGGAATCGTGGGCGGACCTGAATCGGGGCAGCTTTATGTTCGTTGGAGCCAACGTTGTCGGTAGGGGTAGTTGTGCTCATATTATGTAGAGATGTGCTTAGGTTGTGGAAACGGCCTCCTCAAGGACCGTTGATGGAACATTGTCTTTCGGCTCAGCCTTGGCAGTGTCGGCTGGTTGGCGGTGCAACAGGCTGAACACCACAGGCACAAAAAGTAGCGTGGCCACCGTAGCGAGCATGAGACCTCCAATGACCGTGCGGCCGAGTGGCGCGTTCTGCTCGCCGCCCTCCCCAAGACCAAGCGCCATTGGTAACATTCCGATGATCATCGCCGACGCCGTCATGATCACTGGACGCAAGCGGCCAGTGCCGGCTTCCCATGCTGCTTTCAGTGAATCCATTCCTTCCTGAAGGTGGGTGCGCGCAAAGGTTACGACCAAAACAGAGTTCGCCGTAGCGACGCCGAGGCACATGATCGCGCCCATCATTGCCGGGACGCTTAAGGTTGTGCTCGTAACATGAAGTCCCCAAATCACGCCGGCCAGCGCACCTGTGAGAGCAGTAAGGATAATAAATGGATCGAGCCAGCTCTGGAAATTCACCACCAGTAGCAGATAGATGAGCGCAATCGCCACTAACATTCCAATGCCCAGTCCGAGAAAGCTCGAGCTCATCGTCGACGCTTGTCCGCGCAGAACAATGCTGACGCCTTGCGGCGCGGTCTTTTGGGCCTGCGCGACGATCGGCTTAATGTCACTCAGCACTCCACCGAGATCTCTGCCCCCAACTCCGCCGTAAACATCGACTACGGGGATTACGTTGTAGTGCGTGTAAATGGGTTGGCTCGTGATCCGTGTCACGTCAGTCACATTACTAAGGATCTGACCGTTGCCCGTTCCAGGTTTAGAGGCGCTAAGGGGCATCGACCTCAACTCCGAGAGCGTAGTCGTCTGACGTTCCGGGACCCTGACATTGACGAGATATTGGACGCCGCTGGTGGAATCAAGCCAGTAGGTCGGCGTAACCTGGCTACTGCCGCTCAATGAGAGGAGGACGGATCCGGCCACATCTCTTTCGGTTAGTCCGAGCTCTGCCGCCTTTGTTCTATCGACGTTGAACTCGAATCGCTGCAAGTCGTTGGGTTGTTGAACCCGCACATCAACGGCCCCGCGAACTTGCCGGATTTTTTGCGCGATGGAATTGGCCACTTGCTGGTCTACTGTTTGATTTCGTCCGACAACTTGAATGTCCAGTGGCGCTGGAAGTCCGAAGTTAATTGTTTCGCTGACGATGTCGGCCGGCAGAAAGTAAAAGGTTGTCCCGGGGAAGTCGCGGTTCAAACTGAGACGCAGGTTGCGGACATAATTCGCCGTCGGCTTATGGTTAGGTTTCAATGAGACCAGGATGTCGGCGTCGGCCGGCCCTGATATTCCGCTGTCGTTGTAGCTCAAGTTTATGCCCGAAACCGGAAGCCCAATGTTGTCGAGCATACCCTCGAGTTCGTTCGCGGGCACTTGACGGCGAATGGCAGCTTCTACTTCGTCGACCAGCTTGGCAGTTTGCTCGATCCGCGTGCCGGTAGCCGCCCGCACGTGCAATCGAAACGTTCCAGCATCCACCGCGGGAAAGAAATTTTGTCCCAGAAAGGGAACGAGCAGCCATGATGCAACGCAAAAGGAGAGAAATCCAACGACGAAAGCCGCTCTGTGTTCGAGCACTGTGCCTAACAAGTTTGCATAAACATCCCTAAAGCGATCGAACGCTTTTTCAAAATGTTGCTGCAAAGCCACCAGCGGCCGGACCCAAAACGCGTTACGCTTCTCTTGGCCCATTGCCTGTTTGTGGTGATGGCGTTCGAAAAACATGATCATCGTTGGCACTAGCGTACGCGAAAGCACGTAGGAGGAGATGACGGCGAACATGACCGCTTCGGCCAACGGCACGAAAAGATAGCGTGCCACCCCAGCCAGCGAAAACATCGGCACGAAAACGATGCAGATGCAGAAGGTGGAAACCATCGCCGGCAACGCGATTTCACCGGCGCCTTTCAGAATTCCATCTTCCAATTTTTCACCTGACGCCAGATGGCGCTCGACGTTTTCGATCGTCACCGTGGCATCATCCACCAGGATGCCAACGGCGAGCGCCAGACCGCCAAGTGTCATGATGTTGATCGTCTGACCGAGCACGCTCAGGATTGCCAGAGACGACAACACCGAAAGCGGAATGGACACGGCAATAATGAGCGTGCTTCTCCACGAACCGAGAAAGAGCAAAATCATGAGCGCGGTCAGCGCCGCTGCGATAACGCCCTCGCGCACCACTCCACTAACGGCGGCCTTCACGAAGACGGATTGATCGGCGAACTGCTTAACCTGGATATCGCTCGTCACGGTCTTGAGGATGTTAGCCATGGCGGCTTTGACTCCCGCCGCAACCGCGATCGTTGATGCGCTGCCGTTCTTGAAACATTGAAGCAGCGTACTACGGACACCATCCTGGCGAACGATGTTTTCCTGCGGGAAATAGCCGTCGCGCACTTGCGCTACGTCGCGTATGTGAATCACCGTCCCGCCGACACTCTTTATCGGCAGGTTGTTCAACATATCGATCCGCAGCGGATTGACGTTAAGATCAATCGGCACTTCTTTTCCGCCGATCTTCGCCGTGCCGCTTGGATAGGTTAGAGAGCCATTGCTAATGGCAGTGACAACGTCTGATTCGACAAGGTTATTTGCTTCCAACGCCTTGAGATCGAGATCGACCGAAACCACCCTTTGCTTTCCGCCATATGGGTATGGAATGCTGACTCCCGGCACACTGATCAGCCCGACGCGAATCTGGTTTAAGGCAATATCAAAGACCTGCTGCTCGGAGAGTTTGGTGCTGCTAATTCCGAACTGGAGAATGGAAACGGTGGACGCACTGTATTGGATAATCAGCGGCGGAGTGGTCCCGGGCGGCAGCTGTTTCAAAATGGTCTGGGAAACGGCCGTCAATTGAGCCACCGCGGTCGAAGGATTCACCCCCTGTTGAAAGAAAACCTTGATCACGCCGAAGCTGTCGTAGGAGGTCGATTCAATGTGCTCGATGTTATCGACCGTGGTGGTCAGCGCTCGTTCCTCGCTGAAAACAAGCCGTTGCGCGATTTGGTCGGCCGGCAATCCGGTGTAACTCCAAATCACACTGACCACCGGGATGTTAATCGCGGGAAAAATATCGGTTGGCGTCTTGGTCAGGACAAAGGGAGTCATCAGAAGCAGCAGCAAGGCCGCTACAACGAATGTGTACGGTCGACTAAGAGCTAAACGAACGATCCACATGGCGTGTTATTCTTCGTGAGAAAGCGGGGTCTGCATAAGAAAATCGGTTGCCGGAACGACTTCGGTCCTACGTTCGCGGCCGCCCACCTTAGGGAAAGTGTTCACACACTGAGAGCGTTTCCGAGTTTTCACAACGAATACGCTTGTCAGAATGTTGTTCGTTTTCATGGTCGAAATCTACGCTCCGCGATTCACGAGGCGCTATTGCGCGCGCGGGGGATCTTTTGTTCCTGCCGCCGAGGTGAACGGTAATCCCTCGTTCGAGGTAGCCCTCGAAGGCGGGGCATCAGTTAGCTTGCGGTGCGTGCCTTCACTTCGACGCCCGCTTCTTTTTCAAGCGCCTTGATTACGGCGGAGGCGTTTTCTTTCCCGAAGCCAAGGGCAACGGCCGATTCGAGATTTTTTTCGACAACCCGTAGGGCCGGAATGGGTGATGGCAAACTTTCAGCAAATTTTTCAATGAGGCCCGCGTCCTTGAGCATGAGCTTGAGCGCGAAGCTGGTGGAAAAATCGCGTTTCAAAATATTCTGACCATTGCTCACGAGCAGCGGTGAGCGGAAGTCGGCGACTTTCACGACTTCCATTACGGTGTTCAGATCGAGGCCGGCCTTTTGCGCGAGGACAAGCCCCTCCGCGAGCGCTTCCATTTCCAGCGCCACGATCAGGTTTCCCACTAGCTTCATGACCGCGGCGTTTCCGTTCTTGCCAAAGTAGTGAACAGTTTGACCCAACTGCTCCAGGATCGGTTTCACTTTTTCAAAAATGGCCTTGTTGCCCGCGGCCATAATCCAAAGCTTGGCATCCGCGGATTCTTGTTTGCTGCCAAAGACCGGTGCATCGAGAAAATCGACACCGTGTTTTGCATAAGCTTGCTGTTCTCGCAAACTGGTCGCGGGAAGAACCGTGCTCATGTCCATCGCGATCTGGCCTTCGTTGATGCCACTTAGAATTCCTTTCGCGCCAAAGACAACTTCCTCGACGGCCTGATCGTTACTCAAGCTGTATATAACAAGCTCGGCGTCGCGAACGGCCTCCGCTGGAGTATTGGCTACACGCGCGCCTTTCCTGGCGAACGGTTCGGATTTCTCAACGCTCCGATTCCAGACGGTAAGTTTGTATCCGGCTTTGAGAAGGTTGGACGCCATCCCGCCGCCCATGGTTCCGAGACCGAGATAAGAGATTGTCTTTATCATATGTGAATGCCTCGAAGATGGTATCGGTCAGGGTATGTGTGATGTCCGCTGCACCGCTTGGCGAAGGACCTCGGCGCTCTGGTCCGAGCCTCGCTTCTGATGATTCCCAAACCTAAAAAAGCGACATTCATTTTGAACCGTCCTTTCTCTCTTTCAGATCAAAGAGGAAGAGATTCGTTTCAGCGTCATGTGTTTTGATGAGTGGTGTCCGATACGCCGTAAAAAACAGTTCCAGCGTCGGCCACACGATGGCTTCGAGCATGTGCCCGCCATGCACTTGGCCATCAGGGAAGCCCACCGCCCCATGTGCGTGAATTTGCGGCACGCCATTGACCAGGCCAACGTCGCCGATGAGTGAAATCATCTCCACCTGGTGATCGATTGGGATATTGCGGTAGGCATTTTGCGCCCGATCAAACCAGCCGAACCGTGCGCTTTCCAGAGCACCGATGGCGGTGAAATGGCCCGCCACGAGTTTTTCGCGCACGGCAAATTCAGTGAGGCCGGACATGATCTCGTCACCTTTCGCAAAAATTACGGCGTAGGTCCTTTCACCGCTCGGATTTTCGGCGATCAGCCGGGTCTGCAATCCGGGCGCCCGGCCTAGATTCGTGACTGGGCCAGGCAGGGTGTAACCTTTCGGCGCCGTTTTCTCCTCCGACTGGCCCAGGGTCAGACCGCCAGCCGCGAGATAGCCACAGGTGGCCAGGCCGGAACCGATCCATTGGCGCCGCGATAGTGATGATGAATCATTGAATTGGTTTGGTCTTTTCATGGTGCGATAGGATTGAGGTTTGGTAGTGCTCGTCATGTTAATTACACTTCCTTCATTTCTTGTGAGTCGGTGTCCGAACCAGGACAAACGCCGTGACCGAGAGTGGAAACAGCCCCGCTACCACAAACGTGTAGGGTCGACGAAGAGCTAGCAAACAATCCACATAACGTTTTTCCGATTTGGCTAAACCGAGTTCCTTTTCATGGCCTAAAGGTACGCTCTGCGATCAGAGAACCGCTATTGCGCGCCGGAAGGATTTTTTTGTGCGGCTAACGGGATGACTCGCGCTCCCTCGTTCGAGGCAAAGTCGAAGAGCTTGCCACACGAGCGCGCTATGGTGCAGCTCTGTCACTTTTGCGCTTTACCCCTGCGCGTAAAAAAGGTAGCAACGAAAACTTAAGCGGTTGAAACAATATGACGTCGCTCGTTGGCTTGCTTGGCACATGGTCGCTTATTCGGGAAATTCGTGAGTGCACCGACGGCCGCCGCCTTGAGGGGAATGGACTAACGAAAATGTAGGTTTCCGTTATGCACACCTCAAATGCGCTGGATCCGCAGTCGCCACAGGCGCGCGCGATCTACGATTTGGGGATCGTTTCCGGCGTTGTCTTCACCCTGATTTTCGTCATCGTTACGGGCGCGATCATCTACGCGATTTTTCGCTTTCGCGGGCGTGAGGGTGAGCCCGACCCGAAACAGTTCGCGGGAAGCCCGAAAGTGGAAGTCGTTTGGACGGTGATTCCGTTCCTGATCGTCGTGTTCCTTTTTGTGCTGACGCTGCGTGGAATGAATCGCGCCGACCCGCCTCCTGCGCCTTCACCCGATTTGGTTGTGACAGGACACCAATTCTGGTGGGAAGCACAGTATCCGGCTTCGGGAGCGGTGACGGCGAACGAAATCCACATTCCTGCCGGGAAGCCTTTATCGGTACGGTTGGATTCGAAGGATGTGTTGCACGAATTCTGGGTCCCGGAGTTGGCGCGCAAGATGACAACGGTGCCAGGCCAGCCTAACCACATTTGGTTACAGGCCGATAAACCGGGCGTTTACATCGGCACTTGCTCGGAATTTTGCGGGACGCAACACGCATGGATGCGCATCCTGGTGATCGCGGACGAACCTTCGAAGTTCGAAGAATGGCAACGGGCGCAATTGCGACCGGGCCGTGCGGTGACAAACGACGCCGCGGCCAAAGGGTTGAGATTGTTTCAGACATCAACTTGCATCAATTGCCACGCCATCCGTGGCGTAGCGGGCGCGGATGCGGGCGTGGCGCCTGATCTGACGCACGTCGCCAGTCGCAAACAACTCGCGGCCGGTCTCCTGGAAAATACTCCGGCAAATATGCGCCTCTGGCTCAAGAATCCGCAGCAAATTAAGCCGGGCGCCCTCATGCCGGACTTCAACTTGACCGACCAACAGCTCGACCAACTTGGGGAATATCTGGAGACATTGCGATGAATGGCACGACTGCCACGGCGACCCTGGCAATGGTGTTAGACCCTGCTGAGCGGGGGCATCATCGACTCGCGTGGCTTTCCACGGTTGATCACAAACGCATCGCAATTCTCTACCTCCTGACCGGTCTGTTCTTTTTCGTGGTCGGCGGGGTCGAGGCGCTATTCATGCGCCTTCAACTGGCCGTGCCCAACAACCATTTTCTTCAGCCAGATACTTACAATCAACTCTTCACCATGCATGGCACGACCATGATTTTTCTCGTCGTCATGCCGTTATCGTTCGGTTTGGTGAATTATTTTCTCCCTTTGCAGATCGGCGCGCGCGACATGGCCTTCCCACGTCTGAACGCGTTAGGCTTCTGGTTGGTCCCGTTTGGCGGAATTCTTTTGCATTTCAGCGTGCTCGCAGGCGGGGCTCCCGCGGTCGGCTGGTTTTCATACGCGCCTTTGAGCGAGACGCCGTATTCCTCAACTCACGGAGTCGATTACTGGGCGGCCGCGCTCTTCGTGCTCGGTATCGGATCGATCAGCTTTGCCATAAATACCATCGCGACAGTTATCTCCCGACGCGCGCCCGGAATGACGATGCGGCGTCTTCCGCTCTTTACCTGGATCAATTTCGTTAACGCATTCATTATCATTCTCGCGTTGCCGGTTTTAAACGCCGGATTGGCGATGCTCCTGATCGATCGACAGCTCGAGGGCCATTTCTTCCTGCCTTTTCACGGTGGGTCGGCAGTTCTCTGGCAGCACATCTTTTGGGCGTTCGGTCACCCGGAGGTGTACATCATGGTGCTTCCGGCCTTCGGGATTGTTTCGGAAGTGATCCCGGTTTTCTCCAGGAAACCGATTTTCGGTTACGAGTTTGTCGCCGGCTCAAGCGTGGCAATCGCGATCCTGAGCATGAGTGTTTGGGGCCATCACATGTTTACGGTGGGGATGGGCCGCGCAGCCGATTCGTTTTTTGCCATCACTTCCCTGCTGATCGCGATTCCAACCGGCGTGAAAGTGCTCAATTGGACGGCAACAATGCTCGGCGGGCGGATTCGCTTTGATGTGCCGATGTTGTTTTGCATCGCGTTTCTCGTTCAATTCCTTTGCGCCGGAATAACGGGAATCAGCCATGCGGTCGTGCCGCTCGATTGGCAGACAAAGAACAGCTACTTTCTCATAGCTCACTTCCACTTCGTCGCCGTGGGCGCGATCGTCTTCGCCCTCATGGCCGGCGTTCAATATTGGTTTCCGAAAATGAGCGGGCGGATGCTCTCGGAGCGGCTCGGCAAATGGACCTTCTGGCTGATGGTTATCGGCTTCAACATGACGTTCATTATTCAGCATTTTCTTGGTCTCTTAGGGATGCCTCGGCGCGTCTTTACTTATCCGGACCTGCCGCACTGGGGTTGGATGAACATGCTCTCGACGGTCGGCGTTTTCTTCATGACCGCAGCGTCGCTCATTCTGGTTTGGAACCTTGTCGTCTCGCTCTTTCGAGGAAAAATAGCGGGCGATAATCCCTGGAACGCCTGGACGCTGGAATGGGCTACTACTTCGCCACCGCCTCATGAAAATTTTCACGCGCTGCCACCGATCCGCAGCCGCCGGCCGTTATGGGATATTGCGAATCCTGACCGACCCGATCCTGTGGTCGGCAAGAACACCTCGGACATCGAGAGTCCGGACAAGAACAAGATAGGCATTCTTACCTTCATTCTTTCCGAAGCTGGGTTCTTTGCGGTTCTCCTGCTTGCGTATTTGTTTTTTTACGCCCGACCGCAACCCGGTCCAACACCGAGGGAACTTGCTGTGGGGCGGACGCTGGTTTTTAGCCTTTGCCTTTTCGTGAGCAGTTTTACCTTTTGGCGATCCGAGATTGCCCTGGGCAAACGCCATCGCGGCTCCATGCTTGGTTGGCTCGCGGTCACTATCGCGCTCGGCGGCGTCTTCTTAGTTGGCCAGGGAATCGAGTATTGGAAATTGTTTCAGACCGGAGTCGATGTCAGCACAAACCTTTTCGCGACCACATTCTTTACTCTCACCGGGTTTCACGGTCTGCACGTGTTCTTCGGTCTGGTGGCACTTCTGATTTTTCTCTGGCTCGCGTGGCAGGGTGATCTTGCTTTGGGCCGCGGATCCGCGTTCGCAGCGGCGGGTTACTACTGGCATTTCGTCGATATCGTTTGGGTTTTCGTCTTGCTCACCGTTTACATCCTTCCACTCCTTCGATGACTACATACCAGTTCCTCACTACCGCCTGGAGGTGGAATTCCACACTCCTGTTTTTTTGCGCGCTCGCCCTGGTGGGATATTTTCTCGCCTTTCGGCGACGCGGCCGCCCCACCTATCTTGGCGCCGCGGTCGCCGTGTTTCTCTTCGTCCTTATCTCGCCGGTGAATGCGTTGGCCGACGGTTATCTTTTCAGCGCGCACATGGTCCAGCACATCCTGCTCGTGCTCATCGTTCCCGCCCTGTTGTTGTTAAGTTTGCCGCGGTCGTTTGCGCTTCCGCGCCCGCTTATGGCCTTTACTCATCCGTTTATCGGATGGATAGCCGGCGTTGGTGCGATGTGGCTCTGGCACGCGCCCGCGCTCTGCAACGCGGCAACAACGTCGAGGACCGTTTCCGCGATTCAAACAACTTCTCTGCTCCTAATGGGCAGCGTGTTCTGGTGGCAGGTGCTCGCCCCGCGCGACGCCGACCGGCTCTCGCCGGCTGCGGGGATTGTATATCTGTTTACCGCGTGCACCGCGTGCAGCGTTCTTGGCATTATTCTGACCTTCGCACCGGTTTCGATTTGCTCGGTTTACCAGCACCCTGTCGATCGTTTGGGGATGCTCGGCACCATTCGCGGCGACTGGGGCCTAACGAGTGACAGAGACCAGCAAATAGGCGGACTGCTGATGTGGGTTCCGATGTGCTTGATTTATCTTACCGCAATTCTGACCCAGCTCGCTCGCTGGCACTCGGATCCTGTCCCGCACGTGGAGAAATCTAATGCCTAACGAACAACCACTCATTGCACATCCGAACTGGGAGCCGCTCCCGGCGGAACATTTGCCACGGCCGACCTATTCCCCAGCCGGTTTGGCGATGGGAATCGCCTTTCTTTTTTGGGGCTTGATCACTTCGTGGGTCACCTTCGTTGTCGGTCTTGCGCTCTTCATCGCGTCGCTCGCCGGATGGATTACGGAAATTCGTTATGAACGAAAACATCACTGACCACTCTTTGGCCCGCGTCGAACCTCCTGAGGTCCTGAGCCGTCGCCGTTTTTTGGAAAAGCTCTCGATCGCCCTCGGCGGCTTTTGCGCCGCCGTCGTAGGACTTCCAGTCATAGGTTTCGTGATCGCACCGTTGTTTCGCAAAGCGCCGGAGCAATGGACGACTCTCGGCAAAGTAGGCGACTTTCAAATCGGCAAAACGGCGAACGTTACCGTGCTCGATCCCTCGCCTTTGCCGTGGGCTGGCATCACCGCAAAGAATGCGGTGTGGTTACGACGCGAAAGTGACACCAGCTTCATCGCATTCTCGGCTAACTGCACTCACCTTGGTTGCCCGGTGCGCTGGATGGAGGGCGCGGAGCTGTTCTTGTGTCCCTGCCACGGCGGCGCCTACTACAAAGATGGAAGCGTTGCGGCGGGTCCGCCACCGCGTCCGCTCTTTCGCTACGACGTGCGCATCGAAAATGGCGAAGTGCAAATCAACTCGGTCGTCGTCCCAATTTCCACCGCGTTATGAAGCGGCTCTTCCGAGCCGCGTGGCTCTGGCTCGATGATCGGGTGGGGATCAGCGTGCTGCTCAAGCCGATGACGCATATCGCGCCGCAAGATGCCAAATGGTGGTACGTTTTTGGGACCGCCACAATGATTGCTTTCATCGTCCAAGTGGTGAGCGGCGTAGCGCTGGCATTTTCTTTTATTCCTTCCTCTTCTCAGGCCTACGAGACGCTGGTCTTCATCACAAAGAACGCTCCGTTCGGCAGCTTTCTGCGCGGACTTCATTACTACGGCGCTTCCGCCATGGTGCTCATGATCGGGGCGCATATGGCGCAAACTTTTTTGTTCGGTGCCTACAAATTCCCACGCGAGATGACCTGGTCGACCGGCGTGCTGTTGCTTGGTTTCACACTTGCTATGGGATTTACCGGCCAGCTGCTGCGCTGGGATCAGACAGCTGCATGGTCGGTAGTGGTAGCGGCCGAACAAGCCGGTCGCGTTCCCTTGATCGGCGATTGGCTGGCGCGCTTTATTTTGGGAGGCAACACGATCGGCGGCGCCACCTTGAGCCGCTTTTTTGCCATCCACGTTTTCGTCATTCCCGGCATCATGTTCGCCTTCATCGGTTTGCATGTTTGGCTCGTCTTGCGTCATGGTATTTCGGAGCCGCCGACCGCGGGTAAGCCGGTGGATCCAGAAACCTATCGCGAGGAATATCAGCAACTGCTTGAGAAAAGCGGCCGCCCATTTTGGCCAGACTTAGCCTGGCGCGATTTTATCTTTGGCACGGGACTAATCCTGGCGATCGTCGTTGCTTGCGTTCTTCATCGGCCCGCCGGCGCTCGACAAGCCCCCTGATCCGAGCGTGCTCAACGCGGATCCGCGTCCCGACTGGTATCTTCTCTGGTACTTTGCACTGCTCGCGTTGATCCCAGCCAGAATCGAGGGCTACCTCATGATTCTCATGCCAGTCCTTATCGGCATCACCCTGCTAATTATCCCCGTCTTAAATAATAAGGGCGAGCGCGCCGCATCTCGGCGCCCCTGGGCAATTGCGGTCGTCTTACTGTCCGTAATCATGATCGGCTCGCTCTGGGTGGCAGGACAGCAATCGCCTTGGTCGCCAAATTTCCAAGCTTTGCCGCTCACCGAAAAAGTTATTGGCGCAACGAGCGGGCCAGTCTTTGAAGGCGGGCAGCTTTTCCACGACAAAGCCTGTCTCAGTTGTCATCTCATCCAGGGCCATGGCGGTCGTCGCGGCCCCGATCTCACCTACGTCGGAGACAAACTGACCTCAGATAATATTGTGATCCGCATCGTCAACGGCGGGGGCAATATGCCGGCGTTCGGCAGCTCGCTCAAGCCACAGGAGATCGATGCGTTGGTTGCTTTCTTGCAATCGCGTAAACGCCCAATTCGACCGCAGGATCAATCGCCGATGGCACAAAATTAACTCTTTCAACGATGGTTGTAGTCCAAATTTCTTCGCGCTTTACCGTTGCCCATAAAAAAGGTAGCAACGAAGACTACTACCCAAGCGATTAAATACGATGACGTCGTTCATTGGCTTGCTGTCCAAATGGCCGCTCATTCGGCAAATTCGTGAACGCAGCGACGGCACCGGTCTTGAAGCGATGTCGAACAAAACCCGCGCGATGCACGCGCGGATCGACGATGCGCAAGTGGCGCGCTCGATTTGCCCTTATTGCGGAGTTGGCTGCGGGCAGCTGATTTACCACAAAGACGGCAAACTGATCTCGATCGAAGGCGATCCGGAGAGTCCGATCAGTCAGGGAAACCTTTGCCCAAAAGGCGCGGCTTCATATCAATTGCTCACGCACGATCGGCGCGAAACGAAAATGAAATATCGCGCGGCGCGCGCGAAGGAATGGACGGAAATTTCACTCGATCGCGCGATGGACATGGTGGCGGACCGCGTCTGGGAGTCGCGCAAGCGCACGTTTGTGCACAAGAAAGACGGTGCAACCATCAATCATACGACTGCGATCTGCCATCTCGGCGGCGCCACCCTCGATAACGAAGAAAATTATCTCATTCGAAAACTGTTCACTCTCGGCCTGGGGATGGTCTGCATATCCAACCAGGCGCGGATATGACATAGCAGCACGGTGCCCGGTCTGGGCACCTCCTTCGGCCGGGGCGGAGCTACGACTGCGCAACAAGATCTCGCTAACGCCGATTGCATCTTGATCGAAGGCTCGTCCATGGCGGAAGCTCACCCGGTCGGCTTTCGCTGGGTCATGAAAGCGAAGGAACGGGGCGCGACGATCATTCATGTCGATCCAAGATTTTCACGCACGAGCGCGCTGGCCGATATCTGGGTGCCGATACGCGCAGGCGGCGACATCGCGTTTCTCGGCGGCCTCGTTAGGCATATAATCGAGAACAATCTTTTCTTCCGCGACTATGTCGTGCACTTCACCAATGCGTCCTGCATTCTGCGGGAAGATTTTCGCGATACCGAGGAAGGAGCGACCGGCTTTTTCTCCGGCTGGAACGAAGAACAACGCGCCTACGACAAGGAGAGCTGGGCCTACAACGGCGATGGCGGCCTCAGTTTTCCGGAGCGCGATCCGACCCTGCAACATCCGCGCTGCGTTTTCCAAACGTTGCGCCGCCACTTTGCTCGTTACACGCCCGAAATGGTGGAGAAGATCTGCGGCATTTCGCCGGCACTCTTTCACAAGGTTGCGGATGCGCTCGTCGCTGCATCGGGCCCCGACAAAACGGCGGCGATTTGTTACGCGCTCGGCTGGACGCAACATTCGAAAGGCGTTCAGATCATTCGCACCGCCGCGATCCTGCAACTTTTGCTCGGCAACATCGGGCGGCCGGGCGGCGGAATTCTGGCGCTGCGCGGTCACGCATCGATCCAGGGCTCGACTGATATTCCTACGCTTTACGACACATTGCCCGGCTACCTGGCGATGCCGCGCGGCGACGGCAGCGAAGAAACACTGCACGATCACCTGGCCCATCAAACAAAACCAACCGGCCTGTGGCACAATTATCCGGCCTACTTCATCAGCTTGCTCAAGGCTTACTACGGCAGGAACGCGACGGCCGAAAACGACTTCGGATACAGTTGGGTCCCGAAGATCACCGGCAATCATTCATTCTTCGAATATCTCTACGACATGGCCGACGGTAAAATGGAAGGCATGTTCATGATGGGCCAGAATCCGGCGGTTGCCGCGGCCAACTCCCGGTTCCAGCGAACGTCGCTATCGAAACTAAAATGGCTAGTCGTCCGTGACATGGTCGAAATCGAAGGGGCCACGTTTTGGCGCGAATCGCCCGAGATTGAGCGCGGCGAATTGAAGTCGGAAGAGATCGAGACCGAAGTTTTCTTTTTCCCGGCGGCGGGTCACGCGGAAAAGGAGGGCGCGTTTACCAACACGCAGCGTCTTCTGCAGTGGCGCGAGAAAGCGGTGGACCCGCCGGGCGACGCAAGATCGGAAGGGTGGTTCATGCACCAACTCGCTTTGCGCCTGATCGTAAAAGCAAAACAATCTAACGATCCCCTCGATGAACCGTTGCGCGCGCTCGATTGGTGGTACCCGGAAGATGAGCTGGGCGATCCGAAAATGGAAGCGGTCTTGGCGGAGATCAACGGTTGGTACACCGAACCGCAACCCAAGGCAGAAGGAGTCGTGTTCGGACTCGATCGCGACGGGAACCCGCATCACGGCCCACAGGTTGACGGATTTGGAAAACTGAAAGCCGACGGTTCGACCGCAAGCGGCGGCTGGATTTACTCCGGCGTTCTCGGCCCGGATAAAATCAACAAGGCGAACTCGCGCAATTCGACGGATTACCTCGGCCACGGCTGGGGCTTCGTCTGGCCGGCTGATCGTCGCATTATATATAATAGAGCGAGCGCGAAGCCGACCGGTGAGCCATGGAGCGAGCGAAAGAAATTGGTCTGGTGGGACCAGACCGCGCGCAAATGGACCGGCGTCGACGTCCCCGATTTTCCACCCAACAAGTCGCCAGCGTTTCGGCCAACGGGAAACGAGAGCGGCCTAGATGGCATTCCCGGCGACGCGCCGTTCATCTCACACGAAGACGGGCTCGGTTGGCTTTACGTCCCCCAAGGTTTGCAGGACGGGCCGATGCCGACGCATTACGAACCGCTCGAGTCACCGGTTCACAACGCGCTTTACTCGCGCGACACCAATCCGGTGGTCAATTGGTTCACGCGTGATGAGAATCGTTTCGCGCCACCGGGCGATCCGCGATTTCCGTTTGTCCTAACGACTTACCGTTTGACCGAGCATCACACCGCCGGCGGTATGTCGCGTTTTCTTAGTCACCTCGCGGAGTTGCAGCCGGAACTCTTCGCCGAAATGTCTCCCGAGCTGGCACGTGAACTCAAGATCGACAATGGCGATTTCGTTTCGATCGTGAGTTTGCGGGGAGCGATCGAAGCGCGCGCACTGGTTAGTCGCCGTATACGGCCAATGCTGCTCAACGGCAAAACGGTGCACCAAATCGCGATGCCGTTTCATTTCGGGACCGCCGGGCCAGTGAAAGGCAGCGCGACGAATGATCTGGTTCCGATTTCCGGCGAGCCCAACGTCACGATCATGGAAGCGAAGGCGCTCGCGATCAACATCGTGCCCGGCCGGTTGCCGCGCGGGCCGGCGTTCGAGGAGTGGATCAAGAAATATGTGCCGCAGGGTGGCCCGCCGAATTTGCATCCGGAACAACCGCCGCCAGGCGCATCGGAAGGCGCTGCGGCCGGTGGCCACGGCCAACACGGAAAGACCGACGATCGATGATTGGCGAAGGAATTCAAAGCACGAACCAACGGAAGCATTCTTACGTGCAAGACCACGTCGAAGTCGGCTTTTTCACCGACCCGAGCGTTTGCATCGGCTGCAAAGCCTGTGAGGTCGCGTGCAAAGAATGGAACCACGTGCCGGATGACGGATTCACCTGGTCGGGAAATTCTTATGACAACACCGGTCACCTTGGCGCGTCGACATGGCGGCACGTCATGTTCCTGGAACAAGACCGGCCGAAAGGAAATCAAGTCACGGGACCAATGGGTCTCCGCAATCCGCAATCCGCAATCCGAGATCCGCAATTGGAGGATCCGTTCCGCTGGGTTTTTCTCTCCGACGTTTGCAAGCACTGCGAAGAAGCCGGTTGTCTTGAAGCGTGTCCGACCGGATCAATCGTGCGGACGGAAGTCGGCTCAGTGCTAGTCCAGAACGATGTCTGCAACGGCTGCGGTTATTGCGTCGTGTCATGTCCATTCGGTGTGATCGATCGCCGTCCGGAGCCGCTTCCCGATGCCGGCGGCGCATTCAAATGCACATTTTGCTACGATCGCCAAAAGAGCGGACTCGTTCCGGCCTGTGCAAAGGTTTGTCCGACTGAATCGATCGTGTTCGGCCGGCTCGACGACCTGCGCGCGCGCGCAGCGGAGCGCGTGCAGCAATTACAGCAAAGTGGTTACAATGACGCGCAACTTTACGATCCTACGGAAACTTCCGTCCGCGGCATTCACGCGTTCTTTTTAATCCTCGGTGAACCCGAAGCCTACGGACTTCCGCCGAAACCACAGGTTCCAACGATCTATTTGAAATCGGCGTGGACGTCGGCGTTCGCAACCGCAATCGCATCCATCATCGCGACGTTGGCAGCGTTCGCGTTTTTCTCGTGACAACCAATTCGCCATCCGAAAAGCGGCTCGAAGAATTGCGCGAGCAAGCGTGGAAGGACGGCGTCGTTCCGGGCAAAGGTGTCGATGTTGCCGGCGGGCCGATTCCGAGGAAACCCGGTTACTACGGCCAGCCTGTGGTCAAACCGCCGGTTTGGACGTGGGAAATTCCGCTCTACTTTTTTATGGGTGGGCTAGCGGGAATGTCAGCGGTGATCGCAAGCGGCGCGGTTATCTTTCATCATGTCGACCTTGCGTGCGCGGCCATGTGGGTCGGGGCCATCGCTGGGGCGATCCTCTCGCCGATTTTGCTGATCATGGATCTTGGTCGCCCTCATCTCTTCCTCAACATGCTGCGCGTTTTTAAACATCGATCGGCGATGTCGATGGGCGCCTGGATCCTCAGCGCGTTCGGCGCGTGCGCCGTTCCGGGTTTGATCGCGCTCGAACTGCACGCGCACCAAGTTTTCGGCGGAACCATCGATCAACTGCTGCGTGTCGCTGCCGCGATCCTTGTCTTCGCTTCGGCGATCTTTGGAACTCTGCTCGCGACTTACACCGGCGTGTTGATCGGGGCGACCGCGATTCCCGCTTGGTTTTTGCATCGCCTGCTTTTGCCTATTCATTTTGGCACGGCCGGACTGGGTTCGGCCGCCGGTTTATTGGAGTTGCTCGGCCATCGCGTCGCGGCGCTCAACGCACTCGGATACTTTACCGCCGCAGTCGAGTCGGCGCTCTTAATTTGGCTCAGCTTCGACAAACATGGCATGGCCGATCGCGCGATACATGAACACGGAACGGGCTGGCTGATTCGGATCGGCGAGATTTTAACCGGTCCGCTCGCGCTCCTTCTTCGGCTACTTGGCCAGGTCCCATTCGCGGCGATTTCATTCTTAATCGGCGCGGTGGTTAGCCGCGTTGGCTGGATTGCAGTAGGCAAAGTTTCCGGTGCCGACCCGCAATCTGTCTTCGCCGCGGAACGCTACTGAGGAATGACGCCAAGATCGCCAGGCTCTCGTTCTCAGCGTTTACCCCTGAAGGGGGAGCCGTAATCCCCCCTTCAGTGGCATCGGAAAATCCTACCGACGCACTGTAGCAATCGACTGGACGCATCGATAAGATTTTTTCATGGGAGCGAATATTTCCCTGATGATAGCGGTCATTGAACAGGCCGGCGTTCCGGCGCTGCGTATCGCATTCACGCTTGCCGTGATTATCTTTCTCTTTGTCGGCATCATTATTTTCCGCAGACGCCACCAGTTTTTCGATCGCGATCCAAATGTCGAGAATGATGCACCCGTCGCCCAGCACAATCGTTTTGAGGAAGTGCTGTTTGTTTGGAGCGGGCTGACGCTGGTCCTAGTCGCCACCTTGTACCAAGTATGGCGAGCGTAACACGAACAATTTTAAAATCGCCAACACAACCTCCAAAGCCTAACAAGAAATCGTTATGAACATATTTACTCGTCGCAGTTTCCTCGGAACAGCCGCTGCCGCGGCAGGCAGCTTTGCCGCATTGCAAAAAGTGGTGGGTGCGGACCGAAGCAAGACTGATCCAGGCCCAGCCAACAAGGAGCTTGATGCTCAGAACCCGGATTCGATGTGGCCACCCAGCACGGACTCGAAGAGCCTGGTCCAAAACTTTAAGTATCCGTTCTCCTTTGCGAACAAGCGTGTCTACGAAGGCGGATGGTCGCGCGAGGTGACTGTTCGGGAACTGCCCGTGTCAAAGACCCTGGCAGGTGTAAACATGAGACTCACTGCCGGTGGCGTCCGGGAGTTGCACTGGCATACGTCCGCCGAATGGGCCATCATCCTTTACGGGGCGGCGCGAATCACGGCGATTGACGCGGACGGAAAGAGTTTTGTCGCCGACACGAAGAAATACGATCTTTGGTTTTTTCCCAGCGGGATCCCGCACTCGATTCAAGGTCTAAATCCCGACGGCTGCGAATTCATGCTCGTGTTCGACGACGGTGAGTTTTCGGAGTCAGAGACGGTGCTGTTGAGCGACACGGTGGCTCATCTACCGCCCGAGGTGCTGTCAAAAAATTTCGGCGTTGGCGAACAAGCGTTTCAGAATGTGCCCAAACAAGAGCTATTCATTTTCCAAACGGATGTTCCAGGGGGACTAGACGCCGATCAGAAAGCAGCGGCAGGAGCACTTGGAAAGTCACCGAAGGATTTTGCTTTTCGCACGATGGAAATGCCGCCGACGAAGCAGACGAAAGGGGGCGAGGTGCGCATTGTTGATTCGAGCAATTTCAAAGTCTCGACCACGGCGATGGCCATGGTCACCGTTCACCCGGGCGGAATGCGGGAACTGCACTGGCACCCGAACGCGGACGAATGGCAGTACTATATCACCGGCAAAGGACGAATGACTGTGGTGGCGACAGGCAACAAAGCTCGGACGATGGACTTTCAGGAGGGAGACGTCGGCTACGTCGAGAAAACGTTGTTGCATTACATCGAGAATACGGGCGATACGGACCTGATCTTCCTGGAGATGTTCAAGAGCAGCCGCTATCAGGACCTTTCGCTCTCGGAGTGGCTGGCCCACACTCCATCGGAACTGGTCATGGCGCATCTGCACATCGATAAGGCCACATTCGATGCGATTCCCAAGAATGGCGCTGTGGTAACGCCGCTGTCGTAGGAGGAATTTATGCGAACAAACAATCGATGGGTCATCGCCATCGCGGGAGTATTTTTGCAGATCGCGCTGGGCGCGGTTTACGCCTGGAGCGTCTTCCGTGTCCCGCTCGCAAAGCAATTCGGCTGGAGCATTTCAGAAATAACGCTGACATTTACGATCAGCATTTTTGTCCTGGGATTTGCCGCGTTCTTTGGAGGGCTGTGGCTGAACCGCAAAGGTCCGCGCATCGTTGCATTGACCGGCGGCGCGCTCTATGGACTGGGAGTTTTTCTCGCCAGCTTCTCCCATAGCCTGTCGTGGTTATATCTCAGTTACGGCTTGATCGGCGGAATCGGTCTTGGCCTTGGATACATCGTTCCGGTGGCGGTGTTGGTGAAATGGTTTCCGGATCGGAGAGGACTCATTACCGGCATCGCCGTCGGCGGGTTTGGGGCCGGCGCTCTCGTCACCGCGCCCGTGGCTACGCGACTCATTCAGAGCGTTGGCGTTTTGAGCACATTCGCATACCTGGGCGTCGCGTATTTCGTGGTGACAATAATTTCCGGCGCCTTTATGCAAAACCCGCCCGACGGTTGGAAGCCCGAGGGCTGGTCGCCGACCGCAACCGAAACGTCGCAACGCGCCGGGCACGATTTCACGCTGAGTGATGCGCTTAAGACCTGGCAATGGTACGCTCTCTGGTTGCTGCTGTTTCTGAATACGTGCGCCGGCATTTCAGTCATCTCGCAGGAGGCCCCGATTTTTCAGGAATTGACCGGAGCGAGTGCGATCGTCGCCGCGAGCATGGTGGGACTGGCCAGCATCGGCAATGCAGTCGGTCGGGTATTCTGGGCATGGGTTTCCGATGTGATTACAAGGCGAGCAACTTTCGCGGTCATGTTCATTCTTCAGGTTCTGCTTTTTTGGCTTCTTCCCAACATCGCCTTGGCCTCTTTGATGACGATCGTGACCTTCGTCGTGTTGATGTGCTACGGCGGCGGGTTCGGTACCATGCCAGCGTTTGCCGCCGATTATTTTGGTCCGAAGAATGTCGGGCCGATCTATGGTCTGATGCTGACGGCCTGGGGATTCGCCAGCGCGTTTGGTCCGCTGTTTATTGCGCACATGCGAGAAACGAGCGGCTCTTATAGCGGAGCGCTTCGCGTGATCGCAGGAGTCGTGGCGGTTTCAATTGTGCTGCCGATCATAGTGCGGCCACCACAGGCTTCGGTTACTGCGAGCGCCCAGCCCCAAAAAAAATTCGCCTAGGATGGAAATGGCACCCATCGCGGAACATCTGGACCGCGTGCGTCGGCGATAACTGGTCTATCTCGAATGAGGGAGTAAGGATGACTCCGTAAGTGGGACGGAAAAATCCTGCACACGCGCCATGGCGGCGACGCGGCGATCGGCCATAGCGTGTGGCCATGAAAAGGAAAAACTCTCGCTACCGGGCGATGGCATTTCCGGAGCGCCTCGTTAGGCCCGCGGGAGATCATAGTTCCAATCTGTTTCGCCTTCCTTCTGCGAGCAAACAGTCCGGCGTGCGGACAAAGAAGATTTTCATCTTTAGGCAGATAAGTCGTCTGCCTTCATCAAACGCTGCTCGCAGCAAAGAAATACAACGCATTGTGATCTTTGATGACCATCCCGCCAGTCTCCATTTGGTGTTTGGACTACCGGCAAATCCACGAGTCGATCTTTCCGCGTGGCAGCGCGTAAGCTCGTGGGCGGTCCTCCTGGCCTGCGTGCTGATAATGGGTGCCTTGACCGGAATGTTCTGGCCGATCTTTTGAGGTTCCCGTCGTGGACCCCAAAAGAAATTGAATCTCTGTCTATATGGATCCCGACGTCCGCCTGACGTGAGCGATTCTCCACGGCCAGGATGCAGCGTTTCTCGCCCACAGGCATGACCCGTCGGATAGCAGCGCTACCGTTCTCGCGCGCCACCACCGTCCCTTATCTCAAAAGAGGGAGTGAGCCTCAGCTCTTACGTGGCACTACAAAATCCTTCCGACGCGCAATGGCCGGCAAACCGAAGAGTCACGATCTTTAGAGTATGAAAACATTAAAATTATTCAGTCTGGTGAGCGCCGCTTTGCTTGGTTTCACCCAACCAATCTTGGCAGGTCCTCACGGCGGTGGAGGAGGAGGCTTTGGCGGCGGAGGCTTCGGTGGCGGAGGCCGCGGTGGAGGCTTCCGTGGTGGTGGTTTTGGTGGCGGTCACTTCGGGGGCGGTGGCTTTGGTGCGCCGCACATGGCCTTTGGAGGAGCGGTCAACCGCGGAGGGGGAGTCGGCTTCGGCATGCCTCGCTCTTCACGCGGAGTCCCTTACGTTGCGACCAGGCCAGCCCAGGTCCGCTCGTCTGTACCGTCACGGCAACCGGTGGTGCGCGGTTCTCGCGGAAATTCGACGCGCGGCGTAACGAATGTCGCCCGCGGCAATCAAACAGGGAACACCACGGGTCGCACTACGGCGGCACTTAATCGCCCGAACAATCGTGGCACGAACCCTTCAACCACGCGTCCATCGCAAACATCCTTGAATCGTGGATTGAACGGACGGACGGACCACATCTCCGAACGTCATGAGGCAAATTGGCACAGCGACTGGGACCGGCGCCATGCACACTTTGACCACGATCGCTTCTTTGTTTTTGAGGACGGCTTCTGGTTCGGCCTCGATGCTGGATTCTTCCCGTGGGATTACCTGCCGTATTACGCCGACGACTACTACCCGTACGATTACTACACTGACGATCAGCCGTACGATAATAACGGTGTCCCAGTGGCTAATCCCACGGTCCAAGCTACCCAGACGCAGCTTACTCAACTGGGCTATTACAACGGTCCAGTCGATGGCATTTTCGGACCGGCGACGCGTGACGCGCTGGCGAAGTATCAAATCGACAACCAGCTAAGCGTAACCGGAAGTCTATCGCCTGACACGCTGCAGTCACTCGGCTTGCCACAAGCAACCGGTAGCTAACAAGCGCGGAACTACTCGGTGAGAACATCGAATTCAGCGTTTTGTAGGAGAGGTAGGGAGCAATGGAGGTGGGCGCCCGAGGTGGCGCTCACTTCCAGCTCGTTAAGCAACGGAATGTCCTTCCCCCGGGTCACGGTAGCTGGAGAAATCCCATGAAGCCGCGGCTCGTTCTTCTCTACACGCCCGATCGCAATTTTGATCGAGTGTTGAGTGAAGCCCTCTTTGGCACCGATGCTATCGTGCTCATTGCACGAAGCGTCGGTGATGCGCTGCAGATGGTTTGTCATCGAGGGCGCGAATTGGGTCTGGCCGTGATGGATTTCGATGGCGGCTGTCGTGGAATGACGTTGCTCAGCGCGGTCCATACTTGTTTTGAACAATTGCCCATCCTCGTTACGACTTCGGAGGACACGGAGCATGCGACGGCCATGGCCCGCGCCAATGGCGCTCGGGCTTGTCTCACCAAGCCGCTTCCAGCCGCAAGGCTGGCTAACGCGATCTCAGACCTGGTGGCGCCAGTTCATCACCTGGTTGCAGCCTAACGAGAAGACGAATTTCAATAATGAACGCAAAGCAACGAATGAAAACGAAACCTAAAAGGATTGAAATGAAGACGAAGCAGCTCGGTAACTCAGATCTCTTTATCACGCCGGTGGGTTTTGGAGCATGGGCCATCGGCGGTTCCGGTTGGGAATTTGGTTGGGGCGAGCAGGACGACGACGCGTCTGTCGCCGCGATTCATCGCGCGCTCGAGCTTGGCGTTAACTGGATCGACACCGCTGCTGTTTACGGAATGGGCCACTCCGAGGAAGTCGTCGCGTCTGCCCTGAGGACCTGGCCAGGACCGCGGCCATACGTCTTCACGAAATGCGGTCTGCGCTGGGACGAACAGGGATACGTTCATCGCTCTTTGAACGCAGACTCCATCCGCCGCGAGTGCGAGGACAGCCTGCGCCGGCTGGGTCTCGATGTCATCGATCTTTATCAAATCCACTGGCCGACCGACGAGTTGGAAGAAGGCTGGGGTGCGATGGCTCAGCTTCAGAAAGAAGGGAAGGTCCGCTGGATCGGCGTATCAAACTTTAACGTTGCTGAGCTGCGTCGGGCGCAAGCGATCGCTCCCATCACTTCGCTGCAGCCTCCGTATTCGTTAGTCCGCCGCGAAGTCGAAGAAGAGCTGCTGCCGTATTGTCGATCTAACGGCCTTGGCGTGATTGTTTATTCCCCGATGGCATCCGGGTTGTTGACAGGTGCGATGACACGGGAGCGTGCAGCCAATCTTCCCGCGAGCGATTGGCGCAGTCGCGACGTCGAGTTTCAGGAGCCGAGGCTGTCCAGGAATCTTGCGCTCGTCGAGCGCTTGCGAGAAGTCGCCCAATGCAAGAGGTGTCCTCCCGGTCAGGTTGCCATCGCCTGGACACTGCAAAATCCGGCCGTGACCGGCGCCATCGTCGGCGCACGCAATGCCAGGCAAGTCGAAGGAAACGTGGGTGCGGCCAGCCTTCATCTAACCGACGATGAAATCGCGGAGATCGAAGGAAAGAACAAGGAGGAACCCGAGTTAGTCACGGCAGCCTGAGAACGAATGAAGATGAAAATTGGATTTATTGGTCTCGGAATAATGGGCAGCCGCATGGCGGCTAACCTGCAAAAGCACGGCTACGACTTGGTCGTATTCAATCGCACCCGCGCCAAAGCGCAGCCGTTACTCGATGGAGGTGCAACATTCGCTGATTCGCCGGCCAAACTGGCCGAACAGGTAGATGTCTTGTTCACGATGCTGGCCCATCCCGATGCAGTCGAACAAGCCGCCTTGCGTGAGAACGGATTTCTAGATTACCTGAAGCCAAACACCCTTTGGGTGGATTGCAGTTCGGTTAACCCCTCATTTTCGCGGAAGATGGCAGTGGCGGCCGCGGCCCGACAGGTGCGTTTTGTGGACGCACCGGTGACAGGCTCCGCTCCCGTGGCCGCCGAAGCGAAGCTGGCTTTCTGGGTAGGGGCTGACGGAGCGGACCTGGAAAGAATTCGACCGTTACTGCTGTGCATGGGCGACAAAATAGTTCACACCGGAGGACACGGGATGGGGACCTCAATGAAAATGGTGATCAATCTTTTGTTGGGCAATGCCATGGCAGCATTCGCCGAAGCCATGGCGTTGGGCGAAGGGCTCGGGCTCTCGCAAAACGTGTTATTCGATTCATTGCTCGGCTCGCCCGCGGTCGCGCCGTTTCTAGCTTCGAAGCGAGACAGGATCGAAAAGGGAAACTACGAGGCCGAGTTTCCATTGCGCTGGATGCAGAAAGACATGCATCTCGCGACCGTGAGCGTGTACGAATCGGGTGTGGCCATGCCGTTGACGAATCTGGCCAAAGAAATTTATCGACTGGCTATGCGCGATGGACACGCCACCGAAGATTTTTCGGCCATCTATGAGTTCGTAACGGGCAGCGACGATTCTCTTCCCGCGGGTGCGCCGCGAAGACCCGACCCGAAAGTCGCCGGACCATCGGCAAGTTAGGCCTACGGATTAGCGCCATGAACTTGAAACTCGAAAACAAAATCGCATTGGTTACTGGCTCTACCGCCGGAATTGGGCTCGCCATTGCGAGATCGCTCGCCGCCGAGGGCGCACGCGTTATCGTTAACGGTCGCACCGAAGCGCGCGTCTCGGAAAGCATGGCGTCAATTCGCACGTCGCATCCGAACGCCAAGCTCGAACCGTTCGTGGCGAATCTCGCGAACGCCGATGCAGCGATTGAGGCAGTTCGACGATTTCCATCGATCGATATCCTGGTTAACAACCTCGGGGTTTACGAGCCGAAGCCGTTCGAGCAGATCACGGACGGCGACTGGCGCGCAATCATCGAAACAAACGTTATGAGCGGCATCCGGCTCTCGCGCCATTATCTGCCGCGGATGAAAGCGGCGAATTGGGGACGGATCATTTTCATTTCCAGCGAGTCCGCCGCGAACATCCCTGTCGAGATGATCCATTACGGTGTTACGAAGACGATGCAGGTCGCTCTCGCGCGAGGATTGGCAGAGACAACGTCCGGCACAGCCGTGACGGTAAATTCGGTGCTCGCCGGCCCCACTCGCTCGGAAGGCGTTGAGAAATTCGTCATCGACATGGCAAAAACAAGAAACGTCACGCCAGGTGAAATAGAGAAGGAATTCTTTCGCACCACGCGCCCCACGTCCCTTTTGCAACGTTTCGCCACGACCGATGAAGTTGCCGCGCTAGTAACGTTCGTTGCCAGCCCGCTGTCTTCAGCGACCAACGGTGCAGCGCTCCGGGTCGAAGGCGGCGTCATAAGCTCGATTTTTTAGGCGAGCAAAAACGCTATAGTGGCGCGGGCTCGTCCAAAAGAGGGATGGGCCATCAGTTCTTAAGTGGCATCGCAAAATCCCACGATTGCTCAATCGCGGCACACCGGAGAAGGCAGTTACATTTGACCGTTAACAACACGGTCTATGAAAAACTATACGACTGCCGAAAATAACAATAACGCAATCAAGGTTTATCTGCGTGATATCGGACGAATCCCGCTCTTGAAGCCGCAACAGGAGATCGAGCTCGCAGTGAAGATTCAGAAAGGCGATCGCAAGGCGCGCGCGCTCATGATCAGTTCCAATTTGCGTCTGGTAGTGACGATCGCGCAGGACTACGCGAACCTCGGTTTGCCGCTGCTCGACGTCATCTCCGAAGGAAACATCGGATTGATGACCGCGGTCGATCGGTTCGATCCAACGAAGGGCGCCAGGCTCAGCACCTATGCTGCGTGGTGGATCAGGCAATCGATCAAGCGGGCCCTCTCCAATCAGAGCAAAACAATCCGGTTGCCTGTTCATCTTGGCGACAAAATCTCGAAGATGCGTCGCGTCGCGTTGCAGATGAGCGAGGAACTCGGCCGCGACCCAACCGACGACGAGCTTGGAGAAGAGATCGGCATTGCCAGTGAAAAAGTTTCGCACCTGAAAACTGTGTCAATTCGACCAGCTTCGCTCGATGCGCCGACCGGTGACGATGATTTCACCGAGTTTGGCGAAAGCGTCGGGGACGAAGAGGCGCGAACGCCGTTTGAATTATTGCGCGACAAAGATCTTCAGGACAAAGTCGGCGGCTTGCTTGATGTACTCGACGATCGGGAGAAGAAAATCATCTCCCAGCGTTTTGGTTTCGACGGCGGCAGGCTGAAGACGCTTGAAGAAGTCGGCGAGAAATTGGGCGTCACCCGGGAACGGATCCGCCAATTGCAGAACAGCGCGCTGTCGAAACTACGCCGCGCGCTTACTCAAAAAGAGGATCTCATCGGGCTTCCGGTCGCAGCTTAGCCTCTTCGATCTCGGATCGTAGGTCTCCGGTTGCGGGTCTCAAATATGCTCACAACGACATCTCGGCATGCCACAATCCTTGCGGCCGTTGATCAACGAAAATACCAAGTTATTTTCCCAGGCGTGAAATCCGTCATCGCTCGCCTCCTTTTTTTGTTAGCAGCGGTCCCGACTTGGGCGCTGGCCGCGAACAGCGTGGTCAATCTATCGCACTACGATTTGATGCGGCCCGATTTCGTTGCGATGAAGAGCGAAGGAATCCTCGGTGTGATTCATGAGGCCTCTTATCCGCGGTTCGATTACGATTCGAGATATCGCGAAAGAGAGGACGCGGCGATGCGGGCAGGCTTGCTTTGGGGCGCATATCATTATGGCGATGGGACAAATCCGGTCCAACAGGCCGATCATTTTCTGAATGTGGTCGCGGCTTCTCGGCCGACAGTCGTCGCTGCCCCCAATACGGAGAAGCGCCGGCCTGGTGTGTTGCTCGTTCTCGACTTCGAAAAAAACAGTCACTACTCAGGCGGGACAATGAGCGTTGCCCAAGCGGCGGCGTTCGTCGAGCGGATCAAGGAGCGGACCGGAAAATATCCCGGACTTTACTGCAGCGAGTACCGGCTGCGGCAGATGTTGTACGGTCCGGGCGCGACGCCTGCCCATCGGGCGGCTTTGTCGAATTGCTGGTTATGGATCGCCAATTATCACTTTCAGCCGCGTAACACCTCGCCCTGGGGCGAGTGGCACCTCTGGCAATACACTGGCGATGGCAAATGCGCTCTCCGCCCGCGCGGGATGTTCCCGACAAGCGTGGCCAACATGCGTAGAGCCGAGCGCAACATCTTTAACGGAAACAACGTCGCGCTCCAACTCTTCTGGAAGGAGAACGCCTGGTTTCCAAACGGCTGATTGTTGTAGCGGCGGTCTCTGACCGCCGACTGGTGGATCGAGCAGTCCCTTGTCCGCCTTCGGACGGACTCGTCCCGTGGCGAGCTCGATGTTAATCGGACGCAGCCGAAGGCTGCCAAATTTTTAGCATCGCCCGACGGAGCGGCCGATCCACCTTCTGCCCAAACGCCGACCCCTCTCTTCCCGCTATCAACCATCAACTCTCAACTATCAACGCCCTCTTTGAATTCCTCTCCGCGTCGTCAGATAAACCGCAAAGCTCCCGAGCCAATGTCCGCCTTCATAATGTTCGCCGGTCACAGCGGCCAGTCCGGCGCGACGATGCGCGTCCGCAGCGGCTTGGAGCGCCGGACGTCGCGGATCGTCCGGCGGAAGTCCTGAAATAATTCCTTCCAACATCCAGGCCCGACTCAAGTTCAGTCCGTCAAGGTGTGCCAACTTCGGATCGCTCGGATCGGGCGACACGACAACGCAAAGCCAATCTGCGTTGTAGCTGCCGATATGCCGGTCCGGCTCGGACTCTCTGGCGGCAGGAATCTGCGGCATGAAATCTTGCAACCACTGCGCGAATTCTTTCGGCGCCAGCACTCGGCGCATCACGTCCGCTTCACCGAGACAAGGCGAAAGAAAATCTTCACCGGACGGTTCGTAAGCGAGCGGACAATTCTTGTCGGCCAGAAAAAATTTCCGGGCCGAATCGCTGACCAGTTTGGCGAAAGATTCGTCGCCTACGGTCCGCGCATAATCGAGCATGAGCCCGAGCCCGAACGCGGTTTGATCGTGCTCGCCGATGCGAACTGGATGCGATAATTTCGGCAACCACGTTTTCAATCGTTCGACTGCGGCTTCTTCGAGCGGCCGCAGGTTCGCCGACATTTCCCGTGCTTGCGGATCATCCCACTCGCGCAGCTCCGCACAGAGTTGCAGCAGCCATGACAATCCATAAGGCCGCTCAAAACTCGAGCGGCCTTCTCCCCGAATATAAGCCGCTTCTTGTTTCAGATGGTCCGCGGTCAGACTCTTGCGGAGCGCGTCGCGCGCTGCTCCGGCAAACGATGCATCGGGAAACGTGCGCAACAGCCTAACGAGCAACCAATGTCCGTGCACCGACGAATGCCAGTCGTAACAACCGCAAAATGCCGGCGTCAGTTTACGCGGCGGCGCGACGTCAGCATCGCTGTTCAAAACGTGCGCGATCTTGTTCGGATATTCCTTGTCCACGCACGCCAACGCCAGTTTCGCGAAACGTTCCGCTGCTTTTGCGTCGAATCCGCCAGCGTCCGCCAGTCGGACGGACTCGCCCCGTGGCGAGGACGGATCCGCCGTGGCGGATGCCGGAACCGGATTCTCCGCCGCCGTGCCAAGCAATGGAAACAGCAAGAGACCGAAGATAAAACTCTTCATCCTGGCTCCAGTGTAACACCTCTCGGTTCTCTGACCTCTGCCTTCTGTCCTCCTTGGCTCGCCGTAGCCCTGGCGTAGGCGGCTGACTTCTGTCCCGCGGCGAGACTCTAATGCCAATCCAGCTCGGATCGAGCCGACGAAACGAAGTCGCTCGATGTTATTGCAAACCGCGTCTACAACTGCGGCGGGAACATCCTCAGCCGCGTCTGCATCACATATTCCAGATTTTGGGAGCCGATCGAATTTTGGACCTGCCGCAGTCGCGCTGGGTCAGATGTTGTGCGTCGGGCGTTGCGAGCTGCGCGCCCGTGTATCGAAACCGGTGTTGGTTGATCCCGGATTACGTATCCCGCACTCGGTGCGGCCGCCGGCACTCCAGCCTGGTGAAGCGCTTGCACATTGAGCGCAGAGTGCCTGGCGTCAGACCATGAATATCGATGCCCCAATTGCAAGCGGGCAGCGCTTAGCGTTGCGTATCCGGTCGTAGCAGGAAAAGAGTGTCCCGTTCCAATTCGGTTGAGCCCGGATTGCGCATAGGTGGGTCTCGACCTCGTCGGAGCGTAGAAGCGATTCCTGTAACCCGCCGCTACTTTCGAAGTTGCCGCGACAGAGGTCGCTTCCGCGGCGCGATATTTGTGCTCGCCGTCGTAGGCATACAGAGGGACGTATGTCATCGGACTAATCTCCGCCGTATTGATCGGCACCTGATTGAACGTCGGGTCGAGCACGTAGCTTCCCTCCGTTGTCTCCCATTCCAACCAGGCGTGCGTCACTGGTGAATAGATGTTACGTTTGCCAATGACGACGCGAACATTTTTCGCTCCGTTCCTTCGCATTTCTGCATAAAGCGCCACGGCCTTGCCTTTGCAATCGGCGGCTTGCGCCAAATTCACTTCGGCCGGCGTCTGCCAATACGTGGAATATTGGTATGGGATGGCGCGCAGTTCGGTCATCCACTGATTTACGGCGAACAAAGATGAAGTCGGGCCGGGCAATTGCACGCTCGTCGAGGTCAAAACCGGATGGACCCGGCTCATCTGGTGATCGTAGGGAGTGGAGGAGACGGTGAGGAATACCGGCTGACCAAAACACGAAACCGAAATGAGTCCGATGAAAACGGCGACTGCAGCGACGCGTTTCTTCAGCAACAGAGCCGGGGTCGATACCAACGCCATAACGCTGGGTTCCAGAGCATCGCGCGTGCCGCTTCGATATTGCACCGGTTCAGCGCCCGCGTTCGTCTGCGGTGTCAGAGGCCGGCTCGCGAAAGGTCTCGGAGTCTCGGCCGCTTCTGATCATATCTGCCACGCGCCGTGGCCTCGGGCGAAGGCGGACACTCCCGACTGCTGACTTCGCTTTAATCCATGAACGGCTCAAAAACCGATATGGCAATTACGGCAAAGGTACGGCTGGTGCTTTCTCCAAGGCGAGGCCAACTTTGCCGACTCAAAACATAACCCACATCGCCGAAGCGGTTTGTGCCGAGGTTCCGCGTTTCGATCCGCCGGACTACGCCTGCTTCCGCAAGAATGAACTGCTGGTGGGCATTAGTGACGAGGCTTACGGGCAGATCGCCGCCAAGATCGACATTATTCATTACGGCCCGAATGAAATCATTTTCGAGGAACACGACCCGGGCAATTCTCTGTACTTAATTGGGCAGGGCTCGGTGAAGATTTCGAAAAAGGGGCGGGCAGGTCAGCAGGAAACGCTCGCCTATATAGCGGAGCAGGATTTCTTCGGCGAGATGGCGCTGATCGACGACGGAAAACGGTCGGCGCAAGCCGCTGCGGTCGCAAACGTGATGCTGGGCCGAATCGACCGGCAAGGCTGGGATTTGCTGCTACACCTCGCGCCCCATCAAGTGCTAAGCAACTTCACGAGATCCGTCACGGGACGTCTGCGGCATAACAATCAACATTTCATCGAGGAGGTAATGCGTAACGAACGGCTCTCGCTTATCGGCACCACCATCAGCTCCATTGTGCACGACATGAATAACCCGCTCTCATGCATCCTCTGCGCGTGCGAAGTCATCCGAGCGAACAATCAAGAGGCGCTTATAGAGGAAGCGGCGGGGTTAATTCGAGAGGCGGTGGGAAACATGGATACGATGACCCGCGAGCTGATTGATTTTTCCCGCGGCAACACACAACTTAATATCCGGTCGGTCAGCGTGGGTGAGCTTCTGCACAAGCTCGAGCCCGATTTCGCCAGGTGCAGGCCGATTGTCGATGTGCGGATCGAGGTGCTCTGCGATGACCGCATAAGTGTGGACTGCCACCGGCTCTTGCGTGTCTTCAGTAATCTGATTCGCAATGCACGCGAGGCGATGGCAAAAACCGATGAGAAGACGCTGCTATTAACCGTGAAGCGAATCGATTCCCGCGTGCATTTCGAAATCTCTGACACAGGTTGCGGAATTCCAGCTCACCTAATGCCGCGAATTTTCGAGCCGTTTGTGACGCACGGAAAATCAAACGGCACCGGGCTCGGGCTCGCCATAAGCAAAGCCGTGGTCGAAGCGCATCAAGGCACCATTTCGGTCAGAAGCAGCGATCAGGGCACGACGTTTCACATCGATTTGCCCTTGGAAACCGAAGGGACTGGTCCCGAAACTCGAGTCATTCTGCCCGAAGAGTGCGGAAAGTAGTCGGATTTGGCGCGGGAGCAGCTTCGTCATCAAATTACCGACTTCGCCCGGGCGATGTCGCCTTACACCCATGTCCACTGAGCTCGAACCCGATCTCCAGCTCGAAATCGCCCATGTCCTGTTTGTGGACATTGTTGGTTACTCAAAATTGCTGATCAACGAGCAGCATCAGTCTCTGGCTGCACTCAATCAGATCATCCGAAACACTGACGCTTTCCGCGTCGCGGAAACAGCAGGAAAACTGATTCGCTTGCCGACCGGAGATGGAATGGCGCTCGCGTTTACGAGCACGCCTGACGCGCCTGTCCGGTGCGCGCTACAGGCGAGCAAAGCGTTGCGGCATCATCCGGAACTCCAGGTGCGAATGGGCGTCCACAGCGGACCGGTTAGTGGAATGACTGATGTGAACGACCGGTCAAACGTAACCGGCGCCGGTATCAATGTGGCGCAGCGAGTCATGGACTGCGGGGATGCCGGACACATTCTGCTTTCAAAGCGCGTGGCCGAAGATCTTGCCCAATACCGCCATTGGCAGCCCTACCTCCACGTCCTTGGCGAATGCGAAGTGAAACACGGCGAAGTCATTTCCCTTGTTAATCTCTACAGCGATGAAGTAGGGAACCCCCACCCGCCGGCGAGGATCAAGTTCAGTACGCACATCCGAGATGGAAGCGAAATAGCCGATGACGTGGCGCGCGCTTCCAGGCGCAAGCTAGTAGCGGCTCTCATCTTGCTGGCAGCGGTCGGTTTCTGGACTTTCTTTGGACGGGTTTCACCCAAAACATCTGATGTTCCTGCTGCTCTGAATGTCACTTCCTCTGTTCCGGAAAAAAGTATCGCGGTTTTGCCATTCGAAAACTTGAGCGCGAATCCAGGAGACCGCCTTTTTCACCGACGGCGTCCAGGACGAAATTCTCACGAATCTGGCGAAGGTTGCAGACCTCAAGGTGATTAGTCGCACCAGCGTCATGCAGTATAAGACCGTTCGCGCCCGCAATCTTCGCGAGATCGGACGACAACTCGGTGTTGCCCACGTGTTGGAAGGCAGCGTTCAGCGCGCCGCCAACCGCATCCGGGTCAATGCTCAGCTTATCGATGCGCGCACCGACGCACATCTTTGGGCGCAGACATACGATCGAGATCTGGCCGACGTGTTCGCCATTCAAAGCGAGATTGCTCAAACGATTGCCGACCAGCTCCAGGCTCGGATGTCGCCAAGCGAGAAAGCAGCGATCGCACAGCCGCCCACCACCGACCCTGTTGCTCAGAGACTTTATGCTCAGGCCCTGCAGCTGTCCGAATTGGCCTCTAATCCCGGTGGAAAAGAAGCTCTCCTTCAGGCGATAACCTTGCTTGACGAAGCGCTCGCGCGCGATCCGCACTTCTTAGATGCGTATGGTCTTCTCTCCGCGGCTCACATCGACCTCTATTGGGGGGCATTCGACCACACCGCTGCCCGCCTTGAGTTGGCTCGCGCGGCGATTGAGCGAGCGGCCGCTATCAACCCGGATGCCGGGGATGTCCATCTCATGCACGCCAACTATGCGTATAAGGCTTTCCGGGATTACGATCGCGCGCGCGCTGAACTGGAGCTCGGCCGCAAAACGCTTCCCAACGCGGCCATCCTCTACGTCTTGACTGGTTCCATCGATCGCCGTCAAGGGCGCTGGTCTGAGGCGACTCAAAATTGGGAGCGTGGCGTTAGTCTCGACCCGCGCAATTTCCGCAACCTGGTGGAAACGGCATTCACTTACCAGGCATAACGCCGTTTTGATGAGTCGGCCCACATGTTTGAGCGGGCCCTCTCCGTTATTCCCACGGATCACTTTGCCCGTGCGCAACTCGCTCAAATCCCATTCTTCAAATACGCCGATGTCGAGACGTGGCGCACTCAAACTTTCCGCTATTATCAACGAAGACCCGAAGGCAGCTACCGAGATCGGGAATGACCTTGTTAATTGTGCACTGGCCGAACGGGATTCCGCGTTGGCTACTCGTGCACTCCAATCCATTCGCGCCGAGGGATTGCCTGATAGCTACAACAACTCACTCTGGGCGCGGGACTGGTTTGTTGGCCTTGCCGCACGAACCTTCGATGATGAGGCTAAAGCGCACGCGGCTTTCACCTCTGCCCGCGCCATCGAAGAAAAGATCGTCCGCGACCAACCTGATTACGCGCCGGCATGGAGTCGACTTGGGCTGATCGACGCGGGCCTCGGACGCAAGGAAGATGCGATCCGCGAAGGGCGCCGCGCGTGTGAACTGTTGCCAGTCAGCAAGGATGCAATGGACGGTCCTTCCTACATCATCAATCTCGCCATGATCTACGCCTGGACCGGCGAGAAGGATTTGGCGCTCGAACAACTTGCCATCTCGGCAAAAATTCCAGCTGGCGTCACTTACGGCGAACTCAAGCTCTACCCGCAATGGGATTCGTTGCGTGGCGAGCCGCGCTTCGAAAAAATTGTAGCCTCGCTTGCGCCGAAACAATCGAATGACAAGTGACTAGTGATAAGTGCCCTCGCGCTGCCGAAAGCGGGTGCCGTCCATCTTCATATTATGGATGGGATTACCTGGATTCTGACGATCGCTGTCTAAAATCCTGTTGAATCTTGTAAATCCTGTCCTTTCGATGTCCGGCTCGGACCGGACTTTGCTCTGGAAAAAGTGACGACCTTGATCGACATTCATCGGCTGAGGTAATCATTTTGCCCGACGACACTTCAACTGCACTGCAACGAAAGCCGCTGCGCCTGATGCCAGTCCGGCTCGGACCGCCACGCCTCCCGCCACTCCGGTTACTGCCACTGCGGCACCGCAGTCGGAGAGGGCAGATCTTCGCCCGGAGAATATTCAGGATGCGGTGATCCGGCTCGCGGGGAATTCGCAGGACGGAATCCAAACTGCCGGCGCATTTCTCGCCCGACTGGCCGGACGCAGCGACCAGGACGTCATGACTTACATGACGATCCCCGCCACCATCTCCGGCGGCCCGTCGATCTTCCAGGTCCGCATCGGTTCCGGCGAAGTGCTTGTCGGCCGGAGACGAAGCTGATTTCCTCGTCGCGTTTTATCAACACAGTTATCAAGACCATCTCGATTTCTTAAAAGAAGGCGGCGTCCTCCTTTACGATTCGGACAACGTCGAGCCGAACCTGGACGACAAACGTTTCGTTTACGTCGGCGTGCCGATCACCGGGTCTGACCGTTGAAGCGCTCGGCGGCACCGCCAAGGACAAGGGCAAAAACATTTTCGTGCTCGGGTTGATCACGAAGATTTTCAGTCTCGACGTCGAGAAGTTGAAAAGGATCATCACCGAAAAATTCGCGGGCAAAGACGAGAGCATCGTCAACACCGCGTTGATGGCGTTCCAGGCGGGATACGCTTACCCGGTCGGCAAGGTGCTGACGCACCATTATCAATTTGAAAAGTTCGAGAAAAAGCCGGGAGCGCGCGACCAGATTACGATGGATGGCAACAGCGCACTCGCTTACGGATTGATCGCCGCCGGCGTGCGTTACGGCGCTGGTTATCCGATCACGCCGTGGTCGTCGATCATGGAAGTTTTGCGAACCCAGCTGCCGAAATACGGCGGCATATTCGTTCAGGCCGAGGACGAGCTCGGCGCGGTATCCCTGGCCCTCGGTTTTTCCTTTTCCGGATATCTCGCCGTCACCGGCAGCGCCGGGCCGGGCATTTCGCTGAAAACGGAAGCGATCGGCTGGGCGTCGATGGCGGAAATGCCGCTCATCATTTGTAATATTCAGCGCGGCGGGCCGAGCACCGGTTTGCCGACCAACGTCGAGCAGAGCGATCTGCATCAGGCGATCTTACGGCGGCCACGGTGACAGTCCGCGCGTCGTGCTTGCCGCATCCACGGTGGAAGATTGTTTCTACATCGCGATCGAAGCCGGGCGGATCGCGCGCAAATACAGCACGCCGGTTTTTATTTTGAGCGACACCTCACTCGCCACCCGCATCGAAGCGTTCGACGAACCGGATCTGTCCAAGTTGATGGTCGATCCGAAACCGGACATGACGCCGCGGGCAACGCACAAGCCGTATCCGCTCGATCAAATCACTCAACACATTCCGCCCGGCACTCGCATTCTCGATGGAAAATATCCGCTCATGTCCGGACTCGAGCACGACGAGATGGGTCATCCGACCGGCAGTCCGAAGTTGCACATGGCCATGACCGCGAAACGCCGCAACAAACTGCGCAAACTCGCCGAGGAAATTCCGGTGCCGGAAGTTTACGGCGACCAAAAGGGCGACACGCTTCTGGTCGGCTGGGGATCGACCTACGGCCCGATCCATGACGCCGCGAAACTGGGGCAAGAGAGCGGCGAAAAGATTGGCGCGCTCCATTTGCGCCACCTGCATCCGTTGCCGAATGGCCTGGAAAAGATCTTCAAGAACTTCAAACGCATCGTCACGGTGGAGATGAACGACCAGGGTATTTACGGGTTCGGGCAGCTCGCCACCATTCTGCGGGCGCGTTATTGCGAACCGAAAATCGAGAGCGTCACCAAGACCGACGGCCTCACCTTCCGCGTAAAAGAAATTCTTCAAGGCGTTTTTCCCGGCAAGTTTGTCTCAACCAGGGGCTATTCACCCAATCGTCCGATTGCCGGTAACGGCGAACAAGATGTCGAACGTTGCCCGCGCCGAGTCCATCACCCAAGGAGTGGGATAATCGCTAAAGGAAAGCATCGAAGACCGACAATATCTAAGGAACCCAGGAAAGCAGGAAATCCGAGTTGGATTGGTCGAAGATTGGTAAACCAAACGAGGCACTTCCCGCGTTCCTGAGTGTTCCTAAGAGATTTCTTCTATGAGCGAAACAACAAACGATGGAACTGTCCGCCGTACAACCGCCAGTCCGGCTCCGGACAGCGAGAAGCTCACCAAGAAAGCCGTCACCGCCGATCACCCGACCTGGTGTCCAGGTTGCGGCGATTTCGCCGTCCTCGCTTCCTTTTACAAAGTCCTCGAGAAACGCAACCTCGATCACGAAAAGATCGTCACCCTCGCCGGCATCGGTTGCTCATCGCGCTTTCCCTATTTCGTCAACGGCCACGGCGCCCATTTCATTCACGGCCGCGCCGTCCCGCTCGCCAGCGGCATCAGCCTGGCCCGGCCCGATCTGCACGTCTTTTTGTTTGGCGGCGACGGCGACGGTTTCTCCATCGGCGGCAACCATCTCAATCACGGCGCGCGCAAGAACATCAACCTGGTCTACTTCATCATGGACAACTTCGTCTATGGCCTGACCAAAAAACAGACCTCGCCCACATCGCCCATCGGTTTCAAGAGCAAGACCGACCCGACCGGCGCGATCGACATGCCGGTCAATCCGATGAAACAATTGATCGCCGGCGGGGCCACGTTCATCGCGCGGACGCATGCCACCCAGGTCAATCACATGATCCAGATGATCGAGCGCGCCATGGACCACCGGGTTTCAGTGCCATCGAATGTTTGATCTGAGTGCGTCGAATTTTATCCCGACGTGTTCGATCCGGCCGATCCGCGCAAAGGCGGCAGCTTCGAAGTGATCCAGGAAAAGAAATGGGACAACACGCCCGAGGACGAGCTCCGCCACGACGTCACCGACGAGCTCGCCGCCTACAAACTAGCCCAACTACCGTTCCCCGGCGTCTTCGGCGTCTTTTACCAGAGCGACCGTCCGACCAAAAACGCGCTGGAAAAGAAATGGATCGAAAGCTCAAGAGAGAAGGTTGGAAACGCAACCGATCTCGAGCTCTTACAAAAAACCTTTGATCGCATGAAATGAGCTTTCCCGCTGTAACGATTCACCTGTCGCGCGGTAGTCCGAAGGCGGAACGCTTTAACGATTTAACGAATCACGTGGCGAAGCCTAAGACATTCGACAGAATGAAGTAATACGAATGTTTGCAGTTCTTCAGCTTTAAACGATTCGGCGTCCTCATGCAGCGGTCAACACAATCGGTTGATGTGAAGGCACCAAGCTTTAAGAGCCAGTTGCTCGAGATTCTTACGAAAAAATCGGTTTGCCGTGGCACATTTACTTTGGCATCGGGTGCTCAAAGTGATTTCTATGTTGATGCAAAGCAAACAACCGGGGATCCGGGAGGTCTCATTCTTATTGGGCGCGTTGGCTGGCAAATTTTGAGGCAGACCGCCGCAGCTTTAGAGGTTCGCGTTGATAGCATTGGCGGTCTCACGATCGGGGCCGACGCGATGGCCTTTAGCATTGGGATGTTGGCCAAGCTCGAAGATCCTTCGAGCGGGCTTCAAACATTTATTGTGAGAAAGGAAGCAAAGGCTCACGGCCGACACAAACTTATTGAAGGGAATTTCGCTGCAGGTGATTCGGTCGTCATCGTCGACGATGTGATCACCACCGGCGGTTCAACACTACAAGCAATCGACGCGATTGAATCCAATGGCGGGAAAATAGCGTTCGTAATTGTCCTGGTGGACCGGCAGGAAGGCGGCCGCGAAAACATTGAGGAACGCGGTTACCGAGTTGTCCCAATCTTCACTCGCGCGGATCTCATCGGCATACATGCCGGGCGACGACCGGATATCGCGGTCGCTTAACGCGTTATCCGGCGAGCTCAGCCAGGAAAAGCTGGAAGCAATCAGCAACGAATTCAATTCGTTAGCGCAGGATTGGGCAGAAACGCTCGTCTTCTTTGTTCTGCAGAACGTTTGTCAACGCCTCGCGTCGGCCCTCGAAGGCGCAGCCGTTTCCGTTGAACGTTTCGACGAACTGACCACGGGAATCGCAGATCAAATCGCTGCTGTCCTTCGCGATCTCCAGCAAGGAAACGCTGGTGTCGCAAAGCTCGAGCCTCTCGTCACTACGCTTTTTCGAAATCTAGGTTTGTTCCGTCGCTAAAATTTTCGGCGTCTTCCGATTCAACGCCGCGAAGCTGGCGTTTTGAAACTCGTTCGCTGCCCGCGCTCACTCGCTCCTACCCTCGTCACTTTACGTTCCATGTCGCTCATCCCATTCGCTCCATTCAGACGACGGGAACGACGGTAGCCGTCGCCATTTCCTCCGAGGGTATCTCGGCCTTGTCGGTGATCAGCTTGCGCAGGAACGGAATGAGCAGGACTAGCGCGAGGCCGACCACGAGGCTGCCCGCGCCCAGCGCGCCGAAGAGCCTCGCATACTCGGGGTTGGTCGCGACCGCCGTGGTGCCCTTCGGCTCGGGGATCATGCCCGAGAAGTCACCCGCGAACAGCGACGCGAGGCCCGTCACGAGCATCCAGCTGCCCATCATCACCCCCTGATACTGTTTCGGTGCGAGCTTGCCGATCATCGCGTATCCGATGGGAGAGATGAGCAGCTCACCGACGCTCTGCAGCACATAACTCATGAACAGCCACCCGAACGCACTCTTGCCGTCGATGCCGGCAAGCTTGATGCCTAACGGGAGAATGAGAAAGCCCAGCGCCATCAAGAGCAGCGACGTCGCAAACTGCCGCGGTATGTCGATCCTCCATCCGCGAGCGCGCATGCGGGTGAAGAACGACGCGAGCAGCGGTCCGCCGAGCACGATGCAGACGGTGTTGATGTTCTGAATCCACTGTGGCTGAATCTGCACGGGACCGACCATCAGGTTGACGTTGTTGACCGCGAACAGCATCAGGCCGCTCGGTGCCATCTGATACAGCGACCAGAAGGCCAGCGAGCCGATTGTCAGAATCAGGTACGCCGTCATGTTCCGCTTCTCGCGGCGATCCGGGTGGCGGAGCGTGAGGTAGATCAGCGTCAGCGCGACCGCGGCGCAGATTCCCTTGATCAGCGTTTCGGTCCCGCCGGGCCGCTGGAGCATGAACCACACGACGGGTATGAGACCGAGAAGAATGCCGATGCCGGCAAGCAGGCGCAGCCGGAATTGCTTCGACGTCGCGTCGAGCAGCGGCGTGTTGCGATCGGCCAGCGTGTTCCACGATAGCGCGGCGAGGACGATGGCGACGAAGTTGCCGAGCGTCGCGAAGATGAAAAGGCTCGCATAGCTCTCGGTCCCTTGGAAGTAACCGGCGACGGCGAACCCGACGAAGAACCCGACGTTCATGCCGGCGTAGTTCCAGAGGAAAGCTCCTTCGCGGCGCGGATCCTCCGGGGTAAAACGCTGCGTGAGCATCATGTTGATACAGGTGACGTTGAGGCCGCTGCCGGTGAGAAAGAAAGCGAGGCCGACGTAGAACAGCGCGGCGGTGCCGACGGCAATGCATCCGCAACCGATGACCTGCAGCGCCATGCCCCCGACAAAGAGATTCCGGTTCGACAGGAAGCGGCCGCCCAGGTAACCGCCGAAGAGGTGCAGGCCGTAGTTGAAAGCGCCAAACACGCCCATCAACGTTGTGGCCACTTTCACTGAGAGCTGCAGATGCTTCGTCGCGTAGAGGACCAGCGTCGAGTAAAGGACGGCGAAGCCGAGCGTCGCGAAGATCTGAATGAAGAACAGCACGGCCGTTCCCTCTGGAGCCGCGGAGAAACGACGTTTGAGAAATTTCATCCCGCGCCCATTTCGCCCGCCGCCCCCTGCAATGTCAAGCCGCTCGCTGTCCTCCGTCCTCTGACCTCTGACTTCTGACTTCTGACCTCCGTCCCGCGCTCGCCGCCCCGGTCGCTGTCAAGCTGCTCATGATGCCAGGAGCGAAAAACCGTCGCCCGAATTCGTCAGCGGAGACCTGTCAAGATTTGTTGCCTGACCCCAATTCTCCCTCCCAGTCGGCTAACGCTGACGGGACGTCCTTAAAGAGGGAACGCTGCAATCTGGCCTTTCGCGAAAGTCGAAAGAGATTGTAGAGCAGGGCACAAAAGTTTAGGCAAAGGCGTGACGGCATCATCAAAAAACGTTCCCGCTAAGGCCGTGCTCACCGTCAATCCGATTGGCCTGGACCAGCTTTTTTTGGATCCGGAGAATCCAAGGCTTGAGTCCGTCACTACTGGTCCAACGCAAGAGGAACTTGCCAAGGCGATGTGGAAAGAAATGGCAGTCAGTGAAGTAGCCTTATCAATTGCAGAAAATGGTTTCTTTGAGGAGGAACCGCTCTTCGTGATTCCGGCACCAAAGGGCTTTGCGGTTGGAGAACGCCTTGGATCAAATCATGATCCAAAGAAAGCCTTCATATGTCGTCGTAGAGGGCAATCGCCGCCTAACGGCTGCAAAGCTCCTCGTGGACTCAGGCTTGCGACAGAGGATCCGCGCTACTGATCTGCCGACGATCCCGGAGACCCGTCGGCGCGATTTGCAAACGCTTCCCGTGTCGGTTTACCCAAACAAAGAGGCTCTTTGGGAGTATTTCGGATTCCGACACGTCAACGGACCGAAGGAGTGGGATAGCCTGAGTAAGGCGGCCTACATCGCTCACGTCGTCAGAGAGTTCAAAAAACCTCTCGATTTAATCGCGCGAAAAATTGGCGATCAGCACAGCACGGTAGAGAGAATTTTTCGCGGGTACGTCTTATTGGAGCAGGCGGAAAAGAAGACAAGATTTCGACGTGAAGATTGCAATCGAAACCGTTTCTATTTTTCGCATCTCTATACTGCCGCCACTTACCCTGAAGTCCTGAGTTTCTTGGGCACAACCGCGAAGCGGTCACTCGATCCGAATCCAGTGCCGAAGCGAGCCTTAGGCCATCTGGAGGAGCTAATGACGTGGCTATTTGGAAGCAGAGAGCGGCAAGTCGAGCCTGCCATTCGCACTCAAGCACCGGATCTGAATCACTTGCGCGCCGTGATTGGAAACTCACAAGCACTGGCAGCGCTACGATCAGGCGTTCGGCTGGAGCGTGCGTTCGCGATAAGTCTGGGGGATGAGCGACGATTCGAGGACGCGCTGGCAGCTGCGAAGGATTCCCTACAAGAAGCCAAGGGGACGGTAACAACAGGGTACAAGGGCAGTCGCGAACTCTTGGAGCAGATCGAATCGATCGGCCTGCTCACCGGGAGCATCCACGAAGAGATGAAGTCCATCGCTGAGCGGCAGCGGGCGACCAAGTAATTTCGATATGCCGAAACGAACAGTTGTTGCATTCCCAGACGATTTTCTTGAGCCAGAGCCACTTGCCGACTGGCTAGAGCTAAGTGCGTTACATGCGGCGGACCAAAACGCAAGCGTTGGGGATCTGCAGCGAGAGCTTGACCGATTGAATTACGGCAATCGCGAGAGTCTCCTAGGAAATGTTCTCACAGAATTCGACCGAAGAGGGCGAGCCGCCCAAGCGGGTTATCCGTTTGAACGAGGAGAGACTTCGGTGCGCCTTAGAGGCGCACCCTCCGATTTCCCTGCTTACTTCCTTTGCTTGGCGTTGTCTTACCACGGCTGGAAACTTCGACGCGGCGCAAAAGAAAACCCCTGGTTACTTTTCGAAGAATTAGCTTTTTATTCTGCTAGAGGTTACACGGGCGGGAACGCAATCTTGTTCGGAACGAGCAGTCGTAAGGGAAAGAAATCCAAAGACAAGTTCAAAACTAACATACAAACCCTAATAAAAGCCCTCGGCGAGGGCGAGTGCTTCAAGAGCCGGACTTTTTCAGCGAAAGACAGTAAGCTCGACCTTGTTGCGTGGAAAAGTTTTCCGGACTCTAGATCGAGCCAAATCATCGTCTTTGGGCAGTGCACCGCTGGTGCGAATTGGCGCGACAAGCTTACTGAACTTGATCCGGAAGCGTTCTGGGATGCTTGGATGACTGGTGGCAAAGGAAAAGTGAGTTCGCCGATCAGATCGGTATTCATGCCGCATCGCGTTTATGACAACGAAGAGTGGGACAATCGCGCACGCTGGGCTCGACTTCTGTTCGACCGGTGTCGAGTGGTAGCGTTTGCCCATAGCGATACTAGCGCCGGGAAATTCGCGACACGGCTGGTTAGGTGCTGTCGCTCTGAATGGAAATTGCCGCTTTAGCGCCACTCCGCTTCTAGCCGAAATCGTGACCACTGAACTCACTCCCGGTGTGAAGCGATCACTCCATGTCGCACTTGCGAACCCTGAACTCGCAGCCGCTCGAACCTTGGAGCTGGAGCTGACAAACACTTTTAGAAAACGTGTTTTCGGCCGAATCAATCAAAAAGCCTCGATTGAAGCTGCATCCGAAAGCGACCGTGGTGTGACGGAGCGTTTGGCAAACGCGTTCGACGCGTCTTTGACAGCCGCACGTCTCGCGGCTGGTATCGCGAGGAGTGATCGCACATTCACCCCACGAAACGTGTCGCAGCGGTTCTTCTGTTTGAAAGCGGAGCAGTGTGAATGGGCGCCGCAAGACGAACGCATTCAGGGGATCGCAAAGCCGCTGATCGAGTTTTGGCCGGAAGCGGCTGAATCGAAGCATCGGTTTCGCAAGCACAATCCAGCAGACGGTCTAGTTTCCGTGCTTGTTCGCGACTTTGGAACAGGCTTGTCGCGGGAAAAAATGCCGGAAACGATTCTGAGTTTGAATACTGAAGCGAAGCTCCAAGAGTTTGAAGCAATCGGTCAGTTTGGGCACGGCGGCAGTAGCGCACTCGCGTTTTGCGAATCATGTTTGATCATCACGCAGCCGCGATTCGACGGAGAGGCTAACGAATTCTACTGGACGCTGATTTTTCCTGAGCGGGAGCAGGCCGAGTCAAAACAAGATGTGATTCGAAAATGGTTTTGTGATGTCGATCAATTGCCGCTGGTGGGCAGAGTTGAGGATTTTCCCGAGCTTGCTTCCACATTTCCCGGCACGTCAATATGGCACTTCGGCTACAATCGCGGCGGGTGGATCAAGCGCATTGCAGGCCCGGAGCAAAGCAATCCATGGGGTCGCCTAACTCGACTATTCTTCTCATATCCGCTGCCGTTCGAGATACGCGGTGCTTTTGCGCGAACAGACACCGAGACTGGGCGCAGAACGGTAAAAGCTGCTTACTACCGAATCGCTGATCAGGCCGCCGACCCGGCAGTGGTCGAGTATAAGTCGGGAGAGAAGTCGGAGCGTTTAACTGTAGAAGGCCAGATCTACGGCGAATTCAGCGTGCACGTCTTCGTTTTTAAGGACAGCGGCGCGCTAGCTAACTACGTCGATTCACGTCATCCAGTTATCCTGACGCTGAACGGCCAGAATCATGGCGAGATGACGCGAACGATAATCGCCAACGCCAATCTGCCGGAGCTCGCTTCAAGTACGATTGTTGAGATCAGGCTCGATCGACTCGAACAGGAGGCACTTGGCGAGATAATCTCCAATTCTCGCGAAGCGCCAAAGAACACGGCATTCACGCGCGGTCTACGTGACCTTCTCACCAACCTCTTGCAAAATGATGAGGGTCTCGTTGCGCTTGAGCGAAAGCGACAAGAAGACAAAGCGCGTAAATCGAGTGCCGATCTCAGTCGCAAGATGTCCGAGTTCCTATCGCGAATTCTTTCGGATGCCACAGGTGGACCGGATGTTGGTGGGGGTGGCACTGGCCCCGGCCAAGGCGGCGCAGGAGGTCGCGAACCACGGCCCCAAGTTCCAGCGAACGATCCGCCGACAATCCTAGAATTCGTGACGGATGGGCCGATCTTAGTAGCGGAAGGCACGCGCGTGTTAGCCAAATTCAAAGGCGACGCAAGGCCGCCGAAGTACTCTTTTCACGGAGACAATCCGAGGGTTTTTGCGCGACTCGAGTGTACTGGTGCATCCGCTGACAGACTGGCAATTGTCGGGCGCGCCGATATAAACGATCGAGGGTATGGCTCAGTGACGTTGGAAAACGCTGAGCGCAGCGAAGGGCCGATACAAGAGCGCACTTCAACAGGAAAACTGATAATCAGTCTTCAATCTGCAGATGGTCGTGTTCTCGAGACATCGGTGGAAGTGGGCGTTCGGCCAAAACCCGAGCCTCGAAAGAAGGCGATTCGACAATCCGTTCGCACTAACATCGTTTTCTGTGCGCCGGAAAACGACGACCGTGCGGCTCTCCAGGAGCTATTGGCTGAGGACAGAATCGAGCCGTTCGGTGCGTTTCTTACAAAATATGGCGAAGCGCTAGAAGTCCCCGCCGACGAATGCGCATATTGGGGCGAAAAATCCGACACCAGCGGCGAGTCATTGCTGACGATAGAAATCAATGCGGGCAATTCGCAGCTGAAATCGCTATTGAAGCAATGTCGGACTGTCGATGAGCGGATTAAAACGAAAGAGCGTTACGTCCGAGATGTAGTTTTGGACTGCTATCAGTATTCCTTTGAGTTGCAGGAAACTCCCGAGACAGTACGCGAAGCGATTGGCGCCGATGTTGATGAGCGACGTCGCGCGGCCGACATTCACTTAAACAGCGACAAAGCGCTGAGAATTGCGTTAGATGAGCTCAACGCCAACAGAGGCCGATAAAAAACGAACGGCACCAAACAAGCCGTCGACACTTAGTCCCTTTCGCTACCCCGGTGGCAAGAGCAGATTACGAACGAAAATCATCAGATGGATTTCCGAGTTGGGATTTCGTCCAACACACTTTGTTGAGCCGTTTGCTGGAGGTGCGAGCGTCGGACTTGCCGTCGCTGAACTTGATCTTGCCGATCATGTCACACTCGTCGAAATCGATCCGGAGGTCAGTGCAGTCTGGGATGTCGTGCTAAACGGACAAGCTACTGCATTTGCCGAGCGAATCAGCACTTTTCGACTGAACCGGACGACAGCTGCCGAAGTCATCGCTCGCGAACCGACTGATCAGCTATCACGGGCCTTTCGCTGCTTGTTGCTTAACCGAATTTCGCGCGCGGGAATCATGGCACCCGGTGCTGGCTGGCTAAAGCGAGGTGAAGCTGATCATGGCATATCGTCGCGCTGGTACCCTGAAACTCTGTCGGATCGTGTCACGTTGACGAATGCACTTCGTAAAAAAATCTCATTCTTCGAGCGGGACGGATTAGAAGTGTTGAGAGAGTTTGCGGAACAGCCGTACGCCGTTGCGTTTGTCGATCCTCCTTACGTTGTGAACGGCCGTGGTGCTGGTCAGCGATTGTACACCCATCATGACGTTGATTGCGAAGAGCTGTTCAAAACGATTAAGACGTTCGCCGGTCCGATGGTTATCACTTACCATCGCTCGGTCGTTGTTGAGCGTCTCGCCGATGCGGTCGGCCTCGAACGACACACAATTACAGTTCAAACCGGCCATGCGCATCCCAAACGCGAACTGATCATGTACAAAGCGCCAAGATCGACATCTTCTTAACCGTCCTGAATTTTTTATCGCGAAATCGCGAACGCGATTACTGGATGAGCCGGATCGTCATTGGGTAACAAATCGGAAGTCAGCCGCCTATGCACAAGGCTACGTCGAGCCAAGGAGGGCGGTAAGCGGGCGGGGGAACTGCGCTTAACGAGTTATTTGTGCATCGAATTGTATTTCGGCAGTACCGCTGCGCTCAACCGCTAAAACATTCCTCCCGGGTCGTGATCCCAACCCACCGGCCATGAAATACGGGCACGGTTCGCACTTCATCCCATTCGCTTCATTCATAACCTCGCCTCCCGCCGCGACCAGCTTGTCGTAGCCAAAAATGTCGTCAACTTCCATCGCTTCCCGCTAACCGAGGGCCCCGATGGCATCAAATTTCTCCTTCACTTCAGCGACACGCTCGCGAGCACCAAAGGTTACCGATAAGTGGCCGACCAATGCATCATCAAAATCGCGGTGTTGCATGATGACGGAAAAGCCGTCGGCGATAAACTTGCGCACATCCGCCGAGGAATTTGCTGCATCTTGCACAATGTTTTTGCATCCATCCACTATCGTAACGATGTCTTCGATGTCATGACTCCCAAACAAATCTGAGTGGCCGCGATCGTGAAAGGCGGCCAGTTTGGTAGCGAGAAACAACGGAGGCGTGATAACTTTCGCCTGAAGCGTTCCCTCGACTGTAACCAATTGCGCGGACTCAAGTGCTTCGCGAAACCATTGAGAATTCATCCCGAGATCTCTTGAATCAATCGGCATGATATCCACTCGGCATCCTTTGACGATCCAACGGCAAATTGGCGCACCCTCCGACATGTCATGCTGGAAACCAGCAGCGCGCAACTGTTCTTCGAGGTTATAAAGCTGAACAAGCGTCACGACCTCTATGATCACATCGACATCCTCGGTCGGCCTGAAATCTGTTAGGTCGGGTCGATCAACGAGAAGCCACACGGCGCATCCGCCTACGAACGCAAAAGACAAACCGACTGATTCAAGTTCTTGCGCGACAAGGCGCATCGACTCAATCGGAGTAGGCATTGGCAAGGAGCGCTCGGAGCTTGTCCTCGGCTAATTTGCGCTCGCGCGCCCGACCGTCTCGAATTGCGTCAATTAGGGCGAGCAGTTCGTATAGTTTTGGATCTTGCTCAACTGCCTTCGTTATCGGCTTGAAGAGTGGCTCTAGTGCGTAGCCCTTCGTCGATCCATGAGGATCCGGCCACACCGGAGGTAATTCGTCGGGTGCGTGAAAGTATTGTGCAAGCGGCGGCGCAGCGTAAGACGTTGGAATTCCTCGCGTAATGGGCCCGCGTTTGGCTGGGAAAGCATAACGAACTCCGTGCACTAAATATTCTTCGAGCGGCTTGTGCAAAGGCCTTCTCGATCGCGAATCAATTAGGCCGGCCTCGGTACCACGTTTGACAGACCCGTGAATCTCCGAGGCGCTCATTCCCAACTCATCGGACAATTGAGCGAATGTCTTTGCTCCAGGAGCTAGCAATTTCAGCCAAACAACCACGTCTAAAGACTTGGCAATCATTGATATTCGCTATTCGCGAATAGCGAATATGTCAAGGCCTGGATAATGGGCTTTCTTCGGCCCACAGGCTATCCCGTCTATCTGTGCATCAAATTGTATTTCGGGAGCGCCCGCTGCGCTCAACCACTACAACACTCCGCCCAAGTCGTGACCGCAGCCCACCGGCCATGTCGCGGTTCCCAACCGCTCCATTCTCTCCCGAGCAAGAGAGAGGAAGCGGATTCGCAAGAAGTCAGAGGACAGAGATCAGCCGCCTACGCCAAGGCTACGGCGAGCAAAGGAGGGCTGTAAGCGGGCGAAGGAACTGCGCTTAACGAGTTATTTGTGCATCGAATCGTCTACGCAGAGAGATGACGGAGGACAGCGGTCAGAGATCCGAAAGCACTTCGCGACCAGCTTGTCGTATCCAAAAATGTCGTCGGCTTCCACGATGTCGATCTTATCGGCCGGCAATGATCCGCTCGTAGTGGTTGTGCGGGCCGATCCAAAACCAATAGACGCTGTCGCCCTGGATATCGGCCAGCGCTCGGTAACTCGTGTTACCGATTCGAATCGACCAAACTTTGCCGACCTTTTTGAAGTGAAGGGACGCAAATCGAGGATTCACAAGCCAGAGACGATACGTTCTGCGAGCATCGCGACGAACCGATTTGGGAAGCTTTCGATAGCTTTCCCAAAATCTACGGTTCGTTAACGACTTGATCCAAAGGCTTTACCCGGCCCGCCTTGATATCGTCCTTCAATTCAGCCAGCAGGTGATCGAGCTTGCCCGCATTTGAGTCGCGCTCGACTTGTTTTTCCCAAGCATCCAAGTTCTTTGCTTCTTCAGCAACGACACTGTCCCACAATTCCTTCTGTTCTTCGGAAGAGAGGTGTTTGACTTGCTCAAGAATCTTTTCGACGGCGGGACTCACAACGGAACTCTGCGCGCGGCCGAAACCAAAGGCAAGTTGCGACTGTGGAATGTCGCCCGCGCACATCGCGACCGACCATTTGTGCATGCTGTCGTTGCCTCCTTCGCCAAGCCTTACGCCTACGCTCGACTCCGGCGCGACCTGCCTTCGCGCGGTTTCGGCGCGGCAGCAAGACGGCGAGCCAAGGAACTAAGAATTCCGGGCAAATCCCCGAGTCAGCTGTGCATGCTGTCGTTGAATTGTTGGAAGAAGGTTTCGTATTTTTCCTGACCCTGTTCCGCCGCGAAGCGAAGCGGATACACTTTTTTGACGCAGACTTCTTTGACGTCGGGCTGAGTTTTCAAGATCGACATGACTTCGGCGATGAATTCGTTCAGCGGCATCGCCCTGGGATCGTTCGCTTGCTGATCGCCCATCAACGTAGTCTGCACGTAAGGCGGGATGAGTTCGATGACGTCCACGTTTGTCGCTTTGAGCTGGTAACGGAGTGATTGCGTGTAGGAATGGATGGCGGCTTTGGTCGCGCAATAAGTGGGCGTCATGGCGAACGGCACGAAGGCCAGACCGGAAGAAACAGTCATGATCGTAGCGCGCGGTTGTTTCCGGAGTGAAGGCAACAACGCCGCAGTCAATCGAATCGGACCGAGCAGATTGGTCGTGACGGTTTTCTCGGCAGGGGACAAATCGTTTGACGCCTCGAGCAAATTCTCGGGACGCATGATCCCGGCATTGTTGATGAGCACGTTGAGGGACGGATAATCCTTCGTCACCTGACCGGCGAACGACTGAATGCTTTTCGGATTCGACACGTCGAGCGCGACCGATTTCATTCCGGGATTGGCGGAGGTGGTTTCGTCGAGTGATTTTTGTCCGCGTCCGGCGATGATGACTTGATTGCCCAGGCGATGGAATGCTTCCGCTAAGCCGCGTCCGATACCCGAGCCGCCACCGGTAATGAGGATGGTGTTGTCCGTAGTTTTCATGAATGTCCGAACGTTAACCGCGGATTACGCTGATTTAAACGGATCAAATAAGGTTGTTTCGAGCTATCTATGATATCTGCGTTATCAACGGTCATGGAACCTCGTTGAGGGCGGAGGTCAAAGATCAGCGATCAGAAGTCAGATAAGACGACTCCACGAGTTCGACTCGATTTGTCACCGAGTTTTGTGCTAAATCGATTAGATTGGGGAGCAAATGAGTATGGAAACGGACGAACCACCAAAGCTGGACAATTTCATCCTTGGCGAAATCCAAGTGCTCCTCTCTGAGAAACGAACCGCGCTAGCCGGAATGCGCACCGGTATCGCCGTCTTCGCTCTGCCTCTGTCCGTCCTCAGCGTGCTCATCGCGACCTCGCGCTATTACAGCATGGGGAAGGTGATGCCGCTGCTGGTGCCGCTGTTGCTCCTGAACCTGGGTCTGGTCTTGCTCGGCTCCTGGCTGATCTACCGTTCGATCCACCACCTCCACCGTTACGATCACCGCATCCGAGAACTTACCCAGAAATATCGCTCAATCGCGGATTTTGTAGATTAGCAGTCGAAGCTGCGGTCGTCGCAAAGCGCACGGGAAGATCTTCGGCGAGGCGCCGAAGACAACACGCGAGGCGCGTGTGCTCCCCAACTTCGGAGATGGAATGTCGCACTCGAAGTGCAGTTCTCGTATGAAATCCTATTTCCTCGGATCGATAAAGATTTGCCAACTCAGAATACCTCGCTCGAGCCAGGGGTCGTTCTTCATTTTCTCTCTCACTTCATTTTCATCTTCGGCGTTGAACATTAAAAGGGAGCCGCCTTCATCAACCAATGGGCCGCCCATCAAAATGAAACCCTCAGCAACGAGTCGATCGATAAACGCCGCGTTGCTCGTAACAAAAGGGTTGCTCCCGGGTGCCCTTCGAGAAATCACGATTCGGACCGCCGAAGAAATTACCACGAACGTATTTTTCATTACCGGCAGTGCGAGCCGCACTGGCACTAACACTCAAGCGTCCGTCAATCGCGTCAACCACGGATGGTGCGAGCCGCGATCAGAGGACGGAGGACAGAGATCAGGCGGCGGAGATCGGCGGTCATAGACCGCCGCTACAGAAGATCGACATCGGCTGGGGCGCAGAGCGGACCCGCGATGGCTTGGCGCGCGTGCGCGCAACCAAATTTGAATTTGGACGACGCTTTTGGATCACCACCGGCCGTTATGCGGCATTCGATTAGAGCTTAGAGGAGGCATAATTCTTCTTTTTCCCAACAGCTTCGGATACGATAGCCACGCATGTTGCCGCTGAGTGAACGACGAGAGCGCGGTAAGAAGTTGCGTCACAAAATTAAACGCGATCGCCAGGCAGATTGGTATCCGAAAAAGGGGAGAAGCGATCCAGTCGCCACCATTCTGGCGGCGAACAGCAACCGTCTGCGCTATCTGGTGCCGATCAAGATGGGAAGAATGGCCGCGGGACCGTTCGCTTTCTTCCGTGGCGCCGCGCCTTTAATGGCAGCTGACCTGGCCACCTTGCCGGTAACGGGTTTGCGTGTGCAGATTTGCGGCGACGCTCACGTCCGCAACCTGGGCGCCTACGCGGCGCCGGAGGGACATCTCGTATTCGACATCAACGATTTTGACGAAACGATTCCAGGACCTTGGGAATGGGACGTAAAACGGCTTGCTACGAGTCTGGTGCTGGCCGGACGCGAAGCGGGAGAACCGAATAGTGGCTGTCGAAACAGCGTTGAAGAGATGGTCCGAAGTTATCGCGCGTCGATGAATCGCTTCGCCGCGATGCGAGTGCGCGACCTGGCAAAGGTGGAAATTCTTCGCGGCCGCAAAGGGACGCCGGTGCATGCGGTGTTGCAGAAAGCGCATCGCAAGACGCCGATGGAGACATTGAAAAAGCTTGCGGTCGTTCATCCCCGAACCGGTCATCGCTTTCATGATCGTCCGCCGGTATTGCGACATGTGGACACGCTGACCCAACGCGAGGTGGTGAAATCTCTGCGTGGTTATCGGAAGACGGTTTCGGTAGGCCATCAATGGATGCTGGAGGTCTATGAGCCAGTCGACGTAGCGTTTAAAATCGTAGGAACCGGCAGCGTCGGGACCCGCGATTATGTCGTCCTGCTTTTCGGCAACGGTGTTCAGGACCCGCTCATCCTGCAGGTCAAAGAGGAACTGCCCTCTTGTTACACGCCCTATCTTTCTCACCTGCCGCCGGCCAACCATGAAGGACGACGCGTCGTGGAAGGCCAACAGAGAATGCAAACGGTGGCAGATGCGCTGTTAGGCTACACCACGATTGATGGGCGGCATTTCCTTGTCCGGCAGCTTTGCGATCACAAAGCGTCAATCGATCTGACGAACCTCAAAGGAACAGGGCTGCGCGAATATGCAGTCGTGTCCGGAGAGCTCCTGGCCAAGGGTCACGCGCGAAGCGGCGATCCCGGTGCGATCGCGGGCTATTGCGGAAACTCGACCAAGCTGGACAATGCTCTGGCAAAATTCGCGAAGGCCTACGCCGATCAAACGGAACGCGACTTTGACCAGTTCAAGAGAGCGATCGCCAAAGGCAGAGTGCGCGCAGTGTTTGGGAAATAGGACGAGAGACGCGATCTTTGGCTTCCCAAAGGTTTGCGGCTGATGCCCCGAAAGCTGGTGAGCAGACCAGGCCCGCGATAACTTGGCACACGTGCGGGCGACCAAATTTGAATTTGAACGACGCTTCTGGATCATCACCGGCATTTATGCGGTAGCTTTCTCGCTTTCGGCCTTCGATCACACCAGCTTCATTGTCGGATTACGGCATTTGATCGCGCCGTCCATCACCCGCGGCAGTCCGCAGGCGATCATGTTTAGCCGAATCGTGATCCTGGCTGGTGGGCTCCTGGTTTTTCTGACGGCAGTATTACGCACGTGGGGCGCGGCTTATTTGCGCACCGAAGTTGTGCACGATACTGCTCAACATTCCGAGGCGCTCGTAGCCGACGGACCTTTCCGTTACACGCGGAATCCACTTTACCTGGCCAACCTGCCGATGGCCGCTGGCTTCGGCGTTCTGGCCAGCCGATTAGGTTTTCTCTTTCTCGTCGTGGCAAGCTGGCTGTTTCTTTATCGGCTGATTTTTCGTGAAGAAGAGGCGCTTCGGCAAAATCAGGGCGAATCGTACCGCGCTTACTTAGAAGCGGTGCCGCGCTTCTGGCCTTCGCTCACTCCGCGCGTGCCGGCGGGGAATCGCGTTCCGCAATGGGGTCAGGCTTTCGCGGGGGAAAGTTTTGTTTGGATCTTCGGATTGGCGGAGTTGTTAATTGCAGCAACGTTGAATCCCTGGATCGGACTGATTGTGTTTCCGCTCGGATTTGTCGCGCATTTTCTTGTCATCCCGCTTGTGCGAAAACAGACAAGAAGTTGAAGCGTTGAGCGATTGAAAAGCAGGCGCTGTCACGCACTTTCACGGCCAGCCGGCGCGGCGAGCCAGCCTTTGATCTTGTCGGAGTTCTTTTTGTTGAAGGCGTAGGTAAGTTTGCCCAGCGGATGACGCACGACTACTCGAATCCGTTTTTTGTTAGTGTCCCGGATGCATTGCTTGAAATGTTCCCGGCTCATGTGAAAAGCGCGCGCCAGATTTCTCTGCGCACCGAAAACCGAGTTGGACATAAATCGGAGGCGGCAACGCTTGCGTGATGCTTCCGCTACGTCCGGCGATTGCTTGAGCTTGCTCTTAAAGAGTTGTTTGCAGAGTCCGGACGCTTCTTTCACTGTTGCCTGGTCCATCGCGCAGATCGCGTCCTTCAGGTGACCGAGCTTGATGTATTGCCTGAAAAAAATCACGGCTGCAATTGCAGGCCAGATCAGTCCGTGTCCGTTGATATGATCAGCGTAACCCGAGCGGACATTGAAGATCGTGATGCCAACATTCCAGCAAAGCAAAAGCAGGCTCACCACAGCTTCACTCAGCAAGCTGTGCAACGATGGTTTGCTCATCGCGACGACTCCGGTTCCGAGCATCAGGAGGCCCAGCACCAAAATCCCAGCGTTCAACGGGTTGGCCTGAACCGCGAAGAACCCGATGGTGGCGTTGATGCAGCCCCAGATAACGCCGGCGATTGCGGCAGTGCGAATCGTTTTGCGCGCGCAAACGACGAGCAAGGCCTGGTTCTCCGTCGAATCGAATATGGGATCGTGCTTCATAGACGATGACTTTGAGCACGTGATGTGCCTTGATCAGCAGTTCGCCACGGCGAATCAGTGCTCAGGGCGCGTATTTCCGCTTCAGGTGATCGATGTAAACGCTGTAGGCCTCGGCGAGCGGTGCGCTTTCGATGAACAGAATATTCTCGGCGTTGAATTGGGCGCTGCGCGAGAAGTTATAGGAACCGGTGATCACGGTGTCGTCGATCACGAGAACTTTGTTGTGCATGAAATCGTGGTGCCCGGTCGGTGTGTAAGGCGTTGAGTTTTTTCCGACCAGGCCGGCGCGCGCGATGATCTCTTTAAGCGCGTCGATCTTCCAACGATTTTGCGGCACTTCCTGCCACTGCAGGTAAACCTCCGCCATTTGGGTGCGATCGTAAATTCCATCCACGGCGATGCGGCCCGCTGCGCAACAAATTGCCAAGCTCGGAGATGAGAGTGCCGGAGTTGATCAATAAACTGCAGATGCGGACGCGACGCTGCGCTGCGCGCACGCGCTTTGCGATTTCGGAATCGATTTCCAACCCGCAACCCGGAGAAAACATGACGCGCGCCTCGGCCGATTGACCGGAAAATGTCAGCGGCACGGGCACGGTTTGAATGTCGCCGGTGTTATCGAAGTTTTCTTTTTCCCAGAGCTGTTCGAAATCCTGAGCGTAGTAATTGGCCAGCGCGGACGAATCGATCTCGAGAATATTGTTTTCCATCAAGGTAAAGGCGTCGTCCGTCATATTGGCCGAGCCAGTCCAGATCGATTGTCGATCGCGCAGGATAAATTTGCTGTGCATCAGTTTCATGCCGGCGATGCGACGCCAGGGATAGCCTAACGATTGGACAAATGCGCCGGTGCCGGCGGGAGCGGGATCCTGACCGGCGGCTACATTTGGCTGAGGTGGTTTGTCGCCGTCATAGCAAAAACGAATTTGCACACCTGCCTCTGCTCGTTCGCGCAAAGCCGACACGAACTGGGTGCGGAGCGGATCACTGAACCGCATGTCGTAAACGGCAAGATCGAGAGTTTGCTTTGCCGGCGCGTATGAACGTGGTCAGCCGCGCCATGACGGCATCGGCGGATTGTTCGCCTTGAGCGAGAAAGAAAACCGAAAGATTATCCACGCCGGGACCGCCCATCGCCTGATCGACGACACAACGCAAATCAGAGGTCAGTCCGCGATTTTCATCAAGGCGACGTTTTCAGAATTCTGCGGACTTCTGCGATTCCAATACCCAGTCGACCAAGTGTGACGTCCCGCTCATGCGCCGATGCTGCTCCGCACAAGCTGTGTTCCGCAATTCTTTTCAGCCAGCGGGTAATCGCCTGGCGATGCGGTGTCTGAGCTGGAGGAACGGACGTTCGATTGCGGAACCGCAGATCAATTACGGCCAGCCTACTCTCGCTCTCTCAACCTCGTTCTCGGATTTTGTGATTTATGTTGCGGCGTCCCCGCGCGCTCCACTCGGCACGTAAGACTTTCATCTCCGCCTTAACGTGACCATACGCGATGCGACTCCTTTATATTTTTTGGTGATGCCGTTGACCTTCCTCGTCACCGCGCCCTGACTGACCAGGCCCTGAAGCTTTTCATAAGAACGCAGGCGCAACATCTCTTCGCCGCCACTGGCAGCGTTTCGTTCCCGAAGATTAAGCAGGATGATGTCGAACAAAGGCTTGAATTCGAACGAGGCCTTGGAGGAAAGCACGGCCACCAATTCTTCGGTAATATTGTCGGGCATCCGACGTGAAAAAGAGGCACCAGATGGTTTAGACATTGAAGACTATAGACCAGATCCGCAAAATAGCCACCGGGGCGGAGGTCAGAGGACAGAATGGAGAGAGAATACCTTACGCCAAGGCCCGGCGAGCCAGGGAGATCGGCTTCAACGACTCGATTGTTTAACAATTTAACTAATCATCACTTCGCCCGCGTATAGTTGATTTCCATCGTTTTCTTTTCCTGGCCGCCCTGATTCTCGTACCACTCGAGACTCATGTGGTCTTTGTCGGCGATTTTGATCACTTCACGCACCGCTGTTTTCATCCCTGGTACCGGTTCCATCTCAGAGGTGTATGTAAACGACTTCGTGCCCGGATCGTATGTGCCTTCGGAGAACTCAATCCCGGTGCCCATGTTGTCGACCCAGGAAGCAACGAACTTCTTTTTCACATTGTCGTAACCTTCCATGCCCATGCCTTTGAACGTGATATCCTTCATTTTGCCGTCCGCGCCGGGCATTTGCATTTTTCCACTGACATCTTCGACAAAGTAGCGCCCGTCCATCATCGACTTCCGAACGGCAGTGCCTTTTGACTCCTGCGGCTTGGCGTTTGGATCAGGATTCATCCAGAATTTTATGTTGTAATTCCAGGTGCCGTCCAGGCTGGCGAGCAACTTGTGATTCTCGTTCAGCTTCGATAACTCCACCATTTGCTTCATCATCTCGGCCGGGTTCGGCTGTCCAGCCGCCGGACCGGCTGCGGCTGGGCTCGCCGCGGTCTCCGGCGATGTCTCCGAGGTCTGCCCAAAGGATGGAATCGTTATGAATGCAGCCGCGAAAGCGGCGATAAGGGAAGTTCGTAAAGTGGTCATGCGCTGATTCTTTCAGACCTTTGCGCGCAACGTCAAGCTCTTCGAGCCGACCCGACAGAGCCAGGACAGAGTTGCTGGCGTTGTTACGACGAAGGAGAAGCTGAAAAGTTCGTTGCAGCGAGGCGCCGCAACCAGCACGCGGGGCGCGGGCGTTCCCCAGAGACTGCAACTACCAACCTAAGACTTTGGCAAAAATCAGAGGTGCTAACAATCGTGGCGTCGGATTCGATGATGAATCGCGGAGTGCTAGCGCGCAGTTTGCCCCACGTAATTTTTTCGTTGGGCACCGCGCCGGAGTACGATCCGAAGCTGGTGGTAGAATCACTGATCTGGCAGAAATAGCCCCACTCGGGAACGAGCGTGCTGACCACGTCCTGGTTAAGCATCGGCACGACGCAAATCGGGAAATCGCCCGCGATTCCGCCGCCGATCTGGAAGAAGCCAATGGACGAATCTTTCGATACGCGGCGATACCACTCCGCCAGCGCGATCATGTATTCGATTCCAGAGCGCACGGTATGAACGTCGGCGATTTCGCCGGTGATGCAGCGGGCGGCGTAGATATTTCCAAGGGTCGAATCCTCCCAACCGGGAACGAACAGCGGGCAGATTTTTTTGGGCGGCGGCCATCATCCAACTGTCGGCTGGATCGATCTCATAGAATTTCTTGAGCCGGCATTCCCGCAAAATTTTGAAGAGAAATTCGTGCGGGAAAAACCGCTCCTTTTTTTTGCCGGCAGCGACCCATTCGTCGATGACCGACTTCTCGATCCGGCGGATTGCCTCTTCTTCCGGAATGCAGGTATCGGTAACGCGGTTTAAATGGCGGCGTAAAAGCTCCTCTTCGGCTTGCGGACTCAATTCCCGATAATTCGGGAATGCGTTCGTACTCGCTTCGCGCGACGAGATTAAAGAGGTCTTCCTCGAGGTTCGCGCCGGTGCAGGTGATGGCGTGGACTTTGTCCTGACGAATCATTTCCGCAAGCGATACGCCGAGTTCGGCCGTGCTCATCGCGCCGGCGAGAGTGATCATCATTTTCCCGCCGCGCTCCAGATGAGCAATGTAGGCGTCAGCGGCGTCTTTCAGCACGGCAGCGTTGAAGTGCCGGTAATGGCGATCGATAAATTGGCTAATGTTTCCCGTCTTCACGTCATCAACTTGCGCAGAATCCTCGGTCATTGTCGATGCACAATGATTCTATAACGTGCCTTTGCCGAATTGGGCACGCATTTTCTTTGGGGAAATTGGGCAATTTTTTAGGGCAAGGCAGCAAGGATCTGGGAGACCAGCGGCGCCGGGGCGATGCCGAGAAAAAGGACGATCGCGGCAAGAGCGGTCACCGACAGACGCTGAAGGAAATCAGAAGAAGTTGAGAGGTTGAGTCGTTGAGCGGTTGAGGGTGACGGTTCATCCAGGAAAATTACTTTGAGCACGATCAGGTAATAATAGAGCGAGATGAGGCTGCCAAAGAGCGCCAGCGCGACCAGCCAGAGCAGGCCGTGATTTTCACCGGCGCGCAGCGCGGCACTGAACAGATAGAATTTTCCAAAAAATCCGGCGAGCGGCGGCAAGCCGGCCAGCGACAACATGAAGATCGACATGCACCCGGCGAGCAACGGCGAACGCGCGCGCAGCCCGGCGAAGTTCGTTAAATCGTCGCCGCCGGTTTCACGTCGCACCAGCGCGACGACGCCGAATGCGCCGACGAGCGTGAACGCGTAAATGGTCGTGTAAAACAACGTCGCAGAAAATCCGTCGCGCCCGCCGGCGACGAGTCCGAGCAACGTGTAACCGGCGTGCGCGACGGCTGAATAGGCGAGCAGGCGGCGGACGTTCGACTGGGCAAGCGCGACGAGATTGCCAATAACGATGGACAATGCGGCGAGCACGGCCAGCACCGGCGACCAGCCGGCAATCATCGCGTGCCAGTGCGGCGCTGCCGTGGACGGGGCCGAATCCGACGAGCACAATTTTTCCGAGCACGACGAACGACGCGACTTTCGAACCCGAAGCGATGAACGCGGCGCTCGGAATCGGCGCACCCTGGTACGCGTCGGGCGCCCAAAGATGAAATGGCGCGGCGGCGATTTTGAACGCAAAACCGACAAGGGTCATGACGATTCCGGCGGCGAGCAGCGGTGAGATCGAGCTGCGCAGCTGAGTTTCTGGCCAATCGCGGCGAGCCCGGTCGTTCCCGACATGCCATAAATCAGACTGATTCCAAAAAGCGTGAACGCACTGGCCGTGCTGCCGAACAGGAAATATTTCAGACCGGCTTCGGCGGAGCGGATATCGGTTTTGTCGAACGCGGTCATGACGTAGAGCGAGAGGCCGGTGCAATTCGAGTCCGATGAAGATCATGAGCAACTCTTCGCTGCCGACGAGCAGCATCAGTCCGATCGTTGCGAGCAGAACCATCGCGAGATATTCGCCGTGGTTTCGCGAAGCAAAGTCTGCCCTGACGCCAGGACAACCGTGAAAAATGCGAGCGACAAGGCAGATGATTTTGAACAGCGACGTCAGCGGCGAGATCACGAGCATCCCGTGAAACAGCGTCGCGTTGTCTGCGGCAACATGAGTACTGCGCCGACTGCGAGCTGCGAGTCCGAGAGCAGCGACGGCAGAGCAGAATGCGGACGCGCGCGAGTTCGTTAGGCCGATGGCGAGAACCACCAGCGCCGTCACCGCGACGATGGCTTCGGGCGACTGCGAGTTTGAGGAGTTCGAGATAAGACATCGGAATGCGTGATTCGTTAAACCGTTGAATCGTTGAATCGATTGGGCGTCGATCTGTCATAGCGCTGTAACGACTCATCATTCATTTCGTTAGAAACCGCATCGCTTCGACTGCAGGCATGATGCGGTCGAGCAAGAATTTTGGATAAAGTCCGACCGCGAGCGTGGCGAACATAAGGAGTCTAGCACCGAGTTTTCCGCTGCCGTGATCGGAGCCAAGTCGGGTGGTGGATCGAGCGCTCCGCGCTCGATGTTGTCGGCGAAGCCGAGAAGGTTTTAGCATCGGTGCGAGCCGCACTGGCATTTGACGGAGCGGCCGATCCACCTGTTGCCGTTGCGCTACCCTCGCCGAAGAAAGATTCTCTTCAACGCGCGCAAAGTGAACGCCGCGACGAGGACCATGCCCGCGCCGGTGATCCATACCGCCAATGGATAAGTTTTCCACGCGCCGATCAGGATCGTGATTTCGGCAGCGAACCCGCTGAAACCCGGAATGCCCATCGACGCAGCCGACGCGATGACAAACGAGAACGCAGCAAATGGCAGCGCGCGGCTCAGGTTCATGCCTGACAGTGCGTCCAGATCGCGCGTGTGAGTCCGGCGATAGATCATGCGTCCGGCAACGGCGAAGAGCAGGGCGCCGATCACGCCATGCGAAAACATTTGCAGCACTGCTCCTGAGACGCCGAGCACGTTGGCGGTCGCGAGGCCGAGCAACACGAAACCCATGTGGCTCACGCTCGAATAGCCGATGACGAATTTCAGGTCGCGCTGGCGCAGCGCGACCGCCGCGGCGTAAACAATGCCGATCACAGCGAGAACGGCGATCCAGTTGCTCCACATTTGGAAACCTTGTGGGAAAAGATTCATCGCGACGCGCAGCCCGCCGTAGGCGCCGAGTTTCATGACGATGCCGGCAAGCAACATCGAACCCGCGGTGGGCGCGGCGACGTGACCGGTCGGCGCCCAAGTGTGCAACGGCCAGATGCCGGCGAGCACGGCGAACCCGAGAAACAAGACCGGAAACGCCCACGATTGTAGCTGCGGTGGTGAACTGGAATTGCGCGAGATGATTCAGATCTGAGCGAGCCGGCAGTGACATACGCGGCGATGATCCCAATGAAGACGAGCGCGCCGCCGAAGAATGAATAGAGAGTCAGCTTCATCGCGCCGTATTCCTTGTTGGTCGAACCCCAGATGGCGATGAGGAAATATTTCGGCACGATCACTAATTCGTAGAAAACGAAGAGGAGGAAGAGATCGGCGCTGAGAAAGACGCCATACGAGCCGCCGACCACAAGCAGCAGCCAGAAGAAGAATTCGTTCGGCCGATGATCGACGTCCCAGGAAAAAAGCACTGCGCTCACCGCGGTCATGCCAGTGACGAGAACGAGCGTCAGACTGATGCCGTCGAGAGCGAGATGGTAATTCATCCCGAGGATTGGCACCCACGGAACGCGCACGATCGTGGTGAAATGGGCAAGATCGGCGATCGGCGTCCGAAAGAATGCGATGACACTCAGCGCGAACCCAGCGACGGTCGCGGCCAATGCAATCCAGCGCGCAAAAACTCGCGGCGCAAAAAGCAGCACGACCGCTCCGGCAAACGTGATGTAAATGGTCCAGGCGATCATTCGCGATGATTGCGCGCCCGATATCGCGCAGCTCGCTCTCGCGTGTGAAATCCGATTTCGCGCCGCGGAATTTTCGGCGGGGCCACCAATTGCCGGATCGCTTCAATGATTGCGCCGATTTCTTCGTCGTGTTTGCCGACGCGTTTTTCCAGTTCGGCAAACTTGCGCGCGAGCTCGCGATTCGTTTCGAGCGCTTCGCGGAGCTTCACAAAGGCACGCATGATCGCGATATTCACCTTCACCGCACGCTCGCTGTTTAACACGCTCGATAACATTGCGACGCCTTGCTCGGTGAAGGCCATTGGCGCTGCGCCGCCGAATTTGCGGCGGGTTGGTATCACAAATTGTGATACTACGATTTCAATCTCTTTCGCGGAGAGCTCGAACATGAAGTCACTGGGAAAACGGTCGAGATTTCGCCGAACCGCCTGTTTGAGCGCGCGTGTTTCTATGCCGTAAAGCGCGGCAAGATCGAAATCAAGCATCACCTTCTGCCCGCGAAAGTAGAGAATACTTTGCGCAATGCGCTCAACTGGAACGATCTCCTTACTCATTCCGTCAGGCAAACAAGCGCGCCATCTGAACGACGGTGGTGTTGAAGATGTTGAAAACGAACTGCGGCGCGATGCCGATCGCGAACATGAGGAGCGTGACCGGAACAATGACGAGCTTCTCGCTTCGCAGAAGATCGGGAAAGACGCTGCAACTATCGGCGAGCGGACCGCTGAAGAGCGCCTGCATCGCGCGCACAAACACGATGGCCGTGACGAGAAGACCGATGACAGCAACGGCCGTGAACGAAGCGGCGACGGCGAACGAACCTTTGAAGATCAGAAATTCGCCGATGAATCCGTTCAGTCCGGGCAGACCGAGCGAGGAAAACATGGCAACGCTCATCCAGCCGCAGAGCAGAGGAGTGCGTTGCATCAGTCCGCCGAAATCGTTGATGCCGCGCAAGCCGCGCCGTTGCTCGAGCAAACCGACAAAATAGAACAGCGCGGCGGCGGTGATGCCGTGGTTGAAGATTTGCATGAAGACGCCGCTCAGCGCCGCCTGCATGTCGATCGACGCTGCGTCGATCTCGTGCGTGACCGCGAAGAGACCGAGCATGCAGTAGCCGAGATGATTGATCGACAGATAGGCCGACCATCCGTTTCAGATCGCGACTGGGCCCACGCCGCCAGTGAGGCGAAAGACGATCGAGCAAACCGCAAGGCCGAGCAGCCATGGGCCGAGGATTTTGATTTCGTTCGGGAAAAGCGGAAGCAGCAGGCGGACGAAACCGTAAACGCCCATTTTCGAGAGCACGCCGGTCAGCACCATCGAAACGCCGGTGGGCGCGGTTTCGTAGGCGTCAGGCAGCCAGGTGTGAAACGGAAAGAGCGGCACTTTGACCGCGAGGCCGAGAAAGATCCCGGCAAATACGAGCCACGTGACATTGCCTGTGAGCAGGCCGTGCTTCCCCAGATCCGGCGAGTGCGGCGAAATCGAATGTTCCTTTCGCAAAATAAATTCCGAGAAACGAGAGCAGCATCGCGACGCTGCCGAGAAAAGTGTAAAGGAAAAATTTTGTCGCGGCGCGATCGCGGTTTTCGCCGCCCCAGATTTTGATGAGCAGAAACGCAGGGATCAGGCTCATCTCGTAAAACAAAAACCAGAGAACGAAATTCTGAGCGGTGAACGTGCCGTAGAGCGCGGATTGCATGATCAACATGAGCGCGCAGAAGCCGCGATCCATCCGCTGCGCGAGAAATCGCGAACGGAATGATGAGCGACGTCAGCAACACGAGCAGCAAGCTCAAGCCATCAATGCCGACAAGATACTCGGCGCCGATCGCTGGAATCCAGGCGTGACGCTCGACGACTTGAAGACCGGTCAACGGCGGCATCGAATTTTTGCCACAGCATTAGCGCATAGAATACCGACAACAGCGTTGAACATCAGCGCAACCGCGCGGGGATTGTTGTGCGGCCCAACGTAAAGCGCTAACGCGCCGACAAGCGGAATCAGAATGAGCGCTGTGATCAGGCCAACCATGCGTAGAGAATCAGAAGCGCGAGCATGCCGACCGCGATGGCGCCGAGGTAAGTTTGGATTTGTCCCGAGTGCCTCGCGGAGATCACACGACCGAGGCCGCGCGTGCCGGCGGTCGTTTCATCAACGCCGGCATTGATACCGCGTTCGTCGAACATTGGTCGTGAAAATTCCGAAAAGCTGTCCGAGTCCGCCGAATCCACGGACGAGCCCGTCCCAAAAATTGCGATCCATCCAGTCGGACATGCGCGCAGCCGCTTTGCTGAACGCAACGACCGTGCCCGCGTAGAGTTCGTCCATCCACATTTTGTTTTCGAGGAACCGAAACAACGCGGGCTGCGCCTGTTCGAGCGGATCCGTTTCGGCGGCACGATCTCGATCTTGGACGCCGGCTTTGCCATAAATCCAGATGCCGAGTCCGACGCCAGCCGCCACGAGCACGAGCGAAACAAACAAGCGCCGGTTGAATTAATTGCGCGAGCTTAAAGTGCGCAGTTTCGCCGGTCAGATAACTGTGCAGCCACGGCCAGGCCGGCGTAAGCACGACGCTGAAAGCAATCGTGCAAATCGCGAGCACGATCAGCGGCAGCGTCATCACGCCCGGGCTTTCGTGCGCATCCATCGCTGCGGCGCGCCGGTTCCCGAAAAAAATGTAGATCATCTGCCGCGTCATGTAGAGCGCGGTCAGCACGACCCCGGCAAGCATCAGGTAATACGGCAGGCGCGAGCTCGGCCAATGTGCAGTCGCGTGCAGAATTTCTTCTTTCGTCCAGCCGCCGGAAAAGAAGAGCGGCACCCCGCTCAGCGCCATCATCCCGATGGCGTAGGTGAGAAATGTAACCGGCATAAGCCCTCGCAGGCCGCCCATTTTGCGAATGTCCTGTTCGTGGTGACAGCCGTGGATGACCGAGCCGGCGCCGAGAAACAAGAGCGCCTTGAAAAAGCCGTGCGCGATCAGGTGCATCATCCCGGCCGCAACTCCGCCCACGCCTAACGACACCATCATCAACCCCAATTGCGACACGGTCGAGTAGGCAAGGATGCGTTTGATGTCGAATTGCCCGAGCGCGATGAGCGACGCCATCAGTGCGGTAATGACCCCGATCGAGACCACCACGCTAAGGGACGGCGTCACGCCGTTAATCGCGCCGAACGAAAAGAGCGGATAGACGCGCGCGACGAGAAATACACCGGCCGCGACCATGGTGGCGGCATGGATCAACGCACTAACCGGCGTCGGGCCTTCCATCGCGTCCGGCAACCAGACGTGAAGCGGGAATTGTCCCGATTTGCCGATCGCGCCGCAAAAGATCAGTAATGCGATGAGCGTGCCGCTGGCGCCCAGGGTGATGAGCCCGGCGTTTTCAAGGCAACCGCGACCGCCGTCATAAAAGAGCAGTGTACCGCTGCGGCCGTAAAGCCAGAGAATCCCAAGAAAGAATCCCATGTCGCCGATACGCGTGGTGATAAAAGCTTTTTTTGCAGCTGCGGCCGCGCTCGGTTTCTCGATCCAGAATCCGATCAGCAAATACGACGCAAGTCCGACCAGTTCCCAAAAAATGAAGAAAAGAAGCAAACTGTTCGCGACGACCACGCCAAGCATCGCGCCGGAGAAAAACGAAAGATACGCAAAGAACCGGGTAAAATTCTTGTCTTCGGCCATGTAGCCGATGCTGAAAACAAAAATGCAGAGTCCGACCAGCGTGATCATAACGAGCATCGCGGCCGCGAGCGGATCGAGCACCCAGCCAATGCGCAGCGCGTTCTCGCCGAACGTGAACCAGCTGAAGTTGTGAACGGCGCGAAAAGCCGGCGTTTGCAGCGTCGACACAAACGCCAAGATTGAAATCACCAACGCGGCGACCTGGCCGATGACCGCGAGCGCGGCAGCGGCTCTGTGTCGCGAGTTCGCGAGACTAAGAACGATCAACGAGGCCGTGAGCGGTACGGCGGGAATCAGCCAAAGGTTGGTGACGATCCAAGTCATCATCCCTTGAGCTGATCGAGTTGGTCGACGTTGGTTGTGCGGTAGTGACGGTAAACGGCGATGACCATGGCAAGACCGACGGCGGCTTCAGCAGCCGCGATGGCGATGGCAAAAATCGCGACCATCACGCCCGTCGGTTGTTGCGGATTCGGACCGAATCGCCAAAAGGCGATGAAGTTGAGATTCGCGGCGGCGAGCATGATCTCGATGCCGATCAAAATGAAAATCGCGTGACGCCGGCTAAGCGCGGCGAGCAGACCGATGGAGAACAATGCCGCCGAGACGACAAGAAATAGCGTGAGTGTCAGGGTCATGCCTCGCAGGATCTTACAAGGTTAAAACTGTTAAATTGTTAAATGGAGCAGTTAGCGGCTGCGCCGAAATTTGTATCATCGAGCGCGAAGCGCTCGACCCACCAGCGCTTGTCTGCAAAGTGGATCCTTTTGCCGTCGTAACCTTATAATTCATTTAGCTTTCTTAACCTCTTCACGGTCCTCAATCACCAGAATGAGCGCGCCGATCAATGCGGCGGTGAGGAGAAGGCCCACACATTGCAGCGGCCAGACGTAATCGGTCATTAGGGCGGCACCGATTTGTTTCACGGTTAGCGGTGCCATTTGTGGGGAGGCGATCGCGAGCGTCGGGGTTTTGAAAATTGCCCAGAGCAATCCGCCGAACATAGCGATGGCGACAACAACGCCGGCCCAGTTGAAGCGTTCCGAGGCTTTCACGTCGCGCCGCGTCAGCAGAATGGTGAAGACGATCAAGACCGCGACCGCGCCCACATAGACAAACACCTGCACCAACCCGACGAACTCTGCGCCGAGCAAAAAGAAGAATGCGGCCACGCCGACAAACGCCACTGCGAAACTAAGTGCGGCGTGAATCAGCGTTGGCAACGACGCCGCGGCCAGCGCAGCCGCTAGCGTCAGAATAGCGATGACGATAAAGGCCGCGCTGCTCATTCGGCAAAACGATAGGTGCGTGGCGCAAATTTCCGTCGCGTGTCGAGCAAGATCGACAACGTGATGTAAACAGCGACGATTACGGCCAATGACCAGAAGCCATCCGGCCACTCTGCGCCCCGCGTAATGCCACGCGGCCGCGGAAACGATGCAGGCGAACGCCATCGGCAGCATGAATTTCCAGGCAAGATTCATGATCTGATCAATCCGAGTCCGGGGCAATGTTCCGCGAAGCCAGATGTAAACAAAGAGCAGATGCGCTGAGCTTGATGAGAAACCAAACGTAGGACGGAACAAATTCGAGCGCCCGGATCGGTGCATGCCAGCCACCGAGGAACAGCGTCACCCCAAGCCCGCTGATGGCGAACATTCCAATGTATTCCGCCATGAAAAACGTGGCGTACTTGAACCCGGAATATTCGGTCATATGGCCGGCGACGATTTCCGATTCGCCTTCCGGCACATCGAACGGCGTACGGTTGGATTCGACCAGACCGGAGACAAAAAACAGAATGAACGCAGCTGCGCCCCATGGGGTAAAAACAAACCAGTGCGGCAAAATGGCTAACGAGTATCCGCTTTGGGCGGCTACGATTGAGTCGGGCGTCAGCGAGCCAACAACCATGACTACGGGAAGGACCGTGATGATGAGTGGCAGTTCGTAGCTGATCATCTGCGCGATCGCGCGCATCGCGCCGAGCATCGAAAATTTATTATTGCTTCCCCAGCCGGCCATGAAGACAGCGAGTTCCGTGGTCGATCCAACGGCAAAGAAAAACAGGATGCCGCCATCGATCGTGAACGGCGTCATGTTCCGGCCGTAGGGAATCACGCCGAGCGCAAGGATCGCGGTCGCAGCGATTAGAATGGGCGCGAGAAAATGCACGGCCTTATCGGCGCGCGCCGGAACAATATCTTCCTTAATCAACATCTTGATACCGTCGGCGACCGGCTGAAGAAGCCCGAAAGGTCCGACGCGATTTGGCCCGTAGCGGTTTTGCATCCGGCCGAGAATTTTTCGTTCCAGGACGGAGATAAGCGCGAAGAGCGTCAGGAAAACGCCGAGCAGCGCGAAAATATTGATCAGGCTCGACGCGATCTGGACCACCCAATCAGGCGCCCCGGACAGCCACGAGAGCAGCCATTGCTTTACGCGGATGAAGATCTGGTCAACAACGTTGCCGCTCACGCTGGATGAAGGAAAGCGGTGCTCAATTGTTTAATCAAGGAAGAAGCGACGCGACTCCGCTAGTCGGAGCGCCGCCTTTGACGAGGATTGATTTTTCGAAGAACCAGAAGCGCGAGGACGATGCAGATGATAGCGGCGAGCGCCTCCAAATGCAGCATCCAACCCGTGCCAAAGCGGTCGTGCACCCAACCATTCGACGCGGTCATGTAGACGACCGGAATATTTCCGAGGGAAGAGAGCTAGTAGAAGCAGCGCCGCGGCCGCGCACTTGAAGCAAGCAACAAGCTTAAGTCGAATCAACGCAGATGAAATGCCAACGAAAAGGCAGTAGCTTTGTCGTACGTCATCGGTGTAAATCTGTGGCTGACTAATTGTAGCTCTAGCGTGATTCCAAATCCGTATTTATTTATCGTGATTTTCGTCGGCGTGGCATTGGTGTTTCCATTGATGCCGCTGGGGCTGGCGTGGTTGTGGAGACGATTTTTTCAACCGCCCAAGCCGGGCCCGGACAAAAACGCGATCTACGAATGCGGTGTCGAATCAATGGGTGAGGCGCAAGTTCAGTTTCGCTCTCAATACTATCTTTACGCGATCATTTTTTTGATCTTTGACGTGGAGGCGATTTTTCTGGTGCCGTTCGCAGTGGCGTTTACCGGTTTGCCGGTCGGCGCGTTTATCGCGATCCTGGTTTTCCTGCTACTGCTCATCGAAGGACTGGTTTGGGCATGGAGCAAGGGATGTTTAAATTGGGCGCGCTGATGCGCTCGTTAAAACTGTTAAAAGGGTTACATTGTTACAACGGAAGATGAGCCAGCGGCCAGGGGAAACGTTGAATCGTTGAATCGGAAGAATGACTGAACAAATCGACGAAGGACTGCGGAGCGAACTGCAACGGCAAGGGGTCTGGGTGACTTCGATGCAGGAGCTTTACAACTGGGGACGGAAGAACTCGATTTGGCCGCTCCAGTTCGGTCTTGCCTGTTGCGCGATCGAGATGATCGCGACCGCAGCCTCGCGTTACGACATCGCGCGCTTCGGCGGCGAAGTGTTCCGCCCGTCGCCGCGGCAGGCCGATCTGATGATCGTTGCGGGGACGGTGACCAAGAAAATGGCGCCCCAAATCGTGCGGCTCTATAACCAAATGCCGGACCCGAAATATGTGATCTCGATGGGCGCATGCGCGATTTCGGGCGGGCCATTCAAACGGGTTACAACGTTCTCAAAGGAATCGACCGTTACATTCCGGTCGATGTCTACATTCCCGGTTGCCCGCCCCGGCCCGGAAGCACTGCTACACGCGTTCATGGAACTCCAGCGCAAAATCGACAGTCAGAAACTGACCGGTGACAAACAAGGCAGAGCATCTTGACGCAATGCAGCCGAGCGAGTTTCCAGTGCCGGCTTTCGGCGAGCACGATTTGGAGCCGCCAGCGAATCCGCGACGTTTTCCTGCCACCAAAGATCGAACGACAATAACTAGACAGGATTTAGTGGATTCGTGAAAACCAATACAGCTGGTCTGTCAGAAATCGGGCAAATCCTGTCTAGAAGGAATTCCGATTATGGAATCGCTCGAACAAATCAAAGCGCGCACCGAAGCGGCCGTGCCCGGAGCCAAGATCGACATCGTCCCGAATCCGGGACCTGCGAATCAGCCATCGCTATTGATCGACAATGAACACGCAGCCGCAATTGCAGCGTTTTTTGCGCGACGATCCTGTGTTGCGATCTCGATTTTTGCTCGAACGCGACCGGAGTGGATTGGCTTGATCGCACGGTGAAGAAGACAGTGAAAGTAAAGAAGAGTGATCGAAGGCGTGGAGAAAGAAGTCGACGAAACGACCGAGGAAAAAATTCCCGGCTATCTCGAAGCGGTCTATCACCTGTATTCGATGAAGCACAAGCACGGCCCAGTTATGATTCGAATGCGAACAAAGGATCGCGCCGAGGGCGCGCGTTTGCCATCGCTCACTCCGATCTGGCGGAGCGCAGAATTTCAGGAGCGGGAAATTTTCGATCTCTACGGGGTGACATTTCGAAGGCCATCCCGATCTGCGGCGTATTTTGATGTGGGACGAATTTGTCGATCATCCGATGCGCAAAGATTATCGCGACCCGGACGATTACGAATGGGAGCCGACGCCGCACGACGACGTGCTGGACAAGAGCGAAACAGCATTACGCTTCGCGGCCGCAATTGGACGGCGCGGAAAGCATACGCTCGCCGAGGTGGCGACCCGTTAAATCGTTAAAGCGAAAGATGACTGCCACTATCCAAACACTTGAGCCAGCCGAGCGACCGCCTACGACAATGAGTTCGCGACTCGACGGCGAGCTAATCGAAGTTTCGATGGGACCGCAGCATCCGTCGACCCACGGCGTCTTTCGCATGAATGTCGCGCTCGAAGGCGAGATCGTGCGCAAACTCAAGCCGGTCTTCGGATACTTGCATCGCAATCACGAGAAAATCGGTGAGAACACGAGCTACCTCGGCTCAATGCCGTACACCGATCGGCTTGATTATTTTTGCTCGATGACGAACAACTGGGCCTATGCGCTCAGCGTCGAGAAGCTCGCAGGAATCGAAGTCCCCGAACGCGCCGAATATCTTCGCGTAATTCTGGCCGAACTGACCCGACTGCAAAATCACGCTTCGCTGCTCGGATTTCTACTTAGCGACATGGGCGCATGGGGGACGCCGCTGATGTATGCGTTCCGCGAGCGGGAAAAAATTCTCGACCTGTTCGAATCGCTCTCCGGCTCGCGAATGATGTGCGACTACATGCGTTTCGGCGGGTGCCGGGTATGACGCCGGAGCGGACTGGATGGAGCGCGCAAAGCAGATTGTCGATCGTTTCCCGCAAATTTCTCGATGAGTTCGAAAAGTTGATTCTGCAAAATGAAATCGTGATCGCGCGCACACAGGATGTTGGCAAACTTTCCGCCGACCTCGCGATCAACGCCGGCATCACCGGCCCAATGTTGCGCGCATGCGGCGTGAACTACGACATCCGCAAAGTGGATGGTTACGGATTTTATCCGTGCTTCAAATTCCGGGTGCCGCTCGGCGACCACGGCGATACTTACGATCGCTTGATGATGCGCGCGCTCGAAATGCACGAAAGCGTCGAGATTCTCAAGCAAGCCTTTGCGCAAATCCAGCCGGGGCCAATCATGAACCCGAAAGTGAAGCTCCGAGCGTTTCGTCCGCCGGTCGGCGAAGCATACGGCCGGATCGAAGGCCCAAAAGGCGAACTCGGGTTTTATTTGATCAGCGATGGCGGACCAAATCCGTATCGTTACCGCGTGCGTCCGCCGAGTTTCATTAACCTGACCTTCCTGGAAGACCTTTGTCTCGGACACACCGTGGCCGACGTGATGGTAATTCTCGGTAGCATCGACATCGTGATGGGAGAGGTGGACCGCTAAGCTAAGAAGTTAAAAAAGCTAACAGCGTTATAATGTTACAAAAGGAAGAAGCCCGCTCACGTCCAGCCGTTCGTCGTAGCGATGCAACGTTGTAACTCTTGTAACAATCCCCGCCGCATTTAACGTTTTAACAATTTAACGGCTTAACGATAACGAAGGCATGATTGGCACGGGCATATTGAAAGGAATGGCGGTCACGGCGCGGAATTTCGTTGGAAGTTATTTCGAGAAAGATCGGCTGATCACGGTGCAGTATCCGGAGGAGCGCATTCCGCTCGCCGAGAACTATCGCAACTTTCCGTTCCTTCTTTACGACACCGACGATCCGGAGGCGGGATTGCGCTGTGTTGCATGCAAGATTTGCGAGAAAGAATGCCCGCCGCAGTGCATCTATATTGTTAAGAGCGAAGACAAGAAGCCCGATTACATGGGCAAGCCGCAGTTTTATCCGGCGGTCTTTGACATCGACATCTCCGTTTGCATGAGCTGCCAGATCTGTGTCGAGGTTTGTCCTTTCGAAGCGATCAAGATGGACAAGGAATTCGAACTGAGCACGCGCGAACGGTTCGATGCGTTGCTTCTACGCAAGAACGATCTGTCGAAGTCGAACGCCTACTATCACCGTATTTGCCCGACCGATGCTGCTGAAGTCGACGCAAAATTGGCCGAGGCGGCTGCGGCTGCTGCGAAAAAGAAAGCAGCTGCGGCCACAGCCGTCGCGGCGGCTACAACGGCACCCGCCGCACCGCCAGCGGTTGGCACAACGCCCACGACCAAACCTGAATCGCCGTCTTCGACTTCGGTGTGGTAAGTAACTGTCTAGGTTCAAGATACAAGCCGCTTATATGCATTTCTGGGAAGCACAGGCTGCTAGCCTGTAGCATTTGCCCGCTGGCCGAATGCGCGCTTTCACGCGAGCGGAATAAGATCGACGATCAGGTTTGCGGCGAGCCGCTGCGAACTACAGGCCAGCGGCCTGTGCTCCCCAGAATCAGAAATCTTTACCCGCCGTCGTTGCCGATCGCTTCGACCGGACAACCTTCCATCGCTTCCTTGCAAAGCGCTTCTTCTTCCGGAGTCTCGGCTTGCTTGTAAACGTAGGAGTGGCCGCCGTCGTCGTTGCGCTTGAAATTGGCCGGCGCAGTTTCGCGGCACAAATCGCAGTCGATGCATTGCTCATCGACATAGTATTTCCCCTGGATGTTCTCCGGGTATTTGTTCGCAGCGTCGGCCATAATTTTTCCGTTAAGTGAGTGGGAAGTTAGTGCGAAACGCCACCGGCGCAAACTCAAATACCGAGAGCGCCGCGGGCATCCCGGGCAAATTTGAACCCAGCAAGCGGCGCACCAAAATCGACACCTTTCGCAAGCCCCAGAACCTGAAAGGCGCGACCGAGCATTTCCGGATGCAAAAGCGTTTGCAACGCGCGTTTGGTTTTTGAGTCGCGTTCCGGCAAGGTGCAGGCAATTCGGAAATGATTCCGGTCATGAAATGGTGTTGATCGGTGAAACCGATGACGCGTAAGCCACGCGCTTCTCCGCGCGCTCGGCTAGACTCGTCCAATCGACATGGGCAGTGATGTCGGCGCAGGCCGATTTCGTCAAGCGGCGAAGGAAGAGGTCGGTGTTGGGCGCGGAATTGCAGCGTGCCGGCAGTCCGATGCGGCGCATAAAAGTCGTCGCGGGAAATCCGTAATCGACGACGACCACGTAGCCGCGAATCAGTTTCGTGGCCAGATCGTCGATCCAATCGAGCGCGGCGAGGTTGATCTCAGTTTCGTAGCCAACTGGCCGCTCAGGTAGTCTATGGCAGCGAACGGATCGACAAGCGGTTGTTCGACAAAAACAAATTTATCTCCTTCGAGCGTCACAAACCTTTCCCGCCAACCGTCGCGGCTAGAGACGCAGCAGGTTGACGGGCATCGCGTCGAGCAGCTCGTTGGAAAAGTGAACTCCGGTGAACGGTTCAAGCGCATCGATGGAATTGCGCCATTCAACTTTGGCGCAAAATTCGGCGAGCGTTTGCGATTGCCGATCTTGCAGGATCGGAAACGGTTCGACGATTCGATAATGCAGAGCTGCGAAAAATTCCGGCCGAGCTTTTTGCGCGCGAAACCGAGCACGTCGCGCGCAAATTCGCCGTGATGCGCGCCTTGTTCGACGATGGTGAAGTTGTCGATTTTGCCGAGCCGCTCCCAAATCTCCGCGAATTGGGCGGCGAGCAATTGCCCGAAAAGCGGGCCGACGCTGACGCTGGTAAAATAATCCCCGCGGCGTCCAATTGATGGCTCGATCCGCTCGAATAATATCCATGTTCGGGATGATAAAGCGCCTGCTCCATGAACCAGGCGAATGAATGCGGGCCCGCGTCGGCGAATTTCACTCGCGGATAAATTCGACGAGATCGGAATTGTCAGTGGTCACTCGTTCAATTGTTCAATCGTTCCAACGTCCATTAAAACTACGGCGTCGACAGGTAAATCGTTGAATCGTCTAACTGACTGCATTAAGTTGCGCGACCTCGCGATCCGATTCTTTCGTCCCGCCGCTTGAGAACGCCAATTACACACCTCATGCCGCCGCCGGGTTATCGTTTCCGGCCGCCGTGGTACGCGCGGCCGCAATTCTACGTGCCGGTCGCCATTGTTGCGCTGCTCATCGGCGGCTTCGCGATTTACCTCTCGATCCTGGCCTCTGATCTCAAAAGCCAGGCGGCGACGTTCGATTTGAGCAAGCTCGAACAAATGGAATCGGCCAGCGTAATTCTCGATCGAAATGGCAAAATCTTTGGCCAAATCTATGTCGAGAATCGGGAGACGATTCCGTACGACCAGTTGCCGCGCGATCTGGTCAACGCGGTCGTCGCGGTCGAAGACGCGAAATTTTATCAACACACGGCTACGATCTGTTCGGGATCGTCGCGTGCGGCCTTGAAAAATTTCGCGGCCGGCCACGTCCGGCAAGGCGCCAGCACAATCACGCAGCAACTCGCCCGCAACAGTTTTGCGCTCAAAGAAAAAACATTTCGCCGCAAGTTGCTCGAAATTTTTCTGGCGCGCCGAATCGAAGAGAATTTCGGCAAACAGAAAATCATGGAGCTGTATTTGAACCGGATTTATTTCGGCGGCGGGCTTTATGGAGCGGAAGCGGCGGCGCGCGGTTACTTCGGCAAACCAGCCCGTGAAATGTCGCTGGCGGAATGCGCCACCCTCGCCGGTTTGATTAAGAGTCCGAATAGATTATCGCCCTGGACCGACAAGGCCGCATCGCGCGAAGCGCGCAATTACGCGCTCAATCGGATGCGCGATCTCGGTTTCATCGATAGCGCGAAAACGGGCCGCTGCCCAAGCCGAAGATCTCGTCACTCGGCAACCGGCAAAATGCCCAGGGGCAAACTTACGCGGTCGATTACATCCGCCAGCAAGTGATCAACGCGGTCGGATGGGACCGCGCCATGAACGAAGGGTTTCGCATTCACACCACGATCGACGCCGATTTGCAAAAAATGGCGGAAGAATCGTTGCGCAAGAGTCTCGACCAGGCCGAGCAGCATCCCGGCTACAATCATCAAACCTACGCCGAGTACGCGGCGAATTTCCGAAAGGCGAAAGCGAATGGCACGACGTCGAGCCAGCCTGCGCCGGAGTATCTGCAAGGCGCGATCATCGGACTCAATAACGAAACCGGCGGCATTCTGGTGCTCGTTGGCGGCCGCGATTTCGAGCACAATCAATACGATCGCGCGTCTGCAAGCGAAGCGTCCCGCTGGCACGGCGATGATGCCTTTGTTTACGCGGCCGCGTTTGAAAATGGAATGTATCCCGGATCGGTCGTGGAAGATTCGCCGCTCGATAATCGCGCGGTCATGATCGGCGGCACGACCGGAATTCTTGGCGAATGGGGGCCGGAAAGCGCGGACAACCGTTACGAAGGTGCAATGACGGCGCGGCAGGCGCTGGCGAAATCAAAGAACGGCGCCACTGTCCGCATCGGAATGGACGCCGGCCTCGACGAAGTCTTGCAGCTTTGTCGCACGGCGGGGATTCGTTCCGCGTTGCGCCCGTATCCGGCGACGTTTCTCGGCAGCAGCGAAATCACGCTGGCCGAGCTTGCGCTCGCCTACACAATTTTTCCAAACGGCGGCTGGCGGCCAAACGCGCCGCACATTCTGGAACGGATCGAAGAAAAAGACGGCACGGTCTGGCACGCGCAAGCGGGAGCACGGCAACAGGCAAAACGTCATCAAACCGGAGACAGCTTATGAAGTGCATTCCTGTCTGGTCGATGCGCTCGAGACTGGAACGGGAAAAGCCGCGCACTCGCAATATGGCTTGAAGAAAATTCCCAGCCTGGCGGGCAAGACTGGCACGGCCTACGATTTCACCGACGCGCTTTTCGCCGGTTACGACAGCAATTTTACCTGCGCGGTTTGGGCGGGCTTCGACAAGCCGCAAAAGATTTATCGCGGCGCGTTCGGGCACGAACTGGCCATGCCGGTTTGGGTCGACATCATGAACGCAGCGGCCGAGCATTATCCGCCGCACGAAATCAAACCGCCCGCCGAGTTGAAAGAGGTTGAGATTTGCTCGCGATCCGGTCTGCTCGCCACCGACAAGTGTTACGACGCGGTCAAAAGCGCGAACGGCGACCTTGTTCAGAAACGCACGACTTACATGGAGATTGCCACCGTCGACGCAGATGCCCACCGAACCGTGCAACGTTCATGGCGAACCGCGCGCGCGTCTCGTCCGCGACGTTCCGACGCCTGAATTTCCGCGCGCCCAACTCGCGGTCGACCTGAGCGAGGTAAAACCCGTAATCATAAAGGGCCCGACTCTTCTGGCGGACAAGGATCCTTACAATTCCGCAAAGTCGATTGCCAAAGTGGATGTCACTGAAGAAAAAGAGCCTGCGCAAAAGGAAGCGACACTAAAGATCGACAACCCAACATCCGAAGACGGCAAGCCGATTTTGAGAGCGATCCCGGTCGAGCCGGAACGCGAAGAGCCGAAACAAGAACAAACGCCGGTCGAGATCCGCCGCGCCGATACCGGTCGGCCCGATGGACGAAGTCGACGAGGGTACGCTTTTGAAATCAGCGACGCCGCCTCCGGCCGATTCCGGCGAATAAGAATGGCGTCAGAGGACGCAGACGAATTTTCGGCTGAGCGTTCTCAATCCTGGCGGACGCGACCTAGAACAATATTTTGACGAAGACGCGGCCGGCCAGACGCAACCGGGCATCCGCCGATCAATTTCCACGCGTTCGCGGCCTGCACGCGCGGCTCGTTTCATCGCGAAACCAAGAACGCGATCGCAGAGAAAAGGCCGGTTCTTCTTTTGATGCGCGGCGATTTCGGGCGACCGAGCGCGCGCTCGGCGAGTTGAAAAAGCGAGGGCCGAACGGTCGCGGTTGCCTCGAAGGAAACCGGCCTGCATCAGATCGCGGAACAATTGCGCGATCCCGGCAACGTTGGCACGCTTTCTCGCATCGTCGCACGAAGCCGATGGCTGCATCGCGACGACTCCGGAGGCCGCGGAGATTTATCGGCACGCGCGCTCCAAACACGATGCTGCGACCGTCGCCTTCATTCCGACACCCTATCCGCTCGAAGATCGACAATGGGATTTCGCGGTCCCGCCGAACGAACAGGCGGGAATTTTTATCGGCACGCGCGAATGGGACGTGCCGTCGCGCAATCATTTCGCTGCGTTGCTTCTGGCGCGGCAACTTTGCGACGCGACCGGAGAGCCGGTGACCGTTTTTAATCTCGACGGACGAAGAGGCGCGCGGCTGCTGTCCGAATTGAAATTTCCGGAAGGGAAATTGCGCGTGATCGACAAGCGCAAGCCCTACCCCGATTATTTGCGCGAAGTCGCGAAACACAAAATCGTTTTGCAGCTCGACCGCAGCCGCGTCCCTGGTCAGGTCGCGGGCGACGCCTTGTCTGTCGCGACAATTTGCGTCGGCGGCGATGGCGCGATTGAGCGAATCGCGTTTGCAAAATTTTGCGGCGAAGGACGCACCACCGACCAACTCGGTTCCATCGCGCTCGAGCTGCTGAAAAATACAGGTTCGCGGGCCACCGCCGTCATCGAATCGCAATGGCGCGCCGCGGAGCGCATTTCTTTTCAGGCAGTGCGAAAGCAGTTGGCGATCTTCTTCACGCAAATCGCGCGGGATTAACCGCGCCTTTCGATCAAGCCCAGGTAAAGATCTTCGAGTCTGCGAACCTGAGTGCACTGATCGAACTTTTCCGCAACGGCCTGTGCGCCCGCCCGCGCCAGGCGTGCGAGAAGATGTCGATCTTGCGCTGCATCGAGCAAGCATGTGAGAGCGCTTCGTGATCGCACTCCGGAACCAGAACACCGCTGACGCCGTTCTCGATCGCTTCGGGAATTCCGCCGTGGTTCGTGGCGAAAACCGGCAGACCCGCTCGCCATCGCTTCCAGCATTGAATTGGGAATGCCTTCCTGGTTTCCATCGACTCCCAGTTTCGCTTGGATGCAGAAAAATGTGCGACGCATAGAAAATCTCGCGCAATTCTTCCTGCGAAACAAAGCCGGGAAGCGAAACGCGATCGTTGATTTTGAGCTTGCGCGTTAATTCCTGCAGCTCGGCCAGCAGCGGGCCTTCTCCGGCAATCGTCAGTCTTGCGTTAGGATAATGGGCAAGGAAAGTGGTGAAGGCGTGCAGCGTCGTGGCCAAACCTTTTTTCTCGATCAAGCGGCAAGCCTGAACAAATCGCCATTCGCCGTTTTGCGGGAAAATGACGTTCGCGAAATGGAAATTCCTCGAGCGGGATTCCGGTCCGCACGATGTCGATCTTGTTTTCGTCGCAGCCAAGATCGACCACGGCGCGTCGCAATGAGTTCGGAGCGAACGAGCACGCGCTTGACGGCAATCGAGCATTTCTTTCGTCGCCTTGCGATAGGCCGGTTTTTCCATGTCCACCAAAACGTCCGCGCCGTGAAAGGAAACGATGCTTGGATTCGGCCATGCGCGAATCAGCGGCAGGAGATGGACCGCAATGTGGCCAAAAAAAATGTGGAGCAGCTGCGCGTCGGTCCGTTTCAAGAATCGCGGTCAATGCGTCGCAGCTCCGGCCGACGAAATCTGCCATGGCTTGTTGCGAAGTTGCCGGAACCAGAATCGCCGCAGAAAATGCGTCGTCGGTTTGCCGACGATGTCGAGTCGTTCGAACGGAAAACGGTCGGCATTTTCGCGCTTTTGCGCAATGACGAACGGCTGGACCGCGCCGGAGTCCGGTGATCTGCCGGTAGATGTGCAGCATCTCCGGCTTTAAGAAATGTCGCGCAATAAAAAGCGACGAGCGGGAGAAGAAGAAACGCTCCAACGTCCAACGCTCAACGTTCAACGCCGAACGTTCAATATCAAACATCAAACCTCTAGAAAAATTAATCGTGAAGAGCTTGATGCCCTTCCACTTTCCCGTGTCGGGGTCGAGAACGACGTTGTTCGGCCGTGCCGTATCTGGCCGGCGCTTTCGGGTTCAACATTTGCAGCGGATTGCCGCCGCTGTGGTAGGCGCGCGGAATCACTCCTTGGACATTTTGCCTGCTGAATCGGCGGCGGCGGCGCTGGTTTTCTGGCGGCGCGTCTTTCCTCGATCGGCGCGTTCAAAGTCTGTGCGGCGCGGCCATGGCGCACAAGCGCCGACATCGATTAACAATCCAAAGCGTCAGATACTTTTTCATATTGTTTTCCTTTCTAGCAGGTCGCGCAAGTTCTTGCCGGTTACATCGCCTCCGGCCCACAATTGTCAAGATAAATGGATTATCTGGAAAAGGCCGAAACGTGTTTTGGACATCGAAATTCTCGAACTGCAGCGGCTCCGTGAGCGCTTGGGCGAAAATTTCTCTCGCGCGGTCGAGTTGATCAAAGAGGCGGTCGATGCGCGCGGCAAGGTCGTGGTCGTCGGCGTGGGAAAATCGGGGCACATCGGCAGCAAGATCGCCTCTACGCTTACCAGCACCGGATCGCCTGCGGTGGTGCTCGATTCCTTGAATGCCTTGCACGGCGATCTCGGAATGGTGGCGGACGGCGATGTCGTTCTCGCCTTGAGCGCAAGCGGCGAGACGGAAGAACTGCTCCGCGTTTTGCCGGCAATCGCGCGGTTCCAGGTGAAGATCATCGCGGTCTGCGGCGATCCGAAATCGACGCTCGCGCAAAACGCGCACGTGCTGCTCGATGTAAACATCGAGCAGGAAGCCTGTCCGCTGAATCTGGCGCCGACTTCGAGCACGACGGTGATGCTCGCCCTGGGCGATGCGCTGGCCATGGTTTTGCTGGAAGCGCGCGGATTTAATAAAGAGGATTTCGCGAAATTTCATCCCGGCGGGATGATCGGGCGCAGCCTGCTCATGCGCGTGCATCAAATCATGCGGCCGCGCGAGGCGATGGCCGTCGTCTCGCCCAACACATCCGATCCGCGAAGTGCTCAAGGCGATGACCAGCGTCCGGGCCGGCGCCGCGGTCGTGGCCGGCGAAGATCGACAATTACTCGGCATTTTCACGCACGGCGATTTCGCACGGCATTTCCAGTCCGACTCGAAAAGTCGGCGAACGGCTTGTAGCCGATTTGATGACGCTCAATCCGGTAACCGTGCATCAGGACAAACTCGCGGTCGAAGTTCTCAATTTGCTACGAGCGCCATCGGATCGACGATCTGGTCGTGGTGGACGACGACAAAGTGCCGGTTGGCATTGTCGATTCGCAGGACCTCACGCGCTTGAAGTTGCTCTGAGCGTGTGTAAGGTCGCGGCTCGCCTTCCGCTTCAGCGATTCAACCTTTTAACGTTTTAACGTCTTTGCAATGGCCGCAGCAAACGATCTCCGCAAAGGAATGGCGATAAAATACAATGGCAACACCGCCATTGTTCTGGAGGTGCATCATCGCACGCCCGGGAACTTGCGCGCGTTCGTTCAGGCGATCATTCGCTATATCAACACCGGCAAAAGCGCCGACGTCCGCTTTGGTTCCACCGATAAAGTCGAGCTGGTCGATATCGAGCGAAAACAACTCGAATTCAGTTACAAAGACCACAATGGCTACCATTTCATGGACCCGGAGACCTACGACACGATCACGTTGCAGGAGAATTTGATCGGCGAGGCGAAAGATTATCTGGTCGAAAATCTCTCCGTGCAGGTCCTCTACGCCGAAGGCAAACCGGTCCAGGTCGAATTGCCCGCGTCGGTTAATCTCAAAATTGTCGAGTCGGCCGAAGGCCTGCGCGGCGATACCGCCAGCAACGTGACCAAACCGGCAAAACTCGAGACCGGCAAAACGATCAACGTCCCGCTCTTCATCAAAGAAGGCGAAACCATCAAGATCGACACCCGCTCCGGCGCTTACATGGGCCGGGCGTAAATTCAATCATCATTTAACCGCGGATTACGCGGATAATCTCGAGGCAATTCATGCCGAAAGGAAGCAAAGAATAAGTTCACGCCAGACGGTGTGTCCACAGCCTGCAAGTGCGTTCGTCTTTCTCGGAATCCATTTTCATCCGCGCAATCTGCGGTTAAGATTTTTGCGACGAACCGAAGATCGACAATCAGTCGCGGGCGCAAACCGTCGCGGCGCGTGAAAGGTGTGCCTTACATCATGCCAAAGGCGCGGTCGCGCCCCGCTCCGGAGTCCTTCGTCGTTCCGACGCGCTGGGTAAAATTCGTCGTCGCGCTTTTTCTCCTGCCGGTCTGCGCGATCCTGACCCAGACATTTTTCACGGTTTTCGCCCGCGCCGCGGTCACGCAGCGCTTGTGGGCGGCTGAAGAATTCTGGTTCTTCTCGTTAGGCGCTATCCTTTGGCTGATCGCATTTTTCGGTCTGCCACGGCCGATTTTGGTTTACGTTTTCGGCCACGAGCTAACGCACGCGGTATGGGTTTGGTTGATGGGCGGACGCGTCAGCCGATTTCGTGTCGGTCGCGAAGGCGGCCACATCGTCGACCAACCGGACCAATTTCTGGATCGCGCTCGCGCCTTATTTTTTTCCGCTCTACAGCATTCTCGCGATCGGCGCCTACGGCGGACTTAGCGTCTTCTTTAACGTGCAACCTTACGGTCGATTGCTTTACGCCGCGATCGGCGCGACCTGGGCGTTCCATTTCACTTTCACCTGCTGGATGATTCCGAAGAGGCAGACCGATCTGCGCGATCACGGCACATTTTTCTCGTTGGTGGTGATTTATCTGATGAACCTGCTTTTGCTTAGCGGGCTGCTGGTCGTGGCCTCGCCACAAATTACGTTTGTAAGCTTTGGCGCAGATCTGGCGACGAATGTCAGCAACTTCTTGCAGTGGATTGTCGATCTGAGCGACCGATTTGTTCGAGGCGCGCAACATTGATTCTTCTGTAGCGGCGCTCGATGAGCGTCGATGTAAAACAACGGCGGTCAGAGACCACCGCTACCGTACATTCGTCACCACCGCGAAAGGCAAGGTCGACATCGACTCAGCGAGGCGAATCCTCCGATCCCGGATTTGTAATTCACGGTTTGTGAACAGTTCGCGTGTGTTCTTCAGCGACAGCGCCTCAGACGTTTCCACACTTGTGTCCTTCCACTTCTCCCCGACGGGCGGAAAACCGACCCGCGACGAAAGGCGAGGCGCAGTCACGAGAATCCATTGCCCATCGAGCTCACGCCCGAAAGTGATGCAGCAATCGGCGAAAGTTCCACTTGCGGAGAGCGGCAGATAATTTCCCCGCTGGAAAAGGTCGACATGTTCGTTTCGGAAGCGGAGGAGGCGTTGGATCAAAAACATTTTGATCCGGCCATCCGGCCAATTTTGAAGAAGTTCCTCGGGATTTGGTTGCCGAAGCGCCTCGAGCATTTCGCGCCGGCGCTTGTAATCGACCGGACGGCGGTTGTCCGGATCGACCAGCGAGAAGTCCCAAATCTCGTTGCCTTGATAAATGTCGGGCACCCCCGGCGAAGTCAGTTTCAATAAGGTTTGGGTGAGCGAATTGATCGCGCCGAGCCGCGCGATCTCTTCGGCGACCGGAAGGAAAATTCGGGAGAAATTTGTTCCTCGGCGACGCGTCCAGAATTTTGGCAATGAAATCGCGCATGGCGGCGAGCCAGGCTTCATTCGGTTGAATCCAGCTGGTGTTCAGCTTCGCTTCGTTCAGCGCCTTGGCCATGTAGGCTTGAATGCGCTCGACGTATTCCGCGCTCGCATTTTGCTCCGCTGACTCCTGATTGCTCGACTGGCCAGGTGCCGAGCACAGTTTGGTAAAGCAGATATTCTTCGTTCGCGTCCGGCGCTTCCGCCTCATCGACACGTTCGTTTCCATCGGCGGTTCAGGACTCGCCAGCGTTGCACCGAGCGCCGCCACAATTCCGGCATTTCGGAAATCGCGACCATGCGCGCGCGCACATCTTCGCTGCGCTTGGTGTCGTGCGTGGAAGTCGCCAGCAAAGTCGCCGGCCAGTTGCGATGCCGATCCAGATTGCGTTCGTGAAACGCCTCTACGCTCAATCCGAATTGTTGCGGCTCGCCGCCCACTTCGTTGAGCGCCGCCAGCCGGTTGTAAATGTAGAACGCCGTGTCCTCGAGCCCTTTCGCCATGATCGGGCCGGTGAATTGCTGGAATTTGAGGACGAAATGCATGTGCGCCTCGCGCGCTTCGTCATCGAGATTTTCCGGAAATCGGAAAAGCAAAATGTCGCGCAGAAAATTGAAAACCGATTCCTCAATCGCAGGGTTGCGTCGCTTGGCTGCGGCGATGGCGCGCTCGACTACTTGTCGATCTTCCTCGCTGACCGGCTGCCCCGGCGCGAGATAAGTTCGATAAACCGGAAAGCAGGCAATCGTTTCCCGCACAGCACGCGCAAGCGCTTCCAGCGTGAAATCGCGATACCAGCGATTTTGCTCCGAAAGGCGGTCGAGCATGTTGCCGAGCACATTGACTTCGTTCGCGAGCGCCAGTCGCATCACGAGCCGCTTCTTCGCGTAAACGAGATGCCCGAAATGCATGCTGTGCCCGATGAAACGGTGAAAGGTTTTCGTAATCGCCGTTTCGGCCGAGGAGTCGACCAGCAATTCCCGCCACCTGATTGGCAAAATCGTAACCAGTCGTTCCATGCACCGGCCAATCCTGCCGCAGCTTCTCCGAACCGGTGAGAATTTTCTCGGCGACCATGTAGATGGCGCGTCCATCCTGAGGCAGCGGGATTCCAAGCGCCTTGGCGCAGCGCCGCTGGAGTTTTTCGAAATATTCCTTCGGCAAATACAATCCGTCCGGATGATCGATGCGTAATCCGGTAACCGCGCCGGCGCGGACAAGATCGACAAGCAACTTGTGGGTCTGCGTCGAAAACCTCCGGCACCTCCATCCGAATGGCGGCCAGATCGTTCACGTCAAAAAACCGGCGATAATTGATTTCTTCCGCCGCGACGCGCCAGAAGCGAGCCGATACGATTGCGCGTTTAAAAGTTGATCCAGCTTGTCAAAGCTGCGCGCGTCTCCCGGTCGGCCGTTGATTTGGCGCCAGCGCTTTTTCGATCGCCCGTTGCACCTGCGGCGCCTCCTGGCAGCGCCGCTCCAGCCGCCGCTTGACGATTTCCTTTTCGCGCGACCGCTCAGCGATTCGTTCCGGATCGGTTTCGGTCCGTCGCGGCAAATACTCAAGCGCGGTCAGAATGCTTTGAAATTCGGCATAAAACTCTTCGTCTTTGTATTCGGCGAGATTTTCGCAGCGCGATTTCGAGAATGTATCGATAAGTGCCCGGCGCGATCGGCAGTTTGCGGTCGCGGTAGCCAAAGATAAAATGCGCCTTCCTCAAACCGTACCTGCAACTCGCCCCGTTCGAGCACGCGTCCGTATTGGTCGGTCAGAATCGGCAGCAAAACTTTGTCGCGCAGGTCGGATTTGAGCGGGTGCCAATCGATGTCGAAGTAGGGCGCGTACATCGAGCTCGGCCCGTTTTCGAGCACATCCATCCACCATTCATTGAGCGGTTCGCCGATGCCCATGTGGTTCGGGACAAAATCGAGCACCTGTCCCATCCCATGCGCGTGCAACTCGGCGATCCAGGCGTCGTATTCTTCCCGCGACCCGATTGCGGCGTTCAATTTGTTGTGATCGGTAATATCGTAGCCGTGCAAACTTTCTGCGCTCGCTTGAAAATACGGCGACGCGTAGGCGTCGCTCACGCCCAGCGCGTGCAAATAGGGCACGATTTCTCGCGCCTGCGCAAAACGTGAACCAGCCGGTTAAATTGCAACCGGTAGGTGCAACTGGGAATGCGCGGATGCTCGGTCTTCACGAAAAGGAAGACAAACTTAGACAGGAATTTACAGGATGGACAGGATTACAAAATTGGAATCCCGATAATCCGGTTCGAATCGCTGCACTGGTTTCCACTGTCACATCTTTTCCGGCACTTTGATGCCTAACAAGTCGAGCCCGCGCTGCAAAACTCCCCGGTCAGATCGCACAATGCCAGTCGCGAACTGCGCGCCGGTTCCTCCGATTTCAGGACCGGGCAGGCTTCGTAAAACGCGTGAAAGCTGTTCGCCAGCTCGAAAGGTAGTTCGCCAGAATATTCGGACGAAAATCATTCAACACCTGCGGGACGATTTCGGCAAATTGGCAAAGGCGCTTTGCGAGATTGATCTCGGCTGATCCGGTGAGCGCCAACTTGTCGATCTTCGTGCGCCGCTTCGCCGGCTTTGCGAAAAATTGAGCGAATCCGCACGTATGCGTTTTGCAAATACGGCGCGGTGTTTCCTTGCAGCGACAACATTTTGTCCCAGGAAAAAACGTAATCGGTCATCCGATATTGCGAGAGATCGGCATACTTGACCGCGCCGATACCGATCTTCTGCGCGATGTCGATCTTCTCCGTCGTCGCTCAAGCTCCGGATTTTTTTCTTCGACGATTTTCCGCGCGCGCGTGCAATCGCCTCCTCGAGAAATCTGCGCAGCGGCACATTTTCGCCCGAACGCGTTTTCATTAACTTTCGGTCTTCGCCCAGAATGTTGCCATGAGTGATGTGGCGGAAATCGGCTTTGTAGCCTTCGCGCCGCGCGATCTCGAAAATCTGTTTGAAATGCAAAATCTGCGGCGCGCCGGTCACGATCCAAACTGTATCGGCTTTCAATTCGTTGATGCGATAATCGACCGTCGCGATGTCAGTCGTGGCATAATTGTATCCGCCGTCGCGTTTCCGAATGATGCACGGTTTGTCCGCCAGCTCAGGAATGTCGCGAAAGAAAACACAGACCGCGCCTTCGCTAATTTCTGCGATGCCTGATTTGAGCAGGCGCTCGACGACTCCCGGCGAGTCGATCGTTGTAAAAACTTTCGCCGCACTGGATGTCGTAGTGGATATCGAGCAGTTCGTAGACGTGCTCGAAATCTTGCATCGAGAGCGCGACGCACTCGTTCCAGATGTCAAATGTTCTCCTTGTCGCCCGATTGCAGTTTGACCAATTCCTGGCGGCACGCTTCGCGCACCGCTGGGATCTGCTGTCGATCTTTCATTGGTCTCTTTGTAAATGCGGACGATCTCGGCCAGCGGATCGCGCTCGAGTGCTTGTCGATCCAGCAGATTCTTCCAACCCCAAATCACCATGCCGAACTGCGTGCCCCAATCGCCGATGTGATTGTCGCGAATGACTTCGTGGCCGAGGAATGTCGCGATGCGGGCCAGCGCGTCGCCAAGCACGGTGCTGCGGATGTGACCGACGTGCATCGGTTTGGCCACATTGGGCGAACCGAAATCGATCACGATCTCTTCTCGGCGATGTCGATGTCTGCGTACGCCGAGTCGTTCGTCATGCACGAAGCTCGGCCGTTTTCTTCGCCACATCCTCCGTCGCGCAAGATGAAATTGATAAAGCCGGCGCCTGCGACAGTGGGCGGCTCGCAGAGATCGCCGACATCGAGATGTTCCAGAATTCTCTCGGCGACGTTTCTCGGGTTTTCACCGCGCTGTTTCCCGAGGACGAGCGCGGCGTTGGTTTGATAATCGCCGAAGCGCGGATCGGTCGCCGGCGTCAGCTCGCCGGCATTTGGCAAGCCGGCCGCGGCCAGCGCGTCAGCTAATTTCTTCGCGAGAAGCGATTGGAACGTTTCCATGTTTCTTAACCGCGGAATTGTAGCCGCTTTGCGGTGCGAAGCGCGAAGTGGATCGAGCAGTCGCCGCCGCGGCGACCTTGATTTGAGCCCGAAAGCATTTGGGGCATTTATTTTAGCATCGCCCGCGGAGCGGGGCCGATCCACCTGCGTACTTCGCCGCGAGAGGGGGGTTTACGCTTTTTGCGCGGGTCGCGAAAGATCGACAAGATCTCTTCGGTCGATTTCGCCTTGGCAAGCTTGTCGCGCGTGGCGCGGTCATTCAAAAACTTCGCGATTGAAGCCAGCGTGCGCAGATGGGTTTGAAATTGATTTTTCGGCACGATAAAGAGGACGACAAATTTTACCGGCGCATTATCGAGCGCGTCGAACTCGATGCCGGTGGTCGATCTTCCAAAGGCCGCCACCACATCGTCGATCCGGTCCGAGGAACAATGCGGAATGGCGATGCCGAAATCCGATTCCGGTGCTCATCGTTTCCTCGCGCTGTTTGAGTGACGCCAGAATGCTGTCGCGGTCCTCGGGCTTTGATTTTGCCCAGCCGGACGAGCAAATCGATCAACTCGACGATGGCCGGCCAACGCTCGGTCGCCTTCATCTCGGGGATGATTTGCTCGGCAGAAAGTAGATTGCCCAACGACATGCAGAATTCGCGATTCGGGAGCGCAAGCTTAGCGGCGGCGCTTGGGTTGACAAGCGCATTTCAGCATCATGAATTGCGCATTTTGTAATTCAAACGCCGCGAGAGCAGCCAGCGCACGCCGAACATGTCAATGGTGGCACGAAGGGCGCGACTGCCGAAGCCGTATTTGGTTTGACCAAACCGGCGCGGTCGATGGTTCACCGGAATTTCGACAATTCGATAACCCGCGCCCTTAACCAATGCGGGAATAAATCGATGCATCCCCTTGAATGGCACAAGGGCGCCAATGCATTCGCGCCGCATCGCCTTCAGCGTACAACCGGTATCGCGCACGCCGTCTTTGGTGAAACGGCTGCGGACGAAATTCGCGATCCGGCTGGTCAGCCGTTTTGCAAAGGTGTCTTTGCGTTGCGCACGGTAACCGCAGACGAGATCGGCGCCGCGCGAAATTTCGGCGAGCAACCGCGGAATATCGGCGGGATCATTCTGCAGATCGCTGTCGATCATGACAATCGTTTGACCCGCGCGCCATTTTAACACCGGCATAAAGAGCCGCACTTTGCCCGGTATTTTTTTCAAAACGGCACCACCCGAACATTTGGCGCGCTTTCAATTTTTTCGACCGATCGATCGACCGAGCCGTCATCGACAAACACAATTTCGTGATCCAATCCGCCGAGCGCGGCCCGCAACTCCGATTGCAAGATAGAGATGTTCTCTTCCTCGTTGAACATTGGCACGATCACAGAAATCGCCGGCGAACTGATCGTAGCGCTCATAACGGGAGCGTCCGATAGTGTCGACAAAGGAAGAGTTGCCAGCGACGCACGAGTTTGCCGAAGCGGCGCAATTCAATCGTGCCGACCGGTTCCGTTGATTCGAAGGCAGCGCGAATGTTGTGCGGGCGGATGCTGAGCGTAGTCGCGAATTAAAAGTGCGCTGCGTCCCACGAACGGATTGAGCCCTTTTTGCTCGGTATAGCCTTCGTCCTGCGATTGGGCGGTCTTGACCGGTGCCTCGACAAACTGATCGTAGCGCGGCCAGAAAGAAAATTGATTCACCAAATCCTGCGATTCAACGAGGTAGACCGGCGGATGGCCCGGTCCTTCCGGGCGCTTGTCTCTCAGATAAAACGAGATTTCGGAAGCGCGATGACGTTCGTCACGCGATCAAAAACAACTTTTCGCCAAGGCTCGTCTCCAGTTCGTTTCGAATTTTCTCTACTTCCGCGGTCATCGATTTCCAGCCGCGCATCCGATCGCTTGGATCTTTTCGCCAGAAACGAAAGCCTGCGCTGCGCAGCAGATCGGAATCGAGCGAGAAGGCGCTGATCATTAGCCCAAGCAACAGCGCCCCGGCCGCTAACCATCTCAACGCCGCATGCGCTTCCATCCGTTCCCGCCAGTAATAAACTGCGAGCAAGCTGAAGCTCACGAACGAAACGGCGTCCCAATTCGGAGTCGCAACCTTATTCATTGAGAGCAGGAAATAGAAAGCGAACACGGGCAACCCGAACCAGAAAAGAAAGAGCACCTTGAACTGCTGATTAACGCGCCGCCAACTGCCGATCACTCCCCAAGCCAGTGCGAGGAAGAGCAGGGGCGAGTAAAAAATGAAATGTTCACCAAAAAATTTGAACGCCTCGAGCGGACGAAAACCAATGTTTTCAGTGAGACTGCCGCGCGTGCGCAGATGTAGCGAGGGTGATCCAGGCGTGCTGCGCGTTCCAAACGATCGGCGGAATGGTGCAGAGTGCAAAGAGCCCAACCAGGGAATACAAACCGGGTCTTTTGAATTCCTGCCGCAAGCGCGGCGCAAATCCAAGCACAAGCAACACCGAGACGACCTCGAATGCGTTCGTGTATCGGCAAAGAAATCCGAGACCAATGAGCAACCCGGTCAACGGCCAGTAAAATGAAAACCGCGGGCTTTTTTCGAGCGCGAGCCAGAAGCTGAACATGGCCGACGTCCAAAAAAAGATCGATAACGAGTCGGTTGTAATCACAAACGCGCCGACGTTGAAAATGGGGGTAACGTTCAGGGCGATAACAGTCCAAAGGCCTGCAGCGTCGTTAAAGATGCGGCGGGCGAAATAATAAAGAAGCAAGCTCATCCCCGCCGCGAGAATCGGACTCGAGAAACGCACGCCGAATTCATTCGCGCCGAAAAGTGCGGTGCTGGCTCGAATCGCGAATGCGATGCCGGGCCCTTTGCTGAAGTATGCGGGCGCGAGACGCTCCGACCACATCCAGTAATGGGCCTCGTCGAATTCAAGATCGGTCGACGCCAACATCGACAATCGGACGAGCGTAAGCGCTCCGACGAAGAACCAGACCGCCCGTGTTTTACTCATGAGTTGTGGCGCGAGTTTCCAACGTGCGAATTATCGGTAGGCAAGCTGGGAACTTGCTCCACATCTGTAATCAGACTCGAATGTCGTGCAAAAATCGTTGGGGCCCACTTTTGCGCCGCCCATCTCCAAGTCAACTCAAGCGCAGCGATAATGAGCAGTGTTTCGCCCGCCGCGAGAAAGACAGTTCCGATAACGTCGCTCGGCCAATGCGCCCCAAGATAAATGCGCGAGTAGCCGACGGTCGCGGTGAGAATCCAATAAAGCGCGCCGCGCCGCCGGTAAAAAATCGTCAGGCACATCCGCGATCACGGTGTTGTTCGTCATATGTCCGGATGGAAACGACGGCCCTCCGCGAACACGATCAATTCGCTCCGAATAAATGATCGGTTTTTTGAAGAGCGCCAGAAATTCCGGGTTCGCCTTCTGTAACCGAACCATCCGGACGCTTTGGATATGGCTCGGACGGGCCCGATTAATGGCAGATTTCAAAACGTTGGTGACCTGCTGCGCGATTAGCAGGGACAAGAGCAAAGAGAAAACACAGGCGCGCATTTTAAATCCGCCGAAAACCACCGCAGCAAGCGCGACGATGATGAGAAGGGGTCTCCAAATATTTACGTCACTCACCGACGCCATCAGCAAATCGAGCGCCGGATTTGTCCAGCGCGCATTGATAAGATGAGAGAGAGTTTGGTCCACGGGCTCGAATGAAGCAGCAATAACTTTAAATCTTGCCGTTATCAGTGAGAAGGATGAAACACGGATGACGAATGTCTGATGACGAAGGAATGACGAAACCCAAATTGACCCAATGAAATCTTCGATCTCGCTTCGCCATTCGCGTATTCGTGCTTCATTCGTCATTCGTCATTCGTGTTTCGCCATTTCTTTTGCGTGCGTGTTGTCGATTTTCGCCGAACCACCGCCGTCCGCCAAAGAGATTCTCGATTCAGTCCGAATGCTCGAGACCCGGCAGGAGATCGATCTCCAGGGCCAGCTGCGGGAAAACGGAAATATCGTTCCGTTTCATCTCACTCAAACGGGACCGTTGATTCGTTACTCGTTCGAAAACCCCGAAGAAGTGTTGCAGTTGCGGCTGGCCGAAAACGGCTCCCGCCTCGACCTCGTCACCGATACCGGGACCGAAGTGTTTGCCGCTGCGAAGCTTGACCAAAAAATCCGCGACACCGGCATTACTTACGAAGACCTCGCGCTCAAATTCCTCTATTGGCCGAACGCACGGGTCCTTGGCGACGAAACCGTGCGCACACGCAGCTGTTGGAAACTGCAATTGCGCGCGCCCTCGCGCGACTCGCAATATTCGAACATCTTCCTCTGGGTCGACAAAGCGAACGGCGCGCTGATGCGCATGGAAGGCTACGATTGGAACGGTCAGCTTGCGAAACGCTTCGAAGTCGTTTCCGCGCAAAAAATAAACAATCGCTGGTTCCTGAAACAAATGCGGATTGAAGAATTGCAGCCCGGGACCAACAAAGTCCAATCGCGCACCTATCTGGAAATTAAGAAGTGACTGTAGCTACAACGCCGAGCCCTCTTCATCGCGCGCTGCCTTCACGATTTGTGCAAAACTGCGCGGATCGAGACTGGCGCCGCCGACCAATGCGCCGTCAATGTCTGGTTGAGACATCAATTCGCGCGCATTTTCCGGTTTAACGCTGCCGCCATATTGAATGCGAATGCGATCGGCCGTCGCTTCATCCGACATTTCGAGCAAGCGTGTGCCGAATGAAAGCGTGCGCTTCCTGCGCTTGCTCAGGCGTGGCAATCCGGCCGGTGCCGATCGCCCACACCGGCTCATAGGCGATAACGGTTTCCTGAAGTTCTTTTTCGCTGAGATCAGCCAGGCTCCCGCGCAGTTGGATTGACAATATTTTCTCGACGTTGCCTTTGTCGCGCTGTTCAAGCGTTTCGCCAACGCAAACGATCGGGCGCAACGTCGCTTCGTGCGCCGCGCGCACTTTCCGGTTCACAATCTCATCGGTCTCGCCAAAGAGCGTGCGCCGCTCGCTGTGACCGAGCACGACATAATGAACAAACAGATCGCGCAACAGCGCCGCGCTGATCTCGCCCGTGAACGGGCCGCTTGCGTTCCCAATGCATGTTTTGCGCGCCGACCTTGATGTTCTGCGCTTTTTCCAGCAACTCCGTCACTTTCGCGATCGCAGTAAATGGCGGGACGATGACAACCTCTACGTCGCGAATGTCGCCCAGATCGAGCAGGAGCGATTCAATGAAGCGCGCCGACTCCGCCTGAGTCATATTCATCTTCCAATTCGCGGCTACGATTTTTTTGCGCATATCAGTATCGGACAGGATTAACAGGAGCTGATTGACCTTTTGAGAGAGAAGCAGCGAAATCAATCCCATTCATCGTGTTAATCCGGTAACTCCTGTCTAATTTTTTTCAGTTAACGCTGCGACCCCGGGAAGTTCCTTGCCTTCGAGCAATTCGAGCGACGCGCCGCCGCCGGTCGAAATAAATGTCATCTTGTCGGCCAGTCCGGCTTGTTTCACCGCGGTGACCGAATCGCCGCCGCCGATGATCGTGGTTGCGCCGGACTTGGCCATCGCTTCGGCGATTGCAATTGTTCCTTCCGCGAAATCCGGAATTTCGAAAATGCCGAGCGGACCGTTCCACAAAATCGTTTTCGCTTTTGCGATTTCCTCCTGAAAAAGCGCGATCGTCGCCCTCCCGATATCGACCGCCTGCCAGCCGTCGCTGATTCCGTGCTCAGGCGAGAGCCGGCTCGTATTTCGAATTGGCGCGCCCGCGCGGATTTCCTGCGCTTCCACCGCATCCACCGGCAACAAAAATTTAACGCCGCGCTTCTTTGCAAGATCGACAAGTTCATTTGCGAGGTCCGTCTTGTCGGCTTCAACGCGACTTTTGCCGATCGGAATCCCTTGCGCGTTGAAAAATGTGTTCGCCATCGCGCCGCCAATCAAAATCGTGTCCGCCTTTTCCATCAGCGCCTTGAGCACGCCGATCTTGTCGGAAACTTTCGCGCCGCCCATGATGACGACGAAAGGTTTCTGCCGGCTTGTCGAGTTCTTCGTGGAGATATTTCAATTCTTTCTCCATCAAGAAACCCATCGCTGCCTGCTTGACGAACTTGGTGATGCCGGCAGTCGAGGCATGCGCGCGATGCGCCGCGCCGAACGCGTCGTTCACATAAAGATCGCCCAGCTTGGCCAGCGATTGGGCAAATTTCGGATCGTTCGCTTCTTCCTCGGGCTGAAATCTCAAATTCTCCAGCAACGCCACGTCACCCTCCTCCATGTGCTCAATGATCTTTTCCGGCACACGTCCCGATCGTGTCCTGGCTGAAGATCACCGGGCGATTGATAAGCGAGTGCAAATGATCACCGATCGGGCGGAGCGAATACTTCTCCACCCGCTTGCCTTTCGGCCGCCCGAAGTGCGACATCAAAATCGTCTTGGCACAATGTTCTCGCAGATAATTGATTGTCGGCAAACTCTCGCGGATTCGAGTGTCGTCGGTGATCTCTATGTTGCCGTCACTCTCTTCAATCGGCACATTGAAATCGACACGCGCCAGCACGCGTTTCCCGCGAACATCGAGATCGCGCAGGGAAAGCTTGCTCATAACGACTCGTGCTCCTGCTCGTAATCGTGCTCGCGCTCGGACAAGTATCTTTGGTTCATCTTCGCGCAAAACGGCCGCACGTTCGGAAAACCTGCGCAAGAGGCCGATAAGCATCTGCACAACGCGAACGAGCTGTTCCTTCGCCGGCGCAACCTGCGCGTCGTCTGCTAGTTTGCGCGCGACCAAAACGTCCAGACAAGCAGCGCATTCCAGAGCTGATCCGCGAGCAATTTCAAGAAAACGAGACCGATCGGGCGCCGAAAAGTTCCCATTCCCTTCCGCAACGTTGAGGGGAATGCTCGTAGAAGCACGATCAAGTTGGTCTTTCGCCGCCGCCTTCGACGAAATTTGGGCAAGAAGCTCGCCAACCCAACCGCAAAAGGCAATTGCTTCGCGATAAACATCCAGCTTCTCGTGATCGAAATATGCTTTCATGGATCAATACAAATCGATCACGAGCAGGAGCACGATTACGATCCCTACTTTGACAAGCATTTCCAGCATTTCCACGCACCGATTGCTGTAGCCCCATTCGTTGTCGTACCAACCGACTACTTTCACGAAGCGGTTACCCAGCATGATGGTCAGTTTGCTATCGAAAATGCACGAATGCGGATTGCCCACGATGTCATGAGAAACGAGCGGCTCGTCGCTGTATTCGAGCACGCCTTTATAACTCTTGTCCGCCGCGGCTTCCTTAAATGCAGCGTTGACGGTGTCGGCCGTGGCATCCTTCTCGAGCACCGCAGTGAAATCCGTGACCGAACCGTCCGGCGTTGGCACCCGAAACGCGCCGCCGTTCAACTTGCCTTTCAATACCGGAATGACTTCGCCGATCGCCTTCGCTGCGCCCGTACTCGACGGAATGATGTTGATCGCCGCCGCCCGCGCGCGTCGCAAATCTTCATGCGGAAAATCGAGAATACGCTGGTCGTTCGTGTAGCTGTGGATCGTGCTCATGAATCCGTGCGCGATACCAAATCTGTCGTTCAAAACTTTTGCGAGCGGCGCGAGGCAATTGGTCGTGCAACTCGCGTTCGAAACGATGGTGTGCTTGGCCGGATCGTAAATATCGTCGTTGATCCCGATGCAAAGCGTCGCGTCCGGATTTTTGGCCGGCGCGCTGATGAGCACGCGCTTCGCCCCACTTTTGGAAATGTGGAGCTCGGCTTTGTCGCGGCTGGTGAAAAACCCGGTCGATTCCAGCACGACATCGACACCCAACTTTTTCCACGGCAGATTTCCCGGGTCGCGCTCTTTAAGGATTTTAATTTTTTGACCGCGCACGATGATGTTTCCATCGTCATAGCCGATTTCCCCATCGAATTTGCCGTGGACCGAGTCCCATTTCAGCAAATGCGCGAGCGTATGGGTGTCGGTGAGATCGTTGATTGCGCGGACACGCTCGACTTGTTTTTGCGTCATCGCGCGCAGGACGTTGCGCCCGATGCGCCCGAAGCCGTTGATTCCGTAATTAGCCATAATTAAAGTTTCGAATTGCGAGTTTCGATTTTCGATTGCTGACCAAATCTTTGTCAGTAACGAATAAGGGCGGAAAAGTAAATGCGTACGAGGGTGAAGCAATGCCGAAGTGCCGCGCTTTTCGCTATTTCACTGCCGATCTTATTTCTGACGCAGCCTGCCGATTCCGCGCCGCGTGATTTTTCCCGAATGAAGAAAATCCTCGTGTTGGGCGACAGTCTGTCGGAAGGATTTGGCCTCAAACCAAGCCAGGCTTATCCGGCCCTGCTAACCGATAAACTGCGCGTCGCCGGGTTGAATTTTGAAGTCACCAACGCGAGCGCGACCGGCAGCACTACCGACGGCGGCCTGAAGCGCCTGCCCAAGCATCTTAAACGCGGAATCGACATCTTTATTCTTGAACTTGGGATCAACGACGCTTTCCGTGGCGTGCCAATCGATGAAATCGAAAAAAACCTTCAGGCAATCATCGACAGGGTAAAAGCGCGCAATCCCAACGCGCGGATCGTGGTGGTGGGAATGCAACTGCCTAATTACACCAGCGACGATTACGTTTTCGCCTTCGGGAAAATGTTCAGCGAGTTCGCGGCGAAGAATCGAGCCGCGCTTGTCCCATATTTGCTCGCTGGCGTCGGCGGCGATCCGTCATTAACTTTGCCGGATGGGATTCACCCGAACGCTGCCGGCCAAAAGATTCTTGCTGAAAACGTCTGGCATGTGCTCGAGCCCATTGCGCACGAGACGGCCAGCGCGACTTCGAGTTGCGTTAAATAGGTGATGGATCCCGCGCGACCAAACGAACCCGAACCGAGCGACCCGTTCGACCCTGAACGCGCCGATCACGCCATTCTCGAAACAATTGAGATCGCGACCGAGGGCGAAGATTGCGATCCATGCGTGCGAAAATTGCGCCCCGTACTGATGAAAATGAACGGCGTGCGCGATGTGACAGTGGATCTAGACCGAGAGCGCGTCATCGTAACATTCGACGCGCGAAAAATACATCCGCCCGATCTGCACGACGCGATTCTCAAAAGCGGCTACAAACCCGCACCGCAGGCAGATTGACCGTAGCGGCCTGTGACGGGCAACCGGAGCGTCGGCGGAGTGCCTGCCGGCAAACAAGCCGACTTCAAAAAGCTTCAGCGCTCGATCTATTTGTTCTTCCATCGTGCGCGGCAAACGAAGGATTGAATTCCCTTTCCAATCCGGAACGAGGTCAACGGATCCCAAACCTTACAAGCGGTAGGGGCTCCTTATCGATTTCGCGCAGAAGTGACGATTTAAACAGCAGGCTGTTGCTGCGTCAGACAGTGAAATGCGCCCAAGCCCCAAATTATTTCGCGCGAATCGATGCCGACAACCCGACGATTTGGAAAAAGCGCCCGCAAGACCGACAAGGCAATCTCGTCAGCCGGGTCGGCGAAGATCGGCACAAGCACGCAAGTGTTGGCAATGTAGAAATTGGCGTAGCTCGCCGGCAAACGCAGGTCCTCACGCACTATCTTTCTTGGCATCGGCAACGTCACGATGTCGACCTTCTGATTATCGATCTTTATCTCCTGCAAACGGGCGAGATTTTCCTGGAGCGGCTCGAAATTCTCGTCGTCGCGATTTTTCTCAACAACCGTCACGACCTTGCGTTCCGAAACAAAACGAGCGAGGTCGTCGATGTGCCCGTCGGTATCGTCGCCGGCAATCCCCTCGCCGAGCCAAAGAATTTTGCGGACTCCGAGGAAATCGCGCAGTCGTAGTTCAATCTCGTCGCGGCTCAAATCCGGATTGCGATTTTTATTCAACAAACACGATTCAGTCGTAAGCAACGCACCCGCGCCGTTCACTTCAATCGAGCCGCCTTCCAAAATCATCCGCGGATAAAAAATCGGAACTTTCAAAATGTCGGCCACACGGGTCGGCACGACCTCATCAAGATCGAACGGCGGATACTTATTGCCCCACGCATTGTAATCCCAATCGAGGCCCGCAAGCTTGGGATCGGCATTCCGTGTCAGAAAAATCGGACCGTGATCGCGGCACCACGGCTCGTTGGTTGGGACGCAATAAAAGGTGACGCGGGAAAGATTGATACCGTGCAACACCGTGCGCGCCTCGGCTTCGTGTGCGCCGTTGCAAACATTAATGCAGACTTGCTCCGATTCGGTGAGCGCCTGGACCATGTCGCGCAGCGCCGGCAAAACGAGGTCGAATGTTCCTGGAAAACTAATTCCTTCGCGTCGCGGCCAGGAAAGCCAGGTCGCGACATGAGGCTCCCACTCCGCCGGCATGCGATAACCGAGCTGGGTGGGTGTTTTGTTCGCGAAATTCATGAACTCCAATTAAGCACCAAATCCCAACATCCAAGCTCCAATCAACTTCCAATCGCAAAATCCCAGACGACGGCGACGTTGGACTGAAAGCGCTCTGCTACTCGTGCAATCCTGGAATGTGGCCGTAGCCGACGAAAGTCGGTCTCAATTTTTCTCCGTCCGTTTTTCCGGCGCGCTGAATTCTAAAATCGAAGACGCTCACGCCATTGCGCGACTCCCCTTGATAAATGCGACCGTCACTCGCGCCCACCATTACGCGTTGACCCGTTTTCCTTTCCCGGCCGAGGTAAATCATTGCGTGCGTGATCGGCGGGTCGCGCTCGATCGAGTATGTGCCAGTCCAGAACAGCAAATCGCCTGGCTTTAAGTTTTCGAGTTCGAATGAATTGTCCTTTTGGCTGAGGACCGGCTCGAAATTCCGTCCCCGTCGCAGCCAAACGTATTGCTCGCTCGAATCGCGCGGCACATCGTCAACGCCGTTTTGTTTAAGCACGTAATAAACAAACCCCGAACAATCCATCCCGCCGTTCGTTGGATCGGCCGAACCATATTTGTAATCCAGATTGCGCGTGGTCAGGTCGAGCGCTGAGGCCAAAAGCTTCTGCACGCTCTGCGGATAATTATCAAAACCTTTGATCGCGTCGGGCGTCAGCGTGGCGTTGGGTGCGCCGTGTTTTCTCGGAGTGCCCGGAGACGGCGATTCCGTTGTAGTCGTCGGTGAATTTTTCGGAGTTACTATGCGAGATGGGGTCGCGCTCGGCGTTGGCGACCTCGGCGGCGTCTCGATCGGCTCCGGCGTAGGAGAAGATTTTTTCTTTCGCTTCCGTGACGCGCTCGGCGACGGCGAAGCCGAAGGTTTCTTCTTCTTAATCGACGGCGTAACTGATGGCGCGGGTGATTCTTGTTCTGTTGGCGGCGAAAATTTCTTTCTCGGCGAAGGGCTCGGCGAGGGCGATACCTTTTTCGTGGTGGAAGAGGTTTTCTTTTTTCGTGGTTTCGGCGTGGGGGTTGGCGTCGAAAAAATCTTCTTGATCGTGTCACCGAACGACTGCTCGGCCGCGCGCGCGGGCGCAACAGTGGAAGCCATCAGCGCGAGTGCGATAAGAACGCGAATTAACATGACAGAAGTTTTGACGGACTACAGTTACGATTCCTGTAACCAGATTTTGGCACTACCTCGGGCGTCACCTTACGCAACTCTCGGCTTTCGCCCAAAACAACCGCGATGGTAAGCTTCGATCGAATGATATCGGTGCGCGTCATTTTTCTCTTGGTCACCTTGCTCGTATTTCCTTGGAATTCGTTCGCCCAGATCGATCGCATCACCGGAAAGAATTTCGCGACCCGCTCCGAAGTTCTGGCGCGGCACGGGATGGTTTGTACAAGCGTGCCGGCCGCGACGCAGGTTGGGATCGACATCTTGAAACGCGGCGGTAGCGCAGTCGATGCGGCGATCTCAGCGAATGCAACGCTCGGATTAATGGAGCCGGTCTCGAATGGCATTGGCGGCGATCTTTTCGCGATTGTTTACAGCGCGAAGGAAAACAAACTTTACGGAATCAATGGGAGCGGACGCTCGCCGGTCGGCTTGAGCTACGAGCAGATGAAATCCGAGCTCGCGAAATTGCATCGCGAAACAATTCCGCCGACTGGAATGTTGCCAATCAGCGTCCCGGGAACCGTCAATGCCTGGTCGGAGCTGCACAAGAAATTCGGCAAACTGAAATTGAGCGATGATCTCGCGCCGGCAATCCAGTACGCCGAAGAAGGTTTTCCAGTCACAGAACTCATTGCCTATTACTGGGCGTTTGGTCCACGAATCTACAAAGGCTTGCCCGGCGCCTTTCTCGAAACGTACACGCTCGATGGCAAAGGCCGGACTCCGGCCAAGGGGGACATTTTCAAAAATCCGGCGCTCGCGAAAACGTTGCGATTGATCGGCGAGAAAGGCAGCGACGCTTTTTACAAAGGCGAGATTGCGGACAAGATCGACGCTTTCATGCACGAGAACGGCGGTTTTCTACGCAAGGTCGATTTCGAGAAGCACACATCGACATGGGTCGATCCGGTCTCGGTTGAGTATCGCGGCTATAATGTCTTCGAGCTGCCGCCGAACGGCCAGGGTATCGCCGCGTTGCAGATGTTGAACATCCTGGAAGGATTCGATCTGAGCTCCATGGGGCGCAATTCGCCTGATGCGTTGCACACGATGATTGAAGCGAAGAAAATCGCTTGGGCGGATCGGGCGAAATTTTATGCCGATCCCGCGTTCGCCAAAGTCCCGCTGGCCGGTTTGCTTTCGAAAAGTTATGCAGTCGAGCGGCGCAAATTGATCGACCCGAACCATGCGAACAAGCATGTCGATCCAGGAAATCCTGCGCTCGACCAAGGCGACACGATTTACATGTGCGCCGCTGACGATGAAGGCAACATGGTGTCGCTCATCCAAAGCAATTATCGTGGGATGGGCAGCGGCATCGTTGTGCCCGGGCTCGGATTCATGTTTCAAGATCGCGGCGAACTTTTCTCGATGGAGCCGGGGCACGCGAACATTTACGCGCCGGGCAAGCGCCCGTTTCACACCATCATTCCCGGGTTCGTCATGAAAGATGGCAAACCGTGGGAGGCATTCGGCGTCATGGGTGGCGGCATGCAGCCGCAGGGTCACGTCCAGGTGCTCACCAACCAGATCGATTTCGGTTTGAACGTCCAGGAAGCCGGCGACGCCTCGCGGTGGCAACACGAAGGCGACAACGAGCCGACCGGCGAAAAAATGACCGAGAACGGCGGCTACGTTGAAGTCGAAAGCGGCATTCCCTACGAAACCGTGCGCGAATTAAAGAAGCGCGGCCACGACGTCCGCTTTGACGTCGGCGGTTACGGCGGCTACCAAGCCATCAAAGTGGAAATGCACGACGGCCAACGCATTTACGTCGGCGCCAGCGAATCACGTAAAGACGGGATGGCGGCGGGATACTAATTCGCGCTTTTGCCTGGGTCGACGAGCGCGACCTCAATGCTTTCGAACTCGTCTGGAGTTTCAGCCCAGTCTTGGGTGTTGTAGAACTCGCGAAAAGATTGCACCGCAACTTCAGTCGGAAACAAAACATGCTCATTTAGGTTACAGGCGTGACGCACTGCCAACCTGGTTCAACGTACGGATAGTCTGCGTTCAAACCAAATCTTTCGCTGCCACGGTAGCTTTTTGAATCGAAGAACGCAGTCGGTCTTTCGATTCGCGTACTTCTGCGCGAGTGAGCTGTAGCTGTAAGCTCCTTCCAAAATTTCCAGTGCCGCATCAACGCGTATCCGGAAGTCGGCGCTCCCATGAAACAAAATTTCCGAGCGGTTTATTTTAGTTCAAGCAACGCATCAACATCGAGCGGCTTCGTGCACATCGACAATTTGCCGTTAGGTGTGCGCGGCCAAAGTTCATGCGGTCGAAATAAAGTTCGATGCCGTTCTGGTCGGGATCGCGCAGATATATTGCTTCGCTCACGCCGTGATCGCTCGCGCCGTCGAGCGGAACCTTGGCCGCGATCAAGCGACGCAGGGCGTCAGCGAGTTCGGTGCGCGTTGGATACAGAATGGCGAGATGATAAAGACCGGTCGTTCCCGACGACGGTGGATTGCCGCCAGCGCTTTCCCAAGTGTTTAAACCGATGTGATGATGATATCCGCCCGCCGAGACAAACGCAGCTTCGCTTCCGTGGCGTTCCACCAGTTCGAATCCGAGCACGCCGCAATAAAAGTTTAATGCGCGGTCGAGATCGGCGACTTTCAAATGCACGTGACCGATGCGCACGCGTGGATCGATCTTTTTGGATTCGTTAGGCATTCCTGAGTTGTAGAGGTGCTCGCCGCGGCGAGCACCTGTTTCTAGTTTCGGCGCTTGGCACAATCGCCGCTACAACAGATTCGCAGTCGACACAGCTGCTACCACAATAGACTAATTTTTCTGGGCTTTGAGTTCGGCCAGTTTTTGTTCGGCGCGGGAAACGTCGGATCTTCGGGCGCGGCCGAAGGCGAGAAGTTTTTCCTGCCGATGAATATTTGCTTCGGCGGCCTCGAGCTCGGCGCGTTCGCGTTTGGCAGCGGCGGCGTGGGCAGTTTCAATTGCGAGCGCGAGCGCAGTCTCGGTTTCCGTCAAGGCCTCTTTCGAAATCCCGCCTGCGGCTAATTGTTTTTCTTTTTCCAGCATCTCTTCCTTCGCTTGCGCGAGCCGCGCATTGGCGAGATCACTTTCCAAGCGCACGGCGCGCAATGCGCGTTGCTCCGCCTCGACTTTCGATAAAGCGCCGATTTTGCAGGACCGTTCGACGCCGGCGGCGTTTCTTTTCGCGCGTTCGAAGTCTTTTTCCAAGTGCGCAAGATCGACCTCTTGCCCGGACGTGGCCGCTACATTCGCAGGCGGCACCAGTTCGTCCGATCGATTTGGAATCAACAGGGGCGGCTCAACCTCGAACGACTCGTCCGTATCTTTCTTCGGCGATTCGTTCTGTGCGAATGCGGCTGCGGTGGCGATTGCAGCCAACAGCGCCAGCGCGCGCGTCATTCCCTAAGGTTACCAGTTGCGAATAAAAATACCAAGGCGCGAGAATGGTTTCACCGGCGAGCCGCAGCGAGCGGAAAACGACTAACGGTTCCATTGAGACCTTGCGGAGCTTTAGTGACGGCCGCCGCCGCCGTGGCCACCTCCCCGGCCGCCGCCGTGCCCGCCTAGCCCGGACCCACCCAATCCGCCGCCCATCACCATTAAGCTCGTTGAATGCGCTGAGTTTATCATCGCATTAGCGTTCGATCGATTTTGCATTGCGTTGGCAGTCTGTTGTGTCGAGCGCACTGAGCTTATCATCGCGATAGCGTTCGATCGATTTTTCGTTCCGCTGGTAGTCTGTTGCGCAATGTGCGCGCTCAATCTTACGGTCCCGTCGCTAGTCTGCCGGGCAGGGTGCGCACTCGATCTTGCAGCCGCGCCGGCTCGTCGAGCTCTGCCAAATAACCGCTCGAAGAAACCTTGCCCGGGCCTCGAAATCGTTCTTCGCGCGGACGCCAAAGACCCGCGCTTGGTTTGTGAATGCCTTGGCGTCCGCACCCCATCTTGCATAACACTTCTTCGCCGCTCGTCGGTTCCGCGCCCTGCGTTTGAGGCGGCGGTCTTGGAAGCGACCGCCTTCGAGGTGCTGGTCGAACGACCCGGCCCAGAGCTGCCTGCGCGTGCCACATCAGCGGCCACTCAATCGCCCGACAGCGGCGAAGCAGGATTTGGATTTATTGGTGGCGACGGTGAATTCGGATTGTTGCCAGCGCCCTGCCCAACGCCGGGTCCAATACCTGAGCTTGGACCGGAATCCGGTTCAGGCCCGGGAGAGCTCGCGCCGCGTCCAAGCGACTTTCCGCGGCTCGCAGCAAGAAGCAAGGAACCTCGAGCGACTCCATTTGAAACTGTCTCGCCCGAAGCGATCAATGGTCTGGGATAAAGAAATTCGCGCGACCGGTGAGTTCCCGGTCGGACATACTCCTGGTAGTCGAAAAAATGGAGTGCGCAGAAAAGGCCACCCAAAGACGCGACGGCCGCGAAAAGGAGGCCTGTCCATCCGGACCGGCCAATGCGAACCGGGCAGCAAGATCCAATCCACTGGCCTGATTCGGGGACTTTAGGGTCAAGCTCTGGGCGGTCCGTAGAGTTACGGAATTGCGTAGCTTCGGCGTCCTGCGAAGTCGCTAAGATTTCGCGAAAATCAATCTCGGTCCGTAGCGGGCCGCGGTCGGGTTGCTGCGCTGCCATGCTTGCCTTCTTGCAGCATGAACCGTTCCGAATTTCGAACTCATATGATCTCCTTAAAAAGCAGTGACTGTGTCACGTTCTTCTTCGAATTTTTTGCTTTTCAAGGGCCAATCTTATGGCATAAGACACGCTTCGAAAACGGTTTGTGCATCCCTTGAGCCTCAAAATCTTCCTCGGCACGGCTGTTTTTGCCGCGATCGTTCGATCCACAGTCGCCGACACCTTTCCGACCACCGGTCCCACTGTGTCTGGAGACCGGGCGCGCCTTCGCTTCGGCCAAGCGGCAGCTCCGGAGGCTGCGCCACTCGCTGTGAAACGCGCGATTTGGGCGGCCAACCAACTTCGTTCCAAGCCGTACCGCTTCGGCGGCGGACACAAATCATTTCGCGATTGCGGTTATGATTGCTCCGGCACCGTTTCCTACGCTCTCGGTGCGGCCAATTTAATCAAATCGCCGATGAGCTCGTCAGACTTTCGCCGTTTCGGTGAAAGCGGCCGCGGCAAATGGATCACGATTTACGCGCGCAACGGCCACACCTTTGCCATTATCGCGGGCTTGCGACTCGACACGACGCCTTATCTTACCGGGCACGACCGGTGGAAGCCCGGTTGGCAAACAGCCGAGCGGATGCCCTTCGGCTTTGAGGCACGACATCCGGTTGGATTGTAATTCCGAGTTGCGGCGCTATGTCTAATTCGCGTTCGTGACGCGAATAATGAAGAGGCGCTCGAAGAAAAGATCGACATCTGCGGCGCCGGACTTTGCTTTTACGCGTTCGGAGTTGCGCACGTTACGCGCACTGAAAACGCCGGCCGGCGTTCAGCGTTTTCTCGATGAGTTGGCATATAATCTCGGCTACACCGCGCGATCGCCGCAAAAAGTTTTGCACGATCGCACCGGCTCTTGCTTCGAAGGCGGCATTTTTGCCGCTGCCGCGCTCCGCGTCCTTGGGTTCCCTCCGCTAATTTTTGATTTGGAAGCCGAGCAGGACACGGATCACGTCGTCGCGATTTTCAAAGTGCGCGGCCATTGGGGCGCGGTCGCGAAATCGAATTTCACAGGCTGCCGTTATCGCGAACCGGTTTACCGCAGCTTGCGCGAACTGGCCATGAGCTACTTCAATATCTATTTCAACCTGCGACGGGAACGAACTCTCCGCCGATACTCACGACCAGTGAATCTGTCGCGCTTCGATCGTCTCAATTGGATGACAACGGACAAACCGATCTGGTTCATTGCCGAACATCTCTGCGAAATCCCGCACGTTCCGTTGTTAACACCAACTATGGAAAAACATCTCACCCGGCTTGATCCGCGCACGGTCACCGGCGAAATGGTCGGCCACAGAAAAAAATAGACTCAGCACGAACCGCAAACCCGCGCGGCAGTAGCGATGGCCTCCTGCTCCATCGGCGCTTTGTCGTAGCCGATGGTCGCGCATTCGAAGAGATATTTTCGGAGGAAGGGAAGAATGCCGCCGAGCCGTTGATATTGAGCGGTGTGGGCGAGCTCGTGGGCGATGAGGGCCCGATCACGCCAGGAATCGGAGCGAACAAAAATGCCATGACGCAAAGTGAGCCCGCGCGGCGCGGCGGTGAAGAAGCGAATTGCGTAGGACGCTTCTTTTAGGAGTGGATGCGGTGGAAATGGAATCGCGTCCACGCGCAACAAGCGGACGCGCTCTGGCTTTTGAATGCCGATCTGTCTTGCATGGGCAATCTCTTCATCAGAAAGCGGCACGCCCTCGCGCAAAATCCGCTCTTCTTCTTCAGCTGCCCACCGTACCGCAAGCGGAAGCAGCGTTTCAAAATGCTTCACGAAAAAATCACCCATTTGCAGGACCCAAGAGCAGGTTTCTCGCCGACGTGATCAGCGGATTCCATACCCGCCCGCCAAACTACCGGTCGGCCTCTCGCAACGAGAACGCGACCAGCTGCGCGGCCTAGGGTCCGTAGGGCGACCAGAAGCCGGTACCGGCGACATCGGACAACACATTCAGGTCCGATAGGGGCACCTGTGGAATCGTGTCCACGGTCTGAGGACCGTAGCTACTGCCCAGGAGGCTGTTGCCGTTGTTGTAAAGGAGCGAACCCTTTTTGAGGTAGTTCGTCCAATCGGTGACAGCAACCGAATCGTTGGATTTTCTGTTGGTCTCAACCGCGTACTGGTCAACCGCTGAGTCGATCATTCGCAGATCGTTCAGGATACGGCTGGCTTGCGAGCGTTTGCGGGCCCGGAGGAATCCAGGCACCGCGATCGCCGCGAGCAACGCAATGATCGCCACCACGATCATAATCTCGACGAGAGTGAAACCTTTGTGAGACCTTGTAGACGAAATGTTCATAATATGGAAAAAATAGCACCTGCCATGCCAATATATCGACCGTCGATATGTTGTCGGGTAAAACCCCACGTCTAGCCCAGATGCCACCGCTCCCCGCCAACGATTACGAAGCCCTGGCAAACTTTCGGTACCTTCTGCGTAAGTTCCTGCGCTTCAGTAAAGACTTCCTCACGACTACCGCCGACATTAATCCAGAGCAATACGAAGCGCTTCTGGCGATCAAGGCGTTCCATTCACCCCAAGGACTGACGATCTCCCACCTGAGCGAGCGCCTCCAAGTTAAACATCATTCGGCCGTTAACCTGGTCGATCGCCTCGCCGGAAAAAAACTGATCACCCGAGCGGCGGGTGCAGAGGATCGGCGGCAGCGGCATATTAAACTCACCGAAAAAGGCGAGAGACTTCTTGAAGAACTCGCGACCGTTCATTGCAAAGAGATTCGCCGGCGCAGCTCGGAACTGATTACCGCCTTGGAGCGACTCAGACGATGAGTGCGCGAATCACTGTATCCGCGCGTAAAGCAGGAGGATGTAGAGAACAAAGAATGCGCTTCCAAAAACGATCAGCGACTTGTGATACCGTTCCGAACGCGTCAGAGAGATAACCAAATTCGTCCATGTCAGTCTCCTTCTGCAGTTTTCTCGCGGGCAGGACGATGTAAATTGTGGAATGAGCGTGCAAGTTTACGGGTGCAACCACGTGGCGATCGAGGTAGACGATATTGCAAAGGCAGTGGCGTTTTACGAGGACGTTTTCAATCTCGAGAAACTCGATAGCGGCGAGGGCGATGCTTTTTTCAAGTTGGGCGAACATCAATTCCTTGCCATCTTCGAAGTAAGCAAATTGAGCCCCGGAGGCATGCGCCATTTCGGGATCATGGTGCGCGACGAACAGCAGCTGGCGGAGGTGCGCAAGAAAATCACCGGCAAATATAAACTAAAACTCGAGCCGCCGTTCCGCTGCGATTTTCACGATCCCTGGGGCAACCGTATTCAAGTTGTCGATCTTCATGATGAATCGTTGATTTGGCTCTTGCCGTATCGCGAAGTACAAAAGGTCGGGATCAAGTTTTCGGAATGAGTAAGCTCAATGGCAGAAATATTCTGATCACTGGCGCGTCCCAGGGTTTGGGCCGCGAAATGGCGCTCCGCTTTGCGCGTGAAGGCGTGGCCGGCCTTTCGTTAGTGGCGCGACATGCTGATCGTCTCAACCAAGTTCGCGATGAAATTCGCAAGATCGGTCCGAGCCGGACTAGCGGTTCCGACAAGGTCGATGTCGTCGTTATCGAAGCGGACATGAGCAAGCCACGCGACATTGAGCGCATCGTGGCAACTACGCTGGCACAATTCAAAGGCCATCTCGATGTGCTGGTGAACAATGCTTCGACGATCGGGCCATCGCCGATGCCGAACCTGCTCGATTATCCGATGGAAGACTTTCGCGAAGTGCTCGATACGAATTTGATCGGGCCATTCCTTTTAATTAAGAATGCGCTGCCGGCGATGATCGAGCGCGGAGGCTCTATTATCAACGTAACGAGCGATGCGGGTCAGGTCGGTTATCCGGGTTGGGGCGCGTACGGGATTTCGAAATTCGGTCTTGAAGGAATGTCTCAAACCTGGGCGTCGGAACTCGAAGAAACCGGTGTGCGCGTCAATTGGGTCGATCCCGGAAACATGAACACAGCGATGCATCGCGCAGCCGAGCCGACAGAAGATCCGAAAGAATGGGCCGATCCGGGTGACGTGACCGATGTCTTTGTTTTCCTCGCATCGGATGAATCAAAGGAAGTTACCGGAAAACGCTTTCAAGCGCAGGAAGATTGGCGCGCTCAGGTTAATTAACCGCAAATGACTTTCGCGCCCTCAGTGACGAATTTAATTCCTATATGGCGTTCACGTTTGTTTTGCCACCGGAGCTGAGTGCGAAGGAACCGCCGGAGCGCCGCGGAATTCGCCGCGATCAGGTGCGTTTGCTCGTGATCGATCGGGGAACGGGAAGAATCGAGCATTCACGTTTTGATAAGATCGACAATTACCTCCGGAAAAACGACCTGCTGGTTTTCAATTCGAGCCGGACGCTGCCGGCGTCCCTGCGCGGTTGCGATTGCAGTGCGGCACATGGTCCATGCATGGAAGTGCGCTTGGCCGAACATTTGCCGGATGATTCGTGGCTGGCGCTTTTGATTTGCGAACAGGGCGACCCGTTCGGATGCGGATTGCGCGCGCAGATGCAGATTAATTTTGCTGAGAATCTCAACGCGACCGTGCTCGAACGCGACGCCCGCATCCCGCGGCTTTGGAAATTACGCTTCTCGGCCTCCGGAACACAACTTATCGATCTTATCTACCGACTCGGAAAACCGATTCGTTACGAATACGTTTCGGCGCCATGGGACCTCGATTATTACCAAACGGTTTACGCGAAAGAACCGGGCTCAGCTGAGATGCCCTCGGCTGGACGCACTTTTACCTGGAAATTGTTGCTTGATCTAAAGCGCCGCGGGATTGATTCCGCATATGTCGTTTTGCACACCGGTTTGTCCTCTTACATGGATGACGAGCTCGACGCGCAATATCCCGCGTCCGAGGAGGAGTACTTTGTAGGCGCGACAGCGGCGGAGAAAGTCAATCATGCGCGAGAAAGCGGCGGCCGTGTCATCGCGGTCGGGACCACCATAGTCCGCGCGCTCGAATCAGTTGCCGACGCACACGGCCGAGTGAACTGCGGGCGGGGTTACACCCGGCTCAAGATCGACAATCGCCATCAACTTAAAGCGGCGGATGGTTTGCTCACAGGGTTACACGAACCGGAAGCGAGCCATCTCGATTTGCTGAGCGCATTCTTGTCGGCGGAAAAAATTTGCGCTGCCTACGACGAAGCGATTCAGCGCCGCTATCTCTGGCACGAGTTCGGCGATCTGAACCTGATCCTATAATCTTTTCACCATGAAGATTCTTTCCAATTCCTTCGTGCGTGTCTTTCGAGTTCTTTGCGGTTTAGCTAACCTCTCAGTGCCGAGACAGATTTCCGCTGCCGTACATCACGCCCACTTCGCCGTGGATATCGCGACCACTCGGAGCCTCCTGGACCATCGACTTTGGGTCGCTTTGGGCGGTCGATTTGTTATTCGCGCAGCCGGAAACAAGAGCAAAGGACAAGACGCCGACAAGGATGGTCAGTACGCGCGAGAACATTTTGCTATGTCAATTTGGGTGTCCGGCCGCCGAGCAACGCATTGAATTGAACTCGGGAAACTCGGTAAAGTTGCAGTAATGATTAAAACCCACGGAGTGACCCACGTTGCGCTGGCCGTCAAGGATGCAAAACGATCGTTCGAGTTTTATCGAAAGATTTTCGGCGTAATCAAAGTTTACGATAAAGGGGGATTCATTCAGGCGCAGACGCCAGGCAGTCGCGATGTATTGGTCTTCGATGAAAATGCGCCACGCACGGGACAACGCGGCGGAATCGAACACTTCGGATTTCGCCTGACCAAAGCGCAAGACATCGAAGCAGCGGCGCGGGCCGTGAAGAAAGCGGGCGGAAAGATTCTGGACAAGGGCGAATTCTGTCCCGGCGAACCTTATCTTTTCTGCGCCGATCCCGACAGTTACGTTATCGAGATTTGGTACGAATTACCAACGAAGGTCGACCCACGGGCAAGGAAAAGATGATTTCCTTCATCGTTCCGGCTTATAACGAAGAGGTAGAGCTTCCATCGACACTCGCCGCGATCCACAAGGCAGCGGCTGGCGCGCAACAAGAATACGAGATTATCGTTGTCGACGACGCATCGACCGATACGACCGCTGAAATAGCTGGGAACGCGGGTGCGCGGGTCGTGTCGATTGATCGGCGGCAAATCTCGGCGTCCCGCAATGCCGGGGCGCGGGTTGCGCAAGCTGAGATTTTGTTCTTCGTCGATGCCGACACGCGCATTAACTCGACGCATATTATCGGCGCAATTGCGGCGCTCGATGCTGATTATGCCGGTGGCAGTGCGCGAGTAGTGACCGACGGTACAATTCCACTCTGGGCCCGCGTCTTTATCCACGTTTTTTGCACAATTTATTTCGGACTAAACCTTGGCGCCGGAGCGTTCCTTTTCACGACACGCAAAACGTTCGGTGCAATCGGCGGATTTAATGAACAACTTTTTATTGGCGAAGAAGTCTTTTTTAGTCTCGCGCTTCGGAAAATTGGACGTTTCAAAGTTCTGCATGAGCGGATTGTTACCTCAGGCCGGAAACTTCGGATGTATTCCGCGGGAGAAATTCTTGCGAATACATTCGTCGTGATTATTCGCGGCACACGCGCAGCGCGCTCGCGCGACAAACTTGGTCTCTGGTACGACGGCAAGCGCGAGACAACCGCCGCGGCGGACGCCGCGCCTTAAGATTGGTGTTTCGCAAAAACGCCCTACAATTGTCTTCCGATGCCCAGTCTCATTATGAAGAACGAAAATCCGTGGATTGAGATTTGTTCTGGAATCAAACGCCAGACAGTAGCGAGTGGAAAAACGATGTATCAAATGCTGGCACGACTCGATGCCGGCAGCCAGATGCCGGAGCATCGGCACCCGCAGGAGCAGATCGTTCACATTCTCGAAGGGAGAATGCGGCTAATTGTAAATGGGACGCCGCACGAACTCACGAGCGGCGATTCCTTTTATCTCGCCAGCAACGCTCCGCACGGCGTCGAAACCGTCGAGAATACACGCGTCCTCGACACCTTCAGTCCACCGCGGGACGAGTATCTCGCGACTGATGAAAAAGCGCGAAAACAGTAGGGAGGGTCTACTGACGGGCGTCCGACAAGATACTACGTCTCGAGCAGCCCTCCGACCGGGTCAAAAAAGTGTGGCGTTCGAATTAATTAACCTGATATCCTCGCCAGCCTAACAAACCAAAACAAAACATATGCTACACATCATCTGGTCTATTGTTGTCGGGGCCATCGTTGGCTGGATTGCGGAGTTGACCCTGGGAGCTCGCCTCGGGTTCTGGAAATGCGCGTTGTTGGGCATCGCCGGTTCGATTGTCGGCGGATTAATTGGTCGCATTTTCTCTAAACCGCAACCGGGAGCGTCGTTTCATCCGGCCGGATTCATCATGTCGATCATCTTTTCGATCTTGTTGCTCTATCTCTGGCTAAAGTTCGCGGCGGCGCCAGCCTAATTTGAAAACGTCGAACTTCGTCAGCGACGCCAAGGTCGCGGCGATCGTCGATGCTTTTGGAACCGGCCGGTCCCGGCATCCGACTTCACTCACGTCGCGGACTTCGCGGTCTGCCGATTCCGATCTAGTCACGCACGGCCGCTTGCAAAAGCGGACCCCTGTCCCGCCGGAGCAAAACTTGCGAAGGCGGATTCTTAGTCTAAAATAGGCGCTTCGAAATGGCTGAGAACACGGAAACGTTGGACATCAAGGAGTTCCAACTGCACGGGAAGGACACCGGCAGCGCGGACGTGCAAGTCGCGCTGTTGACGTACCGGATTGCGCAGCTGACGGAACACTTGAAGAGCCACGCCAAAGATCATTCGTCGCGTCGCGGTCTCCTGAAAATGGTCGCCCAACGCCGGAGCTTGCTCGATTATTTGAGCCGGTCTGAGGCGGATCGCTATAAGAAACTGATCGACAAGCTGAACCTGCGAAAATGATTGCGGGAAGATATCGATCTTAGCGCGTGTTTCGAGTTCGAAGCCAGATCGAGAATAAGAAAACAAGGCGCAGACCAGGCCGATAAGGCACCTTGGATTTTAGGTTTTAGTTCCGCATCGCGGGATTAAAGCCTACAGTCAGGGTGACCGGCCTGGAATTCGCACATCCAGGAAAGTAAAATGCAACAGAAGGTCACGGCCCAAATTGGGGCTACTCACATATCTATCGAGACCGGTAAAATCGCCAAGCTCGCCGACGGCGCGGTCATCGTTTCATCCGGCGACACAATCGTGCTAGTGAGCGCGGTCTCAGCCACAGCCATTAAGGAAGGCCAGGATTACTTCCCGCTCACGGTTGATTACCGCGAAAAAGCGGCGGCGGTCGGAAAATTTCCGGGCGGTTATTTCAAACGCGAAGGGCGTCCTTCTGAGAAAGAAACACTAACCTCGCGAATGATCGACCGGCCGCTGCGGCCGCTCTTCCCGCAGGGATATTTTTACGATACGCAAATCATCTCGATCTTGCTCAGCGCTGATGGACAGAACGATCCCGACATTCTCGCGATCAACGGCGCCTCGGCGGCGCTTTGCGTTTCGGACATTCCGTTCGCCGGGCCGATCGGGGCCGTGCGCGTCGGTCGCGTCAACGGTCAGTTCGTCGCGAATCCGACCCACAGCGAGCGCGAAGAAAGCGACCTCGATCTGATTTACGTCGGCACTGAAAACGATGTGATCATGATCGAGGGCGCAGCCAAGGAAATCCCGGAAACGGATTTCTTAAAAGCGCTCGAGTTCGCGCACGGACACGCGCGCGAAATGATCCGGATCCAAAAAGAGCTCGCCTCGCAAATCGGCAAACCGAAACGCGAGATGCCGCTGCTGACGGTGAAGCCGGAGTTGCTCGAAATCGCGTATCAAGTTGCGGGCAACCGCATCGAAGGCGCGCTTTACACTGAAGGCAAAGTCGCGCGCGCCAAGGCGGTCGAGGCCCTCCGCGAAGAAGTGAAGATGTCGATCTTGGAAAAACATCCGGAGACCGACGCGTTCTCCATCTCCCAAGCATTTGATTACGTGCAGAAGAAAGCGTTTCGCATCAGCATTCTCGACAAAAAGAAACGGGTTGATGGTCGCGGCTATCAGGACTTGCGCCAGATCAGTTGCGAAGTCGGTGTTTTGCCGCGTGCGCACGGTTCGGCAATTTTCCAACGTGGCGAAACGCAGGCGCTCGCACTGGCCACCCTCGCGCCAATCGAAGAAGCGCAAAACATCGACGCGTACGGCGGCGGTGAAACATCGAAACGTTTCATTTTGCACTACAATTTTCCGCCGTTCAGCGTGGGTGAAACCGGACGTACCGGGGCGCCCGGGCGGCGCGAGATCGGGCACGGCGCATTGGCCGAACGTTCGCTCGAACCAGTCGTGCCGAGCGAAAGCAATTTTCGTTACGCTATCCGCGTTTCAAGCGAGATCATGGAATCAAATGGATCGACTTCAATGGCGAGCGTGTGCGGCGGAATGCTGGCGCTGATGGATGCCGGTGTGCCGATGAAAGGAACGGTCGCGGGAATTTCGGTCGGTTTGGTCACCGAACATGCCGAAGATCGACAGTTGAAGCGTTACGAATTGCTCACCGACATCATTGGTTCGGAAGATCATTTCGGTGATATGGACTTCAAACTCTGCGGCACTGACGCCGGCGTCACCGGCTTTCAGCTTGATCTGAAACTCCCGGGCGTGAGCCACAAAATCATGACCGAAGCGATCGCTCGGGCGAAAGAAGCGCGGACGAAAATCCTTCAAATTATGCGTGGCGCTCTCGACAAACCGCGTGCGGAACTTTCGAAGTACGCGCCGCGGATCGAGACGATCAAAATTAATCCCGAGAAGATCGGCGCGCTTATCGGCCCGGGCGGTAAGACGATCAAGGGTATCGTCGCGGAGACCGGCGCGGAAATTAATATCGAGGACGACGGGTCGGTGCACATTTATGCGACGAGCGGCGAATCGATGGCACGCGCGAAGGAAATCATTGGCGGGATGGCGAAGGAGATCGAGATCGGCCAGACGTATCAGGGCCGCGTCGTTTCGACGAAAGAGTTTGGCGCATTCGTGGAAGTACTTCCCGGCAAGGAAGGACTGGTGCATATCTCGGAGCTGGCCGATTTCCGGGTCAAGCGCACCGAAGACGTCGTCAAGGCCGGCGACACGATTTGGGTGAAGTGCATCGGCATTGATGACAAAGGCCGGGTGAAACTTTCGCGCAAGGCCGCGTTGAAAGAACGCGCCGAAAAAGAAACTGGCCAACCAGCCCCTGCCGAGACGCGCTGATTCTTCCGTTGTTATTCTCAAGGAAGTGAAAGAATTTCACTTCGTCGCCAAGGCTTAGTCACCCAGCTGATAGCGACGGTCATAGACCGCCGCTACAACAACGTATGAAAGCGGGCTTTCTTGAAAAACTTATCGGCCGGCTCGGCAAGATCGGGCCGGAAGAGGTGCAGAATTATTTCTTGCGGCTTGCGCAAGAGAAAGGTTTTCTCGAAACGATTTTTAACGCGGTCCAGGAAGGGATCATCGTCACGGATTCGAACGGTCGCATCACTTATCTGAACGACGCGGCGTGCGAATTGTTCGGCCTCGAAGCGGAAGAGTCGATCGGCAAACGGCTCGATGAACGCGTCCGCGGACTTGATTGGAAATCTCTCACACAAAGCAGCGGACCGGTCAGCCGCGACATGGAAATTTTCTATCCAGCGAACCGGTTCATCAATTTTTACATCGTGCCGCTCCTAATCGAGCGGCATGCGGCCGAGGACAAGATTGATATCTCGGCCGAGCAAGTCGGCCATGCCATGATTTTGCGCGACATCACCGAGAGCCGACGCACGGCGCAGCAGACAATTGAATCGGAGCGGTTGAGCGCGCTGACTTTGCTGGCTGCTGGCGTGGCCCATGAAATCGGCAACCCCCTCAACTCGCTCAACATTCATCTGCAATTGATCGAGCGACAGGCCCGAAAACTCGACGAGGCGGCGCGACGTGAACTTCAGGAATCGATTAATGTAGCGCGTGCAGAAATTAACCGGCTCGATTCGATCGTGACACAGTTCCTGCGCGCCATCCGGCCGACGCGGCCACAACTGCGACCGGAGAATATCAATTCGATTGTCGAAGAAGCGGTTCGCTTTCTTGCGCCGGAGATCAAGGACCGCGACATCGTGGTCGAGCAGGAATTGCGTGCCGATTTGCCGATGCTCGCGCTCGATCGCGACCAGATGAAGCAGGCGTTTTACAACGTGATCAAAAATAGTTTCGAAGCAATGAAACGCCGCGGGATTTTGCGGATCCGCACAGACATGGATGAATCGCACGTCCTTGTCAGCTTCACCGACACCGGCAGTGGAATTTCCGCGGAAAACTTAAGTCATGTGTTCGAGCCTTACTTTACGACGAAGCCAAGTGGCGCCGGTCTTGGCCTTCTGATCGTGCGCCGTATCGTGCGCGAACACGGCGGCGAATTGTCGATCGAGAGCAGTGAAAACAAAGGGCTCACTGTCATGATTCGCCTTCCCTACATCGACAAACGCGTTCGCATGCTTGAAGCAGGATCGCGGCAGGAATCCTAATCGTGATCGACCTGCAAATGCTCGAGAGATTTCCTCCGGGTGATCCCAACAGGCCCCTCCAGAAATGGGAGATTGTCGATCGTCGCTTCGAGCAATTGCGACAGCCTTGAAAACCGCAGGCGCGCCTAGGTCTTAGCGGACATATCCAGTTGGGCAAAGAGAAACGAGTAGATGTCCGCAAGTTGCTTGATCCTTTCGCTCAGAGCAGTGCCAATCCCGTGCCCGGCAACCGAGCTCGTGCGCAGGAGAATTGGCTCGCCGGACTTATTCGCTTCATCGAGTCGCGCAATCATCTTGCGCGAATGATACGGCGCCACCCGACCATCGTTCGCGCCGGTCATCATGAGGATGGAAGGATACGTGGTTCCATCGACAACGTGATGGTAGGGCGAATAGGCGTAGAGCGCTTTAAATTGCTCAGGGTCTTTGACGGTACCAAACTCGGTGACGTTGAAGGCCCCGTTGGGCGCCAGTTCCACTCGAAGCATGTCGTAAATGCCAACTGAGGAGACTACCGCGCGCATCAGGTCGGGATGTTGGGTGATCATCGCTCCCATCAGCAAGCCGCCGTTGCTTCCACCCTGCAGCGCCAACTTCCCGGGTCGTGTGTATTTCTGCGCGACGAGGTATTGCGCAGCCGTGGCAAAGTCGTCGAACACGTTTTGCTTTTTCGTAAGATTACCGGCCTTATGCCAATCTTCGCCGAATTCACCGCCGCCGCGAATGTTAGCCACTACGTAAATGCCGCCACGATCGAACCAAAGCCGGCGGGAAAAATCGAAGTTGGGCGACATGCTAATGCCGTAACCGCCGTATCCGTAGAGCAGCGCCGGGTTTTCGCCATTCTGCCTCGTTCCTCTTTTGCGGGCGATGTTGAGTGGGATTTTCGTCCCGTCTTTAGATGTTGCGAACTCACGCGTCACTTCGATGTCGGCAAATGAAACAGGCGACGTGTTGATCAGCGCGGTCTTGACCGGCTGCGGATGTGTTTCATTGCAATGGAACCAAGCCGCGGGCTCGGTGTAACTCACATCGCGGAAAAGCAATGAGTTATCGTCAAGGGCGAGCATCTCTTGGACCGCGGAGATTTTCGGAACCGGCACGAGCGCTTCCCCTTTTCCATCCAATCCAAACCGCCGAATTTGCGACGGACCTCCGAGCAGATCGCTGACATAGAGTACGTTCGCACTCGGCACAATATGTTCGATCACCGGCTCCCCCGCCGGCACGATCACCGTTGCATTTTTCAGTTCCGGTGTCTCAAGCGGCAACCGCAAAATTTTACCGCGCGGCGCGCCGGCGCGGGAAAGAAGATAAACCGCGTTGTCGCGCCCGACGCGCGCCACTTTGATATGGTCGCTGAATTGCGTGATTTGTTTCCAGCTTCCATCCGGCCCAAGCAAATAATGCGCAAAATCGCCACCGTCGCCATCCGCCACCGTCGCGAGGAGATAACGACCGTCGCGTGAAGCCTCGAGCGCAACCTCCGCGATGCGGGGAAAGTCTTTGCCGATCGAATACGTGTCCTCGTTATCGGCCGTGCCGAGTTTATGAAAATAAACCTGCTGATAAAAATTCAGATCGGTTTCGGGCCGCTCTCCCTTCCGCGGGAATCGCGTGTAATAAACGCCGGTCCCGTCCCCGTTCCAGGCCGCGCTGCCGCCCGCAGTGGGATACTGCACGTGCGCGATCGTGTCCGGAAGCGCTTTCCCCGTCGCGGTTTCGTAAATGTGCAGTGTGCCGTCCTCACTCCCGCCCTTCGAAATCGAGATCGCCACGTATTTGCCGTCGCGCGAGGGCACAAACCAGTCGATTGCGGTCGTCCCTTTTGCATCCAGTGCATTCGGATCAACAATCACCTTTTCCGATTTCAAATCTTCGGCCGAAGCAAGGGTCACCAGCATCGGTTGTTGCTTCGGAGGCTGGAATTTCATCGCGAAGAGGATCCCGGGCCGCGATGCGAGCGAATAATAATTCGGCGAAGTCTTGGCGTACCATTCGGTCAACTGTTTTTCGATTGCAGCGCGGTCGGGTAGCTTGTCGATGTAAGCGCGCGTCCGTTGATTTTGCGCGTCCGACCACGCCTTGACTTGTGAATCGTCGTCGTTTTCCAGCCATTGATATGGATCCTCGACCTTGGTGCCGTTGTATTCGTCCACGACCGGCTTTTTTGGTGGCGACGGAATAGATTCGGCGGCGGCGAGACGAGTCAGGGCCAGCGCGCTGATTAGAAGGATCGAAATCGGCAAACGATTCATTTTCATATAAATTAGAAAACCGTTCGCGCGTACTGCGCGCAATTTATTTCGGCAAGGGAAACACCCGAGACTCTTCACCAGCAGACCGCAACTGCGAAACCAATATACTCGTCGTCGGTTAGTTGCTTCATCATAAAATTATCTTTCGCAATTGAGAGATCGCCCGATTGAGTGAGAATGAACAGCACTCGTTAATTCATTAATTCGCTAAATGAATTCCATTCAGCCCACGATTCTCATCGTCGATGATGAGAAGCATACGCGCGACGGTCTGCGGCGTTTGCTGGAGAACAATTACGACGTCTATGTCGCTGGCGATATTGCCGGCGCAATAAGTGTGCTCGAGCGCGAACAAATCGACCTCCTTCTGACCGATCTCCGCCTCGGCGGCGAGGACGGAATGCAGTTGATCGATCGCGCGTTGAAAATGCCGCAGCCTCCCATCTGCATCATGATGACCGCGTACGGCTCGGTCGATACTGCGGTCGAGGCGATGAAACGCGGCGCTTACGACTTCGTGACCAAGCCGCTCAATCTCGACAAAGTAGAAATGCTGATCTCGCGGGCGTTGCAAGGCCGCAAGCTCGAGCAGGAAAACCGGACGCTGCGCCAGCAGGTGGACGAACGCTACGGATTGGAAAACATTATCGGCGAATCGACCGCTTTGCACGAAGTGCTCGACACGATCAAGCAGGTAGCGCCTTCGTCCGCAAATGTTCTAATCGAAGGCGAAAGTGGAACGGGCAAGGAATTGGCCGCGCACGCAATCCACAACTTGAGCCGCCGAAACAAGGCAAAATTTGTGGCCGTGCATTGTGCTGCGCTCTCGCCGACGCTGCTTGAGAGTGAACTGTTCGGCCACGAAAAAGGCGCGTTCACCGGCGCACACGAGCGGCGGATCGGACGCTTCGAACAAGCTAGCGGCGGCACGATTTTTCTCGACGAAGTGGCCGAGATCCCACCGAGCACGCAGGTGAAATTGCTGCGCGTGATCAGTGAGGAGCGCGCATTTGAGCGGGTCGGCGGCAATCAAACATTGCACGCGGATGTGCGCCTCATCGCCGCGACGAACAAGAATCTCGAGACTCTGGTGCGCGAAGGAAAATTTCGCGACGATTTGTTCTTCCGGTTGAACGTCGTGCGCATCACGATGCCGCCTCTGCGTGAGCGCAAGGAAGATATTCCACTTCTCATGCGCGCATTCCTGCGGCATTTCTCGAAGATCAACGACAAACCGATTGCCGATCTTACGACCGAAGCAATGAATGCATTACTCACTTACAATTGGCCCGGCAACGTGCGTGAGTTACGGACGGCGATCGAGCATGGTGTCGTCATGGCTACGGGCCCAAAAATTACGGTGCGCGATCTGCCGATGGCGGTGCGACAAGCGGCCGATACCCCGCTGCCCCGCGGAATTTCACCCGCAAAAGCTTTTGGCGAAAAATCCAGCCCGCTCGACCTTCACGAAACCGAGCGCAAATTGATCTTGCAGGCGTTGGCCACAACTAATGGAAACGTGACGGCGGCGGCCAAGAAACTTGGCATCAGCCGGCGCACCCTTCATCGCAAAATCAACGAGATGAATGCCACCAAAGTGGCAGAAGTGGCTTCGAGCGCGAGCGCGCACAAGAAAAATGGCCGATAGCGAAGAATTCGTGTCTACCTTGCACTGAAAGATCGAAAATCGATTTTCCCTTTTACGAACTGCCTTTCGGGCGTTCAATTGTCACGTGTCAGAGAAGAAGAAGATTTTCGGGACTGATGGCGTCCGCGGCGTCGCCAACGTCGAGCCGGTCACGGCCGAAACGGCGCTGAAACTCGGGCGTGCCGCGGCCCATGTTTTCACACAGTTGAACCCGCGCACCATCCCGGAGGGCACGCGCCCGAAAATTGTGCTCGGCAAAGACACGCGTCTTTCCGGTTATATGCTTGAAAATGCGCTTGTCGCCGGGATCACTTCGCTAGGTGTCGATGTTCTCATCATCGGCCCGCTTCCCACGCCCGGTGTCGCCTACATCACGCGCTCGCTCCGCGCCGATGCCGGCATTGTCCTTTCCGCTTCCCACAATTCTTACGAAGACAACGGTATCAAATTTTTCCGGCACGACGGCTACAAACTGGACGACCAGATCGAGGAAAAAATCGAGCGGCTCGTTTTCTCGGGCGAAGTCGATTCCATACGTCCGACTGCGGGAAAAATCGGGCGCGCCGCCCGGATTGACGACGCGCTCGGCCGCTACGTCGAGTTCGCAAAAGCGAGTTTCCCGAGAAGAATGTCGCTCGAAGAAATGCGCGTCGCTGTGGATGTTGCGAATGGCGCCGCTTATAAATCGACGCCGTGCATTTTGCGCGAACTCGGAGCAGACGTCGCCGTTACGCACAACGAGCCAAACGGCATGAATATCAACGATGGATGCGGCAGCACGCATCCGGAGGAAATTCAGCGCATTGTCAAACAGAACGCCGCGGATGTGGGAATTACCCACGATGGCGACGCCGACCGCGTCCTCCTTTGTGATGAAAACGGCGAGATTGTCGATGGAGATGAAATTCTCGCCATCGCCGCGCTCGATCTCTTGGGCGCCGGCCAACTTCGCGACAATACTCTTGCGGCGACGGTGATGAGCAACTTCGGCCTGGACGAAACACTTGCCGCCGATGGAGGCAAGGTTGTCCGGACGAAGGTCGGCGATCGTTACGTCATTGAAGAAATGGTCGCGCGAAATCTAAGTCTCGGCGGCGAACAAAGCGGCCACATCATCTTCCGGGATTTCACCACCACCGGCGACGGCATCATCAGTGCGCTCCAAATTCTGCGAATTATGCACACGACCGGTCAGCCGCTGAGCAAACTGAAAACGTGCTTGAAAAAATATCCGCAGGCCCAACGCAACCTGTTCGTAAAAGCAAAGCCGCCGATCGAAGAGCTCCGTGAAGTCGTGAAACTGCGCGACGAAGTCGAGCGCGAACTTGCCGGGAAAGGCAGGATCCTGCTGCGCTACTCTGGGACGGAGCCCAAAATTCGCCTTTTGATCGAAGGTCGCGAATTTGACAAGATCGACAAGCAAGCAAACCGGATCGCGGACGCAATTCAAAGCGCGATCGGCGCGAATTGATCCGATGAGGCAAGATCGATATTTGAAGTTGGAGAGCGCTGCGCCGCCGGTGCCCATAGATTCAGGAGACGAATCGCCGCGGCGACGGTGTCCATCGATTGGCTTATGAACCTTGCGCGTGTAATTGAGGCTTTGTTGTTCAGCGCACAAAAGCCGCTTTCCACGAAAGAGATTGTCGATCTTCTCCGGCGCCCAGGCGCAGAGGATGAATTTTCGCCTAACGAATTTGCAAAGGCTCGCGAGGCAGAAGTGGCCGCTGCGATCGAACATCTGAAAGTCGAGTGTATCGAGCAGCAGCGCGCTTTTCAACTTGTCGAAAAAGCCGAGGGTTGGCAGCTCGTCAGCGATCCCAAATACGCGCAATGGGTGCGCGAACTTTTCCCCGCATCCAAACCGGCACGCTTGAGCTCGCCCGCGCTCGAGACGCTCGCCATCATCGCTTACCGCCAGCCAATCGCGCGCGCCGACGTCGAAGCGGTGCGCGGCGTCACGATCGATGGCGTATCCAAACGTTAATGGAACGCGGCCTCGTCAAAATCGCCGGGCGCGCGGAAATTCCCGGACGCCCTTTGCTTTACGAGACAACGGAATTTTTCCTCGATCATTTCGGCCTCCGTAATCTCGATGAATTGCCTAATGCCGAGGAATTGCGAACGCGTTATCTGCCAGTGATACCCGGCCGCCAGCAACTGTAGCCGGCGCAGTGGGAGCGCCTGAAGCGACTGCTAAAAAGCCTGAGGTGTAGCTGCCGCCGTCGCCGTCTGGCTTGGCGATGAAGTAACGACTGTCCAAAAACATTATGGCCACCTCACTCCGGACAATCACGGCATCGAGAAAGCTTTTTCCGAGCGATCCCTTACTTTCTCCGCTTCCGGAAACTCTCCCGCCCCGAGCCGACCACAACACCCATCGAGATCAGAGCGTTGATAAAGCGTTAGTCGTTTCCGCTGCACGATCGGCTTCAGGCAACCGGCACGCACAAAAAGGTTAAGCATTACATCGCCGCCGACGTAACGCGCGGCATCATCCCGCCGAAGCAAACGCGGTTCGATCAGTGCAGAGAACTTCGCCATGACATCAGCCCTCACTTTTTCTAGGGCGGCCACTTCGCCTTTGCTTCGACTGAAATTCCGCGATGTCTCTGCCAGCGATAAAATTCTTCCCGAAAAAGTCGTGTTCCCGAAGACGCCCACCAGCAACAAGATCATTTACCCGCTGCTTGCTCAGACCAAGTATCAACGCCGCTTGCGCTTGTGGAATCAGACCACCGACGAACTTCGACACATGTTGGAATCGGTAAAACTCATCTGCGATGTTTCCCGGAGTCCGATTATCCCACCTCACGCTGTCGACACATCTGCTCGTAGTGTCCCAAAAGAGAAAGCGCGACAATCCATCAGCAATTTAATCTTGCCACCCATCACCTAGATGTCTCACGATTTTCCAACCCCAAGATTTGCAATCGCCAATCAACGAGCTCTGATCAACCCCGTTTAGAATGCTGCACTCACACCACATCATAATTCTGATCGGGATTTTCGTCGTAGTCCTCAGCATCACCATTTTTTTCGCGACGCATCCAGGTTGTATCGTCAAAATCATCGTTGCACTTGTCGTCATCGGAATCGCGATTTACGCAACCGTCGTAATCTGGACGCTTGCTACCATTCCTGAACAAGATCGAGCACAACACCCAGCCAGCGAAGGCTGGTACAAGGACAATCCTCCGAATGGCCCTTGGAAACAAAGAACACCCATCACGGCAACTCCAACTCCCCCGCACAAACACTAATTATGGCAGAGTTTATTGTCATCGGTCCGTTTGACATGCCATACGAGAAGCGACGTGGCGGCCGGGTCATTAAATACAAGCAGTTCTGGGCGCAGTCCGAGAAGCTAGTAGCGCTCGCCTCTGGGCGTGGATGTTACATTTTTGCGATTCGAACTAGGAGAGGAGCAACACCCATCTACGTCGGCAAGGCAACGCGGTCATTTAAAGGAGAATGCTTCAATCCCGGAAATCGAGTCAAGTTCGCGAACGGTTTCGCAGATTTTCAGATAGGTAAACCGGTTCTCTACTTCGTTCGTCTTGCGCCGCGACGAGGGAAGACAAACGCAAAACAAATTGGCGAGGTCGAAATCTTCCTGATTAGCAGCGCCCAGGTTAAGAACCCAAACATCCAGAACGTCCACGGCAAGCAGGCACCCAAGTGGACGATTCGAGGTGTCATCCGCAGCGGGCGGGCGGGAAAGCCGACGAACGCAGAATCCGACCTGAAGCAGCTTCTTGGAATCCGTTAACGATTGGCTACCCCCGTCGCTTCCCCGAACGGGAGCAGACGCTGATATCCCATTCGCCATCGCTCAAGGTGACGCCTTGCATAAGCCCGTGCTCTTTTAGCGTCCATGCCCCACGATTTCGCAACTTCGACATAAAAGAGGAACCGCGTGAGCCGTTCTCGCCGATAATCCGTCGGGACGTGCGGATAGCGACTCAGATCCTCACAACGGGCGCGGAACCCGAGATCGTCCCATCGATACGTGTTCGACGCCCGATTCCGAACTTGATAATATTCCTCAGGTAGCACCACCCGCAGCAACGGCTCTCGAAGGCGAAACCACCAATCATCCCCTAACAGTCTGCGGCCGACAGAATTTGAGAATGGCCGCTGAGGACAGCGGCCGCTACAACACGAATCGTGAGAACTGCCCTGTGGTCGATCTTTGTAACACTTCTAACATCGACGTCTGCATTCGCAGAAATCCGGTCTGCCGATTGCGCACAGGCCGCTAAATACTCCGAAAGCAAACGCGGCATCTCGATGTTGGTGATCCAGAATGGCCATACCGTCTTCGAGCATTACGCCAATGGCGGAATGGTGAATGGCAGGTGGCCAATCTTTAGCGGGACAAAAAGTTTCTGGGGAATCGCCGCGCTCCGTGCGGCGCATGACGGGTTGCTCGGTCTCGATGAACGCGTTTCCGATACCATCGCTGAGTGGAAAAGCGATCCGCGCAAATCGCGGATCACGATCCGCCAGTTGTTAAGTCAGACCGACGGGATCGAGCCGGCGTCGCATCTGCATTCACAATCTATTCGCGATCGCAATGCCATGGCAACGGCATTGCCGACCGTGGCCGAGCCGGGGTCCGTGTTCACATACGGACCCAGCCATCTCCAGATTTTTTCGGAACTGCTGCGCCGTAAATTGAAAGGGCGCGGGACGATTCCATATATCGAAGAGCGCGTTCTCAATCCGCTCGGTTTGTACCGCCTCGAATACAAGAAGGACGCGCCCGGCAATCCGCTGCCCGCCAGCGGTTTTGAGTTGAGCGCGCGCGAATGGGCGCGACTGGGCGAACTCGTTCTCGGGCGCGGAAATTATCGCGCTCATCGGATTGTCCCTGAAATATTGTTGCGGCAGGCCTTCATTGGATCGCGCGCGAACTCATCCTACGGCCTGACCTTTTGGCTGAACCGGCAAGCGCCCAGCGCGCCCGAGATCGATGTCGAAAAGGAGCTCGATTTACCGTGGCAGCGTGAAAGCTGGACAGACGTCTGTATTTGCAAGGAGGCGCCGTCCGACATGGTCGTGGCGCTCGGCTCCAATTTTCAACGCTTGTTCATTATCCCATCGATGGACGCTCTGATTGTAAGGCAAGGATCGAGCGCAAAGTTTTCCGACGGGCATTTTCTGCGGCTGGTTCTCGGACGATAGCGAATTGACTTGTTTCCTCATTTCCTGAACGTTCAGAACCCTATGAACAAGTTTGCGATCGGTTGCGGTGGCGTGCTGGTCATTATTCTTTTTATCGGCTTCGTCATCGGCCTGTTTTTTTGGGGCACTTACAATCGGCTAGTCGGTTTGCAGCAAGCGGTCGATACACAATGGGCCCAGGTCCAAACAGTTTATCAACGACGCGCGGACCTGATCCCTAATCTGGTGAACACGGTTGCCGGTGCGGCTAATTTTGAAAAATCGACATTGACGGAGGTGACGAATGCGCGCGCCAGTGTCGGACGCGTGCAGCTTGACCCAAACAAAGCGCCGACCGATGCCGCACAGCTTCAGCAATTTCAAGCCGCGCAAGGGCAATTGAGCAACGCTTTGTCGCGATTACTGGTCGTGGCGGAGAACTATCCGCAACTGCGCGCCACGCAGAATTTTCAGGAATTGCAGGCGCAACTAGAAGGCACAGAGAATCGTATTGCGGTGGAACGCAACAACTTCAACAACGCGGTGCAGAACTACAACGTCGCAGTTCGACGCTTCCCGGCGAATATGATCGCGGGAATGTTTGGATTCTCGCCGCGGCCGTTCTTCGCTGCGCAGCAGGGCGCGGAAAAAGCGCCGACGGTGAATTTCAATTTCGGCTCGCCTGCGCCATCGCCCGCGCCGAGCGGTTCGCCCTGATTGGGATTGTCGATCTTGCGACTGAAAGATCGATTACCAATTCTCCGGTGAAACGAATCGCGCCTAACGTGGATTCGAGCAGTCCCTTGCTCGATGCTAAAGTTAGGCGGCGCAGCCGCAATTCTTAACATCGCCGGATGGAGCGGCCGATCCACCGGCGTTTTAATCGTCGTGGCGCTTGCCTCTTTTGCTTCGCTGTCGCCCGCTGCCGAAGTCATTCCACCGAAACCAGCGGCCTACTTCAACGATTACGCCGGCGTCGTTTCAAAAGAAGCAGCTCGCCGATTTAACGAACAGCTCGCGCAATTCGAACGCGAAACCTCCGACCAAGTGGTAGTAGCGGTGTTTCGAAAAATGCAGAGTGATTCGTCGATCGAAGATTACACTCAGCGAGTCGCGCAAGCGTGGGGTATCGGGCAAAAAGACCGGCGTAACGGTGTCGTGCTCTTCGTGTTCATCGATGACCACAAGATGTTTATCCAGGTCGGCTACGGTTTGGAGGGCGCGTTGCCCGATGCAACCTGCTTCGACATCACCGAGTATCAGATGAAGCCGCACTTTCGAAGCACCGATTACGAAGGCGGCATTGCTGCTGGAATCGATTCCATCTGCAAAGCGATTCAGGGCGAGTACAAAGGATCGGGAAGAACGGTTGCAGAACAACACGGCAGTTCCGGCGCGCCTGGCTTGTTGTTTTTTATTCTCTTTGTCATCGCATTAGTCGTGATTTCGAAAGTGATGCGCGGACTCGGCGGTTATGGCTACTCATCGCGACGCGGTGGTCCAATATTTTTGCCAATCGGCGGCGGAGGTAGTGGTGGATGGTCGTCCGGCGGCGGGTCTGGTTTCAGCGGAGGCGGCGGAGGTTTTGGCGGGGGCGGCGCCGGTTCGAGTTGGTAAAATGCGAACCAAGGAATTTCTCAGCAAACTCGAGCACGATCGAATCGTGCAAGCGATCCGACAGGCGGAAGCGAAAACGTCCGGTCAAATCCGCGTTTTTATTCAGCGCGGAAAATTGAACGCCGATCCGTTGCTTGCGGCGCAGAAGAAATTTCACCGGCTCGGCATGCATAAAACGGACGGGCGCAACGCTGTCCTCATTTTTGTCGCCCCTCGCGCGCACAAATTCGCCGTCGTCGGCGACCGGGCGGTCCACGAAAAGTGCGAGCAATTTTGGCAGCGGCTTGTCGATGGAATGCGCGCGCACTTTAAGAACGAGAAATTCAGTCACGCCATTGTCGAAGCCATTGAAGAGACTGGCAAAGCACTAGCAGCACATTTTCCGAAAAGCCCAGGAGGCTCCAGCGCGCCGCCGGACAGCATCATCGAGAGTTGACCGTCGAAATGGTTCTTCATTCACCGCAGAGATCGCTGAGGACGCCGAGTCTCAAAAAATTCTCGCGATCTCAGTGTTCTCCGTGGTGAACTTGATCGCGTAGAATTGCCGCTTGCAAAATGGGTGAATTGGTCTTTATTTCACGCTTCGCAGCGAGTTTTTGAAATTACGCCGTTGGTCCCTGGGTCTCCGTCGCTAGACGTGAAGCCGCACTCGTCAGGGGAAACCCGGCGAAGGAATTCAGTGATTCAGAGATTGAATGATCGGGTGATTTGTTTTTCGCAATTCGCTAATTCGCTCACTCGCTAAATCACTCATTGTTACATATGCCAGTTCGTTACGGTCGTTTTGAAATGCCGAAAACTCTCGTCAAAGACGAGGACACAGCTACAGAAACCTACGCCAAATTCGTCGCCGAGCCGTTTGAAGCCGGCTACGGTCATACCGTTGGAAATTCGCTCCGGCGCGTTCTCCTTTCGTCGCTCGAAGGGGCGGCCATCACCGCGGTGAAAATTACCGGCGCCCAACATGAGTTCGCCACATTGCCCGGCGTGGTTGAGGACGTGACCGACATCGTTCTCAACTTCAAGAAGGTGAAATTCAAAGCCGAGGATCATGAACCGAAGAAGCTTTCGTTAAGCGTAAACAAGGAAGGCGACGTTACCGCCGGCGACATCCAGGAGGTGCAGGGCTACGAAGTTCTGAACCCAAAACAACTCATCTGCACGCTCGACAAGAAACATAAATTCGACGCCGAACTCGAAGTCCGGGTCGGCCGCGGCTTTGCCACGGGTGAAGAAAACAAGCGCGCCGACCAGCCGATCGGCCTCATCCCGATCGATTCGATTTTTTCGCCTGTCACCCGCGTGAAGTACGCCGTCGAGAACACTCGTGTCGGCCAACGCACGGACTACGACAAGCTCCTTCTGGAAGTGTGGACGGACGGACGCCTTACACCCGATGACGCATTGCTCCAAGCCTCCGCGATTCTGCGTCATCACCTCGATGTCTTCGTCAATTTCAACGAAGAGGTGATCGAGTTCGATGAGACGCCGGCCGGTGTGAGCGAAGAGAACATGAAGCTGAAAAAGCTGCTCAACATGAGCGTGAACGAGATCGAGCTCAGCGTCCGCGCGGCCAATTGCTTGAACAACGCGAACATCACGACGGTTGGCCAGCTTGCCCAAAAAACCGAGGCTGAGATGCTCAAGTATCGCAATTTCGGCAAGAAATCGCTGAACGAGATCAAGGACAAACTGCAGCAACTTGGGTTAGGTCTTGGAATGAAGTTCGAGACGGGCTTGGTGGAAACTCCAGCCGGACCCGATGGCGCCATGGCCAATGGCGCTCAGGCCACCGAGAGAAAGTAAATGGCCAGGCATTTGCCTGCGCAGCCGCGCCGCTCATGAGACATCAAAAAAAGACAGTGAAACTGGGCCGTAAAGCCGAGCATCGTAAAGCCCTGCTTGCGAATCAGGTTTGCAGTCTGATCGCGCATCAGCGCATCAAAACCACCCTGGCAAAAGCGAAGGCTGTCCGCCCACTTGCGGAAAAAATGGTCACGCTTGGTAAAAACGGTTCGCTCCATGCGCGCCGAATGGCGTTCTCGACGTTGCGTCAAAAAGACGCGATTAAGAAATTGTTCGACGAGATCGCGCCCAGATCGACCGAGCGCAACGGCGGTTACACGCGCATCGTGCGGCTGGGGCAGCGCAAAAGCGATTCTGCCCAAATGGCGTTCATCGAATGGGTCGATGCCGCACAGGTGATTGAGGAAAAACCCGCGGAGGAAAAGAAGGCGAAGCGAAAAGAGACGGCGCCGGCAGCAAAACAAAAAGAGGCGGCCCCGAAGCAGGAGGAGCCGCTCGCAAAAGAAAAGGAACAGGCTGTGCCGCCAAAAGAAGAGCCGAAACCGAAAAAGCGGCGGTGGTTCGGAAAAAAACCCGAAGGCGAGAAATAATCTGGCTGTAGCCGCCTCGCTCTGTCGAGGCGCTCTTCACCCCTGGCAAAAACACGGCGACAGAACGCCGTGGCTACAGCATCACCAAGCGCCAATTCACTTTTTCATCGATAATCTCGAGCCACGCCACGCTCGTGGGCGATCCGCGATTCGGTCGCGTGACGCAACCGGGATTCAAAAACAAGACACGGCCGCGCTTCTCATTTCGCGGCACGTGCGTATGACCATGCAAAACAATATCGACATCTTCCGGCGCGCGCTCGGGCGCAATGTGCTGCAACCGAAATTTCAATCCGCCGCGCACCAGGTCGACAACCAGCGGCCAATGGAAATTGCTGTCGCAATTTCCGCGTACAACCGTGACAGGCGGCCCGATCGCGCGCAACTCGTCCAAGATTCTTTCCGCGCAAACATCGCCCAGATGCCAGATTTCGTCCGTATTGCCCGCCAGGGTGCAGACTTTCTCCGGCAAACGATTATGCGTGTCCGCCAAAACAAGAATTTTTATCATGTCGAGGGTGCAGGTGGATCGGCCGGTCCGTCGGGCGATGTTAATTCAAATGCGGCTTTGCCGCCTGACTTTAGCATCGAGGTCCGAGCCGGACTGGCACTCACTGCTCGATCCACCTCGCGTTGTGCGATGTTCGAATCAAGGTAATTTCAAACCGTGTCATTCAATAATTTTGAGCTTTCGGCAGAAGTCGTGCGCGGGACGCAAGCAATGGGCTTCGCCGAGCCGACGCCGATCCAACTCCGCGCTTTCCCGATCATTCTGGCGGGCAAGGATTTAATCGGCACCGCCCAAACCGGTACTGGCAAGACGGCCGCGTTCGCATTACCGATTTTGACGTTGCTGGCCAAGCACGGCGCCTTTCGTTGTCTGGTGCTCGAACCGACACGCGAACTCGCCGCCCAAGTCGAGACTGCGTTTCGTGATTATGGACGCTTCACCGATTTGCGCGCGACCGTCGTTCACGGCGGAGTTGGTTACGGGAAACAACGCGAAGATCTCAAACGCGGCGTCGATGTTCTCGTCGCCACCCCTGGTCGATTGCTCGATCTGCTCGAACAACGCACGATGGATTTGCGCCAGGTGAATATTCTCGTGCTCGATGAAGTCGATCGCATGCTCGACATGGGTTTTCTGCCCGATGTCCGGCGGATCGTCGAAAAAATTTCGACCGATCGGCAGACGCTCCTTTTCTCAGCGACGCTTCCACCGGAAATCGAGCGGCTTGCTGCCTGGGTGCTGCGCGATCCCGAGCTGGTGGAAATTGGCGTGCGTCGTTCGCCGGCCGAGACAGTGACGCATGCAGTTTATCCCGTCGCCGCCGAACAGAAATTCGATCTGCTCATGGCGTTGCTCGAGCGAACGAACTTCGACAGCGCACTCATTTTCTCGCGTACGAAACATGGCGCTGACCGAATCGCGCACAAATTGAAACAAGGAAACCATTCCGTCGCCGTTTTGCATTCGAACCGGACGCAACGCGAAAGGATCGAAGCGCTTGAGGGTTTCAAAAGCGGCAAATACGAAGTGATGGTCGCGACGGACATCGCCGCGCGCGGGCTCGACATCGCCGGCGTTAGTCACGTCATCAATTACGATGTGCCCGAGCACGCCGAAGATTACGTCCATCGCATCGGCCGCACCGGTCGCGCCCAAAATGTCGGCGACGCGTTCACGCTGATGAACGGCCAAGAAGTTTCTTCGCTTCAGGCGATTGAACGGTTCATCGGCCAAAAAATTCCACGGCTGAAGCTCGAAAACTTTCCGTATCTCTACACGGTACTCTTCGAACCCGAATCAGCGACCGGCGGGCGCCGCGCAATCGGCGGTGGCCGCTCGCACCGCGGTTATTCTTACGGCCGAAGACGAAAGTAAGATCGACAATGTTGTAGAAGCGCTTGTGCCAAGCGCCTGTCTATTATTTCGGCGTTTGACACAAACGCCGCTACAACGCGTTCAGTTCTTACACCACTGATCCACCCAATCGTTCACCGTTTTGTACCAGAGCCGCGAATTCTGCGGCTTGAGCACCCAGTGCCCTTCGTCCGGGAAATACAACATCTTCGACGGCACCTTGAGCGTTTGCAGCGTCGTGAACAGATCGAATCCTTGTGAAACATCGAGGCGATAATCGTTCTGGCCGTGAATCACCAGCGTAGGCGTCTTGAATTTCTCGGCGAACAAGTGCGGGGAAAATTTGCGGTAAAGCTCGCGCTGTTTCCACGGCGGACCCTTGAATTCCCATTCCATAAACCAAAGTTCTTCTGTCGTTCCATACGCTGATTCCGTGTTGAACGTCCCGTCGTGCGACACAATGCATTTGAACCGATTGGTGTGACCGAGGACCCAGTTCGCCATGTAACCACCATAGCTCGCGCCGAGCGCAGCCTCGCGGCTCTTGTCGATAAAAGGATAGGTCTTCTCCACGTAATCGAGTCCCTTCATCAAATCGATGTACGGTTTGCCGCCCCAATCGCCGCTGATCGAATCGGTAAACTTCTGCCCGTAACCGGTCGAGCCGTGGAAATTGATCATCACCACCACGTAGCCATTCGCCGCGAACAACTCCGCGTTCCAGCGATACGTCCACTCGTTTCCCCACGCCCCTTGCGGCCCACCATGGATCAGAAACTTCAGCGGATATTTCTTGTTCGGATCGAATCCCTGCGGCTTGACCATGAAGCCCTGAACCTCTTCGTCATTCGCGCCTTTGAACGTGAACGACTCCAACGGCTGCATATCGATCTGCGCCAACAGCGCGTCGTTCACGTGGGTGATTGGAACCAACCCGGGATGCGCTGCTTCGTAAATCGTACCGACTTTTGGATAATCGACCTTGTTCGCATAGATTTCGTTAGGCGCATGTGCGAACGCAGCGGAAGAGAATAGCATCTCTTTCGACCAGACTAAGTCATCCGCATGGCCGTCGAACTCTTCGGCTTTCTTGGTCTCGGCCTTCATGCCCCTCATGCCGTATCTCGGCTCCCATCCAGGCTGGGTCACATAGATCGCCGTTTTGCCATGATCTTCCGCAGTGAAAATCACAAATGCGCTTTCCCACCACGTAAAGCTTCCAACTGAACAATCTACGAATTCAGTTACATCCTGAATCTTCCCGGATTGTCGATCTTGCACGAGGAGCCGCCATTTATCCGCTTCGAAACCGGCGCGCGCTTGCGAGCGCCAGGCGATGTATTTTCCGTCCGGCGAATAGAGCGGCGTCGAATCGGCGCCGGGACTAGTGGAAATTTTCTTTCCGGCAGCTGCCGGACCAGCCATCGGCACGATGAAAATTTCGTTGTTCGTGCTGGTCGCTTCGACTTCGTCGATGTTGCTCGTGTAAGCGAGCTCCTGGCCGTCGGGCGAAATCGCGTACATGTCCTGACCGCCGAGATGAAACGGCGGCACATCATGATCCCCCGGCGTAAGATCGCGCGGTTCGTTCGCAGCACTCTTCTGTGGCGGCAGCCGTCCCGGCTGCGATGTCTGGGTTTTTTCAGGCGAGACGTCTGCCTCCACAGACTGAACAAACAAATGGCTGCGCTTGAATTCGGTGAACGCGTTCCAGTGCCGATAAAACAGCTTCGTGAAAATTTTCGCTTTTACTTTGCTGTTCTTGAGCTCGTCGTCGCGCTGCTTGTTGCACGCGTCGTCTTTGCAGTCCGGATAAACCGGCGACACGAACACGATGTTCTTGCCGTCCGGCGACCAGGTCGCGCCGTCGGCGCCCGTCGAGATGTTCGTCACCTGATGCGGCTTCCCAACCAGCACGCCGCTCTCAGTCTCGAAATCACCCATCCAGATTTGCGCCGGATCGGTCGCCTTTGACGTCCACATCAGACGTTTGCCGTCGGGCGAAAAGCGGGGGCGCTCCTCGTGGTTCGGCGTTTCGTTTAATCTTCGCGATTCGCCGGCACAATCCACAAATGCGAAATCTTCGTGTTCGCCTCGAGATCGACATCGGTAGCCGAAAACACGACCCACTTCCCATCCCGCGATGGCACCGGTTCGTCGATCCGTTTTATTTTCATCATGTCCTCGAACGTGAACGGATGTTTGGCGTTTTGCGCGAGAGCACTGGCGGCCAGCAGGCAAAGAGTCGTGATGAGAAAAGCTGGCTTCATGGGCGCCGCGATTCTGACGTTGTAGAGGCGCTTGTGCCAAGCGCCTTGTTCGCTAGTCTCGGCGTTCGCCGCGGCCAACGCCGCTACAACTGTTCAGCTATGAAACGATTTCCTGCGCTTACTCTGGCATTGTCGATCTTCGCGTTCACCGCGCACGCCGAAAAAATCGCCCTCGTCGGCGCGACTGTGATCAACCCGGCTGACGGCAAGGTCGTGCCGAACGCGACCGTGGTGATCAATGGCGACAAGATCGAAAAGGTTTCCATGGGCAAGCAGAACGCGGCGGGGCTCGGCAAACAAATCGATTGCACGGGCAAATTCATTTTGCCGGGTTACATCGACACGCACATCCACTTTTTTCAGTCGGGCGATCTGTTCACGCGTCCCGACGGCGCCGATCTAAACAGCGTCCGACCTTACAAGGACGAAGTCGCTTGGGTGAAGTCACACGTGAACGATGTCTTCGCGCGTTACTTGCGCTGCGGAATCACGAGCGTCGTGGATGTCGGCGGTCCGTTTTGGAATTTCGAGGTCCGCAAAATGGCGAATTCGACTGCGAAAGCGCCGCGAGTCGCCGTCGCGGGTCCGTTAATTTCCAGCGTTTCGCGCGAGAAACTCGATCTGGGCGATCCGCCGATCGTGAAGATCGACAATCCCGATCAGGCGCGCAATTTCGTTCGCAAACTCGCCGCGCAAAATCCCGATCTGGTAAAGATTTGGTACATCGTCGACAAAGATCATCCAGTCGATGCGTTCCGGCCGATCGTGCGCGCCACGGTGGAAGAGAGTCACGCGCGGAAACTGCACGTCGCCGTGCACGCGACCGAGCTCGAAACGGCGCGGGCTGCGATTGAAGAAGGCGCGGACATTCTCGTGCACAGCGTGATCGACAAACCGGTGGACGACGCGTTCGTCAAGCTGTTAAAAGATCGACAGATCATTTTGTGTCCGACGCTGGTGGTGTTCGAACGTTACGGCCGCACGTTTTCAAACCAGTTGAACCTGACGCCTGAAGAAAAAGCGTGGGGCAATCCGGAAGTGATCGCGTCGCTCGACGTAACGAAGATTCCCGCAGATAAATTGCCCGACCGGATCAAGACCGCGCTGGCCGATCCGAAGGCTGTGCTCGATCGCATCAAGAAAACTTATGATGTCGCGCTGCCGAATTTGAAAACACTGGAGGACGCCGGAATCACAATTGCGGCGGGAACCGACGCCGGAAACATCGGGACAATTCACGGCCCGGCGCTGTTTCGTGAGTTTCAGCTAATGAAAGAAGCCGGCCTAACGAACATGCAAATTTTGCAGTGCGCAACAGCCAACGCCGCCAAACTTTTCGGCGGCGAAACCGGCGCGCATATTGGCAAGATCGACAAAGGCGACTTTGCCGATCTGGTGATTTTGAAATCGAATCCGGTGGATGATATTGCCCACGCCTCCGACATCGACAGCGTAATGAAAAACGGCGCGATTTATCGTGCAGCAGATCTGTTCGCCGAGAAGCGCTAGCCGCGGCGGGGATAATTTGGTAAAGTCAGCGCATGGCACGGAGGCGTTTACAAGTGCTCTTAGCGTTTCTCGGCTTATCGTTGTCGTCGATCTTCGCCGCAGAGTCGCTTGAACCAGCCAAGCCCGGCGATGGATGGAAGCTTGTTAAAGAAGGCGGCGGCATTTCTCTCTACTGCCGCGCCAGGGCGGGCACTGCGGTCAAAGAATTCAAAGCCCTGGGCGAAATCGAGGCATCTACGTGCGCCGTTCATAATGTGATCGACGACTTGGAGAATTATCCCAGTTTCATGCCTTACACGGTGGAATGCCGGCTGATTAAGCGGGAAGGAGATTCGATTTACAGCTATCAGCGACTTTCGCCGAAAATTGTCTGCGATCGCGATTACACACTACGGGTTCGCGAGACGTCGTGGCCCGTTCAGGGCGGGCTGGTTTATCTCAATCAATGGGAACCGGCGAACCAATTCGGTCCCAGCGAAAAGCCGGGCGTGTTGCGAGTAAAAGTGGACGAAGGCTCGTGGCTCTTGGAACCGGAAGGAACGGATAAGACCCGCGCTACCTATTTGATTTACACCGATAGCGGCGGAAGACTGCCAGCCTTTCTTGCCAACTTCGCCAGCGAAATCGGAATCAGGAAACTCTTCGCCGCCGTTCGCAAGCAAGCAAAAGAGCCAAAATACCAGGTGGCGCGCTAAATCCTCTTGCGGCTGCGCGGGAGCGGACTGAAATTTCCGGTCCTATGAATACGCATCCTACCCAGTACGCGCGCCCGGACTCTTTGGTTGAAACAGACTGGCTCGATAAGCATCTCAAAGACGAAGGCATCCGGATCGTCGAGTCGAACGAAGACGTTTTGCTTTACGACACCGGCCACATTCCGGGCGCGGTACACATCGATTGGCGCGCCGATCTGCAAGACCCGGTGATCCGGGATTATATTTCACCCGATAAATTCGCGCGGCTTTGCAGCCGACACGGGATCACGCCGCAAACGACCTGCATTTTTTACGGCGACAAGGCGAACTGGTGGGCGTGTTACGCACTTTGGGCGTTCCGGCTGTTCGGGCACGAAAACGTGAAAATCCTGAATGGCGGCCGCGATAAGTGGAAGGCGGAACAGCGGCCAATGACACGCGATGTTCCAAAATATCCGAAAGCGGGGTACCCTGCGCCGAAAAAAAGATACGACGAAGAAATTCGCGCGTTCGCCGAACATGCGCTGGCCCAAAGCAAAAGCGGCAAACCGCTTATCGACTTACGATCTCCGGGAGAATACAGGGGCGAGATCACGCACATGCCGGAGTATCCGCAGGAGGGCGTTTTGCGCGGTGGCCACATTCCTCACGCGAAAAACATGCCGTGGAAAATGGCCACGAACGACGACAGCACCTTCAAGCCCGCCGCGGAACTGGCGAAAATCTACGTCGACTGCTGCGGAGTGAAGCCGGATGTAAACACGATTGTGTATTGCCGAATCGGCGAACGCTCCAGTCACACCTGGTTCGTGCTAACCTACTTGCTCGGACTCGACAACGTGCGCAATTACGACGGTTCGTGGACGGAATGGGGCAACAAAGTCGGCGCGCCGATCGAAAAAGGGGCGTGATTTTTAACCGCGGATTACGTGGATGACGCCGATTGATTGCAGGCGGGCGGCTGAGGACGACGCCTTACAATTTGTCCGGCTGCGAAATTAACTCATCCGTTTAAATCCGCGTAACCCGCGGTAACTTCTATGTGATTTCGATGTACCCGAAGAAACTGAACAAAATCATTCATCTTTTTGACACCCTTCCGGAAGATGAGCGGCGGGAGACGCTGGTTTCCTACGCCGACAACGCCAAGAAGCAGGAGCCGCGCAAGGGAGAAAAATTCGACCTCGTCGATGTGCGGAAGGACGAGGACTGCACGGACACGGTGGGCGTTTATTTGCACGTCGATGAAAACGGCAAGGCGCATATTCGGATGACGCTCGGTCCGGAAGTGCAAACCCTCACCCGTTCGATGACGGCGATCTTGTGCAAGGGTCTCGAAGGTTCGACGCCGCAGGAGATTCTTGATCTTCCGAGCGACTTCGTGACGCGAATCGTCGGCTCTGAATTAGTGCGCATTCGCAGCCAGACGATTTATTACGTGCTCACGCGCATCAAAGGGATCTGCAAAGTCTACCTGGATCGACAACGCATGGCGGAGGTAGCGTAGCGCCGCCAACGGGCGGAAGTTCGCGCGTGATCTTCGGCTGATTTCATTTATCATCCCCGCGCGCAGATGCCGCGGAATAACAGTCTTAAGAAAATTTTGCTTATCGGCTCCGGTCCAATCGTGATCGGGCAAGGCTGCGAATTTGATTATTCCGGCGTGCAAGCGTGTAAAGCATTGCGCGAAGAGGGCTACCAGGTCGTGCTGGTGAACTCGAATCCGGCTACGATCATGACAGATCCGGAATTCGCCGATCGTACTTACATCGAGCCGATCACCGCCGAGGTCATCGAAGCGATTATCGAGCGTGAAAAACCAGATGCGCTCCTGCCGACGATGGGCGGGCAAACCGCGCTCAATGCCGCGATGGAACTTTATCGCAACGGCGCGCTCGCTCGCCACGGGGTGAAATTGATCGGCGCCAACGCCCAAGCCATCGCCAAAGGCGAAGATCGACAATTGTTCAAGGAAGCGATGTTGCGCATCGGCCTCGAGGTTCCGCGCTCCGGCGTCGCGCGTTCGCTCTCTGACGTAAATCGCATCGCCGACGAAATCGGAACATTTCCCCTCATCATCCGTCCCGCCTTCACCCTTGGCGGCATGGGCGGGGGCATCGCCTACAATCGCGACGAGTTGGATGCGATCGCCGGACGCGGCCTCGATCTTTCGCCCGTCAACGAGATCTTGATCGACGAGTCGCTCGTTGGCTGGAAGGAATTCGAAATGGAAGTGATGCGGGACCGGATGGACAACTGCGTCGTCGTTTGTTCGATCGAGAACTTCGATCCGATGGGCGTGCACACCGGCGACTCGATCACGGTCGCGCCAGTGCAAACGCTCACCGACAAAGAGTATCAAATGATGCGCGATGCCGCGTTTGCGGTCATTCGCGAGATCGGCGTTGAAACTGGCGGCTCAAACATTCAGTTCGCGGTCCATCCGGACAACGGCCGAATGGTCGTGATCGAGATGAATCCACGTGTCTCGCGTTCGAGCGCACTCGCTTCGAAAGCGACCGGGTTTCCAATCGCGAAAATCGCGGCCAAGCTCGCGGTCGGCTACACGCTCGACGAAATTAAGAACGACATCACCCGCGAAACACCGGCATGTTTTGAGCCCACGATCGATTACTGCGTTGTCAAAGTGCCGCGGTTTACGTTTGAGAAATTTCCGCAAGCCGACGCGACGCTAACCACACAGATGAAGAGCGTCGGCGAAGCGATGGCAATCGGACGCACATTCAAAGAAGCGTTGCAAAAGGCGCTGCGCAGTTTGGAAATTAAGCGCTTTGGATTGTGCGGCGATGGTGCAGATAAACACGTCGATTCGGAAACACTCCGTCTGAAACTCTCCACCCCGAACGCCGAACGGATTTTTCATCTGGCGCAGGCATTCCAGGACGGAATGTCGATCGACGAAGTGTTCGAGCTAACAAAGATCGACAAATGGTTTCTGCGGAACATCGCGGAAATTGTTTCCGAATCGCGCTGCCTGAAAACGAAGGAAACCTTGCACGCAAAGAAGCTCGGATTTTCGGACCGACAGCTCGCGAGCGCCGGCGCTGCTTCGGAAAAAACAATTCGCGCAAAACGCGTCGCCGGGGGCGTGACGCCGACCTATCGACTCGTGGATACCTGTGCGGCGGAGTTTGAAGCCTACACGCCGTATTATTACTCGACCTATGGCGACGAGAACGAGCGGCGCGAGAGTGGGAAACGCAAAGTCATGATCCTGGGCGGCGGACCGAACCGGATCGGCCAGGGCATCGAGTTCGACTACTGCTGCGTGCATGCTGCGTTCGCGCTGCGGGAGCTCGGATTCGAAACCATCATGGTCAACTCGAACCCGGAAACGGTTTCAACCGATTACGACACCAGCGATAAACTTTATTTCGAGCCGCTCACGCTCGAGGATGTTCTCAACATTTACGACCAGGAAAAACCCGAAGGCGTTGTCGTGCAGTTTGGCGGACAAACACCACTCAACCTGGCGGATGGATTAAAAGCCGCCGGCGTTCCGATCCTTGGGACGCAACCGAAAAGTATCGAGACCGCCGAAGATCGACAATTATTCGCGGCAATGCTCGACAAGCTTGGCTTGAGGCAGACCCCGAGCGGGTCTGCCATCAGCACTGACGAAGCGGTCGCGATCGCGAGAAGAATTAGTTATCCCGTGCTGGTAAGGCCAAGTTTCGTTCTCGGGGGGCGCGCGATGGAGCTTGTTTACAACGAGGCGGACCTGCGTCGTTACATGGCTAGCGCAATTGAAGTAACGCCAGATCGTCCGGTTCTGGTCGATCGTTTTCTCGAGGATGCGATCGAGGTCGATGTCGACTGCATCTCCGATGGCGAAATGACTGTGATCGGCGCAATCATGGAACACATCGAAGAAGCGGGTATTCATAGCGGAGACAGCGCCTGCGTGATTCCCACGTTCTCGTTACCCAAGAAAGTGCTCGAGGAAATTGCAAGCGCGACCAAGGCGATGGCGCGCGAGCTAAACGTACGCGGTTTGATGAATGTGCAATTCGCCGTCAAGGGCGATGATGTTTATGTGCTCGAAGTCAATCCACGCGCCTCGCGGACCGTCCCATTTGTGAGCAAAGCGATCGGCGTCCCACTAGCGAAGCTCGCCGCCAAAGTGATGGCCGGGAAAACTCTGCCCGAGCTCGGGTTTACGAAAGAAATCGTGCCGAAACATTTCTCGGTGAAGGAGGCAGTCTTTCCGTTTCTGCGGTATCAAGGAGCCGACATCGCGCTCGGGCCGGAAATGAAGTCGACCGGCGAAGTGATGGGGATAGATGTCGATCTTGGCCTGGCCTACGCGAAATCGCAGATGGCCGCTCCGCCGCCGCTGCCGAAGAAAGGGAACGTTTTCATCAGCGTAAAAGACAGCGACAAGGAAGCTGTGATTCCGGTCGCACGCGAATTTGTCCAGCTCGGTTTCGGAATCATTGCGACCAGCGGAACGGCCGCAGCGCTCACCAAAGCAAAGATCAAGGTCACTAAGGTTTATAAATTGCGGGCCGGACGTCCAAACGTTCTCGATCGGGTAAAGAACGGCGACATCAATTTTATCATCAACACCCCGAGCGGGAAGATCCCGCGCGAAGACGAAGTGCTGATTAGAAATGCTGCGCTCGGGCAAAAAATTCCGATCATGACCACGCTGCGCGCCGCCCAGGCAAGCGCGAACGGCATCCGATCGCTCCAAAAAAGCAAGGTGCGCGTGCGAAGTTTGCAGGAGTACCACGCGACGGTAACCGCGTGACACGGGGGCGTGTTCGTGTCACTTGTCGGAATGAGATTGTCGATCTTAACCGTAGTGCTGATTAATTTAATCTTTAGCTCAGGGCTGCCTGGAGCCGAAGAACAGAAAGAAAATAAAACTCCCGTGAATACATCGAACGAAGTCGCTGTTATCAAAACGAGCGAAGGCGACATGATCGTGCAGTTCTGGAACGACGCCGCGCCGAACACGATCGAGAACTTCAAAAAACTGGCGCGCGCTGGATTTTATGACGGCACGATTTTCCATCGCATCGTGAAAGGATTCATGATTCAAGGCGGGGACCCGAACTCGAAGGATCCGGGGAAAGAAGACAAATACGGTGAAGGCGGCCCCGGCTACAAAATTAAAGCGGAGTTTAACGACCATTCGCACGACCGCGGTGTGATTTCGATGGCGCGCGAACCCGACCCAGATTCGGCCGGTTCTCAATTTTTTATCTGTCTCGCACCGGTTCCGCGGCTTGACCATCAATACACAACCTTCGGAAAACTCATCAAAGGCGACGATGTGCTCGAGAAAATTGGCGATACCGACGTAACGTTTGCGCATGGCGAAAAAAGCAAGCCGACCAAGCGCGTTATCATCAATAAGATCGAAATCGTCCCGGCAGATTCGGTCAAGTAACGAAATGGCGGAGAAAAAGACGCGGGTCGCGCTCGTGCAGATGAAGTGCGGCTCGGACCCGGAAAAGAATTTGGCGCGCGGTGTCGGATTCGTTCGCGATGCCGCGAAAAAGGGTGCAGAGATTGTTTGCCTGCCCGAGCTTTTCCGGTCGCAATATTTTTGTCAGACGGAGGATCATGCCAACTTCGCGCTGGCTGAGGAGGTGCCTGGAAGATCGACATCTGCTCTTGGCGAAATTGCGCGCGAACTTGGCGTTGTGATTGTCGCGTCGCTCTTTGAGAAACGCGGTGCCGGCGTCTATCACAACACGGCGGCAATCATCGACGCGGACGGAAACTTTCTAGGAAAATATCGCAAGATGCACATTCCCGACGACCCGCTTTATCATGAGAAATTCTATTTTGCGCCCGGCGATCTCGGGTTCCAGGCCTGGAAAACCAAACGTGGGAAGATCGGCGTCTGCATCTGTTGGGACCAATGGTATCCGGAAGCGGCGCGACTGACCGCTTTGCGTGGAGCAGAAATCATTTTTTATCCGACTGCGATCGGCTGGCACCCAGGGGAGAAAAAGGAACTCGGCGCCGCCCAGTATTCGGCTTGGGAAACGATCCAGCGCAGCCACGCGATTGCGAACGGTTGTTATGTGGCCGCGGCCAATCGCGTCGGCCTTGAAAAGCTGGCCGGCGGCGACGGGATTGAGTTTTGGGGACAGAGCTTCGTTTGCGGCCCGGATGGCGAGATGATCGCGAAAGGTTCGGTTGATCGCGAAGAAGTTGTGTTGGCGGAAGTCGACTGGAATCGCGTAAACGAATATCGGACGCATTGGCCATTCCTGCGCGATCGGCGCGTCGATGCTTACTCGGGGATCGAGCAACGTCTGCTCGATTGAGAGTTTCATTTCTTTCGGAAGCGCCGTACCGTTTCGGCATGAAAAAAATAATCCTCTCTCTAGGAATGTTGTGCGCTCTGACTGCTTTCGCGCACGCGCAGGACGTCACCAAGGCGGTCGCGAAGCTTGAGTCGAAGTCCGGCAGCAAGGTCACTGGCACGGTCACCTTCACCAAAATGGGCGACGAAGTGCAAGTCGTCGCGGACATCGAAAACCTGACGCCGGGCAAACATGGATTTCACATTCACGAAAAAGGCGATTGCTCGGCCGCGGATGCTTCGTCGGCAGGCGGACATTTCAATCCAACACATCGACATCACGGCGGACCGATGACACCTGAGCATCACGCCGGCGACCTCGGAAATATCGAAGCCGACTCGTCCGGCAAAGCGCACTTCGACTGGAAAGGCAAAATGAGTCTCAGCGGCATGGACTCGATCGTGGGCAAATCGATCGTTGTTCATGAAAAAGAAGACGATCTGAGGACCGACCCGGCGGGCAACTCAGGTGCGCGGATCGGCTGCGGCGCGATTGAAGCGGCAAAGTAATAGCTCGACCGAAATCTCGCAACGGTTCGCAAAGTGCGGCGCAATCGCGTATGGCGTAGCGTATCTTCTCCCCCATGGACCTAATGACGCTGACCGAAATTCGCCGCACTGCGCAAAACGGCGCCGTGCCCGCGCGGGTGCATGTGCAAGTGGAGAGCGCGGCGCCAAAGTTGACGCGCGAGCAACAGCCCTATTGCGAGCTCGCGCTGGTCGATGCGGGCGATCGCATGACGCTGCGCGTTTGGAGCGATCATCCCGCCTACAAAGCGTGCGGCGCATTGACAGATCAGAATTTCATCGAGCTCACCGGCGAATTTCATCGACATTCGCAGTACGGACTGAGGCCCGTAAATGGACCGTCCGTCCGCTCACATCGGAGGAGAAATCCGCGTTGCTGGAAGGGCCGGCGGATTTGCGCACCAGGCAAAAGGCGGATTCAGATTTCATTTCCCAAACCGTGGCGTCGATTGTCGATCCCCGCCTGCGCGCGTTGTGCGAAGCGTTTCTAAAGGAATGGGGCGACCGTTTTCGGCGAACGGCGGCCGCGCGCAATTATCACCACGCGCGACGTGGCGGGTTGGTCGAGCACACCGCACAGATGATGCGCGTCGCGCTCGAGATTGCGCCGTTGTATCCACAGTTGAATCTCGATCTTCTGCTCGCGGGCATTCTCTTTCACGATTCTGGTAAACTCTGGGAGAACCAACTGCCCGAAACCGGTTTTACCATGAGTTACGACGAGCGGGGCGAATTGATGGGCCACATCTCCATCGGCCTCGAGCTGGTCAACTCGCTCTGGCGAAAGTTAAACGTTGAAAACGCAGAGATATGGAAAGATCTCGCGCCGGCCTCCGAAGACGTGCGCCTGCATCTTTTGCATTTAATCGGTGCGCATCATGGCGAAGCGCAATTTGGTTCGCCGGTGAGTCCAAAAACGCCGGAGGCAATGGCCCTTCATTACATCGACAACCTTGATGCGCGGCTGGAAATGTTCGCGGCCGGATACGCGACCGCAAAACCGCTCGCTACTCGCATTTTCGACCGGGTCCGGCCGTTGCCGGGTAATTTGGTTAAATCGCTCGAAAAATTTCAGCAACCAACAAACACTGCGCAGGAAGACGGGAAGCTATTGTAATCTCAGCCGCGCGCCCACGCGTCGCTTCGCCTCCATGGGATCGTCCTCGTCCCTTCACGAACATCGACATGAGGTCGATACCATGGTTAAATACATCAAAGCAAAGATGGACGTGACGGGGATTGGACCCGCATTTGCGCACTTAGGAGGTGGCCGGTTTACCAGTTAACCTACACGCCCAAATTCCTTTGAGCGGCCTACACGATAAAACGTGCAGGCCGCTTTGGTCTAAAATTATGGGAACTCACTAATTCAGATTTAAATCGGTAATCGGCCAATTTCAAGTTTTTATTGCTTTGTGTTGCTTTGTGTTGCTTTGTGGGGGAAATGACTGTAGTAATTCGTCGATTTCTTAGGGCATGAAGCCTCCCATTAACATTGAGAGTCTGATAAAAGACCGGCAAAACCTATATAAAGCGTTACAGGCCATGGATAAGTTCCTAGCCGCCTTAGGCGTTGACCCTTCCACGCTTGAGGACGAGAACGCGGCACAGCAAACGCTAATTTCGGCGATTAAGACCGTTGCCGCAGAATTGCGGCACAACATTACTAAGCCGACTGTGCTTGAGGCGCTTCGCCGGTCACACCCGCAGCTTAAGGCAAATCCCCAAAGTGTCGCCGCTGCGCTATTAAAACTGACTCAGGGGGATAAACCGTTTCTCTATATTGAAAAGCGGGGTGCCGGAAATCAGCCAACTCTGTACACAACTGCGCAAACGCGTATCATCAAGCTGTTACCGGTCCAACTGAAGGCGCTTTTTGCGCCAGAGCGAACGCGCGGCACCGGCGGTTGGCAAAGCTTGTTCAAGCGTCTCCAGAATACGGTGGATCGCGAAACGGGAGAGATCGTTTTAGATCGAACGATCATGTTGGCGATGCGACACTATTATCTTCATTACGGCGTTGGCGGCTGGCAAAGTCACCTGAAGAAAATTTTCGGGATGCACATCCCCGAATTATTTCGGAAGCCGCAAAAAACTGAATTAGAAGAAGACGAGTTTCTATTCTAGAAATTTTAAATTTGTATTTTTAATTTTTCGTTGTTCATTGCGGTATGTCCCGCGGAGCGTCGCTGAATAACGGAAAGAATCAGTTCCCCGCTCATCGTGTTCGGGTGCGCGACTGCATCAAAGGTATGGCGGACCTCGAAGAACAAAGTGTCGATGTTGTGGTGACGTCACCGCCGTACAACATCGGGACACCTTACAGCATCTATATGGACACTTTGGAACAGGAGAAGTATGTCGATTGGTGTCTGACATGGACACACGCCATTCGAAAGGTTCTAAAGAAGCAAGGCTCTTTCTTTTTAAACTTGGGTAGCTCGCCTTCGAACCCAACAATTCCACACACCTTATTACATAGGATCGTTAACGACGGCGAATTCGTGCTGCAGAACACCATTCATTGGATTAAGGCAATAACTATTCTGACTGATAAGGGCGAAGAACTTTCGAAGGGTCATTTCAAGCCAATTCCCGGTGAAAGGTTTCTGAACGATTGTCACGAGTACCTTTTTCATTTAACGCCGACCGGGAGAACGCCTCTTAATCGGCGAGCGATCGGTGTAAAATACAAGCACAAGAGTAATATATCTCGGTGGGAGCACGCTAATGGCAACGATCTTCGTTGCCGCGGCAATACATGGTTTATTCCTTACCGGACGATTACGAACAGGGATAGAGATAGGCCGCATCCGGCAACATTTCCTATTGAATTAGCCGAAAGATGCATCCGGCTGCACGGTGTTCGCGATGATCTGATCGTAATGGATCCGTTTCTCGGCATTGGAAATACATGGGTCGCCGCAGTTAAATGCAAAGTGGCTAGATTTATCGGGTTCGACATAGACAGCGGCTACATCAAACTTGCGAGAGAAAATGCCCGCGATGCTTATTTTGTAGAAGCCAACCTGTTCTCTAATTAAGAACAACGTCGGGGTGGCCCAGGCAATTGGCTATTCCGGCCAAGCAATTGCCCAGATATAAATCGAATCGGGTCACGGAAGAAAAATGGCGGAACGGATTCGATTCGTACGGCGAATTCGTTATGGTTAAGCCGAATGTCGGATAAGCCGTCCAAACTAAAGATTGCCGATCGTGAATTCACGTCGCGTCTTCTGGTCGGCACGGGAAAGTTTGCCTCGAACGAGTTAATGCGCGACGCGCTGGTCGCAAGCGGGACCGAGATCGTGACGGTGGCGCTGCGACGGGCCGATCTCTCCGGAAAAGCTGATCCTTACGCCAACATCCTCGATTTCATTGACCCGAAGCGGTTCCTGCTTTTGCCAAACACCAGCGGGGCGCGCAACGCCAAAGACGCGATGCGTTTGGCCCGACTCGCGGCAAGTGCCGGTCTGCCGACTTGGATCAAACTCGAAATTCATCCCGATCCGCGTTATTTGCTGCCCGATCCGGTGGAGACGCTGGCCGCGGCTGAAGTTTTGGTAAAGGAGGGATTCACGGTGCTGCCGTATATCAACGCCGATCCTGTGCTGGCGAAACGGTTGCAAGACGTCGGCACCGCGACGGTGATGCCGCTGGGCTCGCCGATCGGCAGTAACCGCGGAATCGAGACGCGGCCACAGATCGAGATCATCATCGAACAGGCGACCGTGCCGGTTGTCGTCGATGCCGGACTCGGCGCACCAAGCCAGGCAGCGGAAGCAATGGAGATGGGCGCGGATGCCGTGCTCGTGAACACTGCGATCGCAATTGCATCCGATCCGGTGCGGATGGCGCGCGCGTTCCGCCAGGCGATCGAAGCTGGCCGCGAAGCGCGCGAAATTGGACTGGCCGAGAAATCAACCGGCGCGGCTGCCACCAGCCCGCTGACCGGATTCTTCGCGGCCGAAAGGCCAAACCGCGGCGGAACTGGCGCCGACAGAACCGAAGACTAAGACATCAGGCCCCGGTAATGGCGTCAAACTGAGCCATTACGCTGGGGCGCCGCATCAGACGCAGCCGGGCATCAAGAAAATGGATATTTCATGACATTTTACTTTCGGGCCGAAAAAACCTGAAGATAGTCGCACCTCCCTTTCCCCCGCGGCATCAGATTAGCTGCAATTTTCATTAAAAACTAGATATGTTCGTCCTCACGGTTAAGCCCGCATTGCGCCCTTCGGGTCTGCAGCCGCAGCGTCAATCCCTTCGCACATTATGCGTGTTTTCACTGTAGCATTTATCATAGTGCTCTTCCTTCCGAGCAATAATCCGTTCGGCCAGGTCACGCAGAACGCTCTTGGGTCGGCAACCACACAGAGAACGCTATATGGTCAGGCGCCGCCGGCGGCAAAACGTCTCATGCCGATTGGGCTGCTGCCTGAATCGAATCAGTTAAATCTGGCAATCGGATTGCCTATTCGCAACCAGGACGGACTCGACACGTTCCTGGAACAACTCTACGACCCGACCAGTCCCAAACACCACCAATACCTGACGCCGGAAGAGTTCGCCCAACTGTTCGGGCCAACGCAGCAGGATTATCAGGCTGTCATTAACTTTGCGGAATCACATGGCCTGACAGTTACCGCTACGCATCCGAACAGGATGCTGGTCGACGTCAGTGGCACCGTCGCAAACATAGAAAAAGCTTTTCATGTTACGCTGCGCACTTTCCAGCACCCCACCGAAAACCGAACATTTTATGCGCCGGATACAGACCCTTCGGTCGATGCGATTGTTCCCATTCTCGATGTCAGCGGGTTGGATAACTATTCGCTGCCACATCCAAATTCGAGACTAAGACCATCGGATGTCTCGATAACCACATCCCCAAAAAATGGATCGGGACCGGGCGGAACATTTCAAGGTAGTGATTTTCGGGAAGCGTATGCGCCCGGTGTTTCACTCAACGGATCTGGCCAGACTGTGGGACTGTTGGAATTTGATGGGTACAACGCGAACGATATCGCCAGCTACGAGAACCAGGCAGGACTGGCAAGCGTGCCATTGCAGAACGTTCTCATAGATGGCTACAACGGCGACGCCGGCTCGGGAAACAGTGAAGTTTGCCTCGACATCGAAATGGCCATTTCGATTGCTCCAGGATTATCGAAGGTAATCGTGTACGAAGCGCCCAATTCAAGTCCGTGGGTCGACATTTTAAGCCGAATAGCTAACGACAACCTGGCCAAGCAAATTAGCTGCTCATGGGGAGGCGGTCCTGCCGACGCCACCGCCGAACAAATTTTCAAACAGATGGAAGCCCAGGGCCAATGCTTCTTCAACGCGACTGGCGACAGTGATGCTTATACCCGCACCATTCCATTTCCATCGGACAGTCCCAACATTGTCCAAGTCGGAGGAACTACTTTGAGCACGCTTGGATCGGGAGGATCGTGGTCGTCCGAGACGACGTGGAATTGGGGATATTATGGCGGCAGTTACGTCGGCAGCAGCGGCGGAATCAGCAATGTTTATTCGATTCCAGCATGGCAGCAGGGCATGAACATGGCGGCAAATCAAGGCTCGACCACGCAACGGAATCTTCCTGATGTCGCGCTTACAGCGGATAACGTTTATGTCGTTTACGGCAACGGGCGAACGGGAGACTTCGGCGGCACCAGTTGCGCGGCACCGCTCTGGGCGGGTTTTACGGCGTTGGTTAACCAGCAGGCGGCGGCCAATGGCCAGCCACCGGTTGGTTTCCTCAACCCGGCGATTTATGCGATTGGTAAAAGCTCAAGCTACAGCGTCGATTTCCACGACACTACCGCTGGGAATAACGAGTGGTCAAACAGCCCTTCCCAGTTTTCGGCCGTTGCTGGCTACGATCTTTGCACCGGTTGGGGTACTCCCAACGGAGCCAATTTGATTGCCGCGCTCGCCCCGACTGCAACCCCTACTCCAACTCCTTCGCCCACTCCAACACCTACACCCACACCCACACCTACGCCGACTCCGACTCCAACAGCTACACCCACGCCAACACCGACTCCTCCCCCAACGGGCCCGGCCGTGATGTTGAGCCCGTTACCGGGGTCGACCTTTAGCTCTTCCAGCGTGACTTTCCGCTGGAGCTCCGGCAGCGCCACGGCCTATGTGCTATTTTTGGGTAGCTCCCCAAATAGCGCCGATATTTACAACTCCGGCCAAGTGCACGTCCTCTCGACTACGGTAAATAATATTCCCGCCGATGGGCGTACCATCTATGCGACGCTGCTCTCTCAGGTTAATAATTCCTGGACAGTGAACAGCTACACGTATACGGCCTTCAATTCGTCGGCTACACCAACGCCTACGCCTACACCCACACCAACACCTACTCCGACACCCACCCCGACTCCTACACCTACACCTACACCTACACCTACACCAACTCCGACCCCGACGCCCACTCCTACATTTACACCAACTCCAACCCCGACTCCGACACCAACGCCGCCCGCCACCGGCCCAGCGGTGATGCTGAGCCCGCCACCGGGATCGACCTTTACTTCCTCAAGCGTGACTTTCAGCTGGAGCGCCGGCAGCGCCACAGCCTATTTCCTTTTCTTGGGCAGTTCCCTACATGGCGCCGATATTTACAATTCCGGCCAAGTGACTGTCCTTTCGAAAACCGTAAATAACATCCCTACTGATGGGCGCACGATTTATGTGACACTGGGCTCGCTGGTTAACGGTTCCTGGACCACAAACAGCTATACTTACAAGGCCTTCTGAGGCTTTTACCCGGCGGTCATAAACCGTCGACGCCCCCGCTACAGCTCGGCGCGCACGCCCGCATCGTTGTAAAATTCAATTTGCCGGCCACCCAGGCGACGAATGATCCGCCAACCGTGTTCCGCCGCGTACCTGCGCAGGTCATGATCCGGCATCGAGCGCAAAATTCGTAGTTCTGCCGGATGGGTAATGCAAATCTCGGGCTTGACCGAGAGTCGCGCTGAGATCTTCGCCGCTAACCCTAGCAATTCTTCATTTCCAGCCATAAGGAAATTCACTCTCAATCGTCTTTGCCAATTTCGCTCCAGATTTTTTCCCCTTTTTTGGCAACGGCGGCGGCGGTTTCGATTTGCGATTCAACTTGTCCCGTAGAGCGAGGCGCGCCTCGCGAACAGCCGAAGGGCCGCGCACTTTCGGTTTGTTCAGGTTACCTTGAAGATTGTCGATCTTCGACCTGATCCGCACAATTCGCGCGACCTAAGTTCATCGGCTAAATTTGCAGATGGTTTCAGAAACGATTGAGTTGCGCGGGCACATCATCGATTCGCTTACTCTGCCGAAGGTTTTGGATCAAATCGTAACCCGTGGCGCAACCTTCAATATTGTGGAATTCAGGATTGGCCAAAAGCGGGTCGACCAAAGTTGCGCCCGAATCGAAATCTCCGCACCGAGCTCATCGGAACTCGATGACCTGATCAAACGTTTGTGTGAGCAGGGCGCGGAGGTCAGTCGCAAAAAGTAGCTGTCGATCTTATGCGCGAGCTGCTTCTTTGCCCGCCGGACCATTACGGCATCGAGTACGAGATCAATCCGTGGATGAGCCGCGCCCGTGGAGCAGAAGCGGCACTTGCGCAGAAACAATGGAAAGACCTGGAGGCGACATTGTTGAAGTTGGATTGCAAAATTCATTTAATCGAACCGCAGCCGAAACTTCCCGACATGGTTTTCACAGCCAATGCCGGTCTTGCCGTCGGCAAAAAATTCATTCCGAGTAATTTCCGCCACAAGGAACGGGCCGGCGAAGCGCCGCACTTTGCGCATTGGATGGAAAGGCACGGTTACCAAATCTCCTGGCTGCCGGAAGATTATTACTTCGAGGGTGAGGGCGACGCCCTCTTTGGTGTCGATGTGCTCTTTTGCGGTTACAAGTTTCGGTCCGACATCAAATCGCATCGCGCCGTCGCGGACGCGCTCGGCTGCCTTGTTATCTCAGTCGAGCTTGTCGATCCGCGTTTTTATCATCTCGACACCTGCTTTTGTCCGCTGCCCGACGGCGGAGCCATTTGGTTCCCGACGGCATTTGACGAATACGGTCAACATACGATTCGCGAACACGTGGGCGAACTCATCGATGTTTTGCCGGAAGAGGCGGCCCACTTCTCCTGCAACGCCGTCGTCCTCGAGCGCGACATCGTTTTGCCGGAAGGCGCTCCGAAACTCGTGACCGCGCTGCGCGACCGCGGCTATCGCTGCCATGAATTACCGATGACCGAGTTCTTGAAAGCCGGGGGCGCGTGCAAATGTCTCACCATGTTCTTGCCGCAACGCGAATCGATTTAATGTAGCGACGCACCGCCGGGCGGTCGGCAAAGTTTCGGCGCCTTTGATCGCACTCTACCGTTCGCGCTTTCGTTTCAGTGCCGCTTCGATTTTCCCAAGCGGCAAGCAATTCATCACATCGTGCTTGGTCAGCCAGCCTTTGCGCGCGATGCCGATGCCGAACCACAAATCCTGAAGCCGTTCCGTGCGATGGGCGTCAGGATTGATCAGGCATTTAACCCCTTTTTCCTTCGCGACTGGCCACCAGCGCCAATCGAGATCGAGCCGTTTGGGCGCGGCGTTGAGCTCGATCCAGGTGCCGGTCGCGGCGGCGGCATCGAGTAGCGCAGGAAGATCGACAACATATGGTTCGCGTTTTAGAAGCAATCGGCCGGTTGGATGGCCAAGCACGGTCACGAAACGATTTTCCATCGCGCGGATAATCCGCTTTGTCATCTCCGCTTCGCTCAAATTGAAAACCGAGTGGATCGACGCGACGACGAAGTCGAGCTCGGACAAGACTTCATCCGAGAAGTCGAGAGTGCCGTCTCGAAGAATGTCACACTCAACCCCTGCGAAAAGACGAAAGTTGTCGAACTTTTTGTTTAATTTTCGGATCGCCGCGACCTGGTTCCGCAATTGTTCCTGATCGAGCCCATGCGCCTGAATGGAGCTGCGGCTGTGCTCGGCAATGCCGAGATACTCAAGGCCAAGTTCGTGCGCGGCTTGCGCCATTTCTTCGAGCGTATTGTGCCCGTCGCTTGCCACGGTGTGGCAATGAAATGTACCGCGCAGATTTTCCCGAACGATCAACTGCGGCAGCAAATGTTCTTCCGCGGCCTCGAATTCGCCGCAGTTTTCGCGCAACTCCGGCGGAATAAAATCGAGACCCAAGGCGCGATAAAGCTCCACTTCATCGCGCACCCGTGGAATTTTGGTTCGTGATTTTTTCTTACGCGTGCCGGTCGCATCGGGCGGCGCCGGCGCCAGGCGGTACTCATTAAGGGTCCAGCCCCGCTCGAGGGCGCGACTGCGCAATTCGATATTGTGTTCTTTGCTCCCAGTAAAATAAGTAAGTGCGAATGGATACTCGGCTGAACTGACTACGCGGAGATCCGACTGAATGCCGGAGCGGAGCCGAACGCTCGTTTTCGTCGGGCCTTGCGCGATGATCGAGTCCACCAGCCGATGGGCGACAAAAAAATTCGTTATCGCTTCTGGTTTCTTCGTTGCCACGACAAGGTCGATATCGTGCACGATTTCCTTGCGTCGCCGATAACTGCCCGTAACATCGACATGAAGCGCCTCTGGTTGCGCCGCGAGATCGGCCCTCAATGCTTCTGCCTCGCTCGCGATCTGCCCGAATTGAAAATACCCGGAATGCTTCGCTCGTTCCTCGATCGCTTTACAAATCTTGGTTTGCGTCGTTTCGCCAAAACCTGGCAATTGGGCGACGCGGCCGGATTCGCACGCCTGTCTCAATTGTTCGATCGAACTGATCTGCAACTGTTCGTAGAGAGCTTTGATTTTTTTCGCGCCCAAGCCGGAGATCGAAAACAACTCGAGAATCGCCGCGGGAAATTCGGCGCGCAGGTCTTCCAGGTATTTTAACGAGCCGCTCGCAGCCAGCTCCTTTATTTTCTCAGCGATGCTTTTCCCGATCCCGGGAATTCTCGCAAGCGCTTCCTCATCTTGAAGATCCGAAAGATTCCCGCCCCAGGTTTCGATCGATCGGGCGGCGTTGGCGTAAGCGCGAACCTTGAACGGATTCTCGCCCTTCAGCTCAAGGAGTGTGGCGATCTGCTCTAAAACCTCCGCGATTTGCGCTTTCGTCATTATCTCAACCGTTAGCGCAAAACGGTCTTTCGTCGATCTTCAGCAACGCCTCATGTTTCACATTCGGCCACGCCGTTTATAGAAATCGTAGCGCGCTATGATTGATTCGATGTACTTGCGGGTGCCGGGGAAATCGATGTTGTGGAGAAAAGCGTCCTGCGAAATCGGCGCTGTGTCGTTTCCGCCGGCCCATCGTTGGGCCCGGCTCGCGCCGGCGTTGTACTCGGCCAGCGCAAACGGTAGCGGCTCGGGTTGGTTTTCCCAATGCTCGAGAGCGCGCCGTAAATACCAAGCACCCGCTTGGAGATTTATCTTCGGGTCGAAAAGCTCCTCGCCCCTGAAATTGCCAATCTTGTTTTCGCGCGACCATTCGTTGGCGGCCCTCTCGCTCACTTGCATAAGGCCACGCTCGCCAGCGGTCCCGTATTTTTGGGCGTCAAATCGACTCTCACGCCACACTACCGCCTTTAAGAGCATCGGATCCAGCTGATGCACAGCGGCGACCGAACGGATCAGTTTGTCGTATTGTTGAAAACGTGCCGGGCTGATCCATTCGTAAATCGTGTAGAGCGGATCGCCCGATCGCGCCGCCAGATAAGCTAATCCCGCCGCCAAGGCGAGCAAAACACAAAGGATCAACTTGAAGAAAAACCTGACCACGTCAGCATCAATCCATGCATCGTTGTCGCTGATCAATTAAATTCCGGCTCAATCGCATGATGAAACCCAGTTACGTCCGGGTGATTATCGACCGCGCGATTCATCGCGAGCTCGATTACGCCGTGCCCGAGAGTCTGGCCGAACGCGTCGGCGTCGGCTCACGCGTCCGAGTTCCTTTTCGCGACAAATCGGGTCTTGCTACGGTCGTAGCCGCACTCGAGCGCAGCGAGGCCGAAGGGATTCGCCCGATCGAAGCCGTCCTGGGCGACGCGCCGGTGTTGAGCGAGGCGCTCCTCGAACTCGCGAACTGGATGAGCGCATACTATTGCTGCTCGATCGAAGGGGTCATGCGCTGCCTCTTGCCGCAGGTGATCCGCCGGGCCGAGGTCGGATGGAAAAAGCAATTGTTCGTCCACCCCGGCCGCAAGATCGACAATGGAGAACTCGAGAAATTTCGAAGGCGCGCCCCCCGCCAGGCCGAGTTGCTTGAGACAATCATGCAACTAAAAGCACCGATGGCCGCATCGCGGCTTTTACGCAAGACTTCGCTCGACAATCAAACCTTGCGTGCACTCGCCAAACGTGGGCTTGTCGAGTTGCGTGAAGAAGCTGTCGAACGCGACCCGCATGCGGACGAGCAATTTGTCGCGACGGCAAATCTCGAACTGAACGACGAGCAGACGCTCGCTTTGAAACAAGTCGGGGAAGCCCTTGCTTCTCCTGAAAACGCGCGGCCGATGTTGCTGCATGGCGTGACCGGCAGCGGCAAGACCGAGATTTATCTGCAAGCGATTCGGGCAACGCTCGAGCGTGGCCGGAGCGCGATCGTCCTGGTCCCGGAAATCTCATTAACGCCGCAAACAGTGGAGCGTTTTAAGGGACGTTTTGCCGAAGCACCAGACGCGGTAGCAGTTTTGCACAGCCATTTGTCCGAAGGCGAGCGGCACGATGAATGGCACAAAATTCATTCCGGACGCGCACGGATAGTGATCGGTGCGCGCAGCGCCGTTTTCGCTCCGCTGAAAGATCTCGGTCTTATCATTGTCGATGAAGAACACGAGACTACCTACAAACAGGAAGAAGCGCCACGCTATCATGCCCGCGATGTTGCGGTCGTGCGCGCGAAAATCGAGAGGTGCGCCGTTCTCCTCGGAAGCGCCACGCCGTCGCTCGAAAGCTACCACAACGCCACAACTGGCAAGTACCAACTCGCCACGCTCACCCGGCGAATAGATGACCGACAGATGCCGCTCATGCGCATTGTCGATCTTCGCCAAGAACGGCGGAAAGGAAAGACCGGCCGCGATCTTGTCAGAGAAGTTGTCTCAAGCGATTGCAGACCGCCTCGAGAAGCGCGAGCAGACGATTTTGTTTTTGAACCGGCGCGGTTTTTCCACGTCGCTACTGTGCAGCAATTGCGGCGAAGCGCGGGATTGTCCGAATTGCAGCGTGGCGCTGACCTTCCATCGACACGTGGCGCGATTGAGCTGCCATTTGTGCGGCCACACCGCGGCCGTGCCGAAAAGGTGTCCGGCCTGCGGTAAAGACGCGCTGATTTACGCCGGCTTCGGTACGGAAAAGGTCGAGTCAACCGTCTCCCACTTTTTTCCAAAAGCAGTCGTGCGCCGGATGGATGCCGATTCGATGACGCGGAAGGAAGCATATCGCGAAACTTTAAGAAATTTTCGCGCGGGGCAGATCGACATCCTGGTCGGGACGCAAATGATCGCGAAAGGTCTCCATTTCCCAAACGTCACCCTGGTGGGAATCATTAACGCCGACCTCGCCCTGCATTTGCCGGACTTCCGCGCAGGCGAGCGGACGTTTCAACTGCTCACGCAGGTGGCTGGGCGCGCAGGACGCGGTGAAACACTGGGCGAAGTTTTTGTCCAAACCTACACGCCGTTTAGTCCTTCCATTCAATTCGCGCGACACCACGATTTTGCCGGCTATTTCCAGCAAGAACTCGAATTTCGCGAACGCTGCGATTTTCCACCGTTCAAACACGCGATTTTAATCACGGTGCGGTCCGCGCACGAAGGTCGCGCCAAATTGTCGGCCGAAACTTTAGTGCGGCGTTTAAAAGAAAATCTTGGTGCTGAATTCATTCTCGGCGACGCCACGGCGGCGCCGCTGGAAAAATTGCAGGGCCAATTTCGATTTCACATCCTGCTCCGGGGCGAAGCCATCATGCGCTTGAGCCGGCTCGTTCGCGAAACACTCGACAAATTGCCGCTTCCAGAAGACGTCGCCGCGGCGGTAGATGTTGATCCGTATCAACTGCTTTAGAGATCCGAATTGCCACGACTTCATGAGCATCCCCAGAACGCTCTGCATCGTTGCTGCCGCCTTATTGCCGACGTTGAGTCGTGCGGCTGAGAAGAGCTTAGGCCGCGCCCCTGGCGCACTTAAAACATTCCTGGAACGACAAGGCTTTGGTGGCTCGCCTTTGCAACGGCGGTTCGGAAATCACCTTTTCGTCGCCACGATCATGAATGGCCGACGCACGGCATTAATGATCGATAGCGGCTGCCCGCAGACACTGATCGACCGGGCGAGCGCACGAAGGATCGGACTCGGAGTACAAGAGATTAAAGGTTACATTGTCTGGATCTCGGGAAATGCCGAACGTTCCGGTGTCAGCAGAGTGGCTAGGCTGGCAATGGGTAACTGCACTTTTGCAAATGTTCCGGTCGAGGTTGCCGACGAAACCCAAATCAATTTCATCGCCCGACCGCATCTTGATGGCTTGTTCGGTGCGCACGAGATGGCCAAGTTCGGAATGATTATCGATTGCGCGCGACAAATGATCTATGTCAATCCAAGAGGTTCATCGGCGGCCACGACTCAAAAACTCGCTGAGTTCCTCGGCGCCAGAGGCTTCTCACGGATTCCGATGCGTTTCAATCCGGAACATCATCTGGAAATTGACGCGGCGATCAATGGACACCCCGTGCGGCTAATTGTCGATACCGGCAGTGGCACGACGCTTGTTTCCGCGACGATCGCTGCGGCATCTGGCACGTCGCTATCACCCCAATTGTCCTTCCGCGGAGAAGGTATTGGCCACATCCAACAATTGGCTCTAGGCAATTTGATCGTTAACAACGCGGAGGTCGGCGTCGCGAATGTGGCCAAGTTCGTCGGAGCCGGACTCCTCGGCGAGGAATATCTCTCTTGGAATTTCGCAGTCGTAGACGTCGGTGGGATGAATCTTTATCTGCGGCCCCCGGACAAACGTTAAGAAAGTCTTCCAAAGGTTGTCGCCCGCTGAATGGACGCCACTTGCCTTGACATCCGCATTGCTCACGGCACACGAAGGGGCTAAGAACCACGTATGATTACGATCTCTCCCAGAAGCCTTGTCGTCGCCGCGTTTGCGATGTGCCTTGCCGTAAACGGAAATGCAGAGCAAGCGGGAGCTTCGGGCGGTGGAACGCTCAAAGGTTTTCTTGCAGCGCATGGTTTCGCGGGTGCGCCGCTCGAGCGGCGCTTCGGCAATCATCTATTTGTTTCAGCATTAATTAACAACAAACGCACCGGCGTTATGATCGACACTGGTTCGCCACTCACGCTCATAAACAAAGATAGCGTCTCCACGTTGGGGTTGAGCGTGGAGAAAACAACGGCGCGCGTTGGCCGAGTCTTCGGTTGGACGTCTGAGCACTTCGGAATTGCCAAGCTCAACTCGATGGCGATGGGCAATTGCACACTGACAAATGTTCCCGTCGCCGTTGCTGATGCGTCCGATATGAACTCCTATAGTCGCCTTCCAAACATCGACGGTCTGTTCGGCGCCCGTGAAATGTCAAAATTCGGAGTCGTGATTGATTGTGGGCACCAGATGCTTTACATCAGCCCGAACGGCCCGAGCAGCGGAACCAGCCAACAGCTTGCCGTATTTCTCGCCAGCCGCGGATTTACTCGCATTCCGTTGCGATTTACCTCGAATCATCACTTCGACGTGGAAGCGGCGATTAACGGTCGCCCCGTTCGCTTACTTGTCGATACCGGGGCGGGAACGACCCTTGTTTCAAAAGAAGTTGCCGTTCAATCAGGCGTTGTTCCGGCGCCGCTCCCCCTCGTGGCAGATTCCGGCGATGGTAATCAAGTCAGGATAAGCGGTGGCTATGCGAAAGAACTGAGCATTGGTGAGTTTAAAATCACAAATCCCGAACTGGAGATGGCAAACGTGGCAAAGGATATGAGCGCGGGTCTTCTCGGCGAAGAATACCTTTCATTCAATTTCGCCGTGATCGACATCGGCGGCCTGGGCCTTTACCTCCGTCACGCCGATACTCGGTAGCGGATTCAGCTTGCCCCCGAAAGAGTCGTTGACGCGGGACAGCGCGACCGCATCTTCAGAGTGATGGATATGAGCCTGCGGGTCGGCGAAAGCGCCGCTGCCTGAGGGACTTGACGATAGGCTCGACTTTTTAAGCGAAACCCGCTACAAATCCGATTTTGATGGCGAACACCGGGTCAGTTTCGCATGGCGACCTCGTCTTGTGCGCGTGCCGGGGTCAGGAATATACGGCACGCGATGCAATCGAGGCGGCATTGTTTCGCGGCGATCTCGCCGCGCCATGGAAGGCTTTTCTGCGACGCGTCGCGGCGGAAGATCGGGCAGCGGAGCTCGATCTGGACCTAGACGAGGATGCTCTCGGCGCGGCAGCGGAAGCGTTTCGTTACCAGCATGATTTGATAACGGCGGAGGAAACAGAACAATGGCTCGGCGCGCGGGGGCTGACGCTGGATGATTTCAGCGATTACTTTGCGCGACAGGTATGGGGAAATACAGAGATGGAAAACGTGGGTCCGCAGGAAATCGATTACCTTTCCGCGCAGGCAGAGCAACGTGAAATGTTCACGACAGATCTAATCTTGTCGGGCCAACTTGACCAGATGACGACTCGATTGAGTTGGCGTTTAGCGGCATTTTGTTCAGAGAAAGATGTCGATCCGGAGTTGGTAGCAACGGAAAAGCACAGCTTTCTCGAACGCGCCGGAATGGACACCACGCGACTACCGGCCTGGCTGGAGCGTCTCGGTCGCGATGAAGAATGGTTGGATCAGTTGGCAACGATGGAAGCGGCGTATAGCAAACGATGTGGAACGTTGCTCTTACCACAAGCACATCGGAGGGAACTTGCGTCGCTGCGTTTGCCACTGACACAATTTGAGACGGAAGTGATCGAGCTCGAATCGCGTGATGCCGCGCAGGAGGCGCTTTTCTGCGTGCGCGAGGATGGTATGTCAATGGAAGAAGTTGCAACCGAAGGACGTTACCCTTATCGGCGCGTGGATTTTGTCCTGGAAGATCTAGGCGACGAGATGCAGCAAAGATTTTTGAGCGTTAGCGACGGTCAAGTGCTCGAACCGCTGCAGCGCGGGGACGGATTCGAACTCTGCCGCGTGGTCAGGAAAATTGAGCCGCAGGCGGACGATCCCGCAATCCAGTCGCGGATTGAGCAACGCTTGCTCAATCGCCATTTCTCCGAGCTGACGACTAAACATGTCGATTTCCGCCTTGCGGCAATGGCCGCGACTGAATGAAAGCGCAAGATACCGAAATTCTGCGACGCTCGTCGGCATTTAAATTTCTTTCGGATGAACACTTCGCCGCGCTCGAACCATTGTTGCAGGAGGAAAGTTACGAGTTCGGCGACGTGATCGTGAAGCAGGGCGACCCAGCGGATTCGTTTTACATCCTGACGAAAGGCCGCGCGCGTGCCCTTAAGGTCAAGAGCGACAGCGAGGAGATACCGCTCGGGGTGCTAAAGCCGGGCGATAGTTTTGGCGAGGCAGCGCTCCTCGACGGGGGGAGCCGCAACGCCACCGTGCGCTGCTCGACCGCGGTGGAGGTTGTGCGAATCGATCGCGACGATTTTCTCCAGGTCCTGCAACAGGTACCGGACCTGCGCCATTACATCGAGATGACTGGACGCAACCGCGCGGTCCAAAGCTTTCTCTATCAATTCAGCAACTTCGGCCGCTTGCCCGCGCCGGCATTGCGCAGCATGATGGACCGGTTGACGCCGGTCGGCGCGACCAAAGGCGACTTAATTATTCGGCAGGGCGATGCGGCCGGGCCGATGTACGTGCTCGAGAAGGGCCGTGCACGCGCGTTTGTTGGGGTGAACGGCCGGGAAAAGAACCTGGCGTTTTATCGGGAAGGCGATTTCTTCGGTGAGTTGTCGATCTTGAATGGGTCGCCCCGCGCCGCTTCGGTCGAAGCCTTCACCGATTGCCAATTGCTCGCACTCGATGCGCAAGCCGTAATCGACTTGCGCGACCGCTTTCCCGAATTCGACAAGCTTTTGGCTGAACGGCTCGCGATTTACCAGGCCAAAACTGAAGCGCGCGTCCCGCTCGACTTCACGACGGAAATGCTGCCGGCCGAAACGCGGGCGTACGACAAGGTAGAGCTGGATGGCCAGGAATCGGCTCCTTCCACGCAGGAGGGAGAAGATCCATTCGCGGACAAAGACGGTTTCTTTCGCAAACGGGGCAAGCGCATCCGCAAAATCGAGCATATAGCGCAGATCGACGAGATGGATTGCGGCGCAGCCAGTCTTGGAATGATCTGTCGACATTTCGGTCGCAAGGTGAGTCTGGCCCGTATTCGCCAGCTTTGTCATACTGCGACGGACGGCACCAGTTTGAAAGCGTTGTGCCGCGCGGCGAGCGAGCTCGGACTGGCCGCGCGGGCCCTGAAAGTTTCGCTGCGCAATCTGCCGATGATGCCACTGCCGGCAATTGTCCATTGGGAGGGCAATCATTGGATCGTGCTCTACGATGTCGATGAAGTGCACGTGCGCGTGGCCGACCCCGCGCTTGGGTTGCGAAGAATTCTGCGCCACGAATTTGAAACGAAGTGGACGGGATATGCAGCGCTGTTCGATTACACAACCGCGTTCGAGCAAGCGCCGGAAAGCAAGCCGGCGCTGTCGTGGATTCTTCCATTTCTTGCCCGTTTCAAAGTCATTCTTCTTCAAGTGCTCGGCCTCGCCGTGGCGGTGAGTGTGCTCCAACTGCTCTTTCCGGTGTTCACGCAAATGGTCGTGGACAAAGTAATCGTCGAAAATGATCTCGGGCTGCTGAAAACAATTCTGCTCGGCATGCTGGCGGCGCTGGTATTTGTGCAGTTGTCGACTTTGGCGCAGGAATATTTGCTGGCATTCGCAGCGGTACGCCTCGACACGGCGGTGCTCGATTTTCTCAGTCGCAAGCTGCTTTCGCTCCCGATGACTTATTTCACGAGCCGACGCACTGGGGACATTCAGCGACGACTCGACGGCGCGCGACAGGTTCGGCAATTTGCCGTGCAACAGGGAATCGGCGCACTACTGGCAATGATTTATCTGATTGGCGCCTTGTCATTAATGGCCGTTTACAGCCCATTCTTGATGCTCGCGTTCCTAGCGACGACGCCGCTTTACGTCGGACTGATGATTTTTTCGGTGAAAGTGCTGCGACCGCTTTTCGCCGGCGTCGAAGAAAGCCAAGGCAAATACAGCTCCCATCAAATCGATGCGATCAAAGGAATCGAAGCGGTGAAGGCCGCATCGGCGGAGAGTTCGTTTCGCGACGCGATGCTCAACGAGTTCCTCTCCGTCTCGAAAAAAATGTTCAAGGCGAGCTTCATTGTCATGTCGTACGACAGCGTGCTGCAAAGCATCGGCTTGCTCTCGACTGCGATTTTCCTTTGGGTCGGCGCGACACAAGTCATTAATGGACATCTCACCGTTGGTGGATTCGTTGCGTTCAGCTCGTTGACGGCGATGGCGTATGGCGGAATCCTCCGGACTCTCGGCGTTTGGGACAGTATGCAGTTTGCCTCAGTGCTGCTAAATCGGCTGAACGACATCTTCGAGCAGGAACCGGAACAAGGGCATGATCGTTCCCAGCTCGTTCCGGTGCACAGCTTGGAAGGACGAATCGAATTGCGCGGCGTCAGTTTCAAATATGGCGGACCGGAGGCGCCGAACATCCTGACAAATGTGAACCTCGATCTTGCGCCGGGTCGGATGGTGGCATTTGTCGGCCGCAGCGGTTGCGGCAAGACGACACTGATCAAATTAATAGCCGGTCTGCTCGAGCCCACCGAGGGAGCGATCTTTTTCGATCACGTCGATCTTAGGACCCTTAACTATCGCGACGTGCGCCGCCACATCGGAATGGTGTTGCAGGAAAACCACATGTTTAACGAGACGATCGCGCGCAACATCGCCTTCGGCGACCCGGAACCAGATCTCGACCGCGTTCTGGCCGCGGCGCAGACCGCCGCCGCGCACGATTTCATCATGAGATTGCCGCTGGGCTATGAAACCAAAATCGGCGAATCGGGGTTAACACTCTCTGGCGGCCAGAAGCAGCGCATCGCCATTGCCCGCGCCATTTACAATAACCCGCCAGTTTTGATTTTCGATGAAGCAACAAGTGCTCTCGACACGGAATCGGAGCGTGCAATCCAGGAGAATCTTGGGCGGTTGATGGCGGGACGGACAACAATCGTGATCGCGCATCGTTTAAGCACAATTCGGGAAGCGCATGCAATCGTGGTATTGGAAAAGGGCAGCGTCGCCGAAGTCGGCAGTCACGATGAATTGATGGCGCAACGCGGGCTCTACTATTACCTCTCGAGCCAACAACTGGGAATTTAGCGAAGATCACCATGAGTAATTCAGCGATGCAACGCGGGTCGATCGACGCTGAATCGGAAATGCTACCGCAAGATCCGCCGTCGTGGATCATCCGCTGGACGGCGTGGCTATTGTTAGGCATCCTCCTCCTCGCGTTCGTCGGCGCGATCGTTCTCAAATTGCCGGAAACCGTCCATTGCCCATTCATTTTAGTGCCGGCTACGGGCGCCGATCCGATTCAATCGCGGCACCAAGGGGTCCTCAGTCGCGTTTCTGTTACCGAAGGCGAGATCGTAAAGAAAGGCGCCGAGCTGTTCGTGTTGCGCTCGGATGAAATCCGCGGGCTCGACACACAGTTCCGCACGCTCAATGAAGATCTGCGCACAAAGGAGCAGAGCCTTACCCAGGGCGACACTGCTTACAAAGCCCAGGTCAGCATGAAAGAATCGGAGATCGAACAGGCCAAGAGTGAAGTGAAGTTTCGCGAGAACCATGCCAAAACGAGCCGCGACTTGGTCGACCGGATGGATAAGTTAGCGCGAAAGGGTGGTTTCTCCGAGATTGACCTCGTCCGAATGAAACTCGATCTCGCCGGGTCAGAGAAAGATTTAAGCGTAGCACAAAAAACCTTGCAGCAGATTAACCTAGATCGACAACGGATGGAGACGGAGTACACCCGGTTGCGCGGCGAACAGCAGGCGGAGATCGAAAAATTGAGGCTGCGCATCGCCGCGCTCAAGGCTGACCTCGAAAACGCGCAGGAAGATTTGCTGACTGTGCGCAGTCCGTACGACGGCATCATTATCTCGCTCGATCAACGCACGGTCGGCAGCGTCGTGCAGCAAGGCCAGGTGCTTTGCCAATTGTCACCGCAAGATGCACAGCCGCGCGCCCGGATGATCGTCAACGAGGCCGGCCTTGCCAAACTCGCAGTCGCACAGCGCGTTCGATATTTTTTTGAAGCGTATCCCTACCAACGCTACGGGGCCGTCGGGGGAAAATTGGATTGGATCAGCCCTTCCACTGTGACCACGTCCGAAGGTTCACACTTTGTCGCATTGGCATCCCTCGATCGAACCGAGATTCCGCGCCCGAGAGGGAAAAGCCTGCCGTTGCGCGTTGGGATGCGCGGCGATGCCCACATCATTGTCGGAGATCGCGCGCCTATCGAATATATGCTCGAGCCGATCCATGAGCTGCGCGAAAATATGAAGCAGTAGATCGACGACGGTTACATGAAAGAGCAGCTCTCGAATCTTAGGGTAGAAGACCTCACCACCAGCAATGAGGCGATGGCAAGATGTCTGCGTCTCGCTGCGCTGGCGGCGACGTCGGACGTTCCGGTGGTATTACTGGGTGAGACCGGCACCGGGAAAACTTTGCTGGCGCACGCGATCCATAACTCATCGGCCCACGCCGGCATGCCTTTCATTTCTTTCAACGCATCGGCCATGAGCGACACGCTGCTCGAAAGCCAATTATTCGGACACGAGCGCGGCGCATTCACCGGTGCTCAGCAAAGCGTCAAAGGAAAATTCGAGCTCGCTGACGGCGGCACACTTTTTCTCGACGAGATTTCGGAGATGAGCCCTCTAGCTCAGGTAAAAATCCTGCGCGTGTTGGAATATGGCGAATTCGAGCGGCTGGGCTCGGAACGAATGTTGCGATCGAACGCTCGGATCATCTGCGCATCGAACTGTTCGTTGCGCGAAAGGGTTCGCCAGGGAAAATTCCGCGAAGACCTTTATCAACGACTAAACGGTCTGACCCTACTCATCCCTCCGTTACGCCAACGGCTCCAGGAACTCCCGGCGCTGATTGCCGCTGAGTTGAAAACAGCCGCAATCAAAGAAGGCAAGGACATTACCGCGATCCATCCGGAGGCAATGGAGAAACTCATTCACCATTCCTGGCCGGGAAATTTGCGCGAACTGAACCACACGATCCGGACGATGACATTGTTTTGCGAAGCAAATGTCGTGTTGCCCGAGCATGTCGTCTTTCCGCCAGACCTCGAGCCCAATCGTTCTGCGTCAGAAAACGACCAGCGCCCGGCCCTCGTGCCTAACAATCAGCACGAGCGAGATGACGATGTTGATCTCTCGCTCGGCGCTGCCGTCCAACGGCATGTCCGCTTCGTTTACGATCAGACCAACCGCAATCAACGTCGGACAGCAAAACTGCTCGGCATTTCGCGCGCCACGCTGGCGCGACATTTGAAAAATGCAGCGCGAAAATAAGTCCGGCCGCGGCCCAACAACGGACCCAATGGGGCCTCAAAATGGTACCATTTTTTCGATGCAGATCTTACGCATGAGTAAAACCAAGTCTTTGTAAACACAACGCATTCAGATACCTGTCACTTAAAGATTAGGGCTCAAGAAAACCATGGCATGATTGATGTTAATAGGAGGACAACGTGAGTTCATCGAAAAACAAAAAAAACGCGCCTGCCGGAGAGACAGCCAGTCAAAGGCAACCGCGCCAGAAAGAAAAAATGATCCGCCTCGACGACCTTATTCCAAAGAAAAACGTCCTGGGCGGGCGTCAACAATTGTTGTTCGGTGCCTCAGAAATCACACAAACAACAAATAACCCTAAGTAGAGAGAAAAATAAGTATGCCTAAATCAAAAGCAAAGAAAAACATCAAAGTTCGTGATCTGAAACCATCCAAAGACGCCAAAGGTGGCCACGGGGCAAGTGTTTCCGGCCACGGGTCGAGCGTTTCCGGCCACGGCTCGAGCGTTTCCGGCCACGGCTCGAGCATTTCCGGCCACGGGTCGAGCATTTCCGGCGGCGGGACCAGCAACAGATAAAGAAAGTTCAACCGCACTGTGGTTCTATCCCGCAGTGCGGTTTTTTATGTACGTAAAGGCCGGTCTCAGCCGCAATTCCAAATTGAAATCCGAGATTATGGAGCCGGCAGTCGGATTCGAACCGACGACCTGCTGATTACAAATCAGCTGCTCTACCAACTGAGCTATGCCGGCATTTACGAGGGAAAACTCCTCTCTTTCACAGAGCTTTCAAGGCTCATTGTATACGCCATTTGTATACGGTGGCACAAAACCATCACCAAGTGCGCAATTCCGATCCGGGTGCCACAGGGCGCCACTGTCCGCGTTCTCATTCAGCAGGCAAGCTGATTCATTGACGCGCTTTCGCTAATCGCGCGTCATTGCGCGCTTGCTCCGGCCATCGAGCAACTCAACCGAGGCTCTTTGGGAGCATGGCGAAGCGCTGCCATGTCCGACACGAAAGAATCTCTTTGGGAAAGCACAACGGTTCAAAACTTGATCCGCTATCGACCATCGGGAACGTACTTCGGACGTTTCAGAGTCGGCGGAAAGTTGGTGCGTCAGAGCCTTGAGACGGCAGTCTTCTCCGTCGCGAAACAGAGACTGCCGGCAAATGCTTTTACGGATTCGTGGCGTGACCGGTATTCGCGGATAAAGTGGCCACTGTGCGCAACCAGGTCCTGTGTCTTTACATTAAATCTACGCAACCGACTTATCTTTAAAGCGGCCGATGAAGACGGCGCGGTCGAGAGCGCGGATTTTCTCGGCAAAAAGCGCGTGGTCAAAAAGTCATGGGGTTACACGGGGGGCAACATGTCGCGCAATTATTCTGAGCAGGAGGAACACAAGATTAAACCGCCCCTCTTGCGCAATCTGACGAAACACACTGCAGTGATTGTGCATTGCGAACGCGGCTATCGAAAGAAACTGTTTCCGCCGATTAATTCCGATGGACGTGTTTGCGAGTGGTTTCGGTAGCCGCGCGTCCAAACCTCGCGTAGTGAATACGAAGCCGCACGGGCGTCGACGCTCAATGCGCACTACACGTCAACGACTGTTATCTCCGGGATCTACGATGCACTCGACCGAATGGGCTTCGACGGTGGCCGAGTCCTTGAGCCCGCCCTCGGCATTGGACATTTCTTTGGCCTGATGCCCGAGGAAGTCAGCGCTCATTCGCTCCTTACCGGCGTTGAGATCGATCCGATGACTGCCGCAATTGCACAGCGACTTTATCCTGACGGGGACATTCGCTCGCAAGGCTACGAGAGCGCTGCCTTGCCTAACGAATCATTCGATCTCGCAATCTCAAACGTAGCCTTCGGTGATTACAAACTGCACGATCAGCAGTTCAACGACCGCACTTTCTCGTTCACGACTACTTCTTCGCCAAGACCGTCGAGCACGTTCGGCTGGGCGGATTGATAGCGTTCATCACGTCGAAAGGAACACTAGATAAGGTCAACTCCAGCTTGCGCGAGTATCTCGCCGAGAAAGTTAATTTAGTCGGCGCGATCCGCCAGCCGCTGACATCGAGGCCTTTGCCAATTTCTTAATCGGCGTCGAGAACGTTGCAGTTCCTCAG
>CAWCST010000004.1:0-104314 GCA_963798305.1 uncultured Verrucomicrobiae bacterium
CTGCTAGAAAGTCCTAGTTGTTGCTGCATTACGGAAGCCGCGTTGTAGCAATTAAAGGATATGACCTTTCCACGCTCGAGGTGAAAAACATCGCAGCACGGGACATCTATTGCCTTGCCCGTTGGAGCGACAGTCCCTGAGGCAAGTGTGAGCTCACCTTTATGCGTTCCCCGAATTGCGAGCTCGACGACTACCACGTTTTCCGCGACATAAATGTTGAATAGCTCACGGTGAACATCAGGAAATACCCTTGCGAAGGCCTCGATAGCGTCGCCAATAGCCCGCCCGTGCAACTTCAATCCGGAAGGAATGTCGCACATATATCCTTCATCGGAGAAGAAGGAGACCAACTTCGCGATGTCTTTCCCGCTCCCCTCCGCGGCGGCGTAGAGTTCTCTGACGATTTTTTCATTGTTAAGCATCATCACTCCTTTTCTTCATCATTAAGCATCATCAATCCTTGGCGCAGTTGGTTAACGTCCATTTGGTGCTTCGGCAAAGCGTTGCCGCTGTTCAACGTATTCTGACTTTACGAATCGTTTCGTGTGGTATCGGTCTCGATGGGTCAGGGCTTGGGGCTCGCGTCCATCTCAGAGGCCCGCGCCAGTGCTTGCGTGTCGATATACTCCCGGATGTTCGTCAGTTTGCCATTTCGAATGGTTATGGCGAAGACCCAATGGTCCTCAAACGTCCTCTTCGTAAATATGACTCTCCCCTTGGCGAAGCCGACGACCAGAACCCGGTCTCCTTGCGCTACGAATTCGGGGGGCTCTGGGTAAGAAGTTTCCAACGTGTCGGAAGCCTTCTGAAGCAAATCCGCTAATCCCGCGTGCCCGCGGTGCGTGCCGGCCAGCGGCCAGTCCTCGCCCGGAATGATCCACTCAATGTCCTCGGCAGACAACGCCAGCAAACCTTGCCTATCGCCGCGGCTCATTGCGGCAAAAAAATCTTTCACGATCTGGACATTCTCTTCAATGCTCATCGAAATCTCTCCATTTCCCTTACATCGGATCGTGTCCGATTTAATCGGACGTTTTGGAATTCGCTCTTCTCGGGCCAAATCGACGGTCGTAGCATCCATTACTGCTCCTTCTTGAACAAATCCTGGAAGATGAGCTGACCCCAAGTGCGGCCGCGTGCGTGCACCAGCGCGCCACCCTCGTTGAGCTTTCCCAGCTTGACGGGTGCGAACCCGAGTTGTTTGGCCAAATCCGCCACGGGAGCGATCGCGTCCTCGTCGTCGCTCGACAGAAAGACGACCCGATGGCCCCCCTCGACGATCGGATCGGCAGCCAGGGTAGCCGCAACCAGGTGATTAAAACCTTTCACAAACTTAGCGCCGGTGAACGACTTCGCAACGAAGGCGGAGGACGGGAGACCGTCCAGCTCCTCAGGTGGAACTAACGCGTTCATCGCGTCGATGACCGTCTTGCCTTTCCAGCTCGGCAGGGCCTTCGCAATCTCGCGATGTTCCCCGAACGGGACCGCCAAGATGATTGTGTCGGCCTCGAGTGCATCCCGCAGCGACTTGGCGACGACCGTGGGTCCAATCTCCCGAGCCTGCGGTGCCAACGCCTCGGGCGGCCGGCGGCTCGCGACGGTCACGTCGATGTTTTTACGGGCGAAGGCGTGGGCGAGGGCCTGGCCTATCTTACCGAATCCTACAATCGCATAGCTCATAATGTTTCTCCGATCTCGTGTTAGAACTAAAGTTCGAGAAGCGACCGCGCCGGGGTCAGACCTGCGCCATGCCTCCATCGACGGCGAGATCCACACCGGTAATGTATGAACTCTCATCGGAGGCGAGGAACACGACCGCGGCCGCGATTTCTTCCGGCTTACCTCTGCGACCCATTGGAACCTGCGTGACGAACTGGGCGGCCGCTTGTTCGGCCTGTTCAGGGGTAAGCCCCGCCTTCTCCAAAGCCGGAGTTTCGATTGGGCCAGGACTCATCGAATTCACACGAATCTTGCGATCCTTTAGCTCCATCGTCCAGCCGCGAGCGAAGCTGCGCACGGCTGCCTTGCTAGCGGCGTAGGCGGTAAAGGCTGGCACACCCAACACGTTCGAGACTGAAGAGTTCAGGATGATCGAGCCGCCATCTTTGAAGAGGGGAAGAGCCTTCTGTACCGTAAAGAACATGCCCCTTCACGTTTACATCGAAGGTCTGATCAAAATGGGCCTCAGTAGCCACCGCGAGCGGTGCGACTGTTCCCGCGCCCGCGTTGGCGAAGAGGACGTCGATGTGACCATGTTTCTCTTTCACGACGGCATAGAGCCGGTCCAAATCTTCCAAGCGCGACACGTCCCCCGCGACCGTCGTAACGTTTCTCCCGATGAGGGCCGCGGCCTCTTTCAGGTCTTTCTCTCGTCGTCCAGTGATCACGACGTGCGCACCTTCTTCCACGAAGCGTTTGGCCGTGGCCAAGCCAATCCCGCTGTTGCCGCCTGTGATTACCGCAATTTTTCCCGCCAATTTTTGTCCATTGTTATTACTCATATGTTTTCTCCTTTGTTTTTGTTCTTCCCAATTCCAGACTGAACATGCCCCTCTCACTTGCAAGGTGCAAGTGATCTTTGATATTTTACTTGCTGCGTGCAAGTGAGCACATTGACTCCGATGAAAAGAACAGCAAAAAAACCGAAGGCCGACTACCGCTCGCACTGCCCTGTGAATTTCGCCGTCGAATCAGTGGGCGACAGGTGGGCGCTCTTGATCGTTCGGGATATGGTCTTTCATGGGAAAAAAACCTATGGCGAGTTTTTAAAAGCCGAGGAAGGCATTGCGACCAATATCCTCGCTTCGCGCCTGGACTTTCTCGAGAGGATCGAGGTAATCAAGAAATCTCCGCACGGGGAGGATCAACGAAAGGATATTTACACTCTCACCGAGAAGGGCTTGGACTTAATCCCTGTTCTATTTGAATTTATCAAATGGAGCGCAAAACACGATCCGCTCTCGTCAGCGGTTCAGTACCCGCAGTTTTTGAAGCAACTCCAAGCCAACCGCGGGAAGTTCAACAAAAAAGTGCGGGATTTGGTTCGTTCTGGAACCTGCCTTTTTACAAAAGTGATTCACCCATGAAGATGGTTCGAGCTGAAAGTGCCATCGGATGGATCAACTCCGGCGATCTCCTGTGTGCTCGAAACGGTTCGGGGGTAAAAAGGGACAGGCATCTTTATTTGGAGGAAGAGTGGACAGGATGGGAAGTCAACCCTCAACCCGGCAGACCAAGTTGTTTTCATGGAGCATGGTCGAATTGAAGAATTCGGAATCGGAACAACCGCAACGCTGACGACGAGCGTGGGCTCAATTACGAATGAGCGGAGTCACTTCCAGTGTTGAACTGATCAAGCTGACCTTGTGCGGCCCGACCGACGTTGCCAAAGAAATGGCGCTGGCAGCGGAGGCTATCAATGACTGGAACTGCCAGCACGGCGAGCAACGCGGATTTTGGGTAAAACACCAGCACTGGTCGACTGACAGCTACCCGGATGCGCAGGAAACTGGCCAGGGTGCGATCAACAAGCAGTTGATCGATTCGACCGATATTCTCGTTGCGATATTTTGGTCCCGGATCGGCACCCCGACGGCAACCGCAGAATCAGGGACCGTGGAAGAGATCCAACGCGCTATCGCCGGCGGGAAGAAGGTGATGGTTTACTTCTCTGATCTTGAGCCATTACCTGCCGGCGCGTCGATCGAGCAAGTAAAGCGATTATCTGCGTTCCGCGAGCAACTAAGAACCCACAGGTCGTGTTGGACATTTCAATCACGCAGTCGATTCCGTGATGACTTTACCAACCATCTCGCGCTCGTGCTGAATGACTTTCCGCTCGGACGAAAGGACCGTACGCGTGGCAAACCAGCCGAGACCGCACTTCGTCAAAGCGTCCGCGGGACTGGAAACATTCAGATCGCTGGCGATGGGAACGAAGTTCATCAGTATCAACGCCCACCAATCATCAAGACAGTCTTGGAGCGCCGCCCAGGCAGCATCACCGCTTCTGAAGAGCATCAGATTGGCGAATGGATCAAAGAGCTCGCCGAAGGCACGATGGGCAAGTCTCGGAATGAAGCATTCGGCGAATGGGGCGCCCGGCTTCTGAAGCGATTTAAAGTGCCGAAACGCGAGGCCCTGCTTTCGACGGACCTGCCCGACGTCGAAGTGTGGTATCGACAGCAGAAAGCAATTCAGACCAGCGGCTACAAAACCAAAGCTCCCGATCAATGGCGCGCGTCCCGAATCAAGGCAATCAAGTCGGCGATGCGAAGCATGGGAAAAAGCAATGAGACGTATTATCCCGAACTGTCCGATCGGCTGAATATAAAAAAGCCGTTCACTTCGTTGACGCGTCTAACGAAAACGGATTTGGATCGCGTTTACCAAATGGTGTTACGGGATTCGCGCCGCTGAAAGGCCGCGAGTACTCGGGGCCAGACAATGGTAGCGTCTTAGGCCAGGTTTTGTTCCCGCGCTGCTGGTTCAATGTCGGCTAGCGCGACAACCTCGACGGGTTTGATGCGCCAGTCGCAGATTAACTGAATATGGACTCGCGGGTTTTCAACGTCTCGGTGAATCTCAAGAACGTTAAAGCGGAACTTCCGTTCATCTTCGCTCTGTGGTCGCGAATATTTGACGACGTCATTTACTTCCAGTGCCGGCTTCAGATTTTCGATACGCATGCTAATTCCGTGTTGGATTGGAGGACAAATCGATTAGCAGGCCGAAATCTTTTTCGAACTGCAATTCAAGAATTTCATCACCGCCGTCAGGAGTAACTGCCCACGCTCGATCATCCGCTGTTTTGCCCAAACACACTCCTTCTTGGCCAACGTGAATACCAGTCTTGATGAAAACTCGGGCGCCCGCTAACACACGCGGGCCAATGTTATGGCCGCTTCCAAAGAAGCATGATGCCGTCACGCACCGTTAGGCAGACGTTTTCGATGCGTGGATCGGATTGCACAAGATTGTTGAAAGCCACGAGGGCGTGGTCGGATTCATCCTTCGGATCGGTCACCCGTCCGCTCCACAGGACGTTATCGGCAACGATCAGCCCGGATGGTTTTACCAGCGGAAAACACGCTCGATAATAGTTGGAATAGTTCGGCTTGTCCGCGTCGATAAAGACCATGTCCAACGGACCGGAAAGCAGCCTGATTGTCTCCAACGCCGGTCCCATGCGCAGGTCGATCTTGTGTCCGTCAGGACTCTCGGCGAAGTATCGACGTGCGATTGCTTCGGCTCCCGGATCGATTTCGCAGGTGATCAAGCGTCCGTCATCCGGTAACGCCTCAGCCATCATCAGTGCGCTGAAACCGGTAAATGTCCCGATTTCGAGGATCACACGTGCGCGGGTGATACGAACCAACAGCTTGAGGAACTGTCCCTCGATCCGGTCCACCTGCATCTCAGGGTTGCTCATGGTGCGATAAGTCTCTTCCCGAAGGCGAACGTATAAATCCTTTTCCGGCTCGGTGTGATCATGAGCAAATTGTGCAACCGCAGCGTCGATGAAGCTGGTCATGCGGCTCTATGACCACGGTCCGCGTTCGGTGTCAATCCAGTTCCCCCGAAAGCCCAAAGAGCCCGAGTCACAAGGGGTCAAGGGGAACAATAGAACGCGGAACCCGAGGACTGATTCAGTTCGACTTAGACTGAGACAAAGATACGATCTCCGCAGAATGGACAGCAAAACAGTCACAAGAAGATCACGACATGACCACGAAAGCCTTATTTGTTAAACTCGAAGCAAAACCGGGCAAAGAAAACGAAGTCGCCAAATTTCTGCGCGACGGGCAGGGCTTGGTGCAACAAGAGCCCGCGACAACCGCTTGGTTCGGCATTCAGCTTGGCCCAACCACCTTCGCCATCTTCGACGCATTTCCGGATGATGCCGGACGCGACGCGCATCTGTCGGGAAAAGTTGCCAAGGCGCTGATGGAGAAAGCGCCCGAGCTACTGGCGGAGCCGCCGAAGATTGAGAAGGCAGACGTATTGGCAGACAGGTTACTGGGTTAGTAGGCCCAACGAGCCCAAGTCACAAAAGGATCCGAGGAATTGGTCTGACTTTTAGACGCCGTTAAATAACATTAAATATGAACACGAAAGAAGAGCCGGAATTCATCGTTACGGTTACGTTGATTGTCGCCGACATCGCTCGTTCGATGTCTTTTTATCGTGATGTTCTTGGAGCCACCGTCTTGCGAGAAGGCGAACCCACGTTTCTGCGACTGGCAAACACATGGATAATCATCAACAAGGGCGGCGGCCCGACTGACGACAAGCCGGAGGTCATTGCGTCTCCACCGAAAGACCTCAACACGTTAAGCTCGTTTATGAATCTCCGCGTGGTCGACATTAAGCGATGCTATGAACTGTGGCGGTCGCGCGGAGCACATTTCATCACCGAGCCAAAGGTTCACGAAACGGAGATGCGTTGCTACATGCGAGACCCAGACGGGTATCTGATCGAAGTCGGTCAAACTACGATAACTGCGACGCCTCTTGAGTTGTATCGCTGAACCGCACAGCAAGCGAGACTCAATGCCAATAACAAGGGCAAACGTTCACAATGCGAGTCGTTGTTAGGGATTAAACCGTTGCCTGTGCTTCCCGAAAGCCCGGTAGCATTGTAGCAGGGTGGCTAAAAGACCCCGACTAATCGGAAACGATCCGAGTCAGCACGTATTTCTCAGATTCTTCCGAATCTCCTCTTTTCCAAACTATTTCGAGATCTAGGTGTTTGTCGTCAACGACCCTATAAATGATCTTCTGCACGTGCGGCTCATTGGGACTTCTTAAATTGGTGATGTCAAACATTTCAAACTCATACGATCCCGGAGATCGGCTTTGTTTGAGTCTTAGACGAGGCTGATTGCCAGCATTGCAAAAATGAGTCATCCGGAGATCTTGCCCATCCCGATAAATTACCGTGAGTTCCTTGCCAAATTGCTCGGTAACGATTGAGTCTTTGGAGCCAACATCGTAAGTCATCACCGTTGTGATGGTTTTGCCGCCAGATTGAATAGCCCATCTTCCCTTGAGACTCTTGAATGCTTCAAAAGCGGCATCTGAATCGGCGATTGCAGTCGAGGCGGCCTGCGTTAGAAGTAGCATCCCGCAGGCTAAGAGGCCAAGAAATCGCGTCATCATCGCAACTCTTCGTAATGGGAGTTTGGAGGTTGTCAATCGGACAGCACAACGACATTTCGCAAAAAAGGCGACCGCCAAAATTCGCCTTTTCTCCCTGTTTCCCGTAGCCACAGGAGCCCAATCAAAGTGGGTCAGCGGAACAATAGAATACGGAACACGTGCCCTTCCGGCCAGCCAGCTTTTTATTCCGCGCAAGTCATCTCTCGCGGCTGGCCGATAGTTGCGTCCAGTGCCACACGGCCGTAAGTAATACGCGCGGGGGGTGACGCATGCGCCGCACAATTTGTTTCGCGCTTTTCGGACTGCTCGTTTCGAATGGAGCGGCCTTCCCGCAAGCGCGCGCCGGGCCGTGGTCACTGGCACGACCACGGGGAAGAGTGGTAGTGCTTGGCGTGCCGTGGTTCGCAGCGCCTCGATACGGCATCCTCGCTCCTTTTCCGTATCCTGTGTGGAATTTCATCGCGCCAGTGCCAACGTACGCGTTCGTCCTCACGGGCTCGGCGAGCCACCCGCAGTTGGTGTTCAAGGACGGCACAACGTACATGGTGACGGACTACTGGCGCGTCGACGATCAGCTCCACTTCATGACGATCGAAGAAGGCGGAACGAAGTCCGTGCCGCACACCGTGCCGTTCGCGGACCTCGATGTGCAAAGGACAACTGACGCGGATGCAGCGCAGGGGTTTCGGTTCCTTGTAAGAGACGAACCGATCGAGCAATGGCTCCAGCACCACGCGCAGCACACGCCCGGTCGAGTCCAGCAAGCTCAATAGATTGGGAATCAACTGTGGGGGCAGGTTTGAATTTGCTGCCCCTGCGCGCCCTGAACTCGGGGTTGGTTGTAGCCGTGGGATCCGGAGAAAGCCCAAGGAGCCGGGTCAAAGGGGGTCAGGGAAACAGGGAAGCGCGTAGCAGGTCGTAATTCGGCAGGGGGAACAGCAGTATGCGAGTCGCGTAAAAAGGCCGCAGCGAGGACCACAGGAGGCACATTTGCCAATCTGATCATTTGCAGAGCATTCCACGCGCGCGCGCGAGGAACCGTTGACAGCGTATTGACGTTATGAGCGTCTGAAATGGCCTTTTAGTGTCGCTAATGTTCGCACATGCGCGAGAGGCAAAAACTCCTTAGGCGTGCTGCAACGAGTTTTAAGTCCGTTGCGTCTGCCATTTCGCCACATCGGCGCTGCGCACAGCAGTTTACCCAGATCGGCAAACAGACAAAGACGTTTTCTGGAGGCCAATTACATCTGCGATCGGCATCGCTGATCATTTGCAGAGCATTCCACGCGCGCGCGTGGGATGCTTCCCTATTTAGCGACACTTTGGATACCGATGAGAAGCGCGTCATCCCCGCTGATAGTGAATAACAAGCGTAGATCGCCGTAGCGTATTACATAAATGTCTTCGGTCGCGTTCGGGAGTCTGTGAATCATCGGGTGTGAGGTAAGATTCTCAGGACGTAAGTTCTCGTCGAGAATCCGCACCACTTCTTTGAGGGCCGCGTTAACGTTCACCCGCCAGCGGACTTGCCGGGCTTGCTGCTCAAACTCGCTTGATATGAGAACATTCATTGCATCTTGACCCCTAACTCTTCCAGAACCTCATTCCAGCTTGGAGCATTCCACCCGCGCGCGCGCGTGGGCGACTCCGAATCAATGTTTGAGCCTAGTTGTTTTTGATTTACTGATTGAGCATGTCCCTTAGCAAATTGTTCGACAGATTCGATGAGGCTATCGGGCGCGGCGACAGCGCCTCGACGCTTCGCATTCAGCTCGCTACGATTCGCGAGCAAGTCGAGGCGAAGCTCGAAGATACGAAGTTGCAACTAGAGAACGCGGAATCTCGCGTTCAAGAGCTTAAGGTAAAGCTGAAAGGCCAAAAAATCACCGGCCAACCTGAAGAACCCGAAAAAGCGACGAAGCAGATTCTTGTCCTTATCTTTAAGGATGAGGACGCACCCCTTGAACTTATGGCTCGTCATTTGGGCATTTCTGATGGTTTGGCCCGGTATCATGCGAATCAGTTGGAAGATTTAGGGCTGATCGAACTCAGCTCGGCTGGACCTTCCGGAACGCTGTACTCTTTAACGCGCAAAGGCAGAGCGTACGTTGTCAAAAACAAGCTCGCCGAGTGAGCTAGGCCAGCGATGGCTAAGGTCGACCCCCGAGATTCCTTTTATGACGGCAGAGGCTTTTCTCCAAGCCTGTGCGGTTGTCGATAAAGCAGCGAGACGAGGAGAATTTGTCTGGGAGAACGCATTGCTAGGAGAGTTCCTCAAGTTGCTCAATCCACATGCTGCGTTCGTCGAAAAGCAGAATCAGACGCCGCTTTAGGCACTGACCTTTTGGGGCGTACTCGATTACAAGCTCGCCGCCTTCTGAGTCGTTCTCGGTCGTTCCAATCTGCGCAAGTCGCCCCTTGAATATCATTCGGCAGAGAATCGCTGGGGATGCGGATACCCATATGTGGTGGCTCGAAAGCGAGAAATCACCACCGCTGGTATGCCAATTGCTCATGGACACTATTATGGAATGCAATGAGAACCACATCAATAGTCCCGTTCGCACCGCGACACGCGCCTATTCGGAAAACGCTTTCGGGATACCGACATCTTTGTTCACCACGAGCGAGGTCGACCAAGGCCGACACGCACTTGACCCCGAGTGTCCCGGAAACATAAGCTCAAAATTGGTAAAGGTAAATAAGTCCCGGGAGGAGATGGAAATTATGCCTAACAAAACGAGCGAGCCTGACCCGGCGAAAAAGAAGAAAAAAGAAGTCGAAGTCCGCGACCTGAAACCCAAGAGCGACGCGAAAGGCGGCGCCACAAAACCGAACAAAGACGAGAAGCGCACGTTCGCTCGCACAGGCGAGGCGGATTTCATGGGACCGTGAACTAAGGACTAGGCCCATTGCGTCACTGAATCGCCTGTCGCGCGTTGGTTGTCACGGAGCATTCCACGCGCGCGCGCGCGAACGGCTCACTTCACGTTCGTCTCTAGCGCGCCAATCTCTTGCTGCTAAGCCGGTCCGCGTAGCGCAGCGCAAAAATAAAGCACCCGCATGGCCCAAGGTTAGGCCTACGTGGCTATAAAACGATGCCACGGCAGTGGCAATGGATCTTACGCGATTAACAAATCTGCAATGCGTAAGTGATTGGCCGCCAATCAACAGCTTCCGAAGCACGCCGAAACCGAATCAAGCTGGCATGAATGCTGGTAATAGGCGGGCGAAATGAGTGCACGGAAAAACAAAAAGAACACCATTGCCGAGGATCTGAAAGGTCTTCGCATCAAAAGAAAATGCACGGCCTTCGTTCGTTCTTCACCAAGCGGACAGGAGAAAGATTTGCCGCCGCGTATCAGAACGTTAATTTCTGCCTCGGTCCGAGTCTGTGAACTCAAGCGAGGAATCCACGCGAGCTGGCCCTAATGTGCGCCCCTTACCAATCTTGAGCCCATGCGCACATCGAACAACACAGTCGAAGATTTCAACAACGCAAGGGTCCAGTCTCGCAAGATTCATACTTTTAACGAGCTCCGCCAACAGATTCACAACGACCTGAGGCTCCAACATCCCGAGTGGATTGAGCCAAGTGGCGAGTCCCCAATGTGTGATTTTTACGAGGAGCGCCTCACGGAACTTCTCGGCGCTTACGCATAGGCTGATCGAACAGATCCACGCGCACGAGCGCGAGGAACCATGAGGCCGAGCGTCAAAATGTTCACGGTCGTTTTCTACAGCTCGACAGTTTTTTGCTGCAAAACAGCGCAATTCAGCGAACCGCTCCGCAAATCAGTTTGCGTGCGTCTCACTCTGAAAAACACGCTGCGCAAAACAGTGAAAACGTGCGCCAAAACTCGTTAGGCAATTACAAATCAGCTGCTCTACCAACTGAGCTATGCTGGCAAAAGAACCGCGCAGCTTAGCTTACAAGGCTGCGGCGAACAAGTTGGCGCCGAACTCGCCAAGGACGGGTAGCAGATTTAGTCAAATCGGCGCCCTTTGGCTCAAACCGGGCCGATCCGGCGAAGGTGGGCGGACGTAGGCCGAGAGCGGCTCAGCTGTCTCGAGATTCTTGATGACAGTGCTGAGATAAACTGACTGCGGATAAAATGACTTGTATTTGGTGATTTCGGCCCGGTTCAAAACTTTGAAGCCGTAGCGTTCGAACATCTTTTCTCCGCGGCGGCTCTCGAAAGTGACGATTTGACCGTATACGCGCTTCTCGCCACAGCGGTATAGGTAACTCAAATACGCGCTCATCAGTGCGCGTGTGGTGGACATCTTTCGCGCATCCGGCAGAAGATTGATGTGGAAATGCGGAACGCGCCGTGGCGCTGCCGGGACTTCGCGCCAGCCATGCACAAGAGTCCATCGGATGAACCGGCGCGAGCTCTGATTGTATCGAAAATAACGGGTAAGCGCTTTTATGAAGAGGGACACGTTTTGCCAAAAGGAATAGAGCTGATTTTGCAGAGGTCTGCGCGAACCGAGCAGATAACCGCGAATTTCTCCGTTCAGCTCGACGACAAAAGACGATTCCGGTTCATGATCGGTGTAATACGTGGTGAGAAAGTCGGCGAACAGTTGTCGATCTTCGTAAACCGGATCGATCGGTTCGCCGAGAAATCCGGTCTGGCAGCACAGTTGACGCACCGCTTCCCGATCGGAAGTACGGTAACTCCGGATTGTAAATGCTTTCTCGCTGTTCATCGGTGGCCGTTTCCTTTGTAGTCTGCGCAGACTTCGCGGTAAATGCAAAACAGTTGCTCGAAGACGCGCGGCCAGCTATGTAGCTCTTCCGCGACGCGCGAGGCGTCGCCCCCTAACATCGACAACTTTTTCATGCTCGATCGTTCGATCGCGTCGGCCAGCGCTTCCGGTGTGTTTTCGCGCGCCCAGGACTCTTGCTCGTGAAAAATAATTCGGTCCATATAACTGCCATGGATTCCCACAACCGGTGTCCCGCAAGCCTGGCTTTCCAGCGCGACAAAACCGAACGTTTCCTGAATGCCAGGATGAACGAAGAGATCGGCAGCGCGATAGTAGCGTGCCAGATCGGCCGAATCGGTGCAGTAGCGAATCCAGGAGACGTTTTCACATCGTTTCTGAAGCGCTTGCAGCTGAGTGCGTTGCGGACCATCGCCGATCACGAGCAGATGAAAATCGTGCGGGCGTCGACTTTGTAAAAGCTCGAAGCTCTGGAACAACATTCCCGTATTTTTCTCTTTGGCCAGTCGGCCAACATAGATAAGCATCTTCGGATACCGAGAAACGCCTAACGACTCACGGGTTGCAACCGCATCAGCCGGCAGCGGATTGAAGATGCCGATGTTCACTCCTAGATTCACCGCCCGAATGTTGCGCACGCCCCAATCGCTCAATACATTCGCCAAGCGTTGAGACGGAACGAGCGTCGCTTCCAAACGATTGTAAAGATTGCGGACGTAATCTCGCGCCAGCTTCATCACTCCCCGAGTCGCTGGTTTTCCAAGGAACTTTGCGCTGCTGCGCAAGATATGCTTCCGGGAAATGTGAATGATAAAATCCAACCACCGGAATTTATAACGCACGACCCGATCTAATCGCCTTCCACGCAATTTGATACGGATCGCTCGACTCAATGATATCCGGGCATTCGCGCTCCAAAATTTCTTCGACCGCCCGCAAGTTCAGTAACGCCCGATAACGCGATCTGCGCGAAAGAAGCGGCGAATGAATCGCATAGATGCGCGACCGTGCATTCGATTCAAGGGCGGTTTTCGCACCCGGCACAATCAAAACGTGTTCGTCTTCCGGCGAATAGTTGGCGATGTATGCAATCTTTTCGTGGACGTAGCGCTTAACCCCTCCACTTAGCGGTGAGTAAAATTGCGTTAAGTCACAGATCTTCAAGATCGGCAGATGCTACCTGTGCGACAAAATTAGGACTGCGACTCCAATTCGCTTAGATAACGCTCCGCTTCCATCGCGGCCGCGCAGCCGGTGCCGGCCGCGGTCACCGCTTGTTTGTAAATGCGGTCGGCGACATCGCCAGCGATAAACACTCCGGGATGTTTGCTTTCGGTCAGGTTCTTCGCAATCAGATATCCATCCGGATCAGTCTCAAGTTTTCCGCCGATAAGCTTTCGTGTTCGGATCGTGACCGATTGCGATGAACACGCACGCCACCGCTAACTCGCGCTCTTCATTCGTTTTCACGTTGCGCAAGCGAACGGCCTGCATTTCACCTTTTTCATCCGGAATGTATTTGCGTCACAACCGTGTTCCAGATCGGCTCAATCTTTTTGTTCGCCAAAACCCGGTCGGCCATGATTTTCGAAGCCCGCAGTCTGTCGCGGCGATGGATCAAGATAAACTTTTGAGGCGAAGCGCGTAAGGAAAAGCGATTCTTCGGCCGCTGAATCGCCACCACCGACTACGCACACGGGCACATTTTTGTAAAATGCTCCATCGCAGGTCGCGCAAGAGGTCAGGCCGTGGCCGATCAACCTCTCTTCGTTGTCCAGTCTCAGACAGCGCGCCGAAGCGCCGCTGGCGATGATAAGCGCCTGTGTTTCGAGCCATTCGTCATCGGCCTTAATGCGAATGTGACTCTTCCGCGGCTCAAGATCGGTAACTTCCGCATAAGAAAAACGGGCACCGAATTTCTCTGCCTGCTTATGCATGTTCATGATCAGCTGCGGCCCATCAATTCCTTCTGGAAAGCCCGGAAATTCTCCACGAGCGTGGTCGTGGAAAGCTGACCGCCCGGCTGGCGTCCTTCCAAAACCAGCGGATTCAGGTTCGCGCGAGCGGCGTAAATCGCGGCGGTCAATCCGGCGCAACCGCTGCCCACGATGATCACTTTCTCCATGAGTAAATCTAGCACACGACGCAAGCGGAACACACGTTTGTCGCGCTATGTAATTTGCACGATGCCCGAGCTGGCTGAGGTCGAATGGTTTCGCAAACAATGGAATGCCGGTCTCGGCGACGAGATCGTCGATGTTAGCCTGCACGCGCGGAAATACGTTTTTCGCGGAACCAGCACGGCATGCGCTTCGCGAGAATCTCGTCGGCCGGAAACTGCTAAGATCGACGAGGCGCGGAAAACAGATGCTCTTCCAGTTTTCGGGCGACAACTGGCTCGGCATTCATCTCGGCATGACCGGCAAGACACAGAGTCGAATCGCCAGATTTTCGGCCGGGCAAATATGACCATCTCGTTTTCTATCAACGCGAACGCGCGCTCGTCTTCACCGATCCGCGCCAACTTGGCCGTGTTCGTTTTCATCACGGACCGAATGAACCAGCTTGGTGGAAAAGACGTTGCTCCCGAAATTACGATCGCGCGAATTCAATCAGAAATTCGTCGATCAATTCTTAGATCGACATCGAAGCGCGCCGATCAAAGCCGTCCTTGCTCATGCAGAACGGTTTTCCCGGGATCGGAAACTGGATGGCCGACGAAATTCTTTGGCGTGCAAAGTTTTGCCATCGAAGCGAACTGGAAGATTAACCGCCCGCCAGCGCGCCACGATTTTTCGCGCCACGAAATTTGTTGTGCGCAAATCGCTCGAAACTCTCGGGAAAGATTTCTCCGATCCACCGCAGAACTGGCTGATTCATCAAAAATGGAAGCGCGGCGGAGTTTGCCCGAATCACCACACGCCTCTGCGCCACGCAACAATCGGCGGCCGCACCACCGCGTGGTGCCCGCACTGCCAAAAGTGATCGGGCGCGTGGCGCACACACGCCCAAAATGCAATTGTCGACATCACGTCACGACGTGCACGACGATTTTGTGGAAGCCGGTCACGCCTGAGTACCGGCCGCGATCCTCTTCCAATTCCTGGACTTCGCCTTCGCCATCAGTCGCGCGAACGACCAGCGTGTAATCGTCCGCTTCGTTTGGCCGCCAATCGTAACTCCAGAGCGCCCAGGTTAGTTTCGTCCCAGGATAATCGATCTTCGCGTCGTTCCAGGTTTCGCCGTCATCATAGCTCAACTCAACCTGCGCGATGCCGCGATCGCCGCCAAACGCCACACCTTTCACTTCAATCGGCCCGGTTAATTTGCCTAACGAGAATTGCGCTTCATGATCAGGCAGATCGATTCTCGATCTTGTCGGTACGATGAAGTCGGGGCCCCAGCCTTGATTTTCGTAAAAACCTTTCGTATCGCCGGTCGCGAGCTCAATGCGGGTAAGCCATTTCACGTGTTTCTCGCCGAAATATCCGGGGACCACGGCACGCAACGGATATCCATGCCGATGCGGCAAGGTGACGCCGTTCATTTCGTAGGCGAGCAGCGTGGTTGATTCGAGCGCTTTCTCGAGTGGAAACGTGTCGGTGTAATTATCGACGCCATGCAAGCGCACCCGCGCTGCGTTGGCAAGCGGCGCCGCGGGATCAATCAGGTCGCGCAACGTCACGCCTTTCCAAACCGCGTTGCTCATCGAGTCCTGCATCCAGTCCGTTACTAATGCACATGAGTGTGGTTTCCTGTTCGGCGGCCGGAAATCCTTTCAAATCGTCAAAGCGATACGTGGCCGGATTTTGCACGAGCCCATCTACCTCCAAATGCCAGAGGCGAACGTCCACCCGTGGATCGACCACGTTCTTGGTGACGCAGTAAAATAAGTCGTTCGGCGTGATCGGCTGGACAATACGCCCTTTGTATTGCGTTCCGTCGTAACTAAACGTAGCCGCACGATAAAGTTTACGCAGGACCGCGATGCCGCCACCCGCAACGAGCACGCCCAAGCCGCCCAAAATCAAGGCGCGGCGGCCGATTGGCGGAGTAAATTCTTGGCCTTGAACTGTCGGCCGGGCGAGAAATTGAAAGCTGCCGACAAGCGTTCGTTCGAAAGCGAAAACGCAAAGCGCAAACCCGATGAGGGTGACCAGTCGTGCAGCTGCAATCGGTAACCCGACGTAGCTCGCTCCAAGAACGGGCCAGAGCACGATCGCGACGGCCACGATCGGCAGCACAACAAACACGGTGATCGTGGCCATGTGGACGCGGCGCTCGGGATTGCGTCGCATAACGAGACCAAAAATCGCGCCAGCTATAACAGCGACTAGGAGCTGCCCGGCTATTGTCGATCCAACGCCGAGCTGTTTCAGGTGATTATAGCCGCCGACTTTCCCCATGATCGAGAGAAACGGTCCCGGCGGAATGAAAACCGAGAGCCGATCCCCGATGATCGCGAGCGGCGTCGCCACCCCAAAAAGCCACGCCAGGAGCAACATCGCGGTCGTCATCACGATCCCCGCAAGCAATCCCGCGAGAAGTCCGGCAAGAAGCGCTTTTGTTTTAGTCATCAATTGTCGATCTTAGGGACCCATCGAAACTTTGGAATTAAATTGTCCTCGCCAAAATGCGCCGAGACCAAAAGAAATCAGGCATGTGACCCAACGCCTCTACAGCTTTTCGATGGCAAGACGCAGTAAGGTCGTGATGATCCGTGTGCCGGCGACGAACGTTCCTCGCAACGTGCCAGAGACTTTCGAAACTCCGCCGGCACGGCGCCGATGGTTCACGGGAACTTCGAGAATGCGCAGTTTCTCACGGGCGGCTTTTATCTGCATCTCGATGTTCCACCCGTAGGTTTCTTCCCTCATCGACAATCTCTCAAGCGCAGCGCGCCGAATGGCCCGAAACGGACACATGTCGGTATAACGAACGCCGTACAAGATCGACAGTAACCAGCCGGCAAGTCGGCCAGAAAGAATTTGCTGGGCGTTCATGCTGCCGGCTTCGCGTCGGCCACGCGTGCGCGAGCCGATCACGAAATCGTATTCTCCGGCCGCGATTGGATCGGCAAGTTGATTCATGAACTCAGGGCAGTCGCTTCCATCGCCATCGAGAAAGACAACGACCTCGCATTCGGTGGAAAGAGCGCGGATACCCGCGAGGCAGGCACGTCCGTAGCCTGGATTCCTTTCCATCACGACGCGCGCGCCGGCTTCTCTCGCGCGCTCGCCAGTTCGGTCCGTGCTCCCGTTATCGACCACGATGATTTCCCTAGGCAAGCCGGTTGCCAGACATTCGTGCACCACATCGGCGATCGCTTCTTCTTCGTTCAGTGCCGGAATGACGACCGAAACGTTCACTTTACGACTCGATGCACGATGCCTTTGCTGCGCAAAATCGTTTTCGCTTCGCTGAAATAATCGCGCACATCGGACTGTTCGCGAATCCAATCCAGATAACGCCCGACGCCGGTAGTAAGATCGACATCTGCCTCGTAACCGGCGGTGCGAATACGGGTGATGTCACTGGTGAGATGGCGCATTTCACCCGGACGAAATTCGCCGTTCATTTCTGGTCGGATGTCGATCTTCAGCGCCGCGCAAAGTTGTTCCGCGACTTCGCGAATCGGCGTTCCTCGGCCGCTGCCCACGTTCACCGGCAAACCGTCGAGCTTGTCTGTCTCCGCGGCCAGCAGGTTCGCGCGCGCGATGTCTTCGACGAATGAGAAGTCGCGTGTTTGCCCGCCGTCTTCATATAAAACCGGCGCCAGGTTGTTGAGCAAACGGGTGCAAAAGATGGCAATAACCCCAGTGTAAGGATTAAAAATTGATTGGCGGGGCCCGTACGTGCAGGAATAACGTAGCGCGACCGTTGGAATTCCCATTTGTTTTCCCCAAAGGAGCACGAGCTTTTCTTGATCGACCTTTGTTAGGCCGTAAACCGTCTCGCCGCCAACCGGGGCACTCTCAGGAGTCGGCGCGCTTGTTGTCACCGCGCCACACATCGGACAATGCACCTCCCAATCACCGTTTCGCAATTGTTCCACAGGCCGGACTGGTGGAAAAACCAAGCCGTGTTTTGGACAAACACCCGCGCCTTCGCTGTAAACCGCTTGCGAGCTCGCGACGAGTAACTTTTTGGATCGGCAATTTCCGTTCGCGGATTACCTCGAGCATCTGCGCCGTGCCAAACGAATTGACATGAACGTATTTTGCGATCTCCGGCATATAACCGCCGTAGGCCGCCTGATGAAAGACTACGTCGATCCCATCCAGCGCAGCCGTGATCGCCTCCCGATCCCGCATGTCGCCTTCAATAAATTCGGCAGCTGGATTAATCCAGACCGGTTTGCCATGCTTGTGCGTATTCGGCTCGAGATTGTCGAGAACGCGAACTTTCCAGCCTTCACCGACGAGCAAGTCGGCGACGTGCGAACCGATCAGGCCCGCGCCACCCGTAACTAAAGCCCGTCTCTCGCTAGGCATTATTCGTCAGGCCAAATGCGATCGCGGCCCTCCCGTTTGATCAGTTCCCTTAGAAAGCGTTGGGTAGCAGGCGCCACCGACGCATGCGCATTCTCGCCAAGTAGTTCATCGCACAGACGCTGCAACGTCGCCCAATTGTCAACATCGTAGCAACGAGGCAGCAATTCTATCGCAAGATCAAGCTCGGCGGCGCGCTCTGTTGTCTGATCGAGGACGCGTTCCGTGCTCCAATCGATTCTCTCAAAAAGCCGTCGATGAACTTTTGTCAGGCCGATTAGGTAATAGCCACCGTCGTCTGAAGGGCCAAGGATGACGCGATCGCGTTGAGTCGACAATAAGCATGCTGCCTCCGCGTAGAACGCCGCGGGAACGGTCGGGCTGTCCGAGTCGATCAAACAAACGGATTGAAAGCCGATTCGGAAAAGATCTTCCGCGGCGCATCCGAGACGTTCGCCAAATCCATCGCTACGCTGCGGAACCAGTTGGAAATTCGCCGGCAAGACGTCGCTATAAGCGGCCTCCTCTCCAACGGGCGTATAAACTGCAATTCCTCGTCCGGTTTTACCGCATGCCTCGACAATTGCCGCAGCAGTGTCGTTAAGAAAACATTTATTTAGTTCAGCAGCCTCATCAGGCGTGAGTGGAGGGACCAAACGTGTCTTAACTGTTCCAGGACGCGGCGCTTTGGTCATCACGGCGAGCGCACAGAGTTGCGGTGCACTAACATCTGGGACGTTCGGATCAAGAACGCGATGGCCAACTTGCATCCCGCCGAGCCCTTTGCGCGTCAGGTTTTCTCGCAAAGGGCGTACTGATAGCGCCCGTCCCGCCAGGTCTGAATCTTTTTCCAAGGATGTTGACGGAAGAGCTTCTCAAATGCGCCGCCGGCGAGAACGGTGGCTTTGCGCGGCTCGCAGTAGCCGTTCCCGGAATGGGTCACGCTCGCGAGCAACCACATGGCTAAAAGAGGAATAGAAGCCCAGAACGCATAGCGTGGCTCCGCAATGAAACACCGGCCACCGGGTTTCAAAACCCTATACATTTCGCTGACAGCACGGTCTTGCTCCGGCAGTACAGGTGAAAAGTCGAGACGCGATCAATACATCAAAGCGCGCATCGGAACACGGGAGCTCCAGCACATTGACCCGCTCGAATTTGCAATTCTGAAGGTCGAGCGCTGCTGCTCGCTGGCGGGCCCAATCTAATTGGTTCTCGGAACGATCGACTCCGGTCACCGAAATATGTGGAAACCGCGTTGCGAGACGGCGCGAATAGAATCCCGGTCCGCAGCCGAGTTCGATCAAATGAGTCTTCGGCGTCGGTTCACCGTTCTGCCAAAGCGAGGCAATGATCCGCCTGGTATCATCCCGGAAAAGGCGCTCCCGACAAAAGGCGTAAAGCCATGCCACATGTTCAAAAAGGCTATCGTTGCCCTCGTGGCTGCTTGTCAGAACGGGTACGCTCGAAGCCGATGTTTTTATCATATCGGATTAAAGACGATTACATCGAGACACATCACTTTTTTCACCGCCAGTATTAAGATTTGATAATTAATTGGAACGTTAATCTTCTCCTTCTTCGCGCGAATAACCCGTCAAACGAAGCCTGGATAGCTATCAAATCACCCTGGTCCGCTCGTTGTTGATAACACAACTAACAATCGCCGACAAATCCACGATTGGCCGGGGCAAACAAAGTTGTTCGGAGTTACTGGAAGTTGTTGGCTTCTTACTGAGTGATCCGTTAACAACAGAATATGAGAGGGATCATTCTTGCCATTTGGGGATTTTTCTTGGTTGCGTCGAACTATGCCGCAGACAGCAGCCCGTCGCTTTGGCCCGTTCAGCGGATGCTTGCTACAAAAAGGTATGTCGATCTTACGCATGCGTTTGCACCAGGCATTCCGCACTGGCCAGGTTTTCCAGATGAAACGCGCAAGACAATTTATTGGTACGAGAAAAAGCCGGAGACAATCGGCGCCGGATTTTTTGCCGAAGTATTCACGCATGTCGGACAGTGGGGAACGCATATCGATTCGCCGGCGCATTTCGTTAAAGGATTGCGCACTGTCGATCAAATCGAGCTAAAGGAGATGGTCCTGCCGCTCGCGGTAATCGACGTTCACGAACAAGCCGCTAACAATCCGGACTACACGCTGGGCCTTGAGCGACTAAGAACGTGGGAGAATAATCACGGACAAATCCCGACTGGCGCGTTTGTCGCGATGCGGACCGATTGGTCAAAGCGCTGGCCGGATGCCGCGAAGATGCAAAACAAAGACGCAAAAGGTGTGGCTCACTATCCGGGCTGGAGCCTGCCTGCGCTGAGATATCTCTACGAAGAGCGCAAGATCACGGCGTCAGGGCACGAAACGACCGACACGGATCCTGGAGTCGCGACGACAAAGGACGATTACTCGCTTGAGACGTACATCCTGAGCACGAACCACTATCAGATCGAGCTTCTCACGAATCTCGACCAAGTCCCCGAGGCTGGTGCCATAGTGGTTGTCAGCTTCCCGAAACCAAAAGGCGGCTCCGGTTTTCCCGCGCGAGTATTCGCGATCCTGCCGTGATGTGACATGCCCGGGCCCTTCCTGATTGTCGGATTGTAGCGACGGCGTTCTCATCGAATGATTACAACTGATCGATGGCGCAGAATGAGAAGATTGGAAAGTCGTTGTGCTAATAGTGTCGGCGTCCGCGATTGGCCTTTTAGTTTACACGGTGCGTTCCTCCTGCGTGACTCGAGCTTCGATTGACCGAAAGTCTATTCCGCATTAGTCGCAAGCCGATGGATTTGCTGGCTGAACTTGAGACACGAATCGTTTGTGGCGACGGGGCGATGGGGACTTTGCTGCTCGATCGCGGTGTTCCGGTTGATCGTTGTTTGGAAGAGCTTTGTGTCAGTGAACCGGATCGGATTCTCGCGATTCATGACCAATATATCGCGGCTGGTGCGCGTGTGGTTGAGACGAACACTTTCGGCGGGAACGCGGTCCGTTTGTCGCGGTTTGGATTTGAAGATCGCGTCGCGGAAATTAACAAATCCGCTGTGCGACTCGCGCGCAAAGCCGCGCGGGGCAAAAATGTTTGCATCGCGGGAAGCGTTGGTCCGCTCGGGATCAGCGCACATGAAGCGGAAGAACGCGGGATTGATCGGGCGGAATGTTTTCGGGAGCAGATCGCGGCCCTGATCGAGGAGGATGTCGATCTGATTTTCTTGGAGACGTTCATGAATTTTGAAGAGATGGAGATCGCCCTCCGGTCAAAACCAAAAAGCGATTGCATCGTGGCATCTTTGTTCGCTTGCGAGCCGGATGGACGATTGCAATCGAGCATGCCGCTCGTCGATGCATTTGCGCGATGTCGCGAGCTCGGCGCCGCAATTGTTGGTGCCAATTGTTTGAATGGTCCTCGCGCGATGGTGCAGTTGTTCGAGAAACTTCCGGCCGGCGATTTGCTCGCGGCTTATCCCAACGCCGGTTATCCACGCTACGCCGAAGGACGTTACGTTTATCCAACTGCACCGGATTATTTCGCCAAAGCCGCACGCGAAATGGTCGCGCAAGGCGCGCGATTGATCGGCGGCTGCTGCGGAACCACCCCGGCGCACATCGCGGCAGTCGCGAAAGAAATTGTCGATCTTCGTCCGGTAAAATCGAAATCGGTTCGGGCCATTTCTCAACCGAGGGTCGGGCCGGTGCCGCCGAGCACAAAGCCGAGGAGAGTTTGCTCGACAAGATCGCCGGTGGGCAGCGCGTTGTCATTTGCGAGCTCGATCCGCCAAAAACGCTGGCCCTCGAGAAGTATTTCGCTGGCGCACGCGCGCTGGTCGATGCTGGCTGCGACGCGATCACCTTAGCGGATAATTCGCTGGCGATCTTGCGAGTGAGCAATCTGGCCGTGGGCGCGATATTGAAGGAGCGTTTCGACATCACGGCACTGCTGCATTTGAGCTGTCGCGACCGGAACGTGCTGGGACTGCAAAGCGAATTGCTCGGGATGGCGGCGCTCGGGATGCGGCATGTATTGCCGCTCACCGGCGATCCCGCGCGCGTGGGCGATCATCCCGGCGCGGCGTCGGTTTACGATGTAAATTCGGTCGAGTTGATTTCGATTATCAACCAGCTAAACGCGGGCTTCACTTATGCGGGCAAACCGCTGAAAGCTTCGACAAACTTCGTGATTGGTTGCACCTTCAATCCTAACGCCAAGAATCTTGAGGCGCAGGTGCAGCGGCTCGAGCGCAAAGTGGCTGCGGGCGCGCGATTCGTGATGACTCAGCCGGTGTTCGATATCGATCTTGTCGCGGAGATGCATCGTCGGACGCAACATTTGCCGGTGGCGATTTTCACCGGTGTGTGGCCGTTGCTGGGCGCGCGGCAGGCCGAATTTCTCCATCACGAGGTACCAGGAATCATTGTTCCGGATTCCGTGCGAGCTGAATTGACGGCGCTCGATGAGCAAGGAGCACGAGCGCGAGGGGCGCGGTTGGCGGAGGAGATAATCGCTGCAGCGCTGGAACATTTCCCGGGTGTTTACCTAATTACGCCGTTTTTGCATTACGAAATGACGACGGAGCTGGCGAAATTTGCGCGAAGTCTGTGAAACGACCAGAATCTCGGGATGTTGAAAAGCCAGCGCGCGCCTTATCTGCAGTTCGCAATCTTCGCGATAGCGCTTGGGGTATTTGCGTTGTTGTCGCGATTCCTTCCGATTGTTGATCTTATCGGTTCGCTTCAACAGCGAGTGGTCAAGTTGGGACCTTGGAGCGCGGTCTCTTACCCACTGCTTTTCGCGGGCTGTAACCTTTTGCTTTTGCCAGGTGGAATCTTGAGCGTCGGCAGCGGTTTTTTCTTCGGCCTTTGGTGGGGTTTTTTCATCGTCCTCCTCGGGAACAGCATCGCGGCGGCGATTTCATTCGCGTTGAGCCGGTGGCTGGGACAGCGTTGGCTGCGCCGAAAGCTTTCACAGAATCCCACGCTAAAGATGCTGGAGCCAGCGGTTGAGCGCGAAGGATGGAAAATCATTTTTTTGAGCCAGCTACATCCACTTTTTCCCACGAGCCTCCTGAATTATCTTTATGGCCTAACAACTATTCGATTCCGCACATACATGTTCTGGACTACGCTTGGACGAGCGCCGGGACTTTTCTTGTATGCCTATCTTGGCACGCTGGGCCAACTCGGTTTGAATCTGACGCGTGGTAAGAGCCACCCGCGAGTGATCGAGTATTGGACCTGGATTAGTGCGTTTCTTACAACCGCGCTTTTGTTTATTTTGCTGACCCGAATGGCCGTTCATAAGATGCAAGAGAAACGGAATGGGCCCCGACAACCAGCAAGTAAAAAACGTCCAGCTGAGCGAATATTTATTATATAAATGCCACAGCATAAGTAATTTATGAAAGAACGATTTGATTAGGTTGGCTGGATCGGCGACCGGTGCAGCAGCAATTCAGCCCAAGAAGGTCCTGCTACCGCTGTTTGAGCAAGTCCGTTTCGATCTGATTTCAAAATGTTTAAACTTCCCACTGAATACGACGTTATAGTGGTCGGCAGCGGGCACGCTGGAATTGAAGCCGCCCTTGCCGCAGCCCGGCTCGGTTGCCGAGCTCTGATGTTGACCCAAAACCTGGATACAATCGGCCAAATGTCTTGTAATCCAGCAGTAGGTGGCCTGGCTAAGGGACATATCGTACGCGAAATCGATGCTTTGGGCGGCGCGATGGGTCTTAACGCTGATGCCACGGGAATCCAGTTTCGAATGTTGAACAGGTCAAAGGGTCCATCTGTTCGGGCGCCGCGGGTTCAGTGCGATAAGAAGGCGTACCAGTTTCGAATGAAAGCGGTCCTGGAGCGTGCGCCCAGCCTAGATCTCAAGCAAGCGACCGTTTCAAGAATTCTTGCGAAGGATGGAGCAGTGACCGGGGTCGAAACGGATCTTGGGTTGATGATCATTGGGCGCAGCATTGTAATCACCTCCGGGACGTTTTTGCGCGGTCTCCTTCACGTCGGCGAGAGCAGTAAACCGGGCGGGCGCATGGCGGATGCGAGCTCGACTTTGAGCGAGAACATTCGGCAGCTTGGCTTTGATGTCGGACGGTTCAAGACCGGGACGCCGTGCCGACTTAACGGCCGTTCCATTGATTTTTCGAAGTGCCAGGTACAGCTGGGCGATGAGCCGCCTCCAAGGTTTTCGTTTTTTAGCGATGACGACACGGTTTTGGAAAATGACGTTTTCAGCCTGAACAATGTTGGCACTGGCGAGTTCCACGTGGAACAACTCCCCTGCTGGGTAACCCAAACCACTGCCCAAACACACGAGATAATTCGTTCAAACCTCTATCGTTCGCCTCTTTATGCTGGTCGCATCAGAAGTACCGGGCCCGCGGTATTGCCCGTCAATCGAAGACAAGGTCGTCAGATTCGCCGATCGCAGCGCACACCAGTTGTTCCTTGAGCCGGAGGGTCGTCACACTGAAGAGTATTATGTTAACGGCATTTCTACGAGCTTGCCTTACGATGTGCAGCTTGAATTTGTGCACTCAATTCCGGGACTCGAACGGGCGGAAATAATGCGCCCTGGATACGCCGTCGAATACGATTTCTTTCCGCCAACTCAACTTTTCCACACGCTCGAGACGAAGCACATCCAAGGACTCTATTTCGCGGGGCAAGTAAACGGGACCTCAGGCTATGAAGAGGCCGCGGCCCAAGGACTGGTGGCAGGCGCGAATGCGGCATTGAAAGTTCGAGACCAGGTGCCGTTTAGTGTTGGCGAGAAGCGAAGCTTATATCGGTGTGCTCATCGACGACTTCGTAACCAAAGGGACGGAAGAACCGTACCGGATGTTTACTAGTCGCGCGGAGGAGCGATTACACCTTCGACAGGATAACGCCGACCAACGCATTACAAGAATCGCGTACCAAACAGGCCTTGTTGACAAGAGTCGCTGGATCGCATTCGATGCGAAAATGGAGCTGCTAAATAGAGTAAGAATCATTTCGAGACAGTCCAAAATTAATGGTGAATCGATCTCGCAGCTGTTGAAGCGGCCGAATTTCAATCGTGACACTCTGCCGAGGGAAATGGCCTCGTCGGCCCCAGCCGAAGTTTGGGACTTAATCGAGACCGAACTTAAGTATGAGGGATATGCCGCCCGCCAGGCCGATCAAAACCGCGATATCGCCCGAAGATCGCATCAGAAAATTCCAGATGGATTTGACTTTGAAAAGATCGCCGGACTGAGCTCGGAGACGAGGCAGAAGCTATTGAAGGTTCGCCCGACTACGGTGGGGCAAGCCGCGCGGGTCAGTGGAGTCACACCCGCCGATGTGGCTATCTATATCTATATGGCTTGCTAAGAACTACTTATGCACGACGAATTCACATTCCTAGTTTCGGCGCGGTCGTCCAGCCGCAAGTAAAGACGTGTTTGCTCTCGTTATTGTCGCGCTAGTCAGTTATCTGGTTGGATCTGTGCCGGCCGGATATCTTGCCGGTCGCCTGGCCGGTATCGATATTCGCAAGGCTGGCAGCGGCAATATCGGCGCGACTAATGTCGTCCGCGTGTTAGGCAGGCGATTATGGCTATCCGGTTTTCTTGTTCGACTTTTTGAAAGGCCTGGCGGCCGTGGAGATATCCATCTTATTGTTCGATCAGAGTCATTCGGCACAATTCAGCCGCGAACTATTCGGGGTCATCGCAGGGGTATGTTGTGTGATCGGACACGAGTTTCCGGTGTGGCTAGGATTTAAAGGCGGCAAGGGTGTGGCTACATCCGGCGGCGTGATCTTTGGACTAATGCCGCTGGCCGCATTCATAATGGCCATCGTCTGGATGATCACATTTCGAATGACTCGATACGTCTCAGTTGCTTCGGTCACAGCTGCGCTCGCTCTGCCCGTCCTTGTGGGTGTAATGCTTTACTTTAAGGAGTTGGAGCGCCCGTTCTTCTTTACTTTTCAATCTGCTCTGGCAGCCATCGTGGCTGCGCGCCATCGCGCAAATTTTTCTCGTCTCATCCACGGCGTCGAACCACGCTTTCAGCGAAAGTGAAATTTCGGAAAACGGCGATTCTCGGGCGCAGGCGGCTGGGGTACGGCTTTGTCGGTTTTGTGGGCCAAGCGAGGTCACGACATCCTGCTTTGGGGAAATAACCCGTCACGTGTTGAGCGACTTCGAGAAAACCGTGAAAACAGCGATTATCTGCCGGGAATAAGACTTCCGGACACGATTGGCCTAACGAGCGATCTAAAAGATTGCGCCGGAGCTGATCTCATTGTGTTCGTCACTCCATCGACAGCATTGCGGACGATTGCCAAGCATTCTGCGGGAAGTCATAAGGAACGATCAGGCGCTGCTCCTCAGTTGCACGAAAGGAATCGAGCACGGCACCGGCATGAGAATGAGCGAGATCCTGCACGAAATTTTTCCTGGCCACGCGATCGCCGTTATGTCGGGCCCAAATTTAGCGGCCGAAGTTTCGCGCGAACTTACCCACCGCAACAGTTCTGGCTTGCAACAAACCGGAATGCGCTGCCGGGCTTCAGAGCTATCTTGGCAGTGCACGATTTCGAGTTTATACCGGTAATGAGCTTGCGGGCATCGAGTTGGGAGGCGCATTGAAAAACGTGTTCGCGATCGCGGCCGGGGCCAGCGATGGGCTCGGATTGGGCGATAATTCCAAGGCGGCATTGGTCACGCGTTCGCTTGCCGAGATGATTCGGCTCGGAATACCAATGGGCGGAGAGCTGGCGACATTTTATGGATTGAGTGGCGTCGGCGATCTCATCCTGACCTGTTTCAGCAATTACAGCCGGAATCGGCGCGTCGGCGAACAACTCGGTCACGGCCGGTCGCTTGTGCAAATCACGTCTTCGATGCAAATGGTGGCCGAAGGAATTCCGACCGCGAAAAGCGCTTATGAATGCGCGCGTAAACTCAAGGTCGACACCCCGATCATTGATCAGATCTATGCGCTGCTTTACGAGAACAAAACGCCAGCGCAGGCAATTCAGGAATTGCTCAGACGCGATCAAAAGGCAGAACAGATTTGAAGTGCATCCTTAACGCTGGCAAAGTTTTGCGACTGCCGTTGGATACAGCTCGTGCTCTGCAACTTGGATCCGCGCATGCAAACTCTCCGGCGTGTCGTTAGGCAGAATTGGAACTTCGCGCTGCGCGATGATATCACCGTGATCGATTTTCTCATCGACATAGTGCACCGTGCACCCGGTCACCTTCTCGCCGGCAGCGAGCACCTGCTTCCAAGCTTCTAGCCCGGGGAATTTTGGCAACAGCGAGGGGTGAATGTTGATAATCCGTCGCGGAAAGGCCTTCAGCATTGGTGACTTAAGGATGCGCATAAATCCAGCCAGAATCACAAGCTCGGTACCGGCGTCGCGCAGCATTTGTACAAGTTCGATCTCCACTTTTGGTTCGAATCGGGTCCGAAACTCTCCCGCTGGCAGATAGGCGTTCGGGATGCAGAACTCGCGCGCAATGTCCAGGATCGGCGCGTCCAGGACATCGGAAATTACGATGCGCGCTTCGGCAGGCAACGCGCCTGACCGAATGCTTTCGAGGATCGCGCGGCAGTTTGATCCTTTGCCGGAGCCGAGTATTCCAAGCGCAAGCGGTTTCATTTTGAAAGGTTGCGGATTTGCTCGATCAAGCGCGACGTAGAGTAGCCTTCTGCAAATGGGATGATCTCGATCTTTGCGCCGATTCTTTGCAAAGTTGCGCGCTCCTCCTGGTCCAGCGTCTCGGCGGTGTAGTCGCCGCCTTTGGCGTAGATTGCCGGGGCCGCCGCTTCAAGGAAGTGCGTTGCGCGTGGCTCGGGAAAAATCGTGACGAAGTCCACATACTCGAGCGCTGCCAGCACTTCGGCGCGATCTCTTTCATTATTGAGCGGGCGTCCCCGACCCTTTAGTTCGCAGACTGACTCGTCGCCATTCAGGCCCACGATCAAAGCATCTCCCAGCGCGCGGGCGGCCTGCAGGTAGCGCACATGCCCCACGTGCAACAAGTCGAAACATCCGTTTGTGGCGACTATTGTTTTGCCGGCGGTACGCAACTCCTTTGCCCGCGCAACCACCTGCGGCATATCGATAATCTTCTTCCCGTTCATCGCTTATTCAGGACAAAGTTTAGCGTGCGTGGTACAACTTGAAACATCGCCGGCGCGTTTCCGACCAGTTCTCCATCGACATTGAACCACATTCCGGGACGCGACCGCACCGCGATTTTCTTCGCCCGGCGAAAAATAACCGCATTGTTGGAAAGATGCTTGCCCAAAAGTATTTCCGCCGCGAGCACTGCCATCTCCGGCGCCGGACGTTTGGGAATCAAGACCACGTCGAGCAATCCATCGGCAAGGTCAGCATCCGGCGTGATCGGTAATCCGCCGGCGACGAAGCGGCCATTCCCAATTACGACGTTGTAAAGCTCAATCGACAACTCTTCTTCGTCATCAAAAACGAGTTGGGTGCGGTAGGCGCGTAGTTCCGGCAACGCCGCAGCTGCGCTCCGCAGGTAAGCTAGCGGGCCCCAGGTTCGTTTGATCTCCGGTGTTAATTTTTCATTGACGATGCCGCTGAAGCCGCCGGCCGAAACATTCACGAAATAGCGAGTCCGATCGCTCTGTACCCGCACTAGATCCACTGGCATCCCTTTTCTCGAAGCCAGGATGTCGATGTTGTCCTCGATTCCCGCCGGAAGGCCGAGCGCGCGGGCAAAATCATTGCCGGTCCCGAGCGGCACAAGCCCCACCCAAGCCTGGCGCGAACGCCTTCCGATTCCATTGACGACTTCATTTAGCGTCCCATCACCGCCAGCCGCGACAATGTAATTGCATTTTTTTCTGAGCGCTTCGCGCGCGAGCTTCTCTGCATCGCCGCATCGTCGGGTTACGCACAGCGCTGCGGGATTGAGCTGCCGTAATTTCGCAAGTATCGCTTCGACGTTTGTAACCGAGCCCGCAGTAGGATTGAAAATAATGCAGGGTTTCATGCGACTCCGAAAGCAGTTCGCCGGCCCCGAATATTTCGGCGCTGTCGAATTTTTGCGCGCTTGAGAGATTTGCGCCAACTTGTAGGCGCGAGTTTGCCATGACCAGAGAAAAAAACAAAAACAACGACGCGCCTCAATCCGACGCTCAGTCCGGGTTTCGCGTTTCGGCCGGGCCCGTCGTGCGGCTCGTCAGTGGCGGCGAGCGCAGGTTTGAGCTCGACGACGTGGTCGAGCTGCCGCGCGTTTACGGGCCGCCAATGTTGTTTGCAATCGCCCGTGACCCGCGCACGATTTTCACCTATTGGAACATCGATTGGCCGTCGATCTTTGCGAAAACTGCGCCGATTGATCGCCAGGTTCATCTTCGCGTTCGCCGAAGCGACGGCGTGGAAGAGACCAGTGCCGCAGCCGAGCCGATGGCCGGCAACTGTTACCTGACGGTTTCACAACCGCGCGGCGCTTATCGCGTCGAGATCGGATACTATCGGCCTGAAGGCGTTTGGAACTCGGTCGCGACCTCCGATGAGGTGAGCATGCCGCCCCAGAGCGTCGCTCAAAGCGTAGATGTCGATCTTGCTACCATTCCGTTCCATTTGAGTTTTCAACGGTTGATCGATCTTTTCCGCGCATCGAACAGCGGCGCGCTCACCGAAATCATTTCACGTTTGCAAAAGCGAGCGGTTACCGATGAGGATCGCGCGCTGATTGAGCGCAGAAGAATGGGAAATTCTTCGCGCAATGAATTTGTCTCTAGATGAAGTTGACGCGGCTCGGCGCGCATTCATGGAGCGGGCGAACAACGAAGCATTGCGCAAACGCGCCGAAGCCGTCCTCGGTTTTGGATCGACCAGTCCCGCGCGAGGATTCGGCGAAAGCAGCTGGAGCTAGGCGAGCTTTCGAAAAGCGCAGCGGAGCTAGCGGCTCAGCTTCATTCCCTCCGGCATTTCCGGCGGTGGTGCATTGATGCGGCTGTGGCGCTTCCCGTAACTGAAGTAGAAGACGAGCCCAATCAGCAGCCAAACGATCAACCGCATCCAATTCGTCCACCCGAGACCATAGATCATCGCGCCGCAGACGATGATCCCGAGAGTCGAGACGACCGGCACGGCCGGCACGCGGAATCCTCGTTCTAGATCAGGACGCCGGACCCGCATGATCCAAACCCCTGCGCAGACGAGAATGAAAGCGAATAGCGTTCCGATGCTGGTCATTTCACCGGTGACGTCCGCGGGAACGAAGGCGGCCAGTGAGCCGGTGAAAACAAAGAAAAGCATGTTCGATTTGTAGGGTGTCCTAAACCGCGGGTGCACATCGGAAAAAACTCGTGGCACCAGTCCGTCCCGGCTCATTGAAAAGAAGACGCGCGATTGCCCGAGCAACATCACGAGAATAACCGACGAAAAGCCGGCGAGAATCGCAACCGTAACCGATTTCGATAGCCACTCGTAACCGGTCATGTATTTCGTGATCGCGAACGCGACTGAGGCTTCACGGCCAGCCGACCGAAAGTCCTGCACCGTTGCAACGCCGCTCAGCACATAAGCGAAAAGTACGTAGAGAACGGTGCAAAAGGCCAGCGATCCAAGAATGCCAATCGGCATGTCGCGCTTTGGATTTCTTGCTTCCTGCGCGGCGGTCGAGACGGCATCGAAACCGATGTAAGCGAAAAAGACGACACCCGCCGCCCCGAGAATGCCAAGGATTCCGCCGTAGGCGTGGGTGATCCCTTGCGGTGTAACGTAAGTAGCTGCCGTGGGAATAAACGGTGTGTGGTTCGCCGGATTGATGAATCCCCACCCGATGCCGATGAAGAGCAATACAATGCTCACCTTCAAAACAACGATTAGACCATTGACGAAAGCCGATTCCTTCGTGCCGCGGATAAGCAGCAGCGTGAGAAGAAGGAGAATGAAAACCGCTGGGATGTTCAACATCCCATGTATCCCGGTCGGGTCATGCTCGAAAGGCGAATGGGTCCATTGGTATGGGAGCCGCAGCCCGAACCAATCGAGCACCCGATTCGCATATTCGCTCCAGGCAATGGCTACGGTCGACGCCGCGACCGCGTATTCGAGGATCAAATCCCAGCCGATGATCCACGCAACAAACTCGCCCATCGTTGCGTAGGAATAGGTGTAGGCGCTGCCCGCAACCGGAATTAGCGAAGCGAATTCTGCGTAACAGAGACCCGCAAACGCGCAACCAATTCCGGCGACGATGAACGCAAGCACAACCGATGGGCCCGCGCGATCAGCAATAGCGGCAGCGGTGCGCACAAACAGACCGGCGCCGATGATTCCCCCAATGCCGAGCGCCACGAGGTTTACCGGCCCGAGCGAGCGTTTCAGGCTGTGTTCGCCGACCTCCTGCGCCTCTTCCATCAGCCTCTCGAGAGGCTTCCTTGCGAATAGATTTGCCATGCGTTCGCTTTCTTATTGGTTGTTCATCGTTTCGAGTTTCGGTTTCAATCGCGCTAGTCGCCTGACGGCGCACCAGCGTTTGATTTTCGCCAAAGAAAATAAATCGGCACGCCGGTCAACACGATGATGAGACCGGGCCATGTCGTCGCCGTCTGGTAGATGAAAAGCACGAAGAGGATTACGCCCGCGCCGACGATATAGAGCGCAGGCACGATCGGGTAACCAAATGCTTTATATGGGCGCTCGGCGTCGGGTCGTTTCCAGCGCAGCAAGAAGAGCCGACGATCGTCAGAATGTAGAAGATAAGCGCGGCCGAAATGACGTAGTCGAGAAGGTTGCCGTAAAGATTTCCGTAACCGGTGACATTGCCGACGGCATCTGTCTTCACAGTGCGCGGCAAAACGAGGACGCCGGCCCAAATGCCTTGAATGATGAGGCCCCACGCGGGCACGTGATTCTTATTCAACTCGCCCACGCGACGGAAGAAGAGACCGTCGCGCGCCATCGCATAATAAGCGCGTGCCCCGCTAGAATCAGTCCGTTGTTGCAGCCGAAGGTCGAGACCATGATCGCGACGGCCATGATGGTGGCGCCGGCACCGGGAAAGATTACGTTCGCCGTCTCAGAGGCAACGCGGTCACTGGGCGCGTTCTGAATCGCGGCGAAAGGTAGCGCGGCCAGATAAGCCACGTTGGCGAGCAGATAGAGACCAATGACGAGAATCGTGCCAAGTGCCAGCGAGAGCGGAACGTTGCGGCGCGGATTTATGACTTCGCCAGCCGTGAACGTGATGTTGTTCCACGCGTCCGCAGAGAAAAGCGAATTAGTTTGAGCCACGCAAATGCCGACGAAGAGGCCAAAGGCGGTCGCGGCGGTCAAGCCTTCGCCAACATCCTGCAAACCGCCGCGCAGGCTCCAGAAGTCGCTGAAGTTCGCCGCGCCAGCGCCCGACCTCACGCCGACAATGATGCCGAGCAGGATAAGCGCGATGAGCGCACCGGTCTTCGCTGTCGTGAAGATGTTCTGCACGAGCTTGCCGAGCTTCAAGCCACGCGTGTTCATGAACGTCAGCAGCGCGATCATCGCCAGGCCGACTGCCTGGGCGGTTGAGAGGGAGAGCGCGTAGCTGCCAAAACGAGCGGGCGCGATCAGGTAATTCGACTCCGACACCCATGGAATGAGCACGCCCATGTAGCGCGCGAAGCCGACGGCAACCGCCGCGATTGTGCCGGTCTGAATAACGAGAAAGAGCGTCCAGCCGTAGAGGAAGCCCCAGAGCGGCGAAAATGCTTCGCGCAGGTAAACATATTGGCCGCCGGCCTTCGGCATCATGGCCGCCAACTCGCCGTAAGAGAGCGCTGCCATGAGCGTGAGCAGTCCAGTAACGAGCCAAACGACAAGTAACCAGCCGGGCGCGCCGACCTGCCGGGCAATGATTGAAGAGACGATGAAAATGCCGGAACCGATCATCGAACCCGCAACGAGCATGGTCGAATCGAGCAGTCCGAGTCCCCTGACGAATTCTGTCATCGGCTACGGGCGGCGGAGTCATTGGGCGCTTGTCAGTTTGAGTCGTTCGGAATTGGCGGAGAGTTAATCATCGCTTGGCATAACGGGGCAACGCCAAAATGCCGCATGCTCAACCTTTGATGATTCGCTAGTCGCTCTCTCGGCTGTTCTGCGCAATTCCAACAGTCTCGCCAAACTGAGACGGATGACGAACGAGAATGTCAATGAAATCTTGGACGCCGGATGAACTGTGCTATTCTCCGGCGCTTCATGGCCCGGCCTTCTTTCTCATTCGATCAAAGAACGTTGTCGATCTTGCTTGCGGGCATGCTCAGCGCCGGCGGAATTTTCGCTGCCGCCCAAGCCGGGGCGCATAGTTCGACCCAGTCGATCCCCCGGTTCGAAGCGCTCCCCCTAGGCCGGTCGCTCCAGAATCATTTGCTCGTTCGCGCTTATATTAACGGCAAGCCCGCGTTGCTCGGCGTGGACACAGGCGCGCCGGTTAGTGCGATTGCGTTAAAACGGCGCGATCATTTCCGGTTAAGCGGAATTCCCGGCGCTTCGAAATTGCCCGCGCGTCTCCAAATCAACGGCGCATTTAACAATGTGGCCATCGCGCATAACTTTCGGCTCGGCGCGCTCAACTTGTTGGACGAACCGGTCGTCGTTGTCGATCTTAGCGCTTCTGGTCACGCCGCACGGATGCTTCGCGAGCAAGAGATCGATGGAATTCTCGGCGCCGACATTCTCTTTCCCACCGAAGCGGTCCTCGATTGCCAAACGCAGACGCTGATTCTGAAAATTGATCCGGACGCTGGCGGGAGTCCCCCGGGTGTGGAGTATAGTGGCTTCCGCAAGGTCCCGATTCGGGTCAGCGATAGCTACAACCTCTATGTCGATGGGGCGATAAACGGTGCGCCGGCCCGGCTCATGGTCGATACGGGTGCATTCGCGACGCTGCTCCATCGCGGATTCGTTCGCCGATTGCGGATCCCCTTGCGTGAAACGTCGTTCAGCTCCGCAGCAGTGAATCTGAGACAGCGTGGGGTCGAGCTCGCTCGCATTAGGCGGTTGTCGGTTGGTTCGGTCGATATTTTGGGCAAAGATGTGGGCGTGGTTGATCTGGAAGGCTTGATTCACGACGATTTGCTGCGAGGCGCACATCCGGTCGCTGGCTTGCTCGGCGCCGAAATCTTGCGGTCGCATCATGGTATTATCGACTTCAGGACGCGCACGCTTTACCTGAAGCGCTAAGGCACCGGCTGCGGGCCGAACAGCCGCCGCCCGCGGCATATTCAAGCTGCTCGCAGGACACCACTGTCTCTTGACATGCAACCATGTGGTTGCATGTGTCCCGTTGTGAATGTTATTTTTAAGGCGTTGGCTGATTCCAGCCGACGTGCGCTGCTGGATCAGCTGCACAATAACAACGGCCAAACTTTGGGCGAACTTTGCCGGCATTTGGATATGACACGCCAGGCAGTTACTAAGCATCTCGGCATTCTTGCGAAAGCGGATCTGGTCATCCCTCTCTGGCAGGGCCGCCAGAAGCTGCATTACCTAAACCCAGCTCCTCTCAAACAGATCTCCGAGCGTTGGATCGATAAATATGAAGGCGCCTGTCTCCGCGCGCTGAGCGATTTGGAAAGAGGCCTCGAAGAACTCAAACCCAAATCAAAATGAAAACCTTAAACTGCTTATGACTAGCTATTCGACGTCGATTTCGCGGACGCCTTTCTGTGCGCGAATGGCCTCGACCTGGTTCCGGATTTTATCGGCCAGGCCAACTGTCGATGGGATCGCTTCGAATAAAAATGAATGGTGATGAAGTGTCCGACGTATTCAACTGCATGTTCTCGATGCCGACCAGCCGATAAAGAAACGGCTGTCGCGTCTCCAAGTCTTTCACGCGATACAATTCCAGCGTGTCAGTCACTTTGCTGAAAATGCCCTCGGTGGTTTTCAGCCGCTCCGTCGTCAGTTCGTAGATTTTATTTTTCGTTTGGAGATACCGGGCAAGCGCAATAAAGATCGGCACGATGAGCCAGCAAAAGAGTCCGCACAAAATGAAAAGGCCGAGATTCTTCCACTGCGACGATGCGCCGCGCCAAACAGTTTGTTCCGCCATGCGGAATTGTTAGCCCGATGCCTTTAATCACACAAGCATTCGTCCTCGGTGCCGGACTTGGGAAACGCGTTTGCGACCGCTCACGGACGATTTGCCCAAGCCGCTCATTCCGATTTTCCAAAAGCCGCTCATCACCTTCGCGCTCGATCATTTAGATCGACATCGGCGTGGAGTCTTTCATCATAAACACACACAAGTTGCCGGACTCTTTTCGAGCGATTTTTTTCGGACGAACGACTACGCGGGTCATCCGATCACACTGGTGAACGAGCCCGATCTCCTCGAGACCGGCGGCGGCATCAAGAACGTCGAATCCCAACTCGGAGTCGAAACCATTCATAACCTATAGCGGCGACATCCTCACTGATGTCGATCTGCAACCATTGATTGATGAGCATTTCCGCTGCGGAAACGATGTCACGCTGGCGTTGCGCGAAACCGGTCTTGGCAGCAGCCGTCGCTTTCCGCGATGGTCGCGTGGTCGACATCCCGAAGCGTTACGGGGTATGCAGGCGACTGTGACTTCGCCAATATCGCGGTTTGGAATCCCGAGATTTTCGAGCGAATTCCACCAAACAAGAAACTTTCTTTCATTCCGATCATCGCGGATTGGATCGGCGCAGAGCGGCAAAATCGGCGGCGTTGTCCTCAATGAGGGCAAATGGTTCAACATTGGTTCGCGGACTGAATATCTCGAAGTGCATCGGATGATCTCGAGAGAAAGGTGGAAACCACGTTATGTAAAAACGGGCGGATGGCCTGAGCAAATCGCTGCCAGCGCCATCGTCGATCCGAGCGCGCAGTTACGCGGCTGCTCGGTCGTTGGCGCAGATTGCCAGGTCGGGAGCAGACGCGATTCTCGAGGACACAATTTTGTGGCCAGGTGCACAAATTGCTTCCCGAAGCGAGTTGTTCAAGGTTGTATTGTCCGCTCCCGCCAAAAAGCCAGCGGCACTCATCGCAACATCGACATCTGAGCCCATGAGAACCGATCTCCTTCTTCGCCAAACGCGAATCGTACTTCCCGCGCTTCGATGTCGACAAAGTAAAAATCGCGCCGATCGAAAAAGGCGGCTCGGACCGGAAATTTTATCGAGTGCGTTGTTCGCCGGAGCAGACGTTAATTCTGGTTAAATACAATCTCGAGCGCGAAGAAAATCGGCACTACGTCCAGATCGCGACAGTTCCTTGCCGAGCATGGCATTCGGGCGTTCCGAAGATTTATTATCACGATCCGGACGAGGGATTGATCTGGCTCGAAGATCTGGGCGAGAGAGGATTTGTTCAGTTATCGGCGAGGAAAGCTGGCTGGTGCGCCGAGCGTTTTACGAATCGGCCTTGGATGAAGTCGCCAGATTGCACGGTTTGCCGGAATCGGTTTGCGTAGAAATGCGGGAGCATTTGCCGGCTGAGTTCAATGCCGCGCTTATATGTTTGGGAACAGAACTATTTTTTCGAGAACTGCCTCGGCCGGCTATTTCAAAATCGGCAGTCGGAAAGAAGCGAACTCGCCAGTTTGCCCGCTTTGCGCGAAATTGCAGAGCGCCTCGCGACGCTTGCCGCGAGTTTTGGTGCATCGCGATTTTCAATCGCAGAACATTCTCGTCCGCAACGGCCAGGCATACCTGATCGATTTTCAGGGCATGCGGCCCGGCCTGGCGGAGTACGATCTTGGGTCGCTGCTTTTGATCCCTATGTCGACCTTTCAAGCGAGGAGCGCATCGAGCTGATTGATTATTACCGAAGATCCGGGCGGCAAATGGAAGCATCGTAAATGGCGAGTTCGACGAGAAGCTGCGATTGTGCGCGATGCAGCGGCTGATGCAGGCACTGGGCGCATATGGCTTCCTCGGCTGGGTCAAAGGCCACAAGCATTTTCTCAAACACATCCCGGCGGCGATGAGTTCGCTGAGGTCGATCGTTGAAATTGACGGATCTCGCCGGTTTGGAGAAACCTGAACTCAGACTATACTCGCGCTTAACTGACGAACGGATTCGTTAGCCGTTCGGTCCCGATTTTCGTCGGCGGCCCGTGACCTGGTAGGACGGTCACGTTGTCGCCGAGGGGAAATAGTTTCTTTCTGATCCCCTCGAACAAAAGATCGGCATCTCCGCCGGGCAAATCCCAGCGGCCGACGCCGCCCGCAAAAAGAACGTCGCCGCCGATGAGCAATTCGTCTTTGCGCGAAAAGAAGCAGAGGCTGCCGGGGCAATGTCCGGGAACTTCAAGCACTTGCATTTCCAGACCGAGAAAGTTCCGGGCCGGCGTTTCTTCGATCAAAAAAATCTGGCGTCGACCGGTTCGATTTCCAATTCAAAACCGAAATTGCGAAAGAAGTCCGGATCGGAAATCATCGGCGCGGTTTCGGGATGACAGCCGATCTGACAATCGAAACGCCGCTTGATCTTCGCAACGTCCTGGACGTGATCGATGTGTCCATGGGTGAGCAGCAAGAGTCTTCAGATCGAGATCGCGAGATTCGAGCCACTGGCAGGCGCCATCGGGCGCGTCGAACAAAATCCAACCCTTCGGGGCCGCAATGAGATAGCAGTTAGTCTCGAAAATGCCGCCGCAGAAAGCCTCGTAAATCATCGTTGCTGTTGCTGTTTCAAGTCGAACGTAGCAATATTCTTTTCCCAATGTTTTCGGCCCAAAACGCGCATCCGCATTTTAGGCGATCTGGAACGGAAGCTGCATGACGCGGGAATCTTTTCCCCATTTTTGAATGTTCATGCGCCGTCGGTTGTCTCACCTCCTCACATGTGATAAGGGCTGTTGTTTGCGTTTCAGGCTGAAATCTGCGAACATGGGGGCCCGCTTTTTCCGATGAAATCACGTTTTGGTCTATTGCTGGCAGTTTCCGTCGTCGCTCTTTTCGTTGCTGCGGGGCCACAACCGCTTCAGGCGAAGTCGGATGCGGAGCAGATTTGCGTCTCAGTCGGCCGGCTCCTTGAAGAGGGACACTACACTCGCCAGCCGCTCAACGACCAGATGTCGCAGAAGTTTCTGCGCAGACTTATCTCGAGCTGCTCGATTTCAGTCACCTTTTTTTCACCCAGAAAGATGTCGATGCTTTGACTGCGAAATACGGCACTGCGTTGGATGATGACGTTCTGCTGGGAAATCTCAAGCCCGCCTACGAAATCTACGATCTCTATCAGAAGCGTGTTGACGAGCGCGTCGCTAAAATCAAGGAGCTGCTCAAACAGCCGATGGATTTCAAAGACCGATGCCAGCATCGAGTTGAGCCGGCAAAAAGCGCCGTGGCCGAAGGATGAAGCGGAAGCGGATCAGCTTTGGCGCGGCCGCATCGCCAGCGAATTGCTTCAGGAGAAGTTGAGCGAGCACCCGATTGAGCCCGGTCCGCAACTGGTGGCCCGCCGTTATGATCGCATCGCGCGCAACGTGCACGAAGAAGACAGGGACGAGCAAGTGAAGCTTTACCTCGACGCGCTAGCGCAAACTTACGATCCGCACTCGGAATATCTCGAGCAAAGCCGACTTTAAGAATTTCAACATTCAGATGGGCCTCTCGCTGGTCGGTATCGGCGCGATGCTGCGGACCGAAGATGGTTACGCGAAGATCGAGAGCCTGGTGCCAGGCGGTCCGGCCCAGGCAGATGGACGATTGAAAGGTGGGCGATCGAATCACCGCCGTTGCGCAGGGCCAAAATGAATTTGTCGATGTTCGCGACATGCGGCTCGACAAAGTGGTGGAAATGATTCGCGGCAAAAAAGGGACGCACGTGCGCCTGCTCGCGATTCCGGCCAACGCGCCAGATCCTTCTCAACGCAAGAGTGTCGAGCTCGTGCGCGATGAAATTAAACTGAAGGACCAGGAAGCGCGCGCTGACATCATTATTAAGAAGGATGAAAACGGCGACCCGGTGAAGCTCGGCTGGCTCACGCTCCCGTCATTTTACGCCGACATGGACAGCACCAGAAGAGTACCACTCGCGATGTCCTTGCGCTGCTCAAGCGGCTAAAGAAGGAAAACATCGCCGGGCTGGTTGTCGATCTTCGCCGCAACGGCGGCGGCTCACTCGAGGAAGCGATCTCGCTTACCGGATTATTTTTGAAATCGGGGCCGATCGTGCAAACGAAAGAGTTCCAACGGGAACATCATTATTTCGAACGATCCCGATCCGGGTATCGCTTATTCGGGCCCGCTCGTGGTGTTGACCAGCCGGCAAAGCGCTTCGGCCAGCGAAATCTTTGCCGCTGCGCTTCAGGATTACGGACGCGCGGTCATCGTCGGCGACAAGAACACTTTGGTAAAGGCACGGTGCAAACCATCCTCCCGATCGGCCGGTTCACTTCGCTGCTTAGGCAGCCGTTCCGACGATGACGGCGAGCTGAAGTTGACCATCCAAAAATTTTATCGCGTTGCCGGCGGGTCCACCCAACTCCACGGTGTCGCCTCCGATATCGTGCTGCCGAGCTTGACCGATCTGCCGGAATTCGGCGAAGGCGCGCTTGAAGAATTGCTTGCCCTACGACGAAGTGCCGAAAGCTCGTTACACGAAGTGGTCGGACACGCATCCGCTCTTCATCGAGGAATTGAAGCGGCGCTCGTCGGAACGCGTCCAGAACAATCCGGAGTTCCATTACGTGATGGAGGACATGGAGCGGCTGCGTCACAAGCTCGACGATAATCGCATTTCCTTGAACGAAGATGCGCGACGCAAGGAACTCCAGGACGACAAACTTCGGAAAGAAACGCGTTCAAAGGATCGGCTCGCCCGCCACGACGAAGAGCCGAGCATTTATCGGCTTACTCTCGACACCGTCGACAAGCCGAATCTCCAATTGATCATGTTCCCGGGCAAACTGGCAGCCGCTAAGGCGAACGGCGTCCCCACAAAGGTTTCACCGGAAGCTGCGCCCGACGATGAATCGGACGTGATCGGCGCGCGACGACGACACGAAAGAACCCGCGATCGATCCCGAGCGCGACGAGACCTTAAATATCTTGGCCGATCTTGTCGATCTTTCCCGCGGGCCAAAGACGGCCAGCACGAACGTCAAGAAATCAGCCGAGCAGCGGCCGTAAGTTCTCTGTCGGGTGAGCGCACGCGCGTCCGTGTTGGTAATCGGCGCCTCGCCGATCAACTTTGAATCACCGGCTCACGGATAAACCGGACGCGACTCGTAAATCTGAGTGCGCGGTTCGTAGTGCGGACCGATCGGCTGCCTGAACCACGGCCAGGGTCCGCGTTGCGGCTGCGGACCAAATCTAAAAAACTGATTTGCTCCTGGCGTGCGGCCGAAAACAGTAACCGGCGTGCCCACTTCCACTGCTTGATAAAACGCGATCGCCAATTGTTCGGGCATGCGAACACAACCATGTGACGCCGGATAACCAGGTAAGTAACCCGCGTGCATTCCATCGGCGCCGTGAAACCGCATGAAATAGCGCATCGGCGCCGGAATGAATTTGCCGCCGCGCGGAACTTTCATATCGACGTCGGCATCTGCAACAACGGTGCGGCCGCTGCGCGTCGACGATCTTTCCGTAAATGCTCGAATAATGATTTAGCTCTTTCTCGATCACTTTGAACGAGCCGGTTGCCGTGAGGTGTCCATAGCGACCGCTTGAAATTGGCGACTGCATGACGACGCGACCGTCCACGAATCAGATAGGCGGTCTGTTGGCTCAGATCGATCTCGACTCGATACGGGCTCTCAGTTTGCGCCGACACCGAATGATCGCGACCGAAAGCACAGATTAGTGCTCCCCAGACTACGCCTTCACACTTTCTTTCAACCCGCGCGCGGTGAAATCTCAGAAAGTCGCAACTGTGGTGGCAGCCGTCCTCGGCTGCGTGTTTTGTTTTTGCAGGCGAGACGCCTGCCTCCAGAAATCGCATGCCTGTCGCACGCAATCTTCACGGCGATACGCGTGCAACTGTCTAATGAGCGCTTGGCTCGACGATCGTTTGCGACGATCAAACCGCGATCGGCGCTTTGATCGACGGATGCGGGTCGTAATCGACCAGCTCGAAGTCTTCGAACTTGAAGTCGCGAATGTTTTTCACCGCGGGATTCAGTTTCATCCGCGGCAAAGGCCGGCATTCACGGGTCAGCTGTTCGCGCGCTTGGTCGAGATGGTTTTGGTAAAGATGCAGGTCGCCAAAGGTGTGGACGAAATCGCCAGGCGTCAGATCGACAACTTGCGCGACCATCAACGTAAGCAGCGCATAGCTCGCGATGTTGAACGGCACGCCGAGAAATAGATCGGCGCTGCGTTGGTAAAGCTGGCAGCTCAGCTCGCCGTCCTGGACGTAAAACTGAAAGAGCACGTGACACGGCGGCAACGCCATCTTGCTCGATCTCGGCCGGATTCCACGCGCTCACGATTAAACGCCGGCTGTCCGGATTTTTTTTGATCTGCGCGATCACATTGTCGATCTGATCGACGCGCACGCCATTTTCGCCGCGCCAATCGCGCCATTGCGCGCCGTAAACGCGGCCGAGATCGCCATTTTCATCCGCCCACTCGTCCCAAATCGTCACGCCGTGCTCGTTGAGATAATTGATGTTGGTGTCGCCGCGCAAGAACCAGAGCAGCTCGTAAATGATCGATTTGATGTGCAGCTTTTTCGTCGTCAGCAGCGGAAATTTCTCGCGCAGATCAAACCGCGCTTGCGCGCCGAAGATCGACAACGTGCCGGTGCCGGTGCGATCGGCTTGCGGTTGGCCTTGTTCGAGAACGAGTCGAAGAAGATCGTGATATTGCCGCACGCGAAAACGTTAACGTCGCCGCGACATTTTCGCCAAAACAAAAAGTTGCGCGTCCGGCAGCGAGTCTGCGTCGCGCGATGTTAATTTAGTGGCGGCTGCAGCCGCCATTATTGGCATCGAGGTCCCGAGCCTGACGGGCAGAAGGGACTGCTCGATTCACTGTCGATTCTCGCTAGCTCTTCAGCGAGGCGAGTTTTTTCGAGCTGCTGCTTTGCGCTCGTTCAACGTTTGCAGACGCAACTGCCAGCGATGCAATTGAATGCTGAGCTGATTGATGTAACCGGTGATTTCGGTCCGTTGCGATTCGTTCTCCTTTAAGTGCCGCTGAATTTCTTGCGACTGTGCGATGGTGTCCGCGGTCGGCTCGGCCGGCTTTCGGAACGAAGGTTGGCTTACCGCAACGTTGGCAACTCAAAGTCATTCCCGCAGCCGATCGATTCACCACCAGCGTGCTTTGCAGTGATCGCAATGGAAGAAGATGTCGGGATCGTTTTTACTTAGTGTCGGAATGTTTCCTGCGGCGTTTGCATCAGCACTAACCAACGAGCAGACGCTATACCAAATCCCGGCCAACCCGGAAGCCGGACGCGACTTTAGAACAGGCGTGGCGCATTGGCTCTGATGCCATGGTTTAAGGTGGTTAAACCGAGACGCATTGTCTCTTTTTGACGCCTGCAGAGATAGATGGCTGATATCGCGTTAACTTCTTATTAGCAACGGCTTAACCTATAATTGATTGCGTGGCTTGGCTTTTGCTAAAGAGCCCGTAGGTCGAACTCTCGACCAGAAAGGATTTCATTTTATGGCTAAAGTTTTAGGTATCGATTTGGGCACCACCAACTCCTGCATGGCCGTGATGGAAGGTGGCGACCCGGTAGTTTTGGAAAATTCTGAAGGCGCGCGCACGACGCCTTCGGTAGTTGCGTTTACGAAAAGCGGCGAGCGGCTGGTCGGCCAGGCCGCGAAACGTCAGGCGGTGACGAATCCGCAGAACACGGTTTTCTCAATCAAGCGTTTCATGGGCCGCAAGTTCGACGAGGTCCACGAAGAAGAGCACCGCGTCCCGTACAAAATCGTGAAGGCAGCCAATGGCGACGCGCACGTGCAAGTGGAAGTTGACGGCGAGCGCAAAACTTTTTCGCCGCCGGAAATCTCGGCGATGATTTTGTCGAAGTTGAAAGCCGACGCGGAAGCGAAGCTCGGCGAAAAAATCACGCAGGCGGTTGATCACCGTGCCGGCCTATTTCAACGACTCGCAGCGCAACGCGACCAAGGACGCGGGCAAAATCGCCGGCCTTGAAGTGTTGCGCATTATCAACGAGCCGACCGCGGCCTCGCTCGCCTACGGTCTCGACAAGAAGAAAGACGAGAAGATCGCCGTTTACGATTTAGGCGGCGGCACATTCGACATTTCCGTTCTCGAAATCGGCGATGGCGTTTTCGAAGTGAAAGCGACCAACGGCGACACCCACCTTGGCGGTGACGATTGGGACGCGAAAGTGATGGATTGGATCGTCAGCGAATTTAAAAAGGACAGCGGGATCGATCTGACCAAGCAACCGGACGCGATCCAGCGCATCAAAGAAGAAGCCGAGAAAGCGAAGATCGCGCTCTCGAGCTCGCAGGAATACGAAATCAATCTGCCGTTCATCACGGCGGACGCGAGCGGACCGAAGCACATCCAGAAAAAGCTGACCCGCTCGAAGCTCGAGCAGCTCACCGACGATTTGGTTCAGCGGACGATTCCGCCGGTGAAAGCATGCTTGAAAGATGCGAAGATTTCCGAGCGCGAAGTCAACGAGCTGGTGCTCGTTGGCGGCATGACGCGCATGCCGAAAGTTGTCGAGACGGCGCGCGGTCTGATTGGCAAGGAGCCGCACAAGGGCGTGAACCCGGACGAAGTCGTCGCGGTGGGCGCGGCCATTCAAGGCGGCGTGCTGCAAGCGGCGACGTCAAAGACGTCCTCCTTCTCGACGTGACGCCGCTCACGCTGGCGATCGAAACCGCGGGCGGCGTGGCCACGCCGATGATTCCGCGCAACACCACGATCCCGACCCGCAAGTCGCAAATCTTTTCAACTTACAGCGACAACCAGCCGGGCGTGGAAATCAAAGTGTTGCAAGGCGAACGGCCGCTGTCACGGGACAACAAAAATCTCGGCACGTTCCATCTCGATGGAATTCCGCCCGCCCCGCGCGGCGTTCCGCAGATCGAAGTCACTTTCGACATCGACGCCAACGGCATTCTTGCACGTCTCGGCCAAAGATCTCGGCACCGGCAAGGAGCAAAAAATCTCCATCACCGGTTCAGCGGCTTGAGCAAGGAAGAGATCGAGAAGATGCGCACGAAGCGGAATCGCACGCTGAAGAGGACAAGAAGGCGAAGGAAGCGATCGAGATCAAGAACAACGCCGACACTGCTCGCGTACCAGTCCGAGAAACAGTTCAAGGAATTGGGCGACAAGAGTTCCGGCGGACAAAAAGAAAGCCGTCGAAGACGCAATCGCCGCGGTGCGCGAAGCGATCAATCGCAACGACACCGACGCGATGAAGCGGACCTACGACGAGTTGCAGAACAAGTTCCAGGACATCAGCGCCGAGCTTTACAAACAAGCTTCAGCGCAAGCCGGGCCGGCCCGCAGGCCGGCCCGCCGACCTGGACCAGAAGGCCGGCGTCCGTCCCGGACCAGAACAAGGCGCAGGCAAGCGCGGCGGCAACGGCGACGTTGTCGATGCGGAGTTCGAAGTCGTGGACGAAGACAAGAAGAAGTAAACGAAACAATTTGCCGGCGGCTGATCGCAACGATTGACAGTCGCCGGCTCAACCCAAAAAAACCAGAAGGAGCAAAGACAACAACTTATGGCAACAGTTAACGTAAAACCGCTCGGAGATCGGGTGCTGGTGCAGCCGATTGAAGAGCAGGAAGTGAAAAAGGGCGGGATCATTATTCCCGATACCGCGAAAGAAAAACCGCAGGAGGGCAAAGTGGTCGCTCTCGGCACCGGGAAAATCGACGACAACGGCAAGGAGTCGATTTCACCGTGAAGAAAGGGGACAAGGTGCTGATTTCGAAATACGGCGGCACCGAAATCAAGATCGACAACGAGACATACCTGATCATGCGCGAGGACGACATCCTCGGCATCATCGGTTGATGATCTCTCAACACTCAACCAAACAACTACAAACTTAAATATATGGCAGCTAAACAATTACAATTCGATGAAAATGCGCGGCACGCGTTGCTGCGCGGAATCGAGAAACTGGCGAGGGCCGTCAAGGCCACGCTCGGACCGAGCGGTCGCAACGTCATTCTCGACAAGAAATTCGGCAGCCCGACGATCACGAAAGACGGCGTGACGGTCGCGAAAGAAATCGAGCTCGAAGATCCGTATGAAAATATGGGTGCGCAGCTCGTTCGCGAAGTCGCTTCCAAAACTTCCGACATCGCGGGCGACGGCACGACCACGGCGACGGTGTTGGCGGAGTCCATCTACAAAGAAGGACTGCGCAACGTCACCGCCGGTGCGAACCCGACGTCATTGCAGCGCGGCATCAATAAAGCCGTCGAAGCGATCGTCGAGGAGTTGAAGAAAATCTCGAAGAAAGTCAGCGATCGCACCGAGATCGCGCAGGTCGCGACCGTTTCGGCCAACTGGGACAAGACGATCGGCGAAATCATTGCCGACGCCATGGACAAGGTCGGCAAGGACGGCACGATCACGGTCGAGGAAGCGAAATCGATCGAGACCACGCTCGAAGTGGTCGAGGGCATGCAGTTCGATAAAGGTTATCTGTCGCCCTACTTCGTCACCAACGCGGAGGACGATGGAAGCCATCCTCGAAAATCCTGTACATCCTGATTTACGAGAAGAAAATCTCGAGCTTGAAGGACATGCTTCCGTTGCTCGAAAAAGTGGCGAAGGCCGGACGGCCGTTGCTCATCATCGCGGAAGACGTGGAAGGCGAAGCGCTCGCCACGTTGGTCGTGAACAAATTGCGCGGCACATTGCAAGTTGCCGCGGTGAAAGCGCCGGGCTTCGGCGATCGTCGCAAGGCGATGCTCGAAGACATCGCGGTGCTGACCGGCGGGCGTCTGATCAGCGAAGATCTCGGCATCAAGCTCGAGAACATCAAGCTGGAAGACCTCGGTAAAGCCAAGCGCGTGACCATCGACAAAGAGAACACAACGATCGTCGAAGGTTCAGGCAAGAGTGCCGACATCCAGGGTCGGGTCGCTCAAATCCGTCGTCAGATCGAAGAGACGACGAGCGATTACGATCGCGAGAAACTCCAGGAGCGTCTCGCGAAACTCGCGGGCGGTGTCGCCGTCATCAATGTCGGCGCAGCGACCGAGACCGAGATGAAAGAGAAGAAGGCGCGCGTCGAAGACGCGTTGCACGCCACCCGTGCGGCGGTTGAGGAAGGTATCGTCGCAGGCGGCGGTGTCGCATTCATCCGTGCGCAAAAAGCGCTCGATAACATCAGAGGTCTCGACGGCGACGAGAGAAGTCGGCGTGCAAATCGTGCGTCGCGCCATCGAAGAGCCGACCCGTCAGCTCGCCGACAACGCGGGCAAGGAAGGCGCGCTCATCGTCGAGGAAGTGAAGAAGCGCAAAGGCAACGAAGGTTACGATGTCGCCACCGGTGAATACACCGACTTGGTGAAGGCGGGCATTGTCGATCCAACCAAGGTCACGCGCAGCGCGTTGCAAAACGCGGCGTCGATCTCGGGTCTGTTGCTCACCACCGAAGCCATTGTCACCGAGATTCCGGAGAAGGAAAAAACTCCTCCGATGCCCGGCGGCGGCGGAATGGGTGGCATGGGCGGCATGGATTATTGAACCCCGAAGAATTTCGGGGCTAAGCCGAAACAACAAATGAATCACAGCAGCCGGGTCAGAAATGGCCCGGCTGTTTTGTTTTTGAAGCTGAAGAATGGAAATCGACGCAAATAGTAAAACCGACGATTCCGCGGAACTCCTTGCGGATGCGTTTAGCGCTGAACTCGCGAAGCTGGAACCTACTCGGCAGCAGCGCGTGCTTCGCAAGTTTGTTCTGGCGGCGTTAGGAAGTATCCCATGGGTGGGTGGGTTTATGTCGGCACTCGCAACTATTAAGGATGACGAAGCTCAGGCAAAAACCGATAACCTACAGAAGCAGTGGCTTGAGGAACACGCGCGCAAAATTAAAGAACTCGCGAGCACCTTATTTCAGATGATCAGTCGCCTCGAATCGTTCGGCGATGATGTAAAAAAGCGAATCGAGAGTGAGGAATATCTAACTCTGATCCGAAAAGGATTTCGACAATGGGATGAAGCGGACACACAGGAGAAAAAGAAACTGATCGCCAACCTGCTGATCAATTCGGGCGCGACCCAGCTGACGAGCGATGATGTGATTCGATTGTTTCTCGATTGGATTAATCTTTACCACGAGATCCACTTTTCAGTCATCAAAGAGGTTTATCGTAAACCAGGCAGCACAAGGGCCGCGATTTGGCGCAACATCCATGGTGAGTTTCCGCGCGAAGATTCGGCGGAGGCCGATCTTTTTAAGCTGCTCATTCGGGACTTAACTATGGGGGGCGTCATTCGACAGCATCGCGAAACAACGTACGATGGTAAATTTATTGCGAAAAAACCATCGAGAACCGGAATAGCAACAGGAACGATGAAGTCCGCATTCGATGACCAAGAGCCCTACGAACTGACTGAGTTGGGCAGGCAATTTGTCCATTATACAATGGAGGAGGTCGTTCCGCGTATTGCGGGGCGATAGGCTGGCGTGAGTTTTGTCGGCGTTCTATTAGATTCACAAATGTTACCGAGCTACTACGATTTCTTGATCAAGCGCTTCGAGCAGCCGGATGACGTGCGCACATTCGAAAAAGGAAAATTCGAAACGGTGAAGATCGGATCGATGACAATCGGTCGGGCGAGCTACCAACCGGGATGGAAATGGTCGGCACATGTGGGAGCGGCGGCCGGCGCCACTTTCTGTGAGGTGGAACATGTCGGTATGGTTGTGTCCGGTAGCGCTGCCTGCCAGATGAGGGACGGCCGATATTACGAAATGCGGGCCGGAGATTTGTTTTACATCGGCCCCGGCCACGACAGCTGGGTCGTGGGCGATGAGCCGTATGTGTCGCTGCATTTTCTGGGCGCGGAACATTACGCGCAGCGCTAAGCAGCTGCGCCGACTTTATTTGACTCTCGGATCTCGACCGCGGATTGCGCGGATTACGCAGATGAAATAATTGCGGCGAAATGCCCGCTTTTTTCCTGTTTTGAAACTCGCCCGACTCCCTGTCGCGTTCCCCGCTGCCCTCGCAGCTCTGCGTTCTATGTCGCTCGTCCCGCTCGCTCCATTCCTGGGTTCATAATTGAAAGTCTCAAACCGCCTTGCTCGGTGACCTCTGTGTGCTCTGTGGTGAAGTCATGGGTCGCGGTTGCTGACACGGTAGTTTTCTGCCAAGGTTCACGCCACCTGTGGAAAATTACATTTCAAACTTAATGGCCGGAGTGAAAGCGAAGAATCCGGCCGAGCCTGAGTTTCATCAGGCAGTCTATGAAGTCACCGAGTCGCTGACGCTGGCACTCGATCGGCATCCTGAGTTTCGGAAAAACAAAATCCTCGAACGGATCATCGAACCTGAGCGGGTGATCATGTTTCGGGTTCCTTGGCAGGACGATCATGGCGAAATGCAGGTCAATCGCGGATTCCGAATTCAGATGAACAGCGCGATCGGCCCGTACAAAGGAGGTCTGCGATTTCATCCGTCAGTCAATCTTGGGATTTTGAAATTCCTCGCGTTCGAACAGGTTTTTAAAAATGCTCTAACGACTCTGCCAATGGGCGGCGGCAAAGGCGGCGCGGATTTCGATCCCAAAGGCAAAAGCGATCAGGAGGTGATGCGTTTTTGTCAGGCGTTCATGTGCGAGCTATTCCGGCATATCGGGCCACAGACGGACGTGCCAGCGGGCGACATCGGAGTGGGCGCGCGCGAGATCGGTTTTTTGTTCGGCATGTACAAAAAGCTGAAGAACGAATTCACCGGCGTCATGACCGGCAAGGGTTTGACCTGGGGCGGGTCGGTCATTCGACCGGAAGCGACGGGTTATGGCGCGGTTTATTTCGCGGAAGAAATGTTGAAAACGCGCAAAGAGGATTTGAAAAGTAAGGTCGCGCTCGTTTCGGGTAGTGGAAATGTGGCGCAGTACACCGTCGAGAAGCTGATCACATTAGGCGCGAAGGCGGTCACGCTTTCAGATTCGACCGGATACATTTACGACGAGGAAGGAATCACGCGCGAGAAACTCGGATTCGTAATGGAACTCAAGAACGTCCAGCGCGGCCGGATCTCCGAATACGCGGGCAAATTCAAAGGCGCGACGTTTACGAAGCTTGATCCGAAACTCGATTACAACCCGCTTTGGGATCACAAGGCGCAGTGCGCGTTTCCGAGTGCGACCCAAAACGAAATCAATGGCAAAGACGCGGACAATCTTTTGCGCAATGGCGTCTATGTCGTCTCCGAAGGCGCGAACATGCCGTCCACAATCGAGGCGGTTAACAAATTTCTCGACGCCAAAATTCTTTTTGGGCCGGGCAAAGCGGCAAACGCTGGCGGTGTTGCCACTTCCGGTTTGGAAATGGCGCAAAACAGCATGCGGATTTCATGGACGCGGGAGGAAGTGGATGCGCGGCTGTTCCGAATTATGAACAGCATTCACGCCGTTTGTCATCGCACGGCCGAGAAATACGGCACTCCGGGCAATTACGTGAACGGCGCGAACATCGCGGGCTTCCTCAAGGTCGCCAACGCGATGATGGACCAGGGGCTGGTATAATTGGTGCAGATTATCGCGATCGATTCATTTTCGCATGGATACGTGTCCGAGAAGCCCAAGGGAGAAGACGCGCGGAATGATGTATTTCCCGCGGATGCTCGACAAGATTCGGTTCCATGCGCGCGGCGAGTTGCACGAGGATTATCAAAAGAACCTTGGTGCGGTGAAAGCCGCTGACGGGGTCTGCTGCAATTTTCTGCGCGTTCATTATCGCGACCTGCGTGAGCGCGTGCAGCAAGGCGGCACCGACGAAGAAATCCTTGATTGGTGTTTTGAAAAAGGTCGGCGACTCAATGAAGGCGATCTCGTGGTCTGGAATGGTTTCGCATCGAAACTCGGCTGGCACGATTTTGCGACACCAGTGTTGGAGGAGGCGAAGCGCAAACACGGCATCGCGGATCGTACTGATATTGCGACCATCCCCGACTTGATCGATTTCGACGAAGGGCGAAAAAGCTGAACGAAGCCTCGTGAGCAAGATAATCGTTTCGGTCGGTCTTTTCTTTCTGCTTAGCCTGAGTGCTGAGGCGGGCGACGCGGTCGCTGTCGGATACAATTCCGGAGGGATTTGGACCGCTGTGACCTACAATCGCTCGTCAACGCCGAAGGCAGGCACACATTATCGGAAGGCGACCGACGCTTGCATTGCTGCCTTGCGCGATCTTCGCGTCCGCGCTGCTGAAAATCTGGCAAAGGCGAGCATCCTCGCCGCTTCAGATTTGACCGGCTATGTGGCGGTCGCCCGGGGCAAGGCTGTTTCGGGAACGGACGTGAACGTCGTTGACTACGGAAAGTCCCAGGCACAAGCCGATAAAAAAGCTTTAGCTGATCTGAACCGCGATCACGCCACCGCGAACGAAAAGATCGTTTACCGCTATTTCTCATACGGCGCTGATTCTGAATGAGAGCCGTTGGTCATTGCTGTGCCGCCTCGATTTCGGTTTGCACCGGCCTTTTGATTCTCTGTGTCTCACGATCTAATGCGCAGGGGGTGACGCCGTCGCCAACGTCGACGCCGATTGTTTTCTCGGCCCGGACGCTGGCCGATCTGAAACGGTTGCAGCAAGCGGCGCTGAATAGCGACTATGCATATCGGCAAGTCGCGCATCTGGCGAACAACATTGGGCCGCGCTTGACCGGATCGGCGCAAGCGGAGAAGGCGGTTGAGTACGTCGCGAACGAATTGAGAACGATCGGCTGCGAGGTGCAGTTGGAAAAAGTAATCGTGCCGCACTGGGTGCGTGGCGACGAAACAGCGGCTCTTGTGCAATTTCCCGGCCAGGCTGAGAACACAACACAAAAGATTGTGCTTTGCGCTCTTGGCGGCAGCGTTGCCACTCCACCACGGGGGATTACGGCCGAAGTCGTCGCCGTTAAGACTTTCGACGAGCTAAAAGCGCTCCCTCGCGAAAAGGTGTCGGGCAAGATTGTGCTGTTCAATAATCCCTTCGACAAGCAAATGGCGGCAGAAGGTCGCGGCGGCGAAGCCTACGGTGAAGCGGTTGTTTATCGGAGCGATGGTCCCAGCGTAGCGGGGCGGCAAGGCGCGGTCGCCTGTTTAATTCGTTCAGTTGGCGGCGCGGACTATCGAATTCCGCATACCGGACAAACCCATTACGAAGACGATGCGCCAAAAATTCCGGCAGGTGCAGTTACCGCCGAAGACGCAGATCTAATTGTCGATCTTGTCCGGCAAGGCCCAGTAACGATGAAACTGGTGCTGACGCCGCAAACATTGCCCGAGGTGGAGAGCGCAAACGTGATCGGGGACATCAAAGGCAGCGAACATCCGGAACAAGTCGTAATTGTCTCCGGCCACCTTGATTCGTGGGACTTGGGAACGGGCGCGATCGACGACGGCGCTGGTGTCGCCGTGTCAATGGAAGCGGCAAATCTCGTGCAAAAACTTCATTTGAAACCGAAACGCACGATGCGCGTGATCGCGTGGATGAATGAAGAGAACGGGCTCGCCGGTTCAAAACAATACGCAAAAGATCACGAGAAAGAATGGACTAATCACTTCGCGGCGATGGAAACCGATAATGGCGCAGGTCATCCTCTTGGGCTTAACATTAAAGGAAAGCGCGAAGTGAAAACGATGCTCACACCGGTGGCGGCGATCTTGCAGGAGTCGGGCGCAGGGATGCTCACCATGGTCGAGCATTGCGGCGCGGATATCGAGCCGATGGAAGATGCCGGCGTGCCCGCCTTCAGTCCTATTCAGGACAGCCGGTTCTATTTCAATTATCATCACACCGCAGCCGATACGCTGGATAAAATTGTGCCGAAAGAATTGGCGGAAAATTCGGCGGTTGTCGCGGTTTGGGCGTACGCAATTGCAAACAGCGAGCAGCCGTTGCCGCGCTGAAGCGGAAGTGAATGGTGATAGGTGATCAGTGAATGGCTTCGGCGGTCCTCGGTTTCGCCAAGGCTCTAGCGCGATAAGTAGTTCACCACTACGGACGAGAGAAGATCGATGTCTCCCTTCGGGCTCGCGCATCCGGGCTGCATTTGATAGACGCGAGATTGTGTTTCCAAATCGAGCTGAAGCCGGCCGGCTACTCGCGGAGAAACTCAGGAAATATGCCGGTCGTGATGACGTAATTGTGCTCGGCCTTCCGCGCGGCGGCGTGCCGGTCGCTTACGAGGTGGCCCGGGCGCTTGGCGCGCCGCTTGATGTTTTCATCGTGCGCAAGCTCGGCGTGCCCGGTTTCGAAGAGCTCGCGGTAGGCGCAATCGCCTCGGGCGGTGTGCGCGTTTTGAACGAAGACGTCATGCGTGCGTTGCCAAATGCTGCCGAGATCATTGAAGAGGTGACGGCGCGGGAAACAGCGGAGGTGGAACGACGCGAACAAAGTTATCGCGACGGACGACCTGCGCCCAAACTACGCGATCGCGTGGTCATCTTGGTCGATGATGGACTGGCGACTGGTGCGACGATGCGGGCGGCGGTCGCAGCATTGCGGCAGCGCGGGGTCGCGAAGATTGTAGTCGCGGTGCCCGTAGGCGCACCGGATACGTGCCGCGAATTCGAGGATGTGGCAGATGAAGCCGTCTGTGCAACTGCGCCAGAATTTTTCCAGGCGGTGGGTCAGTATTACGAAGATTTCTCGCAGACGAGCGATGACGAAGTGCGGGAGCTACTCATCCGAGCCGCTCAAGAACGCTGAGTCGGGTCGATGAGTGCGCATCCCAGGCAATCGCGCGCAGCTTGAAAAAGTGCGACCGTGCCTAGGATCGGTCAAAAGTTATTTCTGGCGCCAGGGCATGAGCACGTTTTTCTTGCGCAGTTTGCAGGCGTCCTTGACCAGTGTGAAAGTCAGATTCTTTTCGTCAATGCGGCTGAATTTGTAAACGCCCAATCCATCGCAGCCTTTCGGCTTTATTCCGCCGGTCCGTTGAAGCGTCACGGTGTCACCCGATACCGTGTAGGTGCCCCACGCATCGGGTTTGCCATCCTTATTAAGATCGGCATCCCACGTGCCATCGGCCTTGATCATCCAAACGGTGCCGAGGGAGTTTGTCCATGTCCCAACGAGCGCCGCTTGTCCAGACTTCGGATAGGTAGCGCAGGCGTTCAACAGCACGAGTAGAATACCAGCGAGAACAATTCGGAGAGAGGATTGTATCTTCATAACGCGCACCTTCACTGGCTGCGGTCAAAGGTGCAAGTGTAGGGCGCGTCGCCGGTCGCCCTGTCGAGTCCCGTCAAATCTTTACTCGCTTCGCCGCCTCGGTAATTTCTACTGATGTCGATTTCGGAGGAACAAATTCGGGACGCGCTCAAGGCTGTGAAGTATCCGGGCTTTAGCCGCGACATTGTTTCTTTCGGTCTGGTTAAGTCGGTCAAGATCGACAATGGCGAAGTCAAGGTTCAGCTCGCGCTGGCCACCAACGACCCGAATATTCCCGCGGCCATCAAAAACGACTGCGGAAAAGGTTTTGCGCGCGATTGATGGAATTCGCAGCGCGAAAGTATTGATCGACATCCATGCGCCGCCCGCCGGCGCAGGCGCAGGCGTTGGCGCGAACGCGGATTCCGGGAATCAAGCACGTCATCGCGGTGGCAAGCGGAAAGGGCGGCGTGGGCAAATCAACCGTCGCAGCGAATCTCGCCGTCGCGCTCGAGCAAACCGAAGCGCGCGAATTGGCCTTTGCGATTGCGACATCTACGGCCCGAGCATTTCGCTCATGTTCGGCACGCGCGAACGGCCGATGGCGACGGAAGAAAACCAGATCGTCCCGATCGAGCAATACAATTTGAAGCTGATGTCGATGGGTTTCTGCTCGACGACGCCTCGCCGGCGATTTTGCGCGGGCCGATGGTCACGCGTTACACTCAACAATTTTTGCGACAGGTCGAATGGGGCGAACTTGATTATCTGGTTCTCGATCTACCGCCTGGCACCGGCGATATTCAGCTCACGATTGTGCAAACGGTCGCGCTCTCCGGCGCGATCATCGTGACCACGCCGCAGGAAGTGGCCCTGATCGATGCGCGCAAAGCCGCGACCATGTTCGAGAAGGTGAACGTACCCGTGCTCGGGCTCATCGAGAACATGAGCTACTTCGTTTCTCCGTCTGACAACAAGCGCTACGACATCTTCGGCAGCGGCGGGGGCGAACGTGAAGCAAAGCGGTTGCGGGTCCCGTTGCTCGGCCAAATCCCAATCGACATCGCGACGCGCGAGGCCGGCGACCGCGGGATGCCGATCGTCGCCGAAGATCAACAATCATCTGTGGCAGTCGGAGTTCAACAAAATCGCGCGCCGAATTCGGGAGACGCTGGCCTAACGAAACTAATTCTCAGCGGGTTGGTTAAATAGGTATGGCCGATGCTACGTCATACATTATCCAGGACTTATTCACTTTTGATTGACTGATTCTCGTTTTTATGGAAAAAAGTGGCCCAATGCCGCTTGTGCAAGAGGAGAAGAAGTCTCAGTTCGTTAAGAACTCCGTGCTCTACAAGGAGTTCCTGGCCGAGCGCGAAGAAATTTTGAAGCACAAGTGGATCGAGAGTGAGAAAGCCGGCAAAGACATCGGCTTCGAGAAAGCGCTGCTCGATTGGATCGTGAAACATCGCTCCAATTGGCGGGAGCGGCGAATGAAGGAGGCGCGCACAGAAAAGGCCGCCTCCTAATTTTATCGGTTCCTTTAAAGCGATCCCGCGAGGTCGCCAAGGAACGCAATGAAACAAACAAAACAGAATTCTGGCGTCCCAATCATGGACGCGGAAGCGATTCGTCGCGCGCTGCGGCGCGATCGCGCATGAAATCATTGAGCAGAATGCCGATCTCAAATCCGTCGTGCTGGCAGGAATTCCATCGCGTGGCGTGGAGATCGCGCGGCGGATTGCCGAGTTCATCAGCGCCATTGAGAAGATCGACATCGAGACGGGCGTTATCGACGTGGCGATGCACCGCGACGACGTCGGTACGCGCGCGGAGTTGCCGGTCGTGCACGAATCAAAGCTTCCGCTGCCGCTCGAAGGTCGCACCGTCATTATCGTGGACGACGTCCTTTTCACTGGTCGCACCGTGCGCGCGGCAATGGATGCGATCAGTTCGTTCGGGCGCCCGGCTCGAATTCAACTCGCCGCGCTGATCGATCGCGGCCACCGCGAGCTGCCCATCCGCGCCGATTACGTCGGCAAAAATCTGCCGAGCGCCGCCAGCGAGAACGTGCGTGTCCGGCTTGAGCAAACCGACGACGAACCGGACGCAGTCTGGTTATTGAAAGAATGAGCACGCGCTGGAACCGCAAAGACTTGCTTGGACTGCGTGAGCTGGCCGCGCGATGAGATCAATCTAATTCTGGAAACAGCGGACGCTTTCAAGCAGGTCGGCACCCGCGAGATCAAAAAAGTGCCGGCACTCCGCGGGAAGACGCTGGTAAATTTCTTCGTCGAGCCGAGCACGCGCACTCGCACGTCGTTCGAACTAGCCGCCTCTCGATTAAGCGCGGACGTGATCAACATTTCCGCAAGCACATCGAGCCTGACGAAAGGCGAAACACTGAAGGATACCGCGCAAAGTTTTGGAAGCGATCCACGCGGATATCATCGTTCTGCGTCACAGTTCCGCCGGGGCGCCGCAGTTTCTCGCGCAGCGATTGAAATCGAGTGTCATCAATGCCGGCGACGGCGCGCACGAACATCCGACACAAGCGCTCCTTGATCTTTACACAATTCGCGAGAAACGCGGCAAAATCGAGAATCTCCACGTTGTTATCGTTGGCGACATTCTGTTCAGTCGCGTTGCTCGTTCGAATATTTTTGGCCTGACCAAACTTGGCGCACGGGTCACGCTCGTCGGTCCGAGCACACTGGTTCCGCGTCGAATTCGAGAAACTCGGCGCGAAGGTTTCGCACAAGATCGACGACGTCCTTCCCGACGCGGATGTGGTGAATCTCCTTCGCATTCAGCACGAGCGTCAGCGCAAAGAATATTTCCCGGGGATTGGCGAATACACCGCGCTCTTCGGCCTAACGAAAGAGCGCGCCAAGCTTTTAAAGCCGGATTGCCTGATCATGCATCCCGGCCCGATCAATCGCGGCGTCGAGATCGACAGCGAAGTCGCTGACGGACTGCATAGCGTTATTCTCGAACAGGTCACCAACGGCCTCGCCGTCCGGATGGCTGTTCTTTATCTCTGCGGAGGAATCGCGACGTGAGCGTGACGATTATTCGCAACGGACGCGTGATCGATCCGGCAAACAGGCGGGATGAAGTTGTCGATCTTGCAATCATCGATGGTCGGATCGCCTCTCAATCCGTAATCCGCGATCCGCAATCCGAAATTGAAGAAATCAATGCCGCCGGGTTAATTGTTGCTCCTGGTTTGATCGATATGCACGTGCATCTGCGCGAGCCGGGATTCGGTCACAAGGAAACGATTGGATCGGGCGCGCGCGCAGCAGCGGCCGGCGGGTTCACCACGATTGTCTGCATGCCGAACACTTCGCCGGCCGCGGATAATCCGAGCACAATCGCGTGGATCAAAGATCGTGCCGCGGCAACGGCCTGTGTGAATGTTTTGCCGACCGGCGCCATCTCGAAAAATATTGCGGGTGAAGAATTGGCGCCGATCGGTTCGCTAGGGCAGGCCGGGGTCGTCGCAATCACGGACGACGGCCATTGCATTCAGAATCACGAGCTGATGCGACGCGCGGTTGAATATGCGCGGATGGTCGGTTTGCCGGTGCTCGATCATTGCCAGGATTACAATTTGGTCGGCAACGGCGTAGTGCACGAAGGCTACTGGAGCACGCTTACTCGGATTGCCCGGCTGGCCGAGCGCGGGCGAGGAAGCGATCGTGATGCGCAACATTTTACTAGCGGAACTTTGCGATCATCAGATCCATTGCCAGCACGTCAGCGCCGCGGGAAGCGTCCGTTTGATTCGCGAAGCGCGCACGCGGGGCGTGAAAATCAGTGGCGAAGTTTGTCCGCACCATATCGCCTTGACCGACGAAGCAATCCAAAATTTCGACACCAATTACAAAATGAATCCGCCGTTGCGCTCGCAGCCAGACGTCGATGCGCTTCTGGAAGGAATTGCCGATGGCACCTTGGCGATCCTGGCGAGCGATCACGCGCCGCACGCGGGTTTTGAAAAGGAAGTTGAGTTCGACGCGGCGCCGTTTGGAATCATCGGACTCGAAACGGAACTGGGATTGTTTCTCGATCTGCTCGTGCACAAACATCGCAAGATCGACATCGCGCGTTTGATCGAGATGTACACGATCGAGCCAGCGAGACTTCTCAAACTGGATGCCGGAACTTTATCGGTTGGCGCGCCGGCCGACGTGACATTGATCGATCCGGATCTGGAATGGACGGTCAAGATCGACAAGTTCGAATCGGCGTCGCGCAATTCGCCGTTCGATGGGTGGAAATTAAAAGGTCGAGCGGTGCGGACAATTGTCGGTGGAAAAACGGTCTGGAAATTGTAGCGGCGGTCTATGACCGCCGAGTCAAATAAATTTCGGCGCTCACAGAGCGCCGCTACAAGAGATTATCCCGAGTATCCGCCGCTGATGTAGTTTTCCAAATGCTCAATGGTGGCGCTTTGGCAGGAGATGACGTGCTTGACCAGGTCGCCGATTGAAATCACGCCGACGACTTTCTCCGCATCGAGCACCGGCAGATGGCGAAAACGTTTGTCGGTCATGACCCGCAGACATTCTTCCACGCCTTCGTTTGGGTGAGTGACGGTCAGGTTTGTTGACATAATCTCGGAGACTTTCGTGTCGGACGGATCTCTTACCGCGCAACATGACTTTCCGGGTGTAATCGCGCTCCGACAGCATTCCCACGAGTTTCTCGCCGCTTCATGACAAGAAGCGCGCCGACGTTCTTCTCGTCCATCATCGCAACGGCGTCGTGTACGCTGTCGTCTCTGGCGAAACCGAAAAAATCTCGCCACTTTTTTGACTGAGAATCGCGCCGATGTTTCCGCTTACGTCCATAGGTTGGCAATTACGAGATAATGGGGAAATCCAAAATACAACAGCCCGGCTTAGCGATGCAAAAGAATTTTCAATGCCAGCAAATCGAACCATTTTCCAAATTATGCTGCATCGTCGGCGGTCCCTGATGCCCGGGTTATTTATGACAACTACGATGGCAACTCGACTCAATTACTTAAGAGCTACGTTGAGCCTAACGTCAGTCGCCTCCAGCTTACGCGGCGAATTTCTCTTCGATTAATTGATGCAAATGGGCTGCGATCGCTGGTTGATCGAGGCGTTGAATGACTTCATTCAAAAAGCCAGTGACGAGGAGGCGTTGGGCAACTGAAATCGGAATGCCGCGCGAACGGAGATAGAACATTTCGTCCTCGTCGATTTGGCCGGAAGTGGCGCCGTGGGTGCAGCGCACGTTGTCGGCGAGAATTTCCAGCCCGGGCATCGAGTTGGCTTCGGCGTCGTCGCTCAAGAAGAAGGTTGCGCACCTTTTGGTAGGCGTCGGTGAAATGGGCGTGCGGCTCGACCCGGATGAGGCCGCCGAACGTGCAGCGGGCGCGGTCGTTGAGCGCATTCTTATAAAGAAGATCGCTGGCCGTATGCGGCGAAACGTGGTCCTGCAAGGTGCGCGCGTCGAATTCCTGTTCGCCGTCAGCGACGGAGACGGCGAGCAGATCGCTGCGCCCGCCTTCGCCGGTGAGCCGGCTCAGACTTTCGAATCGCGAATATTTCGCGCCGAGGTGCAGGTTCAGACTCAAGGCCGAGGCGTCATGATCGACCGTGGTCGAGTTCATTTGCAAGGCGCGCACGTTTTCACCCCAGTTCTGCGCGCAAACGTAAGTGACTTTCGCGCCCGGACCGGCGATCAGGTCGTTCACTCCGCAGGCAAAGCCGGCGACTTGTCGATCTAACGAGCGGAAATGCTCGATGACGGTCACTTTGGCCAGTTCATCGGTGACAAGAAGCAGATGCGGAAACACAGAAGCGTTCTCGCCGGGCAACCAATGGAAAATCTCAATCGGCAATTCGATTTCGACGCCGCGCGGCACATAAAGAAATGTTCCGGATGAAACCAACGCCTTGTGCAACGCGGCAAATTTCGCTGAACCGAGAACCGCCGGCTGCGACATGAAATGTTTCCGGAAAAGATCGGTATGCTCGACCATGGCGCGATCGAGCGGCTGAAAAATGACGCCGCGCTTTTTCAGCTGCTCGGAGATGACGTCGCGTTCGATGAGCTGATCGCCAGCAAAAATCAAACGCGCCGCTACATCATCGAGGCCCGACGATTGTTCTAAAATCACGTCGCGATCTTTGTCCGATAATTCTCCGCCGACCTTGAACGATTTGAGATCAAGAAGATCGACGTTGGAAAATCGCCAGAGTTGATCTTTTCGCGTCGGCGCAGGAAGTGACTCGAATTGTTTCCAGGCTTCCTGTTGCTGCTCGCAAAACCACTCCGGAAAATCGTGCGACTGGAGCGGGCCGGAAAGAATCGATCCAGTTTTGCTCACTTCATCAAGGGCAACTGACGATGACATTGTCGATCTTGAACAAGAACGGCGGTCCTAGACCGCCGCTACAGTTTCAAATTGGGCGGAAAGTTATCCGACCGAGCCTTCCATCTCGAGCTCGATCAGGCGTTTGAGCTCGACTGAGTATTCCATCGGAAATTGGCGGACGAGATCGTTGACGAATCCGTTGACGCTCAAGCTCATCGCCTGCGCTTCGCTCAGGCCGCGCTGTTGCATGTAAAAAATCTGCTCCGCGCTCACCTGGCTGACACTGGCCTCGTGCTGCACCGAATTTCCGGTGCCGCGGACGGTGATGGCCGGGTAGGTGTCAGTTCGCGAGGTTGCATTGATGAGAAGCGCGTCGCACTCGGTGTTGTTCTTGCAATTTTTCAGGTGCTTCGGAATGTGGACAAGGCCGCGATAAGTGGCGCGGCCAGTGCCGACGGAGATCGATTTCGAAATGATGTTCGAGGTTGTTTCGTCGGCGGCGTGAATCATTTTCGCGCCGGTATCCTGGTGCTGGCCGTTGTTGGCGAGCGCGATGGAAAGAACTTCGCCGCGCGATTTGCGGCCTTTCAAGACCACGCCCGGATATTTCATGGTGAGTCGCGAGCCGATGTTGCAGTCGATCCATTTTACCTCGGCATTTTCGTGCGCAAGACCGCGCTTCGTCACCAAATTGAAAACGTTGGCCGACCAGTTTTGCACCGTGATGTATTGAATCTTCGCGCCTTTGAGCGCGACCAGCTCGACCACCGCGCTGTGCAGCGTGGCGGTGTTGAACTTCGGCGCGGTGCAACCTTCCATGTAGGTTACTTCGCGAGCCTTCGTCGGCGATAATGAGGGTGCGCTCGAATTGTCCAAAGTTTTCGGCGTTGATCCGGAAGTAGGCCTGAAGCGGATGCTTCACTTTCACGCCGGGCGGCACGTAAATGAATGAGCCGCCGCTGAAGACGGCGGAGTTGAGCGCGCTGAATTTGTTGTCGCCGATGGGGATGACTTTGCCGAACCATTTTCGGAAAATTTCCGGGTGATTTTTCAGGCCTTCGGTCGATCCAACGAAAATGACGCCCTGTTCGCCAACCGCTTTCTTGATGTTTGAGTAAACAGCTTCGCTGTCGAACTGCGCTTCCACGCCGGCGAGAAATTTTCGTTCCTGTTCGGGAATGCCGAGTCGCTCAAACGTGCGCTTGATGTCCTCCGGGACTTCATCCCAACTGCGCTTCGCGCCCGTGCCGGGCGAGAGGTAATAGCGGATTTTGTCGAAATGGATTGCTTCGAGATCTTTGCTTGCCCAATGCGTCGGCAACGGTTTCTCGAGAAATGTTTTCAGACCCCGTAAACGAAATTCGCGGACCCAATCGGGATCCTCTTTGACGTCGGAAATATAATGAATCGTTTTCTCGCTCAAGCCGGTACCCGCATCGCGCACGTGCACCTCGGGGTAAGCGAAATCGCCGATGTTGCGATTGATATCGACGGCTTTGGTTTCAGTTTTCATTTGTCGATGTAGTTGATTGTCGATCTTATCTGGTTAGCGCCATCTCACCCTCCGCTTCACGCGCCCAATCGTAGCCCCTTTCTTCGAGCTCGAGGGCCAGTTCCTTGCCGCCGCTGCGCACGATTCGGCCCTGCACCATCACGTGCACGTGGTCGGGAACGATGTAATTCAGGAGGCGCTGATAATGCGTAATTAACAATATCCCAATGTTCGGTCCCCGCAACGAATTCACGCCGTGGGCGACAGTCTTGAGCGCGTCGATATCCAGGCCGCTGTCGGTCTCATCGAGAATCGCGTACTTCGGCTCGAGCATGGCTAACTGCAAAATTTCGGTGCGCTTCTTCTCGCCGCCGGAAAAACCTTCGTTTACCGCGCGCGACGTAAATGAACGATCCATACCGAGCAGTTCCATTTTCTCGTAAAGCTTTGCGTAATAATCGGTCGCTTCAAGTTCTTCGCCCTCAGGCAGTCGGGACTGCACGGCCGCCCGGAGAAAATTGGCGATCGTTACGCCGGGAATTTCGCTCGGATATTGGAAAGCGAGGAAGAGGCCCTGCCGGGCCCGGTCGTCCGGCTCGAATTCGAGAAGGTTCTTGCCGTCCATCGTGATTTTGCCTCCGGTTACCTGATAATCAGGGTGTCCGGCGAGCACTTTGGCGAGGGTGCTTTTGCCGGAGCCGTTTGGGCCCATGATGGCGTGCACTTCACCCTGCGGAACGACCAGGCTGAGACCACGGACGATTTCTTGGTCCGCCGATCGTCACTCGGAGATTATCGACACGAAGTTCCTTCATAAAGGGGGATCCGCAATATAAACGCGTTTGCCTCGATTGCGAAACGTATTTCGAGAGAGCTGAGTCGGGTGTCGATCCTGGCCAGTGTGCCGATTTGGCACAGATTCGCTTCGCGTTTTTCGACAAATGGGAGCTGCAAAAGGCATCGCGAATGCTGTGAAGGAATGCCGAGATGAATTCTGATTCGGAGAGCAAATCTTTCCCCGCAGCTTCGAGCGAATCGGTCCCCAAGGAATCGGTGTCCAAGGCTACGAGCGAACTGAATAATTTGTTGCAGATCATTTCAGGCACGAGCACCGAAATCGAAAATCTTTGGGAAGGCAGCGATGGCTCGGAAAAGTACCTGGCCATACTGCGCGAAAGCATTGAGCGCGCAGAGACGGTGGCCGCGCAGCTGGCCAAACAAGCTGGCGGCGCCGACGAGAAGATGCTGATGCATCCGGAGCTGGCCGCTTTTATCAAGCCAAAGACGGTAACGCAGATGCCGGTTCCCAAACCTCGCATCCTCGTTGTCGATGACCAAGAAGCGGTGGTACTCCTAGTGAAGCAGCTTTTGTCCGCGTCAGGATACGATGTGACCACGGCCCAATCCGGTTTCGAATGTCTTGACCTTTTCCGGCGTCGTCCGCTGGCCTATCAACTGGTGCTTCTGGATTTAACGATGCCGTTCATGGATGGTGAGGAAACCTTCCAGCGCCTCCGCGAGATTCGCCCGGACGTGCCGATCGTGCTTTGCACCGGCTTTATTCAAGGTGAACGTCTTAATCGACTAATGACAGCCGGCTTAACCGGTTTCCTGCGAAAACCGCTGTCGCCTGACGAGATCGTCAGTAACGTCCGCTCGATCCTGGAAAGCCTGAAGTATGCGAGCGCCAGCGGCGGACAGAGCGACGGCTCGTCACTAGCGAGTTGAAGATTAGCCTGTGAGCTCAGCCCGGCGCGCACAAACTTTCGAGCGGTTCTCCGAAAACTGCCTTTTCGAAGGAGTCGACACTCAGGTCCTTAAAAAGATTGCGCCACAGATCAGTGTGCGGCGGGTACGGACCGGCGAAGTGATTTTCCGCGAGGGCGATCTGGCCGATTCGCTTTACCTCGTAGGCGAAGGCGCCGTAAAAATCTACAAACCCGCGACCGCGGACGACCAGGGAATTATCAGTTATGTCGACCAGGGAAACTTTTTCGGCGCCACATCGCTCTTGTCCGGCGAGCCGCACTCGGCAACGGCCACTGCGATTGAGCCGGCGCTAATCGGCGCCGTTAAAGAAGAGAGCTTCCAACAAATTCTCGAGCTGGCACCCAGCCGCCTCCACATCAACTTCTTCCGTGCTGTTACGAACCGCATTCGAAGCGCAAACGCGCACTTTATGCGGGAAACCCTCCGAGTTGAGCGGCTCCGGGTAGCGGGCGCGCTCGCTAATGCGATGATCCAGGACCTGAAGAACCCAGTTTGCATCGCGCGCTGCTGCTCGGACTTGATCAGCAACGAGTCCACCGATCCACAATTGCGCGAATTGAGCAAGCTGCTCACCGAAGCGGTCAACGGTATTCTCGGGACGACTCTCGACCTGCTTGATTACGCGCGCGGTTTGGTTTCTATCAGCAAAAGGTCCGTGTCAATCTGGCGGCTGCTCGATGAAGTGAATCGGCGATCACTGCATCTTCTGCCTGCCAGGAAAATCGAGTTCATAAAGCACATTCGTTACCAAGGCAACATCGAGCTCGACCTCGGCCGGGTAGTGCGGGCGCTGGGCAATGTCATCGACAACGCCATCCACGCCATGCCCGGGGGCGGCAGGCTCACTCTCACGATCGACCTCGTGCAAGACCAGGTCGTTCTGCGAATCTCGGATTCCGGCGCGGGAATCTCGCCCGATCTTTTGCCGAGATTGTTTGAGCCATTCGGGCGACACGACAATGCGCACGGCGCGGGAACTGGCCTCGCCGTTGCGAAGGCGATTTTCGAAGCGCACGGCGGCAAGATTTCCATCGCCAGCGTACTCGGGAAAGGCACAACCGTGGATATCCGGCTGCCCAAACCTTCGCCGACTAATCAGGCGCATTCTGCGTGCGCCAACTTTAATTCGCCGATTTTGCCGATTGCGATTTAATCCAAAATCGCGAATCTAAAATCCGAAGCGAAGATACCCCGTGGTGTAACGGTAACACAGCGCCCTTTGGAGGCGTTATTCTTGGTTCGAATCCAAGCGGGGTAGCCAAGCTCTCAAGCGGGGATTTACCCATGAAGATTGGTGATTTTCTGAATGCGCAGCGATCCGAACCAAAACGCCAAAATCCGCAGTCTATTTGTCAAGTATTCGTCAAGCAGAGTCTTCTCAATTAGCCGCACGCTCGGCTTCAGTCGCGCGGCGCTGTGAGGCGTAACTGGCAGGCGAGACTCTTATCAGGCTTCAATTCTTAGCTTTTGGCGTGTTCTCAGGCGACTTTTTGCCGGGCCTCAAGGGACTAAAACGAAGTTGCCTGATTTGTAATCGAGAAAGCCATTTTTGCCGGCTTTAGCTATCGTTAGCTATCTATTGTAAATTAGCAACTTAGATGGATTTTCTGCATTTGAGTTTTAGCCAAGATTAGCCATTTTTGGCCCTTTTTTCGAGCTAGCGTATACAATTGCGGTATACAATTTCGATGATCCGCTTGGCCGCTAAAGTTTCGCCGCGTGCTCCCGAGAAATCAGAACCGCGTCGTCTCAAGTTTCTCGATGAAGTCCCCGCGACCGATTACCAAAACAGTGGGTTCGAGCCCTGTAGGCTCCGAGGTTTTTGTATTACAAAAAGTCTCGCGCAGCACCCTCGGATGCCGCTCGAAATGTTCGGCGTGTTTGCCGAACAGCTTTCTCTGACAAATCTTGAATCTTTAGATACGACCACAATTTCCAATCCGGCCTTTTGCAGCCTCGGGTGTGAGAGGCGGTAACCGCCAAGCGCACCCCGACCGAAGGCGCTCAGCTTGTTCGATTAGTTATTCCGTGTGCAATGCTTGCACCGGATCGACCATCGTTGCTCGGCGCGCGGGAATGAGGCAGGCGATCAGCGATATCGCGCTCATGATTGCGGCAGTGCCGAGGAGGATCGTTAAGTGAAGTGGCGGCACGTCAAACAAAACAGTTTGCATGGCTTTGCCGGCCAGCCACGCCCCGAACAAACCGACGATAGTTCCGGCGGCGAGCAGGCGCAGGCCTAACGAGAGGAATTGCGCTCCGATCTGCTCGCGTTGCGCACCGAGCGCCATGCGAATGCCGATCTCACGCGTCCTTTGTGCGACCGCGTAACTCAACACGCCGTAGGTTCCGATGGCCGCGAGCAGCAAAGCGACGCCGGCGAAAATTCCAGCGAGTAATGCTGGCGAGCGTCGCGTGATCAAGCTGTCCGCGATGCGCGTGTCCATCGAACGAATGTTATCGACCGCCAGTGCGGGATGCGCTGCGCGCACCAGCTTGCGCAGCGTCTCGGCGAACGCTTCCGGGCGCTGGCTTGTACGGGTGACGATGAAAATACTCTCCTTGTCGCGATAAGCGTAAGGCAGGTAAACCGCGCCTTGCCCCTGCACTTCGGTGAGCGCGGCTTGCTTCACTGCGCCGACGACGCCGACAACTGTAAACAGCTGCGCGTCGTCTTTTTCGTCCCCGAGCGCGATCCTTTGGCCGAGCGCGCCGCCGTTAGGCCAGTAACGCCGGGCCAAATCTTCGTCCACTACACAGACGCGTTCCGCGCGGTGGGAATCTGCCGAGGTGAGGAAGCGTCCTTCGCGCAGGTCAATACCGAGGGCCGAGAAGTACTCGCCGTGAACGGCATAGGAATAATGGCCGTGCACTGATTGCCCCGGAGGTGGCACATAGCCCTTAGGTGTGACTGCGGTTTTGCCGCTGTCGCCGCTTAACGGAATGTTCGTGATCGTTCCGGTGGCGGCGATTCCCGGTTGCTGGCGGATGGATTCGAGCAAGCGATCGACGATGCCGACTCGCTCCCGCTGCAGATCCCATGAGACGGTGCACTCGCCGGTAAGAACGTGATCTGAGCGAAATCCTGGCGAAACCGCCATCGCTTTTTTCAGGCTCAGGCCGAGCAGAGCCGCACCCGCGAGCAAGACAAATGCGAGCGCAATCTGCGCGACGATGAATCCGTGGCGCAGCCGTTGCGCGGCGCGGCTAATTGTGCCGCTGCGCGATTCCGATTGGAGCGCATGCGCCAGATGCGTGCTCAGGTTGAACCAGGCGATAGGTAACGCGATGACGACTCCGAGAACCACGGCGCCAGCGAGGCCGATGGACGCCAGCCAGCCATTGAACGCGATATGCGCGCCGAGCGGCAAGCGATCTGCCCCGAGAACTTCGAGCAACCGAATTCCCCACGCGCCTACCGCCAGGCCGAGCAATCCGCCGACGAAAGTCAGAAGAACGGTTTCGATGATTACTTGTCTCACGACATGCACGCGACTCGCGCCCATCGATCGCCGAATCGCCATTTCTTTCGCCCGCCCGCTCGCACGAATCAAAAGAAGATTGACCAGATTTACCGCGCCGATGAACAAGAGAAAAAATACTCCGGCTTGCATTAGCCACAGGGTTGGACGAATGGAGCGGACGTGCTCTGCGTGCAATGGCCTAACGAGTGATCGGAAGCCGGCTTCGGCCATCATTTTCGCTTCAGGATTATCTTCCTCGACGGCGGCGTTGTGCGCATCGATCTGGGCTTGCGCTTCCGCGATCGTCGCGCCCGGTTTCAATCGCGCGATCATGTGCGTGACGCCGCCGCCAGAGTGACGCGCTTTCGGCCCACGCTCTTCCATATCGGATTTTATCGGAAGAAAAACGCGCGCCTCGGACGATAGAAAACGAAAAGCAGGAGGCAAGACGCCAACGATCTTTCTTGGGATACCGTTTATGCGGGTATCACGACCCAGAATGTTTGGATCGGAATTGAAACGCTCCCGCCAGAATTCATCCGTCAGGATAATCACGTTCGTATGGGGGTCGGTCTCTTTATCGGTGAAGTTGCGACCGATGGCGGGCTTAACACCAAGCGTCGTGAAAAATTCCGGCGAGATGCGCACGATTTCCTCCTGTTGCATGGAGCCCGGATCACCGACGGTTTCGGCTCTCTCCATATACATGGAAAGGCTCGAGAAGGCCGGGATGTTGCCACGACGCTCGTAGTAATTGGTGATCGACGAACCATCATTCTCGATTCCGGCTTTCGGATAGGTGTTGAAGATCGTCACCAGCCGATCGGATTGCGGAAACGGAAGCGGCCGGAGCAAAATTGAATCGATCACAGCGAAGATCGCGAGGTTCGCGCCGAGACAAATCGCAATCGTGGCCAGTGCGGTGACAGTGAACGCCGGTGCTTTGCCAAGTTGGCGAAGGGCGAATCGCAGGTCAGTAATCATAACCACTTCGTGTGGCAGGACACTTCCTCAGTATTATTCAGTGCGCAACGCCGGGACCGGATCGACAAGTGTCAAAAAGGTTCGGACCCCTCGGCTTCAAGGGCTCGACCCAGGAGAAATCACCCGTTTCCGGTTGCCGTTTCTGGCGCAATTTAGCCTCAAATGACAAAAAGGTACCGGACCCCGTAGGCTCCGAGGAATTTCTGTAATACGCAAAGTATTCCTGGACGCCGTGCTTGTTAGGCCAAAGCGGCATGATCGAAAGAAATCAATCAACTTTGTACACGCGGCCGGTTTGCGCCCCCAAGATAGCGCGTTTGTAGGCTTGTCCAACTTTCCATCCTTCGACCGGAATCATGCCGATGAAGAACTGGGCAAATTGAGATTCGGATTCTTTTAGCATCGTGGGACTCACCACATTGATACGCAATCCCTTAGGAAGCTCAATTGCGGCAGCCCGAACAAAAGCTTCCAACGCGCCCGAGACAGTTGAAGCCGCGACGCCGGCAAAGATCGGTTCGTCATTGAGAATGCCCGAAACCAAAGTGAAGGATCCTTTTTCTTTGATGAACGGGATCGCCTCCTGAACCAGATTGATTTGACCCATGAGTTTGCTTCCCAACGAAAACTGCCACTTTTCAGCGGTGAGTTCCGAAAGCGGAGCAAATGCGACTTCGCCTGCTGCAATGGCCACGGCATCAAACGAGCCGACGGCTTGATAAAGCTTCCTGAAACTTTCGCGGTTCTCGATCTCGACTTGAAAATCGCCAGATTTGTGACCGACCTTGACTATCTCATGGCCAGCACCCGCCAATGCCTTTTGAACCAGTTCCCCGATCTTTCCGTTTGCGCCAATTAAAATAATTTTCATAAAAACTCCATTCTGCCTGCTTAGGGCTTGTTGTGTCATTCGATCACTTCGTTACTCCGATTGCATGTCAGTTAACTAACTCACTAACGCGATGCGCATTTTACGATGCTCCCTTTCAGGCTTTGCCGTGTGAGCCTGCGGGTTCAGGCCGCCTGGCGTCTCACAAGCTTCGAATTAATCGTGTGTTCTGAACATACGATCGACCGATCGGCTCATTTGTTTCAAAATAAATCCAGGCGCCACGCGACTCATCATTTTGAGTTGATTCGCCTGACCTGGACGAATTTCAAATCGATCGGTTTGCATTCCTTTGACAGCGACTTTGACCATGTCTTCCACCTTCATGATAGAAGCGCCTTTCATGTCTTCAGCATCAAAGTCACCCAAGAGTTCGGTTTGTGTCGCAGGCGGTGCCAGGTCAAATACCTTCACTTTGGTGTTTTTCAGTTGCACACGAAGAGACTCGGTGAACGAATGCAGACCGGCCTTGGTGGCGCAATAAACCGGTGAAATGGGCAATGGAACAAATGCCAAACTCGATGAAACGTTCATGATTGCCGCCTCTGATTTTGTTTTCAAATGCGGCAAGAATTGTTTCACCATGCGAATCGGCCCGCTCAAATTGATTTCAATCTCTCGAGTGATGTCTTCGAGGTTGCCAGCTTTGTCGTGAACATTGATCTTACGCATGATGCCGGCGTTGTTGATCAAAATGTTGAGCTCGGGAAATTGTTTGGTGACCTCTTCGTAAAGAGTGGCGATCGCTTCCGGATCGGAAACGTCGCTTTGAAAGGTGTGAATTTTTGGAAAGGCCGCTTTCGCACGGTCCATCTTAGCCTGATCGCGGCCCGTGATAAGAACCGTGTTACCAAGTGCCGCGAGTTGTTTGGTGAGTTCGTAACCGATGCCGCTGGCACCGCCGGTGATCAAAATCGTATTGCTTGTGAGTTTCATAATTGCTTGCTCATTCTCAGGCCTCCGCCCGAGCGATTGCCGGCGCGGGCGTGCTCGCGAGCGCTTTACCAATCATGTCCGCCTCCATCTTCCGCGCAAGAGAAGCGGGCACGAGGGCGTTCATGATCCGGTTCAGCCGGCCCGGAACTATTCTGGACCGGTTTTCCCGCAGCGCGTTAAGGCCCTCGGATACGCACTGCTCCACGCTCAACGGCTTCATCGGCATGGTCCGCGGGTCGAATCCGAACTTTTCGAGCACCTCTGTGTTCGTAATCCCGACTGCCAGTACAGTGACGTAGACACCTAGAGGTTTGAACTCATAGTGAAGCGCCTCGCCAAGGCTGTGTACATACGCCTTCGCGCCTCCGTCATTCGCTATACGGGGAATACCGTTTTCCGCACCCATTGCCCCCACGAGGATCAAGCCGCCCCGCCTCCGCTTGGCGAGTTTCGCGCCGAAATGGTGACTGATGTCCAAATGCGCCATCGTATTGAGCCGCAAAGTCGCCTGAAGCAACAGCCGATCGAGCTTCAGGAACTCGCCCGGATTTGCGGTGCCGGCATTGGAGACGACAAGCCCGATGTCGATATCGTGCGTAGCGTCGGCGAGTCCCGCTATGAATCCCTCTTGTGAGAGGTCCATAGCCAAGGCGCGGTGCTGAACATCAAACTCCTGTGAGATGGCGCGTCCCAGTTCGGCAAGCAATGCGTCTCGCCTGGCCACCAGCACTACGTTGATCCCCGACGCTGCGATTTGCCGCGCGAACTCCTTACCGATTCCCGACGAAGCGCCCGTGACGAGTGCCCAGGGTCCGAACTGTCCTTTATCAAGCGTTGCTTTCATCGTTTCGTTCCTTCTGTCGATTGCACCTGTTGCTCGATTGTTCGGTCTCACAGCGTGCCGATCCAATCTTTCAGGCGTTTTACCTCCATCACCACCAAGTCGGGGTCATTAGCGGCGTGTGCCACCGCAGCAATACCCTGAAAAGCACAGAAGAGATGCGCGGAAAGTTCTCGTGCATCCTCTTCATGGCCGGCCGCGCGGAATTGCTCCTCGAGCCAACCCATTGGCTCGGTGAAGAGTGCCGCGGATTTCTTTGCGAGAGCGCCGCCCTCCTTGTGCAACTCGGAACACAAGCCACCCAGCGGACATCCCCCACGCGCAAGCTGCTCCCGGTTCCCATGAACGGTTTCCACAAAAGCAAACAGCCGCTCCTTCGGAGAACTCAACCGGTCCATCTCCTCCCGCAATTCTCGAAATTGCGCCAAGCGCCGCTCCACAACGGCCTCGCCAAGTTCTTCCTTGGTCTTAAAGTAGTAGTAAACGTTCCCTACCGGAACATGGGCGGCTTCGGCGATGTCCGCCAGGCTCGTCTCTCTGAAACCGTTCCGATACGCCAGCTTCATGGCGGTCTCAATCAGCCGTGTCCGTTTGTCTGGTTGTGGTTTATCCTTGCCCATTTTGAGTCAGTTAACTAACTCTAAGCTCGTTTCCCCCGTGTTGTCAATCCCCACCGCGTGCCAATTTGTGCCTGACGCGCATCATGCCGCCTTCGTCGATACGCTTGGCCCGGAGCCAGATCGCTCTCTCGTCATGCTCCAGAGCATTTGGGGATGCCGCAGCCGGCTAAAGAAAAGCCGCAAATGACAAAAAGGTACCGGACCCCGTAGGCTCCGGGATTCTTGTATTACATTAATTATTTATTCGACGACTATCCTTATCAACCTCACACAAACTCGACTCTCGTTAGGCCAATTTGGGTTCAAGGCCTAGCATCTGATTCATCCACAAACTAACGTTTCGGCCACGCACGCAGTGCGATATCCGCAACTCGCCGTAGTTGATCCTGATTAGCTCCATCGGCTCCATGGACGGCCATTCCGTGCAGCACCGTCATCACATAACTGGATAGTTCGGCTGGGTCGGCGTTTGGCGGAAGATCGCCTTCCCGCTTTGCTCGCTGAAGGCGGCGACGTAACGCAGCTTTGGCTGCGGCGCGGCGCGCGCCTATTTCCTTCCGAACAGATCCGGCCGCATCTCCGCACGCCAGCGCACCCTGGACCACAAGGCATCCTGCTGGAGTCCGCGGGTCACTCGCCATGTTGGCCGGCGCCGAGGAAAATTTGTTCGATAACATCCCGCGCCTTCCGCGCCGCCAGAGCTTTCTGAAAATAAGCGAGCGGTCCGTTCATGTACCGATCAAGAACTTTGCGGAAGAGCTGCTCCTTGTTCCCGAAAGCTGCATAAAGACTCGGCCAATTGCCCGATCTAATCCGCGCTCGCGCCCGTGATGAGGACGACCGTGTCCTCCAATGTCGCTCGTCCCGCTCGCTCCATTCTATCTGCTACTTTCACTCTTCTTTCCTTTTGGAAACACGAGCGACCAACTCGTCCAATCTCGAAAGCAAAAGCTTTAGGATAGGAGACTTGTTCGACTTTTTTGTACCCGAAGACCAGATCGACAGTCGGCGTCTTTCCCTTGAGCGGACGACTCGTTACAGACCGAGTGAGAAAGTTCTGTGCGTAAGCAGGTAACAGCCCGACGCCGCGCGTCGACGCTATTACGGTCATTCCCATGACGACGTGGTCAATCTCGTGAGCTGGCGTGAGATGAAATCCGGACCGCTTCAGGTAATTGTCGATGACCCCACGCAGGACGGGAGCCGAGTGCGCAACGGTCACGAATGTCTCGCCGACTAGATCCGCCGGACTGATGGATTTGAGCGCAGCGAGACGATGGTCACTGGGCAAGACCACTACCAAGGGCTCCTTGACGAGAGGACGGAACGCCAACTCCGGAAATCCTTTTTCCCGTCGAAGAAAAGCTGCATCAACGGTTCCCTTCACAAGAGCATTCGCGAGCGGTGGCGAGTATTGACTCGATATCATCACGTCGATGTTCGGCAGTTCATCGCGCAAAATGCGAAAAGCTTCCGGCATCCACGTCAATTCGTGGTTCGTCAGAAAGCCCAGGACAAAGCATGGCTTGGCGGGATGAGCGACCCCGCGGGCGGCTCCGGTTGCCGCTTCAACCTGCGCTAGCGCCACGCGGGCGTGATCGAGAAAGGCTCGACCCGCTGGCGTCAGTTCGATGCCGCGAGCGCCGCGCGTCAGGAGTTGAGCGCCCACCTCGGCCTCAAGATCTCGAATCTGCCGGCTCAACGAGGGTTGCGACGTGTGCAGTTTTCGCGCTGCGGCCACCGTCAGACTTCCGGCGTCGGCGACTGCGACGAAGTAACGGAGATGTCGTAGTTCCATTCCGTGCCCATGCCTGTGAGGCATGGGCGCAGAGCAAACAAAGCATTATTCAGCGGCGCCACAAGAGGCCGACCTTTACGATATGAAAACAACAAGCAGAGAACTCGAAGGGAAGATTGCCCCAGTTGTTTTAATTACAGGCGCACTGACAGGAATCGGTCGCGCCGCCGCAGAAATCTTTGCGCGCGAAGGGGCACATATTGTTGTCTCCGGTCGTCATGATAAAGAAGGACAAGAGTTAGCTGCAGAGCTACAAGCGCTCGGAGCAGAGGCCATTTTTGTCCGGGCCGATGTCCGCAAGGAAGAGGACGTGCGCGACCTTGTGGACCAAACGGTCAAGCGTTTCGGCCGCCTGGATATTGCAGTCAATAATGCCGGGACCGAAGGATTGAAGGGTCTCGTAACCGAACAGACCGCAGAGAGCTACGCGGCTACCTTTGATACCAACGTACTTGGCGTGCTGTTAAGCATGAAGCACGAACTGCGGGTGATGCTGCCACAGGGAAGCGGGAGCATCGTCAACGTCTCATCGGCCTATGGAAGCGTCGGCGCTGCCGGCGCATCCGTTTATGTTGCCAGCAAACATGCGGTGGAAGGACTGACAAAGTCCGCTGCCTTGGAAGTCGCGGGGACCGGTGTGCGCGTAAATGTGGTGGCTCCGGGCACTACGGATACGGGCATGCTGACGCGGTTCACCAACACAGATGAAAACAAGGCTGCCCTCGTCTCGACCGTGCCCGTCAAACGTCTCGCAACGCCGGAGGAGATCGCTCATGTGATCGTCTTTGTAGCCTCCGCAAACGCCTCATACATGACCGGTGCGTCCATCCCAGTTGATGGAGGAATGCTGGCTGACTAAACCCTCCGATTTGCCTGGTTCCGTGAAAGACTCAAATACTATGAAAACTCAATCAAAAACTCCCACCATGGCTAACGTGGTGACGAAACACAGTATCTCTTCTGAGCTAGCGCAGAAAATGGTTGATGAAGCGGTGGCGAAAGCCAGAGAACTTGGCGTTACCGAGAACGTGGCGATTCTCGATGACGGCGGCAATCTCAAGGCCTTTAGCCGGATGGACGGGGCCTCGATCCCTACCATCGAGATTGCGCAGAACAAGGCTTACACAGCGCTGTTCGGCGTTTCCACGCAGGAATTGTTCAACTTTATTCAGGGCGACCCGTCGCTTTTGGCCGGCATGCCGACGCTTCCGCGTATGGCGGCGTGGGGTGGAGGGTTTCCCATTAAGGTGAACGGAGAAATTGTCGGGGCGATCGGGTTGAGCGGGGCGCCCACGGTACAGAACGACGTCGATTGCGCGATGGCAGCCTTGGCGCTCATATCCGAGGCGGTGCCGGCTGACTAATTCCAGGACTACCACCACAAGGAGATTTATTATGAGTAACTACACACACCAGACCGCGCCGACACAGTTCGTAGAGGCTAACGGAATCCATTTCGCCTATCGCCGCTTCGGCAAGACCGGAGGAGTGCCGCTCGTCTTTAGCCAGCACTACATCGGCACCATGGATTATTGGGACCCAACGGTGACGGATGGCTTGGCTCGCGACCGGGAGGTGATCTTGTTCAACAACGCGGGCGTCTCCAGCAGCTCCGGCGAGGTCGCGACGACGTTCGAGCGGATGGGAGCTGACGCCATCGCCTTCATCAAGGCGCTGGGCCTGAAGCAAGTTGACCTATTTGGCTTCTCGATCGGCGGCATGGTCGTGCAGGAAATCACTTTGCAGGCGCCCGATCTCGTTCGCAGGTTGATCGTCGATGGCGCAGGTCCGCGCGGCGGTCAGGGAATGGAGTTGATAGTCCAGGCTACAGGGCGGCTCTTTGGTGCCCACCCCCACGATCCGCCCGAGAGTGTCTGGCTCGCGGTCAAATTCAGTCCGTCCGCGGCGGGCCAGGCGGCGGGACGGGAGTTCCTGAAGCGCACGCATCGTCGGCAAGAGGGCCGCGATCCCGAAGTGAACGACAGGGTGTCGCCCGCCCAGGTCGAAGCGATTGGCAAGTGGGGCGTCCAGCAAAAGGGGTCCTACGACTATCTGAAGACGATCAAGCAGCCAACACTCGTCGTGAACGGCAGTAACGACGTGAACATACCCACGGTGAACTCTTTCATCATGCAGCAGAACATGCCGTATGCGCAGCTGATCATCTACCCCGACTCCAATCACGGCGCGCACCACCAATACCCAGAGCTGTTTGTTGAGCATGTCACGCAGTTCCTGAAGGGCTGAGCGGAAAAAAAACCAAGAACATGAAAACAAAGCAGATCGAAATTCCAGGTCCAGATCACCCGATTTCCATCCAGCGCAATCCCGCACGCTTCGCGCCGCAGCCGACTGACGTATGGGCGTTAAACATGACAGAGAACTCTAGCTCACCCGAATTGAGAGCTACGTAAGATGGCTACACTTCAAGGCAAGACTGCTTTGGTGACGGGCGCGTCGCGGGGAATTGGGCGCGCCATCGCGTCCGCGCTTGCTGAGGCCGGCGCTCATGTCCTGGTTCATTACGGCCGCTCCAGGCAGGAAGCAGAATCTCTCGTCGCGTGCTTCCACTCAAAAGGGGGACGCGCGGATGCGATCGGGGCGGATTTGCTAGCTCCAGATGGCGCAACACTACTGGCGAAACAGGTGCGCTCAATCCTCGTCGGCAATCGGTTGGATGTGCTTGTGCTGAACGCCGGAATCACCAAGGCGGCACGCATCGCGGATTACACGGTAGAGGATTTTGACAATCTCTTTGCGATAAACGTCCGAAGCCCGTTCTTCCTGGTGCAGCAGCTGTTGCCAGTTCTTGTTGAGGGCTCAAACATCATTGCTATCTCTTCCGCTCAAGCCCGTACGGTGGCGGGCAAGCCCGGTTTGGAAAATCCTTCGATTCTCGCTTACGCCTCTACCAAAGGAGCAATCGAGACTTTGGTTAAGAATTGGGCCGCCATTCTCGGGCCGCGCGGCATACGCGTAAATGCTGTCGCACCAGGAGTAATTGACACGGATATGTCGAATTTTACGAAGACAGAAGCGGGTCGCGAGGTCGCGCTCGGAATGCAGGCATTGAAGCGAATCGGCAAACCGGAAGATGTTGCGGATGTAGTTGCGTTCCTGGCGTCCGATGCGGCGCGTTGGATTACAGGTGCGAGTATTCCAGTCGATGGCGGGTCGAAGCTTTAACGCGGGCGCGCGAACGACTGAATAAGCGCAAAAGGGGGAGCCTGAACATGAAAACAAAGCAGATCAAACTTCCAGGTCCGGATCATCCGATTTCCATCCAGCCCAATCCGGCTCGCGTTGTCGTATCCGTCGCGGGCCGTGTGGTTGCCGATACCCGCAACGCCCTGACGCTCCGCGAAGCGTCGTATCCGCCCGTTCAATACATTCCAAGTGAGGACGTGGATTTTTCCCAGTTGGAACGGTCGGATCACGCAACTTACTGTCCTTATAAAGGCGACTGCAGTTATTACCACATTCCTGCTGGAGGAAAGAAGTCCGTCAATGCGGTGTGGTCGTATGAGGATCCGTTTCCTGTCGTAGAGCAGATCAGAGAGCACGTCGCGTTCTATCCCGATCGCGTCGATGAGATAGCAGAGCAACCCGCAATGTGAAGAATCAGCAACAGACTAAGAGGACAAATTCAATGAACCCAACCCAACAAGAAACAAATAAGGCACTCGTTCTTGAGGCTTTTGACACCCTTTTCAACAAACGTGACTACGCAGCGGCTGAGCGCTATTGGTCGCCCAACTACATACAGCACAGCGATCACATCGCCCCCGGACGTGAAGGTCTGTTTGATTTAATCAAGAGCATGCCGTCGGAGTTCAAGTATGAACCGGGCATGATTGTGGCCGAGAAAGACTTGGTGATCGGTACACGGGCGATTTTCCGGCTTTGGCCAGCCCGTGAACTGGATTGCAGCGGACATCCTTCGCATCAACGACGGCCTTCTGGTCGAGCACTGGGATGTCATCCAGGACGAAAAGACACGCGCGCAGTCCAAGAGCGGCCTTCCTATGTTCGGCGACAAGTTTCGTGAGTGAGCACGCGGATTTGAACCGATGAACGACCTATTGAACCTCGCTATCAAAGCGCACGGCGGCCTCGAACGTTGGAGGCAAGTGCGAAGTCTGCAAGCCAAGGTCACGTTGAACGGTACTCTTTGGCGGATCAAGGGACGGCCCAACGGCCTGCCTGGTGTACTCATGCGGGCTGACACGAGGCAGCCCGCACTGACAATGACTCCTTTCCCAAGTCCCGGCAGCGTCGGGCATTTTACAACGGATCGCGTGTGGATTGAGGGCGAGAATCATAAGCTTGTCAGCGAACTCAACAAGCCACGAGACTCATTCACCGGTGCCGTCCTCACGACGAAGTGGAACGAACTCCAGGAACTCTACTTCGCTGGCTACGCATTCTGGAATTACTTCACGACTCCGTTCCTACTGGCTCAGCCTGGCGTTGAGGTCGAAGAGATTGAGCCTCATAAGGAGGATGGTGAAATCTGGCGACCGCTCAGCGTAATCTTCCCACCTGAGATTCCCACCCACTCCGCTCACCAGACATTTTATTTCAATGACAAGGGCCTTCTTCAGAGGCATGACTACGCCACTGACGTGGCAGGCGGTGTGGCCTCTCACTATTGTTTTGATCATGTCACATTCGACGACATCGTCGTCCCAACTTTCCGCCGGGTGGTCAAACGCCGAACCGACGGCCCCGTTATCCATGGTCCGACCGCAGTGCTTATAGTGATAAGCGACGTTTCGCTGAGCTGAGTTGGGGGACTCTCAAGGGTTAGCGATCTTCTGCAAAACAACGTTCGGAGGTCACGCACGTGCCTTTACCCGGGGGAGCGCCAGTTTGTGTGCTGGTGTTGCAGACGGCCTGATCTATCAGAAGCGAGTCGTTTCAAGTTTCTCGATGAAGTCGTGAATTCGATTGCCAGGTGGGCGGGACGGAAAAAGTTCCTGCACAGCCATTTTGAGAACTTCCGCTAAGTACAGCAGTGTCTTGTCGTCCACATACGAAAGGCGCGCCTCGATTTTGGAAACACCGCTCCTGCTGATGTCGAAACCGGCAAGCTGAAGCTTGGTCGCAAGATCTGATTGCGACCAGCCCAGCGCGTATCGCCGCGGGCTTACCATGTGAGTCTCTTATAGCTAGTGGTTTACGATTTTGACCGATTTTGACGGTGCCCCGCTGATCTCCGCCAAACTGGTGGGCTTGGACGCTACTTGGACGTTTTTCAGCCTCGAATGGCCGCAACACGGGCGGGGTTACAAGCATGCGCGGTGAAACAATCGTCGATGTCAGACTGCAAGTTGCGGTAGTGCCAGGCCACCCCTGATTTCGCAGAAACCGATCTCGCGACGACGCGACTATTAGGGAGCTGGGGTCGAAGAAACCTGGCCTGCCTTCTCCAGCTCCGAGATGGTCGCACGCAACTCGGCAGTGCGTTCGCGGACTGCATCCTCAAGGGCGGCGCGTTGATTATCGAGAAGCAGGTGCGCCCGGCGGCTCTTGAGGAGATTGCGAATACGCAAAGCGACCTCGATGTGATCGAGCGGCTTAAGCAGAAAGTCCGTTGCTCCCGCTTCGAGTGCGCGGCGCTTCGTTTCCTCATTTGTGTCCGCGGTTAGAACAACGACCGGTAGAAAGCTTTCGTCCCACTCGGTACGAAGCGAATCGAGAATGGCGAAGCCATCCGGGGGTGGCATCATCAAGTCGAGCAGGATCAGGTCCGGCTGAAAGTTCTTGCAGATGTTGAGCGCGAGTTTGGAATCCGTGACCGATTCCAGGCGAGTGTAACCGTTCTCAACCAGGATGTCTTCGAGCAGCTCGACATTCACCGGCTCGTCGTCGATCAAGAGGATTTTCATTTTGGCGAGTTCCGCCGAATCATCATGCCACCGGTTTGCCGTATTCATGATCGAACTTCGGTCAGATGCCCGTCAGAACGAGCGGCCGTAGTGGAGCATTTTCCATTGTTGGCCGCAGTCGTTCTGTCCAACACGCGGAAAAACTCGTCCACATCCAGTGGCTTGGTCAGATAAGCATCCGCTCCCGCCGTCATCAGCCGGTTGATCTGATGCGTGGTGGCGTCGGCACTGATGACAACGACCGGAATATCGCGAGCAGTCTCGGACGACTTCAACTCCGAAATCACTTCGCGCCCATCGATATCCGGCAGGTGAACGTCGAGCAGGATGAGATCTAGTGAATGCTGGCGCGCCAAATCAAGGCCGACCTTACCTTGCATGGCTGTCAGCAATTCGATCTCGGGCCGTTCCTCGAGCATTTGCTCGATCAACGTCAGATTGGAAAGGTTGTCCTCGATGTAGAGAATCTTGCGATTCGCGGACTTGGGACGCGCTCCGCGGCCGTTGCCGTTTTTCTTGGGCGACGAACCCTTTTGCAACGGCGATTTGGTCCGGGGAAGTTCAAACCAGAAGGTGCTGCCTTTGCCAACTGTGCTTTCGACGCCGATCGAACCGCCCATCGCCTGCATCAGGCGCTGCGAAAGAGCGAGGCCGAGGCCAGTTCCCTCCACAGTCGACTGTTCGGCACCGAGACGCTCGAATGGTGTAAACAACCGCTCGAGTTTTTCGTTCGGAATTCCAGGGCCAGTGTCGCGCACAACAATCCGGACGTTCTCATCGCCGTTAGCGTTGTGGGAGACGCTGACGGTTCCTGAAACCGGCGTGTACTTCAGCGCGTTCGTCAGCAGATTGAGCAAGACTTGCTTCAACCGCTGCCGATCCGCCAGCACGAACACCGAATCGTCGAATGACGCTGGCGTCGAAAGCTGTATACTGCGCTCGGCAGCGAGTGGACGTATCAAGTCGAGCGCCTCGGTAAGGGCATCGGCGGCACAAACGGGCTCCAGCGAAAGTTGCATCCTGCCTGATTCGATGCGGCTGATATCGAGGACTTCGTTGATCAGCTCAAGAAGATGTTTTCCGGCGCTTAAGATGTGATGAATGCGTGTGCGCTGCGTTTCGGTCGGATTTTGCCGTTCCAGCAATTGCCCGAATCCGATAATCGCATTGAGCGGCGTGCGGAGTTCGTGACTGACACGCGAGAGGAATTCACTTTTGGCTTTGTTTGCCCGCTCTACTTCCTCAACACGCTTCCGTTGAGTTATGTCTTCGACGGTGCCCTCGTAGTACAGGATCGCTCCGGTCGCATCCCGGACGGCGCGGGCATTTACGCAGAGCCAAATCTTGCTGCGATCCTTGCGGTAGCTCTCGTACTCAAACAGCTCCACAAATCCCTTCGCCTCAATTAGCCGCTTGAACTCGTTCCGACGCTCGGAATCCACATATAGGATCTGGCCGATGTCACTAATCGTCATGAGCTCTTCCGGCGAATCGTATCCGTACATTCGTGCCAGCGCCGGATTTGCGCTGAGACACTTTCCGTCAGGAGTAGTCTGAAACATGCCCTCGATGGCGCCTTCAAATATGAGTCGATATTTCTCTTCCGCTTTGCGCAGCGCGCTGTCTTGGGACTGAATCCGGGCCAACATTCGATTGAAGGCATCCGTCAGAGCGCCCACTTCGTCGCTGCACACTTTGTTTGCACGGACGGAGTAGTCGTTATGGTCTGCGACCGTACGCGCGGTGCCAGCGAGCCGAAGGATCGGATCGGTAATGAAACGCAGAAATTGACTGGAAAGAACGAACGCGACAAGGAGCGAGGCGACGAGAACCAGAGCAAAGATGCCGCCGTACAGTTTTAGCAGCTGCGATGTCAGGGCATGCAAATCGGCCAAGAGGTAGAGAGTTCCCTCGCGCGCGTCACTCAGCATCACTGGCTGCGCCAGGAGGATGCGATCCCGGTCGATGCGGAAACCCGATCTCAATCGCGCTGCTTTGATTTCGGTCTCATCCTGTGCGGTTCCAAAAAAAGCCAGCCGCTGCTGGTCCACGAGCTCAAGCCGTGCACTAACAAGCTGCGGCATGGTCCTAAGTCCCCCAAGGATCTGGGCGGCGGCATCCTCATCCTTGAACATGACCGCTGCGGCACAGTTGTGGGCCGTGATCTCGCCCACGACGGCCAGTTCGTGGGCGGAGTGCTGTTTTAAGGTGTAGGCTTGGAAATAGAATAGGGCCGCAAATGCAAGGAGCAGCACTGCGCCCGTGATCACCATGATCACGAAGGTGATTTTTTGCCGGATAGGTCGATCGCGCAGGTTTTGCATGGTACCTCAACTCCCGATTTCGGGGGTTTAAGAGCTACTTTCGAGCCGAGCGGAAGAAAGAAATTCCGCCGTGTGCCAACGGGTTCTCAAGCAAGCAAAACTCATGCGACCGCGGCACCTGCTGGAGTGCGGTGGTAATGGAACGTATTTTGCTTCGCAAGGGCCGGGCGGACGGCCCCTCCGCAACACCTGCACTGGCAGCCTGACTTCTCAAACTCAAGAAAATACAAGATCAGCATCTTCGGAATTACTTCATGAATCTATACACACCCGAGGTCGAGAACCCGCAAGAGCCGGCACAGCTCAAGCGCGAAACACCAAAACAGTTTGCAAGCGCGCATGGTTCTTTGGAATCCGGACGTAAGAGTAATGGCCTCTTGACTGCCGCTCTACTGGTTGCGGTGGCGATAGCTATGGGCTTGGGGTTCTGGAAACTATCACGTCAGTTAGCGCCTCAGCTAGTCAGTTCGCCCACATCGACACAGGACGGCAATGCGACGTTGCTGCCGGAAAGGAGTGTCGCGGTGCTCCCTTTCGAGAATCTTGGCGAGGATAAGGAAAATGCGTTCTTGGCCGACGGTGTGCAGGACGACATTCTCAGTGCACTTTCTAAAGTCGCCGATCTCAAAGTCATCAGCCGCACTTCAGTCAACACTTACACTACTGGCACGCCGCGCAACCTACCCGAGATCGCCAAAACCCTGGGAGTTGCTTACGTCTTGGAGGGAAGTGTTCGCCAAGTCAGTGAAAAGGTACGCATCACCGCTCAACTAACCGATGCTCGCACAGACACTCATTTGTGGGCCGAAAGCTACGAGCGCGATTTGGGCAACGTCTTCGCAATCCAGAGCGAGATCGTGCAGCGAATTATCTCGCAACTCCAAGCCACAGTCTCATCCAAAGAGAAAGCCGCGATTGCAGAACGCCCGACCAAGAATCTCGCCGCCTACGGGGTTTATGTGCGAGCGAAGGCGCTCATCGCGACCATTTCTCTCAATGCTCAAATCAACGAAAAACTACGCGAAGCCGTTCAGTTGCTCGATAAAGCGATCGCGCGCGACCCGGATTTCTATCTCGCGTACTACGAGTTATCCGCCGCGCACGACTACCTGTATTTCTTTGGTCTGGATCACACGCCGGCCCGTCTTGCGTCGGCGGAGGCTGCGCTGAATGCTGTCGTTCGCCTGCGCCCTGATGCGGCCGAGACGCACCTCGCTCGAGCCAACTTTTTCTACCGCTGCTATCTTGATTATGATCATGCGCGCACGGAGCTCGCCCTTGCCCAGCGCGCTTTGCCGAACAATTCGGAAATCTTCGAGTTAACCGGCTACATGGATCGCCGCCAAGGACTATGGAACGAATCTGCTCGGAGTTTGCAAAGAGCTCTCGAACTCGATCCGCGCAACTTTTTTATGCTCCAGCAGATAGCGCTAAGTTACCAGGAATTCCGGCAGTTTGGGGCGATGGCTGCTGCCTTAGACCGTGCTCTTGCCTTGATTCCTCGTGATCTCGACACGCGCGTGACTCGCGCTCTGGTCGATTTGGAGTGGAAGGCCGACCCGCGGCCTTTGCACGAGATTGTCAGAAGAATCTCGGCCGAAGATCCGGCAACGGCGGCAGATCTGGCGGCTCAATGGTTCTATGTTGCGCTTTGCGAACGCGATCCGGCCGCAACCGCGCAAGCTCTGGCTGCGATGCCGGCAAGCGGCACATCCGTTGACCTGAACTTTCCACGCTCGTGGTGCGAAGGGTTCGCCGCCCGCGTCAGAGGTGATGCTGCTGCAGCGCAAACCGCTTTCCTCGCAGCGCGCGCCGAAGTCGAAAGAACGGTGAGCGAGCAACCTAATTATGGTCCGGGTTTCGCCGTGCTCGGACTAATTGATGCCGGACTCGGCCGCAAAGAAGAAGCACTTCGCGAGGGGCGTCACGCTGTTGAGCTACTGCCTATTACCAAAGATTCTATCGACGGCGCAGAGCTGGTGAAATATCTCGGCGTTATCTATGCCTGGTGTGACGAGAAGGATCTTGCCATTCAGCAAATAGCGGCGACGCTGCGGATCCCAAGTACTTTAAGCTATGGCAACTTGAAACTGCATCCCTATTGGGATCCGCTGCGCGGTGAACCGCGTTTCGAGAAAATTGTGGCTGACCTGGCACCGAAGAAGCCCGAGAAATAGGCAGTCGGAAACCGCCGTCCGTGAAGAATGCGTTCTCCTGATTTGCGCTCAGATTTTCGAATGGAAGCAATTCCAGCGGGGAATCTTTCAACGAAGTCACGATTTCGTTCGCGAGAGCGGATTGTTCGACGTGCAAATCACATTTATGATGCCGTTTCCTGGCACGCCGCTCTGTGCGCGGCTGCGCAACGAAGGCCGAATCCTGGAAGAAGAAGCGTGGGGGCGTTATTCTTGGTTCGAATCCAAGCGGGGTAGCCAGCCCCGGTCTAACGAGCCGGTGAGGTCTCTGGCGATGGCAGCGGGCTTTCATTCAGGCTCGGACTTGCGATTGGAAAGGCAAAAGTCGCCCCAGGCGATGCCGATGGAGTTGTTGATATGCCGGGCGCAGTCGGCGTCGGAGTTGGACTGGCAGTGATTGTCGATGTTGGTGTTGGCAGAGGCGGAATAATGTTTTCCCAATGGTGCAACGGCGCGGCCGCACCGCCGATTTCGTCCACGAGGGTTTGGCAGCGCGCTTGAATTTTGTCCAAATCGGGCGGGCCGAACGGGGTTTCGGCTGTTCCCGGGAAAATTAAGTAAGTCACTTTGAGATCACTCACGGGTCGATTATACGGCGTGGATTGCGGGTTAATTTCTTTGGCGACCCGAAACGATGCTTCGCCAACTTTGTCGTTAGGTCCAATGTCTCCGACGATGGCCGGATAGATCGCTCCGCCGAAAACGACCAGCGCGTAATCGCCAGTCTTCGCCGCTTCATGGCCATGCGTGAACGCGCCGGGAATTACGATGTAGGGATCGGTTGCGCCGATGAGGAAGCTGTATTTTTGGAGGGTGGAGACCTCGGCGCGGAGTTGCGTGATCGCGTTGCGCAAGTCGCGTTTGCGGTCCGGCGTGATCGTCCTCAGGGCGAACTCATCTTCCGCGCGCTTCAATCGCTCTTCCGTCGGTGGTAGATATGGATTGGGCGCTGCCGTCTTCTTGAGCCAGCGATAGCTTGTAAACGGTTTGAAATTTGTGGGTGCGCCGTTCCCAATCGGCATCCTGTCCGCGTCCGAACCGTCGGCATCGACATCCATGTCCGCCTGGAGCAGTAGCGCCCTCCGATGACTCTGTGGGTGCAGCAGTTGCAACACGGTCTGGCAATCGTAAAAATTGTGCCGGGAAAGAAGTAGATCGAGGCGAACAAGATTTTCCCGCAACATTCTTACCTTTGTATCGTAGAGCTGCCCAAAGAGGGGCGAAACTGGATCGGCCATGAGGATTGCGGCCAAGCCGGGCAGTAATGTCGGCAATTGCGGACTCACTTTGGCCAGTTCCTCGATCGTCTTGTTCGGCGTGGGCACACGCACCTGCAATTTTAGATCGAGAACATAGCTTTCCGGGTCGACACGCTCCGTCGTCGCGTCGGCGCCGGGTTGCGTGTCGACGGTGGAGTGAAGTGTGATACCGGTGAACAACTTGCCGGTGTCCAGTTTTCCGGTTATCGCCGGAGGTCGAGTAAGCGTCGGTTCTGGTGACGGCGTCGCTGCGACTTCCGCGGGCGCGAAATGCTGGAGGCGTTCAAGCGAAATCCAGCGATAAACAATCGCGACAAATATCACGATCAACGAGAGCAGCACGAGTCGCCACCACGTCCGGAGACGAATTTTTTCCACGCGCGATTACTTTTTCATCCAGGCGACGAGCGCCACGATCAAGCCAATCACACTCAAGATCGACATCATCCCTGCGGGCATCGCTTTACCGGTGCGGATAAATTTGGGAATGAACTGCGCGGCGAGAAGAAGGGAGATAATGAATCCGGTCGCGAGTCCGACTGCGCGATGCGTCGGCAGGAATAATCCGGCGATGAGCAACAAGACGCCCGTGATCGAGCCGGCGATGATAGATGGAAGGCTGCCGGCCTTCACGTAACCGATGATCCCTCCAGTAATCGTCAGCGCGCCGAAAATGATAAAATAAATTCTGGCCGCATCCATACTCGCGCCTCGCGCATTGGTAATCCAACACTCCGGCACTGTCCAGCGGTCTGATACAAACGCCATCTAAGTCGATATGTCGATCTTCTGATTGTTGATCTTGCAAAAATTTCTTGCACGATCGCTACCGCAGAGAGAAGCTGCGGACGGCAAATGAACACGATTCCGCGTTCACCAAATAGTGGACGCGCTCTCGTCGGGATTGTTGTTTCGGCGGCCTTTCTCTGGTCGCTCGCCTTGAGCGTTTCGCCGCAATTGCACGAGCGTATCCATCCGGACGCGAATCGAGCTGACCACACATGCGCGGTTACCTTCATCGCGTCCGGCAGCTATGAGCATGCTGCTCAACCGCCGCTGGTCTGTATGCCTGTTCCGGCCGCTGAATTTTTCGAAATTTCGACGGTGAATCCATGCTGGGTTTCATCGCTGTTTCTTGGCGCGCGCATCTTCGAGCACGCGCCGCCCGTGCTGGCGTAGAAATTGTAGGGCGTCTGTGCCAGACGCCAGGTCGGTAAGCGTTTCACCGAAACGCCCTACAAACCATCGCGCCATTTCCGCGCGGCTTCACGCAAATCGCGAACGCCGCAACCAATCACAATTTTAAAGAACCATCTTGTAAAAATCTTCATGAAAAAGCTTTTTATCACATCAGCTGCGCTGTTTTGCGTCGCAAACATCGCGACTGCGCAGGAGGCCGTCACGACCTCCGCAAGCTCCAAACCCTCGGCCACTGCCAGTCCGGCCACGCCCGCGTCGGCGACACCAGTACCATCAGCTTCGGCAACGCCTGGTACGCAACGGCCGAGGATGTCGTTGTCACGAGCCAGGAGCTTGATATTTCGCGGGAGCAAATTGTGCCCAGTCTCGGTGCAACCCGCTACACCGTCGGCCCGGACCGGCTTGATTCACAGGCGCAGGGTGAAAACGCGCAATTCAACCAAACGATCTTGCGGTTTCCTGGAGTAGCGCAGGATTCATTTGGGCAGCTGCACGTCCGCGGCGAGCACGCGAATTTGCAATACCGCATCGACGACGTGCTTTTGCCGGAAAGTATTCCCGGCTTTGGGCCAGAACTGGCGACGCGCTTCGCCGATAACATCTCGCTCATGACCGGCGCGTTGCCCGCGCAGTTTGGCTTCCGAGAAACCGGCGTCATCGACATTCACACTAAAACCGGCGCGGCCTTCACCGGCGACGAAGCCTCCATCTACGTAGGCAGTTTCGACACATTCATGGAAAGTCTCGAGCGCGGCGGCGTGACCGGAAAGCTCAGCTATTACGTCACGCAAAGTTATTTGCACGACGGCATAGGCATCGAAAATCCCACGTCCAGCAGCAGCCCGATTCATGACAATACGGATCAGTTCAAAGAATTCGGTTATTTCTCTTACATCATCGACAACACCAGCCGCCTCTCGCTGCTCGTCGGCGACGATCACAATGATTTCCAAATCCCGAATAATCCGGGGCAACCGCCGATGTTCAACGACATGGGAAGATCGACATTCAACTCCGCCAAGCTGAACGAGAATCAATCGGAAGACAACGCCTACGAAATCTTCACCTATCAAAAGAAGGTGGACGATTTCAATTTCCAGGCGTCGGTCTTCAATCGCTACAGTTCTATTCTCTTTCGTCCAGACAACGTCGGCGACCTCATCTTCAACGGTGTCGCCTCGCGCATCGATCGGGACATTCTTTCCAACGGCATCGAGCTGGACTCCAGCTACAAGCTTAATGAGGAGCACACGCTTCGTGCCGGCTTCATTTTCACCGAGCAATACGCCACCATCGACACTGCTACGCTCGTCTTTCCGGTAGATGCCAACGGTAACCAGACGATACCGAGGCGCATTCTCGATAATCACAATAAGTACGGCTACTTCTACGGCTTTTACTTACAGGATGAGTGGAAGCCGTTCGAGCAGCTCACAATTAATTTCGGTGGCCGTTTGGATTTCGTGAATGCGTTCGCGGATGAAAACCAGCTCAGCCCGCGCATGAACGTCGTTTACAAGCCGTGGGATTCGACCATGCTCCATGCCGGCTACGCGCGGTATTTCACGCCGCCTCCTTTGGAAGCCGTCCCGCAAAGTACCATTGCCAAGTTCGCTGGCACGACCAACGAGTCGGCGATCACCAAAGATTCTCCCGTTACATCCGAGCGCGCGCATTACTTCGACGCGGGCGTAACGCAAAAGATTATGGAAGGGTTCAACATCGGACTAGACGGTTTCTACAAGAGCTCACATTCGACACTTGACGAAGGCCAGTTCGGCGCGGCGCTCATCGAATCATCTTTCAATTACAAACGTGGCCGCATTTACGGCGGCGAATTCACCACCAGCTACGATCACGGCCCGTTCTCCGCTTACGGAAATCTGGCATGGGAATGGGCGCGCGGCACGCACTGGAGTTCCGCGCAGTTCCTCTTTAGCCCGGAAGATTACGCCTTCGTCAAGAAGCATTGGATTTTTCTCGACCACGACCAGCGGGTCACCGCTTCGACTGGCGCTTCCTACACTTGGAACGACTGGAAGGCGTCTGCCGATATGCTCTATGGCAGTGGACTTCGAAGAGGCTTCGTCAACACCAAAAGCGTCCCCGACTACGGAACCGTTAATTTATCTATTCAGCGCTATTTGAAGATTCCCCACGTCGGCAATTTTAAGGTTCGCTTCGATGTCGTGAATTTGTTCGATGAAGTTTACGAACTACGCGATGGTAGCGGCATCGGCGTCTTCGCCCCGCAATTTGGTCAGCGTCGCGGTTTCTACGGCACCATCGCCTACGATTTTTGAATTGACGGATCGTGACGCGTAGCCATAGAAATCGCTTGCCAAAAGAATTCCCCACCGCATCCTTCGCCAACGATGCGGCGTCTTGCGTTTCGACTTCGCTCCTCCTGGGTGTGCGCTGCTACGGGCACTTTACTTCTTTCAACGCTTCTCCTCGCCTCTTACTTTTCTGTTTTGCCGCACCTTCATGAGCGGATTCATTCCGACGCAAATCCCTCCACGCATGTATGCGCGGTGACGATTTTCGCGTCAGGCAATTGCGAGCCTCCAGCGTGCGGCGATGATGCGGTTGCCCGCAAGACAGTTTCGGTCTCTTCTGCCATTCTTCCGCAGCGATCATTCATCTTCGTCGCCGCGACGAGGATGTCAGTCCTCGAGCACGCTCCTCCGTCATACTCCTGAAATGTTGATCCTTTCCCGCCTTAGCGGGCAGCGGCTTGAAGCGCGTTCTGAAGCCGCTGGATCAACCGGCGCCGAACGCAGCACATTGAATTGATCGGGCGCTGACGCCCGAGTTTTTGATCAGGAGTGTTCGATGAATAAATTTATTTTGATAATGCTGGCAATTTTCCCGGTAGCGGCCGCGTCCGCGCAGGAAGTCGCGTCCGCTCCCACGTCATCGCCGGCGTTCGCCGCTTCAAATGCAATCCCAGCTAGCACCGCCGATCTCGAGGCGCTGCGCCAGGAAGTGCGATCGCTTACCGAGACGGTGAAGGGGTTGCAGCAACAAGTGAAAGATCAGCAAGACGCGCTGGAAAAAGCGAATCTCGCACGTGAGCAGGCCTTGCCGCAAAATCCAGAGCCTTCTCCGATTGCAGCTGCGGCAAATTCACCGGCGCCGCCGGCGAGCGCATCGCCGCGGTTTCCAACCGAAGATGCGTCGGTCGTTTCATCGACAACTACTGCACCCGCGGCAGCGCCGGGACCGAGCGTGAACGCAAACGGCGCCGCGCTGCCGGGATCGTTCCCGACCACCGACACGTCGGTCGTCGCATCGACGAGTGATACATCGACAATCACGCCCGCGGGTTCGTCGCTCACTGCGCCATTCACCATCGGTGGCGGCAAGAATTACATGAACATTTCGTTCGACGGACTGTTCGCACTCGCGTATCCAGCGCGCGCGATCTCGACCACGTTGAAGTCGGTGATCACGATCCGCAACAACGCGGTTTCAACGCACGGAACATCGAGCTCGCGTTCGACGGTGCGGTTGATCCTTACTTTGAAGGCTTCGCCAACATCGTGTTCAAGCTCGATAACGACAACGAAACCAGCGTCGAAGTCGAAGAAGCGTTCCTGCAAACGACAAATCTTCCATTCAACTTGCAACTGAAAGGCGGGCAATTTTTCGCCGCATTCGGCCGCATCAATCCCACGCATCCGCACACATGGGATTTTGCCGACGATCCGCTGGTCCACGGGCTTTTCCTCGGCCCCGATGGCTTGCGCGGAGTTGGCGCTCAAATGTCGTGGACGCTTCCCACGCCATGGTATTCGCAATTGCTCCTCGGCGTGCAGAACGGTCGCGGCGGCACCGGTTACTCGTTTCGCAATCCCGGGAACAACGGCATTTTCTTCGACCGAATGACGACTGATCGCGAGATGCGCGGTCTTGAAGATTTCGTCTGGATTCCGCGCTGGGAAAATTCTGTCGACCTAAGCCCGACCCAGGTGGTGCTCGCCGGCGTCTCGGGCGCGTTTGGCTCGAATGACACCGGTCCGAACACGCGCACGCAAATCTATGGAGGCGACATTCTCTACAAATGGAAGAGCGCACGCGCCGAGGGCGGGTTTCCGTTTGTGAAGTGGCAAACCGAAGTGATGTATCGGCGTTTCGAAGCCGGGCGTGGCATGGATGACGCTTTCCCGGTCGCCGAGACATTTCACGATTGGGGAATGTATTCGCAGGTGCTCTGGGGATTCAGGAAAGGTTGGGTCGCCGGCGTCCGCGGCGATTACGTTGACATGCAGGATTCGAAGTTCACTGACGACTTGGGTCGGCAATCGCGCTCGCGTATTTCGGCGGACCTAACCTGGTATCCTACTGAGTTTTCAAAGATCCGGTTGCAGTACAATCATGACTTTATCGACGACACATTTTTCCTCGCCGGTCGCGATGTCGATTCGATCTTTTTCCAATTCGAATTCATCCTCGGCGCCCACGGCGCGCATAAATTTTAGGTTATGAAAAAAATCCTGTTTATCCTGTCCATCATTTTCGCGTGCGCATTTTCAGCGCTCGCCAAACTCAACGTCGTTGCGACGCTGCCTGATTTCGGTTCGCTCGCGCGCGAAATAGGCGGAGACAAGATCGATCTCGTCGTTTTAGCCAAACCGACCGAAGATCCGCACTTTGTGGATGCGCGCCCGAGTTTCGTTGTCTCATTGCGCAATGCCGATGTTTTGATCGACGGCGGCGCCGAATTGGAAATCGGCTGGCTACCGCCGCTCTTGCAAAATGCGCGCAATCCCAAAATCGAGATCGACAAACCGGGGCGCGTGCAAGCGGCGGGAGGGATTCGCCTCATGAATGTGCCGGCGAATGTGACGCGTGCCGCTGGCGACGTGCACGCACTGGGCAATCCGCATTTCACGAGCGACCCGATCATCGCCAAAGCAGTCGCGCAGCACATTGCGCAGTCGTTTTCTGCGGTCGATACAGCAAACTCCGCGGTTTACGACGCAAACTACAAAAAGTTCGAAGCGACCATTAACGCAAGATTACAGGAGTGGGGCGCTGCCATGTTGCCATTCAAAGGACAGAACGTGGTCGCCTACCACGATTCGTGGGTTTATTTCGCGCACCGCTTCGGAGTCAACATCGACATCTTCCTCGAACCAAAACCGGGAATTCCGCCTTCACCTTCGCATCTCACCGAAGTGATCGCGCAGATCAAGGCGCAACACATCAAGGCGATCATTGTGGAGCCGTTTCACGATCGGCGAATCGCGGAGAAAGTGGCGAGCGCGACTGGCGCGAAGGTGGTCGAGTTTTCGCAATTCCCCGGCGGCCTACCCGGAACAGATAATTACGTGAAGTTGATCGACGCGCTCGTCTCGCGGCTGGCAGCGGCGCTGAAATAATTATGTGGGAAGTAATGTTTTGGCCGATCGTTGCCTGCGTCCTGTTGCCGTGGCTGCTGGTTTATCTCGGGCTGCACGTCGTTCAGCGCGGCATCATTTTCATCGACATCGCCATGGCGCAGATGGCCTCTCTCGGAATTTGTCTCTCCGTTCTGTTCCACATTGACCTGGAAGGTTGGATGGCGTTCGTCATTGCACTCGGCTTCACTTTGATTGGCGCTGCCGTTTTCTCGGTAACGGGAAGACGCGCCAGCCAGATCCCACAAGAAGCGGTCATCGGCATTTCATACGTCGTAACGGCCGCGGCGGCAGTGTTGCTGCTGAGCCGTGCAGCAGAGGGCGACGAAGAAATCAAGAACATGTTGGTGGGCAACATTCTCCTCGTCACGCCGCGCGAAGTTTGGGAGCGCTTCGCGCTTTTTGCCGTGATCGGCGTTTTCCATTTCATTTTGCGTAGAAATTTCCTGCTTGTTTCATTCGATCGCGATGGCGCTTATAAACAAGGTTTGCGCGTGCGCTGGTGGGACTTTTTGTTTTACGCTGTTTTTGGTTTGGTGGTGACGAGTTTTGTCCGCATCGCCGGCGTGCTGCTCGTTTTCAGCTACCTCATTGTGCCGGCTGTGTGTGGAATCAATCTGGCGGATAAACTGAGCAATCGACTGTTGATCGGCTGGATGATCGCTCTGGTCGGGGGCGTCGCGGGCCTGTTCCTCTCATTTTGGTGGGACCTGCCTTCCGGTGCGGCGATTGTTTGCACATTCGGCGGGCTGTTAATTCTCATCTCGTTTGTCGGGATCTTTCGACGGCACGGATGGACGCGACCTTCTGGTTAAGAATTAAAAGTTCGCGGCGCATTCAGAACCCGTCGATTACTTCGACGCGCAGCTTCTGGATGACAATCGCTTGCGGTTTTGACGTCGCTTTTCGACAGCAGATATTGCCGAGATGAATTTAAGAGATCGTCATTCCCGCTTCCGGCACTCGCACGATTTCGTGCGGGATTTTTCCAAGAGCGAGCGACGCACGCACATCGTAATTGCGATCACCGGCGTGATGATGGTGGTCGAGATCACCGCTGGTCTTCTCTCGCATTCGATGGCGTTGCTGGCCGATGGCTGGCACATGAGCACGCACGTAACTGCGTTTCTCATCACTGCGATCGCCTACTATTTCATGCGACGGCATTCATCGAATGCCCAGTTCAGTTTTGGCACCGGGAAAATCGGTGTCCTCGGCGGTTTCGCCAGCGCTGTCGTCCTTTCCGTGGTTGCATTCTTGATGGCTGGTGAATCGGTGCGCCGGCTCTTTGCGCCGCTGTCAATTCATTTCAACGAAGCAATCGGCATCGCGTGCATCGCGCTGACCGTTAATCTCACCTGTGCTTTTCTCCTGAAAGAGGACGATCACCATTCACACGATCATCACGGACAGGATCAGGGCGATCATTCGCACTACCACGATCATGACCTGAATCTGCGGGCGGCGTATCTGCATGTGCTGGCCGATGCGTTTACGACGTTGCTTGCAATCGTTGCGCTGACTTCGGGCAAATTCTTCGGCTGGGCGTGGCTCGATCCCGTTGTCGGCTTGGTCGGAAGCGGCGTCGTTTTCTCATGGGCCTACGGCCTCCTGCGCGACACGAGCGGGATTTTGCTCGATCGGACGCCGGTCACTTCGGATTTGCCGGACGAAATTCGTCGCGCTGTCGAAAGCGACGGCGATTCCATCGTAACCGATCTCCACGTCTGGCAGGTCGGCACAGGGAAATTCGCCACTATCGTCTCAATCGTCGCTCATAAACCCAAAACTTCCGATGCCTACCGCGAATTGCTCCGTGAGCATGAAGAACTTGTTCACGTCACGATCGAGACGCAGGTCTGCCGCGAAAATCACGGATCGCTTGCAACCTCTTGAACGGCCAAATCATCCTTTGGCAAGTCGTATCGGCGTACGCGTTCGCTCTTGTCGGCGGCGCGATCAGCGCGGTGCTGCGGTTGGCGCATAAGCCGCTTTGTGTATTGATCAGTTTCGCAGCGGGAACGCTCCTTGGGGTGACGCTGTTCGCCATTATTCCAGAAGGCCTGGGAAACAGCAGTTGGTGGGCAGTGGCGCTGGCCGCGACGACGGGTTACGCGCTATTTTTCTTTATTAGCAAATATGTTCATCACGTTTGCCCCGCGTGCGCAGCCAGCCATTTCGATGAAGATACGACGCGCCATTTCAGCGAGATCGCCGCCGCGTTGATTGTCGCTTTGGCAATTCATAGCACGACTGATGGCCTGGCCCTGGGGATCGGTCGGGAGATTCATGCGGCCACGGCAGCGAAGTGGTCGTTATTTCTGGCGCTGTGCATTCATAAATTTCCAGAAGGCTTCGCTCTCGGCAGCCTCTTGATTGGCGCCGGTTTCGCTCGCCTTATCAGTGTCGGCTGGGTTGCAGCAACAGAAGCAACCACGCTCCTCGGCGGTGTAATTGGATTTTTTTTCGTGGCAAATGCCTCGAGCTTTTGGCTTGGCCTGATTATGGCGCACGTCGGCGGCGGATTTATCTATTTGGCTGCGCACGCCATCCTGGGCGAAATGATGAAGCACGGGAAGGCGCTGGTGGTAACGAGTTTTTTTGCCGGCTTTGCCTTCATCGGGGCCCTTAACATTTGCTTGAGAATGCTCGTGCCCTAGAGATTACAATTTTCGTAGTGCATTCGTTTCATTATCGCGACGGGCGTTTGTATTGCGAAGACGTCGATCTCGCCCGGGTCGCCCAGGAATTCGGGACGCCACTCTATACATATAGCGCCGGAACAATTCTCGATCATTATCGCCGTCTCGACGCTGCACTTGGCGATCTCGACCACCTGATTTGTTACGCGGTCAAGGCCAACTCGAACCGCACAATCCTAAAGCTCTTCGCTGACGCCGGCGCAGGCTTTGACATCGTTTCCAGCGGCGAACTTTTTCGCGCGATCAAAGCTGGCGCCGATCCGAAAAAGTGCACGTTCGCCGGGGTCGGCAAATCCCGTGAGGAAATCGAGTACGCTTTGAACCAAAGCGTTCACAGCTTCAACGTCGAGAGCGAAGCGGAGCTCGAGTACATCAATAAGATCGCTGGCGCAAAAAACACGCCGGCGCCTGTCGCGTTGCGAGTGAATCCCGATGTCGATCCGCACACGCACGAGTACATCTCTACCGGCTCGCATGAGAACAAGTTCGGCATCGCGCTCGATCGCGTGGCCGCGGTTTATGAACAAGCTGCAAAAATGCGCAACATCGACATTGTGGGCGTGCAAATGCACATCGGCTCGCAGATCACCGAGACCGAACCATTCGTGGACGCGATTGCGAAAGTTGCGCCGCTGGTTCGCGAGCTGAAATCGAAGTACGCAATCAAATTTTTCAGCGTCGGCGGAGGAGTCGGGATTGTTTACGAGTCGTCGTTCGTGAGCGGCGGCAGCGATTGGTGGAAGAAAGATCGCGCCGCGTCGGCGCGACATCAATTGTCAATCCAGGAATATGTCGATGCGATTTTACCGCCGCTGCGCGACTTGAAATTGAGAATTTTATTCGAGCCAGGCCGGCTGCTGGTCGGCAACGCCGGCGTTTTGCTAACGCGGGTTCGTTACACCAAACAAAGTGGCCATAAAAAATTTGCGATTGTCGATGCGGGAATGAACGATCTGATTCGCCCTGCCCTTTACCACAGTTATCACGAGATCGTGCTGCTACGCGAATCGCCGCCTGCGATTAAGAAAATGGAAAAGATCGACATCGTCGGTCCGGTTTGCGAATCGGGCGATTTCTTCGCGCTCGACCGCGAGATGCCGGAAGTGCGCGAAGGCGATTTGCTCGCGGTTATGAGCGCGGGCGCGTACGGGTTTGTGATGGCGTCGAATTACAATTCGCGCCCGTTACCGGCCGAAGTTCTTGTCCATGACAGCAACTTTGCCTTGATCCGGAAAAGGCAAACGCCGGAAGACTTGGCGCGCGACGAAGTCGAACCGAAATGGCTGTAGCTGGCGCTGTTCTTCCCGGGGCCGTTCAATATGCTGGCGTCAGCGACGGGGCAGCTGTCACCACCCCGCTTGCGGAAATTCGTCGCCTGCATAAATAGTCTCTCCCCGCAACGTTGATGAAACGTCTTTTGTTAATTGGCTCATTGTCGATCCTGGCGCTGGGATCGCGGGCTGCGGCCACAGTTCCTCAGGGCGAATGGATCATCCTCGTGGGCGGCCCGTCGCTCCATGAATGGGAGCAGTACAAAGCCGAGCCGCACGATCATTGGTGGGCGAACTTTGTCCACGCGGCACGGTTGCGCACGGAGATGCTGCGTGATGGGCTCGGGCCGAACGCGCCGATCACCTGGCTTGTTTATAAACAAGGGTATCGCGATCGCGGAGAGCAGGAGCACCAGGACTTGATCGGCTACATCAATTCTGTGGCCGACAAGTTTCACTTGGATATTATTTATTTTCAGAACGGCGACGATGTCATCAATTACCTGAACAGCGGACAAAACCGCAGTCGGCTCAGGGTTGCCGGGTTCGAATATTTTGGTCACTCGAACAGGGCATGTTTCATGTTCGATTGCAGCAACAACATCGACAGCGCCTGCAAATCGTGGCTGCACGAAAAGGATCTTCGCAAAATAAACTACCGTATTTTCGCGCATGGCGCCTACATACAGAGCTGGGGCTGCCACACTGGCGAGGGAGATGAGCGCCTGGTGGTACGCAGCGACCGGCACGCGCATGATCGGCGCGCTCGGCAAGACGCAATACATGATGGACGAATTGCCGATTCTGACGTCGCCCGGCGGCAAGTGGGTGACGACGAACTCGGAGACTCTCAAGACCGGCCTTTAATGCTGCCGACGCTCGCGGAGAAGATTGCAATTTCGGCTTCAGCATAAATAGTGCTCCTGTCAAAGCCTGATGAAACGTCTGCTCCTTGTCTCATTGTCGATCTTCGCCTTCGTCGCGCCAGCGTTCGCGGCCAGAACGGAGTGGATTATCGTCGTCGGCGGACCGTCGCTCCACCAGTGGGAGCAATACAAAGCTCAGCCGCACGACCATTGGTGGGCGAATTTTATCCATGCCGCGCGATTACGGACCGAACAGTTGCGCGCCCAGCTCGGGCCGGACCAGATGATCACGTGGCTTGTTTACAAACAAGGTTACGTCGACCGGGCGGCGCAGGAGCACCAGGATTTGCTCAGCTATATCGTCTCGGTAAAGGAGAGATATAATTTGAACCTCGTCTGGTTCCACGCCGGTTCGGACGTTATCAATTATTTGAACACCGGGCCGCGCGACAGGCTGAAGGTGAGCGGGTTCGAATATTTCGGACATTCAAACAAAGCCTGCTTCATGTTCGATTACAGCAACAACATCGACAGCGCCTGCAAATCGTGGCTGCACGAATCGGACCTGCAAAAGATCAATGGCCACGTGTTCGCGCGCGGCCCTTACATTAAGAGCTGGGGCTGCCACACCGGCGAGAGCATGTCCGAAAAATGGTATCGCGCGACCGGCACGCACATGATCGGCGCGATCGGCAAAACCCAGTTCATGATGGAAGAGTTGCCCATCCTCACTTCCGAGGACGGCAAGTGGGTCAACTGATTTCGGTTTTCGGTTTTCGGTTTTCGATTTAACGTCGCGGCATTGCGATGAAGTTCGAACACCTCTCAGCTCTCTATCGTCAGCCGCTGTTTGAGCTCATTACGCAAAGCCGGTCGGTGCATCTGGAGCATTGGCGCGGCGCTGGAGTGCAACGTTGCAGTTTGCTCAGTATCAAGACCGGCGGGTGCAGCGAGGACTGCTCTTACTGCGCGCAGAGTGCGCACTATTCCACCGGGATCGAGCGCGAAGAGTTATTGCCGGTCCAAAGCATTGTCGACGTTGCGAAACAGGCGCGCGCGCAGGGTGCCACGCGCTTCTGTATGGGCGCCGCCTGGCGCGGCGTTCGCGATGGAACGGAAAAATTCGAGCGGGTGCTCGAGGTCGTGCGGGAGGTGAGCGCGCTCGGAATGGAGGTTTGCGTGACGCTCGGCGAGATCGGCCCGACCGAAGCGCGAAAACTGAAAGCTGCAGGCGTGACCGCTTACAATCATAACATCGACAGCTCGCCCGAATTTTATCCCGAGATTGTGAGCACGCACACGTTTCAGGATCGCCTGAACACGATTGCAGCGGTGCAGGAAAGCGGGATGTCGGTTTGCAGTGGCGGCATTATCGGGATGGGCGAATCGGAAGACGACCGGCTGCGGATGATTGAGATTTTGAGCGAATTGGTTCCGCCACCGCAAAGTGTGCCCATCAATTGTTTGATGGCGATGCCGGGGACGCCGCTCGCAGATCAACCCCCGGTTGACATTTTCGAACTGGTTAGGCTAGTTGCCGTCGCCCGGATCGCACTGCCGAAGGCACGGGTCCGTCTGGCCGCGGGACGCACCCGGATTTCGCGCGAAGGCCAGGCCCTTTGCTTTTTTGCAGGCGCGAACTCGATTTTCTTCGGCGACAAACTGCTGACCGCAAAAAATCCCGATGTAGACGTCGATCTTGCCTTACTGCGTCAGCTTGACTTGCGCGTGGAAAAGACGAGGCACGAATCTGCGGAGGCAGCGGTCTCGGCTGCGCATTGTTAGGTTTGGCCAGAACGCGCCGCGCGTTTGCGGCTGCAGTTTTGCATTGACGCTCAGCGCTCTTTGTCTTTCGTGACAGCGTTAGCGACCTAAATACGATGGTTAAAACCAGCCCGCGACAGAAGTGTAAGCTTGAATTGTCGGCCATATCGATGATCCAATATCCGGCACTCAAATGTCGATGAATCCCGACGACCGAAAAGCGATCAGCTTGATTTTGTTTTACACCGCGCTGCTGTTCTTTCTCATCGGGGTAGCGGCGCGAATGAAATCCGATTTTCATGCGCGTCTCGAAATCTCCAAGGCGGGATTTGTGATCGCTGCGGTCCTGGCTGCGTTCGGAGTGGTCATGCTGCTGTTTTCGTCAAAACGGAGACAGGGCTAAGCTCGCTTGTCTCCGTCTGCCAGGCCGGGCGCGAAAAGGATTCGCTCACCGTCGATCTGCGCGCCGCGGCCAAGAAACAGCTCTCGCACCTTTGATGGAAAGTATTCTTTGCTTTTGCCGGAGTTGATCTCGAAGAAAATCCTTCCGCCCGGCTTTAGATGTCGATCCAGGTCGTCCAGAAAAAAGGTCCATTCTTCCGGTCCCCAGCCGCGCGACTCGTCTTCGTTTCGGTTGAACGCAGTTGAGAATCCGGTAATTAGATCAAACGTTCGGCCAAAATCGGGCAAGGATTGGAAGGCTTGGATCCTCCAAACTTTTCGTTCGACTTGCAAAAGATCCACCAGCTCATTGGAAAGCGGAAAGTCGTCGACATCCAGGCCGAGACATGAGTGGCCGCACTGTTTTGCGATAAAGATGAAAAAGCCGCCGCCGCAGCCGAGATCTAGAATCTCTTTTGGACTCGATTCATCCAATTTCAGGTCTTTTACCCGCGGGATGTTAATTTTGAGCCAGCGCTTGACATCGGCGTACTTGGCATAGCGCGCAGTTGAGGAAGCGTAGCGCCGTTGGATCTCACGCAACCGGTCGATGTCGATCCTGGCCAGGAGCCGCTTGATTCGAAGTGAATGGAGTAATGTCACGGGGGAGAGATTTTCGCGCGAATCTTGCGTCTTGGAAACGCGAAAGACGGCGGCGACCGTTTCCGATCGCCGTCGCCATTCCCCCTCTTAACAACCCAAGGCTATTCTTTCATTGCGTTGTGAAGTTCTTGCTGCGCGGCGCTCATGTGCTGATGGGCCGTTTGCAGGTCATCGAATTTCTTCTGTTGAGCGGCCGTGAGCAGCGGACGGATTTGCGACATGGTGCTGGCCATTACCGCCTTGGTTTTCTGCATCGCGTCCGTGTGGATGGCGCTGAGCTGCGGTTTGGCTTGATCGAGAATCGGCTGAACCTTTGTCTGTTGATCAGATGTGAGGCTCAGTGTCTTGGTCAAGTGTTCGAGACTCAGCCCCTGGCCATGCCACCGGCCCGGACTGCCTTGCGCTTGCGCAAAGGCGAAGCCGCCGAGCGCGATCGCGCCTACGGCAGCGAGTGTGAGTAAGTTTCGTTTCATATTTTATCTTGTTCCTTCTTTGAGCGCTCCGTGCGCCCGTTTCATAGTTGGTGACCGGATGGAGATGCCGACGGTTACAAATTTTTATTGTCGATCCATTCGACTTCGCGCCGGACAAGCCTTTCTTGTAGCAATCCAACCGCCGTAAACTTGTAACCGCGCCGCCGCCGCGCCGGTCATAGTTCATAGTGGATGCGATCTCGACAACATGGATGATTCTGATGCAGGCGCTCTGGTGGAAGCTGCGCTGCGGCACGATGATAATGCGGCTCGCGAACTGGTTCGCCGGCTTTATCCGCTTGTCGCGAAAGTGGTGCGTGCCCATCGGCCGCGACGAACTTCTGAGGAGGATCTTTGCCAAATGATTTTCATCAAGGTGTTTCAAAAGCTTTCCCAGTTTTCCGGCAAAGTGCCGCTCGAGCATTGGGTCTCGCGCATCGCGGTCAACACTTGTCTCAATCAAATCGCGGCGGAGAAAGTGCGGCCGGAATTGCGCCAGGCCGATTTGAGCGAAGAAGAACAGGCAGTCGTGGAAAATCTTGCCGCGACGGCGGATGGGCTCGCGCCCGATCAGCGATTTGCCTCGCGCCAACTGGTCGAGCATCTTCTCGCAATGCTGAAACCGGCCGAGCGACTCGTGATCGACTTGCTTTATTTGCAGCAACGCTCTGTTCAGGAGATTTGCCGGATCACTGGCTGGAGCGCGTCCTTGATTAAGGTGCGGGCCTTCCGCGCGCGGCGAAAAATGAAGGAGCAACTCGCGAAAATCTCAGCGATGGAAAATCTATGAAAGATATCGATCTTGACCGGTTGCTAAAGTCCGCAGCGCAGGCGGGCGCGGACGAGCCGATCCCAATGCCATTTGGATTCGACACTCGGATCGTAGCGCTTTGGCGCGCGAACGGCAACGGCGTGGCTCGCGGACTCAGCCAGTTCATTCGCCGGGTTGCGCTTGTCGCCACGGCTGTGATCATCGTCGCTACCGCGGGCGTTTATCGCCAAATAAATCAAAACCGCGATCTGAGCGAACCATCGACCAACGAATTCGCCATCGCGGACTCGGCGATTCAAGACGAGTTTTCGCAATGAATCGGGCGCTGAAGTGGAAACTGATCGTAGGCTTCATCCTGGTTTTCCTGGCCGGCGGAGCGACCGGGGTTTTTCTCGGCGCGTCGCAAACATTCCCTTTCCTTCTCGGCCCGCACCGCCCGGGGTTTTCTGCCGAGAGAATGCGCAACCGCCTTCGCTGGCAACTTCATTTGACTGACGAACAGGTGGCGAAAATTTCCCCCGTGATCGATAAGACTGCGACGCAGCTCGAAAAAATCAGGGCCGAAACTGGGCGGCGCGTTCGTGAAACCTTCGCCGAGACTCATCGCGAAATCGCGGCCGACCTCACACCCGAGCAGCGTGCGAAATTGCAGGAGATGGAAGCGCATCACCGGCACAGGTTGCATCACGCTCGTGGGGCTCGCGAGTCCACGCCGGAGCCGGATGACACCTCTTCGCCGGCAACCGCTCCTCAGTAAGACGAAGCCGACTTTCTTGTCGGTCCGTGATTACATCACCTTTTTCCCAATCGATATGCCGACGACGAAAAAGATCAGGCAGATGACCAGGAAAAGGAAAAATAAGAATTTCGCGATTCCCGTGGCTGCGGAAGCGATTCCAGTGAATCCGAACAACGCCGCCACCAACGCGATAATCAGGAAAATAACAGCCCAGCGTAACATTTTCGAAACCTCCTGGAATTGATTTGCGGTCCGGTCGCAAGTCGCGCGTCTGAAAAATGCCTGCCTTTCGTCTAGCCGCGCACGCCTTTGTTGAAAAAGATCCGCTCTTTCTCGATGTCCGCGCCCCGGCGGCGAAAAAATCACGCAGCTCGGGCGTGTAGTATTCGCCGTCGAACGTCGGGTTTAGGCCGAAAAAAACTTTACCGCCTGGCGTAAGATGCCGCTGCAAATCGCGCAGCAAGAAATCCCACTCCGCGGTTCCCCACGGTCGTTTGGTTGGAGAATAACGATTAAAGCCGATGGAGAACGCGGTGATCCAATCGAACTTCCCGCCGAGATCAGGCAGTGGCTCGAAGGCCTCGATTCTCCAAACGACGCGCGGGACGCTGAAGAGGTCGAGCAGCTCGGCGAAAAGTGGCGATTCATCCATGTCGAGACCGAGGACGGAATGGCCAAGCCCCTTCAAGATGAACAAAAAAAATCCGCCGCCGCAGCCAAGATCGACGATGCGCTTTGGCGGAGAACGATGGAGCTTTAAATCTTGCACGCGTTCGCGGTTCACGCGGAGCCACCGGTCGATATTCGCGTACTTGGCGTATTGCGCGGGCGAGTTGGAGTAGCGTTGCTGGATTCGGCACAATCGTTCACTGTCGATGGTGTCCAGGAGCGGTTGCAGTGGCAGGCGCAGGATCGAGCGTTGCGCTCTGCGCCAACCGCGCCGGTAACTCAACGGCTGCGCCAGTTTGCCGATTTTGTGGGAAAGCTTCATTTCAGCGCATCGCCAATTTCGCGGAGCAACCCGGGACCGCGATGAACGTAACCGGTGTAAATTTGGAGAAGCTTCGCGCCCGCTTCGATTTTCTCGCGGGCGGATTCTCCATCGACAATTCCGCCGGACGCGATCACCGGGATTGTCGATCTCGCGGTAATCGCGCGGACAATCGCAGTCGACTTCTCGCGCAGCGGCGCTCCGCTCAAGCCGCCTTCCTGATCGAGCGTTGGCGGAATCGACAAATGATCGAGCGTCGTGTTTGTGGCAATGATTCCTGCGACCTTGTTTTCTTCGCAGGTTGAAATGATTTCTTCAAGCTCGTTAGGCAAAAGATCCGGTGCGATTTTGACCAGGATTGGTTTACGCGTGATTTGATTCTTCTCGGCAATTGCGCGAAGCAGTTGCGAAAGCGCAGCCCGCCCCTGCAACTCGCGCAGACCCGGCGTATTCGGCGAGCTCACATTTAACGCCACGTAATCGGCGAACTCTCGCAGTAGTTGAAAGGAGTAAAGATAATCCTCCGTAGCTTCCTCCAATGGTGTCGCGCGCGATTTGCCGATATTAATGCCGACCGGGACGGCTGGCCAACGCCCGCTCCGCTGCAATTTCCGAAACCGCAGTGCGATCGCATCGGCGCCGTCGTTGTTGAAGCCGAGGCGATTGATTAAGGCTTCCTGTTCGGCAAATCGAAAAATGCGCGGTCTGGGATTCCCCGACTGCGCTTTTGCAGTCACCGTGCCGATTTCGATAAAACCAAAACCGAGAGCCGCCCACGTTGGCAAAGCGACGCCGTTTTTATCGAAGCCGGCCGCGAGGCCGACTGAGTTCCGGAAATTTACTCCAAAAAGCGTCTTTGGCCGCGACTCCGGCCGAAAGGCCATTGGTGCCTCGCAGTGCAAGATCGACATGTGCAACGGCGCGCAGGGACGCGATGGCGATTTGATGAGCCGTTTCCGGATCGAGCGAAAAAAGAAGCGGCCTAACGAATCGCTCGTAGGCGTTCTTCATTTGCCGATGCAAAACTGACGAAAAACGGAGTCAAGAATATGTTCCACATCAACCGTGCCAATCACCTCGCCCACGGCCCGCAATCCGTCATTGAGATCGACGGTGAGATATTCCGGTGCGAGCCCGTCATTTAGCGCGGTTCGCGTCGCGGTCGCACGCCTCGAGCGCACGGCGCAGACAGTCGCGATGCCGGGAATTGATCGCGACTGTGTTTTCCGGTTGTAAGTTTTGCTTGGTCGATCCGGGCGAGTATTGCTTTTTCCAATTCGGGCAGACCTTCCCCCGTCGCGCAGGAGATGCGCAAGCGCATCAAGGATTCTCCAGTCACTGTGCTTCGGGCAGATCACTCTTGTTCAGAAGCACAATTTCGTTTCCATTTTCGGTTTGTTTTTCGAAATGCGGCGGTTTCGGCGCGTTTCGATCGACAATGTGCAGTCGCAAGTCGGCCTGTTTGCAACGAACGTTCGGTCCGCGCAATTCCTTCGCGCTCCAGACTGACTGTCGATGCCGCAAGACCCGGCAGTATCGAGCAAGTCGGACCGGAATACCGCGCAGATTGATCGATCTCCTCGATAGTATCGCGGGTCGTGCCATGGAGTGTCGCTGACGATTACACGCTCGTAACCGAGGAACCGATTGAGCAGACTCGATTTGCCGGCGTTGGTTGCGCCATAAATGACCACGCGAACGCCTTCGCGCAGAATTCGGCCTTGATCGCGCGGTGGCGAGCAGCGTCCGAGATTTCGTCGCCAATGGAATCCAGCCGGGCGCGCAATTTTTCGCCTTCGTCCGGCTCAATGCCCTTCTTCCGGAAAATCAATGGAAGCTTCGAGGTGGGCGAGAAGATCGACAAGGGCGTCGCGGATCGTCTTGATTTTTTCACCGAGCTTACCCTCGAGTTGTTCGGTGGCGGAGCGCAATGCAAGATCGGTGCGTGCGCGAATCAAATCGATGACCGCCTCGGCCTGAGTGAGATCCATCTTGCCGTTCAGAAACGCGCGCTCGGTAAATTCGCCCGGTCGCGCGCTGCGTGCGCCCGCGCGCAGACATGCTTCCAGAACTTTAGCGCGTCACCAATGTTCCGCCATGACAACTGATCTCGACCAAATCTTCGCCGGTGTAACTGGCCGGAGCGCGATGGATCGACATCATCACTTCATCAATCAATTGTCCGGCTTCATCGATAATTTCGCCCAAATGTTGCACGTGAGAGTCAAAGCGCGACGGCTGTTCTTTGCCGCGAAAGATCTTCTCCGCGATCGCGATCGCGTTCGCACCCGAGATGCGAACCAGCGCAATGGCGCCTTCACCGGCTGGAGTGGAAATCGCAGCGATCGTGTCGCCGCATCGACCAGCTGCCGGTTTTCGCTGGATGCCGATCTTACAAGAGAGTTCTTTCAGCGCTGCGATGCATTTTTCGTTTTGTTCCATTGTTCCCGCGGTAATGCGAATCCACTCGGGCAAATTGTAGCCGTTAAGGGACGGACAAGATAATCCTCTCGGCAACCAGTTTTTAAAAACAGCGGCACCATCGCCGACGTTTACCAAAACAAAATTTGCGGCGCTGGAAGGAATTCG
>CAWCST010000005.1:0-36188 GCA_963798305.1 uncultured Verrucomicrobiae bacterium
AGAATGGAAAATGGGGTCAGTCCTCACTATTGCAACATGATGTGCCCGACTCCCTGGAAAGTGTCAAAAGTGAGGACTGACCCCAAGCTCACTATTGGTCGCCGTGGCGACCGCGCGGGCTTTCCGAGATCGTTTTGTGTTCACGAAAAAAGGCTCGGAAGTTTACGCGAAGGCCTGATGCGGAATATTCGCAAGGGCAGCAGTCAAAATGCTTTTGCGGATGATATCGCTCTGATAACTTACGGAATGCCGTCTATCGCCCAGTCTTCGTCGAGCATGGCGATCTCGCGTCGCGATTCAAACAGACTGGATACATCTGATCGTGCAGCACACGATTGGTATCGCTTTGTTTTATCGTTCCCGCCTCATCTTGTTCGCCAGTACATTGAACGGTTCGATCTGGACTCAAGCGAATTTCTTCTGGATCCCTTCTGCGGAACAGGCACAACCGTTGTCGAATGTAAGAAGCTTGGATTTCCGAGCATTGGGGTTGAAGCACATCCGATGTCGCATTTCGCGTCGGCAACGAAGATCGATTGGTCTCCTGATCCTGACCGGCTAGAAAAGATCGCTGCTGTAATTGCCGAACGCGCGATTGATAATCTAGAGCGCAGCGGTGTAGTCGATGATCCGCAGCCGAATTTGGTCCAGGAAACTCCGCCACTGGTGGCCATGCGCAGACTTCCTGCTGATGCCGACAAGCTGCTCTTGAGTAATTCCATCAGTCCGCTTCCACTGCACAAAACGATTGTCCTCCTAGAGGCCATTGAATCCGCGCCCGAATATCATAGCCATTTACGGCTTGCTCTTGCCCGCGCCCTCGTTAGCACGATCAGCAACTTACACTTCGGCCCTGAAGTTGGAGTCGGCCCGCCAAAGGGAGATGCGCCGGTTGTCTCGACGTGGCTTGGCCGCGTGCTTCAAATCGCGCACGATCTACGAACCCTGCAAAAGTTGCCTCGCATAGACGCCACAGCACATCGTGCGGATTCGCGAATGTTGAAAACGCTGCTTAAGCCGAAATCCATTAGCGCGGTTTTCACGTCGCCGCCTTACCCAAACGAGAAGGATTATACGCGCACAACGCGACTTGAGACAGTGCTGTTGGGCTTCATTCATGACAAACATGAGTTGCGGAAACTGAAACGGACTATGATGCGTTCTAACACGCGCGGAGTTTACAAAGGAGACGATGACCACCAATGGGTCAGCGACGTCGACGAGATCACACGCCTTGCCGAGGAGATTGAGGCGCGTCGGATTGCCATGCGCAAAACAAGCGGTTTCGAACGACTGTACGCGACAGTAACTAAACTTTACTTCGGCGGCATGGCGCGCCATTTGGCTGATCTTCGTCCAGCGTTAAAGAAAGGTGCAATGCTCGGATACGTCGTGGGGGATCAAGCATCTTATCTCCGCGTTATGATTCGAACTGGCCAGATTCTTGCCTCAATCGCGAAACGGTTTGGCTACGAAGTTATCTCGATCGATCTATTTCGAACGCGTCTCGCTACGGCGACAAAGGAGCAACTCCGGGAAGAAGTCCTCGTTCTGCGTTGGCCCGGACAAGACTGAGACCAATGGCTACCGAAGCTCAATATTCCCAGATTATCGCGCATGTTTTCGCGAGACACTACAAGCGGGGCGCGAAAGAAGTACTTTTTGACCGTGAGGAAATTGTCGATGCCGCGCAGAAGCTCGGCCTACCACGACCAAAGAATGTCGGTGACGTAGTTTATTCCTTTCGATTCCGAAAAGCTTTTCCGGAATCCATCAAGAAGACCGCGCCGAAAGGTCTGGAGTGGGTATTACGAAAGGCCGGCGCAAGCCGCTACCGGTTTGTGCTCGGAAGGGAATGGTTGGTCGCGCCCGATCCGCACCGAAGCATTATCAAAGTTCCCGATGCAACCCCAGGTGTGATCGCAATGTATGCCCTTAGCGATGAACAGGCCCTTCTCGCGAAGCTTCGCTACAACCGTCTCATCGATTTGTTCACCGCAATAACATGCTACTCCCTTCAGAGTCATTTGAAATCATCGGTGGTGGGACTTGGTGGCGTCGAAACCGACGAACTTTATGTCGGAGTAGATCGGCACGGAGTGCATTATGTGTTGCCCGTTCAAGCCAAAGGCGGACGAGATCGACTGGGAGTCGTCCAAATCGAACAAGATATCGCGCTATGTGCAGAGAAATTTCCGTCACTCGTGTGCCGACCGATTGCCGCGCAATTCATGCGCGATGACGTGATCGCATTGTTCGAATTTGAACTTACTGATGAACAGGTGACCGTTCGTGACGAAAAACACTACCGTTTGGTCGCGCCGGACGAGCTTACGCCGGAAGAATTGGCGCAGTATCGACGCTCGACACGTGTTTGAAATGTTTTGTCCGCTAATGATGAAACGCTTCTGAGGCTTGGTTATGGCTAAGAATCTCCAGGAATTTTCAACTCTTCACCAGCATGTGAAAGCAGCCGCTCGCGGCTCGTGCTTCCACATACGCCAGAAGCGTTCCCGTGACTGAGAATAAGAGCCGGGGTCGTATCTAAACATTACGCTCCCGCTAGCGCATCGAGAGTGTGCCCGCTTGTAGATTGCCGCAGAGCGGCATGATTCAACATTTGCTTTTGGAAAAACTGAAAAGCTGAAACGGGGGCCGCTACTTGCCTTCAGAATTCACCGGCGCGGCCATGCCGCCAATGATTTACGCTCCCTGGCGCTAGCAGCCAAGATTGTTTAACCGCAAAAGACTATCGCTTCGCGACGGGCACGCCACGTGGCTAGCTGAAATTATTTCCCATCGGCGTTTACCGGGGCGGCCATCCCGCCGATGATTTGAAAGGTGTTGCCTGTTCGTATCCAGGTATGCGTGATTCGCAGTGCGTCGGTCGTTGCCTCGGGCCCTTCACGATTGGCCCAATTCATTTTGATTCGATAATGGTCAATCGCGACATCGCCGATCAAACAAATGGCCAGTTGCTCGATTGAGTATGACTGCAACTTCACGCCTTTTGATCTGTTGTCAGTCATCCAATCTGTAACGCGATCTATCCGCACGGGGGCCGAGTCGCTGAGCGGCCAACCCACAAAGTCTTTGTGCCAGAGCGCGCGATATTTTTCCAAGTCGTTGGCTTTGACGTATTCCCAGTACGCTTTCTCGAGGTTCCAGACTTGCGTTTCGCCCTTGGCCGAATCATGCGCCATCGCGATCATATTTAGCGGCTGTGAGAACAGCAATAGCGGCGACTCGTCAGGTCCCGTCGTGATCTTCTGCCGCGCTCCTACTGTCGATCTTGTCGTCTTTCAAAGGAGAAGTACAAACAAAAACGAGAGCGTCCTTCTCGAAAGTAACTACGCCTTGTTAGTTCCGATGGCATCGAGCTTGGCAACCGTTTCCGGCGGAAGGTGCAACGACGCTGCTTTTACGTTCTCGCGCAGATGCTCGACGGATGAGGTGCCGGGAATGAGCAGAATGTTAGGTGAGCGTTGCAGCAGCCACGCCAAGGCGACGGTCATTGGGTTAGTACCCTAAACGGGCGGCAACACTGGACAGCGTGTCGGATTGCAGCGGTGAAAAACCACCGAGTGGGAAGTAGGGAACATAAGCAATTCCTTGATTGGCAAGGGAGTCGATGAGCGAATCATCCCGCCGGTTCGCGATATTGTAGAAATTCTGGACGCAGACGACTGGCGCAATTGATTGCGCCTCGGCGATTTGCTCGGCGCTGACAGTACTTACCCCGAGATGCTTTATCAGACCTTCTTGCTCCATTTCGGCGAGCACGCTGAAGGGCTCCGCGATCGATCCCGGCTCCGGTGCATCGAGGCCACCGACTCGCAGATTAACGACATCGAGTGCGCCAAGACCGAGGTTCGCGAGGTTATCACGAACGGCCTGGCGGAGCTGTTCGGGAGCCAGCGCTCTGGGCCAATTTCCTTCCGCGTCTCGCAGCGCCCCGACCTTGGTGACGATCCGTAACTGCTCCGGATATGGATGCAGCGCCTCTTTAATAAGGTGATTGGTAACATGCGGCCCGTAAAAGTCGCTCGTATCGATGTGATTGATTCCGAGCTTAACAACTTCGCGCAGGACCGCGATTGCCCCGTCGTGGTCTGCGGGCGGCCCGAATACATGCGGACCAGCCAGTTGCATTGTACCATATCCCATGCGGTTGAGAGTGATCGACGTGCCTGGAAGCGTAAAAGTCCCGCCGAGATTGGCGCTGTCACGTCTTGTATTCATTCGTTGAAACTCTCGTTCCAGAATGCGGTAACAGCAACGGTGCGGTTACCAGAAAAGTTGATGGCTGATCTGTAAATCCTGTCGATTTATCTTTTGGGAGCCGCTAATCAAGCAACTCCACGGTATCGCCTTTGCGAATCATTCCCTCCGCGAGCACGGCGCCATAGACACCGGCCATGCCTTCATGCGCTTGCGCGACGGCTTTCAAGATCGCCGGCGTTTTTTCCGCAGTGTCGGGATCGAGCGTGATCATCATGCAACGCGCATCGCGCTGGAGAACGGCGACGGTTACTTTTGAGCCGATGCGCAACGAGCGGCCGACTAATTTATCTTCGGCGAAACCTTGGGACGACGTTAGATCGACGTAAACATTTGCGCGGAAGCGACGCTTATCGACGCCTGCGCCGGTTTCTTCGCCCAGTTTTTCCGCCGTTTGCACCGCGAAGATCGACAACGGACGGCAATCGGTGAGCGCCTTTTCGGAACGCAGCAATGTGAGCTGATGATTTCCGTCAGTGTTCAATCGCAAATTGTCGATCAAAGCCGGGTCGTTAATCGCGAAAGTTTTCCCGTCTGGCGTTTCGACATCGACCATCAACTCGGACGCGTCAGCCGAGATCGGATTCACGCCCGATCCCATTTTCTCCGCTTCACCCAAGTTGACCGGCCGCGCCGCTTTCTCCGGATTTCGGAAGCGCGCGCGGTAACGAATCATCTGACGTTGATCGCGACCGGTGAAAAACGGAAAACCTTTTGGACTGGCCGAGCTTTCAAAAGCAAAAAGGCGATCGCCATAAACTCCCGCGTAACCGGCGAACAGTTCGTCCAACTCTTCGCCGCGCATGCTTTTGACCGGATACCGCCAAAGGCTTTCTACTGTTCCAATGATACTCATTTCTTAGAAGTAAGCTTTCTGAGAAAACCACTGCGACAGAAGAAAGCGAGATGTTTAGGTCCGAGCCGCACTGGCAGTAAGGCTACTCCGAAAGTGTTCGCGCGCAGGCGGCGTTGGCAGGCGAATGACCGTGTAAAGCTGCGCCACGCGGCGGAGTTTAGCGTCCGCTTGTCTTCAATTGGTCGTCGGCCAGGCCCATCGTGTGAAGGAACGCGTTCCACCGCGGGTCGGCGTAGAGATTCTCGAGCAGTGGATCTTTGCGCAAATCGCCCAGACCTGGATCGCGTTGCCGCCGCGCGCGCTCCAACCATTCGAAAGCCTTATCCTTGTCCCCGCGATACGCATAAACTTCCGCAATTTGATACGCAGCTAGTTTCGGCCTCGTTTTTGATTAACTCGTTGAGCGCTGCGTCGGACTCCTGCATTCGTTTTTGAGCCCAGCGCGCGCAACTCACGATGAGGAGCCGTGCCCATTCGCCCGCGTCAGCTTGGGCCTCGGTTGCGGCCTCCTCGAATTTATTCTGCAACAAATACGCTAAACCGAGACCGGCATGCGCCCACGGGGCAGACGGATTTAGTTCTACTACTCGCGCGTATTCGGCGCGCGCTTCCGCGAATTGTTTCGTCGTCGCCAGGGCAAACGCGAGAAACGACCGGGATTGCGCGTTGACCGGGTCCAGTTCGACCGCTTTGCGATAGATTTCGATTGCTCGATCCCTATTTCCGAGTGCTGTCTCGAGGTTGGCGGCGGCAATTAGCACGTTCGGATCGGCCGGAGCCAATGCTATCGCTTTGCTCACGGTCTGGGTCGCCGCGCTCCAATTAAAATCGAAGTTGGTCTCGATCCACGCGCGAGCGTACAAAGCATCGGGCAAGTCAGGCTCAATGGCGAGGGCCCGAGCCACTGCATCCCGCGCGCTGGCCAAATGCGCGTCGAAGGTTTTTTGTCCGCCCTCAGTGGCAAACCCGGCGATCCACGTATGCGTCCGCGCGACTCCGGCCCACGCGCGAGCGAATCGGGGATCCAGCTCCACGGCGTGTTGGTAAGCAGCCAGAGCTTCGCGCGTACTTTTGTCCGAGTGGCGATTCTCATAAAAGCGGCCCTGCAGATACAATTCATGCGCTTCGACATTTTTCGTCCCGCCTTTCTCGGCCGCCTGCACCTCCGCTTGAATTTTCTCTTTCGCCGTTGACCCCGCGTCCGCTCCGCCGAATCGACCGCGTAACTGTTCGACGATCGTTTGGGCGAGTTCGCTCTGGACTGCAAACACGTCTTTTAAATTCCGCGTAAAATTTTCGGACCAGAGTTCCTCGCCCGTGTCGGCGCGGGCAAGCCGCGCGGCGATTCGCACCGCGTCGCCGGATTTGCGCACGCTGCCGTCGACCAAATATGCCACGCGCGAGTTTTTGTCCGATCTCCTGGGCCGTCGCATTCTTGCCTTTGAACGAAAACGCCGATGTCCGCGCGGCCACATGTATCCCCGGAATTTTTTGCAGCACCGTTAAGAGCTCTTCACTCACGCCGTCGGAGAAATATTCGCTTCCTTTGTCGTCGCTCATGTTAACGAATGGCAGAACGGCGACCGATTTTTGATCGGGCACATTTGCCGGAGCGGCCGGCACTGCTTGAGCCGTCACCGACTGCTGGTTCTTGCTCGAGCGTTGCATCCACCACCACCCCGCGAGCAGCGCGATTATTACGAGAACAGCGGCGGCCAGTACCAGGAGAGGCGATTTCCTTGAAGTTCGCTTCGCGGAAGGTTCAGTACCTTTCTCCCACGGCAGGACGATCCGGAATAGATCCATCGGCAGCTTGATGTTCTTCAAATCCGCCGTACCGAACTTTTCAAATCGCGCCTCGAGTGCGTTGCGAATCTGCCGCTCCACATCCATTGAAACGCAAATGCCGCCCGCGCCGGCCAGCGCTTCGATTCGCGAAGCGATGTTCACTCCGTCGCCGTAAACATCGCCCTCACGATGGACCACGTCGCCGATGTGAATGCCGATCTTGAGTTCGATCCGACGGTCGGAAGTGACGTCGTGATTTCGTTTTGCCAGGGTCCGCTGGATTTCGATGGCGCATTGCGCCGCTTCCAACGCGCTGCCGAATTCGACCAGGAAAGCATCACCGATGGTTTTGATTTCCGTTCCGTGAAACCGCGGAAAGATTTCGCGCAACAACCGGCGATGTTCCTCCAATAGCTCGAGAGCGACTTTGTCGTCGCGTTGGGCGAGCGCGCTGTAGCCCACCATGTCGGTAAACATAATGGCGGCGAGCTTGCGCTCTTCGGTGGGCACGGTCGGTTCGGTCGGCATCACCCTCTTTAATGACTATCTGAGTAAATAACAATGCCCGAGCATCTATCTATCTGAGATTCGCACGAGCCGAAGCTCCGCGTTATCTGTTAATTGTCATTGGTGATTTTTTATGCCGGAGCGCACTCATGAATTCGTTCAGCTCGATGTCTTCACCCAGACGCCGCTGACGGGTAATCCGCTGGCAATTTTCACCGACGGGCGCAGCCTGAGTGATGAGGAAATGCAGGCGCTCGCGCGGGAGATGAATCTTTCCGAGACAACTTTCATCCTGCCGCGCGATCCCGGCACCGAAGCGAAGGAAGGGAAGAAAGTCCGCATCTTCACTGTCGCGGAAGAGCTGCCTTTTGCCGGGCATCCAACGCTCGGCACCGCGCTCTATATATATGCATCCGCGCCCGCGGGCGGCTCAAAGGATTCCGCTCAGATCACCCTCGATTTGAAAGCGGGGAAGATTCCGGTGCGGTTCATGGCCAATTCGGAGAACGCCGGACGCAATCGAGTTGACGGTCAGGTGTTCGGCGAAATGCGCCAACGCGATCCTGAATTCGGCGTTACCTTTTCCCGCGAAGAAGTCGCGCGCGTAATTGGAATCGCGCCGACCGAAATTCCTTCTGACTGGCCGATCCAAGTCGTTTCTACCGGGTTGCCTTTTGCAATTGTTGGCATTCGTAACCAGGAAACCCTGGGGAACCTGAACTTCCCCCATGCCCAGGCAGCAGAATTTCTTAAGAACAGCGCTGCCAAGTTTTTTTATTTTCTCTGTCCGCAACGGCGAGAAAAAAACCGGCTGGAAGCCAGGGCTCGCATGTTTTTTTATGGAGCTGAAGATCCGGCCACGGGATCAGCAGCCGGTTGCGCCGCGAGTTGGATGGTACAACACGCCATCGCAGAAAGTGACGAACAAGTGGTGATTCGACAGGGCATCGAGATTCGTCGTCCGAGCGAAATGTATGTGCGAGCGACGCGCGACGGCGAACATGTCACGAATGTTCGCGTGGGCGGATATGCCGTAGAAGTGCTGCGCGGAATCGTGACTCTTTAAAGAGCTTGATGATTGAGAGCGTAAAAGTTCCGCGGGAGCCACGCTCCTTTATGGAGTTGAGAGGATGGAGATCCGCGGAAGTTGATGGTTGATAGCTGAGAGTTGAGAGAAAAAATATGGAGATAAAAAGAAGTGGATCACAACCTTCGAACAAAGGGCCAGCGGATTGGTTTACGGGTAACGTTCGAATTGATCCGCTGTTCGAGGCGCCCGAACTCTCCCCGGCGAGTCTTCGACCGGCACGTGTTCGTGGCGCAAGCGTCACGTTCGAGCCGGGTGCCCGCACCGCCTGGCATACACATCCACTCGGTCAGACGTTGATCGTTACGTCCGGCCTAGGGTGGGCGCAGCGTTGGGGCGGGCAAGTCGAAGAAATCAGACCCGGCGATGTGGTCTCGTTTGAACCTAACGAGAAACACTGGCATGGCGCAAGTCCGACTTCTGCGATAACGCATATAGCCATTCAAGAGGCTTTGGACGGAAAAGTCGTTGAGTGGATGGAGCACGTTACGGACGCAGAGTACTCATCCCTTAGGAAAGCATGAACGCAGGAAGATAATTTGGTTGGATTTCCTGGATTCCTGATTTCGTTAGATATCTCTGCGGTTAATTATCAGTCCCGGTCGGACGATCCGATCACTAAGCGTGGCGCTACTGGATGGAAAAGTCAGCGGCGAAGAATACTTATCTCTTAGGAAAGCATGAACGCAGGAAGATAATTTGGTTGGGTTTCCTGAATTCCTGATTTCCTTAGAGATCTTCTACGCAAAACAGCATGTACGTGTAATTTTCACTGCCAAATCGTACTTTCCGGCGAAACCCATTGCAATGGCGAGACTGATCAGAAGCAGATTCGCAGCAGCACGCCAGGCCAGCCGAAGGAAATGACCAATGTATTAAGAAACGTTATTGCAATAGCGATTATGCCGATCAGCGGGACAGGAGGCGTTGTCGATTGGGCTGGGCCGTTACGACGACGTGACCGCGCAACGCTTATGAGAAGGAGTAGCAGAGTGACCGCGAGCGCCGACGCATCCCATGCGCAGAATAATCCAACTCTGTAGTAGGGCAGTAGCGCCAGAGGCCGCGTCGATCTACGACCGTCTCTTCGAAGATGACCCACGTATTAATAAACGTCATTGCAATGGCGATCTTGGCGATCAGCGGTAAAGGAGGCGTTGTCGATTTCTTCATACTTTTGCTGCGACGCTAGGACTTGAAGTGCCCTTTAAGTCAAGCGACTTTTTCTTTCCATATGGCGAACATTACTATTGGCGAAGTGGCGCGCAGGACAGGTCTGAGAGCTTCCGCAATTCGGTATTACGAGAAGATTGGCCTGCTCCCTAAAACTCAGCGCATCAGTGGGCAGCGCCATTATGAACCCGGCGTCTTCAACTACCTGGCAGTCATCGATGTGGCCAAGCGAGCGGGGTTCCGAGTTGATGAGATGCGGCACCTTTTCCACGGATTCGGCAGAGGGATCCCAGCATTCCACCGCTGGCAAGTACTCGCGCAACGCAAAATAATCGAAATGGACGATCTGATCGCGAGAGCGAAGAAAATGAAACTTCTGCTCCAAAAGGCCGATCGCTGTAAATGTCTTGATCTGGAGGATTGTGGTAAAGCCTTTCTCGCACGTTCCGGGAAAAAACGATGAGGGCATTAGTAACGCTATCTTTACAAATTCCTGAGCGGGCATCCGCAGCATTGGCAACGGCGCTACCCCGGCGACCGCTATGACCCACATCGCCATTCAAGAGGCGCTGAACGGCAAGCCTGTCGACTGGATGAAGCACGTCACCGACGCAGAGTACTCATCTCTTAGGAAAGCATGAACGCAGGAAGACAATTTGGTTGGGTTTCCTGGGTTCCTGATTTCCTTAGAGATCTCTGCCGATTAAATGCCAGTCCGGCTCGGACAAGCGCGGCGTGACGTTGTGTTGCGATCTTTAAATAGAGAAACAATTTGAATATGAAGAAGCGCAAGCTTGGAAAGAGCAATTTGGAAGTCTCGGCGATTGGCCTCGGCTGTATGGGAATGAGCTTTTCCTACGGCCCGCCCAAAGACAAACAGGAGATGACCTCGCTTCTCCGAGCCGCCGTGGAACGCGGCGTCACATTTTTCGACACCGCTGAAGTTTATGGCCCGTTCACTAATGAAGAGCTTGTGGGCGAAGCGCTCGCTCCGTTCCGCAAGCAAGTGGTGATTGCCACCAAGTTCGGGTTCGACCTGAGTGGCAGCGATAAGCGGCCAGGAGCGGCGGGTCTGAACAGTCGGCCGGAGCACATCAAGGAGGCGGTCGAAGGCTCACTCAAGCGGCTCAAGGTCGATGTCATCGACTTGCTCTATCAACATCGTGTCGATCCGAGCGTGCCGATTGAAGATGTCGCCGACGCGGTGAAAGAATTGATTCGGGAAGGCAAGGTCAAGCACTTCGGACTTTCTGAGCCAGGAGCGCAAACGATTCGTCGCGCACACGCGGCCCAGCCGGTCACTGCAGTCCAGAGCGAATACTCGCTGTGGTGGAGAGAGCCTGAAGCGGAAGTGCTACCGACACTCGAAGAACTTGGAATCGGATTTGTTCCATTTAGTCCTCTGGGTAGGGGCTTCCTCACGGGAAAGATGAACGAAAACACCACATTCGACAGTTCGGACCTTCGCAACACCCTCCCTCGATTCACGCCAGAGGCGCTCAAGGCGAATCAGTCCCTGATTGATTTGCTTGGCAGCATCGCAGAACGGAAGAAGGCGACACCCGCTCAGATCGCGCTCGCATGGTTGCTTGCCCAGAAGCCGTGGATTGTTCCGATCCCCGGCACCACGAAGTTGCATCGCCTAGAGGAAAACATCGGAGCAGTTTCAGTTGAACTCACGCCGGACGATCTTCGTGACATCGACAGCGCCGCCTCAAGGATCACGGTGCAAGGCGCTCGGTACCCGGAAAAGCTGGAGCAAATGACCGGTCGCTGAGGAAGTGACGAATGAGCTATCTCTCAGGAAAGCATGAATGGAGCGAATGGGATGAGCGACATAGAAGGTAAAGCTGCGAGGTAGCAGCGACGGAGTGCGGGCAACGACGGAGTTTCAAAGCAGGAATTTGATTTGGTTCCTGGGTTCCTGATTTCCTTAGCTATTGGGTTCAAGAATTTTCGCGACTTTTTCGATCGTGTTCCAATTGCGCGTGGTGGCGGGCACATCCAGGAGCTTCTCGATCTTGCCGAGATAGCTGATCGCCTTCATCTGCCGACGATACAGACCCAAAACGAATCTGCCTTGGATCGCAATGATCTTCAGCAGCCAGTCGTCGTCGGAAGGCAGACTGAGAGGAAGAGGAGGCCGCGTGCGAAGTGGTTTATGCAATACGTTCACGAAGCGCGTGATGTCCGGTCCCGAAGGTTGTCGTGAGAACGGATCCTTTGATGCGAGCTTGCTGATTTCGCGCGCCGGACAAATCATGATCTCGCATTTGAATGGCAGCTTTTTTGCGATCGCGGTGCGAAGGGCGGATTCGCTCACCTCTTCGCGCACCACAAACGTGCCGACCGCACCAATGTTAACGACACGAAACTCCGCCAACTGTTTCGCGATCAGAGCTGGCTGACATCGGTTCGTCCCACCGACGTTCACTGCACGAAGAAATACAACCGAAGGCATGGAAGAAGTTGAGAGGTTGAGGCGGTTGAACCGTTGAGAAGTTTTGGGCGAGCAAAGGAGGTCAGCGCGAGACGAGAAAGCAAGCCAGGCCGATTGCGATCAAGTCTTCGGGTATGGCGATGAGGATGTCTTTTGTGTTTAGTTTGCTCACCAAGCGTCTCCGGATCTCGTAACCTGCGAATGCTCCGATCACTGCGCCCGTTCCGCCTAACAGAGCACCGATGAGTAACGACTGATTAGCTGCTGCGCAAAGAGACGCGCCGCACAGTCCTCCCGTGACAATGCGCGCGAGCAATGGCACAAGCGAAGTTCGTCTTGGAGTCTTGGGCATTTTGTCGGCGATCAATTCACCAATCGCCAGCAGTGAAAATATCGCGACTGCGACCGTCGATCCCATAAACGCAAGGGGCGAGCTGTGCAGGTTCAACCAACCAAGGTGGGCAGCCCAGCTCACCGCGGCAGGCGCAGTGAATGAACGCAGACCAGCGACGAATCCGATTCCCGCCGCGAATGCACAAACATAATTCGGGTTCATGTTGAAATGATGCCGATCAAGTCGACGCGGCGGAAGACTGAATTTCGGTGTCGCTTCAGACCGGCAGGAAGTGTGAAGTGGGGTCGCGTCTAAACATTTGACATTTCGGGTGGCGAGCGCGGCGAAGCAACGATTCTAACGGTGACGGGTGATGAGTGACAAGTGACGAGCAATCGGAGGTTAGAAATCAGATGTCAGAGGTCAGACGCCAAAACTTGGAAAATCGGAGATCGTCGCACATTAAAAATAGGCTCGGCTAGCCCGTCGCGTGCGAACTGTTGATGCGAAGTCAACGCTCCGCCGTTCGCCCTGACAGGGTGATCGGGTTTCCGCTTATGGCAAGTACACAGAAAACGGTGATCGTTACGGGAGCCTCGCAAGGTATTGGCGCAGGCGTCGTTAAGGCGTTTCTGGCGCGGGGGTACGATGTTGTAGGTACCGCGCGGAGCGCGACAAGATCGAAAGAGCTTTCAGCTTCCGACCATCTCGCCTTGGTCGACGGCGACATAGGTCAATTTGAGACGGCGCGGAAAGTTGCAGAACTCGCGATCAACAAGTTCGGCTCGATCAATGCTGTGGTCGCGAACGCCGGCATTTTCCTGGTGAAGCCGTTCACGGAGTACACGGCAGAGGATTTTGGCGCTCTCGTCTCGACCAATCTCGCAGGCTTCATTTACATCACGCAGCTTGCGGTCAAACAAATGCTGGCACAGAAAAGCGGTGGCAGCATCGTGAGTATCAGCGCCGCGCTAGTTGATAATCCAATTGCCGGCGTAACCGCTTCTGTTTCCATGATCACTAAAGGCGGTCTGAACGCCATCACGCGAAGCCTGGCAATGGAATACGCCGAAGAGCATATTCGATTCAACGCCGTAGCTCCCGGGGCCGTCGACTCCCCGCTTCACGCCAAGGATCCGAAGGATTCTCTGAAAACGCTTTCGCCGATGGGCACAATCTCCTCCGTTGAGGACATTGCCAGCGCCGTCGTTTTTTTGACAGAAGCTCGCCACATCACAGGGGAGGTGCTGCACGTGGACGGCGGTGCGCACTTTGGCAAATGGTAACCGGCGAAAGCTCTTGGCCGGCCAGCGCCGAGCAACGGTTAAAAGAACTTGGCATCAAGCTTCCGGCGCCGCCTGAGCCGTTCGGCACTTATGTGGAAGCGGTGCAGACGGGCAATCTGCTTTTTCTAACTGGGATGCTTCCGACAGAAGGCCGCGCGGCAAAATTCGTGGGGCGCGTCGGCGCGGAGCTCGATGTGGAAGCAGGACGCAAGGCTGCTTACCTCGCGGCGCTCAACGTTCTCGCGGTCGCGAGAAAACATTTGGGCTCGCTCGACAAAGTGACGCGGATCGTCCGGCTGGGCGTGACGGTGGCCACTTCGGGAGATGTCCGCGATCAGCCGAAAGTCGCTGACGCCGCTTCGGAGTTACTTCAAAACGTTTTCGGAAAAGACAAGAACCCCTGCCGTTTGGTGTATGGCGTCGCAAGCCTTCCGCTCGGTACCCCGGTTGAGCTGGAAGTGATCTTTGAGGTAGCGACGTAAGGACGACGGACGGAATTGCGGATTGCGGATTTCGGATTGCGGAGGTGGCGGGAGGACAAAGACAAAGGGCCGAGGTCAGAAAAATGACGAAGCACGAATGACGAATGACGAAGGAATGACGAAGCGCGAATCGAGCACCCATTACGTCGGCTCTCGTTCGACCCGCTCAGGGCAGACAGAGTTTGAAAGCCCGGCCTCGCACCGATGATTCGGTGCTGCGCTACGCGGCCCACCGATTAATGGCGAGAATAGAGTAGTGGCGCAGCAAGTGAGCCCCTAGAATCCGCGCGATGTCGACTGACAAGACGCGGCTGGAAATCGGGCACGTTCTGTTCATCGATGTCGTCGGCTACTCCAAGCTGCTCCTTAAGCAGCAGAGCGAACTACTGAGTGAGCTGAACGAAATCGTAAGCGGCACAAACGAATTCCGCCAGGCCGAGTCGGCAGGGAAGTTGATCCGCTTGCCGACTGGCGACGGCATGGCGCTGGTTTTCCGCACTAATCCCGAGGCGCCGGCGCAGTGCGCGATGGAGATTGCGCGGGCGCTGAAAAGTCATCCCGCGATTCAGCTTCGGATGGGAATCCACAGCGGCCCGGTCAATGAGGTCGTCGATGTCAATCAGCGGGCGAACATCGCCGGCGCCGGTATCAACATGGCGCAACGGGTGATGGATTGCGGGGATGCCGGCCACATCCTGCTTTCCAGGCATGTGGCCGAAGATCTCGAACAGGACGAGCGTTGGCGGCCGCTCCTGCACGATCTTGGCACATGCGAAGTGAAACACGGGGTCCGCGTTGGCGTGACCAACCTCTACTCGGATGAAGTTGGCAATCCGCAGCTCCCGAAAAAGTTCCAGACGCTTAAGAAACATCGGAGTCGCGTGCGCTGGGCGGAAGTGGCAATCGCGCTGCTGGTGCTCGCGGCCGTTGTTGCTGCCTTCCTTTTCGTTTTGCGCAAACCGACACGACCAACACTCAGCGTTGCCGAAAAGAGCATCGCCGTGTTGCCCTTCGAAAATCTGAGCGAGGAAAAAGCGAACGCATTTTTTGCGGACGGCGTGCAGGATGAAATCCTCACCAACCTGGCCAGGATCGCAGACTTGAAAGTGATCAGCCGCACGAGCGTGATGCAATACAAGAGCGGTGTTGCGCGCAATCTGCGCGAGATTGGGCAGCAACTTGGCGTGGCGCACTTACTCGAGGGCAGTGTGCAGCGCGCGGCCAATCGCGTGCGGGTGAATGCGCAGCTGATCGATGCGCGGACCGACGGGCATCTTTGGGCGCAGACTTATGATCGCGATCTGGCCGACGTGTTTGCCATTCAGAGCGAAATCGCAAAGACAATTGCCGACCAATTGCAGGCAAAACTTTCGCCGAGCGAAAAGAGCGCAATCGAACGTCCTCCGACAAGCAACATCAACGCATTCGATCTCTACGCGCGCGCCAAAGATCTCATTGTGACGGCGACCGAGAGTGGTGCGGGGAAAGCGGATTTCCTGCAGACCATCGATCTGCTGAACCAGGCTGTCGCGCGCGATCCATCGTTTTTCCAAGCCTACTGCCGCTTAGCGGAAGCGCATGATGGGCTTTATAGCGCTGGCCACGACCATACATCCGCGCGCCTGGCCTTAGCAGACGCGGCCATTGAAGCCGCGTCTCGTCTGCGTCCGAGTGCCGGGGAAACGCACCTTGCGCGCGCGCGAAATATTTATCAGGGATATCGCGATTATGACGGCGCATTGGCTGAATTGGAACTTGCGCGCCAGACTCTGCCCAATGATTCGCGCGTATTCGAGCTGATCGGTTACATTCAGCGGCGCCAGCCGGGACGCTACGAAGAATCGACGCGAACCCTCGAGCGCGCCATTGAGCTCGATCCGCGCAACGTTGTAGTACTGCAGCAGATTGCCGCGTTCAATTATCGCCGTTTGCGGCGTTATGCTGACGCAAAATCGGCATGGGATCGCTTATTGGCGATCGCACCGGACGATGTCACTGCCAAGGCAGAACGCGCCATGGTGGATTTGGAATGGAAGGGCGACACCCGACCCTTGCATGAAATGATCGATTCAATTCGGGCCACGAATCCTGCTGCGGTACAGAGAATCGCCGAAAGGTGGATTATTTGCGCCCTAGCCGAACGGGACGCCGCTGCAGCGAACAATGCCTTGATCGCAGCCGGCGAAAATCCAATCGCCTTAACTAACGAGAATGTGGCTTTTAATCGGCCATTCATAGAAGGCGTTATTGCTCTTATGACCAAAGACGATGCCAAAGCGCGACCTGCTTTCACTGCTGCCCGCGCGGAGCAGGAAAAAATCGTCCAAGCCCAACCAAATTACGGTCCCGCGCTGTGCGTCCTTGGTCTGATCGACGCTGGTCTTGGCCGGAAAGAGGAAGCGCTTCGCGAAGGCCGGCGCGCGGTCGAGCTTCTTCCCGTGGAAAAAGATGCGCCCGAGGGAGTGGACATGGTCAAATATTTGGCGATGATCGCTGCGTGGATTGGTGACAAGGACTTCGCCTGCGAACAGCTTACCATAGCCATCCGCGGCCCAAGCAGCCTTAGTTATGGGCAATTGAAACTGATGCCACTTTGGGATCCGCTGCGGGACGATCCGCGCTTCGAAACGATTGTTGCTTCGCTTGCTCCTAAATAGCCATCTATGGTTATTCCTTCCTTCCCTATCAAATCGCCGGCCACGCCGGAGCTTTGGCATGAATATTTTTGGGCTTATGCGCTTTGCCATTTTCTCTTTTGCGACAATCGCGGTCACTTCTGCGGCTGTTGGGGCCGACGCTTCCGGCGACGTTTTCACACCAGTGATCGCATCGGCGAAGTTTTAATTCTCTCGGTTGTTCTGGACCAACTGAGCTAAGACCCCCTTTTAACGGCGTTCACTATGCTCGGATTACGATAGCGGCAAGGAAATCCGCTGCCGCTAACGCTGAGCCGATAACACTCGGCGATAGACTGCTTCGTAACGCGGTACTGCCTTTTGCGCTGTGAATTCCGCTGAAGCTCGCTTTCGACCGGCCTCACCTATTTCACGAGCTTGCTCCGGCGATTCGATCAATTCGTCGACCGTTTTCGCCATGGCATCGACATCGCCAAACTTGTGAAGCGAGCCGGTGTTGCCTACCACTTCAGGGATTCCGCCCACTCTAAAAGCGATGATCGGCTTTGCAAAGAACATCGTTTCTAAAATGCTCAAACCGAAGCTCTCAATCTCAGACGTGTAAAGCCCGGCGTCGGCCGCCTGGAGATAATTTTCAACCGGTTCGGCCGCGGTCCGCACGATCACGTTTTGCCGAATGCCCAGTTCGTCAAGGAGAGGTTCGCAAGAAGCGAAGGAACTGCCGGCGAGAATGAGCAGCCGGACTCGATTTCGCTGTCCCATCTTTGCGATGATTCTCAACAGAAGATCAATCCGCTTCGATGGACGAAGATTCGACATGTGTAGCACCAGAAATTCGCCGGTTAAGCCGAGATCGCGACGGACTTCCTCGCGGCTTCGAGTGGGCGCAGTTGGAGTAAAAAAGTTTGGAATTACGTCAACTGTTTGGGTCAGGGCAAATGTTTCGATAGTCTGTTGTCGCAAGCTTTCGGAGACGGCCGTCACCGCATCGGAGTGGGTCAGAGCGTGCGCGATCGCGCCGCGATATTGCGGGTTCGGGCCAAGCATGGTCGTATCGGTCCCGTGAAGCGTCGTCACGATTTTCGGGGCCGAATTGCCGATCATCTCGGCCGCTAAAAATGCCGCCGTCGCGTGGGGCACTGCGTAGTGCACATGGAATAGATCAAGGCGCTCCGCTCGGCCTACATCCGCCATCTTTACGGCCAAGGGCAAGGTGTAATCGGGACACGGAAACACGCTGTGCTTGCCCACGGCAACCTCGTGGAAGTGAATTCGTGGCGCCGTTAGGTCGAGACGCACCGGTTTGGCATAACTGAAGAAATAAACCTCGTGATTACGCGCCGCGAGCTCCATCCCCAACGATGTCGCGAGAATGCCGCTTCCGCCGATCAGTGGGAAGCAGGTAATGCCAATTCTCAACGGTCTCTGCTCCATCATTTTTCAGTATAAGCCTTGTCTGATTCGGAAATGTCCATTCGGAGTACGAACGTGATGCCCGGCGCATCAGCTTCGTTCAAATACTCCTGTTCGCCGGCACCAGCGACGTAGTGCGTGCATTGAATGACCGATTGCATCCACCGCAGACGAGTATCACGCGTAGGACTGATCTGAGTGGCGTCGAACTCCTGGGAAGGAAGTTCGATGAACCGGTCGGCGCCTTTGTGCAGCAGGAATTTTCCGTCCCGGCAGCGGGCCCGAACCGTTTCGCCTTCCCACTGGACATCAACAAAATAATCGTCCACCGAAACCGCGCGCTTTCTGAATTCGGGTGAGCTTGATCTTTCCACTCGGACGCCGTCCAGCAGCCCCATCTTGCCATACATCTTCAGGCAAAAATCAGCCGGGTTGTGGCGGTCAACTTCCTGGAACTTGTCGACCAGTTCGCGGTCAACGTAGTTTGGCAGCTGCCGTACCATTTTCGAATGCCAGCCCGGAAGAATGCGCTTTGCATACAGAGGCGAGAACTCCTTCTGAATCGAGTTCAGGAATCGGAAATTGACGCGATGTTCACGACCAGAACGTCGTTCTCGCAAGATCGTTATCGTCTCGTGCGGATCATGATCGCTGTCGTGAAAGAAAAACACGATTTCGCCACCAATTTCCTGTTGAAGTTGTCTGGCGGTGACAATCTTGGCATAGAGAAATCGTTTTGGGAAAAAGCCGCACGGTTGTTGCCCGAAACAGATAATCGGCGCGGCCATGGTTGTTAAGCTGGAGATGACTTCGCGAAAATAGTTCGCTGCAGCGCTAGACTAAACACCAGCACCGCCGCACAACCGATCAGGTTGTACCAGAGATAACTGATCCTTAGGGTCAAAAAAAGGCCCAGCACCAGGCATTGAGCAAGAAGCCCGGCGAAGAACACCGCCGAACCGCGAACACTGCGCAAGAAGAAAGCCGCCAGGAACAACCCGAGAATACTGCCGTAGAAGATTGACCCGAGAATGTTGCCGGTTTCGATCAGGTTCTCGACCAGGCTCGCGTACGAGGCCACACCAATCGCCACCAGCCCCCACGCGATCGTCAATAACTCGGTCGCAACCACGTAATGGTGATCAGGCGCGTTCGGCCGGATCAGCGGTCGATAGAAATCCACCGCGGTGGTTGAGCCCAGCGCATTCAGCGTCGCCGCAGTAGCCGACATCGTGGCGCACAGGATCACCGCAATTAGCAGTCCAACAACGCCATGCGGCAGATGCTGGAGGACGAAAGTGATAAAGACGTAGTCGGAATCCTTGCTTTTCGGGCTGGCGCCGGCGCGTTCAAGAACCGCTTTTGCGCGGTCGCGCAGTTCGCGGGCCTTGGCGGCGAGCTGCAGAATTTCCTGGCGAGACGCGGAGTTTACGCCCGATGAATTCAGCAAGTCACGTTTGCGCGTGAATACGTCATCGAACTCTGCCTGTAACTCATTCAACTCGGCACCATGCCCGAGTGCGATTGCTCTGTCATAGGCTGGGCGATTGAAATAAATAGGCGGCTCTTCGAACTGGTAGAACAGGAAAACCATTGCTCCCAGCAGCAGAATGAGAAATTGCATCGGCACTTTCACAACCGCATTAAAAAGGAGACCGAATCGGCTGGCGGTTAACGACCCGCCGGCGAGATACCGTTGAACCTGAGACTGGTCGGCGCCGAAATACGAGAGTGCGAGAAAAAATCCGCCAAAGATTCCCGACCAAAACGTGTAGCGCCGATCCGGGTCCAACGAGAAATCGACCGCCTGTAGTTTTCCCATGCCACCGGCGACGGTTAGGGCGCGGTCGAACGATAATCCGGCCGGCAGTCGATGCACCGCGATAATAAAGGCAAGAGCCATCCCGACAAAGATGATCAGAATCTGATACCGCTGAGTGATGCTAACGATCTTCGTCCCACCAAACGCGGTGTAGGCGACGACTAGCCCGCCGGCGAGCCAGATCGTTAGATTCAATCGCCAGCCGAGTAGTGCCGAGAGAATAATTGCCGGGGCATAAATGGTGATTCCCGCAGCCAGACCGCGCTGAATCAGAAATAGAAAAGCGCCTAACAATCTTGTTTTTTGATCGAATCGTTGACCCAGATATTCGTAGGCGGTGTAAACCTTAAGCCGCTGGAAAATAGGCACGAAGACGGCGCAAACAGCGATCAGTGCGAACGGCTGGCCGAAGTAATTCTGAACAAAGCCGATTCCGCTTTCGTAAGCTTGACCCGGCATGGAAAGGAATGTGATCGGCCCGGCCTGGGTGGCGAGCACTGAAAGTCCAATGGTAGCCCATCGGATGCTTTCGTCCCCCTTGATATAGTAGCCAAGGGTCTTGCGACCGCGCGTGCGCCAGAGCCCGTACAATGGGATTGCCAAAATCGTCGCGATCAGGACGACATAATCGAGCCGGTTCACGAAAATATGACCGTAAAGGCGTAGAACAATACGATCTCGAACGCGAATATTCCGAGCGCTACGCAGTAGGCTTTGGGCCAGCTGCCAAACAAAGGAGCAGAGTCGCCGTTAGGCTCGCTTTGAAGATCGGTTCCTTTCATTCCGCACTGCGCAGCGAAACCAGATTGGCAAACAGCCGATAGGCACCAGGGACTCCGGCCGGCAATTGCCGAAACCACGAGTAGCCAGTGTAAACGAAGTAACCTTTACCGGCTTTCGCGACCAGCAACCCGCCGTCCATCGGTTTTTCGCCGGGATCATTGGATGACAAAATGGCGGTCCACCGCGGGTCCCACTTGTTGGGAAAATACAGTCCGCGCTCCTGAACCCATCCTTTGAAATCTTCAGCAGTGATCTTGTTAGGCGTGTTCAGGACCGGATGGCCCGGCGCGAGAATTCGCACCTCCGCAGTTTCATCGGTTACGCGATCGCGCGAGATTTCGAGCGGATATGGACCGATATCCTTGGTCTTGAGGTCGGCCGTGGTGTTGTATTGCGCAACGACCACACCACCAGCCTGGACATAGTCCAGCAACTTGCGCTGCAGATCGCCAATTCGATTTTGGGTGTTGTAAGCGCGAATACCGAGCACAACGGCATCGAATCGGGCAAGATTTTCCGGCGTCACATCTCCGGGCTCCAACACTTTGACGCTGTAGCCGATCTGCTGAAGACACTGGGGAATCTCATCTCCCGCACCGGGGAGATAGCCAATCTGTTGCCCCGTTTTCCGAATCTCGGCCCGGACCACCCTGGCTTCGGCCGCCGGCATCAATATATGGACGCCGATGTGCGGATAAGCGATTTGCTCGCGACTGAATGAGAATTCCTCGCCGCCGGTAGATGCAACCGCACGAAGAGTTCCATCTCCTGCTCTTCCCGGAGGTGTTACGGAAAATTCTGCAAACATCTTTTCGTTAGGCACCTTCAAATCAACCGGAACAGATTTTGGCGTGACCTGCCATCCGGCCGGAGCATCGAGACGGGCGCTGCCCTGCACCGCCGCAGTCGATGAAGTTATCTCGACGGCGATGGGCCGAGCCTTTTCATCGGGAAAAACAAACGCACTGCTCGGTAGATTTGCGAATACCGGCGGAGCCACGGCCAGCAACTCGTGAACCTCACCCGCAATCGGGTCCACCCGACGGAAGAACGTATCGATCAGATAGCGTATTTCCTGACCCGCAATGTCGAGTGTCGCTTCAATCGGAAAAGCCGGCGGATTTTCAGCAAGCCCGATCAACTGCTGATCGTCTACAATGAACGTTCCGATTGTTGGCGTCTTACGCAGCCAATAGGGTTGTGAGTAAACCATGTTCGCTGGCAGCGTCGGCCCGAGATCCTTGGTAAAAAATTGATCGCGAGCGAGTGGCGCCTCGATGCGCAGAGTTTCACCGGAAACCGGAGCATGAACACTGATCAGTTTGATCGGTACGGATGATCGATTGATCGCATCGAATTTGATCGGGAGCGGCTGACCCGGCGAGACCGCGGCCAACGCAGTTGAACTCTCCATGTAAAGCGCAGCACAGCTCGCAATCAGCCCGTCAACTTCGGCGCGTTTCGATACCGCCCAATCGTTGTCGACGGCAGTGAGCGCCTTCCGCAATTCGAGAAGCGTCGGAACTGACGCGGCTGGATTGACTGGTGAAAAGTTTGCGATCAGCTGCTGAACTTGGTTGTCGATGTCGGTCGCATTCGGCACTCGTTTCCACGTCGTATCGACGCCATCGAACAATCCGTTTGTCATCGGCGGCCCCGCCAGCAATTTAAAATACTCCTTGCGTTCGCCGCGGCGTGGCGGACTGCCTACGCCCTGGCTCTTGTGCATGCTCAAGCTTGCCGCAGCAATCTCGGTAAATGCTTTGCCGAGCAGCGGCGCGAATCCGCCAGCTTCCAAACTGGTTAGGCCAGTCGGATCGAAAGCCTGGTTCCGATTTTGGAAAAAAAATGGCGACGTGTTCCAAACCAACCGGGTCGCCTGCCACGGTTTTACCCAGGCAAGCTGCTCAGAAAATCGCTTCGGATCCGCTGCGGCCTTAAACGCCTCCTGGGCTAGAATCGCTGACGCGGTGTGATGCCCGTGCGTGAGATTGTCTTCGGGACTAAATCGGGTAACGATTACATCCGGCTGAAATTTTCGAATTACCCAGACCACGTCTGATAGAATTTTGTCCCGATCCCAAAGTCGCAACGCTTCGTCGGCGCTTTTCGAAAATCCGAAGTCAACGGCACGGGTGAAAAACTGCCGGGCATGGTCAATTTGGCGTGCTGCGAGCAGTTCGCGCGTCCGGATCACTCCCAGGCGCTCGCGCAGTTCCGGGCCGAGAAGGTTCTGGCCGCCATCACCCCGAGTTAGTGACAAGTAGTCGGTGTCATAAAGCGAACCGTTAGACCATAGCGCCATCAGGTTTGTGTTTTCGTCATCCGGGTGCGCCGCGACGTAGAGCACGTGTCCGAGCACATTCAGCTTTTGCAGTCCGAGCTGAATTTCAGCTGCGTTCATTGGTTTCGGCAGCGTGGGCGGAGCAGCTTCCGTGAGAAGCGATTGAGACATGACAAATCCCAACAATGCAATTGCCCGCCGCTGGCCTCGAACCCAACGCATCAGCGGACGGTAAAGAGCGAATGCATCAGTGCGAGCGATTACGCGAGCTCTTGTTGAAAAAACCCGCAGCAAAACCCTTATCTCCGGCGAGTAGGACCGCGCCTTATTTGTTAATGTCCTGCTTTGATTGCAGCCGGCCGATCAAGATCCTGATGTTTTGCTTTTGCGCGTCAATTGTCGCAGCCGCCTCCGCCGCTTTTGCTTCGGCCAGCGCACCATCGAAATCGCCTGCCGCTGACTTCAGACGTGCCGAGGCCAGGTGACCCGCGACGGTTTCCGGAGCCTTTGCAGCAACCGTTTTGAATATCGCCATGGCTTCGTCGCTGCGTTTCTGCGCCTGCAGCCCGCGACCGTAGCCGTACAGCTGGAGCGATGAAGCCACTTCCATAGCATGGTCGCGCACCTTCTTCGCTTCATCGGTGCGATTCATTGCCTGCAATAAATCTGCTTTGGTACTCAGGTTTTCGAATCGTTCTTCGTTCTGGATTGATAAATCCGCCCACTTGAGTCCGTCCTCAAGGCTGGTCTTATGGATCAGGCAAAAGTTGGCCGCTTCATTCAATGTCTCCCACGAATATTGGGCACGGCCGCGCAGCTGGTTTCGAATCGATGGTAAGACTGTGTCGTTGAGGTTGACCGAGACGCGGAACGGCACTGCAACCTTCTCCCATTTCATCGTCACCGTGACTGAATCCGGTTTGAGATCTTCGAATTCGTACTCGAGCGCTTCTTCCATTTCGGTCGGGTGCGGCTTCACGTCGACCCGCAACGCGTCTTCACTCTGGTTGTAGGTATAACTTCCCCACGCCACCGCCATTTTGGAAAAGATGACGGTCCAGGTGTCGGCGTTGGGAATCATGTGCAGGCCGTAAGTACCAGCCGGAAGCGGTTTGCCTTCGATTGAAACCAGCGTGCTAAATTCGATCGTGGTATTCTCGTTGGCTCCGGCCCGCCATACCTGACCCATCGGCACCAATCCGCCCCAGATTTTGCGACCGTTAACCAGCGGGCGGTGGTACGTGATTGTAATTTCGGTGACGCCGACCCGTTGTTTTACCTGCGCAGCCTGGCTGGCATACGGCAGATCGAGAACCGTCTGAGATTGAACGCGCGTGATTGCGCAGAACGTAAGAACCAAAACGCTGGTTAAAGAGAAATTTAGTTTCATGGGTGTGTTCGCTTGAAGCGAAAGACAAATACTTGAAGTACAACCAGAACGCCAGCGCCTTTAGGCGACGTTTTCGCCCCTTTTTACTGGACGTCCCAAAAACATCGGAACAACCTTCGCTACCATGAGTAAACTTTCAGTATCAATTGCTGCCATTTTTTTGTTCCTGTCGCAATTTTCGCCTTTAGATGCGCAAGGACGCGCACGGATTAGTCCGCACGACACCGCGAAGGCAACGATCGACGGAGACGAAATTGAGATCGTTTATGGGCGGCCCTATACCAAGGATCCGAAAACCGGGGAGAAGCGCAAGATTTGGGAAGGACTCGTTCCGTTCGAGAAGGTTTGGCGCCTCGGGGCAGACGAAGCCACGCTGTTAACGACGAAGAAGCCATTAGAGCTCGGCGGCAAATCGATTCCGGCCGGTAGCTATACTTTGTTCATGCTTCCCCACAACGAGAAGTCGGCAATGCTGATCGTGAACAAACAGGTCGGCCAATGGGGTACGAAGTACGATGAGAAACAGGATTTCGCGCGCGTAGATATGAAAGGCGAGCCGGCGAGTTCACCAGCCGATCAACTCGCCATCGCTATCGATAGTAATCCGAGCGGCGGCGGCACGATAAAGGTGACTTGGGAAACCACCCAATACTCAGTGGATTTCAAGGTCCAGAAGTGATCAACCGCTGTTAGCGATACACGGCGCTTTCCTGACAGGCGGTAGGGTGCAAAAACGGCTGAGCAGATTGCGATTGCCTGTCGAGTTGCTTCCTTTATCATCGGGACAACTGATTCTTAATTGTGCCAGCATTGTGTCCCGCCGCAGGCGGGAATTTGGAAAAGCGCAAAATGAGCGCCGATGAGCAACGCAAGCTGGCCGCCATCATGTTCACCGACATGGTGGGCTACAGCGCGCTGAGCCAGCGCGACGAAAAGCTTGCCCAGGAATTGTTGGAGGAACATCGCCGGTTGCTTCGGGAAATCTTTCCGCGGTTTAACGGCACTGAAATAAAAACGATTGGTGACGCGTTCCTGGTCGAATTCGGGAGTGCGTTGGAAGCAGCGCAATGCGCGATTGAAATCCAGCGAACGCTGGCCAAACGCAACGCCGATATCGCGCCTGATCGACGCATCGAGCTTAAAATCGGCGTTCACATTGGCGACGTGATGCATCGCGGTGGCGACGTTTACGGCGACGGAGTGAATATCGCCTCGCGGATCGAGCCGGTGGCGGGACCGGGCGGGATCTGCGTGTCGATGGACGTGGAACGCCAGATTCGCAACGCGTTGGAAGCGCGCTTTGAGAAGCTCGCACCGACCGAGCTAAAGAACATTTCGGTGCCGATGGAGTTATTTCGCATCGTGCTCCCTTGGGAGCGGAATACCCGCCTATCGGAGGAGCGCGAAAAGCGCGACGTTAGGCAGCGCCGTTCAATTCCGGTTGGCTGGATTGCGGCCGTTCTGGTTCTGCTGGTTGTCATTGGCGCGGGCGTCTTCGTCTTCCAACGCCAGAAAACCACAGTCACGCCTCGATCCGCCTCCGAGGAACTACGGCGCGACAAGCAGAGCGAGGCGGCTACAGCTTCGACGATTCCAGAGAAATCGATCGCGGTATTGCCGTTTGAGAATCTGAGCAGTGACAAAGAGAACGCCTTTTTTACCGATGGCGTGCAGGACGAGATCCTCACGGACCTGGCAAAGATTGCGGACCTGAAGGTTATCAGCCGCACCTCGGTGATGCAGTATAAGAGCGGAGTTGCGCGTAACCTGCGCGAAATCGGGCAGCAGCTCGGAGTCGCGCATGTGGTGGAAGGCAGCGTGCAACGTGCTGCCAACAAGACTCGGGTGAACGCGCAGTTAATCGACGCCCGCAACGACGCGCATCTCTGGGCACAAACCTACGATCGCGATCTCGCGGATGTATTCGCCATTCAGAGCGAGATCGCCAAGGCCATTGCCGATCAACTTCAGGCAAAGCTTTCACCGAACGAGAAAGCGGCGATTGAAGAGAAGCCTACTGCTAATATCGCTGCTTTCGACGAGTACAGCCGCGCCAAAACTCTCCTCCTCACCACGGGATTTAGTTTGTCTCAAAGAGCGAACTACCTGCAGGCGGTTGACAACCTGAACACCGCGATCGCGCGCGATCCATCGTTTTTCGAGGCGTACTATCAGCTTGTCTATGCGAACGATTCTCTTTACGCGCTCGGTACCGATCATACCGCCGCTCGGCTCGCTCAGGCAGAAACCGCTCTACAGGGCGTAGCGCGCCTGCGGCCAGACGCCCCCGAAACGCACCTGGCCCGAGCTTCGCACTTGTATTTTGCTCTCCGTGATTACAAGGCAGCGTTGGCCGAACTGGAGATTGCGCGCCGCGGCTTAGCGAACGATCCACGGATTTACGAGCTGACCGGCTACATTCTGCGCCGGCAAGGGGAGCATGAGGAAGGGCTGCGCGATTTGAAGCGCGCGGTGGAACTGGATCCGCGAAATCCGTTTACTCTCGCTCAGCTTGCCCTCAGCTATCAATTTCTTCACCGTTGGCCGGACATGGCTACTGTGCTTGATCGCGCTTTGGCGATCACACCGGATGACATTGAGACGAGAATGCAGCGCGCTCTGGTTGATTTGTGCTGGAAAGCCGATCCTCGGCCGTTGCATCAGGCTATCGAACGAGTGCGGGCAGAGCAGCCTGCATCGATCGCTCATGCGGCTGACAATTGGTTCGTCCGTGCGTTGGCAGAGCGAGATTGGGCTGGAGCGGAGCAGGCTCTCGCGGCACTAGGTGACAATCCCTTCTGGGGCGATGGCACCGTTTTGCTTGGCCGGCATTTCGGTGAAGGCCTTCTCGCCCGTGCGATGCATGAAGATGGAAAAGCCGCCGAGGCCTTCGCCGCCGCTCGTCTCGAGCAGGAGCAGCTCGTGGAAAAGCAAAAGGACTACGCACCGGCGCTGTGCGCTTTGGGATTAATTGATGCCGGCCTTGGAAAAAAGGAAGTCGCCTCGACAGAGGGAAAACGGGCGATGGAGCTCATGCCGGTAGAAAAGGATTCCATCAATGGCCAGAGAATGCAGATATACTTCGCGATCATCGCGGCTTGGGTAGGCGAGAAGGATTTGGCTTTGCAACAATTGGCCCTGGCCGGTCCAACTCCTGGGGCATCCATCGTCGCCAGTTACGGTTCGCTAAAACTGCTTCCCTTCTGGGACCCGCTCCGCGGCGATCCGCGCTTCCAGAAAATCGTCAATTCTTGCCCCAAAGTAGTTTATGCGAAGGCGGGTCACTCGTCAGCGCTTTGACTCCGCATTCTGCCGATGTGACGCTTTACGATTGATTCGCTCGCTCCCACTCTCTCACCCTCGCCCCTCGGGTTATGCAATCTATGTCGCTCGATCCCCGTCGCTCCATTCAACGCTTCAACGCGGCGCCAAGGCGAACCGATCCCAACGTCGTTAGGAAATGTGGAAAGTGAAGATCAGACCCCATTCCCGGCATTTCTCGCCGATCTCCCGCATGGCGTTGGTGGTTTCTGTGATACTCGGATTATTTCAATTGTTAGCCCAACCAAAAGGAAAGGAACGTCCCATGGAACACCCGACTTTTTATCGCACGACACAAATCGATGGGCTCTCCGTCTTTTATCGAGAGGCCGGCCCGAAAGAAGCGCCGACGCTTCTCCTGCTGCACGGACTGCCTTCTTCATCGCGGATGTTTGAGCCTCTTTTCGCCCGGCTTTCCGATCGCTATCACCTCGTCGCGCCCGATTACCCGGGCTTCGGACACAGCGACTGGCCGGACCCGAAGAAATTCGCATACACGTTCGATCACTACGCCGAGATCATGAATCATTTCACCGAAGCGCTCGGGCTCTCGCGCTACACGCTTTACATGCAGGATTACGGCGGCCCCGTTGGTTTTCGCATGGCCTTGGCCCATCCGGATCGGATCGAGGCTCTCATCGTCCAGGACGCCGTGGCACACAACGGAGGTTTGGGGGCGAATTGGAAAACGCGGCGCGCCTTTTGGGCCGATCGCGCACCTAACGAAAGCGCGCTTCGCACAAATCTCCTCTCGTTAGCTACAACGCGCACCCGTCATGGCGGGAACGATCCCAACGTAGAACGCTATGACCCCAATCTCTGGACGGACGAGTTTTACTTTTTGAATCAGCCCGGCCAGGCCGACATTCAAAGCGACCTCTTCTACGACTACCGCACGAACGTCGACGCCTATCCCAAGTGGCAGGCATGGATGCGCGAGAAGCAACCTCGGCTTCTCGTCCTCTGGGGTAAGTATGATCTGTCGTTCGACCTAGGGGAGCCGGAACGGTACCGCAAGGACGTACCGAAGGCCGAAATCCACGTCCTCGATGCGGGCCATTTCGCGCTCGATACCGCAGCGGATCAGATTGCGCAGCTCGTCCGGGACTTCATGAAGTAGCGGCGGCGACCGACGACCAAGAATTGTTGAATCCAATGCGACGTGTCACGGCGTCGAATTGATATGAAGGGGATATTTGTCGTGGTGTTAACCGCGACGATGGCAATCATTGCAGTTGAGGCCGGGTCGCAAGGCGAAGTTGCGCGTGCGCGTGAGATTCTCGAGACGTCGGCCAAGGCCTACAAAAACGTCGAGGCGTTGCGCGATACGCTTTCATATGTCGTCAACGCGCCAGGTTCGGAGCAGGAGACAAAGACGCAGGATACGGATTTGGTCCCGGCCGTCGCTCGCTCGTAAAGAACGCTCTGCTGGAAGCGGTCGCGCTGGATAAAACGTTCTATCTCACTCAGAGCGATGTGCCCGATAAATACGTGTCCGCCAGTTACGACCGCGATTTCGGCAGCATTCTGCGGAGCGTAGCCGGCGCCGGTTCTCTCTTCGAACCGCCACCACTAGCCATGCATGAAGGGAAAAGCCTTGATGCCTGCGTGGACACATTTCGTTTCAATCTTCTCGAGCCGTTGCGCATCGACGGATATCGGCGGGTCACTAGCGACGACAAAAAGCCGTACGATGAAGTCCACTTTGTCGCCAACAATGGGGAGCTGAATGCGCGCATCAATCCGGAAACTCATTTTCTCAGAGAATTTCGTTTCAAGTAAAGCCGCCCGGCGCACCGGAAGGATTTCTTGTTCGCGTGAACGGCACATTTTCGCCGCGGGCATCAGCCGAACCGCCAATTACTTTCACCGCCGGTTCGCGCAGTGTCGTTAACAATCTGACTGAGCTAGCATCGAAGCGACTCGCTTTAGGTTCGGCCGCGCCCGATTTTGCACTCGAAACCTTGGACGGGATAAAGATAGCGCTGCAAGATCTCCGCGGTTCCGTCGTGCTCCTGGATTTTTGGGCGACATGGTGCGTGCCGTGTTGGAAGGCGCTGAAAGAAACGCAATCGGTCGCGGACTGGGCCGCCGGAGAAAAATTACCGGTCAGAGTCTTCGCTGTGAACACGCTCGAGCAAGGCTCGGACACAAGCGAAAAATTGAAAAGGGTGCAGGCGTTTTGGGGATCTCAAGGCTTTGTCATGCCCACACTGTTCGATTCCAATTCGGAAATGTTCAAGGCATACGCTAGCCCGGGCCTTCCAAGCATGGTTCTAATCTCTCCTTCCGGCAAAATTTTTCGCTGCCACGAAGGCCTGTTTCCGGAGATGAAAGAAACATTGAAGCGGGAACTGCGGGACAGCCTGGCCGAAGCCAAGTAGCGCGCAGGACAGAGGACAGCCGCCTTCGTCCCGCGGTCGCGGGATTACGGCGCGGCAAACGAGGATTGGATGAGCGGATTGCATCAGTTGCTCTGCGGTGACCGGTTTCTGCAAAAACGTTAATTAAGTAAAAGTTTGTAACCACGAGACCTGGAATCGGTCTTCACAATGGAATGTCGGTGCTCTCTGCTGCTCTCTGCTCTTACTGGTGGTCAGATGCAGCAAGCGCGGTCGTGTCGGAGCAGGCCTCACCGCGCGACCATTCGGCGGATCGTTATCAGCCCCAATTTGACGGATTGCGAGCGCTCGCCGTGCTGACGGTTATGGTCGATCATTTCAGTGCGGATGTTCCCAATTTTCCGTTGCCGGATTGGATTCATCTCGGCGCGACGGGAGTGCGGCTTTTTCTCGTTTTGAGCGGTTATTTCATCACGGCGTCGTTGCGCCGTGCCCGGGGACGAATGGAGGCCGGCGGTTTGTCAGTCGGAAGAGTGATTCGCGCATTTTATTGGCGACGCTTCCTGCGAATCTCGCCTGCGTATGGGGTGTATGCGGCAATTGCGCTAATTCTTGGTCTCGGCACGATCCGGCACAATTGGCCATGGGTATTTACAGGCACGGTTAATTGGCTCATTGCCTCTGAAAACGAGTGGCCGCTAGCAATCTCACATCTTTGGTCCATTTGCGTGCAGGAGCAATTCTATCTGCTTTGGCCGCTGCTCATTCTGCTGTTCCCGCGTCGATGGATGCTGCAAATAATCATTGCCGTTGCCTTGGCGGGAGTCGCGTTTCGAATTGGTTGCGTGATTTTCTCCGTACCGATGATTGCCCGCTGGGTTTTGCCTTTCGGCAGCCTCGACTCTCTTGCGGCAGGCGCGGCCCTCGGCTGGTGCGGCGGACGGTTGCGGCCAAGCCGCGCCGGTTGGTTGATCGCGGCAATTTGTTTCTCAATGCTCGCCCTGGCCGCGATCTGGCGGATCGGCGACCCGACGCGGTTAAGTTCGGTAATGGTGGAGCCGCTGGAAGCCGGCGCTTTCGTAATGTTAGTAGCGCGAACGGCGACCGGATTTCATGGCTATATTGCCCGTTTCCTGACTCTTCCCGCGCTCGTCTTTGCCGGACGGATCAGCTACGGACTGTACATTTATCACATCCTGGTTGCGATGCTCTTTCAGCGCTGGTTGCCACAGCCGATGCAATGGCTGCTGACGATACCGTCGGTGCGGTTGATCGTACTCGGCATTGCCACGCTTGTAGTCGCGGCTGTGTCGTGGCAGTTACTCGAACAACCCGTGAACCGCTTTCGCGGCAAAAAGACCCGGGCCGCTCTGGGCCCCGTGCCGAGCGAAGATCAAGACCTCTGTCCTCCTTCTCTGACGCCCCTTAACGAGGACGACGATGTCTATCCTTGGCGAAAACGAGTGCTCTCGTCCTGACGGAAGAAGACGTGGTCTGATCTTCACATTTAACGTTCGTGTTGTGTGGAGCAAAACGGGCCGTGCTCTTCCCTCGGAATACACCGCTTGGAAATTGAGGGGTCGTTTCCGGTAATGAGGTTTTGCTTCCCAATTGACTGACTCTACTGGCCCCCGACCGCCGTGGTCTCTGGGCAACTGGGGATTATCGCTACCGGGCGTCAATTGGTGATGCCGAAATGTCGAATTAACCGTCGGTACCTCGCTCGGCGAGGAGTTTGCGGGATCACCGCGTCGCATTATTTGTCGGCGGCTTTCGGCCCGCTCGATGCGAGTTTTTGGAAACGCGGATCATTCCGCAGCGGGTCGAACATCGGATCAAGCCGGAGCAGCGCCGGAGTAAGCGGCACGTTTGAAGCCAGTGGGCCCGCGTACGGTATTGAAAGTAATTTCTGTAACGCGGCGATGGCCCGGTCGCGCTCTCCTAGCTGCGCCGCCACCCGGGCGAAAACCTCGAGCGGAGTGGGACCACCTAACGCGTCTTTCTCGATCGAGATCACAGCCATCGCCCGCTCCGATAGCGCCAACGCGGCCGCTTTGTCACCAAGTCCCATATTGGTAAGCGCGAGATCGCCAATCAGAGCCGGATTTTCCGGCTGTTCTTTGAGAAACAATTCCAGTTCGCTCCGCGCCTGTCGCCAACTTTCCTGCGCGGCGGCATGGTCGCCGGCGACTTCTTGCGCCCAGCCTAACCAAAAGCGCAGTTCGCCATTGAAATAACCCAATGCTGGGTCAGGCTTGGCAAGCACCTCCTCTAGTCGAGGGATGATTTGTGCAGGACGGCGCTCCAAGATCGCTTGGTAAACTTGCGTTCCCAATGCGATCGTGTCCTCGGCGTTCGGGTGGAGTGGCGCGAGAAGCGCTGAAGCACCCGGCAGGTCGCCCTCGGCTTGCGCAATAGCCGCCTTTTCCGCAAGGGTATCAACGTCGTCCGGTGTAATATCGAGAACCTGATCAAGCTTGCGCAACGCCTCGGGGAAGCGCCGCCGTATAATGGAGGATGCTGCGTGCGAGGTGAGTAGGTTAATGTTGCGCGGGTCGAGCCGCTCTGCTTCGTTGAAATGTGATTCGCTCCGGTCCCACTGGCCTCGCCTTCGCTCGACATAGGCCAGCGATTCAGGAATCTGGCTGCTATTGGGCAGGAACTGACGCGCTTGCTCAAAGTAACGCACCGCGGTGTCGTAATCTTTCAGGCAGGCGTAGTGGTAATATCCCTTGGCCACTACGGCCTCACCAAGATTGGGCTGAAGATTGAAAGCCGTTTCGGCTGCCTGTCGTGTCTCTTCATGCAGAGCGACCGTTGGTTGAAGAGTCAGTGTGAGGTAGCCGAGCGCATCGACGTATGACAGCAGCGCCCAACTCAGGGCGAACTTCGGGTCCAACCTCACAGCTTCTCTGAGATATTTCTGTGCGCCAAGGGCGTTGGCGGGTGTGTCGCCAGTCTTAAGTGTATAAGCCAGACCGCGCAGGTAGGCATCGTAAGCTTCAGGATTGTTTGTCGGTCTGGCAGCGATGGCTTGCTCTTCCCGACCGGTCAGGTGCGCTCGCAACTGGTCGGCGATGGCTTTGGCTACCTCACTCTCGACCGAAAAGATGTCGGTCAGTTTGCGATCAAAGGTATCAGCCCAGAGATGTGAATCATTCGCGGCTCTGATCAATTGCACATTGACGCGCACCTGATCATTTGTTTTCTGGACGCTACCTTCCAGGAGATTGGCAACGCCGAGTTGGTTGGCAATCTCAGAGAGACTTTGAGATGTGTTCTTATAACGCTGCGTTGACGTGCGCGAGATTACCTTCAGATCGGCGATCTTGGATAAGCGCGTCAGGATCTCGTCCTGGATGCCGTCGGCAAAGTAGGCGTTAGATTTATCTTCGCTCAAGTTTTCGAAGGGCAGAACGGCGATGGATTTTTCATTTGGTGATGGCGCCGGAGCGACGAAGAAAAAAGAGTAGGCAAACGCCGCGGCCGCCAAGATCGCCGCCGCCAGGGTGAGTAAAACGCCGCGCTTGTGACCTTTGATTTTGCTGACGATAGATTCGCCACGCGCTTTGATCTGCGGCGAGGAGCCTTCCGCTTCCCCCTTGAGATTTCGGAGGTCGGCGAGCATCTCCTTGATCGTCTGGTAACGCTCATCCCTGTTTTTGCGTAAAGCCTTTTGCAGAATGGATTCGAGTTTGAGCGGAACATCCGACAACACGCCCGATAAAGGTGGAGGCTCCGTCCTCAGGATCGAGGCGATGCAGTCGCTCGGCGTCTCGCCCCGGAACGGTGGGATCCCTCCAACCATCTCGTAGAGCACCACGCCCAGGCTCCAAATATCCGAGCGCGCGTCCACCTTCTGGCCACGCGTCTGTTCCGGAGACATGTAGTGCGCCGTCCCTAACACTAACCCCGGTCGCGTTTGCAGCACCGCCGTTGTTCCGAGCTCATAATGCTCCGATGCCGGCCTTTGCTCGGTCAGTTTGGCAATCCCGAAGTCGAGCACCTTCGCGTATCCGTCCGGTCGCAGCATGATGTTCTCCGGTTTGATGTCGCGGTGCACGACGCCGGTTTCGTGCGCGGCAGCCAGCGCCGAGGCCACTTGCACGGCAATTTCCAGCGCGGCGTGCAGGTTCATCCTCCCGCACGCGAGCGACGCGCGCAGCGTCATGCCTTCGATGAACTCCGTCGCGATGAATTGCCGGTTTCCCTCCGCGCCGATCTCGTAAACCGTCAGAATGTTCGGATGATTCAATGCCGAGGCACTCCGGGCCTCGGTTTTGAACCGACTCAGCTGCGTCTCGTCTGCTGTCAAGCGCGTTGGGAGAAGCTTGAGCGCGACTTTGCGCCCGAGCCGCTCGTCCTGCGCCAGATAAACCTCGCCCATTCCGCCGACGCCGATGAGCGACTGGATCCGATAATGACCAATCAATTCTCCAACCAATGCGCCGGCCCTGTCGTTAGTCAGAAGCTCGGGAGCGACTTCGAAGGCCGGTGATTCGATAAAATTCTCCGCCCGCTCGTAAGAGGCGAGCAGAGACTCAACCTCGTGGAACAAGCCTTCGTCGCCGTGGCAAGCCTCCTCAAGAAATGCGGCCCGCTCCTCGGGCACACGCTCGGTGGCTGACTGGAAGAGATCGTTAACCTGTTGCCAACGCTCAGCTTTCATCAGGTTTCTTCCTCGCTCAGCGCCCGGAAAAGCCAGGCCTTGGCCATGTTCCATTCGCGCTCCACCGTCCGCTGCGAGAGTTTCAGGAATTCAGCCGTCTCTTCGACCGTCAAACCGCCGAAGTAGCGCAGTTCAACAATATGACTTTTACGGGGATCCTGCGCTGTCAACTTTTCCAATGCTTCATCGAGGGCGAGCAATTCCTCCGATCGCGTCTCCGTCACTAACGCAGCTTCATCCAAGGTTACTTTCAACGCGCCGCCGCCACGCTTGAGCGAGTGGCGTTCACGGGCATGGTCAACCATGATGCGCCGCATCAACTGCGCGGCCGCCGCGACAAAGTGGGTCCGGTTCTGCCAGAGCGGCTTCGTATTATCGACCATCCGCAGGTAAGCTTCATTAAGGATTGCGGTGGTCTGCAGGGTGTGGCCGGCGCGCTCTCGGCTCATGTAATGGTGGGCCAGCCGGTGCAATTCGGGTTGCACCAGCGGGATCAACTTCTCCAGTGCTCCCTCGTCCCCGCCGCTCCAGTCGCCAAGGAGTTGGGTGACCTCTTGTTGCACGGGTGAGGGCGTCCTCATATAGGGTGCTCGACGCCGCAAATTCTAACACGCTCGAGGGATTTTTACAGCACAGCGGGAGGCGATTAAAAAATCTGCGCAGTCGTGGCGGGTTTCAGCCGGGATTTCCGCTTTAGCAGATAGAAGCACATTTATGCCGGCACGAAAAAACAGGCCCGCCGGACAGATGTCGCAACCTGAAAAGGAAAATTATGGAAACAACCTTTGAAGCGATGATGCTGCCTCATCTTGATGCGGCGCACAATTTAGCAAAATGGCTGCTTCGCAACGAACAGGATGCGCAGGATGTGGTCCAAGAGGCGTTTCTGCGCGCGTTTAAATCTTTCGGTGGATTCCACGGCTCCAACGGCAGGGCCTGGTTGCTGACGATTGTTCGAAATACCTCGTACACGTTACTGAAAAGGAACCATGTGGTTGATCTCACCACGGCATTTGATGAAGAAATACACCGGTCCGACGGCGAGTCTGTGAATGCCGCGACGATTCTGGAGCATAGTGAAGACGCGGAACTTATTAGGGAAGCAATGGATGAATTGCCTGCGGAATTCCGTGAGATTTTGACGCTGCGACACCAGGAGGATCTCTCTTACAAGGAGATAGCCGACATCGTGCAAATTCCGCCTGGAACCGTGATGTCGCGGCTCGCTCGCGCGCGGAGCACACTCAAGAAGAGACTTGGCGCTCGCATTAATAGGGAGAAATAAAATGAACTG